>CAVQSI010000014.1:0-13720 GCA_963715825.1 Ilumatobacteraceae bacterium
ACCGGCGATATGTAGGTGTCGGCTGTCAAGGAAGAGTTGGCGGTCATTGTTCGTCTCCGATTTCGGCGAGGAGCGTGGTGAAGAGTTCGGCTCGGGCGGTCTGGTTGTTGTTGGTGGCGTGGTCGCGTTGGCGGAGCACGACGGGTTGGAAGGTGGCGTCGGTGGTGAAGTGGACGCAGGTCTCGCAGATCGACTCGTAGCTGCAGTCGAGCTGGGCGGGTCGTTGGCACCAGCCGTTGCCCAAGAGTCGGTGGTGGACCTCGTCTCGGACGCATCGCATCTTGGGCCCGATCGCGTCGGCGTCGAGTTCGTCACCGGCGGTGTAGAGCGCTTCGACTTTGGCAGCGACGGCGGCGTATTCGGCGGCGACGACTTGGTTGGAGATCTGGGCGTAGCGGCGGGTCATGTCCAAGGATCGGTGTCCGAGCAGCACGGCGATGACGTCGATGGTCATGCCGCGGTTGATGGCTTGGGTGGCGAAGGTGTGCCGGAGCCGGTGGGGGTGGACGTTGGTGGTGAGCCCGGCGCGACGAGCAATGGTCTTGATCCAACGGTCGACGGCGTATCGGTTCAGCGGTCCCTCGGCGCCTGAGAGGAGCCGGCCGGGAGTGAACGGCCCGTCGCTGGCCTGATACTCGGCGATCAGCTCGACGAGGATCGGCTGCAATGGCACGTAGCGGTCGTTGTGGAGTTTGCCGACGGGGATCCGCAGCCATGGTTCGCCGTTCATGATCGTGACCGCGTCGGCCTCGAGGTCGCAGAGTTCACCGACGCGCATCCCGGTGCGTGCGAGCAGCTCGACACCGAGGCGACGGAACAGGGTGGGTTCGTCGGCGACGGCACGCATGAACTTGGCGTAGTCGCCGTCGTCGAGGAACTTCGGCAGTGACTCGTCGCGTTTGGGAACGTCACCGAACAGGATTGGCACCCTGGCGGGGGCGTCGTCCCAGTCCCACTCGACGATGCGGATGAAGAACATGCGCAGGATCGACATGCGCCGCCGGAATGACGACTCCTTGAACGGTCGCCCCGGTGTTCCCGGCTGGGCGCGTTGCCAGAGCTTGAACGCCTCGATGTGAGATCGGTCGATGTCGCCAGCACCACTCAACGCCGGGTCGTGGTCGATGAGGAACTCGGCGAGAATCCGAAGGTCAGTCTCCGTTGAACGCACGGTCGCCGGTCGCATGGACACCGTGATCTGGGCCAGATAGGCCAACATCGTCGCGGCCAGCAACGGTGCTGCGGCATGAATCGTGATCCACTTGTCGGGGACCTCGGGCGAGTCGCCTGCGACATCGGGGGCCGGGACAGCGATCACTTGAGCACCTCGGCGTTGGCGAGATCGATGAGATCGGCGGCCTTGCGATACTCGCTCGCGAGCCAGTCGTTGGTGAGGTGCAGATACACCTGCGTCGTTTCGATCGAGGCGTGACCGGCCTGAGCCTGCAACGCTTCGATCGACATGCCGGCCTCACGCAGCCGGGTGAAACACGTGTGGCGCAGCTGATGGCATGACGCCTGTTCGAGACCGGCGCGGCGGCGGGCGCCGCGCATGATCTCATCGAGCCCGAACGCCGACAACGCAGCCCCACGACGTCGGGCCGCGCAACACCACGAACACCGCATCGGTCGACGCGTCGGTTGGGCGTTCGTGGTCGAGATAGCGCGCCAGGGTCGTGAAGAATCGTGCCGACATCGGAATCAGTCGTTGCCGGCCGCCCTTGCCATCGGCGATGAACACCTTGCGTTCGGCTGAGCGGACATCTTCGAGCCGCAACCCGAGCACCTCGCAACGACGCAGACCCGCCGAGCAGCATCGCGTCGACCATCGCCCGATCCCGCTCAGTCCGCAACGCCGCCACCAACCGATCCACATCAGACGGTGACAACACCCTCGGCAACGTCACCGGTGTGCGCACCAACGGTGCTCGACGACGAGGACCCGACCGTTGATGACGAGTCACCAACCCACGCGGCACCGGGTTACGCGTCACCGAGGTGTCATCACGCACCATCAGATACGCGTAGAACCCCGACACCGACGACAACCGCCGCCGGATCGTGCGCGGCGACAACCCCTCCGACCGGTCGATCGACACCACCTTGCCGCCGCCATCGCCGTTGCGTTGGGCGGTGATGAACGCCATCACATCCGCGGAGGTCACCCGGGTCGGGGTCTTGTCGACGAAGGTGAAGAACACCTTCAAATCGAACGCCACCGCCCGGATCGTGTTCGGCCTCGCACGAGCCCGCAAGAACTCGAGATACGCGTCGACGAGCGGATGACCGACCGTCACCACCAGCGACCCGTGGGACGTTTCGGACTGCACCACAACCGGCTTCCAACGCATCACGAGCTCCTCACCATCGAGCCCGCTCGCCGAGACACTACGGGCCCCAACGACACCCACATATCATGCGAAGTGTTTGAGGTCAGGCCCCCGGTCGGGTAGCGCATAATCACCCCGCGACGAGGAGACGGACCCGCTCGGGTACGGCAGCTGAGTGAGCGGGTAGGTGTCCGATCACTCCGGGCGTTCCGGCCATGGGTGGAGGGCGTGAACGAGGGTGATCCTGGACACGTGGTGCCACTGGCCTCGATTTCGAACGAGGACTCAGACGCCTGCGCCGCAGACAGTCGACGTCGATGTTCACCGCCGACGCTTCCTCGCCAGCCGCCGCGCCGCACGATCAGGGCACACGACACACGATCACTCCTGCTCAGCGGCATGATCGTGTGCCTCGTCGTGCGGCCGACGGACCCGGCGGCGGTGCCTCGACGGGAAGAGTCCGCTCCGGCGCGCTTCGGTCGAACGCCCATGCTTGGTGGTCGCCCGTGTTCGTGGGGGGTCTGCACCTACCTTCGTCCAAGTGGGAGTTCGGGTCGGGCAGTGCGGTGGGCGTCCGGAGGGTCCGGTCGTGTGAGGTCCGGGCGTCGTTCGGGGCGGTCCGCCCGTCGGGTCGTGTCTTGTCGGAGGTCGGGTTCGGCAGGTCGTGCGCGCTGGTGTGGGAGGGCATACACCTTTGCAGGTTCCCCTGACGGGAACCTTCGACCCTCGGCACGCCGTCGGACGCCAACACGTCGCGACGAACTACTGTTGAACCATGTCGAGCACCTGGGCGATCGAAAACGGCAAAGCCGTTTGGGATGGTCGGCGACTCGACGAATGGGCCGAGGTTGTCATTGCCGATCTCGTCGCCGAATTCGATCCCGCCGCCGTGTGGCTCTACGGCTCGGTTGCCCGAGGGGACGACGACGGAGACAGCGACATCGACCTGCTCGTCGTGCTCGACTCATACGACCCTCGAGACGCCATCGACCTCAAAGTCCGGGCGTTCAAGGCATCAACTTCGAGCGCCCCGTTCGACGTGTCGTTCACCGAGCCTGATCGCTACCAGGCTCGAAGCCAGACCCCCGGCACGATCGAACGGGCTGCCGTCCTCGACGGACGCTGCCTGTATCAACGTGACTGACGAGCCCGAAACATCGGCGTCGACCGCTCAGAGCTGGCTCGCGAAAGCCAACGACGATCTCGCGATCGCGGACCTCGTGCTGAACTCCGAAATCGGCGTGGAATGGGCTGCGTGCTTCCACGCCCAACAGGCAGCCGAGAAGGCCGTCAAGGCAATGCTCGTGCATCTCGGAATCGACTTTCCAAAGTCGCACCGCCTCGACCTTCTCGCCGGGCTGCTTCCAGAATCACACGATGACGAATTCGACATCGCCGCGCTGACCGACCTCGCACCCTGGGCGGTAGCCGGGCGTTACCCCGAAGACATCGAACCCGACCGACACTCGAAGCCCGCCGACTCGTCGGGCTCGCGCTGACCGCCGTCCAACACGCGCACGACAGATCGCACCGAACTGACTGATCGGGTCGCCAGGTTTCCCATTCGGGGAAACCTGCAAAGGTGTATCCCCTCCCACCGCCTGCGCGCACGACCCCCGGACCCGACCTCCGACAGGACACGACCCGACGAGGCGAACCGCCCCGACGACGACCGGACCTCACACGACCGGACCTCCGAACCCCCGCCACACTGGCCACCCGATCTCGCACGACCGAGCAGAGCCGGACCTCGCTCCAGCCCGACCCGGACGACCAGCGGAGGCGAATCTCGCAGCACCGGTCCGGCCGATGCGACCTGCGCCAGACCCAACTTGTCCTGTTCGACGGAGGCGACGGCCTTTACACGGGTGAGGGAGGACACCGCAGTGCTCCCCGGCCCGACGGAGGAGCACGATGAGCACGAGACCCAACCTGGCGACGATGACGGTGACCCAGACAGCGACGGTGCTCGGCATCTCACGGTCGAGCGCTTACGAGTGCGTGCGTCGGGGCGTCATTCCGTCGCTCCGCCTCGGGCGACGAATCGTCGTGCCGACGACCGCCATCGAGGCGCTGCTGGATTCGGCCGCGGCCAGCACAACACGCAACACCAGCGTCGAGATCTGACCACGCGTTGAACCCGCTATTCGAAGAGCCCAGCGATGCGCCCAGCGCTCTCACGACGGACGGCTTGGGGGATGTGCGAGTAGATGTCCATCGTGACCGCGATCGTGGCGTGACCGAGTTGTTCCTGCACGACCTTCGGATGCACCCCGGCCTCGAGTGCAGTGGTCGCCATCGTGTGTCGCACATCGTGCAGTCGAATCTTCGGGACATCGACCCGGGCGATCGCCGTTGCGAACATCTTGGTGAGACGCTGCGGCAGCAGCGGTGTGCCGCCCTCGTCGACGAACACGTAGCCGGACTCCACCCACGCCACGCCCGCGGCCTCACGTTCCTGTTGCTGGCGTTGCCGATGATCTCTCAGCACCTCGACCGTCGACGCGGCGAGCAGCAGTTGTCGTTGGCTACGCGCCTTCGGCGTGGTGGTGACCGTCTGCTTGCCGGCAGTCGTGCGTTGCTGCGCAACCGTCAGCGTTGCCGCTTCGAGGTCGACGTCGCTCCAGCGGAGCCCCGCCAATTCTCCTCGGCGCATCCCGGTGTGCAGTGCGAGCGCCCAGAGTCCCCGCAGCCGGTCGTCGGTCAGCGAGTCGAGGAACCGCCGCGCCTCCTCGGACGTCCACACGGTCATCTCCTGGTGCCCGCCCTTCGGCACCCGCACCGAACTCACCGGGTTGGTCGGCAGCACGTTCCACCGGACACCGTCAGCGAGGGCACGGTGCAACACCCGATGGGCGAGCTTGACCGAGTTGACCGCCAACGGTGTCCCGTCACGCCGACCGTGATCGAGTAAGTCGCCGTGCCAGCGCTTGATGTCCATCGGCGACAGCTCGGCCAGGCGTTTGGCACCGAGATACGGCAGCACGTAGCGCTCGACCACTTCGCCGTAGTTCGTCCACGCCGTCAGCGCCACCTCGGGCTTGATCGTGTCGATCCACACCACGAGGAAATCGCGAACGGTTTGCTTCGACGGTGCAACGTAGGTGCCGTGCTGGAGGCCGGCAAGCGCATCGTTCAATGCTGCCTGCGCCTCACGCTTCGTTGCGAAACTGCCCACCTGTCGCTGACGGCGCTTCGCCGCTGTCGTCGTAACCCAGGTCGAGGCGATAGCTCCACGAGCCACCCGGCGTGCGGGGTTTGCGCAGCGTGCCCTTCATGAGGCCACGCTAGTCCTCTGTGGACACCTCGTGGACACCTGACCGAATTCCGACTGAGCGCTTCAGCCAAAAATGGCCTCTCAGCTGGGGTGATCGTGGAGCCGGGTGCGAGGATCGAACTCGCCACCTCATGATTACAAATCAAGTGCTCTACCAACTGAGCTAACCCGGCGTGGGCGCCCAGGATATCCAGGCGGGCGTCAGCCGAGGTCTTCCCAGCGCACCAGCGAGAAGGTGGTGATCAGCCGGTACTCGAGGCTGGTCGGCAGCGATTCGTCTTGGAACACGCAACGAGCGACACGGTCTCGCCACCGATGCGCCGTGTGGCGCCGAGGATGTCGTTGGCGTACTTGCTCGTGATGAACTCGGCGACCATCCGATAGCTGTAGCGACGCTGGTCGGAGGTGTAGATGATCAGTTCGTCGCCACCGCGCAGCAGGTGCTGGTTGCGGTAGGGGCCGCCGGCCTCGGTGCGGTGGCCGAACAGCACGCATGTTGCCACCCTGGCCCGACCAGCCCGGTGCCGGTCCAGTGCCAGGTGTTGCCCGAGTCGACGATTCGGTTGGCGTCACCGTCGAGCACGGTGTGGGTGAGTCCGAGCCGGGGAATCTGCACGATCCACGGGATCGGGCCGCCCGGAGGCGGCGGATTGATCGGCGGCCCGGTGGTGGCCGACTCGGGCGTGCCGGTGTACCAGCCCATCACGTCGCAGATGATGTGCGCGGCACCATAGGAGTAGCACGCGACGCCGACGTTGCTGATGCGACAGATCGCGTGGTTGGCAACCGTCTGCCCCGACCCGGTCACGTTGAGGTTCGACACCTCGCGGCGCAGGGTCTGCGCGGCGTACACCGTGAAGAACCCGGCGTCGATCGTACCGGTCACGGTGAGGTTCATCGCGACCGCCTGGGCGCGGGTGTTGATCGGCGCCGGAAGCCTGAACTGCGTGGTGCCGCCGTGCCACGACCGCATCTTCGTCGCGGCGGGTGTCGAGCATCCGGGTGGGGGTGATCGGAACGAACAGCCCGTCGGCGGACACGTCGTTCGGCTGGGCCCGGTCATGTAGCCGACGACGTCGAACAAGAGGTGCGCGCCGCAGAAGTTGTACAGATCGACGCCGACGGCACCGCCGTCGGATCCCAGCCGGGTGATCACCCCGACGGCTCGGGTCTCACCGGCGCCGACGTTGAGGTTGGACGTGTCGGGCACCGCGCTGCCACGGGGAACGCCGTCACGAAGCCGGGCACGGCACGGCGGTGACGGCGGTCAGCGTGCCGACGACGGCCGTCGCATCCGACGGGACGAGACCGTTCAGGTTGACCCGCGAGATCGATCCGACAGCCGGGCTGCGGCGCCCGAGCGGGTGTCGAGCGCTCGAACAGCCGACGGGAACGCGACGAGGCGCCCCGAGGCCACCGGAGCGGCGGTCGGTCGATACACGCCGATCAGGTCGACGATCAGGTCGCAGCCGACGAAGGAGACCAGGTCGACGCCGCCGCCGCCGAGCTTGATCGGTGACCAGGTTCGCAACCGCGCCGTCGAAGGCCGACATGTTGAGACTCGAGGTGTCCGGCATCGGCTCGCCGGCAGGGAACACGGTGACGAAGTTCCAGCCGGCGCCCTTGCTGACCGCGGTGACGCTGACGACGGCCGCAACCGCGTCGGCGGGAACGCCGCGCTGACTGGCGATCCCGACGCGGATGCACTTGTCGCCGAGACGCTGATAGCCGAACCGTCCGGGGACCCGGGCGGTTGCGAGTGTCGCAGAGGCGTCGCTGCTCGACGACCTCGAAGAAGCTGGCACCCGGCTCGACGGCCCGCTGCGGTGCCCGACAGCAGCGTCGCGCCGGCGACGGCACCGGCGGTGCCGGCGATGAAGGCGCGACGTCCGAACGGGCGTGCGGACGCCGCGTCGGCTGACGACAGCAGGTCGGTGCGTGAAGGTGTGACCCATGTCGTCCATTCATCAAGAAATTACGGCATTTCGCTGACGCAACCTTGAGACTTCGTACAGAGAAATCGCCGCAGCCGTCGAAACATTCAGTGAACTGACGCGGCCCAGCCATCGGGATGCCGACGATCGAATCGCACCGTTCACGCACCAGTCGCGACAGCCCGGCACCCTCGGCGCCGAGCACGACGCAGATCGGTTCGGTCGCCAGCGGACCGATCTCGTAGAGGCTGCGGTCGGCACCGTCGTCGAGACCGACGATCCAGATGCCGTGCTCGGAGAGCTGCTTGAGCGGCGCGCGGGAAGCCCGGGGACGAGCGCCATCGGTACGTACTCGACCGCACCCGCCGACGCCTTGGCCACCGTCGGCGTGACGTGCACCGACCGATGTCTCGGGAGCAGCACACCGCTCACGCCGGCGCCGTCGCAGCTGCGGATGATCGCACCGAGGTTGCCCGGATCGGTGACCCCGTCGACGGCGACCAGGAACGGTTTCGTCGACGCGCCAGCCGTGCCGCCCCGAGCAGCTCACCGAAGTCGGCTTCGGGGATCTCGGCTGCATGGGCCAGGACACCCTGCGGTGCCTCGCTGCGAGCCTCACGTTCGAGGCGGGCCCGAGCGACGTGCAGCAGCGGGACACGACGGGCCGCGGCGATCTCGACGATGTCGGCCACGCCGGGGTCACCTTCGAGCTCCGCGCTGATCCAGACCTCGTGCACCTTGCGTCGCTCGGCCATCAGCAGCTCGCGCACCGCCTGACGACCCTCGACCTGACGTCCGCCGAGCCCCTTCGCGCCGCCGGCGTCCCCGCCGCCGGCACCCTCGCGACCGCCGCCCTGCGGACGCCGGAACGACCGCCGGACTTCGAGCGGCGCCGCCGGCCACCGTCCGGGGCGGCCTGCCGCCCGACTCGCGGCGGCGGCCCGGCTGCTCGGCTTGCCGCCCGACTACCGCTGGGCGTACCCGAGGACCACGACGCCGATTCGAGCCGCCGACGTGCTCGGACGACGACGTCCGCTCATGATTCGGCGACCGCCGACGGGTCGGTGGATCAGCGCCGTTGCGAAACACACGACGCCTTCGGAGCGGCCGATGGCACCGAGCTGTTCGGCACGGTTGCCCTTCACGGTGACCGGCGCGCCGACCGCCGCGGTCAGGTTGCGTTGCATCTCGTCACGGTACGGGGCGATCTTGGGCTGTTCGCACACGACGGCGCAGTCGATGTTGGACGCTCGCCAGCCGTCCTCGGCGAGCATGGCCGACGACGTGGCGCAGCAGCGCCATCGAGTCGGCGCCTCGCCATCGGTCGTCGGTGTCCGGGAAGTGCATCCCGATGTCGCCGAGGCCGGCCGCGCCGAGCAGCGCGTCGGCGCAGGCGTGCGCGACGACGTCGGCATCGCTGTGGCCGTCCAGGCCGATCACGCCGTCGAAGTGGCACCCACCGAGCACCATGACCCGATCGGGATCCGTGCTGAACCGGTGGATGTCGAATCCCTGGCCGACACGGAACTCGGGCACGCGTCACGACGGCCCCTCGATCGCTGCCGGACGCAGCTGGTTCGCGCCCACACGAGGTCGTCGGGCACGGTGATCTTGCGGTTGCTCACCTCACCGTCGACGACCACGACCACGCCGCCGAGCTGCTCGACCAGCGCTGCATCGTCGGTGGCGTCGCCACCGGATTCGTGGGCTGCGCGCAGCACGCCGCCCGAAACGCCTGCGGGGTCTGGACGGCGACGAGCGACGCACGGTCGGGCGTCGCGACGACGATGCCGTCGGACACGACCTTGATCGTGTCGGCAACCGCGATCGCCGGAATCGCCGCGTCGGCGCCATCGTGCACTGCGGCGATCACCCGGCGTACATCTCGGCGCTGGCGAGCGGCCGGGCGGCGTCGTGCACGCAGATGATCGTGGCATCTGCGGGGACCGCGGCCAGACCGGCGCGAACCGACTCGCTGCGGGTCGCCCCGCCGGCGACCGCTCCTTCGCGTTCGGCGTCCTCGGGCGGCACCACCACGACGACGCCGTGCGACGCCGCGCGGGCGACGGCCATCGACCGATCGATCACCCGCCCGTCGCCGAGCAGCTCGTACTGCTTGGGCGTCCCGAACCGCTCGACCACTGCCGCCACCGACGACGATGGTCCAGATCTGCTCGGCAGCGGCCACATCGGCGCAGGGTAGTACCGTGACCGATGTCATGGCTCACGAAGAGATCCTCGCCCGCACCGACTTCTTCGCCGACGCGTCGCCCGACGCACTCAACGCCGTCGCGGCGGCCGGCCACGAACTGCACCTGATCCGCGGCGACGTGCTCTTCAACGAAGGCGATCCGCCCGAATCGTTGTACCTCGTGTTGCGGGGACGGATGGCCATCGCCCTCGCCAATCCGATCGACCGACGCGAAAGCGTCGTGGCCCTGATGGAGCAGCGGCGACCTGTTCGGCGAGATGGGCATGCTCGACGACGGGCCGCGTTCGGCGATGGCGCGGGCGCTCGAGCCGACCACGGTGTTGGCGATTCCGTACGCGCAGGTGCTCGCGATGTTCGACGAGAACCCGAAGCTGCTCTGGAACGTCGCTCGCCTGCTGGCCCAGCGCATCCGGGTCACCGACGAGGCGCTGGCCGACTCGGTGTTCCTCGACGTCACCGGCCGCACGGCGAAGCGGCTGCTCGAACTCGCCGACGGCACCGACGAGTTCACGCTGCCGGTCACGCAGGAGGAGCTGGCCGGCATGGTCGGCGCCTCACGCGAGCGCGTCAACAAGGCGATCGCCAGCTTCATCCGGCTCGGCTGGCTCGAACAGAACGACCGCACCTACCGCATCACCCAGCGCGACCGCCTCGAACTCCGCGCCCGCTGACGTCCAGGGGCCGGAGGGTGAGCCAGGTGTGGGCGCGCTGGAAGGCGTCGGCGGCGTCGGCCGGTCGGTGCGCCGGACGCTCGGGCGCGTGGGCGAATCCGTGCTCGGCTTCGGGATAGCGCACGACGTTCACGCCGGTCGCTTCGAGCGCGATGACGTCGTCGGGTGGCGTGTAGGTGTCGAGCTCGCCGATGATCGCCAGGACTCGATCGGGGTGACCGGCCGCGAGATGGTCGAGTGGCTCGCCCTGCCCCGGCCCCTTCCAGGCGTCGGGCAGACGGGTCATCCCGTAGAAGCTGGCAATCTTGGCGAACCGGTCGCTCCGCGCCGCCTTGAAGCAGTACATGCCGCCCATGCAGAAGCCGAGGAGGCCGACACGCTCGCAGCCGGTGGCGTCGGCGGCTTCGAGGAGATCGCGGAGGTGGGTCTCGTCGTCGAGGTTCGGCACGGCGGCGAAGCGTGGATCGACGTCGTCGCCGAGATCGAGGCCGGGGAACGGCTCGACCGCAACCACGTTCATCGACCACACCGACGACAGGCGTCCGACCATGTCATCGAACAACGGACGGAGCCCGAAGATGTCCGGGGCGATGACGAGGCCCATGGTGGCATCGTCATCGGTGTCGGACGGCTCGGCGAACTCGGCCTCGGTCCCTGACGGCAACGTGATGCGCATCGGACCGACGATAGTTCCGACGTCAGGCGCGGGCGAAGGTGTCGATCATCAGGTGGACGTCGTCGGCGAGCGGGATACAGGATCGGGCAGGTGCAGCCCGACGCCACGTACTCGTCGACCTTGGCCCGCACCTCGTCCGGCGTGCCGGACGCGGTGATCATCTGCACGATGTCGTCGGGGACGAGCTTGCTGGCGGCCACGACCTGGTCGTGCGTCGCCGGCCACGTGAGGACCTCGCCGATCTCGTCGAGCAACGCTTGCGGCACCCCCGACGCCTTCATGATGTGGGGTTGTTGGCCGAGGTACTGCGTCACGAGCAGACGGGCGCCGTCGAGCGCTGCGTGGCGGTCTTCGTCGACGGAGCACACGACGAGCTGCGGCCGGTCGATGTCGTCGAGCGTCCGGCCGGCCTTCGCGGCACCACGCTCGAGCGCCTCGAGCGCGCCGACGTTGTAGCTCGGCGACACGAGGTAGTTCAGCACCGCGCCGTCGGCGATCTCCCCGGTCAGCTCCATCATCTGCATGCCGGTGGCACCGACGTAGATCGGCACGTCCTTCGGGCGGCGTTCCTGGTGCACGTAGTCGAGTTCGACCCCGTCGAGCTGCACATGGAAGCCGTCGATCGTCACCGTCTCGTTGTCGAGCAGCCCGCGGACGGCTTCGACGACCTCGCGCATCACCTTCAGCGGTCGGGACCGGTCGATGCCGACCTTGGCGGCGAGCGGGTCCCACCACGCGCCGAGGCCGCAGATCATCCGTCCGGGCGCGAGGTCGTCGAGCGTCGAGAACGTCGAGGCGAGCCGGGCGGCGTTGCGCGTCCAGATGTCGATGACGCCGGAGCCGATCTTGATCCGGTCGGTGCTCGCCGCGAAGGCGGCCATCGGCACCACGGCGTCACGAACGAGTCGGCTGTCGGCCTGCCAGACAGCGTCGAACCCCTTGGCCTCGGCGTACTGCACGAGTTCGATGCCCTGGCGGATGTCGTGGGCGTCCTGGAGGTACAGCGCAACCGGATACGTCATCTGCGCAGCTTCCCACGGTGCCGATGGCTCGCCAACGACGGGCGGTTCGGAGGGTTCGTCGGTAGCGTCCTCCGACGAGGTCCCCCGACGATGTTTCTCGCTTTCAAGGAAATGGCACGCGCCAAGGTGCGCTTCGCGCTGCTGATCGCGGCGATCGCACTCCTCGTCTTCCTCATCCTGTTCCAGCAGTCGCTGCAGAACGGGTTGATCACCGGCTTCATCGGGGCCATCCGCGAGCAGAACGCGCCGGTGCTCGTCTACAGCGTCGACGGTCAGCGTGTGCTCCAGGGCAGCGTGATCACCCCGGACATGGAGGAGCCGACGTCCTCGGCGCGCCGGGAACGGGTGAGATCGGCCCGATCGGACAGGGCACCTTCACGGCCTGCCGAGCGGCAACGACGACGACGAAGCGTTCGACACGACGACTGATCGGCTACGAACTCGGCCCCGACGGCAACGGCATCGGGGCACCGACCACCGTGGTCGACGGTCGCCTGGCGACCACCGACGACGAGGCGGTGGTCAGCGACGCCGACGTGCAGCTCGGCTACGACATCGACGACACCGTCACGCTGCTGCCCGGCGGCAAGGAGATCACGATCGTCGGCGTCGCCGAGAACGCGCAGCTCAACGTGTCGCCGACGCTCTTCGTCTCCTACGACACGTACCTCGACGGGGTCAAGAGCGTGAACCCCGACGCCGGCACGCCACTGCCCAACGTGCTCGGGGTGATCCCGGCCGACGGCTTCACGCCGGAGGAAACGGTGGCGTCGATCAACGGGCGGAGTCACTCGACGCTCGACGCCCTGACCAGGGACGACGCTGCGGCCGAGACGCCCGGCGTTGCGCAGGTGCAGCAGTCGTTCAACATCATCTTCCTGCTCTACGGGCTGGTCGTGCCGTGCGTGACCGGGCTGTTCTTCCTGATCGTCACGTTCCAGAAGGCGAACTCCCTGACGCTGTTGCGTGCGATCGGCGCGCCCGCTGGCCGCTTGGTGTCGTCGCTGTTGATCCAGGTGGTGGTGATCATCGGCATCGGGCTGCTGGTCGGCACGCTCCTCTACTACCCGGTGTCGCAACAGGCACTCGGCGGCATCGCCCTGCAGTTCGAGACCACCGCGGTCATCTTCTGGTCGGTGTTGCTGTTGTCGCTCGGCGGCTGAGTCCGCTCGTTGCCACCCGCCGCGTGCTGAAGATCGACCCGATCGAGGCCACGACCGGGCAGGGGGTGGGATCGTGAAGCTCGCGCTGAAGGAACTGCGCCGCCGCCCGGGTCGCTTCGCGACGGCCACCGTGATCCTGACCCTGATCGCCATCTTGCTGATGTTCCTCGGCGGGCTGCTCGACGGGTTGATCGCGTCCTCCACCGGCGCCATCCGCGGCCCAGAACGCCGACGCGATCGTCTACTCCGACACGGCCCAGGCGTCGTTCCTCCGCAGCCGGATCGACCCGAACTCCGCGCCGAGGTCGAAGCGGTCGACGGCGTCACCGAGGTCGGTGGCATCGACATCGTGCAGCTCGGCGCCCGCGTGCCGGCAACGACGTTCGCGATCTCGCCAGCGTCGCGCTGTTCGGCTACGAACTCGCACCCGATGGT
>CAVQSI010000015.1:0-10037 GCA_963715825.1 Ilumatobacteraceae bacterium
GCGCCTCGGCGAGCGAGCGACACATTCCCGCTGGCACTGATCATGGCCTACGTGGTCCAGGACCGCCGCGTTCCCGGCGACTGACACCAACTCAGCGCCGCTCGGCCACCAGGCACACGACCGAGCGATCGGCGACACGCAACGGCACGTCGACCATCGTCGGCGCATCGCGATCGATGACTGACGCCCTGCTCGTGTCGATGGCGAGCGACCAGCTCAGCTCGTCCGGCAACCCAGGAGGCGTGAAGTCCAGCGGTTCCCAGTAGGTGTTCACGGCGACGTAGAGGCGATGATCACCGTCTGGGGACTGGAGCTCGAAGGCGATCGAGTGTGACGTGTCACCCCAGTCCGGCCGGTCGGGTTCGACGCCGTGCCAGCGGACGTCGGTGCCGCCCGGACGGGCCCAGAACTGCTCATCGCCGTAGAGCGGGCTGTCCTGTCGGAAGTGGAGCAGCGTGCTGACGAAGTCGTGCAGGTCGCGGTGTTCGTCGACCAGGCTCCAGTCGAACCAGCTGATCTCGTTGTCCTGGCAGTAGGCGTTGTTGTTGCCCTGCTGGGTTCTGCGGACCTCGTCGCCCATCGTGAACATGGGTCGCCCCTGCGACAGCATCAACAGCACGAAGAAGTTCCTGATCTGACGGGCGCGCAGCGCTTCGACGTCGGCGTCGTCGGTGGGACCCTCGGCGCCGCAGTTCCAGCTGTCGTTCTGGTCGCTGCCGTCGTGGTTGTGCTCGCCGTTGGCGTCGTTGTGCTTGCTGTCGTACGACACCAGGTCGTTCAGGGTGAACCCGTCGTGGGCGACGACGAAGTTGACGTTGCGCATCGGGTCCCGGTCGACATCGCCGAACACGTTCGGACTCCCGGTGAGCGCGTCGGCGAATCCGACCACGGAGCGGTCGGCGCCCTTGACGAACCGGCGCACGACATCGCGGTAGGGCCCGTTCCAGACCGCCCATCGGTCTCCTGCGAAGGAACCGACCTGGTAGAGGCCGGCCGCGTCCCATGCCTCGGCGATGATCTTGGTCCCTGCCAGCACGGGATCGGTGTCGATCTCCCACAGCAGTGGCGGGTCGTCGAGTGGTTCGTTGTCCTCGCCTCTGGACAGCACCGACGCGAGATCGAATCGGAACCCGTCGACGTGCATGTGCTGCACCCAGTACCGCAGGCTGTCCATCACAAGACGGCGGACGATCGAGTGATTGGCATCGAGTGTGTTGCCGACACCACTGTCGTCGACGTAGCGCGAGCGGTCGGCTCGGTCCAACAGGTAGTAGGTCGGATTGTCGATCCCTCGCATCGACACCGTCGGCCCGTCGACACCGTCCTCCGCGGTGTGGTTGTACACCACGTCGAGGATCACTTCGATGCCTGCCCGGTGGAGGGCTTTGACCATGTCGCGGAACTCGTCGACGGGCCCGGCGACGCTTCTGGACGACGAGTAGGCGCGGTGTGGTGCGAAGAAACCGAGCGGCTCGTAGCCCCAGTAGTTCGGTCGACCGTCGGGGGCTGATTGCGGGTCGAACTGGAACACCGGGAGCAGCTCGACCATCTCGACGCCCAGGTCCTGGAGGTACGGGATCTTCTCCACCAGCCCGGCGTAGGTGCCACGACGCTTCGGTCGGATCTTCGAACTGGGATGGGCGGTGAACCCGCGTACGTGCATCTCGTAGATCGCTCCACCACGGAACGGGAGTCCGAGCGGGCGGTCCCCCTCCCAGTCGTAGGCCGTTTCGTCGACGACGACGGCCTTCATTGCCTGCGCGAGATTCGGTTCGTCGCGGCGCCCAGCCGCAACCCGGTCGTAGTCGTCGTCGATCACGGCCTTCGCGTAGGGATCGAGGAGCAGTTTCGTTCGGTCGAACCAGAGCCCGCGGTCGGGGTCGAACGGGCCGTCGACGTGGTAGCCGTACACCTGACCGGGTCGAACGCCGGGCACGTAGATGTGCCAGTAGTTGCCGGTGCGGTGCTCGTCGGGGTCCAACGTGAGGGTACGGCCGACCTTGCTGCCGCGTCGACCGGTGAACAGGACGAGTTCGACCGACTCGGCGTGGTGGGAGTAGATCGAGAAGTTCACGCCACGGCTGCGCACGGTGGCACCGAGTGGGTCCGGCGTCCCTCGTTCGACGGCGGTCATGGAGTGCAACCTGCAACGCGCCCGATGGTCGAGAAGTCCTGCATCGACGCCGAGCGTAGATGGGATCGGCCGGTCGAGGATTCACCCGATGTGGCGGAATCCCCGCCCGGGCACGACTACTACGGTAACGCTCGTGACCGAGACGACAACGGCAGACAACGCTGCCGAGCGTGGTCGTGTGGCGACGCTCGGCCAGCTCGCCGACGGCCTGCTCGAGGCTGGGGACTGGTACCGGTGGGGGCCGTATCTGAGTGAACGCCAGTGGGGGACGGTCCGCGAGGACTACAGCGCCGATGGCGACGCCTGGGCGTACTTTCCTCACGATCATGCGAGGTCTCGCGCCTACCGGTGGGGCGAGGACGGCATGGCCGGTTTCTCCGACATCGAGCAACGGTTCTGTCTCGGGTTGGCGCTGTGGAACGGCAACGACGCCATCCTCAAGGAGCGGATGTTCGGGCTGACCGGTGCGCAGGGCAACCACGGCGAGGACGCCAAGGACTACTGGTGGTATCTGGATGCGTTGCCGAGTCACGCGTGGAATCGCTGGCGGTACCACTACCCGCAGCGGGCATTTCCCTACGGCGATCTCGTCGCCGAGAACGCCCGGCGCGACAAGCAGCAGCCCGAGTACGAGCTCCTCGACACCGGCGCCTTCGACGACGACCGGTACTGGGTGGTCGAGGTCGACTACGCCAAGGCGGGCCCCGACGACATCGTCATGGTCGTGCGCGCGACCAACGTCGGCGCTGACGTCGCCGCGCTGCACGTGCTTCCGACGGCATGGTTCCGCAACACGTGGAGCTGGGACGTCGGCGCCGAGAAACCGGAGTTGCGACTCCGCGACGATGGCGCCGTGGTGTTCGACCACCCGGTCGTCGGCCCGATGGAACTGGTGGCAGAGGCCGGCCCGGACGGAGCCGCACCGACGCCGCTGTTCTGTGACAACGAGACGAACGAGCGGCGGCTGTACGGATCCGACACGGGCACCCCGTTCCCCAAGGACGGCATCAACGACCACGTCGTGCACGGCGAACCCACGGTCAACCCGGAACACACCGGTACGAAGGTGTCCATGTGGTATCAGCTCGACGTTGCTCCGGGGGCCACAGCGGAGGTCCGGCTCCGACTGCGCCCCACCGGCGAGACGGTCGCTCCGACGGCGGATGTCGATGGGATCCTCGCCCAACGCGAACACGAGGCGGACGAGTTCTACGCGTCGTTGACGCCGGCGGGCTGCTCCGACGACGAGGCGATGGTGATGCGCCAGGCGTTCGCCGGGATGCTCTGGGCGAAGCAGCTGTTCGCCTACGACGTGAGCCGTTGGCTCGACGGCGATCCGACCCAACCGCCGCCGCCGGAGGTTCGCCGCTCGGCACGCAACTCGCGGTGGACGCACTTCGACGCGTTCGACATCATGTCGATGCCGGACCCGTGGGAGTACCCGTGGTTCGCCGCATGGGATCTCGGCTTCCACTGCGTCACGTTGGCCCACGTCGATGCGCAGTTCGCGAAGTACCAGTTGCTCCTCGTGTGCCGGGAGTGGTTCCAGCACCCCAACGGGGCGCTGCCCGCCTACGAGTGGGACTTCGGTGACGTCAACCCGCCGGTCCAGGCGTGGGCGGCGCTCGAGGTCTTCGCGATCGACGGCGCCCGCGACTTCGACTTCCTCGAGCGGGTGTTCGACAAGCTGCTCGTCAACTTCACCTGGTGGATCAATCTGGAGGATGCCGAGGGCCGCAATCTGTTCGAGGGCGGGTTCCTCGGCCTCGACAACATCGGCCCGATCGATCGCTCGCACCTTCCGGTCGACGGCCGCCTCGCGCAATCCGACGCCACTGGTTGGATGGCCTTCTACGCGCTGACGATGGCGTCGATCGCCACGATCCTGAAGCGGGCGGGGCGTCGGCCGGCCGACGACTTGATCCTGAAGTTCCTCGATCACTTCGCCGCGATCCGCCAGGCGATGGAGTCGTCCGGCGTCTGGGACGACGAGGACGGCTTCTACTACGACCAGCTGGTGACACCCGGAGGTGCTGTCGTTCCGCTCAGGGTCCGGTCGATGGTCGGCATCATCCCCGCGTTGGCCGCTGTCGTGCTCGACCAGGAGGTCCTCGACCGGGCGAAGGTGCTCGGCAAGGGCGTCGGCCGGCTCGTCGAGCAACTCGGCGATCGTTCGGGCCTGATCGAACAGGGCGCCGTGCGCGGCGAGCCGGGTGAGCTCCGTGTGCTCCTCGGTGTCACCAGCGTCGAGCGGTTGAAGCGGATCCTCGCTCGCCTGTTCGATCCCGACGAGTTCCTCTCGCCGCACGGGTTCCGGGCGCTGTCGGCCCACCACCGCGACCACCCCTACGAGCTCGACGTCGAAGGCGTTCGAGCGTCGATCGACTACGAGCCCGCCGAGTCGACCACCTCGATGTTCGGCGGCAACTCCAACTGGCGCGGGCCGATCTGGATGCCGCTCAACTATCTGCTGATCGGTGCGATCGAACGGTACGGGAGATTCTTCGGCGACGAGCTGACCGTCGAGTACCCGACCGGCAGCGGGGAGTTCCTGAGCCTGGACCAGATCGCCTCCGATCTGCGTCGGCGACTCATCGGGCTGTTCACCGTCGACGCCGACGGCCGCCGACCCTGTTTCGGCGGGGTCGACCGATTCCAGAACGACCCGCGATGGTTCGGCAACGTGGGGTTCAACGAGTACTTCCACGGCGACAACGGAGCGGGTCTCGGGGCCACACACCAGACCGGCTGGACGGGTCTCGTCGCCGATCTCATCCGCCGCCGCCCCGGTGACGGCGTGTACTCGACCAGCGACATTCCCGCCGTGCTGCGTGATCGGGCCGCACGATGAGTTCAGCGCAGCGCCATCGGGTCGTGGTGGTGGGTGGTGGGTTCGGGGGCCTGTTCGCTGCTCGTCGGCTCGCCCACATGGATGTCGACGTCACGCTGGTCGACCGGCGCAATCATCATCTGTTCCAGCCGCTGCTGTATCAGGTGGCCACTGGGATGCTGTCGCCCGGGCAGATCGCGATGCCGCTGCGCCACATCCTGCGCGGCGCGGTCAACACCAGGGTTCTGCTCGCCGAGGTGACCGGCTTCGACCTGGACGGTCGCGTCGTTCACGCGTCTGCGCCCGGAGACGTCGACTCGCTGGAGTTGCACTACGACTCGTTGATCGTCGCGGCGGGTGCTGGGCAGTCGTACTTCGGCCACGACGAACTCGCGCGGCACGCGCCGGGGATGAAGACGATCGATGACGCCCTGGAGTTGCGCCGCCGCTTCTTCGGCGCGTTCGAGATGGCCGAACTCGCGACCGACCCCGACGAACGGCGACGCTGGCTGACCGTGGTGATCGTCGGCGCCGGCCCCACCGGTGTGGAACTGGCGGGCCAGGTGCGTGAGCTCGCGACTCGCTCGCTGCGCAACGAGTTCCGCAGCATCGATCCGTCGTCGGTCCGCGTGATCGTCGTCGACGGCGGCGACGAACCGTTGGCGACGTTCGGCGATCGCCTGTCGCATGCTGCGAGGAACGAACTCGACGGTCTCGGTGTCGAGTTGCAGATGCACTCCCGCGTCGTCGGCGTCGACGCCGACGGCGTGGACGTGCTGGGCGCCGACGGCACCGCGTCCAGGATCGAGGCGCACACCACGGTGTGGGCGGCCGGGGTGCAGGCGTCACCGTTGACGCGACTGCTCGCCGAGCAGAGCGGCGCGACGCTCGATCGTGCCGGTCGGATCGAGGTGGCCGACGATCTCAGCCTGCCCGGGCATCCCGAGGTGTTCGCGATCGGTGACATGGCCACCTATCAGCACCTGCCCGGCGTGGCGGAGGTCGCGATGCAGGGCGGCCTGCACGCGGCGAACACGATCGCTCGGCGCCTCGACGGCAAACCGTCCGTGGCGTTCACGTACCGTGACCTCGGCAGCGTCGCCGCTGTCGGCCGGTTCCGGGCGATCGCCAGCGTCCGCGGGTTGCGCCTGAGCGGCTTCGCGGGATGGTTCGTCTGGTTCTTCGTCCACCTTGCGTTCCTGAGCGGCTACGGCAACCGGCTGACCACCATGTTGCGCTGGATGCGATCGATGATCGGCCGCGGCCGCGCCGAGCGCCAGTTCAGCACCGCGCACGTCGGCGGCGACCTCAGCCTTCCGGCGAGCGTGCGATCGATCATCCAACCGACGCCGTTTCCCGACGCTCCCACGACATCCGACGACCAGAAAGTGACCTGACCATGGCCGACACGAAGAACTGCGACACGTTGGTGATCTTCGGGATCACCGGCGACCTCGCGAAGGTGATGACCTTCCGCTCGCTCTACCGCCTCGAACGGCGCGGGCTCCTCGATTGCCCGATCGTCGGCGTCGCCGGCGACGACTGGACCGTCGACCAACTCGTCGAACGCGCCCGCGAATCGATCATCGGTACCGGCGAGTCGCTCGACGGCGACGTGTTCGACCGGTTCGCTGCCCGGCTGTCGTACGTGCAGGGCGACTTCACCGACAGCGCCACCTACACACGCGTCGCGTCTGCGATCACGGGTGCGTCGCTTCCGGTCTTCTACCTCGAGGTTCCACCATTCCTCTTCTCCGCCGTCATCAAGGGGCTGCACGACGCCGATCTGACGGGCAACGCCCGAGTCGTCGTCGAGAAGCCGTTCGGCCACGACCTCGAATCGGCGCGGGCGCTCGCCGCCGAACTCCACCAGTACGTCGACGAGTCGCAGTTGCTCCGCATCGACCACTACCTCGGAAAGATGGGTCTCGAGGAGGCCCTGTACCTGCGCTTCGCCAACACGATGCTCGAACCGGTCTGGAACCGCAACTACATCGAATCGGTGCAGATCACGATGGCCGAGGACTTCGGCGTCGCCGACCGAGGCCACTTCTACGACCCGGTCGGCGCCCTCCGCGACGTCGTCGTCAACCACCTGATGCAGGTGGTCGCAGCCACCGCAATGGAGCCACCGGCGGGCGGGCGGTCGGAGGACCTCAAGAACGCACTCGTCACCGCCTTCCGTGCGGTCAACACCGCCGACCCTGCCCACTACGTGCGCGGCCAGTACGACGGGTACCTCGACGTCGACGGCGTCGCACCCGGATCCACCACCGAGACCTTCGCCGCCCTGCGACTCGACATCGACAACTGGCGCTGGTCGGGCGTGCCGTTCTTCATCCGCACCGGCAAGCTCCTCGCTGCCACCCAGACCGAGCTGCGCGTCGTGTTCAAGCATCCACCGAAGCTCGGCTTCGACGTGCTCGAACGCGGACACTCCGAACCCAATCAATTCATCATCCGACTCGACCCGACGACCGGCGTGCGGATCGTGATGGAAGCACATCGCGCGGGCAGAGCACACGCCGAGCCGATCACACTCGACATGAAGTTCGCCGACGAGGGCGGCGAGGGCGCGACGCCCTACGAGGTACTCCTGCACGCCGCGATGGTCGGAGCCACGACACGCTTCACTCGCCAGGACGGCGTGGAGGAGACGTGGCGCATCATGCAGCCCCTGGTCGACTCGCCGCCACCGGTGCACTCGTACGCGCCCGGCTCGTGGGGCCCGCAGGAGGCCGACGCGCTGGTCCTCGGCCACAGCAACTGGCACGAGCCGTGGATGGACGGGCCCTGATCGAGCGTTGCCCGCTGGGCGTCGCTCACCCCAGGCGTTCGAGCAGGTGGTCTCCGACGCGGAGCGAGTTGGCGATGATCGTCAACGTCGGGTTGACCGCACCGATCGAGGCGAAGAAGCTCGAATCGACCACGTAGAGGTTGTCGATGTCGTGCGTGCGGCAGTTGACGTCGAGCACCGATGATGCCGGGTCCGTTCCGAAGCGGGCTGTCCCTGCCTGGTGAGCTGTTGCCGAGATGTCCATGCCCTGGTGCAGATAGACGTTGCGTTCGTGCATTTCGTCGTGCATGCCGAGGTCGCCGAGCATCGACTGCAACTTCTTGCGGAGCCGCTTGAGGCCCTCGATGTTGTTCTTGCCGTCGACCGCGAGGCGCACGACGCCTTGGCGGTCGATCGTGATCCGGTTCTCAGGTCGTGGGAGATCCTCGTTGCAGAGCCAGAAGTCGACGGCATGGTGCGCCAGCATCTGCAGCGATCGTCCGGGCACCATCTTGGCGCCGAACTTCGCCCAGCGCGGCGCCTTGCCACGCAGCATCTCACCATCGGACTTGCCGAGCATCTGGATACCACCCATCGGGTAGTCCCAGTCGTCGCCCTTGGAGTACCAGTCGTTGAGCGCCAGGGTCTTCTGGAACACCGTGGGGTTCGGGTCCTTCGACACCGCCATCAGGGCGAGGTTGTTGTGGCGCAGGTAGTTGCGCCCGACCTGGTCGGAGCTGTTCGCCAATCCGTTGGGGTGGGCATCGTTGGCGGACTTCAGCAGCAGCAGCGACGAGTTGAGGGCACCACACGACACCACGACCATGTCGCCGGAGAACCGGGCCTCGGATCCATCGGCGAGCGTTGCCACGACGGCCGACACCCGACGGCCCGAATCGTCCGTCTCCAGCCGATCGACCCTGGCGTTCGTGACCAGTTCGAGGTTGGGATGCACCAGCGCCGGGTCGACGCAGACCGTCTGCGCGTCGGCCTTGCCGTTCACGAGACACGGGAACCCGTCGACGCGGCTACAGCGGATACAGCGACTCGTGTGGATCGCGTCGCCGTTGGCGTCCTGGTCGAGCATCACACCGATCGGGAGGTGCGACGGATGGTGCCCGAGTCCGACGAGGTCGTCGTGGAGCTGCTGGATACGTGGCTCGTGCTCGACACGCGGGTAGGGATACGGGCCCGATCGTGGACCGTCGGTGGGGTCCTCGCCCGCTTCGCCGTGGACGACGTAGAGCTCCTCCGCGGCGGCGTACCAGGGCTCGAAGTCGGCGTAGGAGAGCGGCCAGGCAGGCGACATCCCACCGTGGTGTCGGATCTCGCCGAAGTCCTCCGGGCGCAGGCGGAACAGCGCGGCGCCGTAGAACTTGGTGTTGCCGCCGACGTAGTAGTTCTGCTCCGGCGTGAACTCGTCGTCGTCGTGATCGAGCCACTGCTCGGTGGTCAGATACTTCCCGCGTGCGAAGACCGCAACAGTGTCCCAGTTGTCCTCCTCGCGCTTGAGGTAGTCACCCCGCTCGAGCAGCAGGATCCGCTTGCCCGACGGTGCGAGCTTCCAGGCGAGCGTGCCACCGCCGGCACCGCTGCCGATGATCACGACGTCGTAGTGGTTGTCGGTCATGTCGTCTCCAAGGTGAGTTGTTGTTCGAGGAATGAGGTGGGATGGGCCACGACGTGGATGCATGACGAGGTGTGGGATCGCATCAGGAATCCACCGTTGGAAGACGTCTGCGCACTCACGCTCGCAACGTACGACAACGCGCCGTGGTACCGCATCGACCGAAGTGGGCGATCCTTCTCCCCCAGGAACCTCAGGGCCGGCGATGCCCTTCGACGCCACCGGCCGCAAGCGACCTGCTCGGCATCGATTCGTGCCATCCCGAGTGGTCACACCTGGAGAGCGACGCCAAGACGGAGGGATTGCATCGAACGACGGCGAGTGCCGCCGTCGACGTCAGGTCGGAATGGCGATCCCGAGAACCCGGCCGAGTAGGCGTTCGGCGAGGAGAAGGATCACCTGAGCGGCAATGAGGGCGAGGAACGCTTCCATGTGAAGTACCTCCGAGTGGTCGATGTGCGTCTCGGAACCTATGAGACGCACATGGCCCTCGCGCGACATTGCGGTGGCCACCGGATGAACTCTTGGCGAACCCTCGGGACGTCAGTCGGAGGTGGCAGGGCCCGTCGTCTTCTTCGCCGGCGTCTTCTTCGCCGGCGTCTTCTTGGCCGGCGTCTTCTTCGCTGTCGTCTTCTTCGCTGTCGTCTTCTTCGCTGTCGTCTTCTTGGCC
>CAVQSI010000016.1:0-183295 GCA_963715825.1 Ilumatobacteraceae bacterium
CCCTCTTCGGGCAGGAGACCTTTCTGGTCGAGGTGGTAGAGCAGGCCGAATGCCGGGAAGACGAAGACAACTGCCAAGCCGGTCGCGATCGTGACGGTCCAGATGGTTGCCGATGTGGCGGCGCCCGCCTCGACGGTCAGGGTCTCGGGGAGCAGATAGTCCCACTGGGCGACGCCCCAGGCAACGATGACGGACACGACGGCGCCGATCGCCGTCAATCGGGCACCGCGATGCTGCGCCCGCGTCAGGAGCCAGAGCGTCGCGACTCCGCACAGTGCTGACACGATGACGAAGACGAGGCCCCGCGACAACAGACCGTCGAAGAGGTAGTCGGCATCGCTAGCCAGCACGGCGATTCCACCCAGTGCGACGGCGCCCGAAACGAGGCCGGCGCCGATCGCACGTCGACGGAAGTACTCGACCATGGAATCGTCGGACAGGCGTCGTGCGTCCCACACGAGGTAGGTGGCTGCCAGGAATGCGACAACGCACACGGCGAGCACGCCACCGAGGATCGAGGTCGGATTGACCCAACTGTCGACGGGGTCGCCCGCGATGCCGCCGTCGGGCACCCGGCCCGAGGCGATCCCGCCGGCGATCGCGCCGAGGCAGTACGGCACCAGCAACGACGAAACTCCGAACAGCGCACCGAACGCTCGTCGGTCGCGGGTGTTCAACAGTGCGTGACGGAACGCGAAGCTCGACCCTCGAATCAGCACGCCGAGCGCGGCGAGCGAGATCGGTACGAACATCGTGAGCATGATCGATGCATAGGCCTCGGGGAAACAGGTCCACAGCACGACGAGCACGAAGATCAGCCACACGTGGTTCGCTTCCCACACCGGCCCGATCGAATGGTCGATCACGGCTCGTGGCTGCTCGCCCCGGTCGGTCCCGCCGGCGGTGAGGTCCCAGAATCCTGCACCGAAGTCGGCGCCGCCGAAGATCGAGTAGCCGATGATCGCAATGAACAAGATGATCGCCGCGACGGTGCTCACGGTGCGCTCACCGAAGTCTGTTCGTCGGCGTCCACCGCAGCATCCGGTTCCTCGGCCGGGCCGTACGGGGTGCCGTGCTCGGCGGTGGACTGCTCACGGAAGCGTCGACTCATGCGTCGCAGTACGTAGACGGTCGCTGCGGCGAGCGCCGTGTAGACAGCGACGTAGACGATGAAGGTGATCCACACGCCGGTGTTCTCGGTGGCGGCTTCCTCGACGGTCATCAACTCGTACACGATCCAGGGTTGTCGACCGACCTCACTGACGATCCAGCCGGCCTCCATGCAGATCACCGCCACGACACCCAGCGTCGACGCAATCCACAGGAACAACTTGCTCTGGGGCATGTCGCGTCTGAACAGCCAGCTGCCACCCCACCACAGCGAGATCAGGAACATCAGGGTCCCCAGTCCGATCATGACATCCCATGCGAGGTGCACGGTGTTGACCTGGCGCACCGTGGGGATGCTCTCGGGCGGGAACGAATCGAGGCCCTGGATGACGGTGTCGCGCCCGGTGCTCGGATCCGACAGCCACGACGCCAATCCCGGAATCTCGAACCCACCGCTCACGGTGCCGTCGGCGTTCAGGCGGCCGAGGATCGTTTCGGGTACGTCGCTCGAGGTCTCCGGCACGAGTTCGATCGCCGCGAACTTCATCGGCTGGTTGTTGTAGACCCAGCGCGCCAGCGAGTCACCGACACCCATCTGGAACGGCATTGCGATCGCGGCGACGGTGAACGGGATGATCAGCCCCAACCGGTGATACCGGTCGCGACGGCCGCGCAGCATCCCGACCGCGTACACCGACGCAACCAGGAAGCCGCCAACGATGTACGCCGCGAAGATCATGTGCAACGACATCAACGGCATCGCATCGTTGAAGATCACACCCAACGGGTCGACATCGACCACGTTGCCCGCCGCGTCGAGCGTGAAGCCCTCCGGCGAATTCATCCACGCGTTCGCCGACACCACCGCCGCGTCGCCGAGGATCCCGGTGAACACGATCGGCACACCAGTCCAGAAATGCGCCCACGGCTTCAGACGCCGCCACCCGTAGATGTAGATCGCGATGAAGATCGCCTCGGTGAAGAAGAACAGGCCCTCGAACGCGAACGGAATACCGAAGACTTCACCCCATTGGCCCATGAAGTCCGGCCACAACAAACCGAACTGGAACGACAACATCGTGCCGGTCACCGCCCCGACGGCGAACGTCACCGCCATGTACTTCGACCAACGCTGCGCCAGTAGCAGTGCATCCGCATCGTGCTTCTTGATCCCGCGATAGTTGGCGATCAACATCATCAAGGCCCACGACACCCCGAGCGGTACCAGGATGATGTGCACCGCCAACGTGAACGCCATCTGAGAACGCGCCCACGGGACGGGGTCGATGGCAGCAACCAGATCGAGGGCAGCGATCATCGAGACTCCCTTCGATCGGCGGGGCGAGGACAACCATCGGTCTCACATGTGCGTCTGGCGCTCACCATCGGAGACGATATGCCACTCACGATCTGGGCGCATCGTCCACAATGGCCGAGTTCGGGACACCGCCGACGAACTTCGGTCGGCCTGTTCAGGCGCTCACGTGGTGCTGCTCGGGTCGGTCTGAAGGATCGAGACGGCTTGAGCGCGTGTGCTGACACCGAGTTTCGAGTAGATCGACGCAACGTGTGTCTTGACGGTTGACCGCGACACGTATCGCTTGCGACCGATCTGTTCGAGGGTGAGGTGTGTCGCGAGTTGCTCGAGGATCTGGCGCTCGATCGATGTCAGCATCGCCAGGCCGCTCGCCCTCTGCGAGGAGCTGGTCAGTCTCCCGGTCAGTGTTTCCGAGTCCGGGACGAGCTCGAGCGCCACGCGGGCCCGGTCGGCGAATCGTGTCGCCCGAGCCCGGTCCCCCGACGCCCAGCAGGTCTCGGCACATCGAACGGCGACTTCGGCTTGGAGCCACACCATCGCTGCGGACAGATCCAGGTACTGCTCGACCCGGGCGAGCGCTTGCCGGGCCCGATCGAGGTCGCCGCGATGGGTCGCGACGCTCGCTTCGGCCGTCCAGAGCGCCAACGCATGGATCGGCTGTGAGACATCGGTGCGCTGCAGGATGGCAGATCCCTCCTCGACACGGTCGCTTGCCGCGGTGAACTCGGAGAGATCGATGTGGGCGAGCGCGAGGTGCCCGAGGAAGACGACTTCCTGGTAGCCGCGGATCGAGAACTCTGCACAGAGCCGCAGCCCTTCCTCGAGATACGGGAGTGCTTCATCAGGCCGCCCGAGGCCGACGAGCGCCTGGCCGATCGCCCGACAGCCACCCGTCATCCACGGTGAGTGCGTCACGTGTTCGAGTTCGTACACCTGATGACCGTCGGCCAGCATCTGGACGAATCCGTCGGCTCCGAGCAGCGACCGAAGGTTGGTCAACGAGGAGCGCATCGACGACGCTCCGTCGGGCGATGGCCCGTCGAGCGGGAACTGCTCGGCAGCGTTCACGAAACGGTGGGCTTTCGGTTCGCCCAAGAGGGCGGCCACCCCGCCCGCGGCGATGCAGAACGCCGCATCGGAGGTGATCTCGTCGTTGGTCGAGCGCTCGATCCAGGATCGAAGCGTGTCGATCTGCCCCGCTCGGATCAGCCTCGGTCCATGACCGAGAGCGATCTGGCCCGCGAGAGCGAAATCCCCGCTGCGCTGCGCGTAGTGCAGCGCCTCGTCGATCGTGCCGTGTTCGAGGTGCCAGATCGCTGCTCGGTTCAGCAACGTGTTCCGTTCGGGGGCGCCGATCCGTTCGAACTGGTCGTTGAGGAGTTCACCGAACAGGTGGTGAAACCGATACCACCGGCGCTCGTCGTCGAGCGGCACGACGAACAGGTGGATCCGGTCCAGCCGATCGAGGAGTTCGTGCGAACCGTCCTGGGCAAGCATGGCATCACAGAGTTGGGCGTTGAACCGCCTGAGCAGGGCGATTCGCACGAGGAACGCACGAACCTCGTCGGACTGCGTGGAGAGGACCTCCTCGACCAGGTAGTCGGCGATCTCTCGCCGACGGCCCGAGGGGATGCGGGGCGCCGTTGAACTCGGCGAGTTCGACATGGCGATCGCCGCGAGCGCGAGACCCGCCGGCCACCCTTCCGTTTGTTGGGACAACGCCTCGGTCTCGGCGGTGTCCAACTCGATGTCCAACAGACGCCAACACCGCTGACGTCTCGTCGAGGTCCATGGCGAGTTCGCTCGGCCCGATCTCGACAAGGTCGCCCGAGGCGCGCAGTCGGGCAAGCCCGAGGTCGGGGGTGACACGGGTGGCGATGACCACCTGTGATCCCTCGCCCATCGCGGCGATGATCTGCTGAAGCATCGACAGACTGGCCGGCGACGACAGGTGGTGAGCGTCGTCGAACGTGATCCGCAGCGGCTCGCACTGATGCATCACCGACAGCAGCATCGGAACCATCTCGGTGCCTGTCCGTGTCGCTGTCTGCTCGGCGACAGCCCGTATCTCCGGTGAGAACGGGGCCAGTCGCTCGAGGCCGGCGAGCAGGCGGGCTGCGAACGCCACGGGATCGTTGTCGATCGGTTCGATGGGGTGCCACATCCGCTTGCGGACGGTGTCGGCAGCATCGAGTTGGGCTGCAAGCGTGGACTTGCCGTAGCCGGCCGGCGCAGAAACGATGACGAGTCGGGCCGGGTCACCATCGTTGCTCGACGTCAGCAGCGCCGTCCTGTCGACGTCGCTCGGCCGTCGCCGTGGCGGATCGAACCTCGCCCCGAAGAGGGGGGCGACGAAGGTCGGGGTGCCCGACGACGCGGTCGACGGCGAAGTGGGCACGCTCGGAACCTATCAATCGGCGAGCACGGCGTTGGTCGGCGCCGCATTCGCGACAACTACGGCAAGGGCCCCACGGGAATCGCGACGCCGGCGGCTTGGGTTGCGTCGTCGCCGTCGAGCCCGGGGACGGACAGCTCGGGCGAGCGGTACCAGTCGAGGAAGCCGAGGACCGCTGCGCCGATGATCGCATAGGCGAGCAACACGAAGAGCGGCTGGGCGATGCCGTTGCCGTCGAAGTACAGCGTGTTGCGAAGCAGCAGGAACGCGTTGCGCGGTGGCAGGAACGGCCCGATGCCGTCCCAGAACGGGGTGAGGTAGGCGGCGCCGTTGGATCCGCCCGACGACGGGTTGCCGAACTGCAGGATCACGATCAAGGTGACGACGATGCCTGCTGGTCCGAGGACGCGGCGCATGACCGCAGCGAAGAGCGCGACGCTGAGGATGATCAGCGACAGGATCGGCCAGGCCACCCAGAACGAGTCCTCCGGGAACCCGTCGAGCCAGTACGTGGTCACGAGATTCAGGACCAACCCCGTGACGACCGAGAACCCGGCGAGCCAGACGCCTCGCCAACGTGCCGACGCCGAGCCGACGGAGGTGGTCAGCAGCGCAGCGGACATGTAGCCGCCGATCAGCAGCACCACGAGCAGGGTTGCCGGCACCAGGGCGAACGGGTCCTTCGGTGCCAGCGGCGTGGGGGCGTAGGCCTTCACGCTGATCGTCTCACCCGCGGACTCAGCGGCCTTCTCGAAATTGCCCGCGATGTCGAGTGGTGAGATGTCGCTGATGGTGTTGACCACCATCAGCTCGGTCGGCGAGTCGGTGGTGATGAGTGCTCCGTAGATCTCGCCGCGGTCCATCGCCTGGGTGGCGGCATCTTGATCGTCGTACTGGGTGATGTCGAGGTCGAACAGGGCGCCTTGAGCGGCCTCGGCCAGCTCGGTTGATCCCACGACACCGAACGGCATGTCGTTGGCGATCGGTTCGTGTCCCGAGCTCATGTAGTTGACCGCGAAGAGCGTCGTGAGGATGAGGGAGAACGCAACCGGAGCGATGAGGTCCTTGGGGACGAGACGTCGGCGGTCGGGCCGGGCCGCGTCGCCGTCGGCTGCCACCGTGTCGCCGGAGGTCGCGGGCTCGGAGGCGGGGGTCGACCTGCGGGTCACGGCGACGATCACCACGAGACTGACCAGCCCGTAGGCCAGCAGGACGGCGATCGGGGTGACGATGTTGTTGCCGTCGAAGTACCGCACGTTCCGGTACAGCTCGATGGCGTGGCGAGGAGGAAGAGCGCGCCGATGTACTGCCAGTACGTCGGGAGCAACGCGACCCCGGTACCGCCGGCACCGGCTCCCCCGATGATGATGAACAGCAGCGCGACGACGAGCGAGCCCAGCTTGCCCACCAGCGCCTGGATGGCGACGGCGGAGAGCCCGACCACGGCGGTCACCAGGAAGAAGCACGGTACGAGTGTCCACAGATGACTGGTCGGGAACGCACCGATCACCGGGCCCGCAGCGATGCCCGTGATCAGTGCGACCGCGGCCGCAAAGGCCAAGACGATCGCGATCCGTCCTCGGGCGGCGGCGATCTGGCTGGTCGAGAACATCAGCGATGCGATCATGTACCCGCCGACGAGTGTGGGGAGCAGCAGCAGTCCCACCAGCGCGCCGGTCCGGTCAGCGGTCGGCAGCGGCGCCACCGGTGTGGTCGTGAAGGTCCGACTCTCGGTCTTGGCGGCCTCCTTGAATCCGGCCGAGACGTAGACCTCGCCGAAGAAGCTCTTCGCCGGGACCGTCACCAGCAGGTCGGTGGACGAGCCGACCACGTAGCCCCCGTAGATGTCGCCACGCGCCGCGGCGTCCATCAGGTCGGCTTCGGTCGAGTACGTCTTCAGGTCCAGGCTGTACTCCTGCTGGACGGCGTCGACGACGGGCGACGGTTCGGTGATCCCGAACGGCATGTCGCGAGGTGCGAGCAACTGAACGGCGCTGACGAGGCACACGGCGAAGATCAGCACCAGGAGGCCGACGGTCGTCAGCGCGACGATCGACTGTTTGGCCACCGCGGACTTCGTTCGCCGTCTGTCGGTCGGGGTGTCGGAGGTTGGAGCGTTGGAGGTTGAATCGTTGGAGGTCATGCGATCAGCCGGCTGCGGTTTCGAATGCGCCGGCGAGGGCGCCGGCTGGATCAGAGACGTTCGCGGGAACGACCGTGGCGACTGCATTGGCGAGCAGCGCTTCGACGTTCGTTCCCTTCGGGTTGACCGCAACGACCACCAGCCCGAACTGCCCGGCTTCCAGTACGTCGCTCATCTTGCGGACCTCGTCTTTCGGGATGTTGTGATGGAAATGGCCGACGAAACTCCCGACGCCGGCCCAGACCGCCGTCGAGGCCGCCACTGGGCCGAGGAACACGATGCCGAGCGGGGCCGAGACGACGGCCAGTGATGCTCCGAGCACTCCGCCCCCCCACGCCAAGTGCTTCGCGGTCGAGTCGTGTCGGGCGACCTTGAGGTCACCATCATCGTCCTTCTCCACGAACGCAATCGCGAGGTGATCGAGCTGACCGTGACGCTTGATCTCGCGGATCGCGTCATAGTCCCGCTCGGCCGACGCCTTGTTGCTGTACGTCGCAACAGCGACCGTGATGGGCTCGTTCGACTTGCTCAATCTGGGTCCTTCTCGTGACGAGCGATGGGCCTCGAACGTACCGGGGTGGTGATGAGTGGTCACCCGCCGAAAGGGTTGATTCGAAGGGTTGGCAACGGAGAAGTCCTCACGCTCCCGACGAACTGGTGCCCGAGCGCGGCGGGCTGGCTACGTTGTGCTCGTGAACGCAACGGCTGGTCCATCCGGCGACCCGACAGCGGCGGTCGACCCACTGGTGATCGTCAAGTCGAACGAGTACCTCGGAGCGCTCGTGCTGGCCGCACTGATCGCACTCCCTGTCGCCGCCGTCGCCTACGGCTTCCTGGCGCTCGTCGATTGGCTTCAGGAGGCGTTGTACAGCGACCTGCCGGGTGGGCTGGGCTTCGACTCGACTCCGGTCTGGTGGCCGGTTCCACTGCTTGCACTCTCGGGCCTCTTGGTCGCCCTGTGCATCCGGTCGCTCCCGGGCAACTGCGGACACTCGCCCTCGGAGGGATTCCACGAGAGCGGGCCGACGATGCCGATCGAACTGCCGGGCGTCGCGCTCGCCGCATTGGCGACCCTGGCATTTGGTGCCGTGCTCGGACCCGAGGCCCCGCTGATCGCCATCGGCAGTGGGCTCGGTGCGCTCGCGATCCGAAGCATCAGACGCGACTCGAAACCGACCGCGGTCGCGCTGATCGCCAGCGCTGGAAGTTTCGCCGCGATCAGCACGCTGATCGGCTCGCCGATCGTCGCGGCGTTCCTGATGCTCGAAGTCGCCGGCCTCGGTGGGACGATGCTGGCCGTGGCCCTGCTCCCAGGTCTGCTCGCCGCCGGTCTCGGGTACCTGGTGTTCATCGGGCTCGACTCGCTCACCGGGCTGGGAACGTTCTCGCTGGCGATCCCCAACCTCCCGGCGTTCACCACGCCGACGGTCGCAATGTTCGCCTGGGCGCTCGTGCTCGGGCTGTTGTGTCCGCTGCTCGGGTGGCTCGTCTACACGATTGCGTTGTCGGTTCGTACGCTCGTTCACGGCCGGCGCCTGCTCGTCACGCCGCTGCTCGGCGTGGCGATCGCCCTGCTGGCGATCCTCTTCGGCGAGCTCACCGATCAGGGCGGTGAGAACGTCCTGTTCTCCGGCCAGGCTCAGCTGCCGGTGCTCGTGCAGCAGTCGGCCACCTGGTCGACGGGCGCGCTGATCCTCGTGATCGTGTGCAAGGCGTTGGCCTACGCGCTGTCGCTCAGTGCGTTCCGTGGCGGACCGATCTTTCCCAGCCTGTTCATCGGCGGCGCGATCGGTGTGCTCGCCGCCGAACTCCCTGGTATGTCACTGGTCCCGGGCCTTGCGATCGGCATCGGAGCGATGTGCGCCACCATGCTGAAGCTGCCGTTCACCTCCGTGCTGTTGGCGACGGTGTTGCTGTCGAGCGACGCGTACGCGGTCATGCCGTTGGCGATCGTGGCCGTCGTGGTGGCGTACGTCGCCACGCAGCGTCTCCCGGAGCCGCGCAGCTGGCTCGACCGGACCTCACCGGCGTCGGCGACCATCGCCTGACCGTCCGCGACCCCCCTGGTCAGAGACCGATCGGGCCCCGGACGTTGGCGGAGAAGGAGCGCGCCGGTAGGGCTGGATGTACGCAACCGACATCCGAGGAGGATGACCATGCTGACCCTGACCCAACCCGCGGCCACGATGCTGACCGACGTCCGGACCCAACAGGGGATCCCCGGTGATGCGCTCCTGAGGGTCGCTGCCGCAACCGATGGTGAGGCGGGCATCTCGCTCGGGTTCGTCGACGAAGCCATGGACGGTGACCACACCGCGAGCGTCCACGGCCTCGACTACTGCGTCGCCCCCGAGGTCTCCGATGCGCTGGCCGCAGCGAAGATCGACGTGCAGGAACCAGCCGCCGACTCCAGCGGCGCGGCAAGTCTCGTCATCGTCCCCGCCGACTGACGCCCCGCTCTTGGTGTTCTCGTGTTCGCGTGCACTCGTGTGGGGCTTCCCGCACGAGTGCACGAGGGCTCACGCGGGTGGCGGCACCGAGCTGTCCGAGACCCAGTTGCCGTGGAACCCGAACGGCACCCGCTGCGGCAGGTGGATGCGGGCGACCTCGGGTCCGGTGAAGTCCTGGCCGTCGAGGATGCACAGCTCGCTGGAATCGCTCGCCGGGTCGTAGACGACGGTGAGAATCCACGCGTCGTCTTCGGCAGTGCTGTCCGCCTTCGGCACGACCAGCGGCTCGGCGCCGCCGCGGCCGGGCCCGAACTCATGGGCCTCGGTCGTGCCGGCGTCGACGTCGTGCTTGATGATCGCACCGTGCAGGTTGGGGCCTCCGACGCTGACCTCGGAGGTGTAGCCGTAGCGGTGACGCTGGAGGCCGACCCGAGGATCGTGGCGGGGGAACTCCTGCGGACGATCGTCGAGGCGGGTCTCGAACACCCGCTTCGCCGTCGGATCGATCACCCATCTGTCGAACGTCGGGAGCGAGTCGGCGAACGGGCCGTGGCGATCGCGTCCATCATCGTGTCGTAGCGACACAGATCGACCACGACCGTGCCGTCGTCGGCGTCGTAGGCGTTGAGGGGATGGAAGACGTAACACGGGTCGACGTCGCACCAGATGATGTCGTCGGCCGTCCCGGTCCGCGGGAGCAGGCCCACGCGGGCGGCTCGATCCGGCGCCCAGGTGAACGGCCACGGGTAACCCGCCACGACGACGTCGAGGTCGACGGTGACCGGCAGGTCGTACACCACGGCGTAGGTGTTCGTCAGCGACATGTCGTGGATCATCGGCATGTCGGGCACCGGCACATCGACCACCTTCGAGACGCGTCCGTCGGAGCCGACCACGACGTACTGGACGTGATCGACCAGGTCCGGCCAGTGGTACGCCATCGCATGCAGCTCGCCGGTCGCCGGGTCGTACTTCGGGTGAGCGCTGAACCCGTTCGGCAGCGTGTCGAAGAATCGGTTGGTGCCGACCGAGTCGAGTTCGTAGCCCAGTTCGACCGGCGGCGTTCCGCCCTCGACCATCGCCCACGTCGTCCCGGCGAACCCACCGACGTTCGTGTTGGGCGAGAACCCGTCGCCGCCGTTCACCAGCCGGTTGCGGTACCACTCGGCTCGACCCCCTCGGAGACGCACGCCGTGCACCATGCCGGCGCCGAAGAACCAGTGATGGACGGCTGGATCGATGTCGGATCCGGGGTTCGGACCGTTGCGCAGCCAACGTCCCTCGAGGTCGGCGGGGATCTCACCGGTGACGCGAAGGTCGACGGCGGTGACCTCCTGCTCCACCGGGGCGTAATTGCCGCCGAGGTACGGGTTCTCGCTCGGACGAGGTGTGCGCACGGATGCAACGGTGTCGGTCATGTCGCCACCCTGACCGATGGGTGAACGGCTGTCAACCCTTATGGTGCTGAATCCGTTTGCGCTGCCGTTCGGGTGACCCGCCCCACCCGGATCCGCACGCAGACGTGGGATGTGGCGGCGTCAGCCTGCGGCTGGTGGCGCCGGCTGCACGGCGCGGAGGCCGGCCCAGGCGAGGTCGGCGACGACCTGGGCGATCTCGTCGGGATCGAACTCGTCGCCGCGCTCGACGAGCAGGCGGCTGGCACCTTCGGCCATGCCGACGAGGGAGTGCGCGATCGTCGTGCGGTGACGCTCGTCGATGTCGACGGCGATCAACGGGGCGACCGCCTTGGCGGCTTCGGCCGTGATCCGGGTGACGGCGGCGTTGAACTCGTCGTCGCGGCGTGTTCCCGACCCGAACAGGAATCGGAACCCATCGTGGTCTTCGGCGACCCAGCGGAAGTACGCACGGAAACCGAGCTCGGTCTGGCTCTTGCCGTCGGTGGCCTCGGCTGCCGCCTTCGCGATGTTGGCGAGGAGTCGGTTGCCGACCTCGTCGATCAGCGCCTGGTAGAGGTCGCGCTTGGAATCGAAGTGCTGGTAGAGGACCGGCTTGGTGACGCCGACGGCCTCGGCGACGTCGTTCATCGAGGCGCCATGGAAGCCGTGGGTGGCGAACACCTCGAGTGCGACGTCGAGGATCTGCTCGCGTCGTGCGGTTGCGGTGAGACGAGGGGACATCAGTTACCCGATGGTAACGGCACCAACGGCGTCAGGGAATGCAGCAGCTCCGCAATCAGCGCGTACCTCAGAAGCCGCGTTCGCGGTCGTCGCGCTCGGCGGCCTTGACGGCGTAGCCGACGATGATCGAGGGGGCGAGCAGCACACAACCGATCACCAACGTGACGGTCACGAGGGTCGCCATCGCCGGTGAGAACCCGATGGCGAACGCGATGAAGAACAACGCCATTGCGAGCGCCACGAAGAGGTACCCGACTCGGTTGGCGAGCAGCGTCCACTTCGCGATCTGTGCACGGCGGGCGCGAACCGGATCGGTCTCTTCGGGCGTGGCAGGAGGCGTCGACATACAGTCGTGTCATGCTACGAGCGCGAGCGCACCGGACATGACGGTCGATCTGACCCACGATGGATTCGTGTCGGTCGTCACGCTCGACCGGCCGTCGAGACGCAACGCGGTCGACCACGCCACCCTGCTCGAACTGCTCGACGTGCAGGCGGCGATCACGGCGCGTGCTCCGGATGCGATCCGGGCGGTCGTCCTGACGGGCAAGCCACCCGCTTTCAGCGCAGGTGCCGATCTCAACGGCGTGGAGGAGGGCCAGTTCGCGACCGATCTCGCTGCGGTGCTGCGCGGGTTCGGTCGGTTGTCGGTCCCGGTGATCGCTGCGATCGACGGCCCGGCGCTCGGGGCGGGAGCACAGTTGGCGATCGCCACGGATCTGCGGGTCGCGACGCCGTCGAGCGTGCTCGGGATCCCCGCTGCCAAGCTCGGCCTGGTGGTCGACCACTGGACCATCCGCCGACTCGCCTCGGAGTTCTCGCCACCGATCGCTCGGGCAATGCTGCTCGCCGCGCAGACCTACACCGCCGAGCAACTGCACGCCACCGGCGGCATCCATCGCCTCGGCACGCTTGACGATGCGGTCGCCTGGGCGCACGAACTGTCGCAGTTGGCGCCGCTCACCATCGCCGGCCACAAGGTCGGACTCGAGCGCTCGGCCACGGAACCCGGCATCGACGACGTGTTCGAAGCGGCCCGCAGCGCAGCCTGGGCGAGCGCCGACGCCGAGGAAGGACGCACCGCCTTCTTGGACAAACGTCGCCCGGACTTCGCCGGTCGCTGAGGGACGTGCGACGCCGGCCTTCCGGCGCCGCTAGGGACCGATGCCGTTGCGGGTGTCGAGGAGTCGGGTGGGGTTGGTGATGGGGGTGTAGCCGGAGCCGGCGGGGAAGTAGCCGTTGAGGTCGGCGAGGACGTCGATGGTGGTGTCGCTGTAGATGCAGATGCGTCCGTTGGTGCCGGGGCGGGCGATGACGAGGTTGGGGATGGTCTGTCCGTTGGTGAAGTTGAGGTTGGAGGCTTCGGGTCGGGGTTGGCCGCAGGGGTGGATGGTGGCGAAGCCGGCGTTGCGGGCGTTGACGGCGGTCATGTTGAGTACGACGGCGTCGGCGTTGGCAGGCACACCGGCGACGCCGGTGACCTGCAGCTGAATCGTCTGGGGTGTCGGCGCCAGGACGACGTTCAGTTTGCGCACCTGGGACGACCCGTTGAGCGTGTAGTAGAGCGACGTGCCGCCCGGCTCGCTGACGAACGCCATGTCGGCGAGTCCGAACGCCTCGGTGAGGATCGGCCGGTCGAAGTCCACGCCACCTGCGGCGTCGCGCAACCACACCCGGCCTCGGCCGCCGTCGGCGAACACGTACCCGCCCACGAACTGGTCGGGCCAGGTGGCGTCGGGCACGAAGGCGCCTGCGGTGATGAACGTGCCGACCGATCGTGGGTAGTCGAGGATCGGATCGGTGATGCCTGGCGGCGGTCCGGCGCACGGCGGGTTCTGCCCGCGTGGGCACTGTCCCTCACGCATGTTCCAGCCGTAGTTCGCGCCAGCGGCGCCGAGGTTGACCTCCTCGCGGGCGCTCTGGCCGACGTCGTTGACGAAGAACCGCGGGGAGTTCGGATCAAACGCGAATCGATACGGATTGCGCAGACCCCAGGCGTAGATCTCCTGACACTGCGTCGTGGGCGTCGCACCCGTGTTGCCTCTGCTCCCGCACGCCACCGTGCCCGCTCCGCTGAGTGGGTTCCCGGGAGCAGGCGCCCCGGTGAACCGGTCGAGACGCAGGATCTTGCCGTTGAGCAGCGACAGGTCCTGGGCCGCGTCGTTGGATCCGCCGGAACCCGAGTCGCCGCGTGGGTCACCTCCGGCATCGCCCGTCGAGACATACAGGAAGCCGTCCGGGCCGACGTCGAGGTCGCCGGCGTTGTGGTTGCCGTTCACCGAGGAGATGTTGTCGATCAGGACCTGTTCGGATCCGACGTCGATCTGGTTGCCTGACATCACGAACGCGCTCACCCGGTTGACGCATCCGCCCGGTGCTCCCGGTGCGGTCCGGGTGTAGAACGTGTACACCCGTCCGGACGTCGAGAACGTTGGGTCGTGGGTGAAGCCGAGCAGACCCCGTTCGCCGCCCGCGCAGACGCCCAACTGGGCCGCCGGCGAGGCCAGCAACTGACCGGTCGCCGAATCGATCAGACGTACCCGACCCGTTTCCTGCTCGAGCACCACCACACGCCCGCCTGGCAACGCCTCGACAGCGGTCGGCGACGGGACCGCCGCAACGAGCGTGTCGGTGAGTCCCGGCGCCGGAGCGGCAGTCACGCGATCGGTGACTGGGGCACCGGCGGCGGACGCCAGCACGAGGGCGATCACGGCGAGCCGGCGCATGCCAGGACAGTACCCGTCGCGAGCCGGCTCGGCAGTCCGGTCGTTGATGCCTCAGAGGCTCGGCGGGAGGAGCCGGTTGACGTTCTGGAAGAAGAAGTAGAGCACGATCACGAACGGGACGATGCCGACACACAGGCCGACCCAGTCGCGCCGGACACGGCGGCTGAGCAGGTACGACAGGATCCCGATGGCGGCGAGCGCCAGGCCCCACAGTGCCACCTGGCCATTGGCGCCGGGGTCGCTGAACCAGCCGCCGGAGAACGCGTCCGCAATCTCGGCGTCGACCGGCGCCGGAATCGCCGACTCGGGCTCTGGCTCGTCGGCGGCCTCGGTCGGGTCGGCGATGGCGGTGGTGTTGGTCGGCTCGGCGGGATCGGCCGGCTCGATCGCCACGACCGTGTTCGTCGGGTCGGGGTCGTCGCTGACCGGCGCGTCCTCGCGTCCGTAGTTGATCAATGCCTCGCCGACCGGTCCGGTCGTCAACGTCGGATCGAGCGCGGCGTAGATGATGATGCGTTCGCGTGTCGTCCACTTCGGATGGCACGACGTCAGCGTCAAGGTGGCCCGCTCGGTGTCGACGGTGGCGATCACCTGGTAGTCCTCGGGCGTGACGATCTCCTGGCCGGTCACGCGGTAGACGTAGCGGCCGGCGAGGGTCGTCGTGACGATCTCGTCGCCGACCTGCAGCTTGTCGACGTCGTAGAACGGCTGGCCGTAGGTCGTGCGGTGCCCGGCGATCGCCGAGTTGCCGAGCTGGCCTGGCATCGGCGTGCCGGGGTAGTGCCCCGGACCCTTCTTCAGATCGTTCTTGTCGACGCCCGCCACGACGATGTTGTCGACACCGATCTGGGGGATCTCGATGCGGGCGATCGGGTCGCCCTCCTCGATGGGTGGGAACGCAGCAGCGACGACTGGCTCGGTGACTGGCTCGGTGACCGGCTCGGCGACCGGCTCGCTCGGGGTCTCGGCCTCGACGACACCGTCGGTGGTCGGCACGTCGGGTGTGGGATCGACGACCGGGGTCTCGTCAGCGGGTACCTCGGCGAGGAGCTCCTCGAACTCGCTCTCGAGGGCGTTCTGTGCTCGGGCGGTCTCGATCCCCGTGCCCCACAACTGATAGGCGACGAAGCCGAACATCAACAGGCCGGCAGCGATCAGCGTCTTGCCGATCCCGCCGACCCACCAGCGCCAGTCGTGCGGGGGTGGCGGCCGGTCGAACTTGCGGACGCGGGTCGACCCAGCCTTTGCTTGCTCGGTGGCGGGCTCCGCGACGTCCAACACGAGGATCGACGCTAGCTGCGCTGCCCTTCCACGCGATCGCGGTTGTCGAACTCTTTCTCCCTAGCGTGGGCGCCGATGTCGACGCCGGTCGTGGAACTCGAGGACGCCGTGGCCGTGCTCGGTCGGTTCCCGGCGCTCGCCGGCGCCACGTTGACGGTCACCGAAGGCGAGATCGTGCTGCTGCGGGGGCCGAACGGTGCCGGCAAGACGACGCTGCTGCGCCTGTGCGCCGGGTTGTTGCCGCTCGTGCGCGGCACCGGCACCGTGCTCGGGCTCGACCTCGCCACCCATCGCGAGTCGATCCGCCGCACCGTTGGGCTGCTCGGGCACCAGAACGGGCTGTACCTCGATCTCACCGTCGCCGAGAACGTCGGGTTCTGGGGGTCGACCGTCGGCGCCTCCGACGCCGAGATGCATGCCGCGATGGCCCGTCTCGACGTGGCAGGGCGGCTCGCCGACGTCGCCGTGTCGAAGCTGTCGGCCGGCCAGAAACGCAGGACGGCGTTGGCGTGTCTCATCGCCCGACGGGCGCAGCTCTGGCTGCTCGACGAACCCCACGCTGGCCTCGATGCCTCCGCCCGCGACGAACTCGACGACACGCTTCGGCAGGCAGCCGCGGCCGGCGCCACGATGCTCGTTGCCAGCCACGAACTCGAGCGGGCCGGCTCGCTGGCCACCCGGACCGTCGACGTCATCGCCGGCAGGGTCCACGAGGTGGCGCCGGGTGGGTCGGGCTCGGAGCCTCAGGAGGGCGGGCGATGAGCACGCTGCGGATCGCCCGTGCGGTGGCGGCCAAGGACCTGCGCATCGAGTGGAACAGCCGGGTGTTCGTCAACCAGGTGCTGCCGTTCGCCGGTGTCACCCTCGTGATCTTCGCCTTTGCGCTCGACGCCGACGTGGTGCTCGAGCGGGTGGCGCCCGGCCTGGTCTGGTTGGCCACGTTGTTCTCGATGCTCGTGCTGGTGCAGCGGGCGTTCGCGGTCGAGACCGCCGACGGCGCGCTCGATGCGCTGCGCGTCGCCGGCGTCGATCCCCGCGCGATCTACCTGGGCAAAGCGGTCGCGCTCGGCGTGCAGTTGCTCCTGCTCGAGGTCGTCCTGCTGGCCGCTGCGGTGGTCCTCTACGGCCAAACGATTCCGGCGGACGGCTGGGTGCTCCTCGTCACAACTCTGATCTCCGCGACGTGCGGGCTCGCCGCGGTCGGTACCCTGTACGGAGGCCTTGCCGCAGGGTTCACGGGTCGCGAGACGTTGCTCCCGCTGCTCACGTTCCCCGCGGTGGCGCCCGTCCTGATCGGAGCAACACGAGCGGTCGAAGCAGCGCTCGGCACGGCAGGTGCGGTGGTGTCGGACGGCTGGCCCTGGGTGGGCCTGCTGACCGTCTTCGCCGTGGCCTTCGGTGTCGGCGGTGCACTGGCGTTCGGTCCGTTGATCGACGAATGAAACGAACTCCGCCCCCCATCCCCCATCGCAGGAATCGGACATGACGACGACGGATCCCACGCTCAGCCCGACCGAAGCAGCCGGTGCCCGCCCGGACACCGGCGCCGGAACCGGCACCCGGGGCACCAGGATCATCGGGATCGCCACCCTCGTCGCGATGGGCTGGCTCGTCGCCTTCGGTCTCGGGTTCTCGCCCGAGGATCGCGACCAGCGCGAGAGCGTCCGCCTGCTGTACGTGCACGTGCCGACGATCTGGATCGCGTACCTCGCCTTCACCGTCACCGCGATCGCGTCGGGGATGTACTTCTTCGGCAAGAAGCACTCGCTCGGCTGGGATCGTCTCGCCGGCGCCAGCGCCGAGATCGGCACGGCATTCGTGGCCGTCACCCTCGTGATCGGTGCCATGTGGGGTCGCCTCACGTGGGGTGTGTTCTGGCAGTGGGACGCCCGCCTCACCACCACGGCGCTGCTGTTCGTCACCTACATCGGCTACCTGGCCGTCCGCCGGCTCGGCGGCACCCACGACCAACGCGCCCGTCGGAGCGCCGTGATCGGCATGCTCGCCGTGCTCGAGATCCCGCTGGTGCACTGGAGCGTCCGTCTCTGGCGCAGCCTGCACCAGGAGGCCACCGTGCTGGGCACCGACGGCGACGTCAGCATGGACGGCCTGATGCTGTTCAGCCTCTTCGTCGGCGTGGTCGCCTTCTCGCTGCTCTACCTCTGGCTGGTGATCCACCGCACGCGGGTGATGGCGATGGAGGACCTGCTCGACGATCGCGGGCTCGACGACGCCCTCGCTGCCCGCCGCGCCGAGGCGACGACCGCAGATGTCGGCCCCGTCGGCCAGACCCCGAGTACTCAGCGCACCCAGGAAGGAACCGTCTGATGGAGGACGCAGGATTCATCATCGGTGGCTACGTGTTGACGTTCGTCACCGTGTCGTTGATGGCGTGGAGGGTGGTGCGCTCCGGGAAACGACTCGGAAAACAGGTGCCCGACGCGGACAAGTACTGGGTCTGAGCGAGCAGAATGAACACAGCATGAACGACGACGCGACCGACATCGATCTCTCGCCCCGTACCCCCGTCGGGGCTGCGCCACCGGTGCGCAAGAAGCGCAACTGGATGGCCTTCGCCGTGCTCGGCCTGGTGGTGGTCGCCGGCGGGGTGATCGTCACGCAGTTCCTCACCCAAGCCGTCGACTACTACTGCAACGTCGACGAGGTCGGCCGTCGCGACGGCTGCGACGAGGACCGCCGCATCCGGCTCCAGGGCACCGTCGACGAAGGCACCGTCGACCGCGTCGCCAACACGACCGTGTTCACCATCACGTTCAACGGCGAGACGATCCCGGTCAGCTACGACGGCGAGCCCGGTGGCATCTTCAAAGAGTGCATCCCCGTCGTCGTCCACGGCGTGATCGAAGGCGGCACGCTGCTCGGCGACCGAGTCGAGGTCAAGCACTCCGACGAATACGTCGCGGTCAATGACGAGCGGGTGGCCGACGCCGAGTCAGCCGGCTGCCCCGACGCGTCCACCACGTGATGCTCGCCGCGAGTCTGAACTCCGCGCTCGGTCGGGCCGGCCTGCTGTTGGTGCTGGCCGCCTCGGTGTTCGGCGCGCTGGCGGTGCTGTACGGCATCCGCAAGGGCGACCGCAAGCTGCTCAAGCAGGGCCCCCTCTATGCATGGATCGCGTTCGGGGGCATCGTGCTCGCGGTCGTGATGATGCAGCGGGCGCTGATCACCCGCGACTTCTCGTTGTTGTACGTGCAACAGGTCGGCTCTGCCGACACCCCGACGCTCTACAACATCGCTGCGATGTGGTCCGCGCTCGAGGGTTCCATCCTGCTGTGGGTGCTCACGCTCGCCGGCTTCACCGCTGCGGTCGGGTGGCGATTCCGCAACCGGACCGACGACGTGCTCGTCGGGTGGGCGCTGATCGTCATGTTCGTCGTGCTGGCGTTCTTCGCCATGATGAGCTTCGGGCCCGCCAACCCCTTCGCTGCCGGCCCCCCCGGCGTCACCAGCGGTCCTGGTCCCAACCCGCTGCTGCAGAACCACATCCTGGTGTTGTTCCACCCGCCGATCCTGTACCTCGGCTACGTCGGCTTCACCGTGCCGTTCGCGTTCGCGATCGCCGCGCTCGTCACCGGTCGACTCGGCGAGGGCTGGCTGATGGAGACGCGCCGCTGGGCGCTGTTCTCGTGGGCATTCCTCACGATCGGCATCCTGCTCGGCGGCTGGTGGAGCTACGAGGTGCTCGGCTGGTCCGGCGTCTGGGCGTGGGACCCGGTCGAGAACGCATCGCTGCTGCCGTGGCTCACCGGCACCGCCTACATCCACTCGGTGCTGGTCCAGGAACGGCGCGGGATGCTGCGGGTCTGGAACCTCAGCCTGCTCGTCGCCACGTTCGCGCTCACGATCCTCGGGACGTTCCTCACACGCTCGGGCATCCTCAGCTCGGTGCACGCCTTCGGCGACGGCCCGGTCGGCAACTGGCTGCTCGCGTTCTTCGGCGTGATCGTGGTCGTGTCGCTGGGTTTGATCGCCTGGCGCGGCGACCGGCTCCGCTCGCCCGGCTCGATCGACTCCCCGCTGTCGCGCGAAGGCTCGTTCCTCGCCAACAACGTGCTGTTCACGGTGTGGGCGTTCGTCATCCTGCTCGGCACCCTGTTCCCACTGCTCGTCGAAGCGCTGCAGGACCGCCAGACGCTCGTCGGCGCGCCGTACTTCGACCGGCTCTCACAGCCGATCGGGTTGATGCTGCTGTTCCTGATGGGCGTGGCGCCGGTGCTGCCGTGGCGCAAGGCGTCGGCCGAACTGTTGCGCACGCGGCTCTTCTGGCCCGCATGGGCCGGCGCACTCGGCCTCGCCATCGCGGTGTTCGTCGGTGCCGACGGCTGGGCGCCGCTGGTGGCGTTCGGCCTCGCCGGGTTCGCCATGGGTTCCGCCGTGCGCCAACTCGCGCTGGCCACACGCCGTCAGGGGTGGCGCGGCTTCGTGGGCCGAGCGAACGGCGGCATGGTCGTGCACATCGGCGTGATCATCATCGCCGTCGCGCTCGCCTCGTCGAACAGCTTCACTCACTCGGCCACGCTCGACCTGCGCGTCGGCGAGGTCAGCGCATGGGGCGGCCACACCTTCGAGCTGCTGTCGGTCGACGAACGGATCAACGACCGCGAGAGCGAGCGCCGCGTCGCGGCGAACGTGCGTCTCGACGGCGAGCAGGTGTACCGACCGGCCACCACTCGCTACTTGAACATCGGCGCCGACATCGGCACGCCGTCGGTGCGTACCGGTTGGAACGAGGACATCTACCTGACGCTCGGCCAGGGCGTGGCACCCGGCGACACCGAGGCCACGATCCGCGTGTTCATCAAGCCGATGATCCTGTGGCTGTGGATCGGCGGCGGCATCATGGCGCTCGGCACACTGCTCGCCGCGTTCCCCGGATCGCGACGTCGCATCGCGGTCGACCCGGTGTCGGCGCCGATCGCGGTCGGCGGCCCCGACCCTCACACCGCAGCGGATGGCGACGTGGCGATGTCCGACATCGCCGAGTCCGAGGATCGACCGACCCAGGTACCGGTGTGATGGCTGACGGTGTGATGGCTGCCGGTGTGATGGCTGACGATGTGATGGTGCCGGTGTGAGCGACGTGCTCGACGACCAGGCCCCTGCGGGTGCACCCGACGACGGCGGCAACGGCGACGTCTCGCCCCGAGGTGGTCGGCGCCTCGCCCCGCTGGTCGTCGGGGCGATCGCGGTGCTGATGGCGGGGTTGATCGTGGTCTTCATCGGCGCCGTCAGTGGCGGCGACGACGGTGGCGCGAGCGCCGACTCGCCGCTGATCGGTCGGCCCGCTCCCGAGGCGACGGGCACACTCGGCGACGGCACGGCGTTCGATCTGTCGCGACGCAAGGGCAGCTGGGTGGTGCTCAACTTCTTCGACCCGACCTGCGTGCCGTGCATCCAGGAGCATCCAGAACTGGTTGCGTTCTCCGAAGACCAGGCCACGCTCGGCACCGACGGCGCCGAGCTGTACTCGGTGATCACCCGCGGTGACCAGGACGAGATCGAAGCCTTCTTCGCCGAGAATGGCGGCGAGTGGCCGGCGATCTACTCCGAGGCCGACGAGTTCCCGGTCGCCTTCGGTGTTGCGCAGGTCCCCGAGACCTGGATCGTCGATCCGAGCGGCGTCGTGCAGCTCCGGTTGATCTCGGTCGTCACCGCCGAACAGCTCAACTCCATCCTGCGCCAGTACCGCGAGCAGTACCGCTGATGGCGAGTGAACTGAACCGTCGGGTCAAGCGTTGGCCGGGCTGGGTGGCGCTCATCTTCGTCGTCGCCGGATTCCTGGCCGTCGGCGCCACCCGCGACACCGGCCCCGAGAGCCAGGGCGACCGTATCGACGAACTCTCCAAGCGGGTCGCGTGCCCGATCTGCGACGGCGAGAGCGTGTTCGAATCGCAGAACAACGCGTCGATCGCGCTCCGCAACCAGATCGCCGACCTGGTCGCCGACAACGACCTGAACGACACCGAGATCATTGCCTTCATCGAGACCCGCTACGGCGGCGAGGTGCTCCTCGTACCGAAGTCGAGCGGATTCGATGCGCTCGTGTGGGTGCTGCCGGCAGTGGCGTTCGCATGCGGTCTGGCCGCACTGGTGGTGGTCTTCCGCCGATGGAAGCGCGAGGCGGGCGAGGTCGGCGACCCGACCGATGCCGACCGGGCGCTTGTCGAGGCGGCCCTCGCCGCTGGATCACGAGGACGAGGGCCGATGACCGCCAGCGGTGTCGAGCTCGACCGGCTCGCAACGCTCGAGGAGGAGCGTCGGTTCCTGCTGCGTTCGCTCAACGATCTCGAGCGCGAACACGAGGCGGGTGACGTCGACGACCTCGACTACCAGACGCTGAAGGACGGCTACACCGTCAGGGCGGCCAACGTGCTGCGCGAGATCGAGGAGGGTCGCGACTCGCTCCCGCCACCGAAACCGCGTCGGTGGAGTCGGGTCATTGCCGTCACCGCGGCGATCGTGGTCGGATCGATCGGCGTCGGGTTCGTGCTGGCCGGTGCGTGGGGCGAGCGCTCGTCCGGCCAGGAGATCACCGGGCTCACTCCGGGCGACGAGTCGCGAATCGTGCTCACCAACGCCCGCGACGCGATGAGCGCCGGCGACTTCCCCACAGCGAATGCGCTGTTCGCCGAGGTGATCGACATGGAACGCGCCCGCGGGCGCGAGAACGCCGAGGCGGTGGCCTACTTCGGCTGGACGCTTGCGTTGCTCACCCGGCAGAACCCCGATCAGACCAATGCCGCCGAGCGCTACGCCGCCGCAGCGCTGGCCTTGGGTCAGGCCACCGAGATCGAACCCGACTATGCCGACCCGCACTGCTTCCTGGCGATCGTCGAGTTCCAGTTCCGCGACGACGCCACCGCCGCGCTGCCGCACATCGAGCAGTGCGAGGCGAGCAATCCGCCGGGCGAGGTCGCCTCGCTCGTGGCCAACTTCGCCGACCAGATCCGCGCCGCCAACTGACCCTCCTGCGAGGAGCCACACCGCAGAGCGATGAGTCTTCGCGCGACCTGTCCGCGCGGAAACTCATCGCTTCAGGTGGGTGTCACGGAGCGATGAGTCTTCGCGCGACCTGTCCGCGCGGAAACTCATCGCTTCAGGTGGGTGGGGGCCAGACCTTGCCCTTGGTGATGCGGTCGCCTTTGCGCTTGAGCACCCAGATGCTCGCCTTGCGCCAGTCGGGTGACGTCTGGACTTCCATGCCGCGCCGAGCGAGTGCCTGGATCGTGTCGGGGATCAGGTCGCCGTGGCTGCAGAGCACCGCGCCGGTGCGGACCTCGCCGAGCAGGTCGAGGACGGGCTCGAACGGGGCGCCTTCGTAGAGACGCGGATCCGATTGGATCTCGATGCCGAGCCGCTCAGCGAGCGGTTCGAGTGTCTGGACACAGCGGAGGTACGGGCTCGAATACAACGAGGACACGCCTTTCGATGCAAGGCGTTTCGCGATCGCTTCTGACTGTTTCCAGCCGAGCTTGCTGAGTGGGCGGGCTTCGTCGTCACCCTCCCAGACCCGTCGTTCGCCCGCCTTGGCGTGGCGGACCAGGTAGATGACGTCGGCGTTGCTCATCGGCGGGGCCAAGGTTGGCCAGTCAGTTCTCGTTCGTCAACTGCTTGTGACGCCGTGTCAGCTGGCGAACGAAGCTGATCCACGCAAGCGCTGCGCCGACGTTCAGAATGGCCGTTGCCCAGCCGAGCGCGCCGAAGTCCTCGAGGCTCTCAGCGACCGACTCGACATCGCCCGCCGGGATGCCGCTCGACGCGAACGATCCGATCTGCACCACGAACAGCAGGGCCGGCAGGAGGCCGAACAGTGCAAACCAGACCCACAGCACCGGGTTGTCCTTGGTCTGCTTCCAACTGTCGCCGCCGTCGACGACGGTCGGTTCGGACGCCTTCCACAACTCGCGCAGGACCAGGAACGGGATGATGTAGAGCACCAGCGGCGGCAGGAACCACCCGAAGATGGCGAACAGCGGGCTGAAGGTGGTGGCCCTCCCGAAGGCTCGGACGTTCTTCGCGATGCGGAACGCCCAGATGATCGTGAGCACGCCGGTCGCAAGGGTGGCGACGCTGCCGAGCAACTGCACCGAGTTGAGCGGGACGAGGGAATCTTCGAACTCGCTCTGGGTGATGCTGCCAGCGAGGAAGTCGGATGCGTCGGTGGCGATGCCCGACGACAGGAACGCAGCGATCACGCCGGCGAGTGCGGCGACGGACACCGACACGACGATCGGGATCGCCAGCCCGCCGACGCGTCGAACCCCGGCGGTGGGGGTGGGCTGCGTGTCGTAGGCGGCGTACCCCGGCGGCGGGGTCAAGCCTGTCGGAGGCGGCGGAGGAGGCGGCGGCTGGCTGGACGACGGGGCATCGCTCGGCGACGGTTCGTTGCTCGGTGGGGGAGGGACATCGCTCACCGACCCCACGGTAGTGCCGTCGCCGCCCCACCAAACGTGCCCCGTCCCACACTCCCCCGATGAGCGAGAGGGGCCGCATGTGGTCGGTTCGCTCATCGCGAGGAGGGCGGTGCCTGGCGCGATGAGCGGGAGGGGTCGCATGTGGTCGGTTCGCTCATCGCGAGGAGGGCGAGGACTTGCGTGTGTGGGCTGCCGGCGGTGAGGGTCACTTGGCGTCGGACCATCGGGCGATCACGCTGGTGTCGGCGGCGAAGCGGACATCGGTGCGGAGCTCGGGTCTCGGCCAACGTGCAGCGGTCTCCTGGAGGGCCTCGTCGACGATCGACGCGACCTCGTCCGCATCCGATGCGGGCGCGTGCACGAGCAGCTCGTCGTGGAGACACAGCACGATGCGTGAGCTCACGGGAAGCCGGGCCCGCACGATCACCGCCCAGGTCTTGAAGAACTCGGCGGCCGCCCCCTGCACCATCGCGTTGCGGCCGTAGCGGCCCCGAGCGGCTGCTCGCGAGCGGCGGTCTCGCTCGTCGAGCTCCGGATCCTGGTCGCCCGACATGCGCACCCGCCGGCCACCTCGTGTCCGCAGGTCGTTGCCGGCCTCAGCAGCGCGAGCCGCATCGCCGAGATACCGCATGGCGATCGGGTAGGCGGCGTCGAGGCCGCGCAGGGCGGCGGCGCCGTGGCCGGTCGTCTGGCCGTACATCGCGCCGAGCACGGCGACCTTTGCGATCTCTCGGCTGACCCCGAGCCGGCGAGCCACCGGCTCGTACATGTCGGCCTCGAGCGTGGCCGCCGCCAACGCCTCGTCGCCCGACACGGCTGCGAGGATCCGCGGTTCGATCTGTCCGAGATCGGCGCGCACGAAGGCGTAGCCCGGCTCGGCGACAACTGCCGGGCGGAGATCGCCGGGCAGGTTGTGGAGCCCGGCGGTGGCGGTCATCCGGCCGGCGGCGCCGTCCGATGACGACCAGGCCCCACGGAGCCGACTGTCGTCGCCCACGTGCTCGTCGAGCCACCGGTAGCCGAACGTCGTCGCCACCCGCTCGGCCTTGCGCCAGCCGAGTAGCGCATCGACGATCGGGTGCTGGTCACGCAAGCGTTCGAGTCGCCACGCCCGGGTGTCGTCGACCTCGATACCCGCTCGCCGGAGCAACGACTTGACGTTGGTCGGGTTGCGCAGGTCGACGCCGGAGCGCAGATCGAGGGACAGATGCCCGAGCACGATGTCGTCGCGTTCGGCCGCCAATCGGCGCTCGTCGCCCGCGTCGCTCGGGCGCGGCCCGATGAACGACGCCACGATCCGTTCGGCCTCGGCGACGTCGATCGGCAGGCCGTCATGGCCGAGTTCGACCGCAAGCAGGGCTGCAGCAGATTCCGACCGAGCGGTGGCCGGGCTCGCCGGACGATCCGGCAGTGCATCGAGCTGCTGGCACTGGCGGTGGTACACGTCGAGGGCCAGCCGCGCCCAGGCGGTGTGCCGCTCGGGCGTGTCGCGCCACCCGCCGTCGACCCAGATCGGGTCGAGATGTCCGTCGGACCGGATGGGGCCGTCGGACTCGCCGGCATCGCCGTCGGCCGCGCTGAAGAGATCCACCGGTGCGCGTGTGGGCAACGAGGCCGTGTCGAGATCGTGCGCGGTGGCCCACACCCGGCCAGGTCCGCCGCGCCATCCGCCGTGGACGATGCGATGGACCGACTCGAGATCCCAGCATCGCGTCGGGCGGACGCCCGCTGCGACCAGCTGCCCGGGTGTCTCGCTCGTCCACCACACCCATCGCGGGGTGACGTCGTGCTCGAGCCGCCCGATCTGGGCCAACGCATCGGCCGGCGCCCAGCGCCGCTGGCCTCCGTGCTCACCCAGCGCCACCGCGCCGACGTCGGGATCGACGACCAGCGCGATCGCCTCGTTGCGCACGAAGTCACCCGACGCACGTTCCACCGATCGATGTCTACCAGGGCCGTCGACCACCTCGTCCGAAGCAGGTGTCCGACGATCGGTGTCGCCTCCGTGCCGGAGATCGGCACTCGTCGCGCTCTGATCGCTGAACTGATCGCTGGACGCTCAGGCCCAACCGAGTTCGTGGAGGCGGTCGTCGTCGATGCCGGCAGCGTGGGCGACCTCGTGGATCACGGTCACGTAGACCTCCTCGGCCAGTTCGTCGAGGTCGTGACACATCTCGCACAGCGGGATCCGGAAGATCGACACGATGTCGGGGCCTTCGTTGCCGGTGCGTTCGGTGTGTGGCACCCCGTCGTACAGCCCGAGGAGATCGGGTTCGTCCGGGTGCCGGTCGACGACCTGGACGACCACGTTGTCGAGCACGTGGAGCAATTCGTCGGGGAGGTCGTCGAGCGCGTCGGCGACCATGGCCTCGAACTTGTAGCGCGGCACGACGTCCATCAGGGCTCCAGCTTGTCCGACATCACGAACGGTGTCGGACACCACTCGTTCCAGACGAGGCGTCAGAGGATCTTGAGCTTCTCCGAGAAGACCTTCTTGGGCTTCATGTCGACGGCGATCCTGGTGGCGATCTGTTGGAACATCTGCGCCGCCTCGGACTCGGGATCGACGGCGGTGATCGGGCGTCCGGTGTCGCCGCCTTCGCGCAACTCGGGAACGAGTGGCAGCTTGCCGAGCAAGGGGACCTCGAGCTCTTGCGCGAGCAGCTCGCCGCCGCCCGAGCCGAAGATCTCGTAGCGCTTGCCGTCGTCGCCGGTGAACCACGACATGTTCTCGATGACACCGCGCACCGGCAGGTTGACCTTGGCCGCCATCGCCGCCGAGAGCGAGGCCACCTCCTGGGCGGCGGGCTGGGGCGTGGTGACGACGAACACTTCGCCGCGCGGCAGGTACTGAGCGAGCGACAGCGCGATGTCGCCCGTGCCGGGCGGCATGTCGACGAGCAGGAAGTCCGGCTCGTCCCAGAACACGTCGGTGAGGAACTGCTCGAGCGCCTTGTGCAGCATCGGGCCGCGCCAGATGACCGCCTGGCCCTGGGGCACGAAGTAGCCGATCGAGATACAGCGCACGCCCCACATCTCCGGCGGCACCAGCATCTCGTCGATCACGACCGGGTCGCGGTCGGTGCCGAGCATGCGGGGAATCGAGTAGCCGTAGATGTCGGCATCGACGACGCCCACCTTGTACCCCTGCGACGCCAGCGCCACGGCCAAGTTGGTGGTGACGCTCGACTTGCCGACGCCGCCCTTGCCCGACGAGATCAGCAGCGGACGGGTCTTGGAGGTGTTCTTCGAGAACGGGATCTCACGCCCCTCGGCATGTCCGTGGGCCTGGCTGGACCCGGCGGTCGAGGCGGCGTCGCCGTGCAGGGTGCGACGCAGGTTCTCGCGGTCCTCGTCGCTCATCACGGTGAACTCGAGGTCGATCGACTCGACCCCATCGAGTTCGGTCGCTGCGTCGGAGACCCGGCGCGTGATCTCGCCCTTGAGCGGACAGCCGGGCACGGTCAGGGCGATCAGCACACCGACCACGCCGTTGTCGCGGATCGACACACCGCGGAGCATGCCGAGGTCGACGATCGAGCGATGGAGTTCCGGGTCCTCGACCGGGCGGAGGGCTTCGATGATCTGTTCTTCGGTCACGACGGCCATGCCCTCATTGTGGCGAGGGCCGTTCGAATTTGCACTACGTGGATAGGTAGAATTCGGTCCGTGACCACTTCTCGGTCGATCAGCACGCCGTCCTTCACAGCGCCGTCGTTCACCGCAACGGTGTCGGCGATCACCGACGCCTTCGGAGATCCGACGCGCCGGTCGATCTACCTGTTCGTGAAGGAGCGCTCCGGTGGCTCGGACGAACCGGTGGGCGGCGTCACGGCCTCGATGGTTGCCGCCGAGGTGGGCGTGCACGCCAACGTCGCTCGCCATCACCTCGACAAGTTGGCCGCCGGCGGCTATCTCGGAGTCGTCACCGGACGGGTCGCGGGTGCCGGCGCCGGCCGCCCGTCGAAGCGCTACGTCGCGGTGAGCGACGCGTCGGCGATCGGCGACGTCCCGGTTCGCAGCGACGACCTCGTGCTGTCACTGCTCGGGCGGGCACTCGATCGACTCCCGCACGACGAGGCCGAGATGATCGCCGAGGAAGTCGGCGCCGAGTACGGCCGGGCGATGGCCGAAGGCCTCACGGGTGATGCCCTCACGAACGGCCGCCGCTCGCTTCGCTCGGCCATGCAGTCGGTCGCCGACGCACTGACGGCGCACGGCTTCGCGGCGCACGCCGAAGGTCGTAACGGTCAGCTCCGGATCATCAACGACCACTGCCCGTTCGGCGACGTGGCGACCGACCATCCGGTGATCTGTGCCGTCGATCGGGGCATGGTCAAGGGCATGCTCGCCGCGCTGGTCGACGACCATGGCGACACGACCGTCGATGTGGTCAGCGAGTCGAGCGTTGCCCGCGGCGACGCTGTGTGCTCCAACGCGATCTAGCGTCAGCGCCGCCCGTCAGGGCGCCGTGATCGACTTGATCTCCTCGGCGATCGTGTCGGTGAACTCGTTCGACGGGATGGCGGTCTGCATCGCCATCATCTTCATCATGTCGCCCTGCACCTTGATCTTGCCGGACATGAATGCCTGCATGGCGATCGCCTGGTCCTGGTCGACGAACATCGCTTTGGCGGTGTCGTAGTCGGTGGTGACGGTCGCGTCGGCGTCGTCGAGTTCGCCGAGTTCCATCACGAGATGACCCGACGACGTGTCGAGATAGCTCTTGACTTCGCCGTCGCCGAACGGCACGTCGACGATCACCTGGTTGATCTTGATCACCGTGGTGACCGGCGGAACCTGGTCGGCGTACTTCTCACGGATCTCGTGAGCTGCGGCCATCCACTCTTCTGACAGGAACGGGTGCGTCATAGTTCGGTGACTGTACCGCGCTCGTCGATGCCCAGACGGCTCGTCGTGACCGAGTCGAGAAACGCGTGGTCGAGATCGAATCCGAGGCCCGGGTTCGTCGGCACGGTGACGTGGCCGTCGGTGATCGTGATCGGGTCGGTCACGATGTCACGCGCGTAGAACCGTGTCGAGGCACTGATGTCGCCGGGCAGGGTGAAACCCGGCAGCGCGGCGAGGGCGGCGTTGGCGGCGCGGCCGATGCCGGTCTCCAACATGCCGCCGCACCACACGGGGATGCCCTGTGCGACACAGAGGTCGTGGATGCGGACCGCTTCGAGATACCCGCCGACGCGGCCCGGCTTGATGTTGGCGATCTCGCACGCGCCGAGTTCGATCGCGTCAGCGGTACCGGCGGCCGACACCAACGACTCGTCGAGGCAGATCGGTGTGTCGACCTCGGCGGCGAGACGCGCGTGGCCGACGATGTCGTCCTCGGGCAGCGGCTGCTCGATCAGCAGCAGGTCGTACTCGTCGAGGCGAGCCAAGTGCGCACCGTCGGTGCGGCGGTAGGCCGTGTTGGCGTCGACCTGGAACGGCGTGTCCGGCCCGATCAGTTCGCGCACGGCCGCGACCTGCTCGATGTCGGAGCCTGGTTCGATCTTCAGCTTGATGCGTACGTACCCGTCGTCGACGTAGCCCTGCACGGCGGCGAGCAGCTCGTCGGTCGAGTCGTGGATGCCGACGCTGACGCCGCTCGGGATGCGGGTCCGTTCGGCACCGAGGAACGACGCGAACGACTGACCCGTCGCCCGCAGCTGGGCATCGAGGACCGCCATCTCCAGTGCCGCCTTGGCCATCGGGTGGCCGTGCAGCTTCGCGAGCGCGGGTGCGACGTCGGCGGCCTCGATCGGCCCAGCCGCCATCAGCCGCGGGAGCAGGTGGTGGACGATCACGTGCTGTGCGCCCTCGACGTACTCCGGTGAGTAGCTCGGCTCGGACAGCGCCACGCACTCGCCCCAGCCCTCGACCGTGTCGGCCGATCGTCCTGATGCGTCGGCGAGGTCGACACGCACGAGCAGGATGTCGCGCTCGGTCTGGCTGCCGAAGCTGGTTCGGAACGGCGACACCAGCGGCATCGCGATCCGGCGCAGTTCGACACGGTCGATGATCCAGGTCATGAAGATGATCCGATCACGTACGCGCCGGCGCGCGTGAATCCGACGACGCGGCGACCGGTGTCGAGGGCGTCGGTCAACGCCGCGCGGGTCGCTGCACGCCATCGCGCAACCTCCGCAGGATCGCTTCGGCGGAGCTCGACGACGTCGGCCGGTGTCGGCACCAGGATCGGGTCGGTGACGTCGTCGCCCTGGCGCGGCTGGTGTGGGATCGGGGCTGCCACGTCCCACGCCACGAGCAGCCGATCGGACTCGTCGCCGGCGTTGATCGCATCGGTCATCTCACCGTAGAACGATGGCAGGTACGCCTCCACGTCGGCGCCCAGGACGGCGATGTTGAACCAGGCGTTGCGTCGCACCAGCGGATCGAACGTCCACGTGATCCAGCGCAGCTCGCGCTCGGCGGCCCATGCGCGCTGGTGGAGCTTGATCGCCCGGCCGACCCCAGCGTGCCGCATCGAGTCGACGACACCGGTGACGTGGCTGTGCAGCGCCAGTTCGCCGTGGTGATCGGCGAGGAAGCCGACCGACGCGCCGACCATCCGGTCCTGGTCGAACGCGGCAGCGACATAGCCCCCGGAGTGGGAGATCGCCGTCAACAGCTCGACGTTGACGAGCGGGGTCGGCGTCCCCCAGACGTCCTGCATCAGTGCGCCATGGTCGTCGAAGTCGTGGCGAGTCGTGATCGAACGGACGGTGATCGACGACTCGGTCACGGCGCCACCGGATCGCCGTCGGCACGCTCGGACGATGCGACGTGGGTGCCCTGCACGACGTGGTAGGCGGTGCGCACCGCAAGGATCTGGCGGATCTCGGGGCCGACGTCGCTGGCGAACTCGGTCCGGTACGTCTCGTCGGTGGTGAGCACGACGGTGAAGTACATGCCGGAGAACGCACCGAGGAACACCGAGACCCGGATCAGCGGCTCGGTGAGCACGAGGGTTCGATCACCGAAGCCGGTCTCGGCGATGGTGCGCAGCGACTCGAGGCCGGTCCAGTTGGTGATCGTGTCGGCGGTGATCGCGATGAAGCCGAAGAACACGAAGAACCCGGTCAGCGCGGCGACGACGAGCGTGATCTGCAGCGCCTGGCCGAACAGCACGATGAGGCCGATGTTGAACCGCTGACGCGGACGAAGCGGATCGAGGGTTGCTCCGTGAGTGGGCAGCTCGACGTCCTCGGCCGGGGTTCCCTGGACGTAGGTGCCGATGTCGTCCCACGAGTCGAAACGGTTCTCGTGACGGATGAAGCCCGGGATCCGGCTGACGGCGAACACGGCGCCCAACGAGAAGAACGTGAGCACGATCACGACATACGCGGCACCGTCGAGGGTGCCGGCCATCTCCCACACCTCGGCGTTGATGAACAGGAAGGTGTTGAAGACCAGGAGCAGGGGGAGCGCCTTGGCGACCAGGGGGCCGAGGCCGGTGAGCTGACCGCTCGACCGTCGCGCCCCCCACCGCAGCAGGGGACCGACGCCGTACGACGACCACAGGTAGATCAGCAACAGCAGCACCAACGCCAGCACGACGCTCTCGATCGCGTCGCGGACCTGGCCGAAGGCGAGCACCGGGATCGCCGGCCCGAACACGAACAGCAACAGCTCGGGCGCATCGATGTCGGTCGGGCGGGCGAACGCTGCGACGCCGCGAAGCCGGTTCGACAGCACCCACGCTGCGAGCAGCATCGCGACCACGGCGGCAGCAGCTGCGAGGTTCTGCGCCAGCGACCACTCCCGGAGGTCGAGCGCGTTCAGCCCGAGCAACAGGTAGGCGACCACGAGCAGCGGAAGTGCCCGCGTCCACGTGTCCAGGACGGAGGCGTCGTTGTTGCTCTCGATCAGGTGCGGAACGCCCCGCTGCACGAACCAGCGCTCGATCTCGTTCGCGCGCTCGGTCGGCGTCATCGCCCAGAACGTACCGGCTGGGGGCAAGTCGACAGCGAACGGCCGTCGTCGGGCCGTGAACGGTTCGTCAAACCTCGTGGAAGTGGCATGCCGAATCCGATAGCAAGGGGGTCTATGGCTCGCATCCTGGTCACCGAAGAGATCGCCGAGGGGGGCCTCGACCGCCTCCGGTCCGCCGGCCACGAGGTCGACGTGCAACTCGGCCTCTCCGCCGACGCACTGCTCGGCGTCGTTCCCGGCGCTCACGCCCTCATCATCCGCTCCGCGACCGACGTCACCGACGCCGTGCTCGCCGCCGGCAGCGACCTGATGGTCGTCGGTCGGGCGGGCATCGGTCTCGACAACGTCGACGTCGACTCGGCGACCACCCGCGGCGTGATGGTCGTCAACGCCCCGCAGAGCAACATCGTGTCGGCCGCCGAGCACACGATGGCGCTGCTGATGGCGTCGGCACGCAACGTGCCCCAGGCCCACGCCGCCCTGGTGCAGGGTCGTTGGGAGCGCAGCCGCTGGGAAGGCGTCGAACTCGCCGACAAGACCCTCGGCATCGTCGGGCTGGGCCGGATCGGCAAGCTCGTCGCCGATCGTGCCAAGGGCTTCGGGATGCGCCTCGTTGCGTACGACCCGTTCGTGTCGGACGAACGTGCCAAGAAGATGGGTGTCGAACTGTTGGCGCTCGATCAGGTCGTTGCCGAGTCCGACTTCCTCACCGTGCACCTCCCCAAGACGCCCGAGACGCTGGGGCTGATCAACCGCGACCTGCTGCTCAAGGCCAAGCCGAGCCTGCGGATCATCAACGTCGCACGTGGCGGCATCGTGCACGAGGGTGACCTCGCCGACTGCCTGCGCGAGGGGATCATCGCCGGCGCCGCGCTCGACGTGTTCTCCACCGAGCCGATGACCGAGTCGCCGCTGTTCGAGATCGACTCCGTCATCGTCACGCCGCACCTCGGTGCCAGCACCCGCGAAGCGCAGGACAAGGCGGGCGACACGATCGCGTCGATGGTGCAGCTCGCGCTCGCCGGCGAGTTCGTTCCGTTCGCCGTCAACGTCAACGCTGCCGAAGCGAGCGAGACGATCCGGCCGTACCTCCCGCTCGCCGAGCGGCTCGGCAGCCTGTTCGTGTCGCTCGTCGGCGGCCTGCCGTCCGAGCTCGAGATCTGCTGCGAAGGCGAGATCGCCGGCTACGACACCCGGATCCTCGAGTTGGCGGTCCTGAAGGGCTTCTTCGGTGCGATCTCCGACGAGCCGGTCACCTACGTCAACGCCCCACAGCTCGCCAAGCAGCACGGTGTCGAGGTCCGCGACGTGTGTTCCGCAACGTCGGCCGACTTCGTCAACCTGCTGTCGCTGCGTGGCGGCGGCCATTCGATCTCGGGCACCCTCGCCGGACCGAAGGCGACGCAGCGCATCGTCAACATCGACGACACGCCCTTCGACGTGCCGCCGGTCGACAACATGGTCGTCATCCAGAACGACGACCGTCCGGGCGTGATCGGCACCGTTGGCACGCTGCTCGGCGATGCCGGGGTCAACATCTCCGACATGGACGTCAGCCGAGTCACCGGCTCGGACACCGCCGTCATGCTGATCGCGCCGAGCGCCCCGGTCCCTGCCGAGGTGCTCGACGCCCTCCGCGCCGCTCCCGGCATCCTCCAGGTCACCAGCCTCACTGGCTGACCGTCGCCGGCCGGCGTCGATGGGCGCCCGACCTCCGAAATGGCGCGGTGCTGTGCCGCTCAGCGCAACGCCAGCGCGATTTTTCGGGGTGGGCAGCGGGAGGGGTGGGTCAGGAGAGGCGGAGCGAGGCGGCCGTGCGTTCGGCTTCGGCGCGGGCGGCGTCGGCGAAGTCCGATCCCGCACTGGCGTAGAGGATCGCGCGTGACGAGCTGACGATGAGGCCGCGGCCGTTCGCGCTGGCGCCGTGTTCGACGACAGAGGCTGCGTCGCCGCCCTGAGCGCCGACACCGGGAACGAGGATCGGCACGTTCGGCGCGATCGCTCGGACGTCGGCCAGCTCGGTCGGATAGGTGGCGCCGACGACGAGGCCGCAGTCGCCACGTTTCGACCAGTCGTCGGCGACCAGGCGGGCGACGTGGGCATAGATCGGCGAACCGTCGGCGACGAGCGACTGGATGTCGTCGCCGCCGGGATTGCTCGTGCGGCACAGCGCGATGACCCCGCCACCGTGTTCGAAGTACGGCTCGATCGAGTCGGTGCCGAGGTAGGGATTGACCGTGACGGCGTGCGCGCCGTAGCGGCCGAATGCCTCGCGGGCATAGTGCTCGGCGGTCGAGCCGATGTCGCCGCGCTTGGCGTCGAGGATCAGCGTGACGTTCGGATACGTCTCGCGGACGTAGCGACAGATCCGCTCCAGCGCCGCCTCCTCGCCTTGGCTGGCGAAGTACGCGATCTGCGGCTTGAAGGCGCACGCCAGGTCGGCGGTGGCGTCGATGATCGCCTTGCAGAACGTCTCGGTGGCGCCGTGCACCCCGTCGAGCGGCGTCGGCATTCGTGCCGGGTCCGGATCGAGGCCGACGCACAGCATCGATTCCGACGCGGTCCACGACGCATCGAGTTGCCGGAGAAACGTCACCGCGAGGTCAGTCCTCGATCGTGATCGCCGCCGTCGGGCACAGGTCCGCTGCTTCGCGCACCTTGGCGGCGACGTCGTCGCCCGGTTCCTCCTGGAGGATGTAGAGGTAACCGTCGCTTCGGACCTCGAACACCTCGGGACACACCTGCATGCAGGCACCCGTGGATGCGCACACGTCGAAGTCGACGCTCACCTTCATGTGGTCACCTGCATGTCGTGCTCCTGCTTCTTCGTTCGGTGGGGTTCGTGCGTGACCGGTCGATCACGTCTTCGACTGACGGTAGCCGTCGGCTTCTGCGGCGGCGGCAGTCGGGTAGCACCGGTCAGGCTTCGTGCGCTCGTAGAAGCGGCCGCCCGGAACGTGGAAGATGCCCGACGACTCCTTGACCTTGACCGGGTGGCCGTGCGGAGTCGACCCGTCATCGTTGCCCGGCAGCCAGGCCTGGGCGACGTGGGCGGCCTCGGTGGTCGGTGCCGCCGCTGCCGGCGCGTCGGGTTCGGTGGCGCGTGTGGGCAGGTCCGGCCACTGCGGCGGTGACGTCGGTGTCGGCGTGGTGGCCTGGCTACGCCACCACGACACAGCGGCTCCCGCGCCGAGTGCCAGCAGCGTGAGCAGCAACGTCCGTCGAAGCGCGGTGCCGAGCGGGGTCATCGATGCGACTGTAGTTCGCGTCAGCGCTGATGGCGTTCGAACGCGCACAGCACGGCGCGCAGCGATGCCGTGGTGATGTTCGGATCGACGCCGATGCCCCAGCGCACCTTGCCGCCGTCGCTGATGGTCTCGACGTAGGCGGCGGCTTGCGCGTTCGCGCCCTTGCCGATGGCGTGTTCGGCGTAGTCGAGCACGTCGAAGTGTCCGTCGACGCGGTCACCGAACTCGGCGATCAGCGCCGCAACGAACGCCTCGACCGGGCCGTCGCCTTCGCCATAGATCGAGTGGGCCGCGCCGTCGATGTCGAGCTGTGCCTGGATCGAGGTGTTGCCACCGTCGTCGCCGGTGCGGGTGTGCAGTTCGTGGCTGCGCAGACGGAACCCGGGCTCGTCGGGCAGGTACTCGCTCGTGAACGCATCCCACATCACGCCCGGGCCGATCTCGGTGCCGGAGTCCTCGGTGATGTGCTGGATCGTCTTGGAGAACTCGATCTGGAGGCGCCGCGGCAGGTCGAAGCCGTGCTCGGCCTTCATCACGTAGGCCACGCCGCCCTTGCCGGACTGGCTGTTCACACGGATCACGGCCTCGTACGACCGCCCGACGTGGGCCGGGTCGATCGGCAGGTACGGCACGCCCCACTCGGGGTACTCGCCGTCGTCGCCGCGCTTGGCATCGAGCGCCTCGAAGCCCTTCTTGATCGCGTCCTGGTGGCTGCCGGAGAACGCGGTGTAGACGAGGTCGCCCGCGTACGGATGGCGAGGATGCACCGGCAGGCGGTTGCAGTACTCGGCGGTGCGGCGCAGCTTGTCGATGTCGCCGATGTCGAGCTGCGGGTCGACACCGTTCATGAACAGGTTCATCGCCAGGGTGATGATGTCGACGTTGCCGGTGCGCTCACCGTTGCCGAACAGTGTCCCCTCGACCCGGTCGGCGCCGGCCATCACGCCGAACTCGGCGGCAGCCACTGCACAGCCGCGGTCGTTGTGCGGATGCAGCGAGATGATCACCGAGTCGCGCTGCTTGATCGTGCGGCCGAACCACTCGATCACGTCGCCGTAGACGTTGGGGGAGTAGCACTCGACCGTGGCGGGCAGGTTGAGCATGATCGGATTGTCGGGCGTGGGCTCGACGACATCCATCACGGCTTCGCACACCTCGATCGCGAACTCCGGCTCGGTGAGCGTGAAGCTCTCCGGCGAGTACTCGTAGCGGATCTTCGTGTCGCCGGCGGCGTGCTCGAGCTTGCGGCACAGCTTGGCGCCGTTGACCGCGACGTCGACGATGCCCGCCTTGTCGAGGCCGAACACCACCTCGCGCTGCAGCGGGTTGGTCGAGTTGTAGAAGTGCACGATCGCCCGGGGTGCGCCCTGGATGCATTCGTAGGTGCGTTCGATCAGTTCCTGGCGACACTGCACCAGCACCTGGATGGTGACGTCGTCGGGGATGCGGTCCTCTTCGATCAGTTGGCGCACGAAGTCGAAGTCGGGCTGGCTGGCCGACGGGAAGCCGACCTCGATCTCCTTGAACCCCATCGCGACGAGTTCTTCGAACATGCGCAGCTTGCGCGTCGGGTCCATCGGGTCGATGAGCGCCTGGTTGCCGTCGCGCAGGTCGACCGAGCACCACAGCGGCGCCGTGTCGATGGTGACGTTCGGCCACGTGCGGTCGGTGAGCACGATCGGGACGAACGGCGTGTACTTCTCGAAGGGCATCTTCTTCGGGGTGACGTTCTGGGGAGGCATTGGATTCTCCTGGTGTTCCGTGTGGGTCGTCGAGTGGTCGGAGCTGGTTTCGCCGGTGCCCGGCACCGGCGTGACCGGGGCGGAAAAAGCAAGAACCCCCCGGCCGGAGGGCGGGGGGTGCGGGCGAACGCGAGTATGTGGCGCTCGCCCTACGTAAGCAGAAGGAGGCTGTGGCGCAACATCGGCGACCACGCTAGCACGACTCGCTGCATCTCGCGCTCGTCGCGCACCCGCCCGGTACGCTGGGCGCCAACATGACTGAATCAACAGCGCGACGAGGAGCGCCTCGTCGCCGGCGTTCTCGCCCGCAGACGTCGGACCAGCCGTACGACGGTGGCCACGTCAACACCTCGAATCTCACATCCATCAACGCCCTCCCACCGGTCGAGGCCCCGACGGGCTTCTTCGATCTCGGAGTCCCAGAGCGCATCGACGACGGGCTCGCTGCATGCGGCTTCGCCCAGCCCTTCGCCATCCAGACCGAGGCCATTCCGGTCGCGGTCACCGGCAAGGACGTCTGCGGCCGCGCCAAGACCGGCTCGGGCAAGACGCTTGCGTTCGGTGTGCCGATGCTGGCCCGCATCACCGACAAAGCCGAGCCGTCACGACCGCTCGGTCTCGTGTTGGTGCCGACCCGCGAACTCGCCGTCCAGGTCGCCGAGGTACTCGAACCGGTCGCCCACCACGCCGGCATGCGGGTACTGCCGGTGTACGGCGGCGCCTCGCGTCACCATCAGGTCGACGAGATGGCCAAGGGCGTCGAGATCGTCATCGCCACACCGCTGCGGCTGATCGACCTGATCAAGTCGAACGAGATCTCGCTCGAACACATCCAGATCGTCACGCTCGACGAGGCCGACCGCATGGCCGACGACGGCTTCACCCCGCAGGTCGAGTGGATCCTGCGCCACTGCGGTAGCCGCAACCAGACGATGTTGTTCTCGGCCACGCTCGATGGCGACGTCGGCCACCTGATCAAGCACTACCAGACCGATCCCGTGACCGTGGCGATCGACGAAGCCACCGACACCGTCGGCACGATGCACCACCTGTTCCTCGCCGTGCACCACATGGACAAGGACAAGGTGATCGGTTCGATCGCGAAGTCGATCCCCAAGGTGCTCGTGTTCTGCCAGACCAAGCGCAACTGTGATCGCGTCGCACGCAACCTCGAGGACCTCGGCGTCAACGCCGGCGCGCTGCACGGCGACATGCAACAGAGCGGGCGCGAACGTGCGTTGCGCAACTTCGCCGAAGGCAAGCTCGCCGTGCTCGTCGCCACCGACGTCGCCGCCCGCGGTATCGACATCGACGACATCGGCGCGGTGATCCACTACGAGCCTGCGAAGGACGTCAAGGACTACCTGCACCGTTCGGGTCGCACCGCTCGCGCCGGGCGCGACGGCTGGGCGGTCACGATGGTCGAGTACAACCAGCACACCCAGATGCGGATCCTGCAGCGTGGCATGCGGTTGCCGACCGAGAAGCCGATCGAGGTCTTCTCGAACGACTCGCGGCTGCTGCACCTCCCCGAGTTCGAGTCGGAGTAGCACCCGTGGCGGCGCAGAACATGCCTGCCGCCGAGATCGACATCGACGAAGGCCTCGTTCGTCGTCTGCTCGCCGATCAACACCCCGACCTGGCTGATCTGCCGCTCGCGTTGGTGGCCAACGGGTGGGACAACGTCATCTTCCGACTCGGCGAGGCGCTCACCGTGCGCCTGCCACGCCGCGAGCTCGCCGCCGACCTGGTCGTCAATGAGCAACGCTGGCTGGCCGAACTGGCCCCGCAGCTGCCGATCCCGATTCCGACGCCGGCGCGGATCGGAGTTCCACACGGCGACTACCCGTGGTGTTGGTCCGTGGTGCCCTGGTTCAACGGCGACGTGGCCGCCGACGTCGTGCTCGCCGACACGACCGCCGAGGCCCAGCGACTCGGACGGTTCGTCGCTGCCCTGCACGTGCCCGCGCCCGCTGACGCACCGCTCAACGCTTTCCGCGGGCAGCCGGTCGTCGAGCTGCGACCCCGGGTCGCAGCCAACATCGCGCGGCTCGGCGGCCTGATCGACGCGGCTGGCGTCGCCGCTCGCTTCGAGCAGCTCGCCCGCGTCGACGAGTGGCTTGACGCCCCGGTGTGGTTGCACGGTGACCTGCACTCGGCGAACGTCGTCGTGCTCGACGGGGCGATCGGCGCGGTCATCGACTTCGGCGACATCACCTCCGGCGACCCGGCTGTTGATCTGGCGATCGGTTGGATGCTGTTCGACGACGCCGCGCTCGATGTGTTCCGGGCGTCGGCGGGAACGGTCGACGACGCCACCTGGAGCCGGGCGCAGGCGTGGGCGTTGCACTTCGCGCTGCTCTACCTGTTGCACTCGGCCGACAGCGCGCGCTTCGCCCGGATGGGCGCCCACCTGCTCGAGCGCATCGTTCCCTCGTGACCACCGGATCCCCACGCGTCGCAGCGACGATGGCTACCGTGGCGAACGAACCGCCGCACCATCGACGGCTCGTCGACACCACGTCGACACGACGATCGAGAAGGAGTCCCGATGATCACATCCGAGTCCAAGGCCCTGAGCGAGCGCAAAGCCATCGTGTGGGCCGTCCGTGCCGTCAGCTATCTCGTCTACTTCTACCTCATCGTCGTCGAGATCATCTTGATCATCGGCTTCTTCCTCCTGCTGTTCGGCGCGAATCCGACCGCAGGGTTCACCGAGTGGGCCTACCGGAACCTCGACCGCGTGATGGCGCCGTTCCGCGGCATCTTCTCGCCGATCGAACTCGGCACGACCGGCAACGACGTCGCGGCCACCTTCGACACCTCGGTGCTGTTCGCAATGATCATCTACGGCATCGTCGCACTGCTCTTCAGCGTCCTGATCGGATGGCTGTCCGGCCGCCTCGACCAGATCCATGCCGCCGAGAGCGAGCTCGATCGTCAAGCCGAGGTCGCGCAGCGCCAGGCCGAGGCCGACGCTCGCATGCTCGCCACCCAGCAGGCCGCTGCCCAGGCGGCTCAGGCCCAGGCGGCTCAGGCCCAGGCGGCGGGAACGCAGGCTCCCGCTGGAGCGGTGCCGCCGACAGCAGCCTCGCCCGCTCCCGTGGCCCCCACCCCGCCGTCGCAGATTCCGCCGGCACCCCCGACACCCTGAGCGGCCCCTGCCCCCGCCGCTGAGCGAGAGCGGGTCGGGGCGACGCGATCAGCCGGCCGACTGTTTCGCGGTGCCGTTGGCGGCCTTGGCATCGATCCACGACCGCACTTGCGGCAGCAGCGTCACGAGACCGATCACGCCGGCGATGCTGACCGAGATGCCCACGATCCGCAGCCCGGGGAACAGGACCGCGGCAACGATGCCGCCGACGATCATCGCGACGCCGGATGCGGCCAGGGCGGCTCGCCCGGTGTTGTTGTCGGTGACTCGCACCGCAGCGCCCGCGGCGGTTGCCGTGGTGCGGTCGAGCATGCGCTCGGCCCAGGCGAACTCGGTGGCCAGGATCACGAGGCCGAGGATGATCACCAGCACGCCGGGGCCGGGCAGGGCGAGCATGGCGACGCCGGCCAGCAGGACTGCGGTGCCGAGGATGAGGATCATCAGCCGCTTGGCGTTGCGGGCGATGAACCGGATCCACTGACCGGGTGTGTGCAGATCGAGCATCTGCTCAGTATCGCCTGCGCAGGCCCGAAGTAGCCCACTGCGGCGATCGGTCGGCCAAGGGCGGTCGCCATCGTCGCGATGAGGCGGTCGACGGTGTCGGGTTCGACGTCACCGGGCGGGATGATCAGCGTGAGGATCTGATCGCCGACCTGCACCACCCCGAGTTGCACCGACGTTCCGGAGGGCAACGCTCGTGCCCGGCCGGGTGGCCGTAGCGCACGGGATCAGACGGCGGTTGCGACGAAAACGGGGATGACGCGGTCGGTCTTGGCCTGGTAGTCGGCGTACGACGGGAACACCTCGACGGCGCGGTCCCACCAGATCGCCCGTTCGTCGCCCTCGGCGACATGGGTGACGTAGTCGTGCGGCTCGGGGCCGTCCTGGATCATCACGAGCGGCTCGGCGATGAGGTTGTGGTACCAGCCGGGGTTGGTCGGCGCACCGCCCATCGACGCGACGAGCGCATAGTCGCCGTCGTGCTCGACGCGCATCAACGCGAACTTGCGGATCTTGGCGCTGCTCGCGCCGAGCGACGTCACGATGACCACCGGGATCCCGGTGTCGCGCAGCGTGTTGGCCTCGCGCCCGTGGGTCGCCTCGTAGGTGGCGACCTGGTCGCGGACCCAGTCGAGGGTGCTCGGTTCGTACTCTCCGGTCAGCGGCATCGCGCCAGCCTAGGCAGGCGCACCGGTGATGGAACCGAGGCTCCGGCTCAGCCCAACCAGGCGGGTCGATTGGCCTCGTAGGTGTCGATGGCGTCGGCGTGGGTGAGCGTGATGCCGACGTCGTCGAGGCCGTTGAGGAACCGATGCTGGGTCTGGGGATCCATCGGGAACGACTCGTCGATCCCCGCCGCAGGCACCTCGACCTTGAGCTGCTCCATGTCGACGACGATCTGCGTCTCGGCGTCGGCTTCGATCGCCGCCCAGATCGCCTCGACCGTCGCCTCCGGCACGACGACCGGCACGAGGCCGTTCTTGGTGCAGTTGTTGCGGAAGATGTCGGAGAAGCTCGGTGCGATGACGGCGTCGAAGCCGTACTGCTGGATCGCCCACACGGCATGCTCGCGTGACGAGCCGACGCCGAACGCAGGGCCGGCGACGAGGACGTTCGCCTGGGCGTAGCGCTCGTCGTTGAGCACGAAGTCGCGGTCGTCGCGCCACGTGGAGAACAGGCCCTTGTCGAACCCGGTGCGCTCGACGCGCTTGAGCCAGTCGGCGGGGATGATCTGGTCGGTGTCGACGTCGGAGCGCTTGAGCGGAACCCCGGTGCCGGTGATCACGTGCACGGCCTTCATGACTCGGCCCCTTCCAGGTCGGCAGGTGTACAGAACGTGCCCTTCACGGCGGTCGCTGCGGCGACGCCCGGTGACACGAGGTGCGTGCGGCCGCCTCGTCCCTGCCGGCCTTCGAAGTTGCGGTTGCTGGTGCTGGCCGCCCGCTCGCCGGGCGCGAGCTTGTCGGGGTTCATCGCGAGACACATCGAGCATCCGGGTTCGCGCCAGTCGGCGCCGGCGGCGATGAACACCTGGTCGAGGCCCTCCTCGATCGCCTGCGCCTTCACGGCATGGCTGCCCGGAACGACCATCACTCGCGGCACGGTGACGGTGCGTCCCTTCATCACGGCGGCCGCGGCGCGGAGATCTTCGATACGGCTGTTGGTGCACGACCCGATGAACACCGTGTCGACAGCGACGTCGCGCATCGGCGTGCCAGGTTCGAGGCCCATGTACTCGAGCGCCCGCGCCACCGTCTCCTTGGTGGTCGGGTTGTCGTAGTCGTCGGGTGACGGCACGACCGAGTCGATCGGAGCGACCTGGCCGGGGTTGGTGCCCCAGGTGACGTGCGGTCGAATGGCAGCGGCGTCGAGGACGACCTCGTTGTCCCACACGGCGTCGTCGTCGGAGTGCAGCGTCGCCCAGTCGGCGACAGCGACGTCCCAGTCGGCTCCGCTCGGTGCGTTGGCGCGGCCCTGGAGGTACTCGAACGTGGTTGCGTCAGGAGCGATCATTCCCGCCTTGGCGCCGGCTTCGATCGACATGTTGCACACCGTCATGCGGCCCTCCATCGACAACGCTCGGATCGCGGAGCCGCGGTACTCGATCACGTGGCCGATGCCGCCGCCGGTGCCGATCTCACCGAGGATCGCGAGGATCACGTCCTTGGCCGTGACGCCCGGTTGCAGGTCACCGTCGACGGTGACCGACATCCACTTCGGGCGCTGCTGGGGGAGTGTCTGGGTGGCGAGGACGTGCTCGACTTCGCTGGTGCCGATGCCGAACGCGAGCGCACCGAACGCACCGTGCGTTGCGGTGTGCGAATCGCCGCACACGATGGTCATGCCCGGCAGCGTGCGCCCCTGCTCGGGGCCGATCACGTGCACGATGCCCTGGTTCGGGTCGCCCATCGGGAAGTTGGTGATGCCGAACTCGGCGGTGTTCGCCCGCAGCGTGTCGATCTGCTTGGCCGAGATCGGGTCGGCGATCGGCTGGTCGATGTTCTCGGTGGGGACGTTGTGGTCCTCGGTGGCGATCGTCAGGTCGGGACGCCGGACGGTGCGGCCGGTGAGGCGCAGCCCGTCGAACGCCTGCGGGCTCGTGACCTCGTGGACGAGGTGCAGGTCGATGTACAGCAGGTCGGGTTCATCCGGTGCCGAGTGCACCAGGTGGCGCTCCCACACCTTCTCCGGCAGTGTCTTGCCCATCGTGACGGCTCCTTGTCGATCAATTCGGCGGGTCGTTGCGGCGTCCCACAATGTGGGATAGCGTTCTTGCAATATGGACAGCGTATCCGGCGTCGGTGTGCTCGACAAGGCCGTCGTCGTGTTGCAGGCGGTTGCGCACTCGCCGGCGACCTTGGCCGACCTCGTCGGGAGTACCGGGTTGCCCCGCGCCACGGTGCATCGCCTCGCGGCGGCGCTGGAGTTCCACGGCCTGCTGCGCCGTGACGCTGCCGGTCGCTACGAACTCGGCCTCGCCCTGGTGTCGCTCGGCCAGGCCGCCGCCGAGCGCTTTCCGCTCGTCGAGCTCGCTCGTCTGGTTCTCGACGACCTCCGCACGGTGACCGGCGAGAGCGTGCAGCTGTTCGTGCGAGAGGGGGCGCAGCGGCGCTGCGTCGTGTCGCTCGAGTCGCCGCACGGCCTGCGGTGGATCGTCCCACAGGGATCGGTGCTGCCGCTCGACGTCGGATCGGCAGGCCGGGTGCTGACGGGCGAGCGCTCGAAGCATGGCTGGGTGCAGAGCATCGGTGAGCGCGAAGCCGGCGTCGCCTCGGTGAGCGCGCCGGTGATCGGCTCGGATGGTTCGACGATCGCGGCGCTGTCGGTCAGCGGGCCGATCGAACGGCTGACCCGCCAACCCGGCAGGCGCTTCGGCGATGCAGTGGTCGCGGCGGCCCAGCGAGTGTCGGCGGTATCGCTGACCGCTTGACGCGCCCGTTGTCAGCCCAGTGCGAACGCAGCCCGCGACTGTTCGACCAGCGGCTCGCCCGGTGTCCCCCACGACCACACGTACTCGAGCGCATGACCGAAGGCGATCTCGATCTGCAGCTCGAACCCGTCGGTGCCCCGGCCGTTGTTGAACGTCGAGCCACTCGACTGGACGAGTTGACCCACGCCCGTCAGCTCGGCGCACAGCACGAACAGCGACGCCTCACCCGACCACATGTCGAAGGCCAGCAGCGTGTGCTCGCGGTGCAGCTCGGTCCCGTCGGGAGCGGTGGCGACGTAGTCGATGGTGGCGCCCATGCCGTCGAGCACCGGTGCGATGTCGATCGTCGCGGTGAACGGCCCGCTCTCGGCGCCGTCGCCGGCCCCCTCGTAGCGGCCTGCCGCGGCAACGACGCGGTCGATGATCGTCTCCATCACCTCACCGTAGATCGCGAGGCCAACGTCGCTCAGGCAGCAGCTTGCGCCTCGCGCCACAGCCACCAGACGAGTGGCGCCTGCATCGGCAGCCGAATCCAGTTCGGTGGGCCGCTGGCGGTCCCGACGCTGCGAGTCAGCGTGCCATCGACCGGCTTGACCTCGACACGCTTGATCGCCATGTCGACGTTCGCCGGGAACACGGCGACGGTGAGCGCCAGCAGCCCGAGGGCCGAAACCCGTCGGGTCGGCGGCACCCACATTCCGACGCCGAGTGCGATCTCGGCGGCTCCGCTGAGTCGATTGGCGAGCGGTGCGTTCGGGAACCAGTCGGGCACGATCGACTCGAAGAAGTCGGGCTTCGCGAAGTGCATCACCCCGGCCGAGACGAACAGAGCACCAGCGGCGAACGGGGACCAGCGGGACATGACCCCAGTCAAGCCTCCGTCGAACCGCTCGTCGCAGCCGAAGGCGATCCGCGTACGCTGGCGGGGTGACCGATACGGCCGTCAACGTCGAGGTGTTGCCGAGCGACTGGCAGGAACAGGTGCTCGCGCTGGCCAAGGAGCGCGATGCGGTGATCCTGGCGCACAACTACCAGGTGCCCGAGATCCAGGACATCGCGCACCACGTCGGTGACTCGCTCGGACTGTCCCGGGTGGCCGCCGAGGTGCAGGAGTCCACGATCGTGTTCTGCGGCGTCCACTTCATGGCCGAGTCGGCCAAGATCCTCGCCTACGACAAGACGGTCCTGATCCCCGACGCAGCGGCTGGTTGCTCGTTGGCCGAGACGATCAACGGCGAGCAGCTCCGGGCGTGGAAGGCCGAGCATCCCGGCGCTGTGGTGGTGAGCTACGTGAACACGACCGCCGAGGTCAAGGCCGAGACCGACATCTGCTGCACCTCGTCGAACGCCGTCGAGGTCGTCGAATCGATCCCGCGCGACACCGAGATCCTGTTCTGCCCCGACCAGTTCCTCGGGGCGCATGTGCAGCGGATGACCGGCCGCGACAACATGCACATCTGGTTGGGCGAATGCCACGTGCACGCCGGCATCAACGGCGCCGACCTCAGAGCGCAGGTCGCTGCGGAGCCCGAGGCCGAATTGTTCGTCCATCCCGAGTGCGGATGCGCGACCAGCGCGTTGTACCTCGTGGGTGCCGGCGTCGTGCCGGAGACCAGCACCAAGATCCTGTCGACCGGGGGCATGGTCGACGCGGCCCGGGCGACGACGGCGGCCAAGGTGCTCGTCGCCACCGAGACCGGGATGATCCACCAGCTCGAGAAGGTCAACTCGATCACCGAGTTCGTCCCCGTGAACCGGGCGGCGGTGTGCAAGTACATGAAGATGATCACCCCGGCCAAGCTCCTGCGCTCGTTGCGTGACGGTACCGACGAGGTCGTCGTCGACCGTGACATCGCCGACCGTGCTCGTCGCTCGGTCGAGCGGATGATCGCCATCGGCACCCCGTCGTCCACCGGCGAGTGACGTGACACAGCCGGGAGGATTGCCGGGTCGTCTGGCGGCGCCGCCGGCCACGTGGGAGCACGACGTCGACGTGGTCGTGCTCGGCTCCGGTGCTGCCGGGTTGTCCGCGGCGTTGGCGGTGCGACCGGTGCGCAGCGTGTTGGTGGTCACCAAGGACATCCTCTCCGCCGGCTCGACCCAGTGGGCCCAGGGCGGCCTTGCCGGGGTGCTGGATCCCAGCGACACGATCGAGGACCACGTACGCGACACGCTCGAAGCCGGCGCCGGTCTGTGTGACGAAGCGGTCGTGCGTGAACTCGTCGTCGAGGCGCCGAAGTCGATCCGCTACCTGATGCGGCTGGGTGCGGCGTTCGATCCCGAGCAGGGCGGCACCGACATCGCGCTCACCCGCGAAGGTGGCCACAGCCACAATCGGATCGTGCACTCGGGCGGCGACCGCTCGGGGGCCGAGGTCCAACGAACGCTCGACGAATCGGCGATCGGTGCCGGCGTCGAGGTGATGGGGCACGCGTTCGCGCTCGACCTCGTGATGGGCACCGCCGACGATGGCGAATCTCAGGTGGTCGGCGTTCGGATCGGCAAGACCGACGAGCACGGCATCCTCGTCTCGGTCGGCGTCGTCACCGCTCGTGCGGTCGTCATCGCATCAGGCGGCTACGGGCAGGTGTTCGCCTCGACGTCGAATCCCCCGGCCGTGACCGGCGACGGCGTGGCGATGGCGTTGCGCGCGGGTCTTGCAGTCACCGACGTCGAGTTCGTCCAGTTCCATCCGACGGTGATGTGGCGTGGCCCCGACGCACTCGGCCAGCAGGCGCTCGTGTCCGAAGCGGTCCGCGGCGAGGGAGCCATCCTCTTCGACGCCGCCGGCGAACGGGTGATGGCAGGTGTCCACCCACTGGAAGACCTGGCGCCACGCGACGTCGTCGCCGCGGCCATCAGCCGCCGGATGGCCGATGCACCCGGTGGCGTCGACGACCACGTGTATCTCGACGCCACCCACATGGGCGAGCGGTTCCACGAGCGCTTCCCGTCGATCACCGAGGCCTGCCGCGAGATCGGCCTCGACCCCGCCATCGACCGGATCCCGGTCGCACCTGCGGCCCACTACGCCTGCGGTGGCATCCGCGCCGGCCTCGACGGTCGTACCGCGCTGCGCGGTCTGTACGCCGTCGGCGAGGTGTCGGCCACCGGCGTCCACGGTGCCAATCGCCTGGCCTCGAACAGCCTGACCGAGTCGGTGGTGTCCGGCACCTGGGTCGGCCGTGACCTCGCCTGGGAGCTTCCCGATCGGGTCACCATCGACGTCGACGTCGACGACCCACTCGACCACCGGCTGCTCGATCCCGCACGGCTGCGCGAGGTGCGAGCCGTGATGTCGCGCCACGTCGGTGTCGTCCGAGATGAGCTGTCGCTGGCGTCGGCGGCGGGCGCACTGGGAGCGATCGCACGCGGGATGCAGTCGGCAAAGCGCACCGTCGACACCGGCGATCACGACGGCGCGGCTCGGCCGCGGGTCGAGCCGTCGCGCCGGACCTGGGAGGCCACCAACATCCTGACGGTGGCGTCGGCGATGGTGGCGGCAGCATCGGCTCGCACCGAGAGCCGTGGCTGTCATCGGCGATCCGACCACCCCGATGCGCGACCCGACTGGGTCCGCCACCTCGACGTCACCCTCGATGCCGCCGGCACGATCAACGTGAGCGACCGCCCAAGATGAACGGACCGACCATGCCCACACTCACCTGCGACGACTGCGGATTCGACGGCTCGCGCTGGAGCGCCGACGATCTCGAACGCACGCTTGCCCACACCGACGACCTGATCGGCTTCGTCCTCGAAGGCGCCGACGAAGCGTTCGTGATCGAGGCAACGGCGGCACCCGTCGATCGTCGACGACGACCCGATCGTGTCGGCCCATGCCGTGATGCATCGCGTGAGCGAGCTCGCCGCTGCTCGAGGTGCCGCCGACGTGTTCGCACCGATGGTCGGTCGCATCGACTCGTTGCAGGCCTCGGGCGGCGGCGCGCCGAAGGTCTCCATTCCCGTTGCCGAGATCGGCCCGTCGGGGGTGCTCGGCGATGTGCAGGGCAACCGCCGAAATCACGGCCGTCCGTGGCAGGCGCTCTGCCTCTACAGCACCGATCTCATCGAGGCGTTGCGGGCCGAGGGCCACCCGATCGTCGCCGGTGGCACCGGTGAGAACATGACGATCTCGGGCGTCGACTGGTCGCGGATGCGCGGCGGTCTGACGATCACGATCGGTGACGTGGTGTTGCGCACGACCTCGCCGGCGGCGCCGTGCCACAAGATCGGCGACTGCTTCACGGAGCGGTACTGGGACCGCATCGACCATGCCGAACATCCGGGTTGGGCACGCTGGTACGCGTCGGTGCTCGTCGGCGGCACCGTCTCGCCGGGCGACACCGTCACCGTCACCGCCTGATCGCTCGGCCGTACACTCGCCGCCATGTTCGTGTTCCATCCGTTGTCGGAGCCGACCCGACGTTCGCTGATCGACGGAGGGCTCGACCCCGACGATGTCGCCGGCATCGTGCGCAATGCGGTCACCGAAGACCTGATGGGTGGCATCGACGTCACCTCGGCAGCGACGATTCCGGTCGACCACCGCAGCACCGCCACGTTCGGTGCCCGCCAGGACGGTGTGATCGCCGGGCTCCCTGTCGTCGCGGCCGTGATCGAGACCGTGTGTGGCGACGCGGCCAGCGAGTTCCATGCCCTCGTCGCCGATGGAGCCGTCGTCGCGTCGGGTACCAAGATCGCCGAGGTGACCGCGCCCACCCGACTCCTGCTCACTGCGGAACGCACGGCGCTCAACCTGCTGTGCCACCTCTCCGGCGTGGCGTCGTCCACGCGCCGCTGGGCCGACGCCCTGGAGGGGACGTCCGCAGTGGTGCGCGACACTCGCAAGACCACGCCGGGTCTGCGGGCGCTCGAGAAGTATGCGGTGCGGTGCGGCGGCGGCTCGAACCATCGGATGGGGCTGTCCGACATGGCGCTCGTGAAGGACAACCACGTCGCGGCCGCCGGCGGCGTCACCGAGGCCTTCCGGCGCGTCCGCGAACTGGCCGCCACGATCCCGGTCGAGATCGAGGTCGACACGCTCGACGGTCTCCGCGAGGCGATCGCCGCAGGAGCCGACGAGGTGCTGATCGACAACTTCACCCCCGACGAGATGCGCGACGCCGTCGAGGTTCGCAACGAGATGAACCCCGCCGTGCGGCTCGAAGCCAGTGGTGGTCTCACCCTCGACTCGGCGCGGGCTGTGGCAGAAACCGGCGTCGACTACATCGCCGTCGGCGAGCTGACCCACTCCGCCCGGGTGCTCGACATCGGCCTCGACCTCCGCTCCGTCTGAGCCACCCGCACCCGACGCGATGAGTTTCCGCGCGACCTGTCCGCGCGAAGACTCATCGCTTCCGGGTGGTGGCTTCGAGCGATGAGTTTCCACCGCGACCTGTCCACGCGAAGACTCATCGCTTGTGGGGTGGGCGTGGGTGGCGCGACGTGCGGGGTCGAGCACCCTCGGCTACGTTGCGCTGCGGGCGGAGTTGGGAGCTCCACATGTCCGCCGTCCACTCCACCGTCCACTCCATCGTCCACTCCATCCTGGCTCGGTTCGTGCTCGGCGTCACGCTGAGCGGATCCGTCATCGCCTTGCCGGCCGTCGCGGCTGCCGGACCCGTCGGGCAGACCACCTCGACGTGCGCGGCATCGGGCCTCGCCGGTCACCTCGTCGGCGCCGGCGACACCTGGTTCGACATCGCCCAGGGCGCCCAGGTCTCGATGCGCTCGCTGCTGCAAGCGAACGACGCCACTGCGGACGTCGTCATCCACCCCGGCGACGTCGTGTGTCTCCCACCGGGAGCCACGCCGTCATCGTCCTGCTCACCCTCGAACGCACCGACGTACACCGTCGAGGCGGGCGACACGTGGTGGGGCATCGCCGCACGAGCCGGTGTGTCGATGTCGACGTTGCTGTCGACGAACGCCGCAACCGACGATCGCATGATCCGGCCCGACGACACGGTGTGTTTGCCGCCGGGAACATCGCTGGAAGGGGCGGGGGAGTCGTCGGGGTCGACCACCGGCGTGTCGTCCGCATCGACCTCGTCGTCAGGCCGGTCAGCGGGTCTCGATGCCTTGCCGATGCGAGGCCCGTGCTGGTTCAGCGACGACTGGGGCGACCCGCGTGGAGCTGGGCGCACCCATCAGGGAACCGATCTGTTCGCCGAGGTTGGCAGCTACGTGTACGCGGTCGTCGACGGCACCCTCACCCGTCGCGCCTGGGAGCAACCCGGCAGCCGATCGGGCAACGCGTGGTGGCTGACATCGGCCGACGGCTCGGGCACCTACTTCTTCTATGCGCACCTGGCCGACTTCGCGCCGGACCTCCAGGTGGGCTCCCGCGTCGCTGCCGGACAGATCATCGGGTTCATGGGCAACACCGGCAACTCGGCGTTCCCGCACCTGCACTTCGAGATCCACCCGAACGGCGGCGGCGCGGTCAACCCGTACCCGCTGTTGCGTTCGCTCGGGGGCTGCAAGACCGGCGAGCAGTATCGCCAACCTGGTGGGTGGGTCCCCGACTGAATCCGCTCGACGTCGAAGCCGGGGTCAGCTGTCGGGCTGGCCGTAGACGCCGAGCAGGTCGACCACGATGATCATGTCGCTCCCGGCGGGCAGACCGAGCTGCGGGTTGCCTTCCGGGCCGAACGCGTCCTCGGGCGGAATGATGATGGCCCGCCGGCCACCGACCTTCATGCCCGGCAGACCCTTCACGAATCCCGGGAAGCCGCCTTCGGCCGTCGGTGCCGGCACCGCTTCGGCCTCCCAGCTGCTCTCGAGCGCAACGAGGTTGTCGCCGCGGAACAGCACGTAGTTGATGATGCCGGTCTGTCCGGCCTCCAGCTCTGTTCCCTCGCCCTCGACGAGGTCGACGAAGGTGGTCTCGGTGGCGCCCTCCGACGCCGGCACGCCGGGCTCGGTCGGTGCATTGGTCGGGTCGGCCGGCGCGATGACGGCGCGCACGTCGATCAGGAACGTCAGGGCCTCGTTGGCGCCGATGATGTCGCCGCGGGCTTCTGCTCCGTACGCGAGTTCGGCGGGGATGTCGAGGCGGACGCGGGCTCCGGTCTGCACGCCCACCAGGCCCTGATCCCAGCCGGCGATGACGCCGCCCTGGCCGAGCACCACGGGGAACGGTTCGAACCGGTCGTAGCTGTTGTCGAACTCGACGCCGTCGCGGGTCCGCACGCCGACGTAGTCGACGATGACGGTGTCGCCGGCCTCGGCCGCGGGACCGGTTCCCTCCTCGATCACGGTGACTTCGAGTTCGGTCGGGATCTCCGCGGGCACCTCGACCTCCGGCTTGTCCGGGTTGGTCGGCGGTGGCGCCACGGTGTCGTCGACCGCAGTGTCCGACGTGCCGGTGTCGTCACCGGCGTCGCTCGTGTCCGACGTGTCCTCGGACGTACCGTCGAGCGCTTCGTCGGACGTCTCCTCGGTCGAGGCCGACTCGTCCGCAGACGTGTCGCTGGCGTTGTCGTCGCTGCCGCCGCACGCGGCGAACAGCAGGGTGGCGGTGACGAGCAGGGGGAGGGTCCGGCGCATTGCGCCGACGCTACTTGCGAAGACCGGCGGGCCCACGTCAACGCCCGAAGCTCTCACCGAACTCCGAACGGCCCGGCTGCGGCCGCCGAACGCAGGGTCAGGGGCGGGCGGCCAGCCAGGCCGCTTCGGCCCGGCCGAGTTCCGTCGATGCCGGCCCGTCGACGAACGGCCACAGTTCCGACGCGATCCGCCGATAGTTGCCGCTGGCGTGCAGCTCGCCGAGCAGGGCGTAGAGGCCGAGATTGATCCGTTGGATGAACACGAACGCCCGTGGCACGGTGGCGTACTGGCTGATCGGGCTCGTGCGGTCGAAGGTGTGGCGCACGATCGAGTTGGCGTAGTCACGGGTCCACGTCATCTCGGCGTCGGTGCGCACCGTGTCGTAGAAGTGCGAGAAGTACTCGCCGACTGCATCGGTCGACACCGGGGCATCGGGCTTGAGCATGCCGGCGTCCTCGACGATCCGGCGGAACTCGGCGTGATCGTGGTCGACGGCTGCCGCCTTCACCATCGAGCCGAACGTGTGCATCTCGTCGGTGGTGAAGTGCTTGACGAGGCCGAAGTCGAGGAACGTGACCGTGCCGTCGTCGTGGAACAGGTAGTTGCCAGGATGCGGGTCGCCGTTGAACGCTCCCATCCGGTACAGGCTGCGGAACACGAACCTGAAGATCACCTCGCCGGCGTGATCTCGGTCGGCCTGCGGTCGGCGCATCAGCTCGGCCCAGCCGAACCCGTCGGCGAGTTCGGTGGTGAGCACGCAGCGCGTCGACAGCTCGGGAACCACCTCGGGGATACGGAAGAACGGATGGCCGCGGTAGTAGTCGGCGAACGCTTGCTGGTTGCGCGCCTCGCGTTCGTAGTCGACCTCTTCGGCGATGCGCAGCTTGATCTCGTCGACCATCTCGGCGGGATCGAGCCCACCGAAGCCCTGGCGGAGCACGGCGCCGAGCAGGTCGGCGTTCTTCAGGTCGGCCACGATCGCGTCGCCGACGCCGGGGTACTGGACCTTGACGGCGACCGCCCGCTCGACGCCGGTCGCCGGGTCGCGCCACAGTGCCCGATGCACCTGGCCGATCGACGCTGCGGCGATCGGGTTGGGGTCGAACTCCACGAACACCTCGCCGACCGGTCGGCCGAGTTCGCGCTCGACCGTTTCGAGCGCGAGGTCGACCGACATCGGCGGTGCGTCGGACTGCAACTGCGACAGCGCGACCCGAAGCGGTTCGGGGAGGCCGTCGTCGAGGTAGCTGGCCATTTGTCCGAGCTTCATCAGGGCGCCCTTCATGTGGCCCAGTTCTTCGGCGACCGCCTGCGCAGAGCGCAGCTCGCGGTGTCGATCGAGCTCTTCGCGACGCTGCGCAGAGGCGAATGTCTTGCGGGCGGCCGTGGTGGCGTAGGTCGTGCCGACCCGCGCCCCCATGCGGGCGAGCTGGCCGTTGCGACGCAGCCGCGACCGGTGCATGCGTCGACCGGTGCTCGGCGCGCGCCGTTGCCAGGCGGCCAGGGCCAGGATGGCGCCGACGACCGTGCCGGCGCCGGCCAACCCGCCGAGCAGCATCGTGCGGGTTCTCATGCGCGCCGCAGCACCGAGTCGATGGCGCGGATCAGGGTCGGAGCGAACCGATCTGCGTTGGCGACGACCGCGTCGTGCATGCCGTCGACGCGGAACGCCTCGCTGTCCGCGATCTGCTCGAAGAGCTTGACCTGTCGACGCAACGGGACCACCTGGTCGCGCATCGTGAGCACCGACGACGACGGCACGTCGACCTCACCGAGCCACTCGGTGGAGGAGAACCTGCCGATCGCCTTGCCGGCTTCGATGATCGCACGCCAGTCGTGGTCGGCGGTCTCGCGCATCGCCCAGGGCTCCCACTTCTCGGTGCGCCGCTGCAGGTAGAGCTGCTCGACGAGCCAGGTCTTGGTCTGCTCGGGCGTGACTCGGGCGACGGCGGCCAGCCCGGTGAGCCCGACCATGCCGAGGCGCTTCTCGCGGCGACCAGCGAAGTACGGGGCGGTCGCACACAGCACGAGCCCGATCACGTGGTCAGGGTGGCGGCGCCAGGTGAGCTGCGCGATGGGCCCACCCATCGAGTAGCCGACCGACACGAACCGTTCGACGCCGAGCGCAGCGGCGATGTCGACGGCGTCGTCGGCGCAGTCCTCGAGGCGGAACGGCTTCTTCGAGCGCAACCCCGTGCCGTGACCACGGTGGTCGAAGGCGATCACCCGGTAGTGCTCGGCGAGCGCCCCGTAGCAGCGGAACCAGTTCAGGTCGGCCGTGGCCGTCCAACCGTGGAGGAGCACGATGGCAGGCGCGTCGGGTGCGGCGCCGAAGTCGCGCACCATGACCGTGCCCCGGTCGGCCAGTTCCACGAACCGCGCCGGTGGCAGGACCGGTGTGAAGATGTCGAGCTCGTGACCGGTCACCGAGTCCTCGACGGGTGCGGGGAGCTCAGAGTCTTTCGACACGGAGCACCGTCACGGTGAGCGCGCCGTTGGGCGCCTCGTAGGTGATGGTCGCGCCGGCCTCGGCGCCCTCGAGCGCCCCGCCGAGCGGTGACGAGGCGCTGATGACGTCGGCGCCGTCGACCTGCTCCTCCATGTTGCCGATCACGTATCGCTCGGCGTCGTCTTCGTCGTCGCCGTCGTACACGACGGTGTACACCATCGAACCGTCGACGATCTCGGCGTTCTCGAGGAGGTGTTCCAGCTGGCGGATCCGGCCCTCCATGTGGCCCTGCTCGTCCTTGGCGGCGTGATAGCCGGCGTTCTCCTTGAGGTCGCCTTCTTCACGAGCGAGTTCGATCTTGTTGGCGACCTCGATGCGGCCGCGTGTGGTCAGATCCTCGAACTCGGCCTTGAGCCGTTCGTATGCCGATGCGGACAACTGCACTGCTGCCATGGTGTCGGCAGGATACCGGCCGTTGCTCGCGGCGCCCTGGGACCGCGGCCGGGTGCAGCTCTAGGCTCGCAACCCATATGACACACAACATCGCAGTGATCGGCGGCGACGGCATCGGCCCAGAGGTGACCGCCGAGGCCGTCAAGGTCGTCCGTGCCGCCGGTGTCGACATCGCCACCACCGAGTTCGACCTCGGTGGTCAGCGCTACCTGCGCGACGGCGAGATCCTCTCCGACGCCACACTCGACGAGCTGCGGGCGTTCGACTGCATCCTGCTCGGCGCGGTCGGCACGCCGGAGGTTCCTCCCGGGGTGATCGAACGCGGCCTGCTGCTCAAGATGCGTTTCGACCTCGATCTGTACATCAACCAGCGCCCGTTTCTCGGCACCGCGCCCGGCGGGGACACGCCGCACGACTTCGTCGTGATCCGTGAGAACACCGAGGGTCCCTATGTCGGCGAAGGTGGTGCGCTGCGTGTCGGTACGCCGAACGAGGTGGCCACGCAGGGTTCCGTGAACACTCGCCTCGGCGTCGAGCGCTGCATCCGATACGCCTTCGAACTCGCCGACAGTCGGCCCCGCAAGCACCTCACGTTGGTCCACAAGACCAACGTGCTCACGTTCGCCGGCGGCCTCTGGGAGCGCACGTTCCACGAGGTGGCCGCCGAGTACCCCGACGTCGCCACCGCCTACAACCACGTCGACGCGGCCTGCATCTTCTTCGTGCAGGACCCGCACCGCTACGACGTGATCGTCACCGACAATCTCTTCGGTGACATCCTCACCGACCTCGGCGGCGCCGTGTCCGGCGGTATCGGGCTGGCCTCGTCGGCCAACCTCAACCCCGCCCGCACCGGCCCGTCGATGTTCGAGCCGGTCCACGGTTCCGCGCCCGACATCGTCGGGCAGAACAAGGCCAACCCGACGGCCGCGATCCTGAGCGCAGCGCTGATGCTCGACTTCCTCGGCGAGGGCGACGCAGCCGATCGGATCCGTGCGGCGTGCTCCGAGCCTGTCACCGGGAGCACCACCGACATCGGTGACGCCATCGCCGCCCGCGTGGGAAACTGAGGCATGCCCATCACACCGACCCCGAAGATCTGGATGAACGGCGAGCTCGTCGACTGGGACAAGGCCCAGGTCCACGTGCTCACCCACACGCTGCACTACGGCACCGGAGTGTTCGAGGGCATCCGGGCCTACGAGACCGCCGACGGCCCTGCGGTGTTCCGCCTCACCGAGCACATCGAGCGCCTGTTCAGCTCAGCGCAGATCATGGGTATGGAGATCCCGTACACCGTCGACGAACTGGTTGCGGCCACCAAGGAGACGGTGGCGTCGACCGGTCTCGACTCGTGCTACATCCGCCCGATCGCGTACTTCGGCTACGGCGAGATGGGGCTCAACACGTTGCCGTGCACGGTCGACGTGTCGATCGCGTGCTGGCCGTGGGGCGCCTACCTCGGTGACGACGCGGTCGAGAAGGGCGTGCGGATGAAGATCTCGTCGTGGACGCGCCACGACCACAACACGATGCCGCCCGCGTCGAAGACCACCGGCAACTACGTGAACTCGTCGCTGGCGAAGGTCGAGGCGCTCAAGGCGGGCTACGACGAGGCGATCATGCTCGCCCCCAACGGTCTGGTCGCCGAGTGCACCGGCGAGAACATCTTCGTGGCCCGCCACGGCAAGTTGTTGACGCCGCCGCTGTCGGCGGGAGCGCTCGAGGGCATCACGCAGAACTCGGTGTCGACCATCGCTGCCGACCTCGGCTTCGAGGTGGTCGTCGACAACCTCGCCCGCAGCGACCTGTACATCGCCGAGGAAGCGTTCGTGTGCGGAACCGCCGCCGAGGTCAGCTCGATCAACTCGGTCGATGATCGCGAACTCCCGTGCCCCGGCCCGATGACCTCCGCGATCGCGCACGTCTATCACGAGGCCATCCGCGGCAAGGACCCCCGCTACGCCCACTGGTGCGAACACGCCACCTGACCCCCGCCATCCCATCCCACCGAACCCCTCATCTCCCGAAAAATCCCGCTGACGTTGCGCTGAGCGCAACGCGAGCGCGCCATTTCGGCTGCTGGTCGGCGTGATCGACGAAGAATGCGAGCTGAAGTACGGTCGACGGATGGGGATGAACGTCGGGATGTGCTTCGATCGATCGCTGCCCGCCCCGTTCGTGGTCGAGGTGGCCGAAGGCGCTCGAGGCGGCGGGTGTCGATCAGCTCTGGGTGATCGAGGACTGCTTCTACACCGCCGGGATCAGCCTTGCTGCGACCGCACTGGCACGAACCGAGACCTTGACGGTCGGGATCGGCATCCTTCCGGCGGTCGCCCGTAATCCGGCGATCACGGCGATGGAGATCGCCACGTTGGCGCAGCTCGCGCCGGGTCGTCTGCTCGCAGGCATCGGGCACGGGGTGCAGGAGTGGATGGAACAGATCGGAGCACGAACGTCGTCGCCGCTCACCACGCTCGGCGAGGCGATCACCATCGTGCGACGCCTCCTGCACGGCGAGACCGTGACGTTCGACGGATCCGAGTACACCATGCGCGAGGTCGCGCTCGACGCCCCGCCCGAGACGGTGCCGCCGGTGCTGGCCGGCGTGCAGAGCCCGAAGTCGTTGGCGCTCGCTGGGCGCGTCGCCGATGGCGTCGTGCTGGCCGAAGGTGCCGGCCCCACCTACGTTCGACGATCGATCGAGCACGCTGCGTCTCCCGATCCGTTCCGGGTCTCGGTGTTCACGGCACTCGCGATCGGCGACGACGCACGGGCGATGCGCACGGCGATGGCCCCGTTCGTCGCCGGCATCATCGACGGCTCGAACCCGGCACCGGACGCCCACCCGCACATCGACGAGATCCGAGAACGTCATGCCGCGCGTGGCGTCGACGGCATCGCCGACATGCCGGCCGAGTGGTGGATCGAACTCGGAGCAATCGGGACGTTCGACGACGCCGTCCGTCATGCCGAAGCGCTCGCCGCCGCGGGCGCAACCGACGTGACGTTCTTCCCCGGCTCCACGGTGGAGCTCGCCCGCGAGGACCTCGACCACGTCACCCGCCTCGCCGCCGCCCTCCACTGAGCCGCCGCTCACGCTGCCCGACGCTCACGCTCCTCCAGCATCCCGAAAAATCGCGCAGATGTTGCGCTCACCGCAACGAGCACGCGCCATTTCGGGTGGAGGGGATGTCCGGGGTGGAAAACGAAAGCGCCCCGGTCGGCGCTGCGGGCTCTCGCCTGCGCGCCTTCCGGGGCTGCTCGGATGGACAGGTCCACCACTGGTCGAATGTCGGGCGTTAGCCTTCGTCTCGACCTGTTCACATCGCCCGTCTCGCCTTTCGGCGTGGCGGGCGATGCCGCGTTTCGGACTCGACACCGGTTTCCCGGCCTCGAACCCGAGGCACCGCTTCACGCTGACCCGGTTGCCCGAGCCCTCGGTCCTGGTGCCAATCGGAACCAACGTTGCTGAGTCCAGTTGGGGTGGCCCCAGTACCTTCGGCTCCTCAACCACGATTCCGTTGCCCGCACCCCACCCACTCGTGCGCCGAAGCGCACCCGCAGGTGACGTACCACCTGCCGCCCGAAGGCGACAGATCACCCGACGCCCGAAAGCGCCGAGCGTGCCCGGTCGTCTCGCCGCACCGTTCGCCGGCTGCGGGTTGCCCCGTGCCCGTCGAACGCTCCAGCAGGTCTCCGTCTCCCACGTCCACCCGAGGGTGGCCGTCGGCCCGGTCTGACCCGACGCCCGCCCCGGTCTCCCGTGGCGATCGCCGACTCGTCGTTGCTCCCAGCCTCCCGAAGGAGCCCGGCAGCACGGTTCGAGGTGGCCGTGAACACTGTCCGTGTTCCGGTTCCGCTTTCGCCTCGTGAGCGGTGTGGGCTGGGCCGAAGCCCCCTCCTCACCGCCCCGGTCGGCGTGCGCTCTCCGGAACGAGCATCAGTAAATACTCCGCATCACCCCAGGTCAAGAGGTATTTTTGAATTCACAGGGTTATCCCCGAAACATTCTCGTTACCCCCAGGATTCCTGTCGTCGTCCACCCGTTGCCCACCGTTCATGCACAACGATGTACACAGAGACGGGGGTGCGCCGAGCGTTCACCGGCCGAGTGTGACCGGGAGGTGGGACAGGCCGCGGATGATCGGCGTCGGGCGGTACGTGGGCTCGCCCGCCAACCGCAGAGCGGGGTGCCGTTCCAGCAGGATCTGCCACGCCGTCGCCGCTTCGAGGCGGGCGAGCGACGCACCCAGGCAGTAGTGCGGCCCTGCCGCGAACGCCAGGTGCTCACGGGCGTTGCTGCGGGCAACATCGAACCGGTCGGGATCATCGAACACGGCGGGATCACGGTTCGCCCCAGCGAGCCCGAGCACCACCGTGGCGCCTCTCGGGACCACATCACCCTCGCCGAGGTCGATGGGCTCGACCGCTCGACGGAAGGTGAACATCACCGCACCCTCGAACCGGAGCGCCTCCTCGACGAGGTTCGGGATCCGAGCCTCCGGGTCGACGCCGACCGCGGCCAGTTGGTCGGGCGAGCGAAGCAGGTTCAAGGTGCCCGTCCCGATCAGGTTCACCGTCGTCTCGAACCCGGCGATCAGCAGCAGCGTGAGTGTCGACACGATCTCGTCGTCGCTCAGGCGGTCGTCGTCGTCGGCTGCGCGGGTGAGTGCGGTGACGAGATCGTCGGCGGGCCGTTGCCTCCGCTCTGCGACCACCGCCGACAGATACGCGCTGAGTTCGGCGTCGGCGAGGCGGATCTTGCGGGCCACCTCGAGCGAGCGGGTCCGGTCGAGCGCGGCCACCAGCACCTCCCCCCACGCGAAGAACCGGGCGCGCTCGGCCGCCGGCAGGCCGAGCAGATCGCAGATCACCGCCATGGGCAGGGGAGCGGCGTACTGCGTGATGAGGTCGATCGGTCGATCGGTCGGGCATGCATCGAGGAGTTCCGAAGCGACCGATGAGATGCGCTCGCGATGGGCTGCGATCGCTTTGGGCGTGAACGCCAGCGAGACGAGCCGACGAAGTCGAGTGTGGTCGGGCGCATCCATGGCGATGAACGAGTCGTCGAGCGGTTGTGGATCCGTCGTGTCGCCTGTTCGTGAGCTGGCATGGGGATGGCGGAGCACCGCGCGACACGCGTCGTGTGATGCCGTCACCCAGAGTCCGGTTCGGCTCCGAACCAGCCGGCCGTCGTCGCGTATCGACCGCATGATCGCGAACGGGTCGTCCAGGCCGGGCCGGTGGGTGTCGAGTTGCGCGAAACGGTCGCCCGCCCACGACAGTGCGTGGGACGCGGCGGAGGTCAGTTGGAGTACGAGGCCGGTGCGTGCGTCGTCGAGCAGGGTGGTCATGTCGTTGTCCTTTCGGTGAGGATCCGTCCGGACCGGAATGGGTCCGGTCGTCCGGCGCGGTTTCGCGCGACCATGAGTGCGGCGCCGATCATGAGTGCGCCGGCGGTCGAGAACAGTGGAACGATGCCGGCGCTCACGAGCAGGCCGCTGAGGCCCTGCGACACGGGGTCGAGCGCGAAGAACGCGAACATCAGCAGGCTCGACATGCGCCCCTGCATTTCGAGTGGGGTGTGATTCTGGATCGCGGTCGTGGCGGCGACCCCGAGGTAGCCCGCGGCGACGCCGACCGGGAGCGCGATCGCGCAGGCGACCAACAGCGACGACGCGACTCCCAACATGCCGATGCCGATGCCGATGGCCCCGGTGGTCACTGCGAGCACGGCACGGATGGAGGTCGGCTCGCGGGTGATCGCGGCGCCGCCGACGCCGACCAACGCACCCGCCCCGAAGGCTCCCAGCAGCACCCCGAGCGACTGGGCGCCGCCGAGTCGCTCGTGTGCGAGCAGTGCGCCGCCGACGCTGACGGGGCCGACGGTGCCGAGCGACAGCGCAGCCGCGACGATCAGGCAGAGTCGCACGTCGGTGGTCCGCCACGCGAACCGCAGTGCGTCCGTGACGGCCGCGCCGATCGACGGCCTGCCCGTCGGGCCGGGGCGCCGGGAGCCGGTCCGCAGCAGCGCGAGCGCAACGAGGCCCAGCCCGAAGCATGCGCCGATCACCGCCAGCGTGGTGACCTCGCCGTCGCGTGCGATCAGCACACCCGCCATCACGGGTCCGGCGATCTGGGTGAGCTGATCACAGATCTGGATGAGCGCGTTCGCCCGACTCCGCCGTTCGGGCGCGACGATCTGCGGGATCAGCGCTCCGACGGCGGGGTGGAAGAAGGCGTCGGTGGCACCGAACAACCCGGCGAGCACCGCCAGCTGCCAGATCGGGGGACCACCGCCCGCGAAGAACAGCGCGCCGAGGCCGACCAGCGCGGCCATGGCGGCGGTCGCCACGCGCAGCACGACGACCGGCCGATACCGGTCGGTGACCGCGCCACCGACGAGCATCAGCACCGCTCGCGGGATGGCCCCGATCATCAGCACGAACCCGATCGTCGCTCCGGACTCCCCGCGCTCGACCAGCAGCCAGGTCAGTGCCACGAACCACGCCTGCCCGCCGAGCAGTACGGCGAATTCGGCGGCGGCGAGCGGAAGCATCCGACGCCGCTCCGCCGAGCGTGTCTCGCTCGTGGGTGGTGCCGGCGGGCGATCCTCGATCTTGGTCACGTGACCAACATAGCCCAGTGTTGGTCACGTGACAAGGTCGTGTGACCAACATCTCGGGTACACTCGTGTGGCGATGGCCTACATGTCCCAGGACGATCGACGCCGCCAGCTGATCGACGCGGCCGTACGCGTGTTGCAACGCGATGGACTGCACCACGTCACGACTCGGGCGATCGCGACCGAGGCCGGCGCACCGCTGGCGAGCATCCACTACACGTTCGGGTCCAAGCAGGACGTCGTGCGGGCGGCCTACGAGCAGGTCGTCACTGATCTGCTCGCCGAGATCGAGCGCGCCATCACGCCAGGTGCGGGACTCTCGGCCGCTGTCGAGGACGTCTGTGCCGCCATCGGAGTGATGCTCGACGACGACCGGTTCGCGATCGTCATGGGGGACTTGACGCCGGCCGACGACCCGTGGACCCGCGAGCAGAGCGAGCGGTGGTCGCGTTTCGCCGAGGTGGTGCTCAGACGCCAGGCGATCGCAGCCGGCGAACCGGAACCCCCGATGGGATTCGAGCGCGCAGGTCGCCTGCTCGTGGCAGGAATCGACGGCCTGATCCTCCAGTTCGAACTCCACGGTGACGCGGCGACCACCCGCGCCGACCTCGTCGAACTCGGCTCGATCGTCGGCGCAGCGCTGGCCGATCCGCACCGGTCGACGTCGTGGAGATCCGATCGGAGTTGATAACCGGCTGCGGCCGAGGTTCAATGGTGCGCGATGACGAACGATTCTGTTGCCGCCATCATCATCATTCTGTAGAACACGTGGCACCCCCACGTGTTCGTCGAGCCGCCCACCGGGGCGGCTCTTTCAGTTCTCGGGAGCTTTTCATGCGACACGTCGAAATCTTCGACACCACCTTGCGAGACGGTCTCCAGGTCGAGGGCGTCTCCGCGACGGTCGACGACAAGCTCCGCATCGCGGAGCAGCTCGACCTGCTCGGTGTCCACTTCATCGAAGGCGGCTGGCCTGGCGCGAACCCGAAGGACATCGAGTTCTTCGCGCGGGCCCAGCACGAACTGTCGCTGAGCACCTCGACGCTGGTGGCGTTCGGATCGACCCGGCGTCCCCGCGGCAAGGTCGACGACGACGCCACACTGCGCAACCTGATCGAGGCGAACACCTCGGCGGTGTGCATCGTGGCGAAGAGCTCCGAGTACCAGGTGGTCGAGGCGCTGCAGACCACACTCGACGAGGGCGCCGCGATGATCGCCGACTCGGTCGAGTACCTCCACGGACAGGGTCGCATGGTGCTCGTCGACCTCGAGCACTTCTTCGACGGCTACAAGGCGAACCCCGAGTTCTCCCTGCGAGCGATCGAGGCCGCGGTCGTCAACGGCGCGAGCCACCTCGTGCTCTGCGACACCAACGGCGGCACCCTGCCGAGCGAGGTCCATCGGATCGTCGCCGACGTCAAGGCGCACGTCGGCGACGACGCGATCATCGGCATCCACTGCCACGACGACACCGGTTGCGCGGTCGCCAACTCGATGGCCGCCGTCGAGGCCGGCGCCGGCCACGTCCAGGGGACGCTCAACGGGCTCGGCGAGCGCACCGGCAACACCAACCTCACCACCGTCATCCCGAACCTGCAGCTCAAGCTCGGCTACACCTGCCTGCCCGACGGCCGCATCGAGCGGCTCACCGCTGTGAGCCACCACGTCGCCGAGACCCTCAACCGGGCGGTCAACCCGCAGGCGCCGTACGTCGGCTCGTCGGCGTTCGCCCACAAGGCCGGCCTGCACGTGTCCGCGATCGTGCGGGCCAAGGACGCCTACGAACACGTCAACCCCGAGCTGGTCGGCAACGGCACCCGCTTCGTCGTGTCGGAGATGGCAGGCCGGGCGACGATCCAGATGAAGGCCGACGAGATCGGCATCGAACTCGACGGCGCTCAGATCAACGAGGTGATCGACGAACTCAAGCGGCTCGAGCACGAGGGATATCACTTCGAAGCCGCCGACGCGTCGCTCGAACTGCTGATGCGCCGTGCCGCCGGCCAGGTGCGCGAGTTCTTCCGTGTCGAGTCGATGCGGGTGATCACCGACGAGCTGCCAGGTGGCGAGTTCTCGACCGAGGCGACCGTGAAGGTGTGGGTCGGCGACGGTGACGAGGCCGAGCGGCGGGTGTGGGTTGCCGAAGGCAACGGCCCGGTCAACGCGATCGACACGGCACTGCGCCGTGCCGTCGGCACGATGCTGCCGGAGCTTGCCGACATCCACCTCACCGACTACAAGGTGCGCATCCTCGACGGCGCCAGCGCGACCGGCTCGACGACGCGGGTCCTGCTGTCGGCCACCGATGGCACTCGTGACTGGACGACGATCGGGGTCAGCCCGAACATCATCGAGGCGTCGTGGCGGGCGCTCGAGGACAGCCTGGTCTACGGCCTGCTGCACCGGTCGTTGCGTGCTGGCGGCCAACGCGCCGGCGACTGATAGAAAGAGCAGCGATGGCCGCCCCCAGATTCAGCCCGGTTCCGCCGACCGAACGCCCCCGCTACTACGAGTCGCCCGATCACGTCCCTGCGGCGTGGACGCCGGACCGGCCGGGCGACATCGAGGGATTCCAACCCGGCGGACCCCGGCTGGGCGAGCAGGGCCCCGACCAAGGTTTCGCACTGCGCATCGCCGCGCAGTTGCGCCCGAAGCTGCAGCTGCAGCCCGGTGAACACGCCGACGACGTGATCCGCGGCTGCCTCGGCGTCGCGTTGCGTCGTGCGTCGATGTACTCGCGGGCGCCCGTGGTGCACGACCTCACCATTGCGTTCACCATCTGGGGGTTCTACGACCCGACGCCGCCGGCCGAGCTGGTCGAACTGCGTCGCACGATGTTCGAGGGGCTCCGCCTCGTCGGCCATCACTACATGGAGGCGCGGGCGGTCGCCGACCTCCCGCCCGACACCACCCTGCAGATGACGCCAGCACAGGTCGCCGCCGCCTACCCGGCCGACTGGCGCACCCTCGTCGGCGCCTGACCGACACGCGACGTCGTGACTGCACGACGAGTCCTGCAGACCGGCGACATCGACCTGCGGGTCACGATGAAGCCGATCGGCGTGTACTCGCGCGACCCCAGCACCCGCTGGGCCTCGAACAGTTTCGCCAAAGCAGTGCTGACGCCGGACGGACCGGGCACGATGCTGTTGACCTGGGACGGCCAGGGCGCAACGACCGCCGAGGCGTGGGGGACCGGCGCCGAGTGGCTGCTCGACCGGGCGCCCCACTGGGTGGGCCTGCACGACGATCTCGAGGGCTTCGATCCGTCGATCCATCCACGCATCGCCGAGTGGGCCCGACGCCATCCGGGCATCCGGTTGCCCGCCGCCGGCGTGATCTGGCAGGAACTCCTGCTCGTGCTCCTCGGCCAACGCGTCACCACCGAGGAGGCCCTCAAGAGCTGGTCACGGATGGTGTCTGCGTGGGGCGAACCGGCGCCGGGACCGTTGGAGCTCCGGCTGCCTCCGACCCCGTCGGTCGTCGCGTCCAAGACCTACGTCGACCTGCACCGGTTCAACGTCGAACGCCGACGCGCCGACGCGATCCTGCTCGCGGCGCGGCGTGCGAACCGTCTCGAGGAAGCCGCCGCGATGGCGCCCGCCGAGGCACGTGTCCGCCTGTCGGCACTGCCGGGTCTGGGGGTGTGGACGGCGACGTCGGTGATCACCGCAACCCACGGCGATCCCGACACGATCGTGCTGCGCGACTACGGGCTGCCCACGATGATCAACTACGCCTTCACCGGCGATCCGCAGCGCCTGCCGGCGGACGACGGTGGCGACGAGGTCATGTGTCGACACCTCGCGCCCTGGACCGGCCACCGCCAGCGCATCGTGCGGTTGCTGTACACCGTCGGCGTGTCGCCGCCGCGCCGTGGCCCGCGGGCGTACAACCCCGACATCCGACGCCTCTGACCCGGCGCAGCGACCTGCGCCATGAGCTGGCTGCGACCTCGACGCGCCCGGCGACATGACCCGGCCGGCACCGTGCGCGACACTCTGGTGTGGATCGCTCGCCCCTCGCGCGTCACCGGGTCGGTGCTCGTCGGCTGCTCGTCGCCACGCTGCTCGTCGCGCTGGCCGCGACGTCCACGGCGGTTGCTTCGGCGATGTCGACAGCCGTGTCCACCCAGATCGCCACGGCGCGCCAGACGGTGTGCCTGCCCGGGGCGACGCCGGCCGACCTCGACCAGCTGTTCGCCTCCGAGCCCGGCGGCGTCCTCGGCGCCGACTACCAACGTGCGACGTCACTCCCCGACGGTCGCGTGCTGTGGACCTTCCAGGACGCCGAGGTGCGGCTTCCGAACGGCGCGAAGCGATTGGTGCACAACATCGGAATGCTCCAGGACGGCGTCTGCTTCTCGGTACTGATCGGGGGAACGGCGACCGACCCGCGCCCGTGGCTGTTCTCCGCCGAGACCGTGCCGTTCGTACGCTGGTACTGGCCACTCGGAGCCGAGGTGGGCGCCGACGGGCGAGTCCACGTGTTCGCCGCCGAGATGAACGAACGAAGTCCCGGCTACCTGGTGCGAACCGAACCGTCGGCGACCGTCGTGGCCCTCGTCGATCCGGTCACCTTCGAGGTCAGCGCAACGGCACGTCCGGGTGACTCGTCGGCGTCGCTGTACGGCTTCTCGATCGCGTCGGACTCGACGTGGACGTACCTGTTCGCCCAGTGCCACCGCCAGTTCGGTTTCGATCCGTTCATCGACGTGTTCGCTCACGACATGGTCTGCGCTCCGCGGGTCACGGTCGCCCGCGTCCCCCGCGGCGATCTGCTCGCTGCACCGACCTACTGGACCGCGAACGGCTGGCGCGCCGATCCGGCGGCCGCCGTGCCCATCCTCGACACGAGCCGGATGGTCAACGCCAGCCAGTTCACCGTCGTCAACAACCAGTGGATGGCAATCACCAAGGTCGGTGACTGGTGGGGCGATCGAGTGGTCGTCGAGTACTCGCTGCGCCCGGTCGGTCCCTACACCGTCGTTGCCGAGTGGGTGCCGCCGACGAAGTGTGGCGCCGATTGCAACAACTACTTCGCGAGTTGGATCCCGTCGGACGTGCCGGGGCAACTCGTCTACGGGCTGTCGCACAACCGATGGGACGGCATCGCGACCGATGTCTACCGGCCGACGTTCGGATCGGTGACCGCCCCGCCGCCGCGGCCGCTGCCGGCCGAACGGTGCGCACTCGGCTACTGCGGCTGAGCGCGTCGCTTCGGCCCTGCCCGTCGCACTGCGTACGATCTCGGCGTGCCCTTCGACCCCTCGACGCATCCCCATCGACGGCACAACCCGCTGACCGGCCGATGGGTGATCGTGTCGCCGCAGCGGACGCAACGCCCGTGGGTCGGTCAACGTTCGGCCGAGGCACCAGCCGCGCCGACCTACGACGCGACGTGCTACCTCTGCCCGGGCAACGAGCGCGCCGGAGGGATCCGCAACACCGACTACGACTCGACGTTCGTGTTCACGAACGACTTCGCCGCCCTGCTCCCCGACACGCCCGATCCGGCCGGCGACGCACTGGGTGACGCGGTGGGCGCCCCGGAGGTCGATGACCTGTTCGCGATCGATGACGCAACCGGTGAGTGCCGCGTGCTGTGCTTTTCGCCGCGACACGATCTCACGCTGGGGAACATGACGCACGCCGAGGTGGTCGGGGTGATCGAACTGTGGCAGTCGCAACTGACCGAACTCCGGCAGCGATACCGATCGGTGCAGATCTTCGAGACCCGCGGCGCCATCTCCGGGGCGTCGAACCCCCATCCGCACGGCCAGATCTGGGCCTCGACGTTTCTGCCCGACGAGATCGTGCTCGAGGCCGCCAGACAGCACCGCTATTTCCAGCGACACCGTCGACCGATGCTGCTGGACTACGTGGAACGCGAACTCGCCGACGGCGTCCGTGTGGTCGCCTCCAACGACGAGTGGGCGGTGGTCGTGCCGTACTGGGCCTACTGGCCGTTCGAGACCCTCGTGCTGCCGCGCCGACCGGTGGCCCATCTCGACGAGGTCGACGCCACCGGGCGCGACGCGCTCGCGAACGTCCTGCAGACGATGCTGCGCGCCTTCGATGCGCTCTTCGACACCCCGTTCCCGTACTGCTCGGGGTGGCACACGGCGCCCGACGCGCCTGGCGCACCCGACGCGCTGGAGGGGCTGGAGGGATGGCAGCTGCACGCCCACTACTACCCGCCGCTGCTGCGGTCGGCCGATGTCGCCAAGATCCCGGCGAGCTACGAACTGCTGGCGAACCTGCAGCGCGACATCACCCCCGAAGCTGCTGCGGCCGCCCTGCGGGCAACGACCTGACCACAACCTTGCAGTCGACTGCAAGGTTTGCCGCTAGCCTGTCGACATGCGAATCGGTGCGCTTGCAACCATGTCGGGGCTCAGTTCCCAGACGATCAGGTACTACGAGTCGCTCGACCTGCTCCCCGAGCCCGACCGGACACCGGCGGGCTACCGCGACTACACCGACTCGGCAGCCGAGCGTCTCCGGTTCATCCGCGACGCACAGGCCTGCGGGCTGTCGCTCGACGAGGTGCAGACGCTGCTGGCGATGAAGGACGCCGGCGAGGCCACGTGCGAGCACACGCTGTCGTTCCTCGATCGGCACATCGCCGGCATCGATGCGCAGATCGAACGCCTGCAGACCGCCCGGTCCGAGATGCTGCAGTTGGCCGCCCGCGCCCGCACGCTCGACCCCGCGACATGCACCGATCCCCATCGCTGTCAGGTGATCGACGCATCATGACCGCACTGAGCTCCGGCCCCGATTCCACCACCGCTCGTTCGGACATCGCCATCGAAGGCATGACCTGCGCCGCGTGCGCGAACCGGATCCAGCGCGGCCTCACCAAGCTCGACGGTGTCGACGAGGTCCGGGTCAACTTCGCCAACGGGCGCGCCACCGTGATGCACCGCGGCGCCGCCGAATCGGACATGCGAGCCGTCGTGGAACGGCTCGGTTACGTCGCACCGGTCCATGCCGACCACGACGCTGCCGAACAGCGTCGCGAAGCCGACCTTCGGCGACGCTGGATCGTCGCGGTGGTTCTCGGCGTTCCCGTGGTGCTGCTGTCGATGGTGCCGGCGCTGCAGTTCGACCGCTGGGAGTGGGTGGTCGCGGCGCTCACCACGCCCATCGTGTTCTGGTGCGGCTGGGGGTTCCACCGCGCCGCCTGGATGAACCTGCGCCACGGCGCGACCACGATGGACACGTTGGTGTCGATGGGCACGCTGTCGGCGTGGACGTGGTCGAGCGTCGTGCTGTTCGGCAGCATCGGCGACGACGCCTCCGGTATGGGCTCGATGGCCGACATGGGTTCGATGTCGCTGACCGACAGCAGTGGCACACACGTGTACTACGAGACCGCCGCTGTCATCGTGGCGTTGATCCTGATCGGCAAGTGGCTGGAGATCCGAGCCAAGCGACGCTCGGGCGACGCGATCCGGGCGCTCGCCGACCTCGGCGTGCGATCGGCACGGCTCGAGGACGGCACCGAGATCCCGCTCGACGAGCTGACGGTGGGAACCCGGTTCGTCGTGCGTCCCGGCGAGAAGGTCGCCACCGACGGCGTGATCGTCGACGGGCACTCCAGTGTCGACGCGTCGATGGTCACCGGCGAGCCGGTGCCTGTCGAGGTCGGCCCCGGCGACGAGGTCATCGGCGCCACGGTCAACGCCAACGGCTCGCTCGTCGTCGAGGCCACCCGGGTCGGCGCCGACACCGCGCTCGCACAGATCATCCGCCTCGTCGACGAGGCCCAGGGCAGCCGCGCCGAAGTGCAACGACTCGCCGACCGAGTTGCTGCGGTCTTCGTGCCGACCGCGATCGCCATCTCCGCCGTCACACTGCTCGCCTGGCTCGCGATCTCCGGCGATGCGAACGAGGCGTTCACCGCGGCGGTTGCCGTGCTGATCATCGCCTGCCCGTGTGCGCTCGGTCTCGCCACGCCGCTCGGCATCATGGTGGGCACCGGACGGGCCGCCCAGCTCGGCGTGATCATCAAGGGCGGCGAAGTGCTCGAGGACACCCGGCGGATCGACACGATCGTGCTCGACAAGACCGGCACCGTCACCGAGGGCCGCATGTCGCTCGTCGACGTCGTTGCGCCGGACGCCCCGGCCGGGCACCACGCGCAACTCCTCGGGCTCGCCGGTGCGGTCGAGGCTCGGTCGGAGCACCCGATCGCCCAGGCGATCGCCGCTGAGGCAGCGGCGCGCGGCGAGGTGCCCGGCCCGGTCGAGGGCTTCACCAACCGGCCCGGTGTCGGGGTGACCGCGGCCGTGGCCGGCGTCGAGGTCCGCGTCGGGCGTCGCCAGCTGTTCGAGACCGTGCCTGCCGCCGTCGAGCGGGCAGCCTCCGCTGCAGAACGCGCCGGCAACACCGCAGTGTTCGCAGGTCGTGGCGACACCGCCGAGGTCGTGCTCGTCGTGGCCGACACCGTCAAGCCGACGTCGCGCGAGGCGGTCGCCGCGTTCCACGACCTCGGGTTGACCGTCACGCTGCTGACCGGCGACAACGCACGCACCGCCCGCACGGTCGGCGCCGACGTCGGTGTCGACGCGGTGATCGCCGAGGTGCTTCCGGAGGCGAAGGCTGCCGAGATCGTCCGGCTCCAGGCCGAGGGGCGCCGCGTCGCCATGGTCGGCGACGGCATCAACGACGCGCCGGCGCTCGCGCAAGCCGACCTCGGCATTGCGCTGGGCACCGGTACCGACGTGGCGATCGAAGCGTCCGACCTCACGATCGTGTCGGGCGACCTGCGCGCCGCTGCCGACGCCGTGGCGCTCTCGCGCCGAACCCTCGCCACGATCAAGGGCAACCTGTTCTGGGCGTTCGCCTACAACACCGCGGCGATTCCCCTTGCCGCCTTCGGCATCCTCAACCCGATGATCGCCGCCGCAGCGATGGGCATGTCGTCGTTGTTCGTCGTGACGAACAGCCTGCGGTTGCGTCGTTTCGGCGGCTACCGCCGCAGCAGCAACCAACCGGTGACCGCCACCCCAACCAGACACGAGGAACTTGTCGCATGAGCACCACGGACACCCCCGACCACACCGCCGACCACGCCGCCAACCGCACCTATTCGGTCCCGGGCATCAGCTGCGACCACTGCAAGCGAGCCATCGAAGGCGAGGTGTCCGGTGTCGCTGCGGTCGAGTCCGTTGTCGTCGACGTCGACGCCAAGCTCGTCACCGTGATCGGCGGCGACGACGCCGCGATCCGCTCTGCGATCGACGACGCCGGCTACGACATCGCCTGACGCGTCACACGGCGCGGCGAACGGTGCCGGGCAGTGCATGATGAGGGCATGCAGACTCAGTTGTTGATCGGTGGCGAGTGGCGAGACGGCTCGGGCGCGGAGCGCTTCGATGTCGAGAACCCGGCGAACGAGGAGGTGATCGCCTCGGTTGCCGCAGGGTCCACGGCCGACGCGACCGCAGCGTGCGAGGCGGCCGCCGACGCACAGGCGAGCTGGGCGGCCACCGCGCCGCGCGAGCGCGGCGAGGTCCTGCGTCGCACCTGGGAGCTGATGGTCGAGCACACCGACGAACTCGCCCGCCTGATCACGCTCGAACACGGCAAGCCGCTCGCCGACGCACGCGGCGAGGTCGCCTACGCGGCCGAGTTCTTCCGCTGGAACTCCGAAGAGGCGGTCCGCATCCAGGGCTCGCTCGGCACGGCACCGGCGGGCGCCAACCGTATTCTCGTGCACCATCCGCCCGTCGGGGTCGTGGTGATCGTCACGCCGTGGAACTTCCCCGCTGCGATGATCACCCGCAAGCTGGCCCCTGCGCTCGCCGCCGGCAACGCCGCGGTGATCAAGCCGCCTCGCGAGACGCCGCTCACGGCGCTGCGGATCGGCGAGCTGCTCCACGAGGCCGGTCTGCCCGCCGGCGTCGTCAACATCGTGCCCACGCTGTCGTCGGGAGCGTGGTTCGACGCCGCGGTCGACCATCCGGCGACGCGGATGGTGTCGTTCACCGGCTCGACCGAAGTCGGCATCGTGCTGCTCAAGCGGGCCGCCGATCGCGTCCTCAAGACGGTGATGGAGCTCGGTGGCAACGCGCCGTTCGTCGTGTTCGACGACGCCGATCTCGACGCCGCCGTCGAAGGGGCCATGGTGGCCAAGATGCGTCACTCGGCCGAGACCTGTACCGCAGCGAACCGGTTCCTCGTCCACGAGAAGGTCGCCGACGAGTTCACCCGCATGTTCGCCGCGGCGATGGCCGACGTGCGCATCGGCAACGGGTTCGACGACGGCGTGACCTGCGGCCCGATGATCAACGCCAAAGCGGTCGCGTCGATCAACGAACTCGTCACGGCGGCGGCTGATCACGGCGCCCGGATCGCCACCGGCGGTGGCGCGGTCGACGGTCCCGGCCACTTCTATCCGCCGACCGTGCTCGGCAACGTCCGCGCCGGCGACGAGATCACGCGCCACGAGATCTTCGGTCCGGTCGCACCGGTGATCACCTTCGACGACACCGACGCCATGATCGACGTCGCCAACGACACCGAGATGGGACTCACCGCCTACGTCTACACCCAGGACCTGCGACGCGGCCTTGCGGTCAGCGAACGCATCCAGGCCGGCATGATCGGGCTCAACCGCGGCGCCGTGTCCGATCCGGCGGCGCCGTTCGGTGGCATGAAGCAGTCGGGCCTCGGCCGCGAAGGTGCCAGCGACGGCATCTACGAGTTCTGCGAGACCCAGTACATCGCCACCAACTGGTGACCCCGCCTCGCCCCCACACCACGTTTGTGTGCGGATTTGGGTGACCCGGTCCACCAGGAATGCAACGCAAACGTGGTGGGGACGGGAGTCAGTCGGTGACGAGGCGGTGGTAGTCGCCGAAGTCCTTGTCCTTGAGGAGGCGGCCCATCTTGCGGAGTTCGTGGGCGATGCCGAGCACGGCGCTGTCCATCGTGATGTCGGTGCCCGTGGCGGCGGCAGCGAACGCGGCGTGGATCGCAGCGTTGCGAATCGCTGCGCCCGACAGCTCGAAGCGCTCGGCCAGCCAGTCGAGGTCGAGTTCGTCGACGGGCGCGTCCGCCGGGAGGTTCGCTTCCCAGATCGCGCGGCGTTCGTCGGGGCCGGGCATCGCGAACGCCACGCGGATGTGGATGCGGCGCAGGAACGCCTCGTCGACGTTCTTCTCGAAGTTGGTGGCGAGCACGACGAGTCCGTCGTAGGCCTCGAGGCGCTGCAGGAGGTACGAGACCTCGATGTTGGCGTAGCGGTCGCGGGCGTCCTTCACCTCGGAGCGCTTGCCGAACAACGAGTCGGCCTCGTCGAAGAACAGCACCATGTTGCCGGCGCTCGCAGCATCGAAGATCTGTTCGAGGTTCTTCTCGGTCTCGCCGATGTACTTGCTGACCACCGACGACAAGTCGAGCTTGAACACGTCGAGGCCGAGTTCGCCCGCGATGATCTCCGACGCCAGCGTCTTGCCGGTGCCCGACGGTCCCGAGAACAGAGCGACGAGCCCTCGCGACGGGTTCGGCGAGAAGCCCCACGTGTCGTACACGCGGTTCGAGTGCCGGTAGCGCTCGACGACGGTGTGCAACAACGCCTTGCGGTCGGGGCTCAACACGATGTCGTCCCAGCCTCGCGTCGGCGAGATCCGTCGGGTGAGCTGCTCGAGCGGTCCGCTGGCCAGGCGACGCACTGCGGCGTCGATGTCGCCGCCGACGGCGTCGCGGGAGCGTTGGACGCGATGCATCTGGTCGTAGGTCAGACGGTGGGTGCGCTCGATGCCGGGGCCGAACGTGTTGGCCCATTCGTCGTCGGTCGGGTCGTCCGATGACGCGCGCACTTCGGTCCACGGCCGGGTCGGGAGCTGGTCGATGGGTGGGGCACATCGGCACGACAGCGCCCAAACCAGATGTGACGCTCGATCGAGCGCTCTGCGAGTGGTGGCGTCGAGCGTGTCGCCGACCTCGAGCACGATGCCACGGCCGGTGATGGTGGCCTCGCGAACGAGCGCCGACCACTCGGCGTCGCTGGCCGGGAGGTCGCAGCACATGAAACGATCGCCGACCGCGTGGCTGAATGCGGTGTGGCGGCGGCGCATCCGGTCGTCGCCGGTGACCACCACGAGCGTCGAGAGGTCGTCCGCCTTGCCGGCGAGGGCCTGTCGGTCGACGTCGATCATCTCGATGCCCACGGGCAGGCTCGGGTCGGGTGATTCATCACCGAGCAGTGTCCAGACGACGGCCTCGTTGAGCGCGACGACGCGGTCGGCCCACGGCCCGTCTCGGCCCACCTCGACGAAGCCGGTGCGGCACAGCGGTGCGGCGTGGGTGACCGTGAGTGCTCCGGGGTGACCGGCGGGCAACACGATTGCCAACGTTCCCAACGTCAGGTGGCCGGCGCGACTGTCTCCCTGGAGCGCGGCGACGAGGTTACGACAGCTCGAGTCGACCTCGGCGGTGGCGAGGAGCGCCAGCACCTCGGCCTCCTCGTCGCGGAGCCCTGCGTTCGCGACGAGCACGGCGAATGCGTCGTCGTCGGCCAGTGCTTCGCGGAGTTCACGGCGTCGCTCGTCGAGGTCCGCGGCGGCGTGCGGCGCGGCGTCGTCGTCCGGTCCGGCGTCGTCGGTCGACGTGTCGGTCATCGACGTCGAGGTGGCAGCGACCAGCAGCGCTCGACCGAAGCGGAACCATGCCGGACTCGGATCCCCGCTGCTGTCGTCGCCTGGCACGCTCGTCAGTCAAGCACGTCGGGCCCCGGCGGGCTACGGTCGTCACCATGCCACCGCCGGTCGTGATGGGAGACACCCTGATGTGTTCGTTCGGGATGGCTCCCGGCTCGATCACGGTGCTGCCCGCCAACAAGGTGATCGCGACGAACAAGCCGCAGGCGAACATCCTGGACAACAAGCCGTTCGTCAACATCCCGATGTTCGGCAACTGCATGTCGATCATGAATCCGGCGACGGCGACGCTCACCGCTGCGGCGCTCGGCGTGCTGACGCCAGGCCCGTGTACTCCGGTCACTCCGGCGCCGTGGGTGCCTGGCGCCCCGACCGTGCTGGTCGCCAACGCGCCGGCGCTGACGGCTACGTCGACGTGCAACTGCATGTACGGCGGCGTCATCACCGTTGTCGGGCCCACCGCGGTCACCGTCGCGCTGCCCTGAGACCCTGTCGGCCACCGACGTGCTCACCGCCGTCGGATGACGTGCTACGTTCAGTCGCACGGGTCGACAATGGGGATGGGAGGTAGGGCACGTTCCTGCCGAACTCTCCTTCGACGATCCGTGCGTGCCCCGACCGTGCGGGGCGTCGTGAATGCCACAACGTTCGGATCGGGAGGTTCGTAGTGCCGTCATACTTGACACCAGGGGTGTACGTCGAGGAGGTGGCCTCGTCGAGTGCCACTCTTTCCGCCGGTGCCACCGCCGTCGCCGCTTTCGTCGGCTTCACCGCCAAGGCGCCGAAGGACGACCCGTCGGATCCCGACGGGCTCAAGCCTCGGCTCGTCACCAACTGGACACAGTTCGAGGGCCTCTACGGCGGGTTCGTTCCCGGCGCGATGCTCCCGCACTCGGTGTTCGGGTACTTCAACAACGGCGGCTCGATGGCCTACATCGTGCGCATTCCGCACACCGAGCCCTCCACCGAGCCGGGCCAACTTGCGCTCACCTCGGGTGACCGTGCGCTCGGCCCCGCCGTCGAGTTCACCACCGTCGAGCCCAATGCCGACGTCACCGTCACCGTGACGCCCGAGCCGGCTGCCGACGGCGCCGACGACGACGCACCGCCGACCTTCGAGGTCACGATCACCGATGGGCACGACGAGCCCGAGGTGTTCTCCGGTGTCACGCTCGGCGGCATCGACGCCGCCATCAACGGCACGTCCACCAAGGTCAAGGTCGAGACCAAGATCGACGTCGACCAGCTCGCCGCCGACCTGCAGACCATCCCGACCGGAAGCTTCGCGATCGAGCCGGCAGAGCCGACCCCGGTCGCCGTACCTGGCCGTGCGTTCGCCGGCTCCGAGTCGGCCCGCACCGGCATCAGCGGTCTCACGATCGCCGACGACGTCACGATGGTGATGGTGCCCGACCTGGTCACCGCCGCCACCCAGGAGGACGGCACGATCGACCTCGGGATGTGGAAGACGGTGCAGCTCGCACTGATCAACCACTGCGAAGGCCAGGCCAACCGCATGGCCGTGCTCGACGCCCCTCCCGGCATGAGCCCGCAGCAGATCAAGGAATGGCGCAGCGACACCGCGATGTACGACTCGGCGTTCGCCGCGCTGTACTACCCGTGGATCGAAGTGGCCAACCCCGCCGCCACCAACGGCGACACCGAGATCATGGTCCCGCCGTCGGGTCACCTCGCCGGCATCTGGGCCCGCACCGACGACACCCGCGGCGTCTGGAAGGCGCCGGCCAACGAGGTCGTGCGCGGTGCGTTGAACGTCGAGACGAACATCACCAAGGCCGAGCAGGGTCTGCTGAACCCGATCGGCATCAACTGCATCCGGCCGTTCGGCACCCAGGGCATCCGTGTCTGGGGCGCTCGCACGCTGTCGTCGAACACCGACTGGACCTACATCAACGTCCGACGCCTGTTCAACATGATCGAAACCACGATCATGAACGGCACGTCGTTCGCCGTGTTCGAGCCGAACGACCAGAAGCTCTGGGAGGGTTTGAAGCGCACTGTCGGTTCCTTCCTCCGTGGCCTCTGGCGTGACGGTGCGCTGTTCGGCGCCACCGCCGAGCAGGCGTACTACGTCAAGTGCGACAACGAGACGAATCCGCCCGACTCGATCGATCAGGGCAAGGTCATCGTCGAAGTCGGCATCGCCCCGGTGAAGCCGGCCGAGTTCGTGATCTTCCGTGTCGCCCAGATCAAGGACGAGAGCTGACCATGACGAGCCAACGTACACAGGAAGGGAGTAGCCGATGACGACCATCGTCCCCAGTGATGACACCAACACAGCGATCATCTCCTCCACCTTCGCGGTGGAGTTCGGAACCATCGCGAGTGGGATGTTCACCGAGGTCACAGGCCTCGGCATGGACATCGAGGAGATCAAGAGCACCCGGGTCACGCTGCTCGGCAAGTCCGTCACCCGGTTCAGCCCGGGCACGGTCAAGTACCAGACGATCACCTTGAAGCGCGAGTTCAACGGCGACAAGGAGTTCTGGACCTGGCACGACCAGATGTGCAAGGGCCTGCGCAAGTACACCGACGGCTCGATCGTCCTGTACGACCTCGACGGCACCGAAGTCGATCGATGGAACATCTTGAAGGCATGGCCGTCGAAGTGGACCGTCTCGGATCTCGACGCCGGCAGTGACGACGTGATGACCGAAGAGATCGAACTACAGATCGAGTTCCTCGAAAGGGCCAAGTAATGAGCACTGACTTCTCGGCCGCTCAAGGTGGCTACTTCTCGTTCGAGATCGATGGAACGACGCTCGGCTTCTTCACCTCGTGCAGCGGACTCTCGTCCGAGGTCGATGTGATCGAGCAGACCCAGATCACCGTGACCGGCAAGAAGATCACGACGAAGCAGCCCGGCCCGAGCCGGACCTACTCCGAGGTCGTCCTCAAGCGTGGCTTCACGAAGGACCGGGCAATCAACGACTGGTTCGACGAGACCGTCGACGCCGCGGTCCCGGTGACTCGCAAGACTGGTTCGATCGTGATCCTCACCCGAGAGTTCAAGGAACTCGCCCGCTTCAACCTCGACCGTTGCTTCCCGTCGAAGCTGACGGTCTCGGACCTGAACGCAGCGAGCGGCGAGGCAATGGTGGAGGAACTCACCATTCGCCACGACGAACTCAACTGGTCCTGACGATGGCAGGGTTGCGCACCGAGTTCGACTTCACCCTGCCGAAGGGGTTCGTCGGGAGCGACGGCACGCTGCATCGTCACGGAACGATGCGCCTTGCCACCGCTCGCGACGAGATCGAACCGTTGCGCAACCGCACCATCGACGGCCCCGACGACCCCTACCTCACCATCTTGGTGTTGGCGCGGGTGATCACGTCGCTCGGGTCGCTGCCCGAGGTGGACGTCGCCGAGGTCGAGGGGCTCTTCGCCGCAGATCTCGCCTTCCTCCAAGACCTCTACGGCATCATCAACTTCGGCGACCAGGCCGACGTCGAGGCGCTCCAAGCGAGCGTGTTGCCCGTCGAGGCCGACGATGCCTTCGATGCGGCCTCCGACGCGGCCGATGATGTCGAAGCGGCCGAGGCCGCCGAGGCCGTTGCGGACGTTGCCGACGATGACCAGCCCAGTGGTCGTCGATCACGACGGTCGCGGGTGGAAGAAGTCACCTCGGGCGCGTCGTAGGCGGAGCGACGTCTCGTGAAGCTCTATCCCGAGACCTCGCTGTGGAGCGAGATCGCCTACCTCGCATATCACCTGCACTGGAGCTTGGGCGACCTGCTCGATCTCGAACACCCCGATCGGGCCCGCCTGATCGAACTGGTCGCCGACATGAACCAACGAGCATGGGACGCATTGACCGATGGCTGAAGACGAACTGGGAGATGCGAACAGCGCAACGTTTCTGTTCGAGGTCGACGGGGTCGACATCGGACGTTTCGAGGAGGTCAGCGGTCTCGAAGTGTCGATCGAGACCGAGGACATCCCCGAGGGCGGCCAGAACAGCTTCGTGCACAAGATGCCCGGGCGGATGACCTGGCCGAACATCGTGCTCAAGCGCGGCGTCACCAAGCAGGACAACCTGTTGTCGTGGTTCAACGAATCGTCCGGCGAGCAATTCACGGCGAACGGCAACAAACTCGTCCGCAAGAGTGCGGCCATCACCTTGCTCGACCGGACCGGCAAGCGCCTGCGTGCGTGGGACTTCACCGATGCCTACCCGGTCAAGTGGACCGGGCCACGCTTCGCTGCGGGCTCGACCGATGCCGCCGGCGAGGAACTCGAGATCACTCACCACGGGTTCCGGGCCAACGATGTCTGAGACGACCACGTCAACGGATACCGCGGTCGACACCGTCGCGCCGGCGGAGCTCGGCACCGGGATGACCCACCGCGCACGATCGCAGTCGGTGCTGGCCCGGCACTGGTCGCCGGTCGGCGTCGTGGGTGCCGTGGGGCGAGCCAGCGTGGGCTTCAGCCTGGCGGTCGGTCGTTCACAGTCGATCCGGCCGACGGTGAGGTTCGGCGACCTGAACTCCGCTGCGCTGCGCCCGTCGTTCGACGTGCTGCGTCGCCATCGGGGAGTCGACGACGCCGATGCCGGCCACGGGCCGCTCGAGCGGCGCTCGCTCGACCAGGCGGGCGACTCGACCGTTCGGGCCCCGGCTCGACGCCCGGCTCGCCCATCCGACGCCTCGGCACTCCCCGCAGCTGCATCTCGTGCATCGATCGAGCGCTCCCGACGACATCCGAAGCGGCGTGCCCACCCGACGTGGACCGATCAGATCATCAACCGCAGCTCGGTCGACGCCACACGATCGACGCCGACGAGTTCGATCGCCGGCCCGCCGCCGGTGGCCGCCGTTCCTGACGGCTTCGTGTCGTCTGGCGACGCCAAACTCGACCAGCTCCGACTCCTGGCGAGCGCGCACGAAGCAGGCGCAACGCCACGAGACTCGACTGCCGGGCGGCAGCTTCCCGGTGGCGAACGACCGGCCGCAGCAGCAGCAGCGGCGTCGAGCGGGCCCTTGAGAAGGACGACCGCTGCCGATCCCACGGTGGCGGTTCGCGCCGATGGTCCGGGCCGGCTCGCGCGAGCAATGCGGCCCGAGTCGGCCGTGTCGCCGGCGGTGCCGAGCGCCCGGCTGGGTGGACCTCCGGCGCCGCTCACCACCGGCGCCAGGAGCGCCCCGGCGAGTTCGTCGTCGCCGGTTCGTCGTTCGACGCAGGCTCAGGCGCCGTCGAGGCTCGACAGCCTGAGATCGATGTTGGTGGAACAGGGAATTCTCGACGCCGGCTCCGACCACGTGGGCGCCCCGGCGAGTTCGTCGTCGCCGACGCCGGCCGGTCCGACCGGTGCGTCACCGAGGCCGAGCACCCCGGCCGGCCGCACCGCATCGGTCGGTCGTACCGGACCGGTTGATCCTGCAGGACCACGCCGACCCACGAACCTCTCCAGCGATCTTCAGCGAGCAGCTGGCGCCGACGTCCGTCGCTCGACCTCGACACCCGACGACTCGGGCGCTCAGACGACCCGGGGAGACTCGACCACCACGTCAGCCCGCACAGCGACCTCGCCAGGGACCGATCCGTCGCCGAGCGGCGTGGATGTCGCACCCCGCCCCTCGTCGGAGCCCGGACTGTCGAGCGCATCGCCATCGCCCGTCGTCCAGCGAGCGGTGGACTCAACCGCGCCGGGACGCCCTGCCGTCGATCAGCGAAGTGCGGTGGCGCTGGCCGAACGCATTGCGGATGCGATGACGCCGACGCCAGCGACCGCCACCAGGCCGACGGCCACGACCACCACGACGCCCACACCGCAAACGTCACCGACGGCCTACACGACCCCGACCACGCCGACCACGCCGACCACCACGACGGTGACCGGCGCGACGAAGCAGCGGCTGCGGGCGCAGCGGCTACTGCGCTCTGGCCTCGTCACCGACACCTCCGCGTCAGACACGTTTGCGACCGGCGAGACCTCGAACCAGACGACCGCCGATGCGGCCATGGCCCGAACCATGGCGCCAACCATGGCGCCGACCATCGAGCCCGTTCGGACGTCGGCGTCGATCGACACCGTCGAGGCCCGTTCGCTGCCCACGCTCAGTCCGGCTCGCCGACCGGTGCTCGATGAACGGCTGCCGTCGCTCGCCCGCGTCGACTCGACACCGTCGACGCTCATCCGGCGTGTCACGTTGCCGCGAGCCTTGTCGAGCACTCACCGCCCCGCCTCCCAACTCGCCCCCGTTCACGTACGAGATGTGCCAGGCGCCACTCGTACGTCCGGTTCGGTCGCGAGCGCGCCGGTACAGCGGGCATCGACGGTCAGCCTCGGCGACGCGGTTGCCTCGACGCGGGTGGCGACGATCACGCAACGCGAGCCGAACTCGTCCGGTGCGCCATGGGAGTCGCCGACGACCTCTGCCGCTGGCCCGTTGTTGCAGGTCGTTCGACGGATCGCTGCCACCGACGTCGCCGCCGCGGCGAGCCCGTACACCGCCACGACGGCTGCCACCACCACGCCCACCCCCAGCGAGGCGATGAACGTGGCCGGCGGCGAAGCCCTGACGGGTGCTCGCACATCGCGAACCCGGCGGACCGCAGCGTCGACCGCCAGTTCGACCGCCACCGCTGCGACCGCCAACTCGACCGCCACCGCTCCCTCGACCGTCACCGCTGCGGCCGCCAACTCGACGGCCGCCGGTGCGGTTGCGAGGTCGACCGCTGCTGCTGTCGCGGCCACGGCCCGGGCCGGTGCCTTGGCCGAGGTGATGCGTTCCGTTGCACCGGGCCAGTCCGACGCCAACGGGGGCGCGACGCCCGATGCCGCGCTTCCGAGCGAGCCGACCGCGCAGGCGCCCGCCGAGCGCGTCGCCGATCAGTTCATGTCGGTGCTGTCCGAGACGATCCGACGGCGTCCGGCGCCGCTGCCGACCACCTATCGTCCCTTGGCCGATGCGATCGCCGGGCCCCGACCGGTGATGCTGTCCACCGACACCGCGTCGCGCAAGGCGTTGCGATCTGTCGGCAAGGTGGCAGCCACCACGGGCGACACGATCCATCTCGATCACCAGTCGATCCCGTCGGCACGACTCGACGAGGTGATGGCCCACGAGCTCACCCACATCGCGCATCCCTCGCCGACGCCGCGTTTCTTCGACGACATCGACGACAGCCCCGAGGAACGCCGCGCCGAACAGGTTGCCAAGGTGATGGCCCGCTCGCCGCTCGCTCCCTCGGCGACCACCAGCGCTCCACCCGAACGCCGTCGACGCGACACCTCGACGATCCGACGCTCGCCGGCGACGTCGGCACCATCCAGCTCCAGCTCCAGCTCCAGCTCCGGTTCGGTGTCGGCACAGGCGCTCGCCGCAAGCCTCACCGGCGGTCGCTCACCCGCTCGCTCGGACGTCGTCCAGCGCTGGGAAAAGGCGTCGCCGTCGCCGTCATTGACCTCGCCGTCCTCGTCGTCGTCGTCGTCGTCCACGTCGTCGAAGACGGCGCCACAGATCGGTGCGCATCGGGCGACAAAGGACTCCAACCCGTCGGCCGAATGGTTCCGTGAGCAGCTCGACGCCAACCTCGACCACGTGGTCCGGTTGCTCGAGGACCGGATGATCGTCGAACTCGAACGTCGTGGTGGACGAGCCTGGAGGCAATCCTGATGTCGAACCAATTGCAGAAGGCCTACCTCGAAGTCGAGACCGGCGAACGGATCGATTGCATGTTCAACCCGACGAGCTTCTCGTTCGCCACGCAGAACCGCTGGGAGTCCGACAGCGTGCCCGGCAAGGCCACCCCGACGCTGCGGTATGCGGGCGGCTCGGGCGGCACGTTCGGCTTGAACCTGACCTTCGACACAACCGGCACCGGCAAGCCCGTCAGCAACTTCACCAACAAGCTGTTGAAGCTCATGGAGGTCGACGAAGCGCTGCCCGGGTTCGATGCGAGCATCGGCAATGGCCGTCCCCCGTGGGTGAAGTTCCACTGGGGCACACACGTCCACTCGTTCAAAGCCGTGATCACCTCCACCAACATCACCTTCACCTACTTCTCCAACGAGGGCCTGCCGCTGCGCGCCACCGCCGATTTGTCGCTCGAGCAGTACGAACCGGACGCCAACTGGGGTCCGCAGAACCCGACGTCGGGCACGCCGAAGCCTCATCGCACCCATCAGGTGCAGGTTGGCGACACGCTTGATCGGATCTCGGCGCGCTACTTCGGTGATTCGACGCGTTGGCGTGACATCGCCTCACTGAACGGCATCCAGGACCCGCTCGACCTCACACCCGGTCGTCTGCTCTCGATTCCCGAACGGCAGAACTGATGGCGAAGACCTTCACGTCGCTGCGCCCGATCGTCGAAGCACAAGGCTCCCAGCTCAGCGTGCAACAGCACTCGGCGCTCACGAGCATGCGCGTCACCAAGGGGCTCGGTACGCCGGCCCATGCCCGACTCGCCTTCACGGTCACCAAGGAATCCCCCGAGATCTCGGTGAAGCTCGGCAACTCGCTCAAGATCAGCGTCGATGGCCTGAAGAACGCCGACGCCAACGTCAACTGGAGCCTGTTCGACGGCGTCGTGGTGAGCGTCGGCATCGAACTCGCCACCGGCACCACCCAGACCCTCGTTGTCGAGGCGTACGACAAGCTGTACACGCTCGGCCGTCAGACGGTTGCCAAGACCTACCTCAACCAGAAGCCGTCGGACATCGTGTCCCAGCTCGCGAGCGCCGCCGGGTTGAGCGCCACGATCGACACGACGTTCGGCGGCACCTCGCCGCAGGTTGCTGCGTACCAGTACGGAACCGCCTACGCCTACATCGATCGCATGGTGCGCAACGAGGGGTGCGAGTGGTTCGTCGAGGAATCCACGCTCCACGTTCGTCCCCGGGCGTCCGCTGACGGCTCGCCGATCACGCTCACGGTGGGCCAGAACCTGCTCGGCTTCTCGGCCCGGTTCAGTGCCGTCGACCACGTCGACAAGGTCACCGTGACCGGGTGGGACGTCAAGAACAAGGCAGCCATCGTCGGCAACGCCACCTCGACGGGCACGCCGGCCGGAACGGCGAACACCGTGCTCACGACAGCCGCCGTGAAGAGTTCGGGCGTCGGCGGAACCACTGCGTTGTCGATCCCTCGACCCGTGACCGACCAGCAGGAAGCGGAACGGCTTGCGACGGGCATCGTCCATCGGCGTGAATCCGACATGCTGCGAGCCCGCGGACGTGCCAGTCCCGACAACGAGATCGTGCCCGGCGCCAAATTGGACCTCGACGGGTTGGTCGGCGGTTGGGACGGCACCTACTACTGCACCGAGGTCGAACACGTTTGGGGGAAATCGTCGTTCGACACCTACTTCGAGGTCGGCTCCAGCGAACCCGATTCGCTTGTCGACCTGTTGGGTGGATCAGCATCACCGTCGCTTGACCGCATGCTGGGCGGGCTCACCATCGGTGTCATCACCGACAACAAGGACCCCGACACGCTGAACCGGGTGAAGCTCAAGCTGCCGTATCTCGCCGACGACCAGCAGACCGGCTGGGCCCGCGTGCTGCAGCCGGGCGCAGGTAAAGGCCGCGGTTGGAACGTGCTGCCGGAGGTCGACGACGAAGTACTCGTCGGGTTCGAGCATGGCGACATCGATCGCCCCTACGTGCTCGGCGGCCTGGTCAACGGCAAGGACAAGCCGCCGTACCTCAACGCCGACGGCGGTGGCCACCTGGTCAAGAACGGCAAGGTCGTGGCTCGGACGTTCACCTCTGCGCTCGGCCATGAGATCTACATCGCAGATGGCTCCGGGGAGACGGACAAACACATCAAACTGAAGACCGCTGGCGCCGAGGCGACGCTGTACCTCGGCGCTGACAAGATCGACCTGCAGGCCCACGGGATCGCGATCAAGGTGTTCAACACCGACGGCTCGATCCTGATCGCCGACGACGGAGCGATCACGCTGGAGAGCAAGAAGGACATCACGATCCAGTCGAAAGGTGACGTCAAGATCGAGGGCGCGAACGTGTCGATCAAGGCCCAGTCCGGCGCAAAGGTCGAGGGGGTAACCGTCGACGTCAAGGCCCAGGCAAAGGCATCGTTCGAGGCCGCGGGGATTAACGAGATCAAGGGCATGCCGGTGAAGATCAACTGATGTCTGACACGTCCGATCCCTCCGACTTCATCGGTCGCGGCATCGCCTTCCCGTTGCGCGTCGACCAGTCCGGCTCGATCGCCACGTCGTCCGGCCCGAGCGACATCGATTCGTCGATCCGCATGATCCTCACGACGGCGCCGGGCGAGCGGCTGATGCGCCCGGCGTTCGGCTGCAAGATCTGGGAACTCCTCTTCGAGCCGATCAACGCCAACACGCTCGGTCTGATGAGCGAGGCGGTCAAGGAAGCGATCGGCCGGTGGGAACCACGCGTCACGCTCGAAGACGTGCGCCTCGACCCGTCGGGCCAGCACGCCGGTCAGGTGCTCATCGAGATCGACTACGTGATCCGCGCCACCAACGACCGCCGCAACCTCGTGTACCCGTTCTACGTGATCCCCCGAGAGGACGAGCCATGAGTCTCCCCGTCACCAACCTCGACGACCGCAAGTTCCAGGACCTCGTCGACGAGGCAAAGCGGATGATCCCGCAGCTCTGCCCCGAGTGGACCAACCACAACCTGTCCGATCCCGGCGTGGCGCTGATCGAGCTGTTCGCCTGGATGACCGAGACGATGCTGTACCGGTTGAACCAGGCGCCCGACGTGTTCTACACGCGCATGCTCAACCTGCTGGGCTTCGAGCAGTTTCCGGCGTCGGCGGCCCGAGTCGATCTGACGTTCTGGAACACCGGCGGCCGGTCCGAGCCGATCACCATCCCGGCCGGCACGCAGGTCGCCACGTCCGGCACGATCGGTGATACGAAGGTGTTCACGACACTCGCCGACACCGTGATCGTGCCGCCGCGCATGATCTCCGCGCTGACGTCCGACGGCGAGGACCGATACGTCGACGTCTGGGACGATCTGAGCGCCGGGCTCACGGGTGTGAAGTGTTTCCCGTCCGAGCCGATGACGCCCGGCGATGCCTTCTACATCGGCTTCGAGAACTCGCTGGCCGGCAACGCGATCCGTCTCAACATCCGCGCCAGCGTCGAGGGCATCGGTGTCATCCCGGGTCGGCCGCCGCTGGTCTGGGAGACCTGGCAGGGCGAGGGATGGGTCGGCGCGACCATTCCCGAACTGCTCGGACCCGACGAGGTCGCCGACTCGACCGGCGGCCTCAACCGAGACGGCAGCTTGATCCTGTTGTTGGCGTCCGAGCATCAGCCCCTCACGCTCGCAGGCGTGCGAGCCCACTGGCTGCGCGCTCGTCTCCTGCCCGCCAGCGCCGGACCGGCCCGCATATCGCGCCTCACCGCAGCTGCGTCGCATCACCGCCGAGAGCATGGGTGGCACCGTCGTCGCCGAACACAGCCGGGTGGTGGTCGACGACGTCATCGGCAAGAGCACCGGCAAGCCCGATCAGTCGTTCCGATGCCGCAACACGCCGGTGCTGCCCCGTGAGCCGCACGAGACGCTCGAGGTCGAACACGACGGCAACATCGTGCAGTGGAACGAGGTGAGCGACTTCGTCGACTCCGACCGCGACGACCTCCACTTCGCCTGGGACTCCTACACCGGCGAAGTTCGCTTCGGTCCGCTGATCCGCTACCCCGACGGCACGATGCGCCAGCACGGCGCAGTCCCGCCCGAAGGCGCACGAATTCGCCTCAACACCTACCGGAGCGGGGGAGGGGCGGCGGGCAACGTCGGCGCCAACACGCTCACGTCGTTGCAGACCTCGTTGCCGTACATCTCGCGGGTGCAGAACCTGCTGCCAGCTCGCGGCGGCGTCGACGCGGAGACGGTCGAGAACGTCAAGCGGCGCGGTCCGCAGTCGCTGCGCGCCGGCGGCCGAGCGGTCACGGTGTCCGACTTCGAACGGCTCACCGCGCAGGCCGACAGCCGCGTCGGCCGGGTGCGATGCCTGCCGCCCGTGCAGCCGGGTGACCCGGTTCGACTCCTCGTGGTCCCGTCGATCAAGCAGCCGCCCGAGATGTTGCAGCTCGACCACTTCGCGCTGCCCGACGACATGATCCAGCGGATCGGCACGTATCTCGACGATCGGCGGATCCTCGGCAGCAAGGTCGAGGTCGGCACCCCGTACTACCAGGGCGTGACCGTTGCGGCGCTCGTATCGGCTCGCCCCGGTCGACCCGCACTCGCTGGTGCAGGAGCGGGCGATGCGCACGCTCTACGACTTCATCAACCCGCTCACTGGCGGACCCGACGGGCTCGGATGGTCCTTCGACGTCGACTTGAACGCAGCGGCGATCTTCCAGCTGCTCGAAGCGGTCGAAGGCGTCGAACGCGTCGACGAGGTGCTGTTCTTCGAGTACGACCTGCGCAACCAGGAACGCATGGGCTTCGGCAAGGAACTGGTCAAGCTGGCACCCGATTCGTTGTTCCTGTCGACGAACCACCAAGTGATCGTGAGATGACATGAGACGCGACGACTGGCTCCTCCATCAGCTCCCGGTCGGCATGGCCGAGGACGACTTCCTGTTCCGGTTCGTGTCGATCTTCCAGCGTGTCAGCGACACCGTCGTCCATCAGATCGACACGCTGCCGCACATGTTCGACCCGACGGTGGCGCCGGAGCCGATGGTGCAGACCATGGCCCAGTGGCTGGGCGTCGATTGGCTCGACTCGTCGATCGACGGGCGCCTCCAGCGCGAGATCGTGCTCCAGTACGCGCAGCTGATCCAGTGGCGTGGAACCAAACGCGGTCTGCAGCAGTTGTTGGAACTGCTCAGCGGCGGCCCGGCGACGGTACGCGACTCGGGTGGCGTGTTCGCCGAGGGCGAGTCGCCCGCGGCGCCACCGCACGTTCGTCTCGACATCGAGTCGGCCGGTTGGAACTCGGTTCCCGACCTGGTGCGCATCATCCGCGACGAGCTGCCCGCCACGGTCACCTTCGACCTGTGGATCGCCGGCGAGCGGGTGTGGCCGACCGACGAGCAGCTCGCTGCCCGCACCGGCCAGCTGCCTCAGCGACGCACGCCGAAGGCAAGCACCTCGGCGGCGCCTGCCGGCCCCGACGCATCATCTGCAACGGAGCCCACCGATGGCTGAGATCACCTGTCCTGAATGCGGTCACCAGACCGACTTGGTCTCGATCCGTCGATCATCGGAGGAGTTCTGCACGCACTGCGACTACCCCTTGTTCTGGGTGTCGTCGAACGTGCCGACCACCACCAAGGGCGCCAACAGTGACGCGACGTTACGACGGCTGCCGGGTGCCGGTGGCCGCAACCGGGTCGGCACCAAGGTGTGTCCCGAGTGCGGCGAACTGAACCCGCTCGGCGAGACGCACTGCATCCGCTGTACCGCCGAGCTCGACCCCAAGCCGGTGCCCCCGCCCGTCGTGGTGGCACCTCCGCCCCCGCCCCCAGCGCCCGAGCCGGAACCCGAGCCGGAACCGATCGCCACCCCGTGGTGGTGGTGGCCCGCCGCCGCCCTGATCGCCTCCGCGATCGCCATCCCCATCCTCGCCTCGCTGTAGCCGGCGTACACGATGTGCCAGGCACATCGTGGCGGTGTCAGGGAAGGCTGATCTCGCCGTTCGTCGGCGTCAGCGTCGCCCTGCCCTGAGCGTCGATCACGAGGGTGATCGAGGCGCTCTTCGCTCCGGCCGTCGCCCAGATGCTGTACGAGCCTGCCGGCAGGTCGCTGTTCAGGCTGTAGACGCCGCCCGCGATCGAGGTGGTGGTGCGGTCGGTCTCCACCGGCGTGCACGCAGTGGTCGGTGTCGGTGGCATCGGCGGGTTCGGGGGGCACACCACCACGGTGGCACCGACGACAGCCGGGGGTGCGGCGGCAGCATCGGTCACCGTCCCGGTGATCTTTGGCTGGAGTACCGCGCCGATGTCCTCGGTGAGCGCTGGGGTGAGCGCACTGACCGGACCGGACTTGGTCAAGAAATCCGGGTGCGACACGCGCCACCTGGTCGGCTTCGTGTTCTCCTTCACCGTGACGGTTCTGGTGCCAGCGGCGCTCGGTGGGCCGGTCGTCTCGGACTCGATGACGTCTCCGAGGTCGTTCAGGATCGCGACCGTCGCTCCGTTGACCGGCAGCGGGTCTGGGCTCCCTGGAGTGGTGACGGTGAAGTCGTACGTGACGTCGCGAACTGTCAGGTTGATCGTCGGAGCTACGGGGGTGCCCGTGGGCGCTACCACCACCGTTGCCGATCCCTCGCCGACGCCGATCTGATCGTAGGAGAGCGTCCAGGTCCTCGACGAGGCGCCGGGGCCGGAGTCGAGCACGATGGAGTACACGCCCGGTGCGGTGACCGAACCCTTCACGTCCGCCATACTCGGTGCCGTCGCAGTGATGACGTCGGTGCCGACCGGGGCGCCGGGAATCGAGCCGCTGACGGTGGGCTTCTCCGCAAGCGTGACGGGAACGGCCGGGTTGTTGATGATCGCGCTGGGGATGGAGACCTTCTGGGTTCGATACCCAGTTGCTGACACCGTGGCTTCGAGCATCCCTGATGCGGGAACTGCAGGGTTGCGGAACTCGAACGGTGTCGAGGTGGATCTGTCGGCGAGCGTTTCCCCGCCGGAGAGTGTGACCGTTGCAGTCGTCGGACCGGAAACGCTGCACGCGGACGAAACGAGGGAGGGCCAGGTTGACGCCCTTGACGTCGCCGATGGCGACGATGGTGTTGCCGGACTGCTGGGTCGGGTACGGGCTCGTTGCGGTCGCGACCGCGTAGTACGTGCCGGCTCGCACGTCGAAGATCGTCGTCCCGGGCCGTGGGTTCTCCACGGCCGACGTCGCGGTGTTCACGAGCGTGATCGCGAGGCCGGGCGGATTGGCCAACCCGTTCTGGTTCGTGACGTTCACCGTGACCACGGCGACTTTGTCGATCTCGACGTTCTGGGTGACCGCCGATCCGAGTGGTCCCACCGAAAGTGGTGAGACGTCGGTGTCGAAGTAGCCGGTCTGGGTGACCGAGAGGCTGTAGTCGGCGTTGGCCGGCACATCGAACCAGTAGCGGTCGCCGCTGATCACGGCCCCAGGGCTCGTGAGCCCCGGATTGCCGACAACGATCGTGTAGGTGTTGCCGCCACCGACGAGCGTCATTTCGGCGCCGTTGGCGAGAGGGATACGCGTGTTGGTACCGGTGCGTTGCTGTGCGGTTCCCTGTAGCCGGGTGAGCCGTGGCACCGGGAGCGATGCCGGCGTTCCGATGCGTCGGCCGTCCACCACCGGCAGAGCGACGGTCACTTGCAGGCTGACGGGCAGCGGGAGTGACGTCACCGGATCGAGTGCGCCGTGAAGGGGATCGTTGAAGGTGAGCGTGTACGACCCGACCTCGGGCGCCACGTCCTCCACGATCAAGATGTTCGAGCTGCCACGCTTTTCGAATCGGAACGACCCCGGCGCGGTGGCGCCGGTCGCTGACGTGAACGTGAGGTTCGGGCCCGTGTCGGGGAACGCAGGATCGAGGGTGGGGAACGCGCCGGGGCCGAGGTTGATCTCGACGTCGTTCGTGGTGACCTCGTAGATGAACGTCGGCCCGTCCTGGGGGCCGAGTCCCGCCGTGACGGGGGCCCGCAGTGTCGCCTCGACGAGTGTGTAGCCCGGCAGGATGGGCGGTGCGGTGATGAGGTGCGACCCGACCGGCATGGACTCGAAGGTGTACGTCCAGAAGCAATCGGCGGCCGAGGTGCACGTCGGAGAGCTGACGGCGGGCAACGACGTGCGGCTTCCGTCGTCGGGGTTGAGGTTGCCGGCGAGACCGCCGTTGACGTTGGGGCGGACATCTGTCTCGTAGGTGCTCGTGAGGATTGGAGGCGTCGAAGCAAAGAGTTGGACCACCCCGGCCGGCATCGCGTCGTTCTGTGCGATCAGTTTGCCGACCACGCTGGCGCGCAGCGCCGGGAGAGGGCGCGACGACGGTGGCCTGGCGGGGCACTTCGTCCTTGAAGGAGGTCGGCACCGTCACCTGCACGATGGCGGGGAAGGCGATCTCCCTGGTGGGGTCGGCAGTGTCGAACTTGCTGATGCGCAGGCAGTAGTCGCCGGGGGCGATGTCGATGATCTTCGGTCCCACTTCGGGGATGTCCTCCCGGAGCGACATGTCTGCCGGGCTCGGGAACGCAGTGCACGGTGAGGTACCCAGGTAGCGGTCGAAGACGGCGCCCTCGACAGCAGTTCCATCCAGGCCGAGCTCGGTGACGGCGTCGACGGAGAGCTGTGATTGGTTGAGCGTCAGATCGAATGGCAGAACGACCACGGGGGCCGACGCTTCCAAGGTGATCACGACCGGAGCGAAGTCCTGGTACTCGGGGTGCGACGGCGTCAGCTGGTACTGCCCCGCGGGCCCGGTGATCACGAAGTTGGTCCCGGTCTTGTCCACTCCGAACTCGATGTCGCCCAGGGCCTCGTCGGTCTTGACCACCTTGACATCGGCTGGGCCGCTCAGGGGAAGCAGGACGGGAGTGCCGTCGGCCTGCAAGCCCCGGATCGAACCGGTGATCGTCTTCAACGAGTCGATGTAGAGGTCGATCTCGGTCACCTGGCCAGCGACCAACGGCAACGGGATCGCCCGCGCATCGACGATCGGATCTGCTGCAAGCGGCCCGGTACGTGCGTTCTTGAGGTCGAAGCCGGGGAGATCGAGCGTCGCGGTGTAGTTCACCGATGTTGCCGCAGGATTGGTCGTGGCGACCGGGATGCCGGTGAGTTCGTAGACGCCGCCGACCGGGGGGCCGCTCGGTCGACTCGGCACCGTGCCGGTCAGAGCCACGCCGCCCGGCGCCACCAAGGTGAGTCCTGCATCCCGCGTGATCGCAGTCCCCGACGTCTTGTCGAAGAGGCGAACCCGCACGGTGGCGAGCTCGGTGAAGGTGGCGTTGACGTTGGTGATACTGCCGCCCGGCTGGAGCTGGGCAGGATCGGGTGTCGGTGGTGGTGTCGTGCCGAACGGTTCGCGTACGTGGTTCGGGAGATCGTCGAACGTGATGCTCCAGGTGCCGGCGATGGCGTTGGCGAAGGTGAACTCGCCACCCGGGTTGGCCGCCGAGACCCAAGCGGAAGGTGTTTCAGTGCGGGTGGCGGTGGACGGGTCGGTCGCCTTCACCATGTTCGCGCCGTACTTCGCTGGGCCCGACGTCTGGATGATGACCCTGCCGCTGATCGTTCCCGGATTCTGAGCCGGTGAGCTCGACGCCGAAGGCGGTTCCGTCGGTGAAGATGTTGGCGTTGGTTCCGGTCGGGGGCACGACCCTCGCCGTTTCGTTGATGATCACCGGTACCGCGCCCGGCGTGAAGTTCGGCGTGATGAAGTTGTAGCTCGAGGCACCGAAGACCTGGCCGCTCAGCGTCCACGCTCCGGTCGTCGGGGCGCTCGTGGCGGTGGACGGTCCGAGCACCGTCACCGGTCGTGGATCGGGAAGGGTCGCCGTGCGCTCCGTCGACGCGAACCCGGTGATCACCGGCGCCGAGGCAGCGATGGCGACACCGCCGAGCGGTTCACGCTTGTCGGGGTCGACGCCTTTGTCGAACCAGAACACGGTGCCGGTCAGCGGCGCCGGGGTCTTGACGAGCGCAGCAGCGGCGAGCCGATCGCTGGCGACGACACCGTTGCTCGGCACGATGTTGGCAAGCGAGATGTTGGCGTCGATGCGATCGTCCGCGGTGACGGTGAACTCGCAGGCCCCCGGCAGATCCGCTGTCGGGATCAGTTGGGCGACGGCCTCCTTCCTGATCGAGAACGTGTCGAACAGGTCCGGGCCGCCGCCGGTGGGGCCGAAGCTGTCGGTGATCGTGATGTCGGCGGGGTTCACCGCTCTGCCGTTGCAGACGCCGGTGACGCGGAGTGACGGCTCGTCGACGGCGTCGTACTCGACGGCGGTGCCGTTGAGACGCGGCTTGTAGATCGTGCCGGTGATCGTCGGGTACGGGTCGGCCTCGATCGGTGGGATGACCAGTGGCCGCACCTCGGCGTCGGTGAGGACGGGCACCAGGAACGACATGGCCCGCCCCCGCACCTCGGGTGAGGTGTCGAGGATCTGGTCGTTGCGTACCAGGAAGCCGAGCGGTGACGTCGCTTCGAGTCGATACACGCCGGTGCTCAGCGCCGCCGCCGGGGTCGACCACTTGCCGGCGGCGTCGGCGACGAACGTCCCGGCGGGAACGCCGACGGTGTCGGTGTCGCTCTGGAGGCGGAACAGGTTGACCGAGTACCCGAGCAGTGGGCCACCCGCAGAGTTGAGCGAGTTGATCATGATGCCCGACGCCTGCCCGAGCCGCTGGAGGCGGATCTCGGCGCGTTCGCGAGTCTGGCCGACCGACCTCGTGATCGGCACCGACAGGTTGTAGCCCGAGGCTTGGACGTTGATGGTCCAGGTGCCGATCGGCAGGTCTTCGAACGTGACGGCGGACGAGTTGGGGTCCTGCAGGACCCGGATGTCGGTCGTGCGCGGCCGGTTGATCGTGACGCGAGCGTTGTTGATGCCGGCGGGCTCGATGGTCGAGTCCTCGTTGATCACCGAGACCACCAGCGAACCGGTGCCGACATCTGGCGCGCCGGTGCTCTGCGTGAGGGTGATGGTGAGTGGCGTCGGGGTCTCACCGGCGGTGAGCGTGGTGAACTCGGTGGCGGTCTCGTGCTGGAAGTGCTCGACGGTGATCGTGTAGTCGCCGGGAGGCAGCCGGTCGATCTCGAATGCGCCCGTCGGCGAGGTGGACGCCCGGAAGCGGAGTTCGCCGGTCGACACGATCAGGCCGGCGCTCTCGATGCCGCCGCCGCCCGAGCTGACCACGACACCTGAGAGCGTGCTGGTGGTGCTCGTCATCGGGAAGTCGACGTTGGGGACCGAGCCCTGCAAGTCGACCCGCCGGCTGTTGGTGACGTAGCCGTCGAGTTCGGCCTGCACCGTGTATTCGGCGGGCGCCGGCATCTGCGGCAGGCTGTAGAACCCGACGTTGCCCTCGGTGAGTGTGGTGGTGGTGAGGGTGGTCTCGCCGTTCGACGCCGTGACGGCGACGCCGCCGAGACCGTCGCCGTTGGTGGTGACCACGCCGGTGATCGTGCCGAGCCCCGGGACCATCTGCAGCGCAATGCCGGTCGGGGTGTCGCCGGGGGCGAGCCGCACCTGGCGGACCGCCGTGGCGAATCCGCGCAGCGTGGCGGTGACCGTGTACACACCCGGCGTGCTGACGCCCTGCAACGACCACGTGCCGTTGCCCGACGCCGAGGTGGTCACGAATTCGAGCGTCCCGTCGGTGATGCGGACCTCGGCGCCACCGAGGGCGCCCGCCGGGCCGACGACGGTGCCGCTGAGCGAACCGTTGGCCGGCTTCATCACCACGTCGAGATCGATCGGTGCCGCGTCGCCGCGGGGTGTCAACACGAACGACTGGGTGTCGTATCCCGGGCTGGAGAACGACACTTCGTAGCTCTGGCCCTGCAGGACATCGGTGAACAGCCACACGCCGTCAGCACCCGGCACGGTCGAGTCGGGCTCGATGGCCACGGTGCGGCGCGTCGGCGAGCCCACGATGTCGTTGAGCGTCGTGGTGCGTGCCGACCAGATCTTTCCTTCCGGCTCGGCGGGTTGCGCAGCGCGCAGTCCGATCGGGGTTGCTGTCTCGCTCGGAGCGGCGCCGAGTGTGATCGGCGTCAACGCCACCGCCACGGTGGTCGGGTCGCCGTCGATTTCGACGGTGCCGCGCAGGATCGTGGCCTGCGGTTCGGGAGCGGCTGCCTCCTGGTCGCTGTCGGGCAGCGGCGCTCCGTTCGACAACGTGTCCGGGATGCCGTCGCCGTTCGTGTCGATGGCCGTGATCGGACGACCCTCCGAGTCGACGAGGTTGTCGGGGATGCCGTCGCCGTTGGTGTCGGTGCCGGTGATCGGGTTGCCGTCGGCGTCGACGAAGCTGTCGGGGATGCCGTCGCCGTTGGTGTCGGTGGCGGTGATCGGGTTGCCGTCGGCGTCGACGAAGCTGTCGGGGATGCCGTCGCCGTTGTCGTCGATCCCGATGATCTGCACCGTGGCTTCGGAACCGGTGTCGCGGTTCGAGAGCCAGAGCGCGGCCCCGCCGATGGCGGCGAGCCACAACGCCACCACGGTCAGCCCCGCGATCACCATTCGGAACCGGTGAGCGAACAGTGGACGTTGCACGTACGCAGCGGTGACCGACGTGCTCGACGCACGGCCCCGAGCAGTGATCAAGATGTTGTGCTGGGTTCGTTCCCCCGACCAGTGTCGGGGGCCCTTGACATCGGCCCTCGCCACCGCCCGCTGTCCGGGTTGCAGCGTCATCGACGGCGGCGTGAACGACACCGCGACATCGGGGGCCTCCCCGGTGAGCGCGACGTTGACCGGCAGCGTCTCGTTGTTGGTGACGTCGAGGTGGAACTTCGCCTTGCGGCGGGCGCGGATCGTCGAGGGCTGTGGCACCAGCTCGACCTGGGCGACCGACTGGATCGACACGGTGAACGGGGTGAGTACCGCCCGGTCGCCCGGTCGGTTCGACGTGGCTTCGAACGCTGCGGCGTGCTGTCCGATCCCGAGCATGCGCGGCACGACCACGACGACGTCGGTCGTCACCGAGGTACCGGCAGGAACCGCCACGCGGACCGGCGCCGGCGCCGCCACCTCGGCCAGAGGATCCTGGGCCAGTCCGACGACGGTGACCGTGTAGACCGCGTCGATCGTGCCGTCGTTGGAGATCTCGACCTGACCGAGGACGGACTCACCCGGCGATGCAGCGACCGATGGTGTCAGGGCGACGAGACGGAAACTCATGGTGTGACGATGAAGTCGGGCACGACGATGTTCGCTCCGGGCTGCGTGCGCACCACTTCGGAGTCGAGCGGATCGGACGCATCGGGGCTCGGGAACACGGCCACCACGTAGCTGACGGGCGCGTCGAGCGCACCGAAGCTGTAGGCGCCGGTGGCGTCGGTGGTGGTGGTCGCTCTGGGTGTCACCGGGAACAGCGCCGCGTCGTACAGCTTCATCGTGTACTGGCGGACCGCGACATCGGGTGCCACCACGCGGCCCGACAGGCTCGCCTGCTGGCCGAGACGCACGGTCAAGTCCGGCACGGGGTTCGTGGACGACACGTTGACGAGGATCACGACGGGCACGGTGCCGACGCGGCTGGCCGTGAGGGTGTAGGCACCTGGCCGGATGTTGGCGAAGTCGAACTCTCCCGCGACCGGCTCGTCGGCGGTGAGCAACACCAGGTCCTCGGCGCCATCTGTCAGGCTCACGGTTGCCTGCGATGCGGGAGATCCGTCCACGTCCTCGACCACGCCGCGAACGGTAGTGCGCTCAGGAGACAAGCTGACGTCGACCCCCGTCTGGTTCTGTGTGCCTGCCAGCGGGTCGAGATCGACGACTCGAACCTGGGGGATCGTTCCGGCGCCGGAGAATGTCAACGTATAGGTGCGAGGTGCCGGCAGATTGAAGAACGAATACGTGCCACCGGCCGCTCCCTGGCTGACCACCGCCGTGCTGCGGTTGATGTCGCCGCCGCTGATGGTGACGCTGAGACCGCGAGCGGGCGCTCCGTTCACGAGCGCCCGGCCGCTGACCGAACCGGTCGAGGGGATGAGCTGCACATTGAAGTCCTGGTTCGGTGTCAACGTCTCGAGCGAGACCGTGCGCGCCTCGGTGGAGAAGTTGGGGGCGCTGATCGTGACCGTGTACTGGCCGGGGACTGCGAGGTCGCGGAGCGTGAACGATCCCACGTCGCCCTCCGTCAGCGACACGGTCTCGACGCGGTTGGTGCCGTCGGTGGCGATGACCGTGGCACCGCCGAGTGGGCTGCCGGGCGAGCTGACCGTCCCGGTGATCACGCCGTTGCCGGGGCGCAGCGAGATCTCGACACCTTCGAGACCCCCGTCGGGTGAGAGGACGATCCGTCGCGTCTCCGGGGCGAACCCGGGCTTCGTGACCACCATCTCGTATTCACCCGGCGAAGGGATGTCGGGAAGCACGAAGGTGCCATCGGGGCCGACCTCGACGGTGGCGACGACACCTGGCGTTTCCGTATCGGCCTGACCTGGTGCGATCAGGGTGACCGTGACACCACTGGGGTCGTCGACGTCGACGGTGCCCTCGATCGGTACCGGGATCCCGCCGATCTCGATCGGCTCGAGCACGGTGGTCTCACCCAACACGACCTCGATGGGAACCGAATCCTCCGCGGTGGGCGTGTTGCCGTACCAGATCTGGTTGACACCTGAGCCGGTGATCTGCAGGAGGTACGTGCCCGCGCCGAGGTTCGAGAACGTGAACGCGCCCTCGTCGTCGGTGGCCGCCGACGCCACGGGGGTCTGGTCGTCGGTCGCGACGTACAACTCGGCGGTCGCACCCGAGAACCCGACCCCGGTGGTGCGCGACACCAGCGTGCCGCGCACGGTGCCCGGATTGGCCGGCACGACGGCACCGCCGGCGCCGCCAGTGCTGAGTGCCGCGTCGATCACATCGGTGGATACCCGCGCCTCTTCGACCACCCGGTCGAACGACGTGCTGAGCACCGCGGCGAACACCGCAGCGGCGGTGAGCAGGCCGAGCAGGGTGAGCATCCACCGTCCGATTCGCGGTCGTTGGATGAAGGTCGCGAGCGCCTCGACGTCGGTCTCGGCGTGGACCCCGAACGTGAAGGTCCGCGGACGCGGTGGGCCGAACCACGCCCGGCCCCGCTCGGCGGTGACCTGGATGACCTGTTCGCGCCCGGGCGCCACGACGACCTCGGCGGGGTCGAAGGTGAACTCCGCCAGATCCTCCGGGTCGACGGCGTAGGCGGACGCAGTGACCGGCGCGTTGCCCTCGTTGCCGATCACCATGCCGAACGTCGCCCGCCGCCCGGCGGTGATCATCATCGGATCCATCTGCAGCGAGGTCTTCGTCTTGGGCTGGACGGCCAGTTCGATCTGACTGAGCTCGAAGCTGCCCGGATCGTCGTCGGACGAGACGTTCACGGTGAGTGTGCGTTGCGACGCCGGGTAGTCCACCGGCAGCCGGAGGTTGACCGCGACGTTGGCGGTCTCGCCGGGGAACAGCGAGAGCCGGGCGGGCTCGATCTCGACCCAGCTCGGATCGAGACCGAACACCTGCACCCGGTAGGCGTCGATGACCGACGACGAGTTGGTGACCGCGACGGAGATCAGCCCGGATTCGCCTGGCGCGACAGCGACCGTGTCCGGCCATGCGAGTGTTTTCACGGACTCGCCGCCAGGCTCGTGTTGACCGTGGCGTTGACGCCGGCCTCGACCTGCAGTGAGACCACCTTGGTGGCGAGGCCGGGCTTCTCGAACTCGAGGGTGTACGAGCCCGGAGCCACGCCGGAGAAGGAATACGTTCCCGCGGGATTCGATGCACTGATCGTGACGCGGGTGCGCGGTGTGCCGTCGCTCAGCGTGATCTGCACCTCGCCGACCCCGCCGCCGCTTGCCGACACCGTGCCGCGGATGACCGACGTGTCCGGCAGCAGGAGCACCTGGCCGAGGTTCTGTTCCGCGCCGCCGAAGAAGAAGGCGCTCAATGTCTCGGTCTGGAACCCGGGCGCCTTGATGCTGACGGTGTAGTTGCCCGGCACGGGGAGGTCGGTGACGGTGAACGTTCCGGCACCGCCGCCGATGCCACCGGTGGTCAGCGTGGTCGTGGTCGACTCGGTGTTGTCCCCGAGCACCGTGACCGTCGCGCCACCGACGGCGACACCGTCCTGTCCGACGGCGATGCCCGTGACGATCCCGCTGCCGCCGGAGAGCGCAACGTTGACGCCGTTGCGGTTCTGGCCGGCGTCGAGGCTGAGCGCGATGGTGCTGGAGGTGTAGCCGGGGAACTCGAACGTGATCGAATAGGTCTGCGGCGTCGGCAGCCCGATGATCTGGAACTGCCCCACGTTGCCGGTGGTGGGCGTGACCGACCTGATCACCAGATCGCCCGATCGTGCCGTGACCGCAACGCCGCCGAGCGGGCCCTGACCGTTGCCGAACACGGTTCCGCTGATGGTGCCTGTCGCGGCCGAGAGCTGCACGGTGTTCAGCACCGTGGTCTGCCCGCCGCTGAGCGACTGCTCGAACTGCTGGGTCTGGAATCCTTCGCCTTCCACCGTGACCAGATAGGTCGCGGGCGTGGCCAACCCGGTCAGGGTGAAGGTGCCGTCCGTCGTGATCACCGGAGCGACCTCCGCGCCGCCGCCGGTGCTCCCGTCATCGCGTTCGACCACCTGGCTGGCACTGACGGTCAGCGGGGTGCCCAGTGCGTCGGGTGGAACCTCGACCTTGCCGAACAGTTCGCCGAGGTCGCCGATCATCTCGACATCGAGGTCGTCGCGCACCTCCAGCGGATCGAGCCGGACCTCTTCTGCGGTCGCAGCGTCGCCGCCGTTCTGGAACCACACCGTCTGGTAGCCGTCGGAACTGAATCGGACCTTGTAGGTGCCCGGGATGAGGCTCTGCAGCGAGTACGTCCCGTCGTCGGCGGTGGCAGCGGAGCCGATCGGCTCGAGGATGCCGTCGGCGGTGACCCGCAGCGCCTCGACGGTGATGCGAGGGATGCCGGTGCCGGTCGTGGTGGCGCTCACGATGCCCTCGATGGTGGCTGCCACCCGTGCGATGGGGATGTTCTCCGGTCCCGTGAGGAAATCGGTACCGACCGCCTTGGCCGGTGCTTCGGTCCGCCGGAGCTCGGAGACGACGAACAAGAAGATGAACGCCCAGAGCAGCACGATCGACGCGAGGATCAACGCGGTCAGCAGTCCGCGCGGGATCTTGGCTCGCTGGCGGAACGTTGCGAGTTCCTCGACGGCGACGTCGCCGGTGCGGGCGGTGACCTTGATCGTGCGTGTGACCGGGTCGCCGAACCACGGTCGCTTGCCGCGCAGCTCGATCTCGACCGGCGCCTCCTGCTCCTGGGGGATCACCAGGCTCATCGGGTCGGGGGTGCAGTCGATGTCGCGGTTGGGCTCGAGCGCCTCGATCATCACGTCGGCGGTGGTGTTGCCGGTGTTGTGGACGGTGGCGGTGAAGCGGGCGACCGCACCGCCCGTGACGATGCGTGGCGTGATCGTGACGGCGAGCGCCGGCGACGGCGTGACGGTCAGCCAGAAGTCGTGCACGGTCTGACGATCGGCGTCGAGCGTCGACACGATCCGCACGATCACGAGGTAGTCGCCCGCAGGACACGTCTTCGGGATGTCGAACACCAGAGCCAGCTGTCCCGAGGTCTCGGGGAACAGGCTGATCAACGGCTGGTCGAGGCGGATCCAGTCGGGGTTGATGCCGTCGATGATCGCCGTGATGCCGTCGATGACGTCGGCGTTGTTGGTGACGGCGATCTCGACGCGACCGCTTCGTCCGGGTTCGACGGTGAGGTGGCTCAGCTCGAGGTCGGTCTTCATGCGGTCACCCGAATCGGATCCCGCCGTTGGCAGGAACCGTTGCCACGAGTGCTGGTTCACTCTCGAGCACGATCTCGTCGCCGGCGTTGGCGCGGAGGAGGAACTGGCCTCGAGGGTTGACCTGCGTCATGTCGCCCGGCGCTCGCACAACCGCGCCGACCAGGCCCCGATCGACGGCGTCGACCACCTCGCCGGCCACGCGACGCCGACGTTCGAAGTCGCTTCCCGGTCGTCCCAGCGCCGTCTCGAGGGCGCCGACGGGCGGACCGGCCGGGATGGAGAACCCGGTGTCGAACTGCGTGGTCAGCACGACGTTGATGCCGGGCTTGAGCTGACCCTGGAGCGCCTTGAACACGTCCATGTGATCCTCGCCGACTCGTGCCATCGTCAGGATCGGGACCTCGAGCTTGTCGAAGGCCGACGGGAGATAGTCCCGCGGAATGGCGCCGTAGGTCAGCAGGGCCCGCATCACGCCGGCGAGCAGGCCACGCTCGTCGCTGTGATCGGAGGTCCACGCCGTGATCAGGTAGCGAAGCTCGACGACCGGGTGGGCCGGTTGGTGCACCATGGTGCCGTCGACCTCGACCGTGCGCATGCCGCTGCGCGAGTTGACCGAGCGGCGGATGTCCCAGAGGAACAGATTGACCGTGGGTCGGGTGAGCTTCGCGCTCCAGTCCTTGTCGGGCGCTTCGAAGGCGACGTCGACGTCGACGGGGCTGAGGGGAACGGACCCACGAAAGAAGGCCTCCAAGCCTTCATCGATCAGCTCCAACACCGTGTGTGCACCCCGATCCTCGTCCCTCGCTCGAAGCCTGAACAGTAGCTCATCGGGTGCCGCACGGCGGTCGCCCGCAGGCGGTGGCGAAGATGCTGCGCAGCGACCGCCGTGACGCATGGGCTACGGTCGTCGGATCGTGGCGCTGTCGAAGTCCTCCTGGGTGCGCGTTCCTGCCGTGGCGGTGGCCTGCTTGTTCGTGGCGTCGTCGTGCTCGAACGACGACGGTGAGTCGGTGGTCGACCTTCCACCGAGCGCCGTCGGCACGTGTGTCGACTTCAGCGGCCTGGACGGGCCCGAGGTCGATGAGCTGCAGCCCGTTCCGTGTAGCGAGCCGCACACCCACGAGATCTATGCCATCGTGATCAGCGAGGAGGCCACCTATCCGGGGCTCGAGGCGCTCGAAGCGGACGCCCAGGCGAAGTGTCTCGGCGAGTTCGAGGACTACGTGGGCGTCAGTGCGTTCGACTCCGACCTGTTCTTCTCGTGGCTCGTGCCGACCCTCAACTCCTGGGACCGCGAGGACGATCGCCAGATCGTGTGCCTCATCGGCGAGGGCAACGGCGCCCCACTCGTCGGCAGCGTCCGCGGCATCGCCCGCTGATCTGTCACGTCGGCACCGGCGCCGCTCAGTAGTCGCCGGCGAGGTCGCGTTTGCCCTGCTCGCTGGCCCGAGCGGCGTGGCCGAGCAGGTTGCGCGCCATCGACGACGTGTGCTGTTGCGAGTGCGCGGCGTAGACCGTGGCGCGAACCGTCCACACCTCGGCGTTGTCGGGAGCAGCCAGCGCAGCGAACTCGACGAGGTGGCACGCCAGGCGGGCATCGCCCGCGTCGAGCACCTCCTGCGCGCGGGCGAGCACGCGGTCGACGCCACCGGCGAGCTCGACCCATTCGGCGGCCTGCTGGGCCCGCGGCGACGGCAGCAGGTTGTCGGGCTCGCCGTCCCACCATCCGCCGTAGCGGCGCCACACGTTGCGGATCAGGAACTGGGGATGGTCGTACACCGCCTGCAGGTACGGCTTGTCGGCGAGGTGACCCGGCACCGTCACCTCGTGCAGGCAGGTGTCGAGGTTCTTGCCCTGGTTCATGATGGCGAGGGTCTGGCTCTCGATCGACTCGAGCAGTTCCGCGGTGTCGGTGAGCGCCATGACGATGCGGTCGGCACCGAAGATCGGCAGTCCGTGGCCGGCGAGCAGGATCTCGGGTTGCAGCGCTGCCATCTGACGCAGCGCGGCGCCCCAGTCGGACAGGTAGCGCTGGACCTTCTGCGGGTTGCCGGCGTTCGGCAGCGCCCAGATGAACAGGTCGCCCGGATGCAGCACCTTGCGCTCGGGAACCCAGGTCCACGTGGCGTCGTCGGTCTCGCCGCGAGCGTGGTGCAATTCGAACGTCAGGTCGCCGCGGTTGAACGTGAGGTGCTTGGCGTAGGTGACGTCGGGGTCGCGGTACTCGCTCGGCCACGAGAACTGCGGCACGTCGATCGCGAACTGGCGGCGGTTGATCGCCGTGTTCCAGCCGCCGGTCTGCTCGTACCGTCGGAAGTGGGCGGGAAGGTCCTCGTGGGCGTAGACCACGGGGCGCTCCCATCCCTTGTCGGCGGCTTCGCTGTCGAAGAGCGCCGTGCCGAGCACGTGGTCGATGTGGTGGTGCGAGTAGACCGCAGCGCGCACCGGCGCGTCCGGTCGCCAGGAGCGCACGGCGTCGTAGACCGTTCGTCGATCGAAGGCGCCGCCGGTGTCGAGCATGACGAGGCCGTCGCCGGTGTCCAGCGCGTTGACGGACGCGATCGACTTGAGGGTGAGCAGGCCGTCGTCGATCTCCTCGCTGGCGGTGCTCCGCGTGCCGTCGTCGTGATGGACGTGCACCGGCTCCACGGGATGGTGCGCGTGGACCAGCTCGCCCCGCCCCTGCCAGTGCTCCTCGGCCAGCTCCCTGATCGTTGCCATGGACGGAACCCTATGCAGTCGCGTCGATCGTCATCGTGTGCGACTGGCCGGCTCGCGAAACCCGCTTGATCGAGACCCGGGTGGTGGGCCATCGTGGTCGTCCACACGAAAGGAGGTGCCCATGTCGATGTTCGACACCAACGTGAAGATTTCCGGCCGGGCGCCTCGCGTCGTGTGCCCGCTCGGATCCTGACGGATCCGAGACCGCCGTGCGCCATCGGCGCTCCCACCATGGGTCCTTGCGTCGCAGCGCGCGTTCACCAACGTCCCGACACGGGACAGAAAGGACATCGAACGATGTTTCATGCACTTCACCCTGACCAACAGCTGGCCGAGATCCGTGAGCGTCATGCACGGATCCGTGCCGACTTCGAGCGTTCGCGACACTTCCGCCTCGCTCGCGGCTGGCACCGGTACCGCTCCAGACCACGTCACCCCTGAGTGCCGTGGAGTTCGCGTAGTGGACGGCGTCCCCGACGCCGTCCACGACGCGACGGGACCGCCGCAGCGGCGCGGAGCGCCGTGCCCGTGAGGTGTCAGCGATTGAATCGGCGGCCCACCCGGAGTTCGCTGAGCGGGCGCCCTGAACGTCGGTCGACGTAGGTGGGCTCGATCGGCTCGTCGGTGTCGAGATCGACGAGGGTGACGGGCGGTGGGTCGAGGTCCGACCACGAATCGCCCCACTGCAACAGCGAGACCATGACGCGCCGGAGATCGCGTCCTTTGTCGGTGAGGACGTACTCGTGTCGCGCTGGGCGCTCCTGGTAGCGACGGCGTTCCATCACCTCGTGCTCGACGAGGGTGTCGAGCCGGGCCGCCAGCGTCGCTCGAGGGATCCCGAGGCTGCGGCGGAAGTCGTCGAACTTCGTCGTACCGAACAGTGCGTCGCGCACGATCAGCAACGTCCACGGATCGCCGACGACGTCGAGCGTCTGGGCGATCGAGCAGTTCATGTGACCGAGCGGCTTGCGCTTCATCGACGGGTCCTCCTCACGAACACCGAGTTCGATCGTTCACGCTACGGGTGATCGTCGGGTGACCAGCGGGATCGACAGCAGGCTGGTGAGGAGCCCCCCGATGATCAGGAGCCACCACACGAGATCAAAGTTCGACAGTGCATCGCTGAGCGATTCCGGTGCCGCAATGAACGCGATCGTCAGTGCGACACCCAGCGTGCCGCCGAACTGTCGGATCGCCTGGTTCGAGCCGCCGCCGACGCCGAGACGGTTCGGCGGGAGCGACTGCGCAACGACGCTGGAGAGTTGCGGCAGACACAGCGCGACGCCGATGCCGGTGAAGAGCATCGACGGGAGGTAGTCGACGACGTAGTCGGGCGTGCCGGTCAGGAACAGCAGTCGCCAGACGCCGCCGATCGCGAACATCACGCCGCCCGCAAGCAGCAGGGGGCGCTGGCCGACACGTCCGGCCAGGTTGCCCATGAACGGCGCGAGCACGGCGACGAGCGCGGGCCCGGGAGCGACGGCGAAACCGGCGCGCAGGATCGAGTAGTCCCAGATCTCGGTGAGGAACAGGATCGACGAGAAGAACATCGCCGTGAACGCTGTGCCGAACGCGAACGTGGCCGCGTTGCCCCAGGAGAAGTTGTTGATCGCGAACAGCTCCATGTTGAGCGCCGGTGCCGGAGTTGTGCGCTGGTGGGCGACGAACACGGCGAGCACGACCAGTCCGCTCAGAATGCATCCGATCGTTCGGATGTCGGCCCAGCCCCACGACTCGCTCTGCACGAGGCCGAGCGACACGAGCCCGGCGGCCAGTGCGATGAGGGCCACGCCGAGCGGCGCGGGCACCGTGGCGGTTTCGTCCTTCGACTCGCGCAGGACCCGCCGTCCGGCGAACACGGTGAAGAGCCCGATCGGCAGGTTGATGAAGAACACCCAGCGCCAGCTCGCGATCTCGACCAGGATCGCACCGAGTGTCGGCCCGAGCGCGCCGGCGACCGCTCCGCTCGCACCCCAGATCGCTACGGCGAAGGGCACCTTGGCCGGCGGGAACGCTCGCAACAGCAGCGCCAGCGACGACGGGATGAGCATCGCTGCGCCGACGGCCTGCACCACGCGGAAGGCAATCAAGATGCCGGCCGACGGGGCGAGGCCGCAGGCCATCGACGCCACGGTGAACAGCGCCGAACCCGCCAGGAACGCTCGCTTGTGGCCGAGCCGGTCGGCGAACTTCCCGGCGGGCACCAGCAGTGCGGCGAAGACGATGGTGTAGGCGTTCAGCACCCACGAGAGCTGGGCGGGTGCCACCGTGTCGAACGTCGCGATGATGTCGGGGAAGGCGACGAACAACACGGTCGTGTCGAGGAACACGGCCAGCACCGCCAAGGACGCGACGGCGAGCGTGAGCTTCGCCTCGCGGGGGATCTCGGCGGGTGGCGCCGCGGCGGCGTTGGTGGCGGTCATCGCGGAACTCTGCCACGGATTCACCGGTGCGTCCAATGATTGAACTCGCCCGGTTCGACCGAGGTGGCGACGGAGCGCCAGACTGCGGCGGTGAACGTGACCGACGCCGTCAACGCCCGCAAGTCCGTCCGGGCATTCCTGCCCGACCCCGTCTCGAACGAGGTGATCGCCGAGTTGCTCACCACGGCATCGCGAGCACCCTCAGGCGGCAACGTGCAGCCGTGGCGCATCTACGTGGTCAACGGCGATTCGATGACCCGGTTCCGCGAGTTCCTCGCCGACCGACCGATCGAGGCGCCGGCGTACGACATCTACCCGTCGCCGCTCCACGAGCCATACCGGTCCTCGCGCTTCAAGATCGGCGAGGACATGTACGCCACGCTCGGCATCGAGCGCGACGACAAGGCCGGTCGGCTCGCCCAGTTCGCCAAGAACATGGACTTCTTCGGCGCTCCCGCCGCGATCTTCTGCTTCATCGACCGGATCATGGGGCCACCGCAGTGGTCCGACCTCGGCATGTTCCTGCAGACGTTCATGCTGCTCGCCCAGGAGGCCGGGCTCGACACCTGTCCGCAGGAGGCGTGGGCCGTCTACGAGCAGGCGGTCAGCGAGTTCGTCGGAGCGCCCGCCGAGCAGCGGATCTTCTGTGGCGTCGCCATCGGACACGCCGACCCCGACGCTCCGATCAACACCCTGATCACCGAGCGCGAACCCCTCGACGTGTTCGCCCGCTTCGTCTGACCGCCTCGCTCGAACCCACCCCACCTCGTCCCCAACCCCGAAAAATGTCGGGGAGGTGGTCACCGGTGGTCGGATTCGTGCACATTTCGGGGTGGTGGGGGTGAGATGGGGCTGATTCAGGCGGCGACGGTGGCGTCGTCGAGGCGGGCGAAGAGGCGGTCGAAGACGTTGACGCGGTCGAACTGCATCGCGAACTGACGTGCGGCGCTCGCCTGCGCGGCACGCTCCTCTGCGGTCGTCCGCAGGATTGCGTCGTCGAGTGCCTGGGCGATGCTCATCGGATCGCCGACCGGCACGATCCGCGCATGGTCGCCGACCGCCTCGGGGATGCCGCCCGTGGCCGTGGTGATCACCGGGCCGCCACCAGCGAGCATCTTCTCGACCAGCGCGATGCCGAACGTCTCCACGAACTCGGGACGGGGCTTGCTCGCCAGCACGTAGGCGGCACTGCCGGCCATCAGGAACGTCTTCTCGTCGTCGCCGACGTCGTCGAAGAACATGATCCGGTCGGCACACGACGATGCCGCGGCACGTGCTCGCAGCGCTGCCGCCTCGGGACCGGTGCCGGCGATCACCAGCGGTACGAGGTCGCTGGCATGGCTCGCTGCGAACCCGTCGATCAGGTCATCGACACCTTTCGCCTTGGTCACGCGTGACAGGAACAGCACGTAGCCGTCTTCGGTGAGTCCGCGACCTGCGAGTACATCGGTCATGCGGCTGCGATCGAGGTCGGTGAAGAGTCGGCTGTCGATCGCCGGATAGGAGATGCCGACACGTTCTCGGCAGCGCTCGGCGAACGAGGTGCCGTGGCGGGCGTCGATGGCCTCGGCGGCGCTGACGATCAACTCCTTGGTGAACTCCGAGACGGCGACGCAGTGATCCTGTCCGAGGTAGGTGGTGAAGACCTGTGCGGCTGCGCCGAAGAGCCGTTCCTCGACCGAGGTGCGGACCACGTTGGTGATGTCCGATCCGACCGCCTCGGCGATCGTGATGACGTTGGTCGCCAGGCCGGTCGCACGGGCAACGGCGAGCGCGTCACTGACCGCGGTGGCGTGCGGGGTGAGGTACAGCGACATCGCCACCGTCGGGACGCCGTCGGTGAACAGCTCGACGAGCCGGCCGACGATCCCGCTGTAGAAGCGGGCGTCGGGCACCTTGTAGTCGCCGACTGGATCGGGACGTTCGACGGTGATGCCGTCGCTGTACGGCAGCACGGCATCGAGCGGCTTGAGAGGCAGGCCTGCCGCCTGCAGCGTGGGGATCGGCCACGTGACGATCCGCACGTCGTCGAACCCCCGGGTGAGCGCGACCTCGGCGAGATTGCGTGCTTCGCCCGAGTGTCCGCAGATCACGGGGTCGGCGCGCACGACGATCACGAGTCGCCGGCCGGGTGCTCCGGGGGCTGTGGTCGTCGTCATCGGGTGGCCTCCTGCCGGTTCGTGGTGCTGGTGGTGGTGCTGGTCGAGGTCGTGGTGGATGTCGAGGTCGTGGTGGATGTCGAGGGCGGACGGCTGGCGCGCCCCACGCGGACGGCTCGGGGCCGAGCTCGATCAGCAGACGTCCGCCGGCATGCAGCTCGCTGGTGGTGATCCACGTCCGGTCGAGTGCGGTGCCGTCGAGGGAGACCGACTGCACGTACTGCGGAGCGCCGTCCGGGTCGGGCTCGACGAAGCCGATCGTGTCGATCACGAAGGTGCCGCGCCTGACCCGGATACGGGCGCTCGCGAACGACGGCGCATTCACGAACACCAGGTGCTGGCCCGCCACGGGGAACAGACCCAGCGACGCCCACACGTACCAAGAACTCAGACCGCCGGAATCGTCGTTGCCGGGCAGACCCCCGCGGCCCGACGAGAACTGGTGCTCGATGATGGCGTGCACGACCTCGGCGGTGCGGTCCGGGCGACCGATGTAGTGATAGGCCCACGGCACTTCCATGTCGGGCTCGTTGTTCAGACCCTCGAAGCGGTCGAGGGCGTAACCCGCAGCGACCGAGTCCGCGTCGGGGGCGATGCCGAGCTGCTTCACCGCCGGCTCGCCGAACCCGAAGAAGCGATCGAGCAGCCCGCCGAACGCCGCCTCTCCGCCGGCCAGGTCGATGCGGGCCGCCATGTCGTGGGTGAGGCGGAACGAGTAGTTCCAGCGGCCCCCCTCGTAGAACGTGGAGTCGACGAGCAGTCCGGTGTCAGGATCGAACGCATCGACCCACTTGGTCGCCATCGCGTCGAGTTGGCCGGCGAGGTCGTCGTCGCCGATGTGCCGCGCCACCTGAGCGGTGCAGTGGTAGCCGAAGGTGAGGTCGAGGGTGTGGGTGATCGGATGGGCGATGCCACGCTCCAGGAACTCCTCGCCGTAGTTGCGTCGCAGGTCGTTGTGCATGTGCACCAACGCCCAGTCCCAGTCGATCTCTGCCACACCGAGCGCCACGAGGTCGGCGAGGAACGTGTGCGCCAAGGCGCTGCCCTGCCGTGAGAAGCGATCGGCACCCCGCGCCATCCGATAGCCGATCGGGAGGTTGCCTTCCTCCTCGCAGATCAACAGCAGCGCGGTGGCCAGTTCCACTGCTCGGTCGGGGTCGAGCAACGTGATCAGCGGCAGCTGCGTCCGATAGATGTCCCACATCGTCGCGATGTCGAAAACGAACGGACCCGAAGCCGGCCAGAACGGGCTCTCGCCCGGAGCGAAGCACGGCTTGATCATCGAGTGATAGAGCGCCGTGCTGAACACGGTGCGCCGCTTGCTCGAGGCGGTCTCGACGCGGATCGTGTCGAGCTGTTCGGACCATGCAGCCCTCGTCTGGGATCGACGCGTGTCGAAGCTGTGATGGTCGGGCCCGCAATCGGCCACGAGGTTCGCCCGGGCCTGGTCGACCCCGCGCAGCGAGAAGCCGAGCCGTAGCTCGATCGCCTGCCCCGGTTCGGTCGGTCCGCGCAGCAACAGACCGAACGGGCGCAGCGTCGTCGGCCGGATCGAGTCGAAGTCGAGCTGAGTTCCACCCGGCATCAACCGCTGGTCGTACCAGAGCATCTGACGCCACGTCGGTGTGTCGCACTCGAGGTGAACGGCCAGTGGAGCCCCTTCCACCACGATCTCGCCGTTGGCAACTCCGGGCTCGATGACGCCGAGGCGTGCTCGCGTCGGCACCGTCCGGCCGTGCTCGATCGCCAGTCCGCCAAGCGAGAAGTCGACCACGAGTCGAGCGTCGCGATGCGCGGGGAAGGTGTAGCGATGCACCGCGCTCTTCGGTCCGACGGTCAGTTCGCACCGGATGCCGTTGCTCAGGGTCGTGGTGTAGTAGCCGGGCTCGGCGGTCTCGTCGCTCAGCGGCCACCGTGTGCCGAGGTCGTCGAGCGGATCGAGCATCGGCGTGACGCGCAGGTAGTTGTAGTACTTGCGGATCGCCCCGGTGCCCGACTGCTGGAAGTGGGTGAAGCCCGACGCCGCCAGCTGGTCGAACAGGGGAGCGGGAACGCCCTCGGTCGACAGCTCGTGGACGCCGTAGCCGGTTGGGTAGGCGCCGGAGTACGCGCAGGCCGACACCATGCCGAACGGTGAGGTCGCGCCGGGGTGGGTGTTGCCGACCTGGGGTTTCGGCCACCACCAGCTGGCGGCAAGCCCGCTCGGGGCTGCGAGATCGGTGACGTCGGTGCCGATGAACGGGTCGACCGCGTCGATCACGTCGACGCGTCTCGGAGATGTCGGCCCCTACGCATTCCGCCACCGTAGGAACTCCATGTTCCACGAGGGTTTCGGCGGTGTGAACTCGCCCGCTTCGGACCGAGCGATCGACGTCGCTGGAGTGTCAGGTCTCGTTGGTCGCGCCCGCGAGGAGCGCAAGGTCCCGCCGCACGTAGCGCAGGTGCGCCCACTCCTCCTCGAGGATCACGCGGACGCAGTCGCCGACGGTGGGATGCCAGTCGTCGCCGCTGTCCCACGGGTTCTGGCGCTCCTCGGCGAGCAACTCGGGCGTGGCGGTGGCGAGGAAGTCGGTCACCAGCTGCTGCCGCTCGGCTCGTACGGCGAGGATCTCCTCGAACGCCGGTGCGTCGGTCCGGAAGACCGACACGTCGAAGCCCATCTCGGCCGCACCACCGAAGATGAGGCCGATCTCGTGGAACGGCTGCTCGATCCCCATGATCCCGCCGCCGAGCCAGGCGTCGGTCGCCAGCACGAGGTGCCGCAGGGTCTGCGCCAGTGACCACTCGTCGTCGACATGGGCGTCGATGAGTTCCGGTGGCGTGTTCGCGACGGTTGATGCCCAGGCGGCCTGGGCTGCCACCCAGCCGTCGCGCAGGCCCTCGGGTGTCTGTGCCTTCTGCAGCTCTCGGCCGGGGAACTGCCGGTTGAGTTCGGCGTCGACGAGCGGGACCACGTCGACGCCGTTGACGATCAGGCTGCCGAAGAACAGATCATGGCTGTCGATGTCGAGGCCGCCGACGTCGACGCTGCGCATCGTCACCCCACTGACGTCGCACGATCTCAGGGTGGCGCCCTTGAAGCTCTCCCTGACGAAGGTCGCACCCTCGAACTCCCCACTGCCGGAATGTGTCGCCATTGCTGCATTCTGTCCGATCGCGGTCGGGGCGACTGACCCCACCTACGGTTCGGTGAGATGACCGATCGGGACGTCTCGCTCCTCGCGGATCCCGTAGACCTTCGGCGACGACGACATCCCGGCCGCGGTGACGTTGCTCGACCGATCCGATGGTTTCGCGATGCGCTTTGCGATCGACGAGGTCTGACGGTCAGACTCCTCGGCGTGGACATCGAGGCACTGCGCGACGAGCTGCAACGCGACGGCCAGGTCGTCGTGCGCGGTCTGCTGGATGCCTCGGACGTCGAGCGTTTCCGGGGCATCGTCAACGCCGCGCTGCCGAACGCCCACAAGGTCGAGCTCCCGCCCGGCAACGAGACCTACCAGGCCGCGTTCGATCAGTACATGAACCTGTGGCAGTCCGACGCGGCGGTCGGTGAAATCACCCTGCATCCGGTGCTGGCTCGGACCGCGGCCGCGCTGCTGGGTGTCGACGCCGTGCGGGTGTACCACGACCAGGCGCTGTACAAGGTCGCGGGTGGTGGGCACACGCCGTGGCACCAGGACCAGTGGTACTGGCCGCTCGACACCGACCGCACGATCACCATGTGGCTGCCGCTCCACGACGTCGAGCCCGAGATGGGCGACCTCGAGTTCGCTGCGGGCACGCACGCCGGCCCGATCGGCGACCAGGCAATCTCCGATGCGGCCGATGCCTTCTACGACCGCTACCTGGCCGACGCCGACATCGCCCGCAAGTCGACCGGTGCGATGCGCGCCGGCGACGCGAGCTTCCACCTCGGCTGGACGCTCCACCGTGCGAACCCCAACCGCACCGACACCGATCGAGAGGTGATGACCGTGATCTGGTTCGCCGACGGTGCCCGAGTGGTCGAGCCGACCAACCAGGGCCAGCGCCTCGACCGGCTCGTGTGGCTCCGCAACCTCGAACCCGGCGAGCTTGCCGCGAGCGATCTGAATCCGCTGGTGGGTGTCGAATGAGCGACACTCCGTGGTGGCGTGATGCCGTCGTCTACCAGATCTATCCGCGGTCGTTCGCCGACGCGAACGGCGACGGCGTCGGCGACCTCGCCGGCATCACCTCCAAGCTCGACTATCTGGCCGACCTCGGCGTCGATGCGCTGTGGTTGTCACCGATCTTCACCTCGCCGATGCGCGACTTCGGCTACGACGTCGCCGACTACTGCGGTATCGACCCCGTGTTCGGCACCGACGCCGACTTCGACGACCTGATCACCGGCGTCCACGAACGCGGGATGCGGCTGCTGCTCGACTGGGTACCGAACCACAGCTCCGACCAGCACCCGTGGTTCGCCGAGTCGCGATCGTCGCGTGACAACCCGAAGCGTGACTGGTACGTGTGGAAGGACGCACTGGCCGACGGGTCGCCACCGAACAATTGGCAGGCGATGTTCAAGCAGGTGCCCGCGTGGACGCACGACGACGCGACCGACCAGTCGTACCTCCACCTGTTCCTCGCGGAGCAGCCCGACCTCAACTGGGCGAACCCCGACGTGGAGGCGGCGATGCTCGACACGCTGCGCTACTGGCTCGACCGTGGCGTCGACGGCTTCCGGGCCGACGTCGTCAACTTGATCGGCAAGGGCACGGACGTGCCCGACCTCCCCGACCCCTTCTGGAAGTTCCCGCTTCTCGCGTGCGACCGTCCCTTCGGCCACGAACTGTTGCGCCGGATCCGGTCGCTCCTCGACGGCTACGACCAGCAGCCGATGATGGTGGGCGAGGTGTACCTGTTGCGCGATGGCGAGAGCGCCTCCTACGTCGGCACACCGGACGCACCGGAGCTGCATCTGTCGTTCGATTTCCGTCCGCTGCACTCACCATGGGACGCGGATCGCATGGGTGAGGCGCTGGCGAAGATGGAGGACGACTTCGCCGAACCGCGTTGGCCCACGTTCGTCCTGTCGAACCACGACCAGGTCCGACACCGCTCCCGCTACGGCAGCGAAGCGAGGGCTCGCGCCGCAGCGGTCGTGGCGCTGACCGCCCGTGGGACGCCGTTCCTGTACGCCGGCGAGGAACTCGGTCTGGAGGACGCCGTCGTGCCGGCCGAGCGCGTCGTCGACCCCGACGGTCGTGACGGGTGTCGTGCACCGATCCCGTGGACCGCCGACGGCGACGCGGAGACGGGCCACGGCTGGCCGGCGCGACCCTGGCTGCCGTTCCCGGTCAATGCGGCGACCCACGCCGCCGACCTCCAGGTCGCCGACGCCGACTCGATGCACTCGCTGTACCGGCGGTTGCTCGATCTGCGGCGTCGGCTTGCCGTGTTGCGTCGAGGAAGCATGGACATCGCCCCCCTCGACGGCGCGACGATCAGGTTCGATCGGTGCCTTGACGACGATGTCGTCACGACCCTCGTGAACGTGACCGCGACGCCGGTGGCGTGGCCCGCCGACCTCGGCGGCAGCGACGTCGAGGTGCTCCTGTCGACCTCGAGCACCCGCACCGGCCCGAGTTCGCAGTTGGCCGCCGATGAGGCCGTGGTGCTCAGCCGCGGCGCATCCCCTGATCAGATCCGTTCGAAGTAGCGCTGACGTTCCCAGTCGGTCACCGACGCCTGGAACGCGTCGACCTCGACCTGGAAGAACTTGACGTAGTGGTCGGTGACCGCCGTGCCGAGGGTCTCGCGAACCAGGGTGCTGTCCGCGAAGCGCTCGGCCGCTCGTTCGAGGGTACGCGGCACGCGGGGAAGGTCGGCGGCCGCGTACACGTCACCGTCGAACGCCGGTGGCGGCTCGATGCGTTCGTCGATGCCACGGAGCCCGCTGGCGAGCGCGGCGGTGTAGGCGAGGTACGGGTTGCAGTCGGCGCCGGGGATCCGGCACTCGATCCGCAGGCTCGGGCCCTCGCCGACCACCCGGAACCCGGCGGTGCGGTTGTCCTGCGACCAGGCGATGCGAGTGGGCGCCCACGACCCGTCGACGTAGCGCTTGTACGAGTTGACCGTCGGCGCGTAGAACGCCATGAAGTCCGCGGTCCCGGCCATCCACCCGCCGAGGAACCACCGGAACAGGTCGCTGCGTTCGCCCCCGACGTCGAACACGTTCGCCTCGGCGTCGGCATCCCACAGGCTGAGGTGGAGATGGCTGCTGCTGCCCGCCTCGTCGGTGGTGGGCTTCGCCATGAACGTGACGCTGACGTCCTGCGATTCGGCCAGTTCCTTCATCGCATGTTTCATCAGGCTGTGACGGTCGGCCATGGTCGACACGTCGGCGTACCGGATGTTCAGCTCGTGCTGGCCGCGACCCCACTCGCCCTTGGAGCTCTCGACCGGGATCCCGGACGCGGTGAGCGCCCGCCGGGCCGCACCCACGTACCCCTCGACGCGGGCGCCCTGCAGCAGGTGGTAGTCCTCGATGTACCAGCCGGCGGGTTCGAGATCGGCGTACCCCTTGCGATGAGCGTCGCGGTAGGAGTCGTCGAACAGGAAGAACTCCAGCTCCGAAGCGGCCTTGACGGTGAAGCCGAGTGCGGCGGCGCGCTCGACCTGGCGTGCGAGCATCGACCGGGGAGCAACCGCGACCGGTGTCGTGTGTCTGCGACGTCGACGACATCGCACAGCACGATCGCCGACGAGTCGGTCCAACCCGCGCGGGTGAGCGTGGCGAGGTCGGCGACGAGGTGGAAGTCGCCGTAGCCGAGTTCCCAACTGGCGTACTCGTATCCGGCAACGGGTTCCATCTCCATGTCGACCGTCAGCAGGTAGTCGCATGCATGGGTTCCGTGCCCGATCGTGTGGTCGACGAAGAAGCCGGCGTCGATGCGCTTGCCCAGCAGACGTCCGTAGCCGTCGGTGAAGGCGGCCAGCACCGTGTCGACCTCACCGGAGCTGACCAGGGAGCGCAGATCGTCGGGAGTCACGGTGCCACGGGACAGTAGCGGTCGCCCGGGTCACCGTCGTCATGGCATGCTCGCCCGATGAGGTTCGCACGATGACCGTCCCGTACGTTCGCACGCCTGACGACCGATTCACGGAGCTGCCCGACTTCGCGTACGAGCCGAAGTACGTCGATGTCGACGGCCTCCGCATGGCGTACGTCGAGGAAGGATCCGGCGACGCTGGCACGTTCCTGCTGCTGCACGGCGAGCCGACGTGGGGCTACCTGTACCGCCGCATGATCCCACCGCTCGTTGCGGCCGGCTACCGGATCATCGCCCCCGACCTGATCGGGTTCGGCCGCTCCGACAAGCCGACCGATCGCTCCGCCTACACCTACGCCAACCACGTCGCCTGGCTGACCGAGTTCGTCGGCGGGCTCGATCGACCAGCCGATGGCTTCCACGTGTTCGTCCAGGACTGGGGCGGGCTGCTCGGGCTGCGGATGATCGCGGAGAACCCGGACTGGTTCGACCGGGTCGTGATCGGCAACACCGCGCTCCCCACCGGCGAGCCGATGGGCGACGGATTCATGATGTGGCAGCAGATGTCGCAGGCGATGGACCCGATGGACTGCGGTGCCCTGCTCGGTCGAGCGGTGAACGCCCGCGAGCTGACGGAGGCCGAGATGGGCGCGTACGGTGCGCCGTTCCCCGACGAGTCGTACCTCGCCGGGGCTCGCCAGTTCCCGCTTCTGGTTCCGACCTCCCCTGACGATCCGGCGGTCCCGGCCAACCAGGCTGCGTGGTCGGTGTGGGAGCAGTGGACCACGCCGGTGCTCACGCTGTGGACACCTGGCGACATCGTGCTCGGCCACTTCCAGAGCACGTTCGTCGAACGAATCCCGGGTGCCGAAGGCCAGCCTCATCAGACGTTCGAGCCCGGCGGTCACTTCCTCCAGGACGACCGCGGCGAGGACGTCGCCGCGGCCATCATCGCCTGGCTGGCCTGATCACACCGCTGGCCCGACCCCTGACGTGATCAGCCTTCGACGGCGATGGTCCGCACGGCATCTGCGTGCACGATTGCTTCGGCGGGCGACAGCGTCGGGCCGAGTTCGACGATGAACGCCACGCCGTCGTCGGGACGGAACTCGTTGCGGGCCCATGTGGCAGCGATGCCGGTGTAGGTGCCACCGGTGATCTGGCCCATCGGCAGGCCCGTCAGCTGTGCGTAGCGTTCGCGCACCCGACCCTCTCGACCCTCCGACGGGTTCACGACGAACAGATCCTGGTGGTACCAGATCGTGATGTCGGGACGAAGTTGCGTCATGAAGTTGGTCATCGCCTGGGTCTCGGGTTCGCTCGCCGGGCCGACGCCGGCGTACTGCGAGTCGCCGGGCACGCCGATCGGACCCCACTTGTACGGGAAGTTGCGGTTGAGGTCGACGCCGTTGTCGTTCGTGCGGACCTGCTTGGCCTGGCCGTCGGGGTTCATCGACTCGACGATCCACAGCTCGACGCCGTCGGGCACCGGGCCGGCTCGTAGATCGTCGACGATGGCGACGCCATCGTCCTCGTTGCCGTGGATCACGCCGATCACGAGGACCCGCCGACCGCCGACGGTGCCGTATCGCTCGGCGACGATCGGCTGGCCGCCGACGGAGAGCCCGAGGCCCACCCGTTCGGCGTCGAGGTCGAGCGGCCCGGCCGTGGTCGGAATCACGATCGTCGTCGTGGTCGTGCTCGTGGTAGGTCGTGGTCGTCGTGGTCGTGGTCGTGCTCGTGGTGGTCGTGCTCGTGGTGGTCGGGCTCGTGCTGGTGGTGGGCGCGCTGGTCGTCGAAGCGCTGGTCGTTTCGGGCGCCGCGGTGGTCGGGGCCGCTTCGTCGGTCGCCGACTCCGAGCCGCAGGCAACGAGCGCGAGCGCCATCGTCGCGGCGAGCAGCATCGTTCGTTTCACCGGATCGACCGTACCGCACGGTTCGGATGCCACACTGGCGCCATGGGCGTCATCAGCGTTCGCATTCTCCTCGGCGGGGCGGCCACCGTCGCCGCTGCCTCGATCGGCGCGGCGTGCGGTGCGGACGGGCCCACCACCACGCTGGAACGCGGCGAGGCGATCTATGGCGCCAACTGCGCGCAGTGTCACGGCGGTGACCTGGCCGGCTCCGACCGCGGACCGTCGTTGCTCGAGCCGATCTACGGTCCCGACCAGCTGTCCGACGCCGAGTTCGCCGACGCGATCCGCAACGGGGTCGACGAGGAACTGTGGGACTTCGGCCCGATGCCGGCCAACGGCGCGCTCAGCGACGCCCAGATCGAGGCGATCCTCACCTTCGTCCGCGCGCAGCAGGCCGGCGACCCGACAGGCTGAAGCCGTCGGCGCAGCTCAGGCGGCGCTGCGCTCGAGTCGTGCCTGGCGGAACGACTGCACGGCGAGCGCGACGTACACACCGCAGAGCACGATGGTGGCGATCTGCGCGAACAGCGCCCAGCCCTCGGCGCCCCGCCCGATCGCGGAGCCGAGGCTTCCGAGGATCGCCAGCAGCGCCAATGCCGCCGAGGCATGCATCAGGTGGTGGTTGAGATCGGGCTTCGCGCGGGCGACAAGGCCGAGTGCGACGAAGACGATGCCGATGAAGGCCGGGATCAATGAGGTGGCGCTGCCCGACCCGGATGCGATCGTGACGATCACGCCCAGGACGATCAGCGCGGCTCCGAGTGAAATGGTCTTGGTTGCCACCTGATCAGTGTCGCGTCGCCGACGTCGTCGCGCACCCTCCAGCTCACCCGCCAGCTCACCCGCCAGCTCACCCGCCAGCTCACCCGTCAGCTGGCGGGCGTGAGCAGTTGGTCGACGGGGGCGAAGTCGTCGGTGAGCACCGTGGCGCCGCCGATGAATTCATCGACCCCGTCGACGTCGACGATCAGTTGGCCGCCCTCAGGGTCCAGGCGTGCGGCATCGAAGGGCTGATCCGATGCGACGATCACCGAGTTGCCGAGGCGGCCCGCATCGGCACTCTGGCTCAGCACGACTGCCACGTGGGGGAACACCGAGGCGATCGTTGCAGTCTCGGCACGCAGGAACGCAACGTCGGCGCCGTCGATCACGTTCAGCGCGTAGAACCCGCCGGGGCGCAGCACGCGGGCGACGTCGAGCGTGAACTCCTCCGTCGCCAGGTGCCACGGCACGGCACGACTGCCGAACGCGTCGCCGATCACCACGTCGACGCTGTCGTCGGGAACGTCGCGCAGCGACTGTCGTGCGTCGCCCACCACCACGTCGACGCCGGTGCCGGCACCGGTCGACCGGTCGAACTCGTCGGTGACCAACTCGACGAGTTCGCCGTCGAGTTCGAACACGATCTGATCGCTGCCCGGGCGCGTCGTCTGCACCCACGTCGGCACCGTGAGCGCGCCCCCGCCGATGTGGACCACGTCGAGGTCGCCGTCGGGTGCCAGCTCGGTGATCACGTCGGCGAAGCGGCGGGTGTACCAGAAGTCGAGGTACGTCGGATCGTCGAGGTCGACGTAGCTGTGGCGCAGATCGTCGAGCACCAGGACGCGGCCGGTCGAGCGATCGGCGTCGACCTCGATCGACACGCAGTAGTAGGTGGTCTCGCTGTCGCACGGACTCCCGAGCGCCCACGCACCGATCAAGGTGAGCCCGGCGAACGCCGACACCGAGGTGATCTCGGTCCGCGAGGTTCGTCGCACACCGCTCGGCGACGCCGCCCACAACACCAGTCCGCTGACGACGAGCAGCACGCCGACCGAGATGATGATCGTGGTCACCGCGGCGATCGCGACCAGCACGAACCCGGTGAGGAAGGTCGCGACGATCGCGCCGCCGGTGCCGTAGGCGGAGAGCCGACCGACCGTGGCGCCGGTGTCGTGGAGGTCACGCAACTGCAGCTTGACCACCGCCGGCGGGATTGCGCTCAGCACCGTTGCCGAGGGGAGGAATCCCACCGCCGTGAGCACCAACGTGACACCGACGCTGGATGCGTCACCGGCGCTCCCGAGCGCGCGGACCGTCGGCACGGTGGCGATCGCCAACGCCCCGCCGACGACGAGGAGCACCGGGATCAGCCGTCGAGGGTCGACGCGGTCGGCCGCGATGCCACCCAACCAGGCGCCGACGGCGATCCCGGCGAGCACGGTGCCGATGATGCCGGTGTAGGTCTCCAGGCTCACCCCGACGTACGGAGCGAGCAACCGTCCGGCGAGGATCTCGAGCACGAGCACCGCTGCCGACGTGCCCACGACGAGGGCGACCGCCAGCCAGCCCGGCAGCGGCCGAGGATCACCGCTCGTCGAGGCGTTGGCGTCGTCGGGCACGGTGGTGCGTCAGCGGATGATCGCGTGAGCGCGGAGATCGGCGAGGTCGATGTACTCGAGCGTCGACATGTGCGTCGACTCGAGGATCACGCCGCACGCGTGTCCGGCATCGAAGGCCTCTTTCCACCGAGCGGCGCACACGCACCACTGGTCGCCGGCGGACAGCCCGGCGAAGCCGTACTGTGGCATGGGCGTGGTGAGGTCGTTGCCCTGTGCTTTCGAGTACTCGAGGAAGTCGTCGGTGAGTCGGCAGCACACGGTGTGCATGCCGGGATCGTCGCCGCGGTTCTCGCAGCATCCCGTGCGGTAGTAGCCGGTCATCGGGTCGTACGAGCAGGGCTGCAGTTCGGTGCCCAGCACGTTGCGCTGGCCCGTGGTCGGGTCGGGAGACTCAGACATTGACGCCGACCAGTTCGCCGATGCTGTAGGTGACCGCGCACGCCACCAACACGATCGCGACTTGACGTGCGACCGACTTCCAGATCGACCGTTCGGCGAATCGTCCGATCGCCGCACCCACGAAGGCGGCGGCGACGACGCCGATCGCCATCGAGACGGCGGCAGGCGCGAATCCGGTCGCACCGGTGAACCAGGGGATCACGGGCAACAAGGCGCCGAACAGGAAGCAGACCAGCGAGATCGCCGCAGCGTTGAACGCCGACGGGAGGTCGTGGGGGTCGACGCCGAGTTCTTCGCGGGTGTGGACACGCAGCGCCACTTCCGGTGACGACATCACGTCCTCGGCGGCAGCGCGAGCCGTTTCGGGCTTGATGCCATGGTCTTCGTACATCGCTGCCAACTCGGCGGTTTCCGCAACGGTGTTGCGAGCCAGTTCGCGCCGCTCGACGGCCACTTCGCGCTCGACGAGTTCGTTCTGTGCCGACACGCTGATCCACTCGCCGGCCGCCATCGAGATCCCGCCGGCGATTGCACCGGCGAGCCCGGCAAGACGCACGATCGAGGAGTCGACCCCGGAGCCGGCGAACCCGAGGATCAGCGACACGTTCGACACCAGCCCGTCGTTGATCCCGAACACGGCAGCGCGCGCGAGCCCTCCCGAGACCGCCCGGTGGCCGCCGTGCAGCTCCGGGCGGGGGAGATCCTTCGCTGTGAGGTCGGGTCGTGTCATCCAGGCGAACGCTAGCCGTGATCGTCAGCAGCGCGTCCAGACGAGTCCAGGTCACGACGCGGTGTTGCGGCTACGTTGAGCCGTAGCGAGATCACTCCAGCGAGGACACACATGAGCGCTCACAACGACGTGGCAGCCATCATCGACAGCCTGCGGGAGATCGCTGCTGAACGTCGGCCATCCGACCGGTTGTTGCACGCCTTTCTCGGCTTCTACTACCGAGACATCCCGAGCGACGACGCCGACGGTCGCCGAATCAACGCAGCGTATGCAGCGGCGGTCGCCCATCTGCAGCTCGGTCGTGAACGCCGCGTCGGCGAGACGCTCGTGCAGGTGCTGTCACCCGATCTCGAACGCGACGGCTGGGAGACCGAACGCACGATCCTGATGTTCGTCACCGACGACGTCCCCTTCCTCGTCGACAGCGTGCGGATGGTGCTCGACCGCCATCAGCTCGGCATCCACCTGCTGATTCATCCGATGCTGCACGTCGAACGCAACGACCGCCACGAGCTGGTCGATGTCGACGCCGATGACGGTCGGGTCGAGGCCTGGACACTGATCGAACTGGACCGGTGTCCGACCGGGGCACGCGAACGGCTCGAAGCAGACGTCCGCACGGCGATCGACGACGTGCAGTCCGTGGTGCGTGACTTCACGGCGATGCAGGAGCGGCTGGTGGCCGTCGCCGGCGACGACTCGTTGATGCAGTGGCTGGCCGACGGCAACTTCGTGTTCCTCGGCTCGGCGATCTACGAGTCGTCACCCGACGGGCTGCGGCTCGATCCGAAGAGTCTCCTCGGGCAGTACCGGTCGCGTCGACTCGACCCCGAGTCCATCGATCCGCCAGCGCACGACGGCGACGCTCCCGTCGTCATCGCGCGAACCGATGCCGTCGCCACCGTGCATCGCCGGGCCCGCATGACCTCGATCGCCGTGCGCAACCCTGCGAGCGGTACCGAGGTCCGGTTCGTCGGCCTGCTCGGCAGCGCCGCCTACCGCCAGAGCGTGTTCGCGATCCCCGACATCGGGCATCGTGCCGACGAGGTGGTCGCTCGGGTCGGGGCAACCGTCGAGAGCCACACGGGCCGAGCTGTCCGCAACGTGATCGAGACGCTTCCGCGCGACATGGTCTTCGAGTCCGGTGTCGAGGAGCTGACCGAGCTGGTCTCGGCGATCTCCGGACTGCAGGAACGCCACATCGTCCGAGTGTTCGACCTGACCGAGCCGGTCGGACCCTGGACCACCGTGCTCACGTACGTTCCGCAGTCCCGGTTCACCGCCGCACTTCCGGAACTGGTCGCCGCGTTGGTGTCGGAGTTCTACGGCGGCGAGATTCGCGACCTCGAGACGCTGGTCGGGACGAGTTCGCTTGCTCGTATCTCGATGACCGTTCGAGCGATGCCGCTCGACGACAGCACCCGCCTCGTCACCTCGATCGACCGCGCCTCGCGGACCTGGGGCGAACGCGCCACGGAAGCGCTCGTCGACCTGCTCGGCGAAGTGGAAGGTCACCGGGTGTGGTCCGTGGTTGCCGACGCGGTGCCCGCGGACTACGAGGCTCGTGTGCGCCCCGAAGCTGCGGTCGGTGACCTCGTCAACGTCGAGGCGATGCTGTCGGGCACCGACGACATCACCACGTCGTTCGGTCGTTCGCTCGACGCGGTCGACGGCCAATGGCGCTTCCGGGTGTTCCTTCGTGATCGGCCGACCACGATCTCCGAACTGGTACCAGTGCTCGAACATCTCGGGCTGTCTCCCATCGACGAGCACCCGTCGGTGTTCGTCGGTGCGTCGGCCACCGTGCACCTCGACGACATCGGCGTTCGCATGGCGGCGCCCACGATCACCGACGCCCAACACGCCGAGGTGCAGCGGGCGTTCGTCGAGCTGATGACGGGCGAGATCGAACCCGACGGACTGAACCGGCTGGTGCTCTCGGCCGGCCTCGACCGCCGACAGATCGCCGTGCTGCGGCTGTACAACCGGTATCTGCGTCAGGCGTCGTTCCCGTTCAGTGCCAACTACGTCGAACAGTCGATCGTTCGTCATCCCGAGATCGCCCGCAAGCTCGTGGAGTTGTTCGACACCCGCTTCGACCCGTCGCCGAGCGACCCCGCCGTGGCCGCTGACCGCTCCGGCGCGATCGAGCGGTGTCGCAGCGAACTGCACGAGCTCCTCGACGCGGTGCCGTCGCTCGACGACGACCGGATCTGTCGGGCGTTCCTCACCCTCGTCGACGCGACCGATCGGACCAATGCGTTCCGCGGGCGCCAGGAGATCTCGGTCAAGTTCCGGCCTCATGCCGTCGGATTCCTGCCCGAGCCGCGACCGGAGTTCGAGATCTTCGTCTGCTCGCCCTACGTCGAGGGTGTGCACCTGCGTGGTGGCCGTATCGCCCGTGGCGGACTCAGGTGGAGCGACCGCCCGGAGGACTTCCGCACCGAGGTGCTCGGCCTCGTCAAGGCCCAGATGGTGAAGAACGCCGTGATCGTGCCCACCGGCGCGAAGGGTGGCTTCGTGATCAAGTCGCCGACAGCGGACCCCGCAGACCGCGACGCTGCACGAGCCGAGGGCGTCGACCGGTACCGCCGGTTCGTCCGTGGGTTGCTCGACCTCACTGACAATGTCGTCGGTGATCGGGTCGTGCATCCGCCCGATGTCGTCATCCACGACGGCGACGACCCGTACCTGGTCGTCGCTGCCGACAAGGGCACGGCGACGTTCAGCGACATCGCCAACGAGATCGCGGCCGAGTACGACTTCTGGCTCGGCGACGCGTTCGCGTCGGGCGGGAGTCACGGCTACGACCACAAGGAGATGGGGATCACGGCACGCGGCGCGTGGGAGAGCGTGCGGCGCCACGCACGTGTGATCGGCAAGGACGCTGACACCGACGAGCTCACCGTGGTCGGTATCGGTGACATGTCGGGCGACGTCTTCGGCAACGGGATGCTCCTGTCGTCGCACATCAAGCTCGTGGCGGCGTTCGACCACCGCCACGTCTTCCTCGACCCCGACCCGGACCCGGCGCCGGCACACGCCGAGCGACAGCGGCTGTTCGAGCTGCCACGCTCGAGCTGGGCCGACTACGACCGAGCGCTGATCTCCGCCGGTGGCGGGGTGCACTCGCGCCAACTCAAGGCGATCGAGATCACACCCGAGGTGCGCGAGGTGCTCGGCATCGACGCATCGGTCAGCGAGCTGCGGCCCGACGACCTCATCTCGGCGATCCTTCGCGCCCCGGTCGACCTGCTCTGGAACGGCGGCATCGGCACGTACGTCAAGGCGTCGAGCGAGAACGATGCCGACGTCGGCGACCGCGCCAACGACTCGCTGCGCGTCGACGGGATCGAGCTCCGAGCCCGGATCGTCGGCGAGGGCGGCAATCTCGGGCTCACGCAGCTCGCACGCGTCGAGTACGCCATCAACGGCGGGCTGATCTACACCGACGCGATCGACAACTCCGCCGGCGTCGACTGCAGCGATCACGAGGTCAACATCAAGATCCTGCTCGACCAGCTCGTCCGCGACGGTGAGCTGACCGTGCGGCAACGCAACGAGCTGCTCGTGGAGATGACCGGCGAGGTGGCCCGCCTGGTGCTCGACGACAACCGGGCCCAGACCCTGGCGTTGATGATCGCGCGGACCCAGGCGCTCTCGATGGTCAACGTGCACGCCCGGTACCTCGACACCCTCGAAGCCGAGGGCTACCTCGACCGCGAGCTCGAATTCCTCCCGTCCGACAAGCAGATCGCCGAACGACAGAGCGCCGGCAGCGGTCTGCGGGCACCGGAGTTCGCGGTCATGATCGCCTACACGAAGAACGCCAACGTCGCCGAGGTGCTCGACTCGGACCTCCCCGACGAGCCTGCCCTCGAAGGCGACCTGATGGAGTACTTCCCCGTCGAGATCCGCGAGCGCTTCCCCGATGCGATCCGTTCGCACCGCCTTCGTCGCGAGATCCTCGCCACCACGATCGTCAACAACATGGTCAATCTGGCCGGGATCTCGTTCGACCATCGGATGACCGAGGATTCGGGCGCATCGGTCTCCGACGTTGCCAGGGCGTTCCTCGCCGCACGTGAGATCTTCGGGTTCGCCGACATCTGGCGAGAGATCGATGCGCTCGGCAGCAGCATCGATCTCGACACACAGATCGCGCTGTTCCTCGCGGCCCGACGGATGACCGAGCGCGGCGCGGTCTGGTTGCTTCGTCACCGACGTCCACCGATCGACATCGCCGACGCGATCGACACGTTCTCGGCCGGGCTGGCGTTCCTGGCCGAGTCGCTCGACGACGTCGTCAGCGGTCGGGTGGCCGACGACGTCGCCGGCGTCCGAGAGGCGCGGGCGGCTGCCGGCGTTCCCGCCGAACTGGCGGCGCACGCGGCGAGATGGCCGTGGTTGCACACCGGGTTCGACGTCGTCGAGATCGCTCACACCGAGTCGCGCAATGTGGCCGACGCAGCAACGGCGTACTGGGCGACGTTCGATGCATTCGAGCTCGGTTGGTTGTGGGACGGGGTCGGCAACCTGCCCCGCTCCGATCGTTGGCAGGAGCAGGCGCGCTCGGCGCTGCGCCACGATCTGATGACCGTGCTCGCCGACCTGACTCGACAGGTGATGCGATCCGCTGATGGTTCGCCCGCGGCGTGGATCGAGGCCAACGAGCGCGCCGTGGGACGCGCGCTCTCGATGCACACCGAGATCCGCCGTGCCGAGAGCTTCGACCTCACGACACTGTCGGTGGCGATCCGCCAGCTCCGCAACCTCACGATCATGGCCGTTGCGGCGCCCGAGTCGCCGGACTGAGCGGCCGCTTGCCGAAGCGTTGCGGTGATCTTGCAGCGATCTTGTTGAAGACTTGGGTCCTGCTTGTCGAAGAACGCCATCTGGGTGCGAGCGGCGACGGGTAACGTCGATCGTGTCATGTCCGCTGGCCCCCGATTCCGATTCGCGCCGTCGCCGACCGGTTCGTTCCACGTCGGCGGGGCTCGCACGGCGCTGCAGAACTGGGCGCTGGCCCGGCGTCTCGGTGGCACGTTCGTGCTGCGCATCGAGGACACCGACGAGGCCCGCAACCGCCCGGAGTGGACCCAGGGCATCATCGATGCGCTGGCCTGGATCGGCATCTCGTCCGACGACTCGCACTTCGAGGGCCCGCATTTCCAGAGCGAGTATGCCGACGCGCATCTTGGCGCTGCGCAACGGCTGTTCGACGACGGCCACGCCTACTACTGCGACCTGACCGGCGAGCAGGTGCAGGCGCGGGCGAAGGAAATGGGCACCACCGGCTACGACGGCTACTCGCGCGACCGCGGGCTCGGGCCGGGCCCTGGCCACGTCCTGCGGTTCCGTGTTCCCGACGGCACCACGGTCGTCGACGACGCCGTGCGCGGTGAGGTCTCGTTCGACAACTCCACGATCGAGGACTTCGTGCTGGTGCGCGGCAACGGCACGCCGGTGTTCCTGCTCGCCAACGTCGTCGACGACATCGAGATGGCGATCAGCGACGTTGTGCGTGCCGAGGAGCACCTGCCCAACACGCCCAAGCAGCAGATGCTCTGGGAAGCGCTCGGGCACGCACCGCCGCGCTGGGCCCACGTGCCGGTGTTGGTGAACGAGCAACGCAAGAAGCTGTCGAAGCGGCGCGACAAGGTGGCGCTCGAGCAGTACCGCGACGAGGGCTACCTCGCCGACGCGATGGTCAACTACCTGATGACTCTCGGCTGGACGCCGCCGGGCGCCGAGGCTGCCGGTAGCGAGATCGTGCCGTGGGCCGAGATCGAAGCGGCCTTCAGCCTCGACGACGTCACGCACTCGCCGGCGTTCTTCGACATCAAGAAGCTTGCCGCGTTCAACGGCGACTACATCCGCATGATGCCGCTCGACGAGTTCGTCGAGCGCGCCGGTGCCGAGCTCCCACCCGAGTGGGACCGCAACCGATGGGCGGCGATCGCTCCGCACATCCAGCAGCGGCTGACGACGCTGAGAGAAGTCCCCGAGAAGATCGACTTCCTGTTCTGGCCAGACGGGGCCGACGTTGCGTACGACGACGACTCGTGGGCGAAGGCGTTCGGGCCCGATTGGGCATCGCCGTTGCTCGCCGACGTCGCCGACGCCTATGGGCAACTCGACGACTGGACCGCCGATGCGCTCAAGGTCGCCCTCGAAGATGTGATGACGCGCTACGACGTCAAGCTGGGCAAGGCGCAGGCGCCGGTGCGCGTGGCCGTCACCGGTCGCTCGGTGGGTCCGCCGTTGTTCGAATCGATGGAGGTCCTCGGCCGCGACGAGACGCTGCGGCGGCTGTCGATGGCGGGTGACGCCGCTGGCGGCGGGCGGTGACGGACATGGCGGATCGCGAGTTCCAGCTGCCCAGCGACGCGGAGGTGGCGCGCGATCGGGAACTGCTCGAGGCCATCGACCGTCACCAGTCGGTGGGGGAGAAGTACGCACGGACCGGCGAGACCCCGATCGCGCTGCACCGCGAGCCTTCGATGGGACCGTCGGCGAACGCCGAGTTGTTGCGCGATCCCACGCCGGTGAAGCCGTTGCCGTCACCGCCGCGCTTCGTCGGCCGGCGCGTGGTGCAGGTCGTGATCCTCTTGCTGCTGCTCGCGGTCGGCTACTACGCAGTCTCGTTCTGGCAGGTGTGGTCGACCGGCCGCAGCGATCAGGCCCGCAATGTCGATGCCATCGTGGTGATGGGCGCAGCTCAGTACGACGGGCGACCTTCGCCGCAGCTCGCAGCGCGACTCGATCATGCCGTCGAACTCTGGGATGCCGGTGTGGCGCCGCTCGTCATCGTCACCGGCGGCAACCAAGAGGGTGATCGGTTCACCGAGGCGTCGACGTCGGCGCAGTATCTGTCCGAGCGCGGCGTGCCGTCGTCGGCGATCGTGCTGGAGGACGCAGGGGCCACCACCCACGACTCGCTCGAACGCGCTCGAACGCTCGTCGATCCATCGGTCGACGAGGTGCTGGTCGTCACCGATCCGTACCACGCACTCCGTTCCCGATTGACCGCCGACGAGGTCGGGTTCACCGCCTACGTGTCGCCCGCTCCCGACTCGGTTGTCGGCGGCACCACCGAGCTTCGCCGTGAACTGGCCGAAGCCGCGGGGGTAGCTGTCGGTCGGATCATCGGGTTCGAACGGTTGAGTGGCCTCACCGATTGAGGCCGATACAATCCCGTCCCGCACCGGTCGGCGATCCGTCGTCGACCGTCACACCATGGGGTGTGGTGTAATTGGTAACACAGCAGTTTCTGGTACTGTCATTCGGGGTTCGAGTCCCTGCACCCCAGCTCTCATCGACCGCCGGCCCGCACTCGTGCGAGGTCGGCGTTGTCGCTTTTCGGGCCGTTCGTCACCCGCCTGGGCGTGACCGCTGCGTGGGATCGGTGGGTGGGATCGCAGCGCCCGCTGATATCGTTGCCGATCGCTACTTGGCCCGTTCGTCTAGTGGCCTAGGACACCACCCTCTCAAGGTGGCGGCACGGGTTCGAATCCCGTACGGGCTGCCAAGAAATCCAAGAACGAGACCCGCTCCGGCGGGTCTCGTTCCATCTTCGAGGTTCCACCCTCCGCCCCCACGCGTCCCGGAACGTGGGACCCAGTGCGCGCAGATCCTGCGCAGCCGGGTCATCCCTCGGCCAACCGCACCTGCGATCAGACGACTCGGGCGTGACGATGCTCTCGGACGATGCGTGTCGCCTCGACACCGATGAGTACGACGAAGAACTGGGCGACGCTGAGCCCGGCCATCGTGGCGCCGCCGGCGGTCCCGGCGTGGAAGCTGATCGTCAGGCCGACGACGACGGCGAGGGCGCCGAAGAGTATCGACACCACCATCATCAGCGGCACCCGTTTGGTGAGCAGTGAGGCGGTCGCCGGTGGCCCGACGAGGAGGCCGAACACCAGCAGGGTTCCGACCGCCTGGAAGCTGGCGACGATGCTGATGGCCAGCAGCACCATCAATGCCAAATGTGACGCACCCGGGCGCATGCCGAGCGATTGCGCCTTCATCCGGTTGAAGGTCAGTGCGAGGAACGGCCGGTACAGCACGACGGTGGCCACGACCACGATTCCCGCTCCGATGAGTTGCACGTCGATGTCGTCGCGTGAGACGCCGAGGATGTCGCCGAACAGCAGCGCCGTCACCTCAGTGCTGAACGAGCGTGCCTTGGAGACGATCACGATGCCCAGCGAGAGCATTCCGACGAACAGCAGGCCGATGCCGGTGTCTTCTCGCACCGTGGTGCGTGCCGTGACCATCGAGACCAGGCCGCCCATCACCGCAGCGGCGACCAGGGCGCCGAGGATCGGACTGAACCCCCACAGCACGGCGAGTGCGATTCCGGGCACCACGCCGTGAGCGAGGGCGTCTCCGAGGAACGAGAGCCCGCGCAGTACCACCCAGGTTCCGACGAGCGACGTGGCGACCACCGCGAGCAGACCTCCGATGAGGGCCCGTTGCATGAACGCCGGCTCGAACGCATCGATGACCAACTGCACGCCGAGACGCTAGCGGAGTACCACCGTTTTCGGACTCATTCTCGATATGGTGCGGGGATGCCGACCGCAGTGGCCCTCGACGACGTGCACGTCGACTACGGAGCGATCCACGCCGTTGGTGACCTGTCGCTCGAAATCCCGTCAGGGGCGTCGGTCGCGATCATTGGACCGAACGGCTCGGGCAAGTCGACGTTGCTCAAGGTGATCGGCGGTGTGATCCCGCCGACGTCGGGCCGCTGTGACACGTTCGGCGCATCCGTGTCGATCGTGCTGCAGTCGACTGATGTCGACCAGAGTGTGCCGCTGACGGTGCGCGATGTCGTGGCGATGGCCCGCTATCCGCGGCTCGGGTTGTTCCGTCGGCCGGGTCGGTCCGATCGCGAGGCCGTCGACTCCGCGATGCGTCGCCTCGAGATCGACGACCTCGCCGGCCGGCAGATCCATCACCTCTCGGGAGGCCAGCGCCAGCGGGCCTTCGTGGCCCAGGGCCTCGCGCAGGACGCACCGATCCTGCTGCTCGACGAGCCGCTGACCGGACTCGATGTCCGCTCGAGGTCGATCATCATGTCGGTGATCGACGACGAGCACGCTGCCGGGCGAACGGTCATCACGACGACACACAACTTCGATGATGCGGGTCGGTGCGATCTGGTGTTGCTGCTGGCCACCCGGTTCGTCGCATTCGGCAGCCCCGAGGACGTGTTCACCGAAGAGCACCTGCGAACGGCGTTCGGCGGGCGTTTCGTGCGCCTTGGCGACACCATGGTGCTCGACGACCCGCACCACCACTGACCTGCACCACCACTGACCTGAAGCTCCCGCTCAACCCTGGTTCTCACTTGTTCCCAGAAACGGTAGCCTCGCCGCCGTGACCGCTGACCTCCTGCACGACGACGTCGCCGGGCTCCTGCGGTCGGGCGACCATCGGTACACCACGGGCAGACGCCGGGTGATCACTGCGCTCCACGACGCTGATGGGCCGGTGACGATCCCGGAGATCCTCGCGCTCGACACCGATCTCTCGCAGTCGAGCCTGTATCGCAATCTGGCGGTGCTCGAAGAGGTCGGGGCAGTCACCCGCATCGTCACCCATGATGACCATTCCCGATTCGAACTCGCCGAAGCGCTGACCGATCACCATCATCACCATCTCATCTGCACGCACTGTGGATCGGTGACCGATTTCGCGCTGTCGCCCGACGTCGAGATCACGCTCGATCGTGCGTTCGGACGGGCAGCGAAGTCGGCGAAGTTCCACGTCGACGGCCACCGTCTCGACCTGGTCGGCACGTGCTCCGACTGCAACTGAACGGGAGGGATCGGCACGCCCCGATCGGTTGCAGTCGGACTGGATCGTCAGGTGAGGGCCCCGCTGATGCGTTCGCCGTTGGTGCGTACCATCGCAAGGTAGGTTGCGCCCTCGCTGTCCGGCCCGCCCAGCGACTCGGAGTAGAGCTCGACCACGGCGATGTCGCCGACCTCGTCCGCCAATGTCTGGACGAGCGCATCGGGTGACGACGTGTCGGCGAAGATCGCCGGTACGCCCTCGGCCTCGATCACCTCTGCCAGTTCCGCCAGCTCGCCAGCGCTGACGCTGTCGCTGGTGCCGCCACCGGGGATCACCGCACCGACCAGTTCGAATCCGTAGCGGTCAGCGAAGTAGCCGAACACTTCGTGATTGGTCACCAGCACCCGGCGCTCCTCGGGGATCGACGCAACCATTGCCTCTACTTCGGCATCGAGTGCGGTCAGTTCGGCCACGTAGGCGGCGGCCGATGCATCGAGGGCGGCCGGGTCGTCGAACTCGAGCTCGGCCTGCAGGAAGCCAACGATGCCCTCGACCGCAGCGGCCATCCGCATCGGGTCGGTGAAGAAGTGCGGATCGGCGCCAGAGTGATCATGATCGTCGGCCTTGACCGCAGTGTCGGTCGTCGCGGCAGTGTCGGTCGTGTCGTCATCGTGGTCGTGGTCGCCCTCAGTGGAGTGGTCCTCGTCGGAGTGGTCGTGGCCGGCCTCGCCGAACTCGATCGTCTCGACGACGCTGATCGCCTCGAACGTCGGGATGCCCTGGTCGACAGCGTTCTCGATCACGTCGAGCAGGCCTTCTTCGAAGGCGGCACCATTGACGATCACGGCATCGGCGTTCATCAGCGTGTCGATCTCCTGCGCCGACGCCTGGAAGTCGTGGGGGTCGGCCCCGACCGGCATGATCGTGACGACCTCGGCCGCATCGCCGACCACTTCGCTGACGACGTCACCGAGAATGTTGGTGGTGACGACGATCGTCGGTGTCTCGATGGAGCTCGTCGTGTCGGGAACGCTCGATGTCGCCGTGGTGCTCGACGGCTCGGTGGTGCTCGACGGCTCGGTGGTGCCGGGTGCCTCGATCGTGCTGGCAGCCTCATCGGTGCTCGCGGCGTCATCGGATCCGCAGGCAGCGAGCCCGAGCCCGAGTACGGCGATGATCGCTGCTGTCGTTCGGCTGGTCGTGGAGCGCATTCTTACCTACCTCTGGATAATGGGAACGAGTCCTACTAGAGAGAGAGTATCGGGACCGAGAACCGATCCCACCCCGCATGCTGTGCTTGATGTGCGTCAACGGGCAGGGAGTCGGATGCACACTTCATCATCTGGTGATATGTTGAGACGGTGCCGTTGACCAGCAAGCCTTCCCCAGAGGCCTCGTCCGTTCCGACGAGCGATGAACACGTGCATGGGGTGGTGCGACCCGCCGCTCGGTCGACGGACACCTTGCGTCGTGGTGCCGACTTCCTCCAGGCGATCGCCGACCCGGCTCGCCTCGAGCTGGTCGAACTCATCTCGCAGGGCGAGATCTGCGTCGCGGAGCTCGTCGTCGCCACCGGGGCGAACGATTCGACGGTCTCCCAGCGATTGCGCACCCTTCGCGATCGCCACGTGGTCACCACGCGCCGCGACGGCAAGCACATCTTCTACTCCCTCGCCGACGACCATGTCAGCGAACTCGTGGACGCCGTGCTCGACCATGTCGACCACCTCAGTTCCTGAGCGTTTCGCTCGCACGTTCCACGACCGAACCGACCCAGCCAACCAGCAGCCAACCAGCCAACCAGCAACCAGCCAGCCAGCCAGCGAGAGGATCACACCATGAGCAACCACACCGATCACACCCACGTTCACGGCGCCGACTGTGAGCACAAGACCGTTGCCCACGACGGCCACCACGACTTCCTCCACGACGGTCACCTCCATCACGTGAGCGCCGACGGCGCCATCGAGGAGCACTCGATGTGTGTCTGTGATGAGCACCCCGAGGTGTGCACGCCCGAGCACGCATGTGGCGATCACGCAGCCGATCACGTGCATGCAGCCGACTGCGGCCATGCAGTCGTTCCCCACGGCGACCACGTCGACTATCTCGTCAACGGCCACTTGCACCACCCGCACGGTGGCCACTGCGACCACCACGGCCGCATCGCCGCCTGAGCAGGGGGCTGGTCAGCAGTCGAGGTGGGCGCCGATGACCTCGACACCGGTCACGAAGGCGTCGCGCTGGTCGTCGCTGAGGGCCTCGATCGGCGGGACGAGGAGACGGTCGGTCAGTTCGTCGGCCACTTCGAGGCGGGCCCGGTCGTCGTCGGAGATGTCGGGAGCCGACTCCCAGCCGAACGACGTGATCTCGTCGGGGCGCCGGATCGAGTGGGCCACCAACGGCGACACCCCAGTGGCGACGATCGCCAACAGGTGGATGCTGCCGCGCAGTTCGCGCAGGACACAGATGTTGCGGTACGCGCGGGCGGCAGGGTGGTCGGGGAGGGGCTCCGCGGCGATGCCCGCGAACAGTGCCAGCGCGGATCGGTCGACCGACGCGACGATCGCCTCCGCAGCGTCGTTGAACGAATCGAGCAGGTCGATGCCGTCGAGCTTCGCGATGCCGAAACGGTCCGCGCAGGCGAGGTACTCGCGGGCGGCGTCTCGGGGCGCCATGATCTGCTTGGCCGAATCCCACATCAGCTCGACGACGGCGGGGCTGAAGTACCCGAACGACGCCACGACCACCGCAGGGTCGACGTCGCCGAGTACACCGCCCCGGCCGAGGAAGTAGAAACGGAACCCGTCGAGGCCGAGTTCCTTGCCCCTCGCCATCGTGTCGGCGTCGAAGTAGAAGCGGTTGCCGGCCTGGTTGATGGTCGGCGAGGTCTGGTGGACGATCTCGAGTGGAGTCATCTCCACGTTGTACTCCGGCGGAACCGTCTGCGGCGAACGTGAGGCGGGCGTCCATACTGGTCGACGTCATGCCTGCCACCGACGGACTCCCTGCGGCCTCCAACTTCGTGCGCGATCTCGTGCGTTCCGACATCGAGCAGGGCACGTTCGGCGGGCGAGTGCAGACGCGGTTCCCGCCGGAACCCAACGGTTTCCTCCACATCGGCCACGCCAAGGCGATCACCGTCGACTTCGGTATCGCCCGCGAGTTCGCCGGCGTGTGCAACTTGCGGTTCGACGACACCAACCCCGACACCGAGGACACGAGCTACGTCGACGGCATCGTCGCCGACCTCGCCTGGCTCGGGTTCCCGATCGACGGTGAGCCGCTGTACGCCAGCGACTACTTCGAGCAGCTCTACGACTGGGCCGAACTGCTCATCGAGAAGGGCCTCGCGTACGTCGACGACCAGGACGGCGACACCATCTCGGCACAGCGCGGTGGGTACGGCAAGCCGGGCGTCGAGAGCCCGTTCCGTGACCGCTCGGTCGAGGAGAACCTCGATCTGTTCCGACGCATGCGCGCCGGTGAGTTCGCGGAGGGGTCGCACGTGCTGCGCGCCAAGATCGACATGCAGCACGAGAACATGCAGCTGCGCGACCCCGTGATGTACCGGATCCGTGGTGTCCACCACCACCGCACCGGCGCACTGTGGAGCATCTATCCCACCTACGACTGGGCGCACGGCCAGAGCGACGCCATCGAAGGCGTCACCCACTCGTTGTGCACGCTCGAGTTCGACAGCCATCGCGCGTTGTACGACTGGTACCTCGAACAGCTGCCGCTGCCGTTCGAACAGCCACGCCAGACCGAGTTCGCCCGGCTCGAACTCACCCACACGGTCACTTCGAAGCGCAAGCTCGCCAAGCTCGTCGACGACGGCATCGTCGACGGCTGGGATGACCCGCGCATGCCGACGCTGCGGGGGCTGCGCCGCCGCGGCTACCCGGCCGCTGCGATTCGCGAGTTCTGCGAGTTCATCGGGGTGTCGCGCACCAACAGCCGACATCAGATCGAGCTGCTCGAGTCGTTCGTGCGCACCGAGCTGAACCGGGTCGCGCTGCGCCGAATGGCGGTGCTGCGTCCGCTGCGGGTCGTCATCACGAACTGGCCCGTCGATGACCACGGCGAGCCGGTGGTGGAGTACGTCGAGCTGAACAACAACCCAGAGAATCCCGACGATGGCACCCGGACGGTCCCGTTCACCGGCGAGCTGTACATCGAGCACGACGACTTCATGGCCGAGCCGGCACCGAAGTACTTCCGCCTGTCGCCGGGCAAGGAGGTCCGCCTGCGCGGTGCCTTCTTCGTCACCGCGACCGGGTTCACCGCCGACGCCGACGGCAACGTCGTCGAGGTGCAGGTCACCTTTGACCCCGACTCCCGTGGCGGTACCGCGGCCGACGGGCGCAAGGTGAAGTCGACGATGCACTGGGTGTCGGCCGCTCACGCCGTCGATGCCACCGTCGCCCTCTACGACCGGCTGTTCGTCCCCGATGTGCCGGGCGATTCGACCGGCGATCCGCTCGACGACCTGAACCCCGACTCACGCGAACTGGTCGTCGGCGCCAAGGTCGAGCCGGCGCTCGCCGACGTCGAACCCGGCCAGGTCGTGCAGTTCGAACGGCTCGGCTACTTCGCCGCAGATCCCGACACCCCGATGCTGTTCCACCGCACCGTCGGCCTGCGCGACGAGTGGGCCAACATCCAGAAGCGGACCTGACCCTCGCCGCGTGCCCGGCGGGCGAGTGGGCGCAGCGGCTACGTTCAGCGCGATGAAACGAACCGTCGGGACCCTCGTGGTGGCCGCCAGCATGCTCGCGGTCTCCGTGTCGATCGTGCTCGGGCCGTCGGCGCCCGCCCAGGCAGCCACCGCAACGGTGACCTGTGCTCCGCAACCGACCGGCGGTGCAGCGACGACCGCGCCGCTGCTGAGCTACACGCCGATCAACCCGCTCCGGCTCGTCGACACCCGCAACAACCTCGGCGGCGTCGCCGCGCCGCTCGACCGTGGCTGCACGATGATCGTCGACATCGGCGCCGACATCCCGTCGACCGCGCAGGCAGTGGCGCTGTCGATGACCGCGGTCAACAGCGAAGCCGACTTCTTCACGGTGTACCCATGCAGCGCCGGTCGTCCCGAGACGTCGAACCTGAACGCTCGCGCCGGGTTCGCCACCCCGAACCTCGTCGTGGCCATCCCCGACCCCAACCGTCAGATCTGCATCTACAGCCACGGCCGCTCCGACCTGATCGTCGACCTGAGCGGCTGGTGGTCCGACGGCCCGAACCGATTCGGCTCGATCGCGCCGCAGCGCGTCTACGACAGCCGCAGCCCGGGGCTGACCGCGCTCGCCCCGCTCCGCGTGCGCGAGATCCGGATCCCGTCGTCGGTGATCCCGGCGAACTCGACGGCGGCGGTCGTGAACCTCACGGCGGCCAACGCGGTCCAGCCCGGCTTCATGACCGCGTTCCCGTGCGGACAGCCCGCACCGAACGCGTCGAACGTCAACTTCAAGCAGTCCGAGGCGCGGGCGGTCGGGGCGATCGTCGGGCTCGGTTTGGGCAACACGCTGTGCGTGATCGCCGACACCACGGTCCACGTCATCGTCGACGTCACCGGGTTCTATGCCGCAGCACCTGCATTCGGGCCGACCGCGGTGGTCGTGCCGACCGCAGGTCGACGAGTGGTCGACAGCCGCAACGGGATCGGCGGCCCCCTGCTGCCGCTGGCTCCCGGCGAAGTCCGCTCGTTCGACCCGGTCGCCGGTGCGGCCAACGCGGCCGATGCCGCTGCGGTGATGCTGAACTTCGTCTCGACGGACGCAGCGGCCGCCGGGTTCCTCACGGCGTACCCGTGCGGGGGCTCGGTGCCCAATGTGTCGACGCTCAACTACGTCACCGGCGAAGCCGCAACGAACCTGGCCACGATCGAGCTCGGCAGCGATCGCCAGGTGTGCATCGTGTCGTCGGTGCGTACCAACGTGATCGTCGACGTGTTCGCCGTGATGTCGGCACCTGCAGGCTCGCCCGTCGAGCGGCTCTCGTTCGACAAGCCGACGTGGCCGCCGTTCAACGCCGCGGCCACCGACTACGCCATCGAGTGCGGCGCAGGTACCAGTGTCACCGGCGGCACGGCAAGCGTCACGATGATCGTCGACCTGCTGCCGTTCACCACCGCAACGCTCTCGGTCGCCGGCGGTCCCGCCGCGGCGATCGGCACCGGCACGACGTCGTTCGTGCTCGCCGCCGATCAGCCGGTGGTGTTGGCGACCACCCGCCAAGGCGTGGCGAAGAACTACCACTTCCGCTGTGTGCCGACCGACTTCCCCCGCCTGGAAGTCCTTCGACCCGGCAACCCCAGCGCCGGTTGGTACCTGACGACATCGGGGTTCGCGAGTACGAACCCGACGCGCAACGGCCCGTTCCTGATGATCCTCGACCACTACGGCGCACCGGTCTGGTACAAGCGAACGCCCAGCGCCATGATGGACGCGAAGAAGCTGTCCGACGGCCGACTCGCGTTCACCCCGTCGTACGGGCCGTTCGGGATCTTCGAGGATCAGGGGTACTGGCTCACGAACCTGGCGGGAACCGGCACGATCAAGCACCGCACGACCACACCCGCCCCATCCGAGTTGCCCACCGACCACCACGACTATGTCGAGTTGCCGGGTGGTCCGAACGCCCGGGCGATGATCAGCTATCCGATCCGGACCGACGGCGTGCTGCCATTCGGATCGCCGTCTGACACCTACTCCGACGGCGTGATCCAGGAGATCGACTCGAGCGGCTCCGAGATCTGGAAGTGGGAGATGCACCGACACTTCACGCCGGAGTCGTCGACGTTCGCCCAGAACTTCGAGTCGACACCCGGATTCGAAGGAACTGGATGGGATGTCTTCCACATCAACGGCCTCGATCGCGAGGACGATGGCGACTACGTGGTCACCGTGCGCCACATGGACGGCGTGTTCCGCGTCAACCGTGTGGCCGACGCCGATCATGAGGCCGGCGACGTTCTGTGGACGTTGGGAACCCCACAGGCACGCAATCCGCGCACGCCAGGTCCAGCGGAGTCGGTGCCGCAGCTGACGATCGTGGGTGATCCGTTCGGTGGTCCCAAGCGGCCGCACGACGCGCGACTGAACGGCGATGTGCTGACGATGCTCGACAACCAGGCAGCGACCGGCCGCCCCTCACGGGCGGTGGCCTACCGGATCGACGTGGCCGCCGGCACGGCAACGATGCTGTGGGAGTTCCGCAACTCGTCGCCCGGCGGCTCGACGCTCGGCAGCGCCCAGCAGACCGCCGACTCGGTGGTGATCAACTGGGGTGCGGGTCAGCAGCCGTTCCTCGAAGAGCTGGCGCTCGACGGCCGGCGCCTGCTGGCGGTCGGGCTCCCGAACTCCGGCAACTCGTACCGCACGATCAAGTACCCGGTGGCCGACTTCGACGTCAACGTTCTGCGAGCCAACGCCGGCGGCAGCATCACGCCCCCGCCCCCAAGCTGAAAACCCACGTTTGCGTTGCAGATCCGGTGACCCGGGTCACCGGAATCGCAACGCAAACGGGATTGTCAGTCGACGTACCAGTAGCAGCCGTACTGTTCGGGGTCGCCCCAGCTGACCGAGTCGCGGGGCTCGAGGCTCTGGCGGTCGGAGAACTTCATCTGGTCGAGCCCGACCGTTACGAGTTCGTCGCCGATGGCGATCGAGCGCTGCAGCGGGTTCCAACAGCCCGAGCCCGAGCGGCCCGGCGTCGAATGGCTGATCACGCCACGGGCCCGCAGCTCGCGGCCGTCGAGTTCGGCGACCACTGCGCCACCGCCGGCGCCGACCAGGTTCTTGGCCAGGCAGTCCTCGGTGGGTCCGCAGTCGCTCCAACCGGGCGACACGGGCAGCACGATCGTGCCGTCGGCGGGCCAGTACAGGAACGCCTTGTGGTCCCACTCGACCTCGCTGTAGCCGCCGATCGGCAGGGTGCTGATCCGTTGGGGGTCGGTCGGGTCGCTCACGTCGAACAAGCTGAGCTGGGTGCCGGTCGTGCGGCCCTCGTCGGTGGCGTCCTGGCCGACGCCGAGCAGGAGGCCGTCGCCCACGGGATGCAGATACGCCGAGTAGCCCGGGATCTTCAACTCGCCGGCCTCGACCGGATTGGCCGGGTCGGTGAGGTCGATCACGTAGAGCGGGTCGATCTGGCGGAACGTGACCACGTAGGCGAGGTCGCCCATGAACCGCACGGCGTAGATCTGCTCGTCCTTGCCGAGCCCGCCGACCGACGAGATCTCGCGCAGCTCGTCGCCGTCGGGACGCAGCACGAACACGGTCGATTCGCTCTGGTCGCCGAAACCGCCCCAGTCGTCGGTGGTCGTCGCCACCCGGAGGTCGCCGTTGTACTCACTCATCGCGAACTGGTTGAGCAGCCGACCTTCGACCGTGCCCGAGGCCACGTAGGTCGCCGCAGTACCGTCGTCGAGGCGGAACTGATGGATCAACGTCGGTGGCGGGCCCGGATCCTCGACCGGAGCGGTCTCGGGTGCACCCTCCTCGACGAGTGGCACGGGGCCACCCCAGCGCCAGTCCCAGTTCTGCGTGGCGACGTACAGGTTGTCCGTCGAGGCGTACACCGTGTCGCCGGTCGACACGATGCCGGCGGATCCGACGGGTGTGCCGTCGCCGTTCACGTCGATCGAGCCGATCCACGTGAGGCCGAGGCCGGCGAAGTCGGGCGGCGCGGCCACCGTCTCGCACGGCAGCACCTGCGACATCGGTCCGAAGCCGCCGTCGGCGTCCTCGTCGAACCAGCGCGGCAACCAGTCCTCGACGGTCGATTCGGCGATGATCTCCTTGTTGCGCTCCAGCGCCGAGTCCTCGTCGAGGCCGAACTGGTTGGGCTGCACGAACGGCAGACGCTGGTCGAACGACGTGGTGATCACCAGCCGCGCCACCCCGTCGATCGACCTGGTTGCCACCACGCCGCCCTCCAGGTGGGTGCGTCGCAGCAGGGAGGGGTTCGTCGGATCGGCGACGTCGAACAGCGACACGATGGTGTCCGGCGCGCCGCTCCAACTCGATGTCACCACGACGAGGCGATCGTCGTCGAGCAGGAGTTGATGGGAGCCCTGGGGGAGTTCCGGCTCGGCGACGACGATGGCGTCGGCGACCGACACGATCCGAAGGCCGTCGGTGTTCGCGACGTACACGTAGTCGCCGTCGGTCTCGACGATGTCGCCTTCGTCGACACCGACCTCCTGGGTGTTCGTGCCCGAGAAGTCCTGGCCCTCGACCGCACCGGGCGCCGGGGCGGCGTCCGGCGCCACTTCCGCAGCACCCGCGTCGTCGGTGGCCGCCATGTCCTCTTCGACCATGACGCGTCCGTCGCCGTAGTAGAAGCCGCCGCCGCCCAGACCCCAGGCCGTGACCCGCTCGCTGGCCTCGGCCTGCATGTAGCCGAGCAACGCCGCGCAGTCGCCGAAGAACTCGAGGTTCGCCGACGCGAACCCCTGCGGGCCGGGTCGCGGCAGGCTCGTCGTGGGGTCGCTGGTCGCCGTCGGCACCGTGGACGTGTCCGGCGGCTCGGTGGTCGTGATGTCGTCGCCACCGCTCGAGACGGTGGGGTCGCTCGACGAACCGTCGGTCGTGCACGACGCCGCGATCAGGAGCGCCGTGGTCGCAAGTGCCAGTGGGATGAGCCGTTCACGCATCATGTGTGTTGGACGTCACAGACGGTCGGATGGTTCCCGATCGATTCGTCAACGTCTCGTCAACGTCAGGGCCGGAACGCACTCGCAGCGGCGTGGTCAGCGTTCGTCGATGATCAGGCTCTGCACGCTTCGACCGAGTCGCCCATCGGCGTCGTACAGCGCCGACTCGGCGAACCCGGCCCCCGACGACGCTGCCGCGGTGCCGTACTGCGACGCCGTGCGCATGCCGATCCACTCGCCGACCGGTGGGCGAAGCAGGTGCACGGTGAGGTCTGGGTTGATGAACGTGAACCGGTCGAACGGCAGGCCGCTGCTGACACCGTTGCCGAAGTCGGCAGCGGCGACCGCCCGTTGGGCTCCGGAGGGAACCTCGTCCGCGACGACCGGGACCAGCAGCCGGATCCACACGCCGACCGGGCCCGGCTCGTCCCACGCTCCCTCGGTGAACCGGTGTTCGCAGGCGTCGCGGTGGAACGCGACGTGCTCGTCCATTGCCCACACCGGCCGCTGTCCGATCCCGGCGTCGGGTGAGCCGGGCGGGTCGGGGAGTGGTTGGACGACGTCGTCGGGCAACGCCATCGGCCGGCGCCGAATGCGCAGGCTGCGCGCTCGGGCGACCTCGGTGTCGTCGTCGTGGAGGCGTACGGCGACGAGCGACACCTTGCGACCGTCGCGCTCGATCTCGGTCGACACGGTGAGCGGCCTGCCGACTGGGACGGGCCGGGTGATCTCGATCGTGAGGCGGGCGATCTGCCAGTCGACCGGCGAATCCGGGTCGGCGTGCTCGACAGCCCGCGCGATCAGTGCCGCGACCGGTCCACCATGACAGGCTCGCGGGTCCCACGGGCCCCTGGCGAGTTCGGTCGGCGTCCATCGGCCAGGACCTGTCGGCTCGAACAACGACGTGGCGGCGATGGTCATGTCGGTCAGTGCGCTTCGAGTGGCAGCAGGACCTCAGCCGCCTCGGTGAGGTGCTCCACCCAGGCGTCGGCACCGTCAGGCTCGGCGAGCGGCAACACGACGAACTTCGAGGTGCCGACGTCGATGAAGCGGCGGATCAGGTCGGTGAGTCCCTCCCATGAGGTGGGGACGAGTTCGGAGGGATCGGTCAGGTCGGGGCGTCGCTTGGCGAGCAGCGCGAGCAGCCGCTCGGGGATCGGTCCGAACGAGTACGGCACGAGCACGCCGTAGTGGTCGTGCTCGATCTCGCGGTCGTGCTCGGCGCACACCTCCTCGATGACCGAGCGCCCCTGCGCGGCGTCGTCCGGCGTGACGAACGACGGCAGCCAGCCGTCGGCCATGCGGCCGATGCGGCGCAGCTCCGACGGGGCGATGCCGCCGAGCCACACCTCCATCTTCGTTGCCGCGGGGAGCACACGGACGCTGTCGTAGTCGTAGCGGTCACCGTGGTGCGTGAACGGTTCGCCGGTCCAGCACCGGCGCATCACGGCCAGCATCTCGTCGAACAGCTTGGCGCGCTCGCCGCGTTCGACGCCGAACGCCTGCTGCTCGACGGGGTCGACCGCCCCCAGCCCGAAGGCCGGAAGGAGCCGGCCGCCGGACATGCTTGCCAACGTCGCCAGCTCCTTGGCGAGCACCACCGGGTTGCGGCCGGGCAGCACCATCACCGACATTCCGAACTTGAGCCGTTCGGTCCGCCCGGCCCCATAGGCCATCGCCACGAGCGGGTCGGGTGCCGGGCCGCTGATGCGTTCGGACAACCAGAGCGAATCGAAGCCGAGTCGCTCGAGCGCGTCGACGACGGTGCCGTACGACGGGCCGTGCAGCGTCGTGGAGGTCCCGAGTCCGAATCCGATACGTACCTTCGCCGGCTGCATCGAACGATCGTGACACAGCGTCTCGGCCGCGCGTCAGCCGAGGAGGCGGTGGGGTGCCGTTGCTCAGCCGTGGTGCAGCGAACCGGAGCGCAGCGCAGTGCGCGGTGCCGCGAGCTTCGCTGGTGTCGTCTCACGACGGGCGCGACCGGTCTGGATCCAACTGCTGGCGAACGCCACCACGATGACAGGGAGCACGATCGCTGCCTGCGGGATGCCACCGGCGGCCGACGCCGCAATGGCGACGAGGCCGGCGATGATCGAGATCACGACGGCGAGTTTCACGGCTTCGTTCCAGGTGCGGCGGTTCGTCTCCACGACCTCATTCATACATCGGGCGATTTCCGTTGTCGCCGGTGTCGACACCTCGATGCGAAGTTGTCACGCGACCGACAGCTTCGACACGTGATCGCGCGATCGGACATGACGGACAGGTGACGAGACGATGACCGCACGGCGACGCTCGTTCTAGGGTCGCGGACCATGTCGACCAGTTCGCTTCCCGCTCGTTCGCCCCTGGATCACTTCCGACTCGACGGCCAGGTCGCGGTGATCACCGGCGCGTCGTCCGGACTCGGAGCACACTTCGCCACGGTGCTCCACGAGGTCGGTGCGCAGGTCGTGCTCACCGCCCGTCGGGCCGACCGGCTCGAGTCGCTCGCCGCAGAACTCCCGGGCGCTCACGTCGTCGTGGCGGACATGGCCGACGAAACCGACCGTGAACGTCTCGTCGCCGACGTCGTCGGCCGATTCGGACGCGTCGACGTGCTCGTCAACAACGCCGGCGTGGGCGGCTCGGTGGCCGTCGAAGACGAGGAACTCGACCGGTTCCGCACCTCGATGGAGGTGAACGTCACTGCGCTGTGGCATCTGTCGAAGCTGTGTGCGCCGTCGATGATCGCGAACGGCTCCGGTTCGATCGTCAACGTCGCCTCGATGCTCGGTCACGTCGGGTCCACCCCGGTGAAGCAGGCGCACTACTGCGCAAGCAAGGGCGCCGTGGTCAACCTCACCGCGAGCTGGCGCTGCAGTGGGCCCGCAAGGGCGTGCGGGTGAACGCGCTGTGCCCGGGCTGGTTCCCCTCGGAGATGACCGACGGCATGGACACCGACGAGGCCAGCCAGCGGTTCATCGCCGCGAACTCCCCGATCCCGCGGATGGGGCAGCTGCACGAACTCGACGGCGCACTGCTGTTGCTGGCGTCACCGGCCGGGACCTTCCTGACCGGGCAGAGCCTCATCGTCGACGGCGGATGGACGGCGCGCTGAACCCGCACCGTCGTGCACACCGGCGTCGGCGCCGAGCGCCGTGATAGAACTCTCCCCCTCGTGCCGCCGACTGCGGTGCAGGAACGACCGCAACACCGATGGAGGAAACCAACATGAAGAACCTGCTCAACGAGTTCAAAGACTTCGTCAACCGAGGAAACCTCCTCGAATTGGCGATCGCTGTCGTGCTGGCCACGGCCTTCGCGCCCGTGGTGCTCAGCATCGTCGACAACATCTTCATGCCGATCATTGCCGCCATCGTCGGACAGCCGGACTTCAACGCCCTCGGATTCGACATCGGCGACGCCCGCATCAACTACGGCACGCCGCTCACGCTCATCATCAACTTCCTGATCATCGCGTTCGTCTGCTTCCTGGTCGTCAAGGCGTACAACACCATGAAGAAGCAGGAGGAAGAGGTCGACAGCGGGCCGACCGAAATCGAACTGCTCACCGAGATCCGCGACTCGCTGCGCTCGCGCTGACCACGGCGTCTGGTGCGACGCGACGCCACACTGACCCGAGAACCCGCTTCAATGGAGCAGATGTCCCGTCGGAGCCTCGCTGCCCTCGCTGCGTTCGCCGTCGTGGCCGCGGGGTGCGGCTCGGCGCCGGTCGACAGCGACGACACGATCGCGCCGGTCACCCCGGTGCCGACCATCGCCGGCGTCGGCCAGGTGCCGGTGGCCCCGACGGCGCTGCGTGAGCCCATCGTCGTCGTCCGTGCGCCCGTCAACGAGGACGGCACCGAGGCCGAGTTGATCGGCGAGATCGCCGACGGGAACCGGGTCCTGATGATCGGCGACTCGATCCTGGCCTCCACGTCGTCACGGTACGGCGACCACATGTGCGAGGCGGTCGTCCCCCTCGGCTGGCAGGTCGCCGTCGAGGCCGAACCGAGCCGTTTCGTCGACTTCGGCAACCTGGTCCTCGACCGGATGCTGCCCGACGAACCCGATGCCGAGTCCGAGGACGACTGGAACGCCGCAGTGGTGTTCCTCGGCAGCAACTACGGCAGCGATCAGGCCAAGTACGAAGCCGAACTGGTCCGCATTCTCGACCGCTTGGCGCCGCGCCCCACCGTGCTGCTCACCGTCACCGAGTACCGACCGAACTACGTCGAGGTCAACGAGGTCGTCAACCGCCAGGGCGCCGCCCGCGACAACGTCACGGTGCTCGACTGGAGGACGATCTCGGAGACACCGGGCGTGCTGAGCAGCGACCGGCTGCATCCCACCGACGCAGGGCGTCGGGTCCTGGCCGAGTCGGTGGCCGCTGCGCTGGGCCCGTACCCCGATGCCCTCGGGGAGTGCCTGCGCTCGACGTTCCGCGACGACTCGCGGGTCGGCGGCAACACCACGGTGGTCCTCGGACAGCCCTCGACCGGGTCGAGCTCGTCACGAACCACGACGACAACCAGCCCGAGTTCCGGAACCACCACGACGGTGCGGCCGCCCTCCTCGACCACGACCACACCTGACAGCGGGTCGGGCGGCGGTGTCACGACGACCACCGTCCGCACCACGACCACGTCGAGCGTTCCGGCCTCCACGCTGCCATCCAGCACGACGCCGCCCAGCACCACGCTGCCCAGTACGACCGCACCGACGACGGCGGCACCGACGACCGCAGCGCCAACGACGGCTGCGCCGACCACCGCCGCAACAACGACCGCAGCTCCGGCCGCACCCTCGGAACCAGCGGTCCCGTAGCTGCTCGCCGAACCCGGTTCCTGATCTGCCCGTAGCCTGATCGGATGCTCCAGGCTCAGGCGATCTCGGTGGAAGTGGGTGGTCGACTGCTCGTCGATTCCGCCAGCTTCACCGTGATGGCTCGCGACAAGGTGGGCATCGTCGGGCGCAACGGTGCCGGCAAGACCAGCCTGTTCAAGGTGTTGGGTGGCGCCAACGAGCCGAAAGCCGGCAAGGTCGTCCGCAAGGGCGGCTTCGGGTACCTGCCTCAGGACCCCAAGATCGACTCGGCACTCGACGGGCGCAGCTGTGTCACCCACGTGCTGTCCGGGCGCGGGATCGACGACGAGATCACCCGCATCGAGAAGCTGCGCATCGCGATGGAGGAGAACCCCGACGAGCGCAACGTCGGCCGGTACAGCGAGGCCGAAGAAGCGTTCCGCACCACGGGCGGGTACGCATCCGAGAGCGAAGCACGGGCGATGGCCGCCGGCCTCGGCATCCCCGATGCCCGACTCGACCAGCCGATCAGCACGCTGTCGGGCGGCGAGCGCCGTCGGGTCGAGCTGGCACGCATCCTGTTCGCCGGCTCCGACGTGCTGTGTCTCGACGAGCCGACCAACCACCTCGACGTCGACGCGAAGGCCTGGCTGCTCGGGTTCCTGCGCCAGTACAAGGGCGCGCTGCTCGTGATCAGCCACGACCTCGAACTGCTCGACGAGTCGATCACCCGGGTCCTGCACCTCGACCGCGCCACCGAGCACGATGTCGGCGAGATCGTCGAGTACCGCGGGACCTACAGCCAGTACCAGCGGGCCCGTGCCGAAGACGAGAAGCGCCTGGCCAAGAAGGCGGTGCTGCAGGCCAAGGAGATCGACCGGCTGCAGACCGTCGTCGACCGCTTCGGCGCCAAGGCCACCAAGGCCGCGATGGCCCACAGTGTCGAGAAGCGCATCGCCCGCCTCGAGGACCAGCGGGTGCGCGGCCCGCAGTCGGGCAAGACGATGACCGTCCGGTTCCCCGACCCGCCCAAGTGCGGCGAGACGGTCATCCGAGCGTCGGGGTTGTGCAAGGCCTATGGCGGCCCAACGATCTTCGAGGACATCGACTTCGACCTCGGCCGCGGCGAGCGACTGCTCGTGTTGGGACTGAACGGCGCGGGCAAGACCAGCCTGCTGCGCATCCTCGCCGGCGAGACCGAGGCCGACCTCGGCGACTTCGACTTCGGCTATCAGGTGCACGCCGGCTACTACGCCCAGGAGCACGACAACCTGCGCACGGATGAGTCGTTGCTCACCAACATCCGCGACGCCGTGCCCGAGGGCATCAACCTCGGCGAGACGCAGCTGCGCGGGTTGCTCGGCATGTTCGGGCTGTCCGGCGACAAGGTGTTCCAAGAGTCGGGCACCCTGTCGGGCGGCGAGAAGACCAAGCTCGCGCTCGCGATGCTGATGGTCGGGCGCAACAACCTGCTGCTGCTCGACGAGCCGACGAACAACCTCGATCCGCCGTCGCGCCAGGCCGTCGCCGACGCCCTGGTCGATTGGCCCGGGGCGATCATCCTGGTGAGCCACGACGAGGACTTCGTTCGCGAACTGGCGCCCACGAAGGTGCTGTTGATGCCCGACGGCGACGTCGACTACTTCAGCGACGATTGGCTCGACCTCGTCAGCATGTCCTGATCGCGCCAGCGGCCGGGCCTGCGTCGTGATCCTTCGTGTCGGCTCGTGAGCAATCACTACTCACGACACGGATCCCCGAGTGTGGGCACTGTTTCCTGAACCACTCACTCAGGAGGCAGCCGATGGGCTTGTTCAAGCAGATGAAGCAGATGAAGGAGGCCGTGGCCGAGGCCCCTGACCTCGTTCGCAGCTCCATGGAGATGCAGGAGGCGATGCAAGCAGCGCCGCCGCCCGGCGCCGCTGTGGGTTCGGCTCCGGGCGCAGCGGCTGGAGGGACGGCGCTCGACGACGAGACGATCAGCAACGTCTCGCTCGCTCGCTACGCCGAGATCTGTCGGGTGGGCACCGAACGCGGGATCACCGACCTCGCTGGCGTCGCCGCCGTGGCCGCGGAGCACGGTGTGGCCGCCGCCGACTGGAACACCGCCATGAACGGCTGGAACGCACGGTTCGCGAGTGACACGGCGGCAGCGATGCGGTTCAACGCCCTCTGGAGGGGCATCGGCTGATGGGGTTCATGAAGGACATCCGTGACCTGAAGAAGGTCTCGGCCGAGGCAACCAAGAACTTCGACCCGGCCGCGCAGATGCGCGCCGCGACGGCACAGATGCAACAGGCCACGGCGCAGTCCCGTCTCGCGTCGTCGACGAACGCGGTCAGCGCCCCCGCAACCGTGGTCGCGATCCGCGACACCGGCCGCATGGTCAACTACCAGCCGATGGTCGAGGTCGACGTCCTGGTCACCCCCGAGGGTGCCGTGCCGTGGCCGGCGACGGTGTCGACGATCGGTCACGGTCAGCTGGCCGGGCTGCAGGTCGGCGTACGAGTCGGAGTCCGGTACGACCCGGCCGATCCGTCCATCGTCACGTTCTCGTGAAGACGCTGGCACGAGCGTTCGCAGCGGGGGTCGTCGCCGCTGTGGCTGCGGTCGCTGTGGCCACTGCGCTCGCCAGCATCGGTGGGTCGGCGGATCGTGCGGGCCCGCTGGCGCTCGCGATCTCGCTGACCGCGCTCGTCGCGATCGCCGTCGTGATGGGAGTGTTCGGGCGCGAGTTCGCGCTGATCGCCGTTGCGCTCTGTGGGGTCTGGGTCACGTTGACGACCGTGATGATCCTGCGGATCGTGTTCGACGACTCCATCGACCCGCTCGAAGCGCTCATCGTCGTGCTTGGCGCATGTACGGCCGCGTTCTTCATCGCCTGGCTCGCCTGGTTCATCGGCACGGTCGTCTGTGTCTCGAAGGGCCACTTCACGTCGCGTGAGCTGAGCGAGATCGCCTACGCCCGATCCGGTCGGTCGGCGCCCGACGGCCAGTCGGTGTACGACGACGCCCTCGACGAACTCGTGCGCCGTCGCGCCACAAGTGATCGCGTGGTCGCACGGTCGATGGCGATCGAGCGCCGCTCCACGTGGCATCGGCCGCTCGCCGTGGTGGCCACCGACCGGCAGTTGGTGATGGCACCGATGGACACCGAGGGTGAGCTCGGCGACGACGTGCTGGCGATCTCGACACATGAGCTCGCCGAGGGGTCGGTCGCGAGCCTCGGTCGGGACGGCAGCACGCGGCGGTCGCTGTCGAGCCACGACGACCTCGTCGACATCACCACCACCGATGGCACCCGCCGCCGATTCGTGCTCGCCTACGAAGCACGGGTGCGCGCGGGAGCGGCCACCGGGTCCGATCCGATCGGCGGCGCGACCGCCATCCGGCACTGGATCCGCACGAATGCAACGACCTATCACTGAACATCACTGGACATGGAGAGGAAGACAGAACATGGGAGTCTGGGCCAACAGCCAGGAAGAGGCGCATCGCAAGATGCAGGAACTCGTCGAGGACGCGATGCCCGACGGCGACACGCTCGTCGGTGCCATCAACGCGCAGCAGCAGAGCGCGTTCTCGGTGAAGTTCCACGTCGTGGGTGTGACCGATCATCACCTCATCGTGATCCCGGTCGACAAGCGATGGCGGGCGAAAGGTGACGAGCCGGTCGTGCTGCGACCCGACGAGATCGAGGTCGGGAACATCTTCCAGGAAGGCGCAGGCTTCGTCAGCGGGTTCGGGCTCAAGAAGCAGAACGAGATCCGGTTCTCGGCGCGAGGTCAGAACTACAAGTTCATGGCCCTCGGCGGAACGATGATCGAGAACGCAATGGCGTCCGGCGGCCAGATCGAGGGCCTCGAAGCCGTCGTCGAGTTCCTGCGAGCAGTCCCCCGTTGAGCGTCACTCGCCGTACGGCGTGACGCCCGCTCCGTACGTGTCGCGGAACAACTGGAGGACTTCGCCGGGCTCGGCGTGGCGACCGGTGGCGTGCTTGGAGTAGAGCAGTGCTCCGTCGACCTCGACGTCGAAGATGCCCTTCGCGCCGGTCACCAGCGTCAGTGATTCGATCACGTGCTGGTAGGTCGACAGCAGATCGTCGGCCGCGCTCACGGCGCGGGCCGAATAGTCTCAAGGCACGCAGTAGCTGATGCGGATCACGTGGTCGGTCACGGGTCCGACCGTACCCCGAGTCCGGCGATCACGCTGCTCAGATCGTGATGCTCGCGACGTTGGGCCGCGCCGACCAGCCAACGCATCGGCAATCCGGGCCGCGCGATCCGGGCGCCGAGTGATGCAACCTCGGCGTCTCGTTGCGCTTCGATTCGTCGACGCTCGTCGGGGGACGCTGCGCTGAGTGCCGTGGCGAAGTCCCATGCATCGGCCCGTGCCCGGCGCAGGCTGAAGGTCACCACGGCCTCGTCGAAGCGCAGGCCGGCGATGTCGACCCAGCGCGTCCACGGCGAGACTGCGGCGAGCGATGCCTGCATGCGGTCGACCAGTTCGGCGAGGACGTCGTTGATCGTCTCGAAGTCGTCGCGCAGCGCATCGACCCCACCGGGCGGTGCGGCAGCAGCAGCAGCCACGCCGAGGTCGAGATTGATGTGGGCGTTGATGCCGAGCAGCAGGTGCTGGGCGACGAGACAGCGCCGGTCCTGCGCCGTGTCGAACGCCAGCCGCCACGACTCGGGCACCTCGCCAGAGCCGGAACTCCACGCGTCGCGGGCGTCGAGGTAACGCCGGGCGAACAGCACGTCGAAGCGCTCCATCTGTTCGCCGTCGGCGAAGTCGCCAGCGGCGATGCCGTCGCGGACCCGCTCGGTGACCGCTCGGTAGACGATGGTGAAGTACCCGCTCGCGTCGCCGCAGTCGAGGCATCGATCGACTTCGCTGTCCATCGCAGCGATCGCTGCGTCGATCGAGTCGATCGGGGAGCCCACGGTTCGTCGGCAGTCAGCTCACACCGAGTGACTCGGTGGCGTCACTCCGCAGACGTTTGTAGTCGACCTTGCCGTTGGCGGCGCGGCCGATCGTGTCGACGACCACGATGTGCTTGGGTGCCTTGTAGGCAGCGAGCGTGGTCTTCACGTGGGCGATCACGGCAGCGGCATCGATCGTGTGGCCGGGGCGGGCCTCGACCATGCCGGTGACGGCCTCACCGAACTTCTCGTCGGGGATGCCGACCGCGACGGCGTCGAGCACGTCGGGGTGAGTCTTCATTGCCTCCTCGACCTCTTCGGGGAACACCTTCTCGCCGCCGGTGTTGATGCACTGCGAGCCCCGGCCGAGGAGGGTGATGCGACCGTCGGCGTCGATCGTGGCGAAGTCGCCGGGGCACGAGTACCGCTTGCCCTCGACGTCGAAGAACGTGCGGGCGCTCTTCTCGGGATCCTTGTAGTAGCCGACCGGTTGGCGGCCACCGACGGCGAGCCGCCCGATCTCGCCGCTGCCCGGAGCGAGCGGTCGGTCGAGGTCGTCGATCACGATCGTGTCGGGGCTCAACTGGAACTTCGCTGTCTCCGCTGTGGCGCCTGCCGCCGAGATCGATGAACCCATCCCAAGTGCCTCCGACGACGAGAACGCGTCCATCAGCACCATGCCGGGGTGGTGTTCGAGGAGGCGGGTCTTGGTCTCCTGGCTCCACATCACGCCCGACGACACGATGCCGACCAGCGACGAAAGATCCCACCGGCCCGGCTCGGCGTCGAGCGCCCGCAGGATCGGCTTCGCGAACGCGTCGCCGACGATCGCGAGCGAGTTGACGCCCTCGCGCTCGATCGTGTCGAGCAACTCGACCGCATCGAAGTTGCGGCCCGTGAGGGTGACGATGCTCCCGCCTCCGCACAGCGTTCCGAGGCCCGGGAAGTTGCCGGTGCCGTGCATCTGCGGGCACGCCGGCAGGAACCGGGCGCCGGGCTGCGTCAGCCGGGCGCGCACCTCGTCGAGCGTGCCGTCGTCGGGCAACGGAGACGCAGCCGTTGCGGTCAGCTTGACGGCCAGGTCGTCCTGGCGCCACATGACGCCCTTGGGCATCCCGGTGGTTCCGCCCGTGTACAGGAAATTGAGGTCGTCGCCGCTGCGTCCCCACGACGGTGCGACCCGGGCCGCTCCGCTCGTGGCAGCGGCCTCGTACGGCGTCGCCCACTCGGGGCACGGTCCGCCGGTGTCGTCGACCCACAGCCAGAGCTCGACCTTCGGGAGTCGATCACGGATGACCTCGATCGTGCCGGCGAACGAGCCATGGAAGACGACGGCCCCGGCGTCGGCGTTGTCCCAGAGGTACAGCAGCTCGTCGGCGGTGTAGCGGTAGTTGGTGTTGACCGGCACGAACGAGCCCTTGAACGTTGCGTACATCGACTCCATGTACTCGTTGCAGTTGTAGAGGTACTGGGCGACCGCCTGCTGGTGTTCGAGGCCGGCGTCGAGCAGCGCCTGCGCCACGCCGTCAGCCCTGCGGTCGACCTCCGCCCAGCTCCGGTGGTCGTCGCCGTGGATCAGACACGGCGCGTCGGGCAGCTCGTCGGCCGCCACTTCCCAGATGTCGGCAAAGTTCCAGTTCCCCATGGCCTGCGTTCGTACCATCCGCCCGCTCGCCCCGACGAGCCCGAGATCCGTCCGCGATGAGCGAAGTGTGCCGTATGCGGTCGTTTGGCTCATCGGTGGGTCGCTGGTCCGGGTCGCGATGAGCGAGAGGTGCGGTATGCGGTCGTTTGGCTCATCATCGAGGCGTGAGGGTGAGGTGGGCGGTCGGCTGCGAGGGGGCCGGGGCGGGATCGGTACGGTCGGGGAATGCGAATCGGAATGTTCGGTGGATCCATCAACGACGGCACGCTCGACGACGTGGTCGCCGAGGCCAGGCAGGCCGAGGCCGACGGCTTCGCGTCGTACTGGGCGCCGAACATCTTCGGCCACGACGCGCTCACGGCGCTCGCGATCGTCGGCCGGGAGGTGCCACGGATCGAACTCGGCACGTCGGTCGTTCCGACGTACCCCCGCCATCCGAGCGCGATCGCCCAGCAGTGCCTCACGGTCAACGCTGCCTGCGAGGGCCGTCTCACGCTCGGTATCGGGCTCAGCCACAAGGTCGTGATCGAGAACATGCTCGGCATGAGCTACGACAAGCCGGTGCGTCACATCCGCGACTACCTGAGCATCCTCGGGCCCCTGTCGCGCAACGAGCCGGTCAGCTACCGGGGCGAGGACTACTCGACCAACCTGGCGTTGAACGCCAAGGGTGCACCACCGTTCGGGATCGTCGTCGCGGCGCTCGGTCCGCAGATGCTGAAGGCGACCGCCGAACTGGCCGACGGCACGCTCACGTGGTGCACGGGGCCCAACACGCTCGCCGACCACACGATCCCCACGATCAACGCTGCCGCCGACGCAGCGGGACGCCCGACTCCTCGCGTGATCGCGGCGCTGCCGGTGTGCGTCACCGCGGACGCCGAGGCCGCCAAGGGCCGCGCCGCGAAGGTCTTCGAGATCTACGGCTCGCTGCCGAGCTACCGGGCGATGCTCGACCGCGAAGGCGCCGCCGGTCCCGAGGACATCGCGATCACCGGCTCGGCGAGCGAGGTCGTCGACCGCATCGGCGCACTCGCCGACATCGGCGTCACCGACTTCGCAGCGGTCGAGTTCCCCGGCAATCCGGACGAGGCAGCGGCCACGCGGGAGGCGATCAAGCAGGCAATGGCATGACCGCGCTGGCGACCGTTGTCGATGTGCGCGGCGTCGCCACCGTCACCGTCGACCACCCGCCGATCAACCTGATCACGATCGAGGTGTTCCTCGAGCTCGCCGCCGAGATCGAGCGGCTGGCGAGCGACGCATCGGTGCGGGCGGTCGTGTTGCGCTCGGCGAACCCGGAGTGGTTCCTCGCCCACTTCGACGTCGAGGCGATCCAGCAGTTCCCCCGGGAGCAGCCGGAACCGTCCGAGATCGGGCCCTACGACCGGATGTGCGAGACACTGCGGACGATGCCCAAGCCGACGATCGCCGTCGTCACCGGTCGCGTCGGTGGCGGCGGGAGCGAGCTGGCCCTGGCATGCGACATGCGCTTCGCCACGCCGGACGCGATCTTCAGCCAGCCCGAGGTGGCGCTCGGCATCATCCCGGGTGCCGGTGGCACCGTGCGACTGCCGAGATTGATCGGGCGGAGCCGGGCGCTCGAGGTGGTGCTGGGCTGTGACGACATCGACGCTGCCACCGCCGAGCGATGGGGTTGGGTCAACCGGGTGCTGCCGAGCGACGCCATCGACGCGTTCGTCGATCGCCTCGCCGGTCGGATGGCGTCGTTTCCGACGCACGCGGTCGAGGCCGCGAAGGCGATCGTCGTTCGCTCCGAGGTCGGCGTCGAATCGGACCTGCTCGCCGAGACGATCGCGTTCAACGCAACGCTCGCCAGCGACGAGACGCACGCCAGGATGCAGCGGTTCCTCGACGCCGGCGGTCAGACGACGGACGGTGAACGACGCCTCGGCGCCCTCGCCGGCGAGCTGTAGACGCCCGCTACGAGATCTCGACCAGGCTGCGGAAGCGGCCCGTCGACGGCTGCGCTCGCCACGGCGATCACCGAGATCGCGAGCACGGCGACTTCGACACCCCGGGCGTCGCCCGATGTCGCCCGGTCGCTGATCGAGACGACCATCGCAACGGCTGCGGCGACCCAGGCGACTGCGGCGATCCGCAATGACACCCGTTCGACGAACGTGAGCTCCGGGTCGTCGGCGACGGCGGTGGAGGGAGCACCTTCGTCGCGCATCGCCTTCTCGATCCAGCGGACCGGTGACGTCACGGCGAGCACGACGAGCGGCGCCCAGACGAGCACGACGCCGGCCAGCCAGGCCTCCTGCGTCACGGTGATGCCGTCAGCAGGGTCGAATCCCCCGACGACCGCATCGCCCACGTAGACCGCCACCGCGGTCGTCAACAGCGCGAGCAGCGCCTTGACGTAGCGCAGCACGAGGCCGCGCAGACGGAGCACGTGACGAGCCATGCCGTGTTCGACCTTGGCCACTTCCTCGAGCAACGGCCTGCTTCGCGACGCCGCCAGCTCGAACAGGCCCGCTGCACGAGCGGCGTCGTCATGTCCGGATCCGAGGCCGCCGTACACATCGAGCTGACGATCGACGCGCTCACGTGACTCGTCATTCGCCGGCACGAGAAGTTCGACAATTCGGGGATCCTCACGAGTCCGCACGAGTTCAGCGGTCGCAGCCGGGCCGAGTTCGTCGGAGGGCAGCTGCAGCGATGTCAGCGTGAATCGCGGGGTGAAGGTCTCGCCACCGTCGCTGCCGATGTGGTTGGCGTGGAAGTAGAAGCGGGTCAGATCGGCGAACAGCAGCCAGAGCGCGACCGCCGGCACGGCGAGCATCGCGCCGATCGCGATGATCAGGGCGATCTCGACGACGCCGATGTCGCCCGAGAACAACGATCGGAGGATGCCGGTGATCGAGTCGCGTGCCACGACCGGCAACACCACGAGCAGACCGGCGCCGGACAACATGCCCACCGCAATGCGGTGGAACGTCGAGAGTCGCACCTCGCACCGCGCAACGAACGCTCGAGCGGCAGCACGTTCGTCGGCGGTCAGGGCAAGCGAGTCCGGCGCATCGGTCATCAGCGCAGCGACACGGGCATCGACGCCGCCGCCCTCACGTCGGCGTAGAAGTCGTGGCCCTTGTCGTCGACGACGATGAACGCCGGGAAGTCCTCGACCTCGATCTTCCACACCGCCTCCATGCCGAGCTCCGGGTACTCCAGCACCTCGACCTTGCGGATGTTGTCGAGTGCCAGGCGGGCCGCAGGACCGCCGATCGAGCCGAGGTAGAAGCCGCCGTTGGTGGCGCACGAGTCGGTCACCTGCTTCGACCGGTTGCCCTTCGCGAGCATCACCATCGACCCACGAGCGGACTGGAACTGCTCGACGTAGCTGTCCATCCGGCCCGCCGTCGTGGGCCCGAACGAACCCGACGCGTAGCCCTCGGGGGTCTTGGCCGGTCCGGCGTAGTACACGGCGTGGTCCTTCAGGTACTGCGGCATGTCCTCGCCGGCGTCGAGGCGTTCCTTGATCTTGGCGTGGGCGATGTCGCGGGCGACCACCATCGGCCCGGTCAGCATCACCCGGGTGGTCACCGGGTACTGCGACAGCTCGGCGAGGATGTCGTCCATCGGGCGGTTGAGGTCGATGCGCACCGGCTCGGCCTCGTCGAGGTGTTCGTCGCTCACCTCGGGCAGGAAGCGAGCCGGGTCGCGTTCGAGCTGCTCGAGGAAGATGCCGTCCTTGGTGATCTTGCCCAGCGCCTGGCGATCGGCGGAGCACGACACGGCGATCCCGACCGGGCACGACGCACCGTGGCGGGGGAGGCGGATGATGCGGACGTCGTGGCAGAAGTACTTGCCGCCGAACTGCGCGCCGATGCCGGTCGACTGGCTGAGCTTCAACACCTGCTGCTCGAGGTCGAGGTCGCGGAACGCGTGGCCGTCGGGCGATCCCGACGTCGGCAGCGAGTCGAGGTAGCGCGTCGACGCGAGCTTGGCGGTCTCGACGGCGAACTCGGCCGACGTGCCACCGATCACCACGGCGAGGTGGTACGGCGGGCAGGCGGACGTGCCGAGCGACTGCATCTTGTCGAAGATCCACGGCAGCAGCGTCGCCTCGTTGAGCAGCGCCTTGGTCTCCTGGTAGAGGTAGCTCTTGTTGGCCGAGCCGCCGCCCTTGGCCATGAACAGGAACGTGTAGGCGTCGCCGTCGACCGCCGAGATCTTGATCTCAGCGGGCAGGTTCGTGCCGGTGTTCTTCTCGGTGTACATGTCGAGCGGCGCCATCTGCGAGTACCGCAGATTCGACGTCTGGTACGTGTCGTAGATGCCGTGGGCGATCGCCTCCTCGTCGCCGCCACCGGTGAACACGAACTGGCCCTTCTTGCCCTTGACGATCGCGGTGCCGGTGTCCTGGCACATCGGCAGCACCCCGCCGGCGGCGATCGCGGCGTTCTTCAACAGGTCGAGGGCGACGAAGCGGTCGTTGTCGGACGCCTCGGGGTCGTCGAGGATGTTGCGCAGCTGCTGGAGATGGCCCGAGCGCAGGAAGTGGGCGATGTCGTGCATCGCCTCGGCGGTGAGTCGCCGGATCGCCTCGGGTTCGACCTTCAGGAACGTGCCCTCGGGTGTCTCGAACGTGGACACGCCCTCGGTGGTGACCAGCCGGTACTCGGTGTCGTCGGCCCCCAGCGGGAGCAGCGCGGTGTACTGGAACGGGGGAACCTCAGCCATGCCGTCCGAGCCTACGACCGAGCTCGAGGGTCGACGAAGCTTCCACCTGCCTCCGGCTCTTCTCGTGAACAAGTGCACCGCTCAGAGGAGCAATTGTTCACGACAACAGAGCACCCCGGTCAACGGGTCATGAAGATGACGTCGTCAGGGATCGCCGTGGTCTCTGGGTCGATCATCTCGCCGCCGCGGAAGATCGAGTCGAGGAAGGTGATGGCGAAGGTGTTGGTGAGTTCCTTCGCCCGAGCGATGTCCATGAGGCCGTCGCCGCAGCCTTGTTCGGCATAGGAGTCGAGTACGTCGAGCAATGCTTGTGGTACCGGCGTGGGCAGCGTGGGGAGGAATGCCTGCGCTTCGCAGGCGATGCTGAAGCTCTGATGGCCTGCGTCGATCAGGTCCGCGCGGTGGTGCGGGGCGCTCGATGCGAGCTCCCACGGGCGGATGACGTTCGGGTCGATCGGGGTCACGTCATCGGCGGTGCCGGCCATCACGAGAGCGGGCACGGTCATCGCTGCGAAGGCCTCGTCGGTGATTCCGTCGCTGGACGGGGCGAGCGTGATGATCGCATCGACGCGGGGGTCGGGCTCGATCGGGCCGAGGTCGGTGTTGACGCCGCCAGCGACGGCGTAGGTGGTGTATCCGCCCGCAGAGTGTCCGGTGACGGCCACCTTTTCCGCGTCGACGCTGGTGACGAACCCGGCGGTCTCCGTGCTCTGTGGGTCGGTCATGGCATCGATCACGGCGATCACGTCGTTGGGTCGGTTGAACGCGTTGGCTGCGCGGTCGCCCTCGACGGCGAGGACGAGTTCGACCGCGGTGTTGCCGGTGTGGTCAGGCGCCGCAACGACGTAGCCGTGGCTCGCGATTGCCTCGGCGTAGTCAGCGGCGATGTAGCGCAAGCCGCCCGAACCGTGGGAGTACACCACGAGCGGGAACGGCCCATCGGCGGAGATCTGTGCGGCGTCGGCGGTCACCGCTGTCGGCGACTCGTAGTAGACGTCCGGCAGGAACGTGTACTGGTGCAGTGGCGCGTCGCCGGCGTCGTCGATCGGGAACCACACGTCGACCGTCAGCGGGCGATCCGAGTCGGCGTCGATCGTGACCGTCTGGACGCCGACGTCGTACGGGCCTGGCGGCAGCGGCTCGAAGTCGGCGAGCGTGGCCTCGGTGGTTTCGGGTGCTGCTTCGGTGGTGTCGGGCGTGGTCTCGACCGGAGCCTCGGTGGTGTCGACGACCGCTTCGGTGGTCGGAGCCGCTGCGTCGGTCGTCTGACCGGCAGCGTCGTCGTCGCTCCCGCACGCGGCGAGGAGGAGGCTGGAGGCGAGGGCGATGGGGAGCAGACGTGAACGCACGTCGGCAACGTAGTGGGCCTGTTCTCGCGACGCGAAGCCGTCCCAGGCTCCATCTCGCCAGGAAAAGGTTGACGGGAGTGCTCGTCAGGCGAAGGTCTCGACCAGGAGCGCCACCGATGCGAGGGTGCAGATCACCAGCACGGCGGGGCGGACGACCTCGGGTCGCAGGTAGTCCTTGACCAACCGCGCCGTCACGATGCCGAGCACGACGCCCGGCAGGATCAGTGCGGTGAGCTGTAACTGGCGCACACCGATCTCGCCGGCGAGCCACAGCGCGACGATCGACATCACCGAGCCAATCGAGAAGAACGCCGAGATCGTCGCTCGCATCGTTGCCGGATCGCTGTTCTGGTAGGTCAGTGCCATCGGTGGCCCGCCGACACCGGTGGTGGTGCCGGCGAATCCCGATGCGAGCCCGGCGACCACGAGGGCGCGGTCGGTGGGCTGGAACAGCCGCCCGGTGATCGAGGCGACGACGGCCAGGAGGACCGACCCCGCGACCAGGATGGCCAGCACGCGATCCGACAGCGAGGCCACCACGAGTGCACCTGCGATCGTGCCGGGAATGCGCCCACCAACAGCGAAGCCGACGTCGCGCGGCGCGATGTGCCGGCGATCGACCCATGCAATCGTGAACGTCAGCGGGAGCACCGCCAGCATGATTGCCGCCGGGATGAAGTCCGGGTCGGCGAGCAGCAGCATCGGCGACGCGATCATCCCCAGCCCGATGCCGATGGAGGCCTGCACGGTCGAGCCGACGAAGACGACCATGATGCATGCGGTCGCCATGCCGACCGAGAGGCCGACCATCAGCGGTCCTTCATGCGTTTGGGGTCGGCGTTGGCCGGGTCGTCGGGCCACCGATGTTTCGGATAGCGCCCAGCCATGTCCTTCTTGACGTCGGCCCACGACCCTGCCCAGAAGCCCGGCAGGTCGGCGGTGACCTGGATCGGCCGATCGGCCGGCGACAGCAGGTGCAAACGGATCGGCAGGCCACCAGCGGTGGGATGGATGGTCACGCCGAACAGATCCTGCACGCGCACGAACGCATCAGGCTGCTCGCCCGCATAGTCGATCGGCACCGACCTCCCCGACGGCAGGGCGAGGGTGGCGGGCGCGACGTCGTCGAGGTCGGCGCCGACCTCCCAGGGGAGTTGGCTGCGCAGCACCATCGCCACGTCGAGCCGTTCGAGGTCGGCGCGCCCGGTGGCGCCCGGCAGATAGGGGGCCAGCCAGCTGTCGACCGTTGCGGCGAGGACGGCGGTCGACCAGTCGGGCCACGGCGCTCCGACCGTGCGGTGCAGGAAGTCGACCCGTTCTCGTAGCGACATGGCCGCGTCGGTCCAGCGCAGCGCGCCGAGTGCCGTTGCCTGGACCCGGGCCATCAGCGCAGCCGTGGTGTCGTCGCTCGGTGTGGGGCGGTCGACGCGTCGGCCGAGTTGGATCGATCCGAGGCGTCGTTCGATCGTCTCGACCAGGTCGTCGCGGTCGGCGTCCCAGGCGAGCGTTCGGCGCTCGATGATCTCGGGGCCGAACTCGGCGACGACGTCGTCGGCATCGACCACGGCGGCGACGCGGATCCGGGCTCGGTCGCGTCGGCCGTCGAGGTCGGCGGCCACGAGGAACGCCTCGTCGGCGAGCGGGTCGTCGTCGGGCAACCAGGCGCCCGAGCCGGAGCGCAGCTGGAACTGGCCGGGTCGTCGTCGGGCCGCCAACCGGTCGGGGAAGCCGAGCAGGAGGACGGCACCCGATCGGTCGGCGTCGACGTCGTCGAGATCGAAGCGGAGACCGGCGCGACGGGCGAGATCGCCCGCCCGGTCCCGCAACCGATGCACAGCGCCGCGGTCGGCGGCGTCGTGGCCTCGCCGTCCGGTCAGTGCGCCGATGCGCAGCGCCAGGTCGGCGGGCAGGTCGTCGGCCCGGCCTCGGAAGATGTCGCGCTCTTCGATGAGGGTGGCGATCACGCAGGCCAGCGACGATCGGTCGACGGCGACCATCCGAGCGAGGCGAGGGTGCACGGGCAGACCGAGCATGGTGCGGCCGAGCGTCGTGATCGCGCCGTCGGCATCGATGGCATGGAGATCGCCGAGCAGTTCTCGCGCCTGGGCGAGCGCGCCGGCGGGGGGAGCGTCGATGAACCGGAGGTCGTCGCCGCCACCCCAGGCAGCGAGCTCCAGTGCAAACCCGGCGAGGTCCGCCTGGGTGATCTCGGGCGACCGGTGTTTGGCCCGGGTGCCGTGTTCGAGCGTGCTCCAGAGCCGGTAGGCGGCGCCCGGTTCGGTACGTCCAGCGCGCCCTGCTCGCTGCTCGGCCGACGCCCGACTGGTCGACACCGTGGTGAGCCGGGTCATGCCGGTGCGTGCGTCGAAGCGCGGCTCGCGTGCCAGCCCGCTGTCGACCACCACCCGGACGCCGTCGACGGTCAGCGACGTCTCGGCGATGTCGGTCGACAGCACCACCCGTCGGCGGCCTGGACGAGACCGAGCGAGCGCCGCATCCTGTTCGGTGAGCGACAGCGCACCGGCGAGCGGGAACACGTCGACGTCATCGGCGACCGTGTCACGCAGCATCGACTCGGTTCGTCGGATTTCACCGATGCCCGGCAGGAACACCAGGACGTCGCCGGTCTGTTCGCGCAGGGCCCGTTGTATGGCGGCCACGACGTCGGGTTCGATGCGCTGCTGGCCGCCACCGGCCCGTGGCCGCGTCTGGCCTGGCCGCCCGCCGCGGCGGGCGCCAGTGCGAGCGCTTCCGGACGGTACGCGGGGCATCCAGTGCATCTCGACGTCGAACATCCGCCCCTCGCTCGCAACCACCGGGGCATCGAGGAGCGCCGTCAGGCCCTCGACGTCGGGAGTGGCCGACATCGCAAGGAGCCGTAGGTCGGGCCGGATCGTCGATGCGACGTCGAGCGCGAGCGCGAGTCCGAGGTCCGTCGTGAGGTTGCGTTCGTGGACCTCGTCGAAGATGACGAGACCGACCCCGGGGAGCTCTGGGTCGTTCTGGAGGCGACGGGTGAGCACGCCTTCGGTGACCACCTCGATCCGGGTCGTGGCGCCGATGTGGCGCTCGTCGCGGGTCTGGTAGCCGACGAGGCCACCGACGTCGGTCCGCGTGGTGTCGGCCATCCGACGTGCAGCGGCGCGCGTCGCCAACCGGCGGGGTTCGAGCATGACGATCCGCTGACCGTCGAGCCATTCCTCGTCGAGCAGGGCCAGCGGGATGACGGTGGTCTTGCCGGCCCCTGGAGGCGCAACGAGCACGGCGCGTCGACGGTCGGCGAGCGCGGTCCGAACCTCGGGGATTGCCTCGACGACGGGAAGGTCGGGAATCTCGACAGGCCCCGAGGGCACGATGTCAGCCCAGCGCGGGCGAACCGCGGAACGGACCCGGGTCGCCGGGGCCGGGCACGGGGATCGAGGTCCACCAGCAGACCTCGGCGATGGCGTCGGCGACCGCTTCCCACTCGGGTGGGTTCCAACCCTGGGCCGCCGCGGCCACCACGCCGTCGACGCGGGTGAACACGAATGCCGGCAGCTCGCTGAGCCCGGCTGCCTTCACGAACGCACGGTCGGGGTCGCAGAACGCGAGGAACCGGTCGGCGTTGGGGCCCAGGAACGTGCGGGTGTCTGCTGCGTTGGCCGTGACGATCAGGTTGATCCGGGCGTCGGAGCCACGGAACTGTTCGAGCACGCGGGCGGCGGCCTTGAGCACCCAGGAACTCTCGTTGGTGTACGGATCGAGCACCACCGACGCGAGGTGGAACGTGGTGAGCCACTCCATGATCGGGCGGCCCGTGCCGGCTGCGCCGTCGACCAGCGGAGTCAGGACGAGATTGGCCGGGAGCTGTTGGCCCAGGCGTGACGGAGCCGGTGCTGCGGTGTCGGGGGTCGTGTCGGCCACGGCCAGCGATCGTAGCGACTGGCGTCCCCGATCGGGGTATCCACTGCGCTGACCGTCGAGCGTCACATCGTGTCGAGGCGGATGCGACGGTGATTCGAGTCCGGGGAGCACACGACAGCGTTGGCTGAGTCGGGGTACGGTCGCGCCGTGCATCCGATCGAGCATCTCCGATATGTCGCGAGAGCGCAGGGCGCCGATCCGTCGTCGCTGGTGGAGGAGACGGCACACGCGCTCGGCTCGCTCCACTTCGATCCGTCCGGCCTGGTCGTGGCGTGCCGACGGATCGTCGAACGGCATCCGTTCACCGGGGCGCTGTGGTGGTTGTGTGCGAACGTGGCGACGTCGGCCGAGCCGTTCGAGGCGGTGTGGGAACTCGCCGACGAGATCCGCAGCGATCGCACCGGCGCTGAGTTGGGCGCCGTGCTTCCCGACGAGGCCGTGATCGTCACGATCGGCGATCCCGACGTGATCGGCGACGGTCTGATCCGGCGAGGCGACGTTCGGGTGCTGGCACTCGACGCCGGCTACACCGCCACGTCGTTCGTGCGGCGGCTCGAGCGCTACGACGTCGACGTGGAAGCCGTCGACGCCGGTGTGGCCGGCGCCGCCGTTCGCCACGCCGGGGTCGTGTTGGTCGAGGCGCTCGCCGTCGACTCCGAGCGCGCCGTGGTCCCCATCGGGTCGTCCACGATCGCTGCTGCAGCGTCGGCGTTCGGGAGCGAGGTGTGGATCGTGGCAGGAGTCGGGCGGCGCCTGCCGTCGGGCTTCCTCGATGCAATGGTGGCCAAGGTCGACGCGCTGGCTGCCGAGCACGATCCGTGGGACCTCGACGTCGAGGTGCATCCCCACGTCGATGTTCACCCACGTCGTCGGTCCGCACGGCAAGGTGCCGATGGGTCCGCCGGCGATCGTCGCCGAGTGCCCGATGGCCCACGAACTCCTCCGCCCCAGCCACATCTGACCTGACGCTGCCCCCAGTCACGTTTGTGTTGCGGTTCCGGCGGAGCGGGTCGCCGGAAACTGCGCACAAACGGGTTGGCGATGGAATGTGTCAGGCGGCGGTCCGAGGCCCCGCTGGCGACAGACGGACCCGCAGCGTGCGGCGAACCATGTCGGAGCGTTCGATGACGTCGTTGAAGGTGTACTCGAACACACGCACACCGAGGTCTTGGAGTTCGTTGCGCCGCTGAGCATCCCGAGCCCGCTCGGATGGACTGGCATGGCCCTGCTGGCCGGAGACCTCGACGACAACGTTGGCTGCCTCGAAGAAGAAGTCGACTCGAGCGACGTGCCGACTGTTCGCCCGGAACACCACCTGCTTTCGCGGTGTCGGCAACCCCGACTCCCTGACGAGTTCGAGGAACCGTCGTTCGAGGTGGGTGTGGCCGCCCGAGTCGACGATCATCTCCTCGACGAGTCGGCATCCCCAACGACCCGAGCCTCGCAGACCCTCCAGGCGCCGGGCGAGCGCTTCGGGCGACGAGAGTTGGAGACGGACGGCGCTGTCGATCGCAGCCTCGATGCGCTGCGGGTGTGCCCGGGCAAGAGCGAGATCGAACACGGTTCGGGTGGCCGAGGTGGCTCGGAAGCCGCCAACCACGACATGATCGATCGGATCGAGCCGCTTGGTCGTGTGCACCGCGAAGGGCAGCACGGCCGGTCTGCGGGGCCGTTCGATCGTGAATTCGACGGCGTGCGCGCGGGATCGATCGAGTCCGTGGAGTGCGGCTGCGGCCTCGAAGCTGACCCAGCTGCGTTCGCCGAGGCACAGCAGTCCGCAACGCAGCCGGCGACGATGGGTGTCGGGTGAGCCGCGAAGCGCATACACGCGCGGTGCGAGCCGGAACATCCATCCGTCGGCGACGAGGCGACGATGGGTCCAGTTCGACACACCGTGCGATCGGAGTTGTTCGACGGTGAGGAGGCCGTCCTGGTCGGCGGCGAGGTCGGTCAGTGCGGCGCTGATCTTCATGCCCCGACAGTGGGCGCCGTCCCGGCGAGAGCGGAAACCCTCGTTTGTGCTCGGTTTCTGGTGACCCAGTCCGCCGATTCCGCAACGCAAACGTGGGTTGGGCGGGGGTCAGATGCGGCGTTGGGCGGGGGGATGGCCGAGGATGTCGGTCATCACGTCGCGGGCTTCGGCCTTGCGGTCCTCGGTGACGAACACCCTCGCCATCGGCTCACGGCTGTTCATGTACGGGTTGAGGTTGTAGTCGTCGGTGGTGACCGCCGGAATCCCCTGCGACTTGAGCTCGTCGACGATCATCGGCGCCATCCACTGCGGCACCCACCCGGCCTCGACCGTGCGGTCAGGATTCGGGGGCTTGGGTTCGTGCTTGCCGAACACCCAGTGCCAGGCGCTACGGAACGTCGGCATCGCGTTGCTTCCTCGGTCGGTGACAGCGGTTGTTTCCGCTGGGTGAACTGAATGTACGAGCAGCGTCGAGGCCTTGTCCACGCGTCGACTGATCGTTAGTGTCACGCGCACACCGACCGATTGCGCCGGACCGCCGAGGAACACCAGGGGATCTCATGGCCAACATCATCAAAGCCGCGTTGCTGCAGACCGACTGGACCGGCGACAAGGAGTCGATGATCGTCAAGCACGAGGAGGCTGCCCGCGAGGCCGCCGCCCAGGGTGCGCAGATCATGTGCTTCCAGGAGCTGTTCTACGGCCCGTACTTCTGTCAGGTGCAGGAGGCCGAGTACTACGAGTACACCGAGTACATCCCCGACGGCCCCACGACGAAGCGCTTCCAGGCACTCGCCACCGAGTTGAACATGGTGATGGTGCTGCCGATGTACGAGATCGAACAGCCCGGCGTGTACTACAACACCGCCGCGGTGATCGACGCCGACGGCACCTACCTCGGCAAGTTCCGCAAGCAGCACATCCCGCAGGTCAAGGGCTTCTGGGAGAAGTTCTACTTCCGGCCCGGCAACGGCGGCTACCCGGTGTTCGACACCGCCGTCGGCAAGGTCGGCGTGTACATCTGCTACGACCGCCACTTCCCCGAGGGCTGGCGAGCGCTCGGCCTGAACGGCGCCGAGATCGTGTTCAACCCGTCGGCCACCCACCGCGGCCTCTCGGAGTACCTGTGGTCGATCGAGCAGCCCGCCGCTGCCGTGGCGAACATGTACTACGTCGGCGCGATCAACCGGGTCGGCATCGAGCCGCTCGGCGACAACGACTTCTACGGCCAGAGCTACTTCGTCGACCCCAGGGGCCAGTACGTCGGCGACAAGGGCGACCCGTACCAGCCCGAACTGATCGTGCGGGAGCTGGACATGGACCGCATCAAGGAAGTGCGAGACGGCTGGGCGTTCTACCGCGACCGCCGCCCCGACGCCTACGGCGACCTGGTGGAGGGCTGACCATGGCAACGACACTGATCTCCGGCGGCACGGTGATCTCGGCGGTCGGTCGGCGCGAGGCCGACGTGCTGATCGACGGTGAGACGATCGTCGCGATCCTCGCCCCCGGCCAGGCGGCAGCGATGGGCGTGAACGCCGACCGCACCATCGATGCGTCGAACAAGTACGTCGTGCCCGGCGGCGTCGACGTGCACACCCACATGGAGCTGCCGTTCGGCGGCACCGAAGCGTCGGACACGTTCGAGACCGGGACCCGCGCCGCTGCGTGGGGCGGTGTCACCACGATCGTCGACTTCGCGGTGCAGAACACCGGCTTCAGCGTCCACGACCAGCTCGCGGTGTGGCACGAGAAGGCGGCCGGCAACTGTGCGATCGACTACGGCTTCCACCAGATCGTCGGCGGTGTCGACGAGGAATCGTTGAAGGCGATGACGTACCTCGTCGACAACGAGGGCATCACCAGCTTCAAGCTGTTCATGGCCTACCCCGGCGTGCTGTACTCCGACGACGGTCAGATCCTGCGGGCGATGCAGAACGCGTCCGATTCCGGGGCGATGATCATGATGCACGCCGAGAACGGCATCGCGATCGACGTGCTCGTCGCCCAGTCGATCGCTCGGGGCGACACCGACCCGAAGTTCCACTCGCTCACTCGGCCCGCCGAACTCGAGTCCGAGGCGACGCATCGCGCCATCCAGCTCGCGAAGGTCGCCGGCAACGTGCCGCTCTACATCGTGCACATGTCGGCGTCGGGGGCGCTCGAAGAGGTCGCGGCCGCTCAGCACGCCGGGCTCAACGTGTTCGCCGAGACCTGCCCGCAGTACCTCTATCTCACACTCGAGGACCAGCTCGCCCAGCCCGGCTTCGAGGGTGCGAAGTGGGTGTGTTCCACGCCGCTGCGTACCAAGCACGAGCACCATCAGGCCGACCTCTGGAAGGGCCTGCGGATGAACGAGCTCGCCGTCGTCTCCACCGACCACTGCCCGTTCTGCTTCAAGGACCAGAAGGAACTCGGGCTGGGCGACTTCTCGAAGATCCCCAACGGCATCGGCGGCGTCGAGCACCGCATGGAGCTGATCTATCAGGGCGTCGTGCTCGGCGAGATCAGCCTCGAGCGGTGGGTCGAGACCTGTTGCACCACCCCGGCCCGGATGTTCGGCCTCGAGAAGAAGGGTGTCATCGAGCCCGGCGCCGACGCCGACGTCCTCGTGTGGGACCCGAACAAGAAGACGAAGATCGGGATCAACGACAAGCACCACATGAACATGGACCATTCCGCCTACGAGGGCTTCGAGATCGACGGCAAGGTCGATACCGTCCTCAGCCGCGGCACCGTGGTGATCGAGAACGACACCTACGTCGGCCGCAAAGGCCACGGCAAGTACGTCAAGCGCGGCCTCAGCCGCTACCTCCACTGAGTGCCTCAGGGGTCTGACCCCTGGTGCACTCCACTCACGAATCGAGTTGAACATGAAGACCATTTCGCATTGGATCGACGGGCAGAGTCGTCGGGTCGACGTCGGGTCGTTCGGCGCCGGTGTTCAACCCGGCGACCGGTGAGCAGGCGGCCGCCGTCAATCTGGCCTCGGTCGCCGAGGTCGACGCCGCGGTCGCGTCGGCGAAGGCGGCGTTCCCGGCGTGGCGTTCGGCGTCGCTGTCGAAGCGCGCCGAGGTGATGTTCCGCATGCGTGAACTCGTCGACGCAAACCGCAAGGAGATCGCCTCGCTGGTCACCGCCGAGCACGGCAAGGTGCTGTCGGATGCGCTGGGCGAGGTCGCCCGCGGCCTCGAGAACATCGAGTTCGCGTGCGGCATCCCGCAGCTGATCAAGGGCGACTACTCCGAGCAGGCCGCCGGCGGCATCGACGTGTACTCGATCCGCCAGCCGCTCGGCGTGGTGGCCGGCATCACACCGTTCAACTTCCCGGCGATGGTCCCGATGTGGATGTTCGCCAATGCGCTCGCCTGCGGCAACACGTTCGTCCTGAAGCCGTCGGAGAAGGACCCGTCGGTCGCGTTGTTCCTCGCCGAGCTGCTCGCCCAGGCCGGGCTCCCGGCCGGCTGCTTCAACGTCGTGCAGGGCGACAAGGTCGCCGTCGACGCGATCCTGGAGCACGACGACATCGCTGCGGTGAGCTTCGTCGGCTCGACGCCGATCGCGAAGTACATCTACGAGACCGGCACGGCGAACGGCAAACGCGTCCAGGCGCTCGGCGGCGCCAAGAACCACATGCTCGTCCTCGCCGACGCCGACGTCGACATGGCCGCTGACGCGGCGGTCGGTGCCGGATACGGCTCGGCGGGGGAGCGGTGCATGGCGATCAGCGTCGTGCTGGCAGCGGACTCGATCGCCGACGACCTCGTGGCGAAGATCGCCGAACGGATCCCGGCGATCAAGGTCGGGCCCGGCAACGAGCCCGACAACGAGATGGGTCCGCTGATCACCGCCGAGCATCGCGATCGGGTGCGCGGCTACGTGAACAACGCACCGGAGGAGGGTGCAACGCTCGTCGTCGACGGGCGCGCGGACGTGCCGGCCGACGGGTACTTCCTCAATCCGACCCTGCTCGACCACGTCACGACCGACATGGCCTGCTACCGCGACGAGATCTTCGGCCCGGTGTTGTCGGTGATGCGGGTCGCCGGCTACCAGGAGGGCATCGACACCATCAACGCAAACCCGTACGCGAACGGCACGGCGATCTTCACCCGCGACGGCGGCGCCGCCCGCCAGTTCCAGTTCGACGTACAGGTCGGCATGGTCGGCATCAACGTGCCGGTCCCGGTCCCGGTCAGCTACTACAGCTTCGGCGGCTGGAAGGCCAGCCTGTTCGGCGACACCCACATGTACGGACCCGAGGGTGTCAACTTCTACACCCAGGCCAAGGTGGTCACGAGCCGCTGGCCCGACCCCTCCACCAGCAGCGTCGACCTCGGTTTCCCCGAGACGCGCTGATGGACATCGGCCTGGTTCTGCAGACCACTCCGCCGGCCGCGCGGGTGATCGATCTGGCGAAGCGGGCCGAGACGTACGGGTTCAGCCATGTGTGGACGTTCGACTCGCACATCCTGTGGGAGGAGCCGTACGTCATCTACTCGAAGATCCTCGACGAGACCCGCAACGTCGTCGTCGGCCCGATGGTGACCAACCCGGCCACCCGTGACTGGACGGTCACCGCTTCGACGTACGCCACGCTCAACGAGATGTACGGCAACCGCACGATCTGCGGCATCGGCCGCGGCGACTCGGCGGTGCGGGTCACCAACGGCAAGCCGACCACGCTCGCCACGATGGGCGAGTCGATCCATGTGATCCGCGAACTCGCCAACGGGCGAAGCGTCGACTACAAGGGCTCGACGATCACGCTGCCGTGGGCGTCCAAGAGCCGCCTCGAGGTGTGGGGCGCCGGCTACGGCCCGAAGGCGCTGAAGCTGATCGGCGAGACCTGCGACGGGTTCATCCTGCAGCTCGCCGACCTGTCGATCGCCGAGTGGACGATCGGTGCGGTCCGCTCCGCGGCCAGCGACGCCGGACGCAATCCCGACGACATCACGATCTGCGTGGCAGCTCCGGCCTACGTCGGCGAGGACCTCGCCTACATGCGCGATCAGTGCCGGTGGTTCGGCGGGATGGTCGGCAACCACGTCGCCGACATCGTCGAGCGCTATGGCGAGTCGGCCGCCGTGCCCGCGGCGCTCACCGACTACATCGCGGGCCGCGAGGCCTACGACTACAACCAGCACGGCCAGGCGGGCAACACGCACACGTCGTTCGTGCCCGACGAGATCGTCGACCGGTTCTGCATCCTCGGCCCGGTCGAGGCGCAGCTCGAACGCCTCCATGCCCTCGCCGATCTCGGCGTCGACCAGTTCGCGATCTACCTCCAGCACGACGGCAAGGACCACACCCTCACCCAGTACGGCGAGCACGTGATCCCCGCACTCAGGGAACAGGCTTTGGCCCGTTCGTGATCGCCAGAGGTGCCCGTCGAGCTGGATTGTTCGTCGTCGCACTGATGTGCGTCGCCGCCCTGTGGGAGTTCTACAAGGTCGTCGGGCCCGAGGAAGGCGCCGAGATTCTTGGCTGGCGGCTCGTCCCCCGATCGAGCGATCGTGCCATGCCGCACACGTGGGAAATGGTGCAACGGCTGTTCGACCCGGAGGTGCGTGGACGCGACACACCGATCTGGATGGCGGTGCTCGGCTACAGCTGGTACACGTTCCGCATGGCCCTCGTCGGCTTGCTGCTCGGCGGTGTGTTCGGCGTCGGCTTGGCCATCGTGATGGCGAGGTTCAAGGTGCTCGAGCGTGGCCTGCTGCCGTATGTGATCGCCTCGCAGACCGTGCCGCTGATCGCACTGGCACCGCAGGTGGCTGCCATTGGCGGCAACTGGGATCTGCCGAAGTGGACCTGGGTCGCTTCCCTCGGGGCCTTCCTCGCGTTCTTCCCGATCGCCGTCGCAACGCTGAAGGGCCTGGGGAACGCGCCGGCCGCGTCCCTCGAGTTGATGGACAGCTACGCCGCCGGCTGGTGGCGCACCCTGTTCAAGCTCCGGCTACCGGCCGCGGTGCCGACGATGGTCCCCGGGATGAAGCTGGCGGCGACGGCTGCGGTGATCGGCGTGATCGTGTCGGAAATCTCCACAGGCGTGCGTGGTATCGGCTTTGCGTCGCTGACGTACGGCCAGAAGGCGACCAGCGATCCTGCGCAGCTCTACACGGCGGTCTTCGGCGCCGCGACGATCGGGTTGCTGATGTTCGGTCTCGTCGTCGCCATCGAAGCGATCGCCATGCGCAACCGACCGCAGGAGGCGGGGGCATGAGCGCCGTTGATTCGCTGTCGGCGTCCGCGGCGGTCGTCGTCGATGGTGTGTCGATGGCGTTCAACCCCGGCCGATCGAATCAGGTCGACGCCCTGGTCGACATCGATCTGTCGATCGACCGCGGCGACTTCGTCTCGTTGATCGGGCCGTCGGGCTGCGGCAAGTCGACGTTGCTGCGACTGATCGCGAACCTGATCGAGCCGACCTCCGGCACCGTGCTGGTCAACGGCAAGTCGGCCACGCAGTCTCGACTCGATCAGGACTACGGGATGGCGTTTCAACAGTCGGGTCTCTTCGAGTGGCGGACCGTCCGCAAGAACATCGAACTGCCGCTCGAGTTGAAGGGGTGGAACAAGGCGAAGCGGGCGAAACGGGCCGACGAGATGCTCGACCTGGTGCAGCTGGCCGACTTCGGCTCGCACATGCCGTGGCAGCTGTCCGGTGGCATGCAGCAGCGCGTGGCGATCGCCCGTGCGCTCGCATCGCACCCCCCGCTGTTGTTGATGGACGAGCCGTTCGGCGCGCTCGACGAGATGACCCGTGAACACATGCAGGCCGAACTCCTCCGGATCTGCGCGGCGGCCGAGACCACCGTGGTGTTCGTCACCCACTCGATCCCCGAGGCGGTGTACCTGTCGAACCGGGTGGTGGTGATGTCGCCGCGCCCCGGTCGCATCACCGAGATCGTCGACGTCGACCTCGGGGCCGAGCGCGATGACGACACGCGCGAAGACGACCTCTTCTACAAGAAGATCACCGAGGTCCGAGAAGCGTTGCGCGGTGCCGAGGGGCAGCCAGGTCACGGCGGCGCTCGTGGCGTGGAGGATCGATGAGGGTCCTCAGGTCGGTCTGGCAGGTGCTGGTGCCGCCGCTCATCGTTGGTGTGCTCTTCGTCGGCACCTGGGAAATCATCGTGCGGGCATTCGACATCCAACCGTTCCTGTTGCCGGCGCCGTCGTCGATCTGGTCGACGCTCGGCGACAACTGGGCCAAGGTCTGGGACGCGATGGTCGTCACCGGCGCCAACGCGTTCGTCGGGTTGCTGTTCGGGGTGATCTGCGGTGTCGCGCTCAGCTTCGTGTTGATGCGCTTCAACGTGGTCAACGAACTCGTCACGCCACTTGCAGTCGCCCTCAATGCGATCCCGATCATCGTGCTGGTGCCGGTGTTCAACAACATGTTCGCCAGCACGACAGAAATCCCACGGCGCCTGATGGTCACGCTGATCGTGTCGTTCATCGTGCTGCTGAACGTGGCGAAGGGCCTGCGTCAGGTCAGTCCGATCCACATGGAACTGCTGCAGTCGTATGCCGCATCGAAGTCGGAGGTCCTCCGCAAGGCCCGGATTCCGAACGCGACGTCCTATCTCTTCACTGCGCTGAAGATCGCCGCGCCGGTCGCCGTGATCACGGCCTTCGTGTCGGAGTACTTCGGCGGGAGCCAGAACGGACTGGGCTACGGGATCACGTCGAACGCCGCCGTCTCGCGTACCGCTGCGTCGTGGGGCTACGTCATCGGAGCGTGCCTGCTCGGCCTGGCGTTCTACCTTGCCGCCGTGTTGCTCGAACGGCTCGCGTCGCCGACCGCGCGACCGGCGCCTCGTTCCACCAGTTCTCCACGATCCACCAACCAACACCAGACCAACCAACACAGTCGGGGCCTCGACCCCGGGGGAGCAACAGCATGAACAAGCAACGTGTCCGTGTGGCGGCGGCAGCCGTCGTCACCTTTGCACTGATCGGTGCCGCCTGCGGCAGCGACGACGACTCGTCCAGCGAGCCGTCCGACACCTCGGCGAGCACCGAAGCGCCGGGCGACTCGACCGGTGGCGGTGAACCTGGCGACTGTGAGACGATCGACGAGATCAGCTTGCAGCTGCAGTGGTTCACCCAGGCCCAGTTCGCTGGCTACTACGCCGCGCAGGACCAGGGCTTCTACGAGGACATGTGCCTCGACGTGACCATCGTCGAGGGTGGCGTCGAGATCGTGCCGCAGACCCAGCTCGCCAACGGCGACGTCGACTTCGCACTCGCGTGGGTGCCCAAGGCGCTCGCCAGCCGTGAAGCCGGTGCCGACATCACCAACATCGCCCAGATCTACCAGCGCTCGGGAACCCTGCAGGTGAGCTTCGCCGACGCAGGCATCACGACGCCTGCGGACTTCGCCGGCAAGAACATCGGCAACTGGGGCTTCGGCAACGAGTACGAGGTGTTCGCCGCGATCGGCCAGGCCGGTCTCGACCCGGCCACCGACGTGACGCTCGTGGGCCAGCAGTTCGACATGGTCGCGCTGCTCGACGGCTCGATCGATGCCGCCGAGGCAATGACGTACAACGAGTACGCCCAGGTCCTCGAGACGGTCAACCCCGACACCGGCGAGCTGTACCAGCCCGAGGACTTCAACGTGATCAGCTACGAAGAGATCGGTGTCGGCATGCTGCAGGACGCGATCTGGGCCGACTGCGGGTCGTCTCGCCGACGACCCGGAGTACAAGGATCAGGCGACGCGATTCGTTGCTGCGTCCATGAAGGGCTGGGTGTACTGCCGCGACAATCCGGAGGCGTGCCGCGACATCGTGGTGGCGGCCGGTTCGACGCTCGGAGCGAGCCATCAGCTGTGGCAGGTCAACGAGGTCAACAAGCTGATCTGGCCGTCACCCGACGGGATCGGCTACATCGATGCCAACGCGTGGGACCGCACCGTCGAGATCAGCCAGAACACACCGAACCTCGACGGCGCCACCGTGCTGACAGCACCGCCGACCGATGGTGCGTACACCAACGAGATCGTCGAGGCCGCGTGGGCGATGCTCACCAACGAGGATCTCGATCTGTTCGGCGACATGCTTCGAGCCCATCGAGGTCACCCTCAACGAAGGCGGCGAGTAACCACTCGCTGAGCCTGTTCGCGTGAACACATGGTGCCGCGAGCGCACCATGTGTTCACGCGTGGGGTTACAACACGGGTCAGACCCGCGACGTAATCGGTCAGCGCCGGGGCCAGAGCCCGTAGACCTTCCAGCCGCGGTCGGCGAATCCGACGGCGTCGGCAACGCGGGCGCTGGCGGTGTTGTCAGGCGCATGGAGGTACGTCGGCACCGAACCTTCGTCGAGCATGCGCCGGGCGGCGGTCGCCACGAGACCACGAGCGAGACCGAGGCCGCGCGCCGCTTCGTCGGTGACGACCGACAGTTCTTGGCCCCACTCGTCGTGGACCTTGATCCCGACTCCGGCGATCGCTCGACCGTCGTCGTCGAAGGCGACCAGGCGCGGCCCGTTGAACGGCGCGAGCCACTCGGGGAGATCGTCGGTCTGCTGCTCGAACCACACGCCCAGGTCGGCGATGTCCGGATCGACGCGGTCGGTCGTGCGGAAGATCCCGGCCCCGAACGCCGATGGCCCGACGCCGAGGATCTCGCCCAGTTCGTTGCCGAGGCCGACCCGATTCAGGTCGTCGCCGATCGCGTTGCGAATGGCGTCGGCAGCGGCCGGCGGCACGGCGATGACGGTGCCGACACCGTCGCTCACTCCTTGGAGCGGTCGGACGGTGCCGTCCCACGTCGGCTCCAGCCGGGCCGGGTCGCCGACGACGCTCACCCCGCCGGCCGGTGGCGGCCACTCGCCGACCCACGAGCGCAAGTGGAGCGTGAGTCGGTCGCTGGTCGATTCGGCCATGCGGGCAAGCTAGATCGCTCTGACCCTCGTATCCCGCCCTTCTCGTGAACAAGTGCGCGGACAGGGCGCGAACTTGTTCACGAGAAGCGTCAGGACATTGCGTTGTCGGCGACGGCAAGTGCGGCGTCGAGGATGGCCAGGCCATCGCGGACGAGATCGTCGGGGGAGTTGCACGGCGGCACCACGTGGATGCGGTTGCCGGCCGAGAGCGGCCACATCCCGTTGCGCTTGCACTCGGCGACGACGGCTCCCACCGTCGCGGGCGGAGCGGGCTCGCGGGTGGCCGGATCGGTGACGAGTTCGACCGCCCAGAACACGCCGAGGCCACGGACCTCGCCGACCGCCGGATGACGCGACGACAATGTCGCGCAGCGCCGGGCCGATGATGTCGTCGCCGAGGTGGCGGGAATGGGCGAGCACACCCTCCGCCTCGAAGATGCCGATGCTCGCGACCGCCGTCGAGCACGCCAGTGGGTGGCCCGAATAGGTGAGACCGCCGGGGAACATCTTGTCGTCGTAGGCGTGGGCGATCGCCGAGGAGATCACGACGCCGCCGAGCGGGACGTACCCGGAGTTGACGCCCTTCGCGAAGCAGATCAGGTCGGGCTGGGCGTCCCAGTTCTGCCAGGCGAACCACTGGCCGGTGCGACCGAACCCGGCCATCACCTCGTCGGCGATCCACACGATGCCGAACTCGTCGCACAGCGCCCGCAACCCCTCGAGGTAGCCGGGCGGCGGCACGAGGATGCCGTTCGTGCCGATGACCGACTCGAGGATGATCGCGGCAATCTTGTCGGCGCCTTCGACGAGGATCGTGTCGCGCAGGTGCTGCGAGCGCCCGCTCGGTCTCCTGCTCGGGTGACGTCGGAGTGGAATGCCGAACGGTACGGGTACGGCCCCCAGAACTTCACCAGCCCGGGCACCGACGGTTCGTTCTCCAGCCGGCGCGGCTCGCCGGTGAGCCCGACGGTGAGCGCGGTGCCGCCGTGGTAGCTCCGGTATGCCGACAGCACCTTCATCCGCCCGGTCACGCCCTTGGCGAGACGCACGGCGTTCTCGACTGCCTCGGCGCCGGCGTTGGTGAAGAACACCTTCTCGAAGTGCCCGCCGGCGCCGTCACGGTTGGCCTTCTCGACGATGAGACGGGCAGCCTCGCTGCGCTGGTCGTTGGCGAACGGCGGGGCCACCATGCACAACACGTCGGCCTGATCCTTGATCGCCTGGATCATCTTCGGGTGCTGGTGCCCGAGGTTCATGTTGACGAGCATCGACGTGAAGTCGATCCATTCGCGGCCCGTTTCGTCCCAGAACTTCGAGCCCGAAGCGCCGGCGATCACGGTCGGATCGAGGGCGCTCTGTACCGACCACGAATGGAACACGCGGGCGCGGTCGTTGGCGTACGCGTCGCCGAGCAGCGCGGAGGGTGGGGAGTCGAGCTGAGTCACAGTTGCGATCGTATGGCACTCACCGAATCCGGTCTACGTTTGGGGCATGGGAGACATCGTCAATTTTCCGAGCAACGGCAACGAAGCGGCGGGGTACCTGACGCTTCCCGAGAGCGGGACGGGTCCCGGGGTCATCGTGATCCAGGAATGGTGGGGCCTCGATTCCGGCATCAAGGAAATGGCAGACCGGCTCGCCGCGGCCGGCTTCGTGGCCCTCGCGCCCGACCTGTACCACGGTGAACTCGCCGGGCACACCGAGATGGACAAGGCGGGCGAGCTGATGAGCGCGCTGCCGGCCGACCGCGCCGGGCGCGACATGAGCGGGGCCGTCGACTTCCTCGCCGACCATCAGGCGACGACCGACAACGGGATCGGTGTCGTCGGGTTCTGTATGGGTGGCATGCTCACGTTCGTGCTCGCCGCATTGCGGCCGGACAAGGTCAAGGCCGCCGTGCCGTTCTACGGGTTCCCGCAGGGCGACGACCAGCCCGACTACTCGAAGATCGAAGCGGCGATCCAGGGTCACATGGCCGAGCACGACGACTTCTTCCCGCCCTCGGCAGCCATGCACCTCGAAGAGGAACTCAAGGCACTCGGCAAGGATGCTTCGATCACCGTGCACCTCGGCACCGGCCACGCCTTCATGGCGCCGCACAACGCGCTCGGCACCCAGAACCAGGCGAAGTACGACGAGATCTGGCCGCAGGCCACGGCGTTCCTCCACGACAAGCTGGGCTGACCCGGTCGCCTGTGACGAAACGATTCGATGCCGTCCTGTTCGACGCGGGCGGCGTACTCGTTCTGCCCGACCCGACGGTGCTCGGCCCACTCCTGGCCTACTTCGGTGGTGACCCGTCGATCGAGGCGCATCGCCGGGCTCACTACGCCGGGATGAAGGCGAAGTCCGATGCCGTTGCCGACGAGGCGAGTTGGGATGTGTACAACGAGGCCTACGTCCGGTCGGTCGGAGTGCCCGACCACGAGGTCGGTGAGGCCGCAGCGCTGCTCGACCTGACTCGCCACGCACCGCTGTGGCGGTGGGTGATCCCGGAGACTCGCACAGCGCTCGATGCGCTCGCGTCATCGAACGTTCCGATGGGTGTCGTGTCGAACGCCAGCGGCCAGATCGAGGGCATGCTGGTGCGGCACATCGCCCAGACCGGCGCGGGTGCCCATGTCGAGATGCGTTGCATCGTCGACAGCCACGTGGTCGGCGTCGCCAAACCCGATCCGGCGATCTTCGATCACGCCCTGCCGTACTTCGCCGAGTTCGACCGATCGCGGATCGCGTACGTCGGTGACTCGGTCACGATGGACATCGCCGCATCGTCGGCCGCAGGTCTCCATCCGATCCTGCTCGACCCCTACGACGATCATGTCGGTGCCGATTTCGAACGGATCTCGAGCGTTGCCGAGCTGTTGACGATGGCGTCTGACGGCACCGGACGACCTCGATGATCTGCTGACCGCCGAATCACAACTCGTTCTTGGCTGGTTGGTCTACAACTGTCGAATGCGCACGCGCCGAGACTTCATCAGCACTGCGGTCGGCGCCGGCGCGGCGATCCTCGTAGCGGGATGCTCGAACGGTTCGGGTGATCGCCCGACGCCCAGCTCAGCGCTCGGCACATCGCCGGTCACGACGTCGCCGGTCACGACGTCGCCGGTCACGACGTCGCCGGTCACGGCACCGTGGGCCGGCGCCGACTTCGACGAACTCGACCGTTTCCTCGACGATGCGAACACGGATGCGTTCCGCATCGTGGAGGCGGGCACCGTGATCCACGAGTGGTATCGCACCGATTCGACCGCGGGTCGCGACATCGCGTCTGCGCAGAAGAGCGTGCTGTCCCTCCTTCTCGGACGCGCGGTCGGCGACGGACTGATCGGCCTCGACACGGAGATCGACGACGTGTTGGGCAACGGCTGGACTCCGCACGGCGAGACCGCCGGCATCACGGTGCGACAACTTCTCTCGATGACGAGCGGACTCGACGACCAATTCGCGGTGGTCGCGGGGCCAGGAGCGGAGTGGAACTACAGCGGCGCGTTCGCCGCGTTGTTCGATGTGCTCACGACCATCACGGGTCGTGAACTCGACGACCTTGCCGACGAGTGGCTGTTCGCGCCAGCGGGCGCAATCACGGCCGTGTTCTACGAGCGCCGATCGGCACAGTTCGCGCCGATCGGTCTGTACGCCTCGGCGAGCGACCTGACTGCGATTGGCCAGACCGTGATTGGCGCGAGCCAACCAGGTCTGGCCCCCGGTTGGCTCGACGAGTCGTTCACGCCGAGCCAAACGAGCAACGAGGCCTACGGCTACCTCTGGTGGCTCAACGGCCAGGAGAGCTTCCGCCTTCCCGGCGCCCAGATTTCTCGCCCGGGCTGGCTGATCCCGAGTGCTCCCGCTGATCTGGTCTCGGCGCTGGGCAAGGACGACCAGAAGCTGTACATCTCGCGAGACCTCGATCTCGTGGTTGCGCGCCTGGGCGACAAGGCATCGCCGGAGGTCCGCCCCGCGCTGTCGACGTTCGACGACCCGCTGTGGGCGATGCTCCTCGACCTCCGCGCCGCCTGACTCGCCGTCCCACCTCGCTGCGATGAGCGAAACCGCCGGATCCGGTCGGTTCGCTCATCGGAAGGGGCGTTGAACGGGCTGCGATGAGCGAAACCGCCGTATCCGGTCGGTTCGCTCATCGCAGGACGTGTTGGTGGGCTCAGGCCGTTGCGGGTTCGTCCTTCGACCAGCGGTCGGAGTTGACCAACACATACAGCCAGATCAGCGCCGGCACCGCGGTCACCGCGGCCAGCGCGAACACGATCACGAGGCCGACCTGGGTGGAGCGGGCGCCGATGCCCTCGGCGATCGTCACCTGGTCGACGAGGATCCAGTCGTACTGGCCGACTCCCCAGCCGATGACGATCGCGGCGACGGCGATGATCGCGCCGATGCGGGCTCGTGCGAAGTCGCGTTGCCACAGCCGCCACATGCTCGTCGCCCCGGCAAGCGCCGAGATGATGATCAGCGGCAGCCCGCGGCCGTGCAGCCCGCTGGCGAGCGTCGGAGCATCGAGTTCGATCGTCACCGCGGCGCCGATCGCGGCGGTACCGGTCACCGCGCCGGCGATCAGCGACTTGCGGCCCATCTCGGCCGCCAGCGCTTCGTTCCCACCTCGTCGGGCGTCCGCAGCGAGGAACGTGCCCGCCAGGAAGGTGGTCGTCAACACCGCAAGCGCCCCGCCCACCCACGACGTCGGCCCGGTCCAACTGCTCCACAGGTCGCCGTTGCCGTCGGCCGGGACGCGCCCGCTGGCGATCGCGCCGGCGATCATTCCGAGGAAGAACGGCGTGATCACCGACGACGTGGCGAACATGATCCCGTGCATGCGCGCCTCACCGAATGAGGTCGAGAACTTACGGAAGGCGAAGGCTCCGCCGCGCAGCACGATCCCAAGGCCCACCAGCAGCCACGGGATGAACAGTGTGGTCATGATCGCCGCGAACGGTTCGGGGAACGCAGTCCACATGAACACCAGGATGTAGATCAGCCAGACGTGGTTGGCCTCCCACACCGGGCCGATCGACTTGTCGATCTGGTGGCGGAGGTGGGCGCCGCGGTCGGCGTCTCCGGCCGTGAGGTCCCAGAATCCGCAGCCGAAGTCGGCCCCACCGAACAGGGCGTAGGCGATGACGCCCACGAACAGCAGCACGGCCACCAGGTCGGCGAGACCCATTGCTCAGTCGGTCCCGTCGGCGTCGGGTGGTGCGGTTCGTGCCGGAGCAAGTTCCTCGGACGGTCCGTACGGCGTGGCGATGTCGATGACGTCGGACTCTCGCCAGCGGCGCGCCATGCCGCGGATCACCCGTGCGGCCATGTACGCCATCGAGGCGTACACCACGATCACGACGGCCAGGCTGATCCAGATCCCACCGTTACTCGTGACCGCTTCGTCGACGCGCATGACGCGGTAGACGATCCACGGTTGGCGACCGACCTCCGTGGTCACCCACCCGGCCTGGAGCGCGACGACCGAGAGCGCGCCGCACACGACCGTCGCGCGCAACAGCCAGACGCTCAGCGGATCGTCGGCACGCCGCCGCCGCCGCCACCAGTACCAGACGGCGACCATCGCCATCACCGTGCCCGCGCCGACCATTGTCTGGAACGCGAGGTGCACCACGTTGGCCGGTGGTCGCTCGTCGGGTGGGATCTGGTCGAATCCGGGGACCTCGCCGTTCAACGAGTCGGTGACGACGAGCGAGCCGAGCCTCGGGATCTCGAGTCCGAATCTGACCTCGTCGTCGATCAGGATCCCGCCGATCGTCAGCGGCGCCTGGGTCTGGGTCTCGGTCGCCAACTCGATCGCGGCGATCTTGCTCGGCTGCTCGTCGGCCAGCCGCTGGCCGGCGAGGTGTCCGACGAACGGCTGGATGACCGCGGCGATCCCGGCGAACGCGAACGCCACCTTGAAGCCGAGCCGATGACGGTGGTCGGTGCGGCCCTTCAACATCCCGACTGCGTAGACCGAGGCCACCAGGAAGCCGGTCACCATGTACGTGGCGACGAACATGTGCACCGACTGGCCGAGGACGGCCGAGTTGAACATCGCTTCGAGCGGCCGGACGTTGATGACCTCGCCGTTTGCGTCGAGGTCGAACCCTGCCGGGGCGTTCATCCACGCGTTGACCGAGATGATGCAGAACGTGCCGAACGCACCCGAGATCATGATCGGGATCAGCGTGTTGAGGTGGACACGCGGCGACAGGCGGCCCCAGCCGTAGAGGTAGATGCCGATGAAGATCGCTTCGACGAAGAAGGCGATGCCCTCGAGAGCGAACGGCAGGCCGATCACATCGCCGTAGGTCGACATGAGGCCCGGCCACAGCAGGCCCATCTCGAAGCTGAGAATCGTGCCGGACACCGCTCCCACTGCGAACAGCACCGCCGCGACCTTCGCCCACTTCCTGGCGAGCACGAGTGCATCGGCATCCCCGTACTTGATGCCGCGTCGATGCAGTACGTAGATCAGCGCGGGGAATGCCACCCCAAAGCACGACAGCACGATGTGGAATCCCAACGACAACGCCATCTGATAGCGGGCCGCCATCAGATTGTCGAGTGCGATGAGCACAGCGCTCCGATCGGTGGTGGTGGATTACATCACGGGTCAGACCCGCGATGTAATCGTCAGGTGCTTGCGGAGATCAATTGGCGGGCGATCACCTTGAGGCAGAGGGTCTCGTCGGCGCCTTCGAAGATCGACAGCACGCGGGCGTCGACGAACAGGCGGCTCACTGGGAACTCCTCGGCGTAGCCCATGCCGCCGTGGATCTGCATCGCCTCGCGGCTCACCCATTCGGCGGCCTTGCACACGTACGCCTTGACCATCGAGGCCTCCATCGCGCCTTCGCCCTTGGCCATCAACGTGGCGACGGCGTACGAGAACTGGCGGCCGGCCTGCGTGAGCACCGCCATACGGCCGAGCTTGGCTCGGGTGAGTTGATAGTCGATGATCGCCTCGCCGAACACCTTGCGGTTCTCGGCGTAGTCGAGCGCCGCCTCGTACGCGGCCTGCATGACGCCAACGGCACGGGCAGCGGTCTGCAGTCGGCCGTTCTCGAAGCCGGCCATCTGGTAGTAGAACCCGTTGCCGAGCCCGTCTTCCATGCCGACCTGGTTCTCGGCGGGCACCCACCAGTCCTCGAGCGCGATCTCGTACGAGTGCATGCCGCGGTAGCCGATCGTGTCGATCGGACGGCCTTCCATCTTGCCGGTGCGCGTTGCGCCGTCGACGTCGATCGGGTCCTGGGCGAGTTCGAAGCCGTGGCTGTCGCCGCGCGGCTTGGGCACGATGAACAGCGACAGGCCGCGATGCGTCTTCGACCGGTCGGGATCGGTCCGTGCCAGCAGCGTGAGAGCGTCGGCGCGGGCGCCGAACGTGCACCACGTCTTGACACCGTTGATCACCCAGCCGGCCTCACCGTTCGGGCCCGGCGCCGGCGTGGCGGTCACCTTGATGCCGGCGACATCGCTGCCGTAGTCGGGCTCGGTGACGGCGACGGCGGGCATCACCTCGGCGGTGGCCAGCTTCGGGAGCCACTTCTGCTTCTGCTCCTCGGTGCCACCCTTGACGAGAGCTCGAGTCAGGATTTCAGGACGGGTGATCAACGATCCGCCGATGCCGAGGCTGGCCTTCGAGAGCTCTTCGGTCGCAACGACCATGGCGATGTACTCCGAGTCGCCGCCCTCGCTGAAGCCGCCGTACTCCGCCGGCACGCTGAGGCCGAACGCGCCGAGTTCGGCCATCCCGCTGATGATCTCCTCGGGGACATCGCCGTTGGTGCGGTGGACGTGCTCGGCGTGCGGTGCAATCACGTTCGCCGCGAAGGATCCGAACGTGTCGGCCACCATCTCCATGTCGTCGTCGAGGTGGTTCGGCCCGGCCTGGTCGGCGAGTGACGCAAGAAACTCGGGCGCCCGAAACTGCGACACAAATGCATGCGTGTTGCCGAGTGCGTCGCGCTCGACGCCCCACGCGTCCTCGCGGCCGAGGATCTTGCCGGCGAGGTCGTGCAGCATGTCGGCCGCGAACGCGCACGTGATCTTCGCCTCGACGTCGCCCTTGGCGCCGTAGTCGAGCAGCGACCGGGCCGTCGCGACGCCGGAGGCGGCGTGGGCGATGTCGTAGGCGAGCACCTGGTGCTCGTCAGGCCCACCCGCGGCAGCGAGCTGACGCACGGCCTTGCCGACGACCCGGTCGGCGAGATCGATGGCATCAGCGGCAGCAGGAAGGTCGGGAGCAGCGATCGCAGTCATGGGGAAGACGTTACTGGCCGGTAATCGCGTCGGCCATTTGAGCCATGTGTGACGCATGATGGGGCGATGGCCGTCATCTGTGTGTTCTGTGGGTCGAGTTCGGGAACACACCCTGTGTTCGTCGAGACGGCACGTTTGCTCGGTTCCGCGATCGCTGCAGACGGGCACCGTCTCGTCTACGGCGGTGGTCACGTCGGATTGATGGGCGTGGTCGCCGACGCAGCGCTCGTCGGCGGCGGATCGGTCACCGGCGTGATGACCGAGCAGCTCGTGGCCGCCGAGGTCGCCCACTTCGGCTTGACCGAGCTGGAGATCACGCCGTCGATGCATGCTCGCAAGGCGCGCATGGCCGCCCTGTCTGATGGCGTGATCGTGCTCCCCGGCGGTTTTGGCACCCTCGACGAGACCTTCGAGATGATCACCTGGAACCAACTCGGCCTCGTCGCCGTGCCGGTCGTGTTCCTCGATGTGGCGGACTACTTCGCGCCGTTGTTCGAGTTCATCGACGCGTCGGTGACGACGGGCTTCGTCAGCCAGGCGAATGCGGCGCTCGCTCGCCGCGCCTCGACCGTCGACGGCGCGGTGAGCATGGCGATTTCGCCGCCTGACGACTACACGCCGAAGTGGCTGGGCTGATCGCCGCAGGTTCGGGAGCGACGGCTCAGGTGCAGGGGCTGCCCGGTGCCGGCACCACGACACCCTCGGGGCTGATCTCGTAACGCACCGACATCTCGCGAATCATCTGGGCGTCGAGCAACTCCTGCTGACTCGTCGGCAACGCGCCATTCAGAAGTTCGTACGTCTCGACAGCAGTGTCGAGTGTCTGACGATCGACGGTGCACGCCGCTGCCGCTGCGTCGCCCGGCGCGCCGGCAGCCACTTCAACGGCATCGCCGATGCTGCCGACACCGTCGCCAGGAGCGGGGGTCGGAGCGGGAGCGTCACCGACGGCGACCACGGCGCCATCGACGGTGGCCGACGCGGAACTCGTATCGGAGTCGCCCGACGATCCGCAGGCTGCGAGCGTGGCGACCATGGCGAGGACGAGGGCGGCGAATCGGCGCTGCGGCATGGCTGTGCATCGGCATCGACGGCCCCGAACTGAAGCGCGACGTGGCGCACATCTGGCGTCAGACACCAGGTGTACGTCGTTGACCGAACTGGCGTCGGGGCCAGCGGTAGCGTCGTCTCGTGCGTCGTGTCTTCGCTCTGCTGGCGTTGGTCGCTCTTTCGGCGTGTTCGGCGTCGCCGGACGTCGTCACGGTGGTCGCCGACCCCCTCGGTTCGAATGATGCGGCACCACCGACGACCGACGGTGGCTCCGAGTCGACCACGCCCACCACGGGACCAGCCAATCCCGACATCGGCACCCTGGAGTGGACCTCGTGCGACGGGGCGGCGGCGGAACTGGCCGGTCTTCAGTGCGCCACGCTGACGGTGCCACGCGACTACGCCGCCCCCGACGGCGACACCATCGACATCGCCGTCGCCCGAGCCGCCACGGCCGACGACGACCTGCGGATCGGATCGCTGGTGTTCAACCCGGGCGGGCCCGGCGGTTCGGGCATCGAATTCCTCGCCAATGCCGCGTCGGCGGTGCCACCCGAGCTGGCCGAGCGGTTCGACCTGGTGTCGTTCGATCCGCGAGGTGTGGCCTCGAGCACGGCGATCGACTGCGAGGTCGACTTCGACGACGACGTGACGCTGCTGGCCGCCGGTGACGACGCCGGTTGGGAGGAACTGGTCGCCGAGGCCGAGGGCCGCACCGACACCTGTACCGCCGACTCGGTGGCATTCGAGCCGTACGTCGGCACCAACAACGCAGCCCGCGATCTCGATGCGCTCCGCGAGGCGTTGGGCGACGACCAGCTCAGCTACGTCGGCTTCTCCTACGGCACCCGGCTCGGCGCGACGTACGCCGAGCTGTTCCCCGACCGTGTGCGGGCGCTCGTGCTCGACGGCGCTGTCAAGCCGACCGACGACCTCGCGCTCATCGGTCTCGAACAGGGTCCGGGCTTCGACGCCGCACTCGAGAGCTTCGCCGACGCGTGTGACGCCGACGCCGACTGTGCGCTCGCCGATGTCGGCCCGACGCTCGACGTCTACACCGGCCTCGTCGACGAGATTGCGACCGTCGGGAGCTTTCCGACCGACGACGCCGACCGCGTCCTGACCCCCGGCGAACTGACGCTCGGCGTCGCGGCCGCGCTCTACAGCACGCAGCTGTGGCCGGTGCTCGCCGACGCCCTGTCCGCCGCCGAGACCGAACAGGACGGTTCGTTGCTGCAGGTGCTCGCCGACACGTACCTCGGTCGTCAACCCGACGGTACCTACGACAACAGCCAGCTCGCCGGCCTCGCCATCAATTGCGCCGACGACCCGAGTCGACCGCCGAGCGACGAGGTGCGGATCCAGGCCGACCTCGGTGCGCAGGCGTCGGTCTACTTCGCCGACTTCCTGCGCGCCAGCACCGGCTGTATCGGGACCGCGGATCCGATCGATCCGATTGCGATCGGCCCGGCCGATGGCGCCGCTCCGATCCTGGTCATCGGCACCACGGGCGACCCGGCGACCCCGTATCAGTGGGCGGTCGAGATGGCCGACGTCCTGTCGTCCGGCGTGCTGTACACCGTCGAGGCCGACGGTCACACGGCGTTCCTCTCGGTGCCCTGCGTCGACGATGTGGTGATCAGCTACCTCGTCGACCTCGAACTCCCCGCTGCGAACGCCGGCTGTGCGGCCGACACATCCGACGACGTGTTCGCGCCGCCGGGCGAGGGCGAGCTCGATCAGGTGATCGCGCTGTTCGACTGTCTCCGCGACAACGGTGTCGACCTGCCCGAGATCACCGTCGGCGACCTGCTGGCCGACCCGAACGGCGAGGAGTTCCTCGACCTGCTCGACCCGACGGATCCGGCCTTCGGGCAGGCAGCGCTCGCCTGTCAGGACCTGATCCCCGGCCTCTGACCGGCGGGACTCAGAGCAAGCGCTGCCTGCGCAAGGAACGCATCGCGAAGTAGCCGAAACACGGTGGCGTATAGAACGTGATCAGCCGGTAGACGATCGCCGCTGCCATCGCCGTGGAACTGTCGACACCGATCGCGGTGAAGCCGGCGGTCAGCGCCGCCCCGGTGACGCCGACGCCACCCGGTACGGGCATCAGGCCGGCGAACAGGGCCACCGAGACGTTGACGAGGACCACGTCGGCGAAGCCGACGTCCTGGCCGAAGGCTCGCAGCACGGTGTACATGGCGAGCGAGAAGAGCAGCTGCACGAGCACGTTCGCGAGGACCACCGAGATCAGGCGGGTCGGCGAACTCAGCAGCGGACCGATCTTCGTCCAGGTGGTCTTGGTGACGGCGACGACCGGGTTGCGGAACTTCGGGACGAGTGCCACGACGGCGATGCCGAT
>CAVQSI010000017.1:0-85684 GCA_963715825.1 Ilumatobacteraceae bacterium
CCCCAGGCGCCGCAGGCCGTCGACCAGACGGCCGATCTGCACGTCGGTGTGGTCGAGGAACGCCGCGAACGCCTCTTGGAGGCGGCAGGCCAGCCGTTGCTGGTTCTCCGGCAGGGTCGTCCCACGCATCGACACCCGGATTGCGCGGCGCGAGCTCGGTCCCCTCGGGGATCACGCCGAGTTCGAGTTGGCGCTCGAACCACCGTTGTCGTACGACGTCCCAGCCCTCGTCGAATTTCCCCCGGTACTTGGCCATGTACTCGGGCGGCGCCTGGTGCGGCGCGTGGGTGGCGCCGAACGCGAGATAGGTGAAGAACGGCCGGTCGGGCCGCACGCCGACGCTGTCGGAGATCATCCGCAACGCCTGGTCGACGAGGTCCTCCGACAAGTGATAGCCCTCGTCTGGCCCAGCGGGTGGCGTGATCGGGTGGTTGTCGGCGACCAGTTCAGGATGGAACTGGTCGGTCTCGCCCTCCATGAAGCCGTAGAAGCGATCGAAGCCACGGGCGAGCGGCCACTGATCGAACGGGCCGGCCGCTGAGCACTGCTCCATGGGCGCCAGGTGCCACTTGCCGACTGCGAACGTGGCGTAGCCGGCATCGCGCAGCACCTCGGCCATCGTTGCGGCATGGTTCGAGATGTGGCCGAGCATGTTCGGGAACCCAGTGCGGAAGTTCGACACCGCACGCATGCCGACGGCGTGCTGTGACCGGCCGGTGAGCAGCGATGCCCGCGTCGGCGAGCACAACGGGGTCACGTGGAAGTTCGTGAACTGCAGGCCACCGGCGGCGAGCGCGTCGACGTTCGGCGTGTCGATGTCCGAGCCGTAGCACCCGAACTGGGCGAATCCGGTGTCGTCGAGCAGCACGACCACCACGTTGGGTGCGTCGTCGCCCGGATGCGGCGCTTCGTCGTAGTACGGCGTCGACTCGGCGACGGTGCGCCCGATCGTTCCGTCGAAGCGGGATGGTCTGCTCATGGGGTGTTCTCCTCTGTTTGCCAGTCGACGACCAGCACGGTGATGCCTCGCCCCCAGGCCCTGGCGATCTGCGCCCGTGATCGAGCATGGGTCTTACGCATGACGTCCCACGATTCGAGCGACGTCAGCGCGTCGACGACGGCGACGAGGTCGGCCACTCGGCCGGGCGCCCGGCCCGCCGTCTCGACAGCGAAGGTGGCACGCACCTGATCGGCGAGCGCCCCCCGAGTCCGAGCCGCAGCTTCGACGAGCGGCTGGTGTTCGAGTGCTCGGAGCCGACCGACCGCCATGATCGCACCCGCTTGCTCGTACAGGTCGAGCCGAGCCCTCACGAGTCCAGCGATGCGCGCGTGCAGGTTGCCCTCGATCGATGCCGAGATCAGCGGCTCGAACCTCGCGCGAAAGCGCTCGAGCGTCTGGACTTGGAGATCGTCGATCCCGTCGAAGTACCGAAAGATCGATGCCACCGACACCCCGGAACGCTCAGCGATCGCGTCGGGGCCGGGTGGGACCTTGCCCTCCTGCAGCAGCTCGAACATGGCGTCGATGACCGCGATCCGGCCGCGCTCGCGACGCGCGCGGCGTCCGTCGATCGGTGTGTCGGCCCCCTGCACGGGGCGTACTCTAAACTATTGCGAGAAGGAATCGCAATAGTTGGATGCGCTGACGATCAGGAACACGTCGACGACAGGGCATCGAGCACCCCGCGCGCCGAGGTGCCGACCGCCGCGACGGCGGTCACGACCGCCGTCGCGTTGGAGACCGAGATGTCGCCGCCAAGGGCGTCCACGCTCGAACTCAGCTCGTCGACCGAACTCTGCAGCGTTTCGATCTCACTGGATGCGACTTCGCTCCCCGACTCCCTCATGTCGCTGAGGTCACCCTTGATCGCGTCGATGCTCGCCTTGATCCCGTCGGTGCCACTCTGCACCACATCGAGGCTCGCCAGCGACGACAACTCGGATCGCAGGTCCTCGCCTGCGGTGCAGAACTGCTCCTCCGGCGATGCTTCCTGACTGTCGCTGCCGCAGCTGGCAACAACCGAGAGGGCAAGCGCCGCTCCGACCGCAATGCCGAGCGATCGACGAAGGTGGCGGGGGGTGGTGGTGTTCATGGGGGGCTCCGTTCAGTTGTGGCGGGGCGTCACGTCGCCCTCGCCGCACATCTTGTCATCAAACTACGCACAACAGGAGGCACCCCTGCGAGATCGGACCCCGCTCGCCGAGTTCCCTTGCGCGCCAGGTCAGCGACGGAACCAGCTGGAGCGTCCACCCGACGAGGCAGCACCGGAGCCACACTGGCAGCGGTCCGCTTGGGGGACATGGCCGAGCACCTGCTCGACGTGAGCTCCGCAGCCGGCCCAGCTCGGCCGATCGCACTTCCTGCAGGTCGTCTGTCTACACATACCCCCAAGGGTATACGACTGGATCGGAAATTGCTACTCCCCCGTCGGCAGTTCCACGATCACCGTCAGTCCGCCGCCGACAGTATCCGCGAGCACGACACGTCCGCCCGACGACGAGGCGAGCGTGTCCACGATCGCGAGTCCCAGACCTGTGCCCGGACGCGACGTGTCGCCACGCCAGAACCGCCGCATCGCATCGATCTTCGCCGCGTCGTCGAGCCCCGGACCATGGTCGACGACTCGCAACGCGACCGTTCCTTCGTTGGTCCGGTCGATCTCGACATCGACATGGGAGCCGGTCGGAACGACTGCCAGCGCGTTGTCCAGGAGGTTGTCGAGGATCTGCTCGATGGCACCCGGAATGCACCGGACGAGTATCGGCCGGTCGACGGAGCGATGGCGGAGCTCGACACCTCGCTCGTCGGCACTCGCTGTCCATGTGTCGACACGGTCGTGCACCAGTTCACTCAGGTCAGCGATCGACGTGACCGGCTGATCGTCGGCACGTGCGAGCTGCAGGAGGTTCGACACCAGCTCGGTCAATCGCTCGGTCTCTCCGATCGCTCGTTCCAACGCCTCGACAGCGGCGACGTCCGCGTCACCGTCGGCGTCATCGTGCTGGTCGTCGAGGTCAGCCGTGGCCAGATCGCTTTGCAGGTTCTCGAGACGGAGCCGCAACGCCGTCAGCGGTGTACGCAGCTGGTGCGAGGCATCAGCGACGAAGCGACGCTGATCGCTGAGCACCGCGTCGAGCCGTTGGGCCATCGTGGTCATCGTGGCATCGAGCGCCCGGATCTCGGGAGGGCCGTACGCTGCGTGCTCGGCCACCGAGAGATCGCCACCGGCGAATCGCCCGGCCGTTGCCGTCAACTCGCGCAACGGCCGCGTCACCGACCGCGCGATCACCCAGCCGATCAGCGTGACCGCCGCCAGCACGACCACCGCAATGGCGCCGAGCGCGAGCCAGAAGTTGCGGACTCGTTGGTCGACATCGCTCGTGTCGAGGGTGATGCGAAGCGCGCCGTGCACCGTCCCGCCGGACGCGACGGGCACCGCGACGAACAGCAGGTCGGTCGCGAGCGTGTCCGATCGGCGAGTACCCGAGGTCCGCACACCGTCGAGTGCCGCCTCGAACTCGGGTCGGGTCGAGAAGTCTCGTTCGACGTCACCGCCCGTGTCGACCCGCGAGATCCCCTCGGCGTCGACGACGACGACCCTCGCCCCCGTTCGTTCCTCGTAGGTGTCAGCGGGAACCGGATCGAGCGGCGATCCGGCTTCGAGGTCGTCTTCGTACAGCGTGGCGATCACGCTGGCGTCGTGTTCGACATCGGCGGCGAGCCGTTCACGTTCACGCTGGGAGTAGAACATCCCGAGCGGAACCATGAGCATGACCAGCACGATCACCGTGATCGTGAGGTAGCTGGCCAGCAAACGGCGGGTCATGGTGACGTCAACTCCGCACGGACGTGACGTCGTCGGGGGCGGTGTAGCGGTAGCCGACCGATCGCACGGTCTCGATCACGGCGGGCGTGAGCTTGCGTCGCAGCGAAGCGATGTGGACGTCGAGCGTCTTGGTCGACCCCCACCAGTGCTCGTCCCAGACCTCGCGCATCAGCTGCTCACGCGTCTTGACCGCCCCGGCGTCGAGCGCGAGACACAGCAGCAGGTCGTACTCCTTCGGCGTGACCGCTACCTGCTCGTCGTCGAAGCTGACGGAATGTCGACGGCGGTCGATCACGAGCGCCCCGACGGTCACGGACTCGGCATCCCCGGTGGCCGACTCCGATTGACCGACGCGACGCAACACCGCACGAATCCGTGCGACCAGCTCTCGGAACCCGAACGGCTTGACGACGTAGTCGTCGGCACCGAGCTCCAGCAGGACCACCCGATCGATCTCGTCGCTGCGCGCGGTGACCACGATGATCGGCACGTTGCTCGACGCTCGCAGCTCCTGGCACACGACGCGCCCCTCGAGGTCGGGCAGGCCGAGGTCGAGCAGCACGAGGTCGACGGGGTCCGCGGCGAGCGCTGCTGCGCCCGTGGCGGCGAGCTCGACATCGAACCCCTCACGTCGCAGCCCTTCGAGCAACGGATCAGAGATCGTGGGGTCGTCCTCGACGAGCAACAGGCGCACGTCATCAGGTTCGCGCATCCGACGAGCCGGTTCGGGATCGCTTACCCAACGTTTGCCTTGGTCTTGCCCCCTGCTGGAACGCGCCTGCGTACGGTCGTTCCCATGACCTCGACACCTCCAGTTACACCAGCGGGTCCTCGCCCGAAGCGATCGCTGACGAGTCGCACCTCCCTCCTCACCGCCGCCGCGGTTGCCGGCGTCCTGCTGGCCGGCACCGCTGCGGTTGCGGCCAACATCGGCATTCTCAACGCCGCCGACAGCAGCGCCATCGGCGACCTCGCCGCAACCGACGACCTGCTGCCCGCATCCGTCACGCCCACGACCGTGACGGTCGAGACAGCACCGTCGACCAGCCTGGCCGACACAGTCGGCGCGACGGCCGCCCAGCAGTACGACATCGCCGGGACCGGCACGGTGTGGGTGATGACCACGACGAGCGGGGTGGCGCTCGATCACGTCGTCGCCGAGCCCGGGTGGACCTCGACGCTGACCCAGGCCGATCTGCGCTCGCTCCGTGTCGATTTCGTCGACGGCGACCGCACGGTCGTGTTCACCGCCTCGATCGGAGACGATGGACTCGTCGTCGTCGACGTCACCGAACCGACCACGATCGTCGCCACGCCAGCCACCCCCACCGCGACGCCGACCACGGCCCCTACCGCCGGGGACCGCTACGAGGACGACGACGATGACGACGACGACCATGACGACGACGACCATGACGACGACGAGCACGACGAGGACGAGCACGAGTACGAGGGAGCCGACGACGATGACTGACTTCGATCCCCTCCTGGGACGTCGACCGCTGCCTCCACCCGCAGCGAAACTGACGCCGTCGCGCTCGGCCCCCACTGCGCACCGACAGCCGCGGCGACGCCACGTCGCGCGGGGATCTCGAATCGCCAGTGCCGGGCTGGGCGTCACCACCATGTTGGGCCTCGTCGCCTCGATGGGCGTCGCGAGTGCGGTCGCCGACGACAACGCGGCAACGACGCCGGCGCCCGCGCCGACGCCGGCCGCTGTGACCACCCCCTCGTCCACCGCTTCTGCGGCCACACTCCCAGCCGCCAGCGAGACGACGACGACACCCGCCGCGACGAACCTCGCGCCGGTCACCCTCACGGCCCGTCCCGAGGTCCGTGTGATCACTCCAGCGCCGGCAGCCGCGCCGGCCCCAGCTCCAGCGGCGACCACCAGTGGCAGTGGCTGAACACCGCAGCCGCGTGATGGCGAGCGAACTGCAGATCGTGACGATCTTCGACGACGCAACCCCGCCCTCAGCCGCCACCACCCAGATCGTCGACCTCCTCGACTACCTCGAGGCCCGCTGGAGCCGCTTCGTTCCCGACAGTGACCTCTCGCGACTGAACCTCGCAGATGGACACCCCGTTCAGGTCGACCCGACGACGATCACGCTGGTCGCGACGATGATCGAGGCGTGGCGGGCGACCGAGCAGCGGTTCGATCCCACCACGCTGCCCGCGCTGATGGCTGCCGGCTACCGCTCCAGCATCGACGACCCTCGACGCATCACCATCCTGCCGACCGGCGCACTCCGCTTCGACGACGGCGCCGTCGACCGGCCGACCCTGGACGACATCGACATCGACCTCGAGGCAGGCACCATCCGCCTCCCGGTCGGTGTGACCATCGACGCGGGCGGGATCGGCAAGGGGCTGGCAGCAGATCTCGCCGTCGATCTCGCGCGGCGATCCGGCGCCGAGGGCGCCATGGTCAGCATCGGCGGTGACGTCGCAGCGTCGCAACGCCCTCATGGGAGCGACTGGCGCGTCGTGATCGCCCACCCCGACGCGGACCGGGAACCTGTCGGCACCATCGCGGTGACGGGCGGCGGCGTGGCGACATCGAGCACTCGATCACGCCGCTGGCGCCACGACGGTGTCGAGCACCACCACCTGATCGATCCGTGGACCGACGCCGTGTCGACCACCGACCTGGCATCGGTCACGGTGATCGCCCGATCCGGCTGGCTCGCCGAAGCGCACGCGACCGCAGCGATCCTCGCCGGCAGCGAGCGGGTGATCGACCATCTCGACCGCCACGAACTGACCGGGGTCGCCGTCACCACCGACGGCGACGTGCTCGCCACACACGACGTGGCAGAACTCGCCGGCCCGACCACGAACGCCACGACCACATACGCCACGACCACAGGAGACCGATCATGAACCCACAGGTGTGGTGGTACCTCACTCGAGCGTCCGGCATCGTTGCCTGGTTGATGCTCACCGCGTCGGTGATCTGGGGGATCGTGTTGTCGACGAAGGCCTTCCCCGAACACCGGCGACCTGCCTGGCTGCTCGACCTGCACCGATGGCTCGGCGGTCTCGCGGTCGCGTTCACCGCGATCCACCTCGGTGCGCTCGTCGCCGACAACTACGTCCACTTCGGCCTGGCCGACCTGCTCGTGCCCTATGCATCGTCCTACCAGCCCGGTGCCGTTGCGCTCGGTGTGGTTGCACTGTGGTTGCTCGTCGCCGTCGAAGCGACATCGCTGGCCATGAAGCGACTCCCCCGCCGGGTCTGGCGCTGGATCCACCTGTCGAGCTACGCCGTGTTCCTGCTCGTCAGCCTGCACGCCGCATTCGCCGGCACCGACACCACGCATTGGCTGTACCAGGGCACCGCAGTCGCCTCGATCGTCGCGGTCGCATGGGCAACCGTCTACCGCCTCACTCATCGCCGTCGGCCCCGACCGACCCGCTCCGATGAGCGACGTGACCGCAGACGGTCGGTTGGCTCATCGCACGCGGGGTGAGACCAGCGGAGTCGTCACACGAGGGTGAAGCCGACGCCACCGATCTCGGTGCGTTCACCGACCCGCGCTCGGTCGGCCGCGACGAGCAACACCTCGTCGAGGCCGTCACCGCGCGGGCCTGCCTGCGCGAACGTCACGTCGCGATCCAGTCCGATCTCCTCCCATCGACGGCGCATCGCATCGGGATCGATCGCCGACACCGCCGCCCCGGCGATCCCGGTGACGACAGCGTCGGCCAGCAGTTCGTCGGAACGGGCCTGCCACTCGGGGCCGCCCCACCGCCAACTTCCGTTCGGGACCGGTTGATCGATCGACACCAACGTCCCGCCGACGTCAGCCGGATGGAGGTGACGGCCACGAATGTCGGGCAGGTCACCGGCCCACACGACGCGCACGGCGTTGTCGGCGAGGTGATCGAGCCGGTCGTCGAGATCGTCGACCTCGAAGATCGCCATGTAGCCGCCCGCACCGTTGCGTTTGTCGAGCAGTCGCTGCACGGTGGTCCCCTCCCGAATCGGCGACAGCACCTCGATGAACTGATCGCCGACCAGCAGCAGCGCGTTACGGAGCCCGAACTCGGCAACGCCGGGATCGTGGAAGCAGACCTGCAAGCCGAACGTGTCGCACAACTCATCGACGATGGGATCGAGATTCGGTGCGATCATCGCCACCTGCCGGAGCCGGATCATGACGCCCCGCCGCGGAAGTCGATGATCGTCGGAAAGGTCGAGTCATCCTGGATCATGAAGAGGTGTCCTCCTTCGAACACCTGCAGTCTCGCGCCCGGGATGCGAGCAGCGAGCAGCGAGCATCTCGGAGTACTTCATCGGCGCGACGTCGTCGTAGCGGTCGAGGCCCGAGATCGGCTCGATTCGGTTGACCGCGGCGAAGGGCATCCCCCGTCTCTCGCCGAAACGGCACCCGGATCTACGCTTCGGCCATGCCGCTGCACCACGTTGCCTATGCCACCCGAGACGTCGACGCAACAACCCACTTCTACGAGGACCTGATGGGGTTCCCCTTGGTACACACCGAGGTCCAAGCCATGGGCGAGAGCTGGCTGCGCCACGTGTTCTACGAGATCACGACCGATGCGCCTGCGGCCGAGGGCAGCCAGACGGAGTGCATTGCGTTCTTCCAGTTCGACCAGGTCGGCGAGCAGCCGGGGTGGACCACCGACGTGTCCGACGGCGTCGGTCTGCCGTTCTGGGTCAACCACTGCGCCTTCCGGGCCACCGCCGAACAGCAGGAGGCCGTGCGGGCCCGCATGAGTGCCGACGGCATCGAACCGGCGATGGAGCAGGACCACGGGTGGTGCCACTCGCTCTACTACCTCGACCCCAACGGCATCATGGTCGAACTCTGCCGTGACACGCCCGGCTTCCAGCCCGACCCGGCCGAAGCGCATCGCCTGCTGAGCGTCGACCCACTGGCAGGTTCCTGACGTGCCACGCCTCTCCGAGGTCGCCAAGGACGACGCCCATCCGCTCGCCCAGGCGGTCTATTCGATGATCTTCGGCGACCGCGATCCGGTCGCCGAACCCGGCACCGCGTCGGGCACGCCCGGCAACTGGTGGACCGTCTTCGCCCTCGTGCCCGACGCGTTCGACCACACCACTGCGGGCTTCCAGTTCTACCGCGACCCGGGCCGCCAGATCAGCGCACAACTCCGCGAACTCGGCCAGACCCGGGCGGGATTCGCGGTCGGGAGCCGGTTCGTGTTCAGCCAACACTGCAAGGCGATGCGCGACGTCGGCTTCTCCGACGAGCAGGTCGCCGCGATCCCGGCGTGGTCGGTCGCCGACTGCTGGAGCCCGGCCGAGCGTGCAGTGCTCGCCTACACCGACTGCCTCGTCCTGCAGTCGGGTCGAGTGCCCGATGCGCTGTTCGCCGAACTGCAGCGGCACCTCTCCGACGAAGCGATCCTCGAGTTCACCTACATCACGTGCACCTATGCGATGCACGCCACGATGAGCAAGGCGCTGCGGCTCGAATACGACGACGTCGAGGATCCCGTCGCCGAAGTCGCCGACCCGTCGGGTCGGTTCTCCGGTCTCGACGTGATGGCCGTCGTCGACGAGTCGACGACAAACAGCACGGTCGATGACGTCGACGGTGGCTGAACCGACCTGATGCTCGCGTGCCTCGGCGATCTGGTGGAGGACGTGATCGTGCGCCTCGACGGGCCGGTCAACGTCGCCTCCGACACCCACGCCCGCATCTCCCGGCGGCGTGGCGGCAGCGCCGCCAACGTCGCCGCGATGGCGGCAGCACTCGGCCACCCCAGCCGCTTTGTCGGCCAGGTGGGCTCAGATGCGATCGCATCGGCACTGCTCGCCGAACTCGGCGACGAGGGCGTCGACACATCGGTGGTGCGGCGTGCGGGGTCGACCGGCACGATCGTCGCGCTCGTGGACCAACTCGGCGAGCGCTCGATGCTGACCGATCGACGTGCCTGCCTGGAGCTCGGCGAGCCGGATCCGCGATGGCTCGACGGCGTCGAGATGCTGCACGTGCCGTTCTACTCGCTGGCGAGCGGGGAGATCGCTGCGACGGCAGCGACGGTGATCGGGTGGGCACACGACCGTGGCATCGCCGTCTCGATCGACGTGTCGTCGACGGCGATCATGGCCGAGGTCGGCGTCGACGAGGTGGTCAGACGCCTGGCCACAGCAGCGCCGAGCGTGGTGTTCGCAAACGCCGACGAGGCCGCCGAGCTGCGGATCGCCGGACCGCTCGTCGGTGCGCTGACGGTGATCAAGCACGGGCCCCGCCCGGCGGTGATCCACGGACGCGACGGCGCCGTCATCGAGGTCGATGCGATCGACGTGTCGGGCGTCAGCGACACGACGGGCGCCGGCGATGCGTTCGCCGCCGGGTTCCTGACCTGGCCGGACTGGACCGACGATCCGCGATCGGCCTGCGAGTCAGCTCACCGCGCGGCAGCCCAACTGTTGCGCAGTCGCGGCTGACGGCTCAGAAGCCGAGCAGGCCGGTGAGGTCGAAGACCTCGCCGTCGGCGGGCAACTCGAGGCCGATCGGTTCGTTGCTCGTGGTCACGTCGAGCTGCATCCCGATCGTCTGGCCGACGATCTCCGTGCCGAACGACACCCGCCGGAGTTGGTTGTCGGCGGTGACCCACACGTCGTAGGTGACGGTGTCGGGCAGCTCGATGTCGCCGATTGCCGGGTCGAGTGCGGCTTGCGGAACCGCAGCCAGGGCAGCCGCAATGTCGACGCTGACCTCGTAGTGCTTGACCTCGACGCCGTCGATGGTGTCGATGCCGATCTCGGTGGCGTTGTCGGTGTCGAGCAGCGACTGGGCGATGTCGGTGGGGTCGATGGCGAACTCGTTCTGGAGCTCGTCGAGGGTCTCGCCACTCTGCTCGGCGAGCGTGCCGAGGTCGATCGAGACCCAGGCGGCGCTGTCCGGCAGGAACCCGCCGAGGGCCGATGCGTCGAGGTAGATGATGCCGGTGGAGCCGTCGAGGAGCACGGTCATGTCGCTGTCGCCGAACGGGATCGGCATGTCGCCGAGTGCGAGCAGCGAGGAGAGGTCGGTGGTGACCGACACGAGTTGCGACTGGTTGTCGACGACGCCTGACACGGTGATCTCGGCGAGGTCGGACGCCGACACGGTGAGGTCGAACTCGACGGTGCGGGCGTCGAGGGTGCCTTCGGCGGCGGCGATCAGCGAGTACGGCTCGGCCACATCGGCGGTGTCGCCCGAATTGCCGGCGAGCGCCACGAACGCGCCGACGCCGAGCGCCGTCACTGCGGCGACGGCCGCGATGAGCGCGAACGGTCGGCGACGGCCCCCAGGAGTCGAAGCGGCGGTGGGAACGAGTTCGGTGTCGGGGAGCGATGACGCGGGCGATGCGGTCACCGCAGGACCGGTCGGAGGGGCGAACGTCGAGGTCATGCTGCAAGGGTACGGCGTTGCGGCGACCCCGTCACGTCACGGCCACGTCAAGAGTTCCCATCGGTCAGGACCCAGCAGTACGGTCGGCGCATGCCCGTCCCCCACGTCGACGTCCTCGTGATCGGAGCCGGACTCTCCGGCATCGGCGCCGCCTACCACCTGCAGACCGAGTCACCGAACCGCACCTACCTGATCCTCGAAGGGCGCGCCGACATCGGGGGTACGTGGGATCTGTTCCGGTATCCGGGCGTCCGCTCCGACAGCGACATGCACACGCTCGGGTTCGAGTTCAAGCCGTGGACCGCCGAGAAGTCGATCGCCGACGGCCCGTCGATCATGGCGTACCTGCGCGAGACGGTCGCCGAGTACGGCATCGACCGCCACATCCGATTCGGTCACCTGGTGCGCTCGGCGACGTGGTCGAGCGCCACGGCGACCTGGATCGTCCAGGTCGACCTCAGCGACGACGTCGGTGGCGGCACGGCCACCTACACGTGCAACTACCTGTCGATGTGTTCGGGCTACTACTCCTACAAGGAGGGCTACACGCCCGAGTTCGCGGGCCGCGATCGATTCCGCGGCCAGATCGTGCATCCACAGGCCTGGCCGGAGGATCTGGACTACGCCGGCAAGCGGGTGGTCGTGATCGGCTCCGGAGCCACCGCCGTGACCCTGGTGCCCGCCTTGGCATCGACGGCCGCGCACGTCACGATGCTGCAGCGTTCGCCCACCTACGTGGCCGCCGGGCCCGACGTCGACGTGGTCGCCAACACCTTGCGCAAGGTCCTACCCGACGGTGTCGCCTACGCCATCACCCGCAAGAAGAACACGGTGCTCCAACAGGCGGTGTACAAGCGAATCCGCAAGAACCCGGACAAGGCGAAGGACTTCTTCGTCGAGAGGACCGCCAAGGCGCTCGGCCCCGACTACGACGTCGCCACCCACTTCACGCCCAGCTACGACCCCTGGGACCAGCGTCTGTGCCTGGTGCCGAACGGCGACCTGTTCGACGCGATCAACAACGGCTCGGCCTCCGTGGTCACCGACCACATCGACACCTTCGACGAGACCGGCATCGTGCTGCAGTCGGGCGAGCGCCTCGACGCCGACATCATCGTGACCGCCACCGGGCTCAACATGGTGACGCTGGGCGAGGTCGACTTCGTCGTCGACGGCGAGCCCGTCGACTTCTCCCAGACCGTCGCCTACAAGGGCTTTGCCTACTCCGACGTGCCGAACCTCGCGTCGACGTTCGGCTACGTCAACGCGTCGTGGACCCTGCGCGCCGATCTGATCGCGCGCTACGTGTGCCGCCTCCTGAACCACATGGAGGACACCGGCACCGACATCTGCACGCCTCGCCTGCGGCCGTCGGATGCCACGATGGAGATGAGCCCGCTGAACAGCCACCTGAGCTCCGGCTACCTGCAACGCGCCGCCGATCTCTTCCCGAAGCAGGGCGATCGCGAGCCGTGGATCAACCCGCAGGACTATGCCAAGGACAAGAAGATGTTCCGCCGGGCACCCGTCGATGACGGCGTGATGCAGTTCACCGTGCCGGCGCCGGTCCCGGCACGCCCCTACCAGTCGGTCGGGCGGTAGTCCTTCAGGAACTGCCCCCACACGTGGGTGCCGGTGTTGGCGCCGTCGATGATCGGGTCGACGATGCGCGCCGCGCCGTCGACGATGTCGAGCGGCGGGTGGAAGCGGTGTTCGGCCTGCTTCTGTTCGGCGATGGCCGCCGGGTCCTCGTCGCTCACCCATCCGGTGTCGACGCTGTTCATGTGGATCCCCGACGCGTGGTAGTCAGTGGCCGACGTGCGCGTCATCATGTTGAGCGCCGCCTTGGCCATGTTGGTGTGCGGATGCCGGGTCGTCTTGCAGAGTCGGTAGAACTGGCCCTCGACCGCCGACACGTTCACCACGTGTTTGTGGCGGCCCGGGGTGGCCTCCATCAGCGGCTTCAGTCGAGCGTTCAGCACGAACGGCGCCACGGCGTTGACCAACTGGGTCTCGAGCAGCTCCACCGACGACACCTCGTGCAGCAGCAGCCGCCACGAGTTTCGTTCGCGAAGATCGACCTGCTGGAGGTCTTGGTCGAGTCGGCCGTCGGGAAACAGCGCGTCCTGCGCGACGAGCTCGTCGGGGAGCAACGGCGTCTGTGACAGCGCAGCTGCCCTCGTGAGGCCGGGCAGCGGAGCCGCAGCGGCGACGGCGACGTCTGCTCCCCCACCGCCGGCGTCACTCCCCGGCAACAGGTGATAGCCGCGGAGGCCTTCGTAGGCCCCGACGAGCTGCAGCACCTCCGGCGACAGCGCATCGAGGGCGGCGTCCTCGGCGTCCATCATGTGCCGGTAGAAGTCCGGCGGCCGGCGCACGGTCTGGCACGCGTTGTTGACGATGAAGTCGAGTCGCTCCCGCGTCTCGAGGACGTGGTGGGCGAACGCTTCGACGCTCGGGGTGTGCCGCAGGTCGAGACCGAACACTTCGAGGCGATCGCCCCAGTCGGCGAAGTCGGGCTCGGCGGCGTAGCGGGCTGCGGCATCGCGGGGAAAGCGCGTGACCACGATCAGCGAGGCACCGCAGCGCAGCAGCTTGATCCCGGCCTGGTACCCGATCTTCACGCGGCCACCGGTGAGCAGCGCGACGGTGCCGGACAGGTCGGCCAGCTCGCCGCGCTTCGCGTAGTTGAACTCGGCACAGTCCGGGCAGAGCTGGTCGTAGAAGTGGTGGATCTCGCGGTAGTCGGCTTTGCAGACGTAGCAGTGCTGCTCGTCGACCGTCTCGCGGTACATCGGGTCGTCGACGTCGCGTTGCTCGAAGTCGGCAGGCGGAATGACGTTCGGTGTGGTGAACACCGGCTGCTCGCGCGAGTGTGCGAATACCAGTGCCCGCCAGCACCTCCTCGTCGCGGCGCACCCGCGCGGCCCGACGCTGGCGCTTCAACACCTTCGTGCGGATCCGGCGTTCCTCGGGGTCGGGGCAGAACACGTCACCCGCCGCGTTGAGCAGGTCCTGTTTCTCCTCGGGCGACAACGCCACCAGGAGTTCGCGATCCGCTCCGATGCGACGGAGGAACTCGGTGGCGTTCAGCAGATCTGCACGCAGGCGTTCTCGTTCACCGCTGGTGCGGTCAGCGTCCAAGGAGTTCCCCGGGCATCTGGTCGCCGAAGTTGATGCCGATGTCACGCGCGGTGCGCATCGTGTCGCCGTCGAGCGGCACGACCTTGATCCGGCGAACGGCCTCTTCGAGCGGCACGTGCACGACATCGGGGGGTTGCAGCCCGACCATGATGCCGTTCTCTCCCTGCTCGAGCGCACGCACCGCGGCCGCGCCGAAGCGCAGACCCAGCAGCCGGTCGAGCGCGGTCGGCGAACCACCACGCAGGAGATGCCCCAGCACGACGGTGCGCGTCTCCTTCCCGGTGAGCTCGCCGATCTGCGCGGCGACCTTGCCGCCGATCCCGCCGAGCTGCACGGCCTGCCCGACGGCCTGACCGATGATCGACACGTCACCGTCGACGGGCTTGGCGCCTTCGGCGACCACCACGATCGTGAACCGGGCGCCGTTGCGGTCGCGCTGCAGGATCGTCTCGGCGACCGGAGCGAGTTCGTACGGGATCTCGGGAATGAGGATGCAGTGAGCGCCGCCGGCCATCCCCGCGTGCAGCGCGATCCAGCCGGCGTCGCGACCCATCATCTCGACGACCATCACCCGACCGTGGGAGGTCGCGGTGGTGAACAGCCGATCGATGCACTCGGTGGCGAACGACACCGCCGTGTCGAATCCGAATGTGGCCGTGGTCCTGTCGAGGTCGTTGTCGATCGTCTTGGGCACCCCGATCACCCGGAGCCCGTGCTGGTGCAGGTGGTTGCCGATCCGCAACGAGCCGTCACCGCCGACGGTGATCAGCGCGTCGATGCCGAGGTCGCTGAACCGCTGGACGAGTTCGTCGGTGCGGTCGACTGTGGTGTAGGTCCCGTCGTCCTGCAGGACCGGGTAGGAGGTCGGGTTGCCGCGGTTGGTCGATCCCAGAATGGTTCCGCCGAGGTGGGAGATCCCGCGGACGGCCTGGCGGTCGAGCTCGATCAGGCCTCCGTCGGGGTAGTCGTCGGGATACATGATCCCGTTGAAGCCGTCGCGGATCCCGACGACCTCCCATCCGCGGTTGCGCGCAGCAACGGTCGCGGAGCGGATGACGGCGTTGAGCCCGGGGGCGTCGCCGCCGCCGGTGCTGATTGCGATCTTCGACACAGTGGACACGAGCGACAGGGTACGCGAGGAACGGACCCGCTTCGAACGATACGAGCCCAACGTCATCGACCGTTCACCTTCGGATCACGGCGCCGCGTGTGCTTGCATGCCGGGATGGACGCCGCCGCTGCTCTCGACACCGACTCTCGACCTCGACGGCCAGGTGGCCCTCGTCACCGGCGCCTCGTCCGGGCTGGGACGACGCTTCGCCGCACTGCTCGCCGCCAACGGCGCGAGGGTCGTCGCGACGGGCCGGCGCGTTGACCGGCTCGCCGAGGTCGCCGCCGAGATCCAGCTGGCGGGCGGCACATGTCTGCCGCTGCAGCTCGATGTCACCGACGCCGCACAGCTCGCCGGGGTGGTCGCCTCGGCCGAGGCCGAGCTCGGACCGGTGCAGATCCTGGTCAACAACGCGGGGATCCCCGACGCGCAGTACGCCACCAAGATGCCGCTGGAGTTGATCGACCAGGTCCTCGACACCAACCTACGTGCTCCCTACGTGCTCTCGTGCGAGGTGGCGCGACGACTGATCGAGCTGGAACTCCCCGGTCGGATGGTCAACATCTCGTCGGTCGGCGGGTTCCACTACGCCGGTGGCGGCGCGGCGCTGTACTCGATCACCAAGGCGGGCGTGAACCGCCTGACCGAGACGTTGGCCGTCGAGTGGTCGAGGTTCAACATCAACGTCAACGCGATCGCTCCCGGCCTGTTCGCGTCGGAGATGTCCGACGGCATGATCGAACGGATGGGCGACCTCACCCGGGTGTTCCCACGCAAGCGGATCGGCCAGCCCGAGAACCTCGACAGCACACTGCTCTACCTGGTGTCACCGGCCTCGGAGATGGTCACCGGCACCATCATCAAGGTCGACGACGGCCAAGGCGGCCGCTGACCGTCACGCCTGGGGCATCACGAGTGCCTTGTCGCCACTGGCCATCCGGGCGTAACGCGCGACCTGCTCGGGATCGACGGCGTCCGTCAACGACAGGCGGGTGCCGTACGTGCTGGCGAAGGTGGTCGTGATCTCGTCGGCGACACGCTGTCGCAGCCGATCCGCGGCGTCCTGGCCGACCTTGATCAGGAACGGCGTGAGCAGCCAGCCGCCGAGCCCCCACGACATGCCGAAGTCGCGCCGCAGCGTGGTCGGCCCACGATCGAGCCCACCGTAGATGTAGACCTGCTTGTGGGTGTCGGAGCCGTACCGGCTGAACTCGCCAGCTTGCTCACCGGCCACCTTCTCCATCCGTGACAACAGGATGCTGGCGAGGTCGCCGCCACCGATTGCATCGAAGGCGATCGTGGCCCCGGTTGCCCGCAACGCGTCGGTCAGATCATCGATGAAGCTGTCGGCGCTGGAGTCGACCACGTGCTGAGCGCCCAGTGAGCGGAGCTGCTCGACGTGTTCGGGCTTGCGCACGACGTTGACCAGGCCGACGCCGTCGTCGAGGCAGATCCGGTTGAGCATCAGTCCGAGGTTGGACGCCCCGACGGTGTGAATCAGCGCGGTGTGACCCTCGGAGCGCATCGTCTCCACCATGCCGAGGGCGGTGAGCGGGTTCACGAACGCTGCCGCTGCATCGGCCGGATCGGTGCCGTCGGCCATCACGAGACACTGGCTGACGTGCAGTGTCCGGTACTGGGCGTAGGCGTTGCCGGACAGGAACCCGACGGTCTTGCCGAGCAGGGCCTGCGCAGCGGGCGACGCGCCGGCCGCGACGACCACGCCGCCGCCTTCATTGCCGACCGGCATCGGCGTTCCCAGGCGAGCTCGCTGCGCCGCGACGGCGGCCTCGGTCACCGGGACGGCGACGGCATCGTGGATCCCGTCACCGGCGGGCAGCCCCTCGGCAGGGTCGCCGCCCGCGAACATCATGCCGAGGTCGGACGGGTTGATCGGCGCCGCTTCGATGCGAACGACGACCTGATCGTCGCTGGGATCGACGACGTCGGTGGCACGAATACCCATCGTGACGACGCCGTCGTCGGTCAGCGTCGATCGCAGTTCGAGTGCGGTGGCGGGGTACTCAGCAGACATGGGACCACTCAACCACATCGCTCCCTCGAACCCCGACGTGGAGTGACGGCGTACGGTGGGTACGGTCACGAACGAAGCAACTCGATCACCCAGCTCGACCAGACTCATGCCCGGCAAACGACCAATTCCGATCCCGACGTCACGGCGCAAGGCTGCGCAGGGCGCGATGCTGCTCGCGATGTCGGTGCTCCAGGACGAACGGGTACGTGAACAGCTCCGCAAGGCGCCGGTCGCAGCGCGGGAGTGGGCCGCAGCCCGGCGGGTCGCCGACGTCGGCGAGCCGACGGAGCCGTCACCGCTCGAGCGGCTCGACCCCACCCGACGATTCGGTCACCGAGGCCTCGAACGCCGAGTGGCGGCGTTGGAACGCAATGCTCGATTGGTGTTCCCCGACCAGAACGACGCCGGAGGGGTGGTGATCCTGCAGGCGATCGACGAGCTGCGCCGGGCCACGGCGATCTCTGCGACCATGCCGCTGAACGACCGCCGCAAGGCCCGCGCCCGGATCGGCACGGAACTCACGCGGCTCGAACAGGCCCTCGTCGACGCCGTCCTGCCGCCCACCACTGCCTGACCGCCTCAGAAGCGGCGGTCGTTGGTCTTCTTCTTGGGCGGGGCCTTGAACGGCGCTTCGATCAGCGTCTCGAACTGCTGATCGTCGGGTTGCTTCGGGTCGTTGAGGTTCTGCAGGTACTTCTTGATCGCCGCACGCGCCGGTGCGACGTGGGCGCCCTTGAGTCCGACCGAGCGGGTCATTGCATCCTTGGCCTTGGCGACGCGCTCCTTGCGGGCCGCCTTCTCCTCGTCGGAGTAGGTCTTCTGCACCTTGTTGGCTCGCGCCTCCTCGGCCGCCTTGCGGTCGGCTTCAGCTTGCTGGAGGGGTGTGAGTTTGGCCTGCGCCATGAGTCGTTTTCCTTCTGATCGGTTGGGACCGAGAGGGTACCGGCCATCGACGCTCGCCGCCGAGGCACTGACACCGGCTGTACCGCTGGGTGTTCGGCATCGACGCCGAGCCGATCGGTCTCGACGAGTCAGCCGTCACCACCGGAGTTACGATCACCAACAAGTGACCGACGACGCCCGCCCCTTCGATCCGCCCGACCCGGCGCTGCGAGCCGGGATCGAGCCGCACGAACGAGTGATCTCCGATCCCGATGCGCCGGTCATCATCGGTGTGTCGTTCGATCGTCAGGTGGTCGCCCAGCAGTATCTGCTGGCGATGGGAGGCCTGAAGGAGACCGGGGCGCTCGACCTGCAGGACGCCGTCGTGGTCACCAAGTCCCTCGACGGCGCGGTGAAGGTGGTCGAGACGATCGACCCCACGCCGGGACGTGCGGCGCTGAACGGTGCGATGTGGACGAGCCTGCTCGGCCTGGTACTCGGCGGCCCGGTCGGCTGGGTCGCCGGACTGGGCATCGGCGCGGCGTCCGGCGCGGTCACTGCGAAGATCGTCGACCTCGGCATTCCCGACGAGTGGGTGGCCTGGTTCCGAGAAGCCGTCGAGCCGGGAACGTCGACGGTCGTCATCCTGGCCGAACACGTGCACGTACCGGCGTTGGCCGAGGAAGCCCGCCGGTTCGCCGGCGCCGAACTGCTGTACACCTCGATGCCCGACCACGCGTACGAACAACTCCGCGCGGCGCTCGAAACCTGATGCAGCGACCGGTTCACCGGGCGGCGGGCGGAGGCTCGTAGCCACCGAGCACCTCGGCCAGGCACCGGGAGAATGCCAGCGCGGTGCGGTCGTGCAGGTACGGCGCCACCACCTGGATGCCGACCGGCAGACCGCCGGCAGTTCGGCCGATCGGTGGAACGGTCACCGGCAGGTAGGCGCTGCCGATGAGCGCGCTCCAGCCGATCAGGTCGCTGTAGTGACGGTCGCCGTGGTCGGCGAGTGTGGCGTGCGCCCAGTTCGGACCCTCTGGTGCGTGGACGTGCCGGAACGGCGGTACCACGGTGACCGGACACAGCAGGATGTCGATGTCGTCGAAGAACTCGGCCCAGCGCCGTCGGGTGTCGCCGCGGCGACGGTGCAGCACGTCCCAATCACGATGATCGAGCGCACGTCCGGCCGCACTCGCTGCAGCGTGCTCGTGGTCGCTGTCGGAGATCGCCGTGGCCGCGGCGATCAGGATGAGGCCCTCGAGGGCGGCAACGCGCGGATCGATCTCCGGCCGGCGGTCGTGATCGATGCGGGCCCCAGCACGTTCCAACGCCTCGACGGCGGCGGCCATCACGTCTCGAACCGCCGGATCGACCGGGACGAAGTCGTCGTCGAGCCAGGCTGCGACGCGAAAAGCGCCGAGTTCGGTCGCCCTTGGTGCGGGGAGGTCGAGGCGCCACGCCGGCGCATCGTCTGGGCCCGGACCAGCGAGCACACCGAGCAGGAGTTCGAGGTCGTCGACGGAACGGGCAATCGGGCCGAACACGTTGACGTCGGCGACGTTGCGGTGCGAGCTCGGGTTGTCGAGGTAGCCGAAGGTGGGGATGATCCCGAAGCTCGGCTTGTGGCCGTACACGCCGCAGAACGACGACGGCACCCGGATCGAGCCGCCGATGTCGGTGCCGACCTCGAAGCCGGTGAACCCCATCGCCACAGCGGCGGCGGGACCGCCGGAGGAGCCGCCGGGTGTGCGTTCGAGATCCCACGGGTTGTTCGTCGTGCCGAACATCTCGTTGGTGGTCTGGTAGTCGCCGGACCAGCGCGGCACGTTGGTCTTGCCGAACACGACGGCGCCGGCGGAGCGGATGGCCTCCACGACGGTGGCGTCGTCGTCGGGGACGTGGTCACGCAGTTCGACAGCGCCGCCCGTCGAGCGGATACCGGCGGTCGCGATGGCGTCCTTCACGGTCACCGGCACGCCGGCGAGCGGCCCGACGGGTGAGCCTGCAGCGCGAGCGTCGTCGATGGCTGCCGCTTCGGCATGCGCCCGCTCGGGTTCGAGCGTCACCACGGCGTTGATTGCGCCGTCGAGCGCGTCGATGCGGTCGAGGTGGAGTTCCAGCAGTTCGGCCGCCGAGATCTCGCGCGCTTCGAGCGCAGCGACGAGTTCGACGAGCGACGACGTGGGGTGGATCATGTCCCCATCAGAGCAGACCGGGATGAACCGGTCGACCAGCCGGTCAGGCGGCGGCGCTGCGCCGGACGGCGCCGTCGAGCACGACTCGCGAGAACTTGGGACACACGTCGAGCACGGTGGCGAACTCGGCACGGTTCAGCACGTAGACGCTCGAGTCGACCGTGGCGGTCACCGATGCGGTGCGCGGCTTGAGGGTCAGCAGTGCCAGCTCACCGATCACGCCGCCGGGCCCGACGGGGATCGTGTGGTCGCCGAGGTTCACGCCGAACTCACCGTCGATCACCACGAAACACTCGCGACCGAACTGGTCGAGATGCATGATCTCCTCGCCGGCGCTGATGTACAGCGTGGTCGCAAGACGATCGAGCTGCTCGAGCTCGCCGATTGGAACGGTCACCGCCAGTTCGCTGGCGAGCAGTGATGCGTGGAGCGTGCGCTTGCGGGTGAACATGTCGTTCCTGGTTCTCTGCACGCGGATTCGGGGGGCGAATCCGCTGATGGTGTTCGTGGCGCCGTTGAGGCCGATTGGTGCAACCTCATCATCGGTACACCATTCCCATCAGCCGCATAGATCGATCAGATATCGATCATCTCCACCAGCGATCGCGTCACCGCTCCGCCCACGGGATCAGCGGGCGAGGAGGCGTGTGACGTCGGCCAGCAGGCCGACCTCGGTGTCACGGTCGGGCCCACACGGCGTGAGGTTCAGCGTCATCGCACCGGCCGATACATAGGGGGCGAGGAACTCGGCGACGTCGGCGGCCGAGCCGTAGGGCGTGTACCGCTCGAATCGATCGAAGCTGATCCCGTAGAACCCCTCCATCGCCGCGGCCACGTGCGCACGAGCCTTTTCGCGAGACGCGTCGAGCCCCACCCACACCTGCAGTCCGTGCCGCCAAGCGACGTTGCGAGCGACCCCGATCTCCTCCGCCATCGCCGTGCCTGCTGCGAAGCGGGTCGGCGAACACCACGCCGCGAGCCAGCCGTCGCCGAGCAGTCCCGCCCGTCGCACCGCTGCGTCGCTGCGACCACCCACGAGCAACGGCACCGCCGGGTCGGGCCGAGGCCGAATGACCCCGCCGGTGAACTCGAAGAACTCACCATCGCCGTCGACCGTGTCGCCGGCGAGCAACGAACGCACGAGTTCGAGTGCCACATCGGTGCGCCGTCCGCGAGTGGACGGATCGATCTCGCACACCTCGATCTCGCGGCGATCCTCCCCACCGACGCCCACACCGACGCTGAGCCGACCGGGCGCCGCCTCGGCGAGCGAAGCGATCTGACGAGCCGCGATCATGGGGTGGCGCAGCGCCAGCAGATACACACCGACCTGCAACCCCAGGCGTGGCTCGAGACCGCTCATCGCAGCGAGGTGAATCAACCCGTCGATGCCGCTGCCGTCGTGGAAGCTCACGTGGTCTGCGGTGAAGACGTGGTCGATGCCGGCATCGGCGATGGCAGCCAGGAGACGTCGCTGCTCGTCGTGCGGCAGACGCCAGAGCCCCGTCGGCGTCGAGATCCCGACGTGCAGCGCCGCCATCGCCGTCGCTCCCCCATCGGTGGCCATCAGGGCTCGAGGATCACCTTGATCGCGCCGGCCGAGCGGCTCGCCGCCGCCTCGAACGCGTCGACGGCACCATCGAGCGCGAAGCGATGCGTGACGACCGTGGCCGCGAACTCCGGTGTGGCCGCCAACAGCGCGGCTGCGTTGTCGACGTCGCGACCGCCGGCGTGGCGCCCGTACAGCGTCGTCGGGCACAGGCTGACCTGCTTGAGACACATCGCCAGTCCCGGCATGGCGACCGGCCCCCAGTAGATCCCCGGGATCACGACCTGCGCCGACGGCTTGGCCACGCGGACGGCCTGCGCCAACGCACTCTCCGAACCGGCAGCCTCGATGACCACGTCGTACTCGCCCGAGATCTCCGATGCACCGAGCCGCTCCCCCGCCGCACGTTGGTGGTCGTGGCGTGCCGCCAACGCCACCTCGCACCCGAGCGCACGCCCGACCGCCACCGCACAGAGCCCGATCGTGCCACCACCGATGACCGCGACGCGATGGTCGGACCGTACCGCAGCACGACGGAACGAGTGCACGACGACCGCCAGCGGCTCGACGAGCGATGCATCGCGAACGTCGACGCCAGCGGGCAACGGCACGAGCGACCGGGCCGGCACCCACATCTCGTCGGCCATCCCGCCGTCGCGGCCGATGCCGAACAGCATCGCTCCGCCGGTGCGGCACAGGTTGTACTCGCCGTCGAGACATGGCCCGCAGGTCCCGCAGGGTGCCAGCGGCTCGACCGCGACCGGGGTGCCGTCGTCGGTCACGCCGGCGATCTCGTGGCCCAGCGTCACCTGCGCCGCCTCGATCACACCTGCTTCGATCAGATGGAGATCCGACCCGCAGATCCCGGCCGACCGCACACGAACCCGCACGCCGACGCCGTCGGACGCCGGGACATCGTCGACCGCGACCTGTCCATCGTGAACCCGAACGGCACGCATGTCCGAACCGTAGCGGTGACGAGGTTGCGGTGTTCGACCCTCGGCCACCCGCCTGACAGCGAACCGGATGACGTGATCGATCTCCGGCCTCGCTCGATCGCGAGTGAGGCCGACTACTTCGACAGGCCGCGCAGCTGGAATGCTGACACGCAGAGGAACAGCCCGAACACGATCAGGTAGAGGCCCGAGATCCAGGCGATGACGGTCACCGTCGGCGCCGGCCAGGCAACCACGACGATGCCCGCCGCGATCGACAGCAACCCACCGAACACGCCGAGCCAGCGATGGTCGCGACTGCCGTCGGCGATCGACCCGATGACCTCGATGATCCCGCCGATGATCCAGACCACGCCGAGCAGGACCGCAAGGACTGCGACGGTCTCGAACGGATTGCGCAGCACGACGATGCCGATGATGATCCCGAGGATCCCGACGAAGCCGGTCCACCCTGGCGACGTCGTGTCGTGGGAGAACGCCGTGACGAGTCGGTAGATCCCGTAGATCAGGATCTGCAGGCCGATCAGGACCGAGATCACCGTGAGGGTCTCTTGCGGCCACGAGATCACGACGACGCCGAGCGCCACCGTGATCAGACCCATCACGAAGACCGCCGGCCACTCTCGTGCCAATCGCAGACCCTCCAGGCCGGTGCCCGATTCCGTCATGTTGCTCATGTTCGTGTCCCCTCGTTGTCGTTGGCGGCGAAACTACCGGTCGGAATCGAGCGTTCGGCGGATGGCGCGCACCCGTGCCGATGCCGCTCGATCCACCCCCAACAGGCGAAACCACGAATGACAAGCCCACGACCTCGACGGGTGTACGTTCACGAAATGCACGAACGGCATCTCGATGGTTGACAAGAAGCCGGACGGAGCCGGCCGGCGAATCGCCGTGCTGCAAGGGCTGCTCCCGCTGGATCGCAAGGGCATCCCGACCGACATCATCGCCGGCGTCACGCTGGCCGCCCTGGCCATCCCCGAAGTGATGGGGTACACATCGATCGCCGGGATGCCGGTGATCACCGGGCTCTACACGATCCTCATCCCGCTGCTGCTGTTCGCCCTGTTGGGGTCGTCGCGGCACCTGGTCGTGGGCGCCGACTCGGCGACGGCGGCAGTGCTCGCGGCAGGCCTGGCCGGGCTCGCCACCGCTCAGTCGGATCAGTACGTTGCGCTCGCCGGCATGGTGGCGCTGATGGCCGCCGGGCTGTTGATCATCGCTCGGCTCGTCGGCCTTGGGTTCCTGGCCGACTTCATGTCGCGCACGGTGCTGATCGGTTTCCTGACCGGCGTCGGGATCCAGGTCGCAATCGGTCAGATCGCCGGCATGCTCGGCGTGTCGAGCGGCGACGGTGTCACGATCGGCGGGCGCACGTTCGACAACACGGTGGCCAAGCTGTGGGGAACACTCGAGAATCTCGGCGACATCAGCTGGACCACGGTGGCCGTCTCCGCTGGCGTGATGATCGTGATCCTCGGTGGCAAGGCCATCTCGCCCAAGATTCCCGGGGCGCTCATCGCCGTGCTCGGCTCGATGTTCATCAGCTGGCAGTTCGACCTGGCCGACGATGGCGTGGCGACGCTCGGCAAGGTGCCGAGCGGACTTCCGAGCCTCGAGTTCCCGTCGGTGCCGTGGGGTGACGTGCCGGCGCTGTTGGGAACCGCGGTGTCGATCTTCGTCCTGATCCTGGCGCAGAGCGCCGCGACGTCGCGCGCCTACGCCGCGAAGTACAGCGACAAGTTCGACGAGAACGTGGATCTCGTCGGCCTCGGCGCTGCGAACCTCGGCGCGGCCTTCACCGGAACGTTCGTGGTGAACGGCAGCCCGACGAAGACCCAGATGGTCGATGGCGCCGGCGGCAAGTCGCAGTTCGCCTCGGTGGTCACCGTGGCGATCGTCGCGATCGTGCTGCTCTGGCTCACGGCACCGCTGCAATACATGCCAGAAGCGGTGCTGTCGACGGTGGTGTTCCTGATCGGCATCGAGCTCGTCGACATTGCCGGCATGAAGCGGATCTGGAAGTTGCGACGCGACGAGTTCGTCGTTGCGGCTATCACGGCCGGCACGGTCGTCCTCGTCGGTGTGTTGCAGGGCATCATCATCGCGATCGTGCTGTCGATCATCGACCACCTGCGACGCTCGTACCGCCCACCCACTGCCGTGCTCACGTCGCTGACCGGCGAGGGCGCCGACGACTGGGCGGCCGCCGATGTCTCGCCGGACGCTCGAACCGAGCCGGGTCTCGTCGTCTACCGGTTCTCGGCGCCGCTCTACTACGCCAATGCCGAGCACCTCAGCGAGGAACTGCTCGCCTTCGGCACCTCCGACGATCGGCCCGACTGGGTGTGTCTCTACGCAGCGGCCATACCCGACATCGATCTGTCGGGAGCGGACTCACTGCGTTCGGTGTACGCGAATCTGCAGGAACATGGCGTCACGCTCGTTCTGATCGAGGTGATGCCGGAGGTGCGGGTCGCACTCGACCGCTACGGACTCACGGAACTGATCGGCGCTGACTACATCTTCCCGACGGTTGCTGCGGCAGAGCACGCCTTCAGGGCCCGAGCCACGGCGTAGCCGGCAGCGTCACAGACCCCGGCGTACCTCGATACGGCCGGCGGCCTCGGCGGCGAGGAGAGCTTCATAGTCACGCTCGTTCTGGTCGGCGTACTGCTCGGCGAACTCGGCGATCGCCTTGTCGAACGTCAGGCCTGACCCGAGGTACGACGCGATGGCGACACGGTCTCCGGATCGAGCATGCGCTCGTGCCAACGCCTTCCCACACATGCCGGCATAGACCGCAAGGCCATCGGCGTTCATCGCCTCGACGGCGGCGGACCCCTTCCAGTCGCGGAGCTGACGGAAGTAGTAGTCGCGCTTGGCCTCGTCGGTGCCGACGACCGATGTGTAGCCGAGGAAGATGTCGCTGGTCGCCTGCATGAGGTGCTGACCTTCGACGACTCGCCTGCCATTGGAGATGCGGCGTTTGGGGCCGACGAACGCCGTCAGCACCGATGCCTGCGCCTCCTTGGCCTGCAGGAAGAGCGGGTCGTTGCCATCGCGCCCCAGCAACAGCACGATCCACGCCCTGGTGCCGACACTGCCGACGCCCACCACTTTGCGGGCAGCGTCGACGATGTGGAATTCCTCGAGGAGGCGTCGCCGGTCACTCTGCAGACTCTCGCGGTACCTGACGAACATGTCGTGGATCGAGTCCTGTACCGCCTGCTGCTCCTCGGGAGCGAACAGCTCCGACACCGGCTCGATCAACGGAGGGTCGCTGATGATGACCGGCTCACCGTCGACGAGTCGCGTCAGCTTGTTGTAGGCCTGATGGCTGTCCTTTGTTCGAGCCTTCGCCACGGTGGCTTCTGCCCGTTTGATGGCCTTCGCCCCGAGATTGACATCGAGTTGGCCCAACAAGGCATCCATGTCGATCGCTGAGTACCACACCTCGAGGTTGGTCATCTCGGCGAGCTCGGCCATCGACGTGCGGTACCCCTCGGCCGCAGCGAGCACCACCTTGGATCGGTCCTTGCCGCTGAACCTGTTGTCGCGCGCCGCGATCTCGACGCTCGCCGCCAAACGCTTGACGTCCCACTCGAACGGACCGGGAGCGGTCTCGTCGAAGTCGTTGATGTCGAAAACCATCCGTCGCTCAGGCGACCCGAACGCGCCGAAGTTCATCAGATGGGCATCGCCACACAGTTGAACGTTCAGACCCGAACGGGGCGTACCCGCAAGGTCGGACGCCATCACCAGCGCTGCCCCGCGGAAGAACGTGAACGGTGACACGAGCATGCGGCCGTAACGGATCGGAACGAGGTCGGCGACGCGCGACACCGACTGGCTCTCGAGGAGCGCCACAGGATCGGGTCGCGCCGGCCCGCCCGAAAGCGCTGCGTGCGACGACCGCGGCACCTCGCGGCGCGCCGCCTTGCCACGAGCGACGCGCTCGGCCACGGTGAGGTGCGGCACCACGACACGGGTCCGGGTGGGCGGCTCGGGCAGCTTCGCGTCGCTGTTTCGGGTCGCTGCTGCAGTGGCGGTCATCGTGTCATCACGGCTGCGAAGTGTACGTCACACCGCCCGACGCCTCGTGCGCGATCTGCCCGGTTCGGCGACGAGCCGCATACGGTCGCGAGGCGTGTCCGCCCGTGCCGTGTTCGTCGCCCTCGTGGTCGTGCTGTCGGCCGGCACGGTCGGCGTTCTCGGCGCAATGGACGCCAGCGCGAGCGCGGCGAGCCACCACGCCGCCGCGCCGCCCACCACCACCACCCCCACCACCATCGTCGAGGTCTCGCCGGCCGATGTGTCCGAGCCGACAACCGGGCCCGATCCCGCGGTGGACCCGACCGTGCCCGCCGATGGATCGGTCCCCGACACCACCGACACCACTGACACCACTGGCACCACGCTTCCGGGCGACGCCGACGAGCCACCCACCGACGTCGACCACGACGACGCTGACGACACGACGCAGGTCTCGATACGTGTCGAGCCGACGGTCCGGACGACCGACATTGCGCCGGCGTCGATCGTGCTGGCCCTCATCGTGCTCGCGGCGGTACTGCTGGCGTGGCGGATTCTCGCCAAGCGAAGCACACACACCTCGGCGGCGATCGAGCCCCGGACTGCAACACCAGCGGCGCCCGACCAGGCCTTCACCGCCGAGCCGGCCAAGCCGGTCGACACCGACACGCTCGGTTTCCTGCTCGAGCTCGGTGAGGCGCTCATCGATGCCGGTGATGCCGTCCACCACGTGACCCGGACGTTGGAGGTCGTCGCCCTCGTGAACGGCAAGGAGGGTCTCGGCTCGATCGTGCTGCCCACGGCGTTGGTCCTGTCGGTCCCTGGCGCGAACACCGAGACAACCAAGGTGGCCACCGCCGGCACCTCCCGGCTGCGGCTCGACCAGATCGAGTCGTTGATGGGCCTGGTGGAACGCGCCGAGCGCGGCGAGTTGTCCCCCGTCGACGGCCGTCAAGAACTCCGAGCGATCCGCTCGAGGCCGCATCCGTCGTCGGCGGCCGTGCAGCTCGTGGGTTCGGCCACGACGGCGGCAGGCCTCGCGCTCGTGCTGCGCGGCGGGGCGCCCGAAGTGCTGATCGCCGCAGCGCTCGGCGCTCTCGTCGGGGTCATGAACCTGCTCACAGGGTCGACGAGATACCTGTATCGGCCGTTCTGGCCGTTGCTGGCATCGTTCGTCGTGTCGGCAGCGACGTTCACGGCGCTACGGCTCGCCGACATCGTCGTGTTTCCCGCCCTGGTCGCGCCGCTGATCACGTTTCTTCCCGGAGCGCTGCTCACGATCGGGGTGCTGGAGCTGGCAACCGGACAACTCATCGCCGGCTCGTCGCGCCTCGCATCTGGCGTGTTCCAGTTGGTGCTGCTCGCGCTCGGCATCGTTGCGGGCGCTCAGCTGGTCGGCGTCCCTGCATCTGCGGTCGGCAGCGCGCCCGACGGCCCGGTGGCCGTCGCCGGACCGTGGGCCGGCGTCGCCGTGTTCGGCATCGGCATCGTCTGGACACACGGGCTGCGCACCGTGTCGATCGCCCCGATCCTCATCGTGCTGTACGTCGCCTACGCCGGCCAGGTGATCGGCGGCGTGTTCGTCGGCAGCGCGTTGTCGGCGTTCTTCGGGGCCCTCGCCATGACGCCGGTGGCCGTGCTCCTGGCCCGGCAGGGGTTCGGGCCGCCCACGCTGGTCACGTTCTTCCCGGGATTCTGGATCCTCGTGCCGGGCGCGCTCGGGCTCGAGGGCGTCACCAGGATCCTCGGCGACGACAGCTTCGCTCCGACCGGGGCACTCACCACGACGGTGACCTCGATGATCGGCATTGCGCTCGGGGTCCTGCTGGGCCTTGCCCTGTCGGCGCCCGATCCCGAACGACCGTGGGCGGGCAGCACCCGCCTCCGGCGATGGCCGCATCGAGGGTGATGCGGCGATTCGGCGGAGACGTGGCCGCGCGTCAGGCGTCCATGAAGTCGACCAGGGCGGCGTCCGCGGCGGCGTCGAAGGGCTGCAGCACCACGTCGATGCTGCCAGCCTCCTGTTCGGGCGCGAGTCGCTCCACATCGGTCGCCGTGTGCGCGGTGACAGCCAGCTTCGCTGTGGCACCCCATCGCCGAAGCGCGTTGGCGAGCACCTTGTTCGTGTCGACACGTGGGATGGTGCTGATGATCCAGCGGGCTCGATCGATCGGCAGGCTGCCGGGGAACTCGGGGTCGTCGGCGTCACCGAACCGCGTCGAAATCCGATCTGCGAGCGCCGGGTCGTCGGTCTCGACCCGGGTGTGTGGGTCCCAGTCGACGACGAGGACATGGTGACCGTTCGCGGCCAGGTGTTCGACCAGGCGGCGACCGAAGCGCCCGTAGCCGTAGACGATCACGTCGGTGCGTTCGATCTCCTCGGGCGGCACCGTCAGGAGGTCCCGCCGCTCGAAGATCGTCAGCAGTGGGCTCAGCCGCTCGAAGAGCTGGTGCGAGTACAGGATCATGTAGGTCGACATCGCGATCGTGATCATGCCGACGAGGGTGACGAGGCCAACGATGTCGTTGTCGACGTGTCCGAGCTCGCGACCCAGCGTGATGAGGATGAGTGAGAACTCGCTGATCTGTGCGACGGCCAGTCCGGAGAGGAACGACACGCGTTTCGGATAGCGCATCACGCCCATGATGACGAGCACGATCAGGGGGTTGCCGACGAGCACGAACACCGACAACACGAGCGCCGCTGGAACCTGGGACCCGATGGCAGACAGGTCGAGTTGGGCACCGAGCTCGATGAAGAAGAACAACAGCAGGAAGTCGCGCAGTCCGGTCAACGACGCAGCGATCGACTCGCGGTACGGGGTGGAGGCAATCGCGAATCCGGCCAGGAACGCGCCGACCTCGACCGAGAAGCCGAGCCAGTCGCTGAACGCGGCCACCGACACCGCCCAGGCGACGGCCGAGACGATCAACAGCTCCTGCGACGATGCGACCAGATGCAGTAGTCGGGGCAGGATCCAACGCATCACGACGGCCATGGCGGCGATGAGGGCGGCGCCCTGCACGATGACGAGCGCGATCTGCAGCTGGATCGATCCGTCTCGATCACCCCCGATGGTCGACAGGGCGATCATCACGAGCACCACCACGATGTCCTGCACGATCAGGAAGCCGAGGGCGATGCGGCCGTGCAGCTCGTCGAGCTCGCGTTTGTCCGACAGCAGCTTGACGATGATGATCGTCGAGGAGAACGTGAGCGCGACCGCCACGTACAGCGCCGAGGTGGGCGACATGCCGAGGAGCAGCGCGAGGCCGAATCCGATGATCGACGTGAATGCCACCTGCCCGAGCCCCGTGATCAACGCGACCTTGCCGGTGGTGCGCACGAGGTGCAGGTCGAGCTTCAGCCCGACGAGGAACAGCAGCACGGCGATGCCGATCTCCGCGAACAGCTCGATCGGTTCGGTGTCGCTGACCCACTCGAGCCCCGAGGGGCCAACGAGGATCCCGACGGCGATGAACGCGACGATCAGCGGCTGGTGGGCTCGATTCGCGAGAAAACCAACGCCGGCCGCGACGGCGAGAATGGCAGCCGTCAGCGTGAAGGCGTCGGCGACGGCGATCATCCCGTCAATCTGTGGACGATGGCGCTCATCGAGCCGGGGCGTCCGACGATCACCAACCGGTCGCCGACTTCGCACGGTCGATCAGGGTCGGTCTCGAGCAGATCGTCGGTGTCGTCGCGGATGACGGCGATCACCCGGGCATCGACCGAGTCGACCACTTCCAGATCGTGGAGTCGCTGGCCGACCGCCGGCGAACCGGCCCGCAACGTCACGGTGCGAAGGTTGGCGGCATCGACAGGTTGGGCGTCGTCGGGTTCGCTGATCACGAATCGGATGCCCGACAGCAGGGCGGCCAGCGTGGTCGACTCCGCCGCGCTGAAGCGAACGCCGATGATCGGCTCGTCGGCACTCGGTGGCGTGACCTCCAGCGTGCGGTCGGTCGAATCCGCTCGAGTACTGAGCGTGACCATGCTGCCATCAGCGAGGGTCATGTTGAAGAGGCGAGCATTTCCCGGCAACGGGACCTCGCGGACGTGCACCTCATGGTCGTGGAACGCGCTACTCATGGCGTCCTTTCTTCGGTCCAACGCCGAGTCGGCGCTCGGCGTGCAGTGAATGCAGAATAGTGATGAGCTCGTCGGGAGATTCAGGGATTCCGGCGCCCGGCCGGCGCTGTCAGCGAGCGGGGTCGGGCACGATTGCACTGGGGCGTACGGAGTACCGCGCCACGTACCCGGCGACGCTGCCGAGCAGGAGACCCCGTACGGCGCCGAGCCCTCGGGTACCGACGACGAGCAGTGATGCGTCAACGGCATCTGCGACGTCCTCGAGTGCCGTCCGCGGGTCGCCCGGCTCGATGCGCATCTCGTGGGGCACCGATCGGTCCCGAATCGGGGCGCACCACTGTTCGAGCGCCTGGCGAGCTGCGTCCATCATGGCGTTGTTCGCTCCGAGGACAGGGGCGTGGACGGCGACGATCGAGACGCCGGTCGCATCGGCGAGATCGATGGTCCACTCGAGGGCGCGAGCTGCGCCATCAGAACCATCGAGCCCGATGACGATCGGACCGTCGGCGAGGTTGCGATCGCCACGCAGCACCACGATCGGGCAGCGGCCGTATTCGACGCACTGCTGGGAGACCGAGCCGAGCAGCAGGCCGGCAAAGCCACCGAGGCCGCGGGCACCCAGAACGAGCATGTCTGCATCGGTGCGGTCGGCGATGTCGCGGAGCACCGTTGCGGCGGGGCCGCGCCCGACGTCGAGGATCACGCCGTCGGCGGCGGCTTCGAGTTCCTCGCGGATCAGGGCGGCGAGGTCCTGGCGGGTCTGTTGATCCATGTCGTCGGGCGCCAGCAGCTCCGCCGGCCCGACCGGGGTTGCCGCGCGTGCCGGATACTGCCAGGCGGCGACGGCCCGGAGTTGGCTCCCACGCGCCGATGCGGTGCGAGCAGCCCAGCGCACTGCGGTGCGAGAGCTGTCCGATCCGTCGACGCCGACGATGATCTCACCCATCTTGATCTCCTTGCTCGAGGTTGTTCGATGTCACTGGTCGTGGCGTGCCTGGCCGTGTGTGGGGCGCGTGACCAGCACTGGACACGGAGCGTGGCGCACGATGTCGGTGGCCACGCTGCCGAGGGCGACTCGACTCAGTCCGCTCCGTCCGTGTGTGGCGATGGCGATCAGCGCGGCGGGGAGGCGCTCGGCGAACGAGGCGATCGAACGACTCGGATCCCCGTGGAGCACCTCGGTGTTCACTGGGGATGCCGGCGGGTCGAAGCGGGCCGCCAGCTCGGTCAGGCGCACCTTGGCCGCTTCGACCTCGCGGTTGGGATGCGGGCGATGCGCCGGCTCCGGGTCCTCGTCCGGCCCGACCGCCTCGGTGAACCAAGGTTCCAGGCCGAAGCGATGGCACCAGGTTGCCGCCGGCACGACGACGCTGTCCGAGAGCGCGGAACCATCCGAGCACACCAGCAACCGGCCGCGTTCGGCGGGCAACAGCGTGGTCCGACAGTGCGGACCGACGAGGATGAGCGGTTGTGGCGTGCGCTGGACGACCTGCGTGGAGACGCTGCCGAGCACCGTGGCCCGAACGGCACCCTTTCCCCGAGTGGCCATGCACAGGACTCCGTCGGGCTCAGACTCCGCGATCGACATGATCGCGTCCGCCGTATCGGCGCCGTCGACGATGCGAGACTCGATGTCGACCACATCGATGTACTGCGCGACGAGATCGTCCAGTTCGTGCTGCGTGGTCCGGGCGTCGTCGGGGACGCAACTCACGAGGAGCACGCGCCCACGCTCCACACGGGCCGCCAAGGAACAGGCCGGCCGAATGGCGCGCGTGGCGAACACGGACCCATCGAGCGGTACGACGAAGGTTGTCATGTTGTTCTCTCCACCCTTCTGCGTGTGGCCTGGCGGTCGTTGCGAATCCATCGAACCCGACGTTCCACTGGCGCGCGACCGCTGGCCGGCACGGGAGCGTCGAGGACTCCGACTGCGGTCGCCGCGGCGGACTGCCTGCTGACCTGCGTGGACTCCTCTGAGTCCAGTGTGATCCAGTCGACGCCGGGGATCCAGGGGAAAACGTCCCGTCGATGCTCCCGCACGAGCTCACCCGAACGGAGCGGGCCGTGCGACCGCGCAGGCGTTCGTCAGGTCAGCGATGGACCAGGACGCTCGAGGCAGCGATGGCCGATCCGCGGGCGCCGGCCATGTCCAGGTCGGTCACGAGCGCAAACGACGCGACCTCACGCTGCTCGTCGCGCAACAGTGTGTGCGCCTCGACCCGTTCGAGGAACCAGTCGCGGAACCACGGTTCGGCCTCGATCACGCCGCCGCCGAGCAGGTACAGGTCGGGGTCGGTGAAGTTGGCGGCGATCGTGAACAGACGGCCGATCGCCATTGCCTGCTGCTCGAAGATGTGGAGCGCCATCTCGTCACGCCGTTCGCCGAACCCCCTGACCTGCTTGGCAGCGTCGAGCGGCTCGACGCCCGCGAGCTCGTGGTCGGGGAATCGGGTCAGCCAATAGGGCAGGAGGTTGTTGCGGATACCGGTGAGCGACGCAACGCTCTCTGCGTCGCCCACGAAACCGCAGTTGCATCTCGGCGTCGGTTGTCCGTCCGCGAGGAGACCATCCATCGGGATGTGCACGTGCCCCAACTCGCCTGCCATCCCGGCAGCGCCTTTGATGGTCCGGCCACCTTCGATCACCCCACCACCGAGGCCGGTGCCGACGATCACCGAGATCGACGACCGTTCTCCCCCGACCGCCCCGAAGTGTTCGTGGTGGGCGTAGAGCGCGGCCGCGTTGGCGTCGTTGTTGTAGACGACCGGCAGGCCGAGTTCGACCTCGAGTGCTGTACGGAAGTCGAAACCCTTCCAGTCGTCGTGCGCGAAGTTGGTGCCACCTCTCGACGAGATCACGCCACGCGCTGTCGCCGGCCCCGGCGTGTCGAAGCCCACCCCGAGCACCTCGCGACGTTCGATGCCCGCCATCTCGATCGCGGCCTCGAAGGCGTCGCGGAGCGCGCTGATCGCGGCGGACGGCCCCTCGGTCACTCGACTCGGCAACTCGACCAGACGATCGATCAGGAAGCGTCCGTCGCGATCCATGACCGTGAACTTGTTCGCCGTGCCGCCGTTGTCGAGGCCGACCACGTACGAACCCGAGCCGGTCACACTGGCACCGAAACGACGGCGTGGTGCATCCACGGTGAGGACGGAGTTGCCACAAGGATCACGAGACGCCGATCTTACGACGGGTGCCGGAAGCTTCCAGCGAACTCGTGAACACTTTCACCCCTCAGAGGTGGAGTTGTTCACGAGAACGGCGAGAACCACCGTGCTGGGGTCGGAGGTGATCCGTTCCCACGCCACCCGCGCGTTGGCCGCTGCAGTGGAGCAGATCTGTTCCCACCCCGTCACGGCGTCGTTGGTTGCGAAGCGGAAGTCCCGTCCGTCGTTCGACGCTCGTGGCGCAACCCGTTCCTTGGGTTTCGCCATCGGACTCTCCGGCACGGTCACAGCGTCGCCATCGGCGTCGATCGAGCGTCGGAGACGCCGAGCGAGCTTCGGGTCCGCGTGGATCTCAGCTGTCGCGTTCAACTCATCGACGAAAGCAACCCGGTCGCGATTCGGAAGCAACGTTGCGCAGGGGAACACGTCGGCGACCGTCTGTTCCAATCCGGATGGACTGTGGATCATCATGTTGCGCAGCAGTCGGGCGAGTGCCTCGAACGCTTCGGACCGCTCGTCATCTCGATCGGCTTCGCTCAGTCAATCGGCACCACCACTCCTCCGGTAATTCGCAGGACTCCCCCGATCACGTCGACGGCGTTACTCGGTTGCAGCTCGATGAGCATCCCAGATATCCGGCCGTAGGCGTCCTCGATCACTCACCTCCAGGCCCGCGGCGATCGCCCAGGCCCGCACCTCGGCCGTCGTCGGTTCGGCTGCCGGCACCGGGCCACCGACTGGCAGCGCATCGACGCGGACTGAGCCGACTACATCGTTGGCTCGGTGCTCGATCGCAGCACCGAAGAACCGATACGTCCACTCCTGAGCAAGCCGGCGGGTTTCGGCGAACACGATCGGCACCGACGGGTACCGCACCGCCGCCTCCGCGATCTGCTCAGCCACCGAGGCCGGGCGAACGTGAGTGAGCTTGAACAACGACGAATACCGATCATCGACAACCACAGCGGCATGAGAAACGTCGGCCATCGCAGCGAGCAACATCCAGAGCTTTCCGCCGACGATCGTCGACACGAGATCCTCGATGCTCTTGCGTTCGACGACTGCCACGACCTCACCGTCCGCTTCGACGGCGTAGTCCCCAACCGGCAGCGCCCGCTTCGAGGTCGTCGCCTGCTGGTCGGAGAACTTCCAGGCGTACCGCTCACGCGTGTCCACCGCGATGTCGAGACGTCGACCCGACGCGCGAGCCGTCGGCACCGCCACGTTCGGCCGAGCCTGCTTGCGGGTTCGCGCCGACTGCCAGAACACCACCTCGCGACCCCGAGCCTTCGTGAACACGAACTGCGATCTGTTCTCCCGCGCACGATCGAGCACGAGATCGATGGCGACGCCGCGACGCACACAGGAGGTCACCGGCACCCGCTCCACGATCTCGAGTTCCTCGGCGTCTGGCCACTCGGTCGCCGGATGACAGAACACCTTGGCAGCTCGAGGCCACGTGTCCTTCACCTTCAGCACGACCGGCCCGGATCCCAGCGGCAAGCGAACCAGGAACGGCAGCGTCGACGCCGGGTCAGGGTTCCGGGCGATGACGAACTCCACGACCCAACCGTAGATCGGCGAGCGACGGCGCCCGGGTTACGGCGCTCACATCATGAGTGGCATTGTGCGGGCCCGCGCGGTTCCAGCGCGCGATCATCGCTCGGGTGCGGACTGGCTTCGACCGATCGGACGTGCCGGTCCCGAGCGGATCGGACGGAACCCACGGGACCGGCGATATGGGCGGCCTCTGCGCAAGAGAACGCCGGTTGCCGAGTTGGGAGTGGTTCGGCTCCCGTCACGTCCACTTGTCGTACGGCTTGGCTTCGGCGATCATCGCAGACGGGCGAGCGCCTGCTCGGCCGCGCGCTCGACCGCAGTGAGATAGCTGTCCACGCTCGTGGTCGGAAGCACCCTGCCGAAGCCGAGCAGCAGGGAACGCCGCACATCATCGGGGTCCCGCCCCTGCCCCTCACACGCTCGTGCGAACGCATCGATCTGATGAGTGATGAGCTGCCAGAACTCGTTGGCTTCGAGCTGGGCGGCCGCCGGCCCACCGTAGGTGTTCCACGTGTCGGCGTACGCCGCGGCGGGTACGAGTGATCTCGGGCTGTGACCGGCGAGAAGCAGCTCAGGGGCCATTGCGCCGTCCCGCATCGCCGCCGTGTCCAACCCTCCGAACGACATCGTGTCACCCCGCCAATCGGTCGCACCGTCCACCGCGGCGAGGTAGCCGCGGACGACATCGACGAATCGAGTGGACATCTCACCGAGCGAACCAGAAGCACCTCGGTCAGCCACCGCACACAGCGGCGAGCCCATGCCAAGTCCGAGCACGAGGCGGCCGCCACTGATGTCCTGCGTCGTCATCGCGATCCGGGCGAGCGGCACCGGGGTGCGAAACGCCGACGAAGCGACCAGCGTGCCCAGGCCCCCATCGGCCAGATCCGAACGGGAAACCAACCGAGCGCCCAGCTGAGCGATACGGCGCACATCGCCGAGGGCAACGGTGGCCCCGATCGGGTCGGTTGCCAATCGTCACCTTGGTCGTGTTTGCTTGCCGTACCGGCTGAGTCACGGTGCTAGACCGGACGGGTGAGCAGAGACTATTCCGGATACGTCGACCCCGACTACCTCGATCTTGCGGCGCGTCTGCTGTTGCCGTCGAAGCTTCGGACCTACGAGCTGATGGAGCTGCAAGAAGGCCACCGTGTGCTCGACCTCGGATGCGGGCCCGCGTCGGACACCATCGCGCTCGCCGGCATGGTCGGCGAGACGGGCCGTGTCGTCGGGGTCGACGCCGACGACGAGATGGTCCACGAGGCGAACGAACGGGCGAATGCAGCCGAACTCGCCGGGAGGGTGACGCATGAGCAGGCCGATGCTGCATCCTTGCCCTTCGACGACGACTCCTTCGACTCGTGCCGGAGCGAGCGGGTCTTCCAGCATCTGCCCGATCCCGCGGCCGCCCTTGCCGAGCTGATTCGCGTCACCCGTCCCGGCGGTCGCATCGTCGTGCTCGACACCGACTACGGATCGGTCAGCATCGCGTCCGAGTTCCCGGAGATCGAACGTCGACTCGTCGAACAGTACTGCTCGATGATGAATGGCCCGTTCGTCGCACGACTGCTCTCTCGTATGTTCAGCGGCGCACACCTCGACGACGTCTCGGTCGAGCCTGCACCGTTCATCATCGAGAACATGGGCGTGTTCTCCACCGTGTTTGTGCTCGACCGAGGGCTGCGTGAGGCGGAGGAGACTGGTCGGCTGAGTAGGGACGAGGCACGCATCTTCCGCACCGACCTCGAGCGGTCAGCAGAGTTCGGCGGGTTCCTCGCCTCCGCCAACCAGCTGCTGGTGTCCGGGCGAAAGCCGCTGGCCGCAGCGACGAGCTGATCGACGAACGCGACCGTTTCGCATGGGTAGAGGCGGGATCAGAGGTGGAGCGAGCCCGGCGCCGCCCACATCTCGAACGTGGCAACGTCCCGATAGCCCATCCGTCGATACAACTCGTGGGCCATCGGGGTCGAATGGAGCACGGTCCGCTCGATGCCCGCGGCTCGTGCGTTGGCGAGAGCCGTCGCACACAGATGCGTTGCCAGACCCTTCCCGCGGCCATCTTCGGTGGCCGCCACGCCGTAGATGCCTGCGACGCCGTCGGCCACATGCATGACCGCCTTCGACGTCGGTGTCCCGTCGACCAACGCGACCAGCCCACCCGTGCCGTGACGGAGCCCTGCCCGGTAGACATCGCGCAGGTACGGGCTCGATTCGTCGGAGAGTCCGTAGCGCCATGACACCAGGTCGAGCCAGATGTGTTCACTGCTCTCGTCGAACTCGATGATCTCGATGTCGTCACGTGGCGCCGGCGGATCGATCGCTGCGATGTCCGCACACATCCCGAAGAGTTCTTCGGCGCAGACCAAACCGAGTTCGGTGAGGACGTCTCGAATTCTCGGATCGGTCGTGGGATGCACGACCCAAACAGGGGTCACGCCCCGATCGACCATCGGTGAGAGGAGCTCTGCGGCCTGCTGGCGAAGCGGCCGGTCCCCTTCGTCGTAGAAGCGCAGCACAGCGTTGTACGGCGGCTGTGGAACCGGAGCCTCGGTCACGAGGCGGGTCCCTGTGTCCACGAGTCGGCCACCGGCGCCGCACCCCATGATCGAGAACACGCTCCACATGTTCCGCTCGAGTGGCGTCCCTTCGTGCTCAGCCGAGAATGTTGACGGCGTTCGCGATGACAAGGGTCAACAGCACCAGCGAGATGATCGCCTGCGCGGCCATCAGCATCTTGGTCCACCGTCGCATCGGCATCACGTCCGTCGGGCTGAACGCAGTGGCGTTCGTGAATGCCAGATACAGATAGTCGACGATCGTCGGTTGCCAGCCAGGCACGGCGAGTTCGGGGCTGAGATCCTCCGGAAACGCCAGTTCAGGATGTTCCCGACCGGAATGCAGACGTCCTGCAGGTCCGCCTCCGTCGAGTTGCCAGTAGAGCAGCGCGAAGGCCAGAGTGACATCGATCAACACCAGCGCTCCTGTCACGAGCAGCGTCGTGGCGTTCTGGAGATCGGGTGCGCCATCGACGAGCTCGATCACCAGCGCAGCGGCAGCGGCGGCTGCAAGGACTGCGAGCACCACCGTCAGGGCGATCGAGAGGCCACGGGCAAGCGCAGTACGCCGATCGATACGACCGGGGTCCGCCGCCCCGACGGCGACGAGCAGGCCGATGGCGAGGATCCCGCCCACCCACGCCACCGCCGTCGGAAGCACATCGGCCGGCAGCAGGAACGGCAACGCGATCAGCGCCGTCGCGACCAGTGCGGGGATCGTCCGCCGCTCGCCTCGAACCTCGATCGTGTCGGCGTCCTTCACCATCGCCACCATGATCGCACCTCGAACCGGGCGACACCATGATGCACCATTTCCATACTCGACCCGAAAAGGCCGTCGACCAGGGCCGGAGCACTGGGTCGACTGGATCCTTCGTTGGTGTCGACGGACCGGTCGGCAGGTTCACCTACGGGTCGCTGGCGCCTCCCAGCGAACTCGTGAAGAGTGCATCGACCCCAGCCGGCCGCTTTCGGGTCGCTCTTTGGCCATCCGCCCACTCCGTTGCCTTCGGGTGGCCAACGCTGGCGTCTGTCATCCACACGGTTTGGCGGTCATCGTCGACGCGGTACCAGATCCGCCCACCCGCAGTTACCTCGTATTGCCACTGCTCCAACTCGACGCCGTTGACGGCACGTTCGCCCGGCGAGCCCCGGAGACGATGCTGCCTTGTGTCCGTGTGCCGCGGCTCACTCGTGATTCGCTCCCAAGCGGTGCGGGCGTTGGACGCAGCCGCCGAGCAGATCTGCTCCCACCCCTTCACAGCGATTATCGCTCGGCTCTGCCGGGCACCGACTGCCCGTCGATGGTGACCGATCGTGAGGTCCGGCGGCCGATCCCGGCGCGCCACCGCCGAGTCATTTGCGGCGGATACCGAGCTGCCAGACGCCGGTGACACGGTCGGGGTCGCCCCAGACGCTGCGGTCGTCGAGGGGGCTGGCGTCCATCGTGATGACGTCGGCGTCGAAACCTGGCTGGAGCTGACCCGAGCGCGGCGCCTGCGGGCCGAGCGTCTCGGGGCCGTTCGCCGTTGCTGCCTCGATCGCCTCGAGATCGGTCATGCCAGCGTTGATGAGGTGCATCACCTCGAGCGTGCCGGTGCCGTACATCTGACCCGACACGAAGATGTCGCAGCCGGTCGCGATCTTGACGCCCTTCGCGATGGCGATCTTCATCGCCTGTTCGTGCACGCCGCTGACCATCTGGCCCTTCTCATAGACGTATCGGGGCAGATTCTCCGACTGCTGGAGCATCGCCTCGTTCACGTAGCGCGTCGGAACCAGCCAGGTGCCCTGTTCGACCATCAGGTCGGCCGCCTCCTCGTCCAGAAAGCTGCCGTGCTCGACCGAGTGCACACCGGCACGCAGCGCCGCCATGATTCCAGCCTTGCCGTGGCAGTGAGCGGCGACGATGCGCTCGGCGCGTGCGGCTTCGGCGACGATCGCCGACAGTTCCTCGTCGGAGAATTGCTGGTGCATCGGGTGGTCGATCTCCGACATGACGCCGCCCGATGCGCAGACCTTGATGAGCTTGGCGTTGGCGCGCAGGTTGGTGCGCACCGCCTTGAGCACCTCGGGCACGCCGTCGCACAGAATGCTGAACCCGGTGTTGCAGGTGAGCTCGTGGGCGAAGTCGAGCGGCAGCGAGTGAATGTCGCCGTGCCCGCCCGTGGTCGACAGGATACGCCCGGCGCCGTAGATGTGGGGGCCGCGCATCCGCCCTTCGGCGACGACCGGGGCCAGGCGCAGGCCGATCCCACCGACGTCGCGCACGCTGGTGATGCCGCCGTCGAGCACCTTGCCCGCATCTTCGACCGCCCGCGCCGCCGACCCGACGAGGTCGACCGTCGCGAACGCCTCGAGATTCGACGTGGCCATGCCGATGAAGTGCGTGTGGCAGTCCCACAGGCCCGGCATCACGACCGGTGCCTCCACGGTGATGTCGTCGAGTGCCGCCGCGGGCGCTCCGGCGGTCGGGCCGGCGTAGTCGATCGACCCGGAATCCATGACCACCGTGCCGTGCTCGATCGGCTCACCGCGACCGGGAATCAGGACGTCAGCGACGATGCGAGTTGCCATGGCGGCCACGATACGCCCCCGCCCGGATCGCCCCAGCGTCGGCGGTAGGGCGCTCGACGACGCACTCATCAACAAGCTCACGTGGAAGATCCCGAACGCGTCCGCGCTGGTCGAGTCCGCCAGCCGGCCGACCAGTCCGTCGACGTGATGAACTCGAATTGCGTGCTCAACCTGGGGCCCGACAAGACACCCGTGTTTGCGACCGACGACGAGATCAGCACGGAGCGTGGCCACCGGAGACTCCGCTCCGGCTACGGCCGATTCGCAATCGAGAGCTTCGGGCGCAGGCGCCTCGACGCGCCCGGTTCACTCCGAGGAAGACCCCGAAATTTCGAGCTGCTGACAAACCGCGGACAAACCGCCGATTTGGGTGGTTCGCACCGGTCCGAAAAAGCCAACAACCAGGGCCATTGCCCTAGTTGTCTGGTGTCGGAGGGATGAGTTGCACCATCACCCCACGGGGCGAGTGAGCGGTTCGCGGAAGGATGCCGGGTCTTGCCCGCCGAAACACAGCGATGCTTGCCAGCAACGTGTGAGATTCCCAGGCGACTGCGACCTACCGTCCCGACAGTCAGCGGAGTTCCAGTCGTTCCAGCGGCTGTCCAGTCAGCGAAGCAATCAGTTCGAAGTCGTTGTCGAGATGGAGCACGGTGAGTTCGGCGAGCTCCGCCGTCGCCGCGACCAGCAGGTCCGCAATCGACGGTGCTCGGTGTTGCCCGCGGTCGGCGAGCGCCGACTGGACCGCAACGGCCCGGTCCTCGATGAGCGGCGTGAGGTATTCGACCGGCATCGAGGCGATCGGAGGCTCGGCAAAGAGTACTTGGTGATCGCGACCGGATCGGGCGGAGAAGCCGACCTCGAGACGCGTCACGGTGCTGATGCGGACGAGTCCCCGCTCGATCCGCTCTGCCCACGTCGCTGCCTCGGCTGTGAGATGGAGCCGGCCGATCGCCGACTTGTCGATCAGCCAGATCGTCGTCACGACCAGGCGTCGGACATGACGTCAGGATCGTCGAGATCCGCAGTCAGCGACGCCAACCGCTCCAGTGTGTCGAGCGTGACCGGACCCGATGATTCGGACCGTTCGCGTTCGAGTGCCCTGCGGAGATACGCGGTTCGAGACAGGCCGAGACGCTTGGCCTTGACGTCGATGGCGACCAGGACGTCGTCGGGCACATCTCGAATCAGGATGTCGGTCACGTCGCCCTCCTTGTAGATATCGCACGATATCACCCAGGATCGGCACCTACCAGAGTCACCGATGGTTGCCGGCACGCTCGAGAATGCTGCTGACGAATCGCGGACAAACGGGTCGTCGATGGACTTCGTTCGCTCGTGAAAACGAGCGATGACGAGGCGACAATCGCAGAGACGTTGGGCTGGTTGGAGCGCGAGGCGTGCTTCGTGCAGCGGAGAACGAACAAGCCTGCCGAGCGAGCACGCTTCTACGACGCAGTCGGCATCAGCGGGACCTACGAACCGCAGGTCAACCGCTTGATCCTGACCACACACCCTGTTGCGCACATGGTCCGTGTCGGAGGACCGGTCGACAGGGTCACGTACCGGTCATTGGCGCCTCACGGCGTTCTCGTGAACTCGTTGCGCACAGAGACCGCAACTCGTTCACGAGAACGGGGAACGACTGGTGTCGGAGGGGGGACTTGAACCCCCACGCCCATTAGTAGGGCACTAGCACCTCAAGCTAGCGCGTCTGCCATTCCGCCACTCCGACGTGGTTGTGGGTCCGTGACTGTATCTGCCCGTCGACGCGTCTCCACGCACACGGCGGACTCAGCTGTACAGGAAAGGGGAGCGCAAGGACTGTGAAAATCCAGACCAGAGCGAAGACGAACGTGATGCGGTTGAGGTTCCGTTCCGCAGCGGACGAACCGAGCGCTGCACCACCGCCGCCACCGAACATGTCGGACAGGCCGCCGCCGCGGCCGCTGTGCATCAAGATGCCAGCGATCAGGGCGCCCATCGCGACCACGTTGATCACGAGGGTGATGTAGAGCATGACGTCGCGCACGGTCGACAAGCCTACCGGTCACCGCTTGATCTGGGCGCCCACTTGGCACGTCGATGCAGCCAGGTCGGCGTCTGGTCCAGCGGTGGCCGAGCAATGCGATCGATGCCAAGGCGCTCCCCCACCTCCCCGAGCGATGCCCGGAGCTGCATGAATTCGACGTGGCCCTCGAGCCGGTCGACGAGTGTGTAGTTGCGTCGCGCCCGCATGGCGATCAGGCCCCCGGTCGGCGACATCTTCGACGAGCGGAACATCCCCTTGCGCGAGCGCGAGAGGCGATCGATGTCGTCCCAGTGGAGGCGTTGGTGACGCAGAAGGGCGCGTCGAGTGACCCCCTCCGAGTCGAACGACGACGAGATGGGCATGTCGAACAACACGACGACGCCGCTGACGAGCGCGACGAACGCCAGCGTCGCAGTGACCACCGGCGCCCCACCGGTGGCAATCGAGAGTCCGAGCACCAGAACCACCCCGGCGACGCCACCGAACGACATGATGATGCCCGACATCGACGAGTGCAGGACCGTCGGTGCCGGAGCGTCAGATGCGGGCGCCGCTGGCACCCCGGTCACGTCGACGAGGACGACCCGAGGCTGACGGGCGTCGGAACCTCGCCCGGCTCCATCGGGAAGTGGCATGCAGACGCCAGCCCAGGCTCTCGCTCGACCAGAGGCGGCTCTTCGCTTGCACAGAGGTCCTGTGCCTTCCAACACCGTGTCCGGAACCTGCAGCCACTCGGCGGATCGATCGGCGACGGCACATCGCCTTCGAGCACGATCCGCTGGCGCACCTTCTCGATGGTCGGGTCAGGCACGGGCACCGCCGACAACAACGCCGTCGTGTACGGATGTGTGGGACGGTCGTAGATGACCTCACGGTCACCGATCTCGACGATCTTGCCGAGGTACATGACCGCGACACGGTCCGACACGTGACGCACCACCGACAGGTCGTGGGCAATGAACAAGTAGGCGATGTCGCGCTCACGCTGCAGCGACTTCAGCAGGTTCACCACACCGGCCTGTACGGACACGTCGAGCGCCGACACGGGTTCGTCGAGCACGATGAAACTCGGATCGAGCGCAAGCGCCCGAGCGATACCGATGCGCTGACGCTGACCACCGGAGAACTCGTGCGGGTACCGGTTGCCGTGTTCGGGGCTGAGGCCGACGTCCTCGAGGAGCGAGGCGACCCGCTTCTGACGTTCCTTGCTGGTCATCGAGTCGTGGATCTGGAACGGCTCGCCGATGATGTCGTTCACGGGCATCTTCGGGTTCAGCGAGGCGTAGGGATCCTGGAAGACGATCTGCATCTTGCGACGCAGCCGCTGCATTTCCTTGGCGGCGAGGCCGACGACTTCGCGGCCCTCGAACACGACCGAGCCGGAGGTCGGCTCATGCAGGCGCAACAACGCCCGTCCGGTGGTGCTCTTGCCCGAGCCCGATTCGCCGACCAGGCCCAACGTCTCGGCGTGACCGATGTCGAACGACACGTCGGACACAGCCTGGACCTTGCCGATCACCTTGGTGAAGAACCCGCTGCTTCGGATCGGGAACTCCTTGACGAGGTTGGTGACCTCCAGCAACGGCTCAGCACTCATGGCGCACCATCGGCTTCCACGGTCGACTCCTCGGCCGGGGCTGATTCATCGGGATCGTTCTTGAAGGCGTTGCGGAACAGCATCGTTACATCCGGCTCGTCGGCGACGGCCTCCCAACGGTGACACGCAGAACGGTGATCCGCCTCGTCGGTTGCAAGCAGCGGCGGCTCCGAGGTGAGGCATTCAGGCGCGACCAGCGGACAGCGGGCGGCGAACTTGCATCCCTCTGGCGGCTGGATCAGGCTCGGCGGAGCGCCCTGGATGGGGATCAGCTCACCGGTGTCGCTCGTGAGCGACGGCACCGAGCCGAGCAGACCGGCGGTGTAGGGCATCCGCGGGCGGTGGAACACGGCGTCGGCGGTGCCATCCTCGACGAACCGGCCGGCGTACATCACCCCGACACGATCGGCCACGCCGGCGACCACCCCGAGATCGTGGGTGATCAGGATGATCGCCGCGCCGACGCCTTCTTTGACCTCGAGCAACGTGTCGAGAATCTGTGCCTGCACCGTGACATCGAGCGCGGTGGTCGGCTCGTCGGCGATGATGATCTCCGGGTCGTTGATGATCGCCATGGCGATCATCACGCGCTGGCGCATCCCGCCGGAGAACTCGTGCGGGTACGAATTCGCTCGCTGACGCGCCTGGGGGATACCGACCGTGTCGAGCATCTCGATCGCCCGCTCCTTGGCCGCCTTCGGCGCCACACGGTGATGCGACAGCACGGCCTCGGCGAGCTGACGTCCGACGGTGTACACCGGGTTCAGCGACGTCATCGGATCCTGGAAGATCATCGAGATGTTGTTGCCACGGAACCCGCGAACCTTGCGCTCGGGCTGGCCGATGAGATCGTTCTCCAGGTACCGCGCGCGCCCGGTGATCTGGGCAGTCCTGGGCAGCAATCCCATCAGCGCCATCGTGGACACCGACTTGCCGCAACCGGACTCGCCGACGATGGCGAACACCTCGTTGCGTTTGACCTCGTAGCTCACGCCGCGCACCGCCTCGACGACACCGTCCTCGGTCGGGAACGCGACGCCCAGATCCTCCACTCGGAGCAGGACGTCGTCCCACCCTCCGCTGGATCCAGTCGCACCGCTCGGGCGGGGCTCGATGACCGCGGTCACTGGCGCACCCGTGTCTGCTTGGGATCGAAGGCGTCGCGCAGACCATCACCGATGAAGTTGATGCACAGCGCAATCGTGACGATGAACAGCCCTGGCCACCAGAACAACCACGGCCGAGTGTTGAATGCGGTCTGGTACGTGGACACCTGTTTGCCGAGCGACCAGTCGCTGCCGCCAACGCCGAGGCCGAGGAACGACAGCGCCGTCTCGACCAGGATCGCGGCCGAGATGAGCAGCGTGGCGGTCACCACGATCGAACCGATCACGTTGGGCATGATGTGCCGCCAGATGATCCGTTTGTCCGATGCGCCGAGCGCTCGTGCGGCCTCGACGTACTCCTTCTCGCGTAGCGACATGAATTCGGCCCTGATGATGCGCGACGTGGTGAGCCACGAAGCGAGGGCAATGATCAGCGCCAGGATGAAGATGCTCGACGAACCGAAGCGCCGACCGAGCACGGCGGCCACCAGCAGCAGCGGAATGGTGAACATCACGTCGACGAAGCGCATGATGACCGTGTCGGTCTTGCCCCGGTAGTAGCCGGAGAGCGCACCGAGCACCGTGCCGATCACCGTGGCGATCAGGCCCGCAACGACAGCGATCACGAGGCTCTGCTGCGCGCCGCGCAAGGTGACAGCGAAGTAGTCGCGGCCGATCGTGTCCTGGCCGAACGGGTGCTCTCCGAGCATGACGCCGTCGCCGTCGAACCAGGGGACCACGTCGAGACTGGGTCGGCCACCGTCGACGAGCGTGCCGCTCATGTTGTAGGGGTACTTCCACAGCGGCAGGCCGACGTAGGCGAGGATCACGAGCGCCACCAGCACCGCGAGGCTGCCCATGGCGAGGCGGTGTCGGAAGAAGCGCCGCCGAACCATCTGCCACTGCGTTCTGGACTGAACGGTGAACTCCCCGGACTCGGCACGGCTCACGTCTTGGGAATCGAGCCCGGCGATGTTCACGCCGAAACGACCGGGTGCAGCAACCGACTTGGGGATGCGACCAGGATCGTGGCCGCTGGTGGGGTCGCTCATCGACGAATCCTCGGGTCGAGATAGGCGTACAGGATGTCGGCGACAGCGTTCATGAAGATGATCACGATCGAGGTGACCAGCAAGAAGCCCATCACCGGATAGGGGTCGACGTTGTTGAGTCCTTCGAGGAACAGCGAGCCCATGCCCTTCCAGGCGAAGACTCGCTCGGTGATGATCGCGCCTTCGATGATGCCGGCGATGCTGATCGTGATCACGGTCGTGACCGGGATGAGCGCCGTGCGGAAGGCGTGCCGCATGATCACCTGGGTGCCGGGAAGGCCCTTGGCCTTGGCGGTTCGGACGTAATCGGACTTGAGCGTCTCGAGCATCGACGAGCGGGTGAAGCGCATGAACGTCGCGAAGCCGATCAGTGCCAACGTGATCGACGGCAGGACCTGGTGACCGGCGTAGTCGATCATCCGCTCCCAGAACGGACCGGTGAGGTTGGGGCTCTGCGGCCCGATCGTGGCGATCGTGCGTCCGGGACCCCACGCAGAGATGAACTGATCGAACACGACGACGAGGCCGACACCGATGGTCGTCCACATGCCGGCGCTCACCGCAGCGCGGCGGTCGATCTCGCCGCCGACGATCGAACCGACTCCGGCACCGGTCGCCAGGGACAAGAATGTCAGCAGCAGCAGCTGGCCCCAGGTCGGATCCTCGATCCACGAGCTGAAGACCAGCGAGCCGACCACGCCGACGAGTGCGGTGATCAGACCAGCGGCGAGCACCCGGCGGTTCTCGAGCGGGGCGAACAACGCCGCCGACCCGACTCCGATCAGCGCTGCGAACACCACGAGCACCGGCAGGGACAGCCCGGGGTTGAGCAGCCAATCGGTGGCCTCGATGATCGAGAGCACGACAAGGAAGACGACACCCGTCGCCGCGGCGATCAGCGCACATCGCCGTCGGGTGCCTTGGACGATGCCATAGGCGAAGAGCGCGGGAATCAGACTGAGCAGGATGATCCCGGTGACGGAGAGCCCCGGGGCTTCGAGGAAGTCGTTGAAGCGGATGGCGCCGAACTCCTTGAGCAGCACGGCCAGCCAGAAGACGGGGAGCGAGTAGAAGAGGAAGGCGGCGAACGTCGAGGAGTAGTCGATGATGCTGTACTGACGAACCGCCGTGATGATCCCGACCAGGATGCCGAGGATGATCGACAGCAGCGAGGCGAGCAGCACCAGCCGGAACGTGGTGGTGACGGCGTCGCCGAGGAGAGCGGAGACGTCCTGCCCCTCACGGTTCTGGCCGAAGTCACCGCGGAGGATGCCGCTCAGCCAGTCGACGTAACGTTCGAAGAACCCCTGGTCGAGATTGAGGCGCTGGCGGCGGGCTGCGATCAGCTGGTCGACGTTGGGGTTGGTCGACTGGCGCAGATCGGCCAGGGGGTCACCGGAGATGGTGACCAGGAAGAACATGACGAACGACGACGCAAGCAGGATCGGGATGGCGACCAACATGCGGCGAACGATGAAGAAGAACATAAGCGAGGTGCTGAAACGAAGAGGGTGCGCCGGGCCGGAGCCCGGCGCACCCACTTCACGGTAGTCGGGTCAGCGTGACCCGTACCTGATCAGGACAGCTGCCAAGAAGCAGCGTTCCAGGTGAGCCCGTTCTGCGACGGGTTGTAGATGATGTTGCCGGCGTTGTCGCTGTAGGCGACGACACCCGGGAAGCTGAACACCGGGATGGTGGCCAGGTTCTCCCAGAGGATCGTGTCGATCTGGTTGGCCAGTTCGGTCTGAGCCTCCGGATCCGGGGTGACGAGCAGCTCGGCGAGGAGCGGCTCCATCTCCGGAATGTCGATGTTGCCGACGTTGTTGCCGGCACCCAGCTGGTAGGTCGACACAGCGCCACTCTTCAGCGGGCTGCCCGCCCAAGCGAACATCGCGATGTCCCAGTCACCAGCGGCCAGCTCGACGTCGAAGAACGTCTCGGAGCCGGCGTCCTGGATGTCGAAGCCGATCTGGTTGCAGCTCTCGATGGTGAGAGCGACCTGGTCGGTACGACGCTGGTTGCCACCGTTGTCGAACCAACCGAGGCGCACCGGAACGGGCTGAGCGATGCCGGAAGCATCGAGCAGCGCCTGAGCGGCCTCGAGGTCGAGCTCGGAGACGCCACCAGAGTTGTCCTGGTAGCCCTCCTCGAACGGCTGGATCCAACGGTTGTTCAGCACTTCGGCTTCCGGGTTCACCGGCTGGATGAGCGCTTCGACGATCTGCTGGCGCGGGAGGCACTTCGCGAAGGCCTCACGAACCTGGATGTCGCTCCAGATCTCGCTGTTGAAGTTGAAGTCGAAGTGCTCCCAGATGTACTGGTTGCCGGTCTCGACGACGACACCATCGGTTGCCGTCGAGCTGACCGATGAGGTCGACGCTCGGCTGGGGGTCCATGGCGTTGATCTCACCGTTGGCGAGAGCCTGCGCCTGAGCCTCCTCCGCGATGATGCGGATGACGACCGGGCCTTCGGCCGGGGTGCCCCAGTAGGCCTCGTTCGGAACGAGCGTGACGCTGGAGCCCGCTTCCCATGAACCGAGGGCGAACTTGCCACCGGAGAGCATGGTGTCGGGGTTGATCTCGCCCGGGTTCACCGTGTAGAGCGTGTTGTACGTCTCGGCGATGGCCGTGATGGCCTCGATGTCGTCGGCCTCGAACGCAGCGAGGAGATCCTCGACGCCCGATTCGCGCTCGATCACGTGGGCCGGGATCTGGCCGCCGAAGACGGACTGCCAGTCAGCGAACGGCTCGGCGTAGGTGACCGTGATGGTCTTGCCGTCCTCGGAGCATGCCGGCGCGCCGTCCATCTGGTCGTAGCCGGTCGTGCCGACCAGGTCGAAGAGGAACACTTCGGCCTCGGTCTCTTCGTCGATGACCGGCTCGCCGGCATCGTCGAGCTGGAAGTACAGGCCGTTGTTGGCGTAGTACTGCAGCAGGAAGTCGTCACAGTCGATCGGTTCGCCGTCGGACCACACCGCATCGGCGTTGACGACGTACTCGATGGTGAGCGGGTCTTCGCTGACGATCTCGACGGAGTCCATCAGCTCGGTGTCGAGCTCGAGGGCGCCCGTGGGACCAGCAAAGCTGTACGGGTTCGGCTGCACCTGGTTGAGCACGATGGTGTTCTTCACCGAGTTGCTGGTGCCGAGGTTGTTGTTGTAGTTGCTGAACTCCTGGGCGTTGCCGTAGGCAATGCCCTCGATCGTTGCTCCTCCGTCGCCCTCCCCGGCGTCGGTGGTGTCCTCGGTGGTGTCCTCGGTCATGTCATCGGTCGTGTCGGGAGCGTCCGTGGCGTCGGGCGCCTCGGTGGTGTCGCCGCCGGTGTCGCCGCTGTCGCCGCTGTCGTCATCGCTGCCACAGGCTGCGAAGACCAGCGCCGACGCTGCGACGAGTGCAAGGGCCGAGCGGCCCCGTCGTGTCGTGTTCACGTGGTTGTCCTCCTGGATGGGGTACAGAAACGGGAGGTGTGTGGGATGCCGCAGGAACCGCCTGATCCGGATTGTCCGGGCCAGCGTTCGACCACAACGAGCGGCTTCTTCCCCTCCCTGGTGAAAGAAGCTCGCATGACCATAGCAGTGGCCGTTACCGAGTGGTAGGCGACCGTGTTTCCCCTGTGTGAAAAGTCAAACTGGCGACAGCCCCCTGTCAGGTCGCCGTCAGGAACCGAACTGGACGATCTTGGCGAACTCGTCGGGATCGAGACTGGCGCCGCCGACGAGGGCGCCGTCGATGTCGGGTTGTGCCATCAGCTCGGTGGCGTTGGCGCCCTTGACCGATCCGCCGTACTGGATGCGCACGGCGTCAGCCGTCGCGTCGTCGGTGAGCTCGCGAAGCTTGCCGCGGATCGCCGCGCACACGGCCTGCGCGTCATCGGCGGTCGCGGTCTTGCCGGTGCCGATCGCCCAGATCGGCTCGTACGCGATCACGAGCGACGCGATCTGCTCGTTCGTTCGCCCGGCGAGGCCCGCCTCGATCTGGCCCAGCACCTTCGACTCGGTCTCGCCGGCTTCGCGCTCCTCCAACGTCTCGCCACAGCACATGATCGGGATCATCCCGTGCGCCTGGATCGCTGCCACCTTCTTGTTGACCATCTCGTCGGTCTCGCCGAAGATCTCGCGACGCTCGGAGTGCCCCACGATGACATAGACGACGTTCAGCTTCTCCAGGAATGCCGGCGACACCTCGCCGGTGAACGCACCGGTGTCCTCCCAGTGGCAGTGCTGCGCGCCGAGGTGGAAGTCGAAGTCCTCGGTTTCGATCACCGTCTGGATGCTGCGGATGTCGGTGAACGGCGGATGGATGCTGATGTCGACATCTGCCAACGTGTCCTTGGGAACCAGGTAGTGCAGCTTCTGGACGGTCTGGATCGCCTCGAAGTGGTTGAGGTTCATCTTCCAGTTGCCCGAGATCAGTGGACGTCGTGTGGTCATGAGGTTCCGTTCATTCCGTTGCGGAGGGCATCGAGGCCCGGCAGATCGCCGTTCTCGAGCAGTTCGAGGCTGGCGCCGCCGCCGGTGGACACGTGGTCGACCTCGTCGTCGAGGCGGAACTGGGCGAGCGCCGCCGCGGAGTCGCCACCACCGACGACCGTGAAGGCCTTCGTGTCGGCCATTGCCTGCGCAACGGTGCGGGTACCGGACTCGAAGCGCTCGTCTTCGAACATGCCCATCGGGCCGTTCCAGAAGACCATTCGTGCGTCCATGATCACGTCGGTGAACGCTGCCGCCGAGCCCGGGCCGATGTCGAAGCCCTTTGCGCCGTCGGGGAGTCGGGTACCGAACGTGGCGTACTCGCCGTCGGCCGTCGTGCCCGTGATGTCGTCGGGCAGGTGGATGGTCTTGCCCTTGGCGCCGGCGTCGGCGAGCAGCCGCCTGCACGTGTCGACCTGGTCGGGCTCGAACAGCGAGTCGCCGATCGGTTTGCCCTGGGCCGCGAAGAACGTGAAGCACATCGCCCCGCCGATCACGAGCGAGTCGACGACGTCGAGCAGCGCTTCGACCACGCCGAGCTTGTCGGAGATCTTGGCGCCGCCGAGCACGGCGACGAACGGGTGCTTCGGCGTGTTGCGCAGGCCGAGGAGGACCTCGACCTCCTTCTGGAGCAGGCGTCCCATCGCCGACGGGACGAACTGCGGCGGCCCGACGATGGAGGCGTGCGCTCGGTGCGAGGCACCGAATGCGTCGTTCACGTAGCCGTCGATGCCGTCGACGAGCGTGGCGACGAAGGCCGGGTCGTTGGCGGTCTCGCCCGGATCGAAGCGCAGGTTCTCCAGCAGTTCGACACCGGGGGCGAGCTCGGCGAGGCGGGCGCGCACCGGGTCCATCGAGTACTTCGGGTCCGGTGCACCCTTCGGACGGCCGAGATGGCTGGCCGTCACGACAGTTGCGCCGCGCTCGGTGAGCCATTCGATCGTCGGCAGTGCCGCTCGGATCCGAAAGTCGTCGACGATCGCACCGTCGTCGAGCGGGACGTTGAAGTCGGTGCGCACGAGGATCCGCTTGCCGTCGAGGCCCCCGAGCGCCGTCTCCAGATCCTCCAACGTCGGGATGGAGGTGTCGCTCATGGCGCTCAGCGCTTGACCTTGGCGCCGGTGAACAGCGTCAGGTCGACGAGGCGGTTCGAGTAGCCCCATTCGTTGTCGTACCAGCCGTTGATCTTCACCATCTTGCCCATGCTCATCGTGAGCCCGGCGTCGAAGACGCACGAGTGCGGATCGGTGACGATGTCGCTCGACACGATCGGGTCCTCGGTGTACTTGAGGATCCCCTTCAGTGCCTTCTTGCTCGCCGCCTCGAACGCCGCGTTGATCTCCTCGACGCTGGCGGCCTTCTTCAGGTTGACGGTGAAGTCGGTGAGCGAGCCGGTCGGCGTGGGCACACGCAGGGCCGTGCCGTCGAGCTTGCCCTTCATCGACTGCATCACGAGCGACGTTGCGCGAGCAGCGCCGGTGGACGTCGGCACGATGTTGATGGCCGCGCCACGGGCACGGCGCAGGTCGCTGTGCGGACCGTCGACGAGGTTCTGATCGCCGGTGTAGGAGTGGATGGTGGTCATCAGGCCCTGCTCGACACCGAATGCATCGTCGAGCACCTTGACCATCGGCACGAAGCAGTTCGTGGTGCAACTGGCGTTCGAGATCACCTTGTGCTGGCTGATCCGGAAGTCCTTGTGGTTGACGCCGTACACGATGGTGATGTCGGCGTTCGAGGCCGGGGCCGACACGATGACGAGCGGCGCGCCGCCGTCGAGGTGGGCGCTGGCGGCCTCACGGCTGTTGAAGAAGCCGGTCGACTCGACGACGACGTCGACGCCGAGGTCGCCCCACGGGAGGTCGGCGGGGTTGCGCTCGCTGAGGACCTTGAGCGTGTCGCCGCCTGCCTTGATGCTCGACTTGGTCGAGGTCACCTTCGACGGGTACCGGCCGAGTACCGAGTCGTACTGCAGCAGGTGCGCCATCGTGTCGATCGAGCCGAGGTCGTTCACCGCCACGAAATCGATGTCGGCGCCGCTCGCTTTGGCGGCGCGGAAGAAGTTGCGGCCGATGCGTCCGAAACCGTTGATGCCGACGCGGATCGTCATGACTGGGTGCCTCCTGGCGTAAGGGGTGTGAACGTCGATGTCCGCCCCTCACTGTAGTTCCCCAGCGTCGCGGGCTCGGAAACGTCGAGGTCGACGCACCGAATCGGTCAGCGCGAGACGTCGCGATGGGCGGCGCGAACCGCTACGCCGCGCTGGCGCAGGCGGGCGGCGAGTTCCTCGGCGACCGCGACCGAGCGGTGCCGACCGCCGGTGCATCCGAGCGCAACGGTGAGGTACGTGCGTCCCTCGGCCTGGTACTGCGGCACGAGGCTGGCCAGCAGTTCGTCGAACTGATCGACGAACGCGGAACCGACCGCGGTTTCGAGCACGAAGTCGCGCACCTTCGGGTCGTGCCCCGTGAGCGGGCGCAGGGTGTCCTCCCAGTGCGGATTGGGGAGGAAACGCAGGTCCATCACGATGTCGGCGTCGAGCGGGAGACCATGCTTGAACCCGAAACTCTCCACCGCGACCTGGAGTCGTGAGCCGCTCGCCGTGTCGAAGGCGTGGTCGATCCGCTCCTTGAGTTGGTGGACGTTGAGATCGCTGGTGTCGATCACGAGGTCGGCGGCCGCGCGCACCGGTTCCAGCATCGAACGCTCCAGCTCGATCGACTCGACGAGACCGTCGGTGTCGTCGGCGAGCGGGTGGCGCCGACGGGTGGCGTCGTAGCGGCGCACCAATTCGGGGGTCGACGCGTCGAGGAACACCATCTTGACGTCATGACCCTCGGCGCGGAGCTCGCCGACCTTGGTGAGCACTTCGGCGTGTTGGCGTCCGGCGACGAGCGCGAGGCGTTCGATGTCGCTGGTGGGCTTGGCCGCGAGTTCCACGATCGTGCCGATCAACGCGGTCGGCAGGTTGTCGACCACGAACCAGCCGAGGTCCTCCAACACGTCGGCAACCCCGGATCGGCCGGCGCCGGAGAGCCCGGTGATCAGCACGATGTCGGCCACGCCGCCACCCTACCGACCCGCCCCGACCGCTCTCCGCCATCCCCATCCGCCACCACACAGCCAACGCGATGAGCCAACGGACCACGGGCGCCACCCCTCGCTCATCGCGGGCCACCGCACACCCAACGTGATGAGCCAACGGGCCGCCGGCGCCACCGCTCGCTCATCGCGAGTGGGCTCAGGTGAGGCGGAGGCGGAGGTAGAGCAGTCGCGGAATGGCTGCGGCCTCGGCGTATTCGAAGGCGCGGTCGAGGAACCCGTCGGGCGGAGCGGGCTCGACCATGCGTTGCAGCACGAGGCCGCGTTCGGCGAGCGCGTTGAGGTAGCGCGACAGCGGGCGGTGCACGAACCGGATGAACACGCCCTGTTCGACCTGCTCGATCGAGTCCTGTTCGACGAGGTACGGGCCGATGCGCCAGTACTGCTCAGGCGGGTCGACGGTGTGGTCGTCGATCCAGCCGCTGCCCGGCGTCTGCAGCAGCGGATGGTTGAGGAAGAACGAGAACTGCCCGCCGGGGCGCAGCACGCGGGCGACCTCGGCGATTGCTGCGTCGACGTCGTCGATGTGTTCGAACACGAGACACGCCACCACGGCGTCGAACGACCCGTCGGCGAACGGCAGCTCGGCGGCCTCGGATCGGGCGAACACCGCTCCCCCGCCACGCTCGTGCGCCACCCGGATCTGGTTCCACGTCGGATCGACGCCCGCCACTCGAGATCCCGCCGCGGCCAGCAGGCGGCTGATCTGCCCGTCGCCGCAGCCGAGGTCGAGCACCCGATCGAACCCGTCGAGTTCCGCGGCGGCCAGCGGGAGGATCTGCTCGACGTACTCGGGGTCGGCGCCCTCGGTGAAGCCCTCGATCCACCAGTCGGCGTGTGCCTCCCACAACTCGTGATCACGCGGTTCCGCCAGCCCAGGTCGGATCACTTCGGAGTCGCTGGTCACGGGGCCAGAGGTTACGGTCGGCGGTCATGAAGTTCTCGATCTGGCCCAACCCCGAACGCCCACCCGCCGAGGTGCTCGACCTCGCCCGCATGGCCGACACCGAAGGCTGGCACTGCCTCTGGTACGCCGACCACTACATGCCGAACTCGGGCAGCGAGGACGTGTTGCCCGGCGACGTGCACGAGTGCTGGGCGATGCTGCCCGCCATCGCGGCGGTCACCGAGCAGGTCCGGCTCGGGTCGCTCGTGGCGCCGACGTCGGTCCATCACCCCGCCGTGCTCGCCAATCGGGCGGCAACGATCGATCGGATCTCGAACGGACGCATGGTGCTCGGTATCGGCGCCGGCTGGCAGATCAACGAGCACCAGGCCTACGGCATCGAGCTGGAGGAACCCGCAACTCGCGTGAGCCGGTTCGAGGAGGCCATCCAGGTGATCCGGTCGCTGCTCAACGAGGACCGCACCGACTTCCAGGGCGACTTCTACGACATCACCGACGCCCCGGCGAACCCCAAGCCGGTGCAGTCGCCGCTGCCGATCCTGGTGGGCACCGGCAGCCCGCGCATGTTGCGCATCACCGCCACGCACGCCGACGAGTGGAACACGTGGGGCGCCCCCGAGATGGCGGGCGGCGCGCTCGACAAGTTCCACACCGCCTGCGAGCAGGTCGGGCGTGACCAGGCGACGATCTGGAAGTCGACCCAGGCGCTCGTGTTCGTCTCCGACGACGCCGACCTCGCGGCGAACATCAAGGGCGGCGACATGGGCCCCCGGTCGATCGTCGGGTCGAACGCCCAGCTGGTCGACGAGATCGGCAAGTACGACGAGCTGGGCTTCGACGAGCTGATCATCCCCGACTTCACGCTCGGGAACACGCCCGAGGAGCGCGCCGACCGGTATCGGATGCTGCAGGCCGACGTCATCTCGCAACTCGCCTGACCGGTTCCCCGAGCCGGGATCGGGGAACCACCGTCAGGTTGCGGGATGGGTGCGGCGACGCTTGGCGGCGATCACCAGGGCGAGACCCAGCAGCATCAGCAGCGGAGCCCACTGCAGCAGGACACCGATGTCACCGCCGGTCGTCGGCAGCGGCGGACGCACTGGTGCGATCACGTTGCCGTCGTCGGTCACCGAGGGCACGCCGGGGCCACCGCCGTCGACGGTTGCGACGTTGGTGATCGACGAGCCCTCGGGCGCGTTGACCAGCGTCACGATCGAGATCGGCGGTGTCGACGCACCCGGCGCGAGCGGGCCCGAATACGTACACCCGACGACCTGGCCGATGTTGGTGCACAGCCAGCCGTCACCGCCCGCTGACACGTAGGCCAGCGTCGAGGGCAGGTTGTCGGTCATGCGGATGGGGTCGACGGTGGTGTTCGATCCGAGGTTGGTGACCACGATGCTCCACGTGGCCGTCGACGCCTCGAGCGAGGCGAGCGTCTTCTGGACCCCGAGCAGGACCAGCGGGGCGACCGTTGCGACGTCGGTGGCGGTGTTGTTGTCGAGGTTCGTGTCGGGGCACGCTGGATCGGTGCCGGCGCCCGGGCCGACGACGCAGCCGGGCGTCGTGACGATCGCGGTGTTCGACACCGACGGGAACGCACCGGGGCCGACGTCGGCAACGATCGTGATCACCAGCTGGGCGCCGACGGCCAACGGCGCCAACGCCTGACAGGCCACGGTCTGACCGGTGATCGTGCAGTTCATCCCGTCGGCGGTCGCCGACACGGGGTTCAGCGAGCCGGGCAGGGTGTCGAGCATCCGTACCGGACCGGGGTCGGGGGTCGGGCCGTTGTTGCGCACCGTCACCGTGTAGGTGATCTGGCCGCCCACCTTCACCTCACCGGTGTGGGTCTTGGTGATGGCGAGGTCGACGAGCGGCGGCACGGTGGCCACGTCGCTGGCGGTGTTGTTCAGCGGGTTGCTGTCGTCGGTCGGCGACGACACGGTCGCCGTGTTGGTCACCGACGGATAGGCGGCCGGAAGGACGTCGGCGGTGATCGTGATCGTGAACGTGGCGCCGACGGCGAGTCCGTCGTTCTTCGTGCACGTGACCACGTTGTCGGAGATGCGACACTCGGCGGCCGCCGATGTGGCCGCGGTCGCCCGCAGGCTCGCGGGAATCGGGTCGGTGATGGTGATGACGGCGTCGTCGTCGATCGGGCCGTTGTTGCCGACCGTCAGTGTGTACACGATCGGCTGACCGACGCCGACGGGACCCGCATGGGTCTTGGTGATGAACAGGTCGACGAGGCGAGGCACGTCGACCACGTCGGTCGACGTGTTCGGGTTCGGGTCGGGATCCGGTTCGGGTGTCACGCTCGCGACCACCGCGGTGTTCGACACGCTCGGGAACGCTGCAGGTGTGACGAGCACCGTGACGAGGATCGGCTCGGCGTCGGCGCCGGCCGCAAGGGGGCCGGTGAGGCGGCAATCGACGTCGGGTGCGACGGTCGCCGTGCAGTCCCACGTCGTCGGTGTGCCCGCACCTGCCGCGCTGACGAGGGTGAGACCGGCCGGGATGGTGTCGGTCACGATGACGTCGCGGGCCTCGGACGGACCGAAGTTCTCGACCTGCAGCGTGAAGACGAGTTCCTCGCCGATGCGAACCGAGCCAGCCGGGTGGGTCTTGGTGATCGTCAGATCGGCGAGCGTCCCGACGACCACGGGGTCCTCGGCGATGTCGTTGTCGGGGTTGCCGTCGGGCGTGTCCGAGGACACCTCGGCCACGTTGACGTAGGTGCCGGTGTCGAGCGTCGAGTCGATGGCGGCCGTGATGAAGAGCGGCTCGGCGATGGTCGGCGTCGCCGGCGTGCCGCCGATCAGTCGTCCGGGGAGATACGTGCACTGCACCACGTCGGGATCACTTGCCGGCGTCAGCTGACAGTCCCACGGTCCGCGGGACGACACGTAGCTGAAGCCGGCCGGCATGCGATCCTCGATGACCACGGCGAGCGCGTCGGAGGGTCCGTTGTTGACGACACGCATCTCGAACTCGATGTCGCCACCGGCGACGATCGGGTCGGCCGGGTCGACCGGGTGCACCTTGGTGATGCCGAGATCGGCGTTGGTCACGATGGTGATGACCGCGTCGTCCGCGTTGTTCTGCGGGTTCCGATCCGGTGAGGTCGTCGTGACCCGCCCGGTATTGATGAGCGCGCCGGCCGGGACGCCCGAGCCGACACTGGCCACGATCGTGATCGGTGGCGCATCGCCAGGTGCCAGTGTGGGCAACTCGCAGCGGAACTCGACCGTGGTCGACAGCGGACAGGTCCAGCCCGGCGCATCGAGCGACTCGATCATGAGCCCCGACGGGATGACGTCGGTGACCACGATGTTGTCGGCGGTCGACGGGCCGGCGTTACGGACCTGCAGGGTGAACGTCGTGGCGAGGCCGGCGGTGACCGTGGTCGGGTTCGCCGTCTTGACGATGCTGACGTCGACCTCGTCGATCACGAGGATCTCGTCGTCGTCGAAGTTGTTGCTCGGGTTGCCGTCGTCGGTCGTGCCCGGCACCACGATCGCCGAGTTGACGATCGCGCCCGGGACCGGACCCCGGCAGCACTCGTGCGACCAGAACGATCGGCGGTGCGATGTGGTCGTCGTCGATGTCGCCGATTCCTTGTCGAGCCGTGAGCACGGCGGCCCGCGTACAGGTGACGACACTGGAGAACGAGGCGTTCGGCGAGGGGGCATCGGTACACGCCCAGCCATCGCCGCTGGCCGACACGTACTCGACCGACGCCGGGAGGCGATCGGTGACACTGATCACGGGCTGGGAATCCGAGGGCCCGTTGTTGGTGACCACGAGATTCCACGTGACGTTCTCGCCGGCCTTCACCGGGCTGCCGGTGTTGGTCTTCTGGATCGCGAGGTCGGCGATGGTGCCGAACTCCGATGTATCGCCATCGGTGTTGTTCTCGGGTACGGGGTCGAACGTGTCGGACTCGACGGTCGCGAAGTTGACAACGGTGTCGAGCACGCCGCTGGCCACCGCGACTTCGATGTCGACCGAGGCCGAGTCACCGGCCACGAGATCGCCGGTGAGGTCACAGCGGAACGACGTGGCACCGACCGCTGTCGGGCAGCTCCACGACCCGATGACGTCGGTGAACCCCACGTACGTGAGGCCGGCCGGGAGGTCGTCGACGATCCTGACGTTCTCGGCGTCGGACGGTCCGTTGTTGACCACGACCATCCGGTAGGTGGCGTTCGTGCCGGCGACGAGTCGACCGGTCGCGTTCTTGTCGATCGCCAGATCAGCACTGACGTCGGGACGCCCGCGGTTCTCACTCGTGTTGTTGCTCAGGTCGGGATCGGTCGTGCCTGACGACGCGACCACGGCGGTGTTGACGATTTCGACGTCTGGCTTCGCGCCGGACACGACGTCGACGAGGATCGGGATCTGGGGAGCGGCCTGGTTGGCGAGCAGCGCGCCGCCGGGTGTGCCGACGAGCGTGCAGGTGACCCTGCCGCCGGTCGGCTCCGCCCCGTTCGGGGCGAACACGCAGTTCCACGGGTCGCCGGCGGCAGTCGTCGGAGCGCCACGGAACGTGACCTCCGGCGGCAGGGTGTCGGTGACCGTGATGTCGGCGCGAGAGGTGGACGGGCCGAGGTTGGTGACGTCGAGGAAGTAGGTCAGCGGCTCGCCGGCGACGATCTGCTCAATGCCGCGACGCTTCACGAGGCGCAGGTCGGCCTCGCCCGAAGCCGGCGTGGTGACCGTGCTGGTGTTGTTGGCGGTGACGGGGTCGAAGGTGCGCGCCGACACGACCGCCGTGTTCGACAGCAGAGCGGCAGGTGGCGCCAGGTAGTCGGAGGGCACCCGAACGGTCACCGTGATGGTCGGGAAGGCATCACCGGACGAGAGTGTCTGGGTCGTGTCGATGCGTCGACAGGTGACGACCAGCGAGGTCTCGGTACACGCCCAGCCGTCGCCGACGGCGCGGACGAAGGTGAGGGGTTCGGGAGTGAGGGTCGGCAGCGTGTCGGTGACCACAAACGGGCCCACGGCAGTGTCGGGGCCGTCGTTGCGGACGTCGACGGTCCAGCTGTATTCGTTGCCGGCGATCGCCGAGGGAGCGGTGTTGCCCTTCACGACCACGACGTCGGCGGCGTCGATGAACGCCACTGCGGTCGTCTCACCGCTGCCGTAGGACCCTCCGTCCGGGGTGGTGCCGTTGCCGGTGGCGCCGGTGGCGTCCTCGGCGTTCGCTTCGGCGGTGTTGGTCTGCTCGACGGAACGTCCGACGCCCGGAACATCGGACACATCGGTCGTCGGCCTGGTCCGGATCGTGACGGTCAGCGACTGGTCAACAGGGAGCGGGCCGAGATCCGCCCAGGTCAGCGTCTCGACGAGCGGCGAGGTGGTCGAAGCGACACCTGGGGCGGTGGTGCCGACGGGCCCGGGAGCGGTCACGACAGCCGAGCCCAGGACGAACTGCCAGTTGGTCGGCAGGGTGTCGATCAGGCTCACGAGCTCGGCGTCACCGTCGCCGACGTTGGTGACGGTGATGCGCCAGCCGAACTCGCTGCCGATGTAGGTCGGCACGTCGCCGAGCGGCTCTTTGACGATCTCGAGCTTCGGGAACCGCGGGGTGACCTTCGCGGTCGCCTCGCCGCCGGTGTACGGACGACCACCGGTCGTGAGGCTCGAGTACTCGTCGAGCGAGGCGGTGTTGACGATGCCGTCGGCGATCTCGTCGTCACCGAGCGTGCTGCTCGGTGCGAGCGTCGCCGAGTAGGTCAGCGGCAGGGTGGCGCCCTTCGCCAGGGTGGCGATGTTCCAGGTGATCGTGCCGCCGACCTGCACGGTCGTGACGCCGTCGGGGGCGAGCACGTCGGTGGTTCCGGACAGCGTGCCCGCAGGCCGGATCGTGGTCGGGTCGACGGCGATGCCGGCGGGGATGTCGTCGGTGACGACGATTGCGAACGCGTCGGCGACGTCGGTGTTGCTGAGTTCGATCGTGTAGTTGAACGTGTCGCCCGGCTGCGGGGTGAGGTTGTCGACGCGCTTGGTGATGCCGACGTCCGGCTCGACGATGTTCACGACGTTCGTCGCGGTATCGGGCGCGGTGTTGACGCCCTGATCGGTGGTCGGGGTGACCGATGGCCGTGTTGCTGATCGCCGTGATCGGCGGGTCTGGCGAGATCAGGATCGACGGTGCCGACGATCGTGATCGCTGACGCGTCGCACCGGCGGCGAGCGGGCTGCCCTTGACGCAGGTGACGAGCGCGTCGGTGGTTGCCGCGCAATCCCAGTCGTCGGCGGCGACGACGCCCGCGGCGCTGACGAACTCCGTCATGCCGAGCGGCAGCGCGTCGGTGACGGTGATCGGGTCGAGCGAGTCGGACGGGCCGAGGTTCTCGACGGTGACGGTCCAGGTGATGTCGGCGCCGGGGACGACGGTGGGATCAGCACGGTCTTGCGGATCGTCAGATCGGCGACGCCGGCGAAGGTGACTCGGCGCGTGTCGGTGTTGTTGCCCGGAGCGACGTCGTCGTTCGGGTCGGGCGTCGTCGACGAGACCGTGGCGGTGTTCATCACGCGTCAAGCCGGTCGAGATTCGCCGCAGTGTCGACCTCGATCGACACCTCGACCGTCAACGGGTTCGAGGTGGTGGTCGGGACGCAACGGCAGCGAGCTGGGGAGCAGGTCGCACTGGAACTGCGGTGCGGTGGTGACCGCACAGCTCCAGTTGCCCGTCACGTTGCTGAAGCCCCGGTAGGTCAAGCCCGCCGGCAGTGTGTCGACGATGGTGACCGTGGCGGCGTCGGACGGCCCGTAGTTGGTCACCTTCAGGCTGAACGTCGTGGGCTCGCCGGCGATGCTCGGGCCGGTGTGATCCTTGACGATGCCGAGGTCGGCGCTCTTGCCGACATCAGCGGTGACCGACGACGTGTTGTTTCCGACGATCGGGTCGACGGTGATGTCGGGGGTGACGACGCCGGTGTTGGTGTACGAGCCGGAGGCTGAGGTCGGGAGCTGGATCTTGATGGTGGTGGTCCACGTGGCGTCGAGCGCGAGATCGGTGGTGCGCAGGCAGGTGACGACGCCTGCGTCGTGGGTGCAGCCCGGCGAGGCGCTCACGAACGTGGTGCCAGCGGGCAACGTGTCGACGAGTCGGATCGGTCGGTCGACCGTGGCCCGCGACGTGGACGGCCCCTTGTTGGTGACCACGAGGGTGTAGTCGGCAGGCTGGCCGGCGACCAGCGGCGCGTCGAGCGTCTTGACCAGCTCGAGGTCGGCGCGGGTGGTGATGATCGCTTCGTCGGTGTCGGTGTTGTTGGCGAGATCGTTCGGGCTCTCGTAGGTGCGCTGCCCGCCGACCGAGGCCGTGTTGGAGATGCGGGTGCCATCGGGCGTGTCCGACGGGATACGCACCGTGAACGTGATCGGCGGGAACGCCGCGCCGGATGCAAGGGTGTCGGAGGCCTGGGCCCGACGGCACTCGACATCGCCGGTGGTCGCTGGCGTTTCCGGCCCAGTGGCCGGGTCGCAGGTCCAGCCGTCGCCGCTTGCGGACGACGAACGTCACACCGTCGGGGAGTTGCGGGATCGCATCGGTGACCACGAACGGTCCGACGGCGGTGTCGAAGCCGGTCAGGTTGCTGACCACGATCGACCACGAGAACGGGTCGCCAGCGATCGGCGCGAGGGCGTGGCTCTTGTCGATCGCCAGGTTGGCCCGGTCGATGCGGGCGTCTTCGGCGTCCGTCGCTCGGTACGGTCCGGCAAGGTTGCCGGGTGCGCCGGATCCATCGTTGGCGAGCGACGTCGTGTTGTTGCGCTGAGCGATTGCCGAACCCACGCCGGGATCCGTCGGGACACCCGTGCCCGGTGTCGCACGGAATCGAATCGTGCGAGCCTGCCCGCTGTTCAGCTGCCCGAGTCCTGTCCACGTGATCGTCTGCACGTTGCCGACGGTCGTGATCGTGGGCACGGGGAGTGGGGACGGCAGGTTCGGGCCGGTGATCGAGATCACGTCGGTGAACGTCCAGTTCGGTGGCAGAACGTCGGTCACCGACAGGGCGAAGGCGGCGCCGCCGGGACTCTGGTTCCGTGTGAGGATCTGCCACGTGACGGGTTCGCCGATGTAGGCCGGCGTCGGCTCAATCAGGGTCTTGTTCGTCGTCAGGCGCGGGAACTGCGGTGTGACGGTGACGTTCGAACTCGGCCCCGTGTACTCGCGACCGTCGGGGTCGGCGGCATCGGGAAGGCTCGTGTAGCCGGTGACCCGGGCGTTGTTGCGGAAGCTGGCCGCCGGCGTCGAGGCGCTGATACCGGCGGACGGCACGAGCCTGGCCCGATAGGTGAGCGTGACCGACTCGGTCGGATCGAGACGTCGCGGACGGGATGTTCCACGTGATCGTCTGCCCGGAGACCACGCCACCCTGGTCGGGTGACGTTGCGCTCGGCACGAGCACGATGCCCGCCGGGATCGTGTCGGTGATCACCGTGTTGAAGGCCGTGCTGCGACCGGTGTTCGTCACGACGATGCTGTAGTCGAACTCCTGGCCGGGCTCGATCGTGAGATCGGGAGTCGTCTTCGCAATCGTGAGGCGTGGTTCGAGGATCTCGACCGACGCATCGTTCGAGTTGCCACTCTCGGTCCACGGGTACAGCGGACTGCCCGGGTTGGTCCACGCTGTCGACGAGGTCCCAACGAGCCTGGGCGGTGTTGACCAAGTCGACGTTGTCGACATTCGTTGCGATGTCGGCCACCGTCGCCTTGTACGTGATCGTCACGATCCGTGCATCCGGACTCGACAACACGTCGCCGAAGTAGAAGGCGAGCACCTGAGCGGGGCGCAGTGGTGCACTCGGCGTCAGGTCGTCCTCCGGTCCGAGCACCGCCGCCGAGTCCAGCGAACACGGCGTTGCGACGGTCTCGACAACACACGTCACCGTCGGGTTCAGCGGCGACGGGAGCGTGTAGCCCAGCGGGAGACGGTCGACGATTGCCGCCTGGTAGAAGTTCGTATTCCTCGGAACCACCACGCGCAGCGTGAACTCGACGTCCTCGCCGATGGTCGCCTGCTGCGGTGTGACGGTCTTCAACAGCCCGGCGCCGAGCACACGCACCGACTCGTCGGCGGTCACGTCGTAGACACGCTCGTTGGGATCGTCCGGCGTCTGCGGCGTGGGCTTGCCGTTGTCGAGCGAGCTGCCGGTGAGGGTGGCCGTGTTCGGATACACCTGGCCACCGACCGACTGCGGTCGACACGACCGCGGTGTACTGCCGGGCCGCCGACGCGCCGCCGGCGAGCGAACCGATGTTGAACTGAACGTACGTCTCGGTCGGCTCACAGCCGTTCGTCGCAGGATTGCCAGGTTCGGAGAGGTCGCCTGTCTGGGGGGCGACGATCGCCACACTCTCGAGGCCGTCGGGGACGCAGTCGACGAGCCACGTGTCGTGCAACGGCGGGCGACCGGCCTCGTTCGAGGCCGTCAGTGTGTACAACACCGTCTGGCCTGCTGCGACGAGGTTGCCGGCTGGCAGGGTCGCGCCGTTCGGTTCCGTTGCCACCTTGGTGAGGGACGGGACCGGTTGGCGGATCTGGACGGCCGCGGTGTCGTCGACCACGTCGAGATCGGCGCCGTCGAGTGTGGCCTTCGAGGTGAAGCTGGCGGTGTTGGTGCGAGTCGGCTCATCCGTGGCGCCGAGGTCGGTGTCGGCGACCCGGGCCGACACCACGACCTCGAATCGCTGCGTGGTGGTCGTGTCGTTGTCGTAGGTCACCGGGAAGCTGAGCGATCCGTCGGCGGCGGTGAAGGTGAACCCCGACGGGAGTGCTGCCGGCGAGCCCGTTCCGGCGACTGCGTAGAACCCGGCCGATGCAGCCGGCGCTCCACTGGCAGCCGGCGGGTTCGGCACGATGACGAACCCACCGTCGTTCGGCGGTGGGAGCTGGTCGGTGAGCGCAGCGTTGAACACCGTGGTCTGAGCCGGGATGTCGACGAAGTAGCGGAACGTCACGTACTCGCCGACGACCGCCTGGGCGCTGTCGCCGACGATCGAGAACGGAGCAACCGACTCAGGAGGAGCCGGGTTGGAACGGTTGTTGTTTGGCAGGTTCTCGATCGACGACGTCACGAATTTCGAGACCGCCGCCTCGGGGGTCTGCACGAACGAGGTGTCGCGGGCCGGCGGTGCGCTGGTCGGCGTGTTCGGCACGTTCGGGTCGATGTTGTTCTCGGGGAAGTAGTCCGGCGAGATGTCGTTCGTGATGTTCGTGAACGCTCCATAGGAGCGGACGCCCGCATCGTTGGTGAACACCTGGTCGACGGTCGTCCCCGACGGGAACAGCACCGTGTAGAAGAGCGAACGGGTGCCTGCCTCGGCACCGGCAGGGATCGTGGCGCCGTCTGGGTACAACCCATACGGGTCGGTTCCATCGAGATCCCACTGGATCACGCTCTGGGTTCCACCTGCGATCGGATAGCCGAGGTCGGCCGGATCGAAGCACTCCCCGATCGAGGGATCCGTACCGAAGTTCAAGATCGAGCCGGACACGATGTCGTCACAGCTGAGCTGTGAAGGGAGCACGTCGAGCACGTCGAGGTTCCGCACCGAGAAGTCGTTGAAGTCGTCCGGCTTGCCGATGTTCGTCAGATCGATTCGGAAGGTTGCGTTCGATCCCTGCTGGACGAACTGCCCCTCTTCGTCGGTGTTCGGACCGAACGGTTGCCCGGCAGCGGCGGGTGTGTCGACGCTCTCGACGCCCTTGATCAGTTGGATCGGCGGAGCGGGCACGATCCGAAATGGCACGTCGTCGCGGAAGGAATTCGCTGCGCCCGCCGTGTTGACGGTCCGCATCTTCATCAGGTTGCCCTTGAGCTGCGGGCTGTCGCTGTCCGGCGCTGACGTGACCTCGCCGGCGAGGACGACCTGGAACACCGCGCCGGTCGCCACGAATCGGTCGCCGCTTGCAGCTTCCGCTCCGAGCAGCCAACCGATCGGCGCGCGGGGATCGGTCGTCGTGAATCCCAACTGATCTGGCGGGATGGTGTTGTCGGCCGCCGGGGTCATCGAGCCGTCGACGTAGTCGACGCCGACCGGCAGGAAGTCGCCGACATCGGCGTTCTTCGTCTGCACCGTGTCGGGGAAGTTGACCTCCAAGAGGAAACACACGTTGTCGCCGAGGCGGAACTGAACTCGCGGATCGTCCTCACCTGTCGGCTTCACATAGAGAGCCGGGTCGGTCGGGCAGGGGGTGGGGTCGGCCGGGTCGAGCAACACGCTGCGCGGCAACAGCAACTTCTCGATCGCCGGCCCCTGGGTTCCGATGCTGGCTTGCGAGCCGTCTCCGACTTCGATCGGCCCGGCCGGCTCCGGGCTCCCGACGATGACGTCGGTCGTCGCGGTGAGGTCCGCGACGTTCGTGAACGAGTCCCCGCTCACCGTCGGCGGCCCGGCCGCTGTCCCTCCGTAGGTCGAGCGCATCCCGGCGACGTAGGTCACCGTGGCCGACTCGCCGGACGTCAGCGACGGAATCGGGGAGAACGTCACGTCGAAGGCGCCGCCGCCGACCTGTGTGACATCGGTGTACGGGAGAGCCGCAGGCGCGCCCACGACTCCCAGCGCATCGGTCACGACCACGGTGGGCCCTGCGCCAGGGTCACAGACCGAATCGTCGGGTACGTAGTTCGTCGTGGCGTCGATCGGACACAGGCCGTTGGGGATCAGGTCGCCCAGTTGAATGCCGGACGCGTCGACGTACTCGCTCACGTCGACCTGGAGCGTGTAGGTGACTCCTTCGCCCGTGTCGAACGTGGTGGTGGAGGCCGACTTGATCATGCGAACGTCTTCGATCGAACGACTGAGTCGGTCAACCGACTCGACATCACGCGACGCACCGGGTTCGATCGGACCATCGAACGATCCCGAAGCGACCGCGACGTTGATCGCCGCACGCTCGGTTTCGCCTTCGCGGGTGGAGGTGCCGTTGTTGTTGTCGAGGTTCGATCCCTGCTGCCCGGACTCCGGCGACGGGGTCGGGAGGGGATCGCCGTTGACATCCTGGAAGTCGAGGGTGTTCTCGAACATCGGAATGCCGGCGGCGTACGTGAGCACCGTGGTGCTCCCAGCGGCGAGATCGTCGAGCAGCCAGGTGACCATCGTGTAGGTGCCCGGCGGGAGCGTCGGCGGCGAATCGATGCCCGGATCCGGAATCGAGACCGTCTCGACACTCTGCGGATCACGGCAGAAGCCACCTGCGTCAGCTCCACCCAGTGGGCCCGAGGTCGGGTACTCCTCGATCGGATTGCCGCCGTCGCCGATGCCGTTGTCCGGGCCTCCGCAACCGAGGAACTCGAGCGAGGCCGGGAGGTAGTCGGTCACCGTCGTGTCGTTGACGTTCCCGGTGTCGGTGACATCGACGGTGAGGGTGTACACGGTCGTGAAGTCGTGGACGCCGCGCAGCAGTTCACCCTCGTCGCTCGGCTCCGACTTGGTGATCTTGATCGCAGTGAGCTGCGTCGCCGGGTCGGTCGTGGCGGTGGCGGAGCCGACGAATTCCGGGTTGGCTTCAGGCTCGCCGGTCGACGTGAACGTCGGGATCACTCGAGCGTTCTTGCTGCCGTAGACCTCGCCGGTGTTCGACACGGTGGAGCCGACCGGATACGTCGGCACGCCCAGACTCGGTGTTTCGTTGAGGTCGACGGGGAACGACAACGAGAACGAGTCGTTCGCCTGCAGGTCCGACACGTTCTCCCAGATCAGCGTCTGTTGGTCCACCATGTTGCCAGACCCTGCGGGCGACTCGACCTCGTTCGTCTCGATTCTGGGTTCGCCGGGACCGCTGGGGGGCAGCGGCGTTGTCGGCCCGGCGTACGTGACACCGAGCGGGAGGACGTCGCGGAACGACAGGTTGTAGACGGGTCCAGGACCGACATTTGAGGCTTCGAGCGTGAACGCCACAGGGTCTCCCGCCAGCACCTCCGTGGGAGCCCCCTTCGACAGCGACAGTCCGGGCGTCGGCGGCGGGAACGTCTGAGCCTGCACCGTCGACGCCGTCGCTGGCACGACCACGAGCAGGGAGCAGAGCAGGGCGATGGCGATCGCCAGGACTCGATTGGTCTTCATGTCACTGCTCCGCCTTCACCGTTCGCAACCATCGAGGTTCTGGCCTCTCCTTCGACACATCAAAGTGCCATCGGTCCGCCCGCACCACTTCTTTAACAGAATCCAGACGAAGTTGTGACATCGCCCCGAGCGGGCGCCCGCCAGGGTGATGACAGTATCACCTCAGGTGGGTTCGGCAGTGTCCGGATGAAACTTTCCGTACACGGCCGCGGCAACGGCGTCGGGCAGGAAACTCAACGCCTTCAGGTCGTCGAGCTCGGCCCGCTTCACGGCGTTGACCCCACCGAGCGCCTTGACGAGCTTCTTCTGGCGGACCTCACCGAGGCCCGGGATGTCGTCGAGCGCACTGACGGTCATCCGCTTGCTGCGCCGTTCGCGGTGGAACGTGTTGGCGAATCGGTGCGCCTCGTCACGGATGCGCTGCAGCATGAACAGCGCCTCGCTCCCCCGCGGGATCTCGACCGGTTCGCTCCGGCCGGGCACGAACACTTCCTCGAACCGCTTCGCCAGGCCGGCGACCGGGATCTCGTCGGTGAGGTCGAGTTCGTCGATCACCCGCTTCGCCGCACTGAGTTGGCCCTTGCCGCCGTCGACCAGCAGCAGCTGCGGCGGATACGCGAACTTGCCGGGCTTGTCACCGCGCTCGTTCACCGGCCGGTCGCGCTCGTCGAGGTACGCCTGTAGCCGTCGCCGGACCACCTCGGCCATTGCGGCATAGTCGTCGCTGGCGCTCACCTCGTCGCCGCCGACGGTGTTGACCTTGAAGCGCCGGTACTCGCGCTTGTTCGGCAACCCGTCCTCGAGCACCACCATCGAGCCCACGTAGTCGCTGCCCTGCAAGTGGGCCATGTCGTAACACTCGATGCGAAGTGGAGCTTCAGGGAGGCCGAGATGATCCTGGAGCTCGGTGAGCGCCCGGCTGCGGGAGTTGTGGTCGCTCGCCCGCTTCATCCGGTGCCGGGTGAACTCGCCCTCGGCATTGCGGGTGACCGTTTCGAGCAACGATCGTTTGTCGCCTCGCTGTGGCACCCGGACCTGGACACGCGAGCCGCGGCCCATCGACAGCCACTCCTCGTACGTGTCGAGTTCCTCGGCCTCGTAGGGGACCAGCACCTGCTTGGGCACGCCGAGGATCGGGTCGTCGCCGTACATCGACTCGAGGATGCGATCGATCAGGCGTCCCGGCGTCAACTCCTCGACCTTGTCGAGGATGAATCCCTTGCGTCCTACGACGCGACCCTTGCGGACGTAGAACACCTGCACAGCGGCTTCGAGTTCGTCCTCGGCGATGCCGATCACGTCGAGGTCCTCGCTGCGCTCGGCGACCATCTGCTGCTTCTCGATCGCCTTGCGCACGGCGAGCAATCGGTCGCGCAGCCGGGCGGCGCGTTCGAACTCGAGACCGGTCGCGGCCGCTTGCATGTCGGCTTCGAGACGATCGACGATCTCGTCGGTGTCGCCGTCGAGGAACTCGCACAGATCGGTGACGAGTTGGCGGTACGGCATCTCCTCGATCTCGCCGACGCACGGGCCGGCGCACTTCTCGATGTGGAACAGCAGACACGGCCGGCCGAGACGTTCGTGCTGGTTGAACTTGGCCTGACTGCAGGTGCGCACCGGGAACGACCTCAACAGGAGGTCGAGGGTGTCGCGGATCGCGTAGGCATGGGCGTAGGGCCCGAAGTACCGGGTGCCCTTGCGCTTGCGGCCCCGCATCACGAGCGCCCGCGGCCACTGCTCGTCGACGGTGACCGCCAGGAACGGGTAGCTCTTGTCGTCGCGCAGGCGCACGTTGAAGCGGGGGTCGTGCTGCTTGATCAACGAGTACTCGAGCATCAGCGCCTCGACCTCGTTGCGCACGATGGTCCACTCGACCGACTCGGCGGTCTCGACCATCTGGGCCGTGCGCGGGTGCAGATTGCGCGGGTGCTGGAAGTAGTTCGACAGGCGTTGGCGGAGGTTGGAGGCCTTGCCGACGTAGATCACGCGTCCGCGGGCGTCTTTGAACTGATACGACCCTGGCGCCTCCGGAATCGTGCCGGCCGGCGGACGTTTCACCATCTCGCTTCCTGCATGACGTCCCAAGCATACGGACGGCCGGATACCGTGATGCCCGATGTCCGACCAGTTCGCCGCCGCCTTCCGCCGACGACCCAACGACGGCTGGTTCCGCGCGGGCAACTTCGACGTCACCACCACCGACATCCTGTGCGGGCTGTCCATCATGTCGATGTTCCTGTGGGGACTGTTCCGCGACGCCTGGGACCGCCTGTGGTTCGCTCCGGTCCTCGTGCGCGACTTCGAGGTCTGGCGCCTGGTCACCTGGCCGATCGCCACCGAGCCGGCGATCTGGCCGCTGCTCGGGATCGTGTTCTTCTACCTGTTCGGCCAGCAGCTCGAATCGCTGTTCGGACGCGGCAAGTTCCTGGCGTGGGTGCTGGCGCTCACGATCGTGCCGGCGTTCATCCTCACGGCGCTCGGCCCGCTGTCCGACAGCATCGACTTCATGATCCAGTTCGGCCTGAGCAATCTGTTCCTCGGCGGGATCTGGGTGTACGCAGCCACCTACCCGGGCGTGAAGTGGTTCGAGGTCATCCCGCTGTGGGCGCTCGCCGCCATCTTCACGGTGCTGAACCTCCTCCAGTTCACCGGCACCGACCAGACCGGCCAGGTCATCTTCCTGCTCGTGTCGATCGGGGTGGCGCTGTTCGCCGGCCGGTCGCTCGGCTTGGCCACCGGCTGGCCGATCCCGCACCTGCCGCTCGACGGCGTCGCCACGTCGAAGCCGAAGAAGCGCAAGTCGAAGCCGCCTCGCTCCGCTGGGTCGTCGAAGCCGACCGGCGTCGTCCAGGGCCCCTGGAAGAACGCACCGGCGCCGATGCCGCCGCCGAACGCCCCCTCCCCCGCCGACCAGGTCGAACTCGACGCACTGCTCGACAAGATCGGCGCCAACGGGATGGATTCGCTCACCGGCGACGAGAAGAAGCGCCTCAACGACCTCAGCAAACGCCTCCGCAACCTCTGACACTCGCGCCTGACCCGATGAGCGAGACGGGCGCCCGCGCCACCGTTCGCTCATCACCCCCGCCGAACCGCCCGACCCGATGAGCCAGACGGGCGCCCGCGCCACCGTTCGCTCATCGCGGCGGGGTGGGAGACGTGTGATCACACTCCGTCGGTAGCGTTTGTTGCACCGACTCCCTCCGCCGGTTCGCCGTCCAGGAGGTTCGACGTGACACATCTCAATGCGCAGACCCATGCGCTCTTCGCACGCCAGCACGGCGCCGCCTCGACCCGCCAGCTCGTGGAGACCGGGATCACGCCTCACCAGATCAAGCGGCTCCAGCGCGTCGGTGCGCTCGAACTCGTGCTCCGAGGCGTCTACCGCACCCCGAGCGTCCAGTTCACCGAGACCAGCCGGTGTGCGGCGGTCTGCCTTGCGCGTCCCGACGTCGCCATCGCCGGCCCGACCGCCGGCCGGCTGTGGGGATTCCGGCGGCTCCCGGCCGATCAGCGGATCCACGTGCTCGCGCCGCCGGCGAGCAACCCGGCGATCGCCCGCTGGGTCGTCCCGTACCGCACGACCGCCCGGCACGACCACGACATCTCCCAACGCGACGACGGCATCCGAGTCACCTCGCGCCAGCGCACAGCGCTCGACCTCGCCCGGTGGCTCGGACCCGACGATCTCCTGTCGGTGATCGAGCAAGCGGCGCACGACGGGCGACTGACCGACGCCGACTTCCTCGAGGTCGCCGTCGACTGGATGTCGCCGGGCCGTCCGTGGGTTCGAGAGTTCCTCCAGGCACTCGACCGTCGGTTGCCCGGCGGGTCCGCCGAATCGCATCCCGAGGTGCGCGTCGCGAACGCGTTGGCCAGCGCCGGAGTGTTCGGGCTCGTCCGCCAGCATTGCGTCGACCTGCCCGGTCACGGCCCCGTCCGGTTCGACCTCGCCGTTCCCCACCTCCGCTGGGCGATCGAGGTCGACCTGCACCCGAGCCACCGTGAGACGATGGGCATTGCCTCCGACGCCCGGCGCGACCGAGCGGCCGGCACCATCGGGTGGACGACGACTCGCATCACCAAGGGCCAGTACGACGACCGCTTCGACGAGACGATCGCCGAGATCGCTGCGATCCACACCGATCTTCGCCGCAGCCTCGCCGGGTGAACGTCCACCCGCCCGTCGATGAGCCAACCAACTACAGATGGCAGCTTCGCTCATCGCAACCGCGTCATGCTGCCAGACGAGGCCTCCGAGTGATCGCTGCGGTGTGCCATGCGAGCACGAGCAGGACAGCGGCGAGGGCGGTCGCCCCGTCGGCGAGCAGGTGAAAGCCGAACGACGCCTTGACGAATCCGGAGCCCAACGCCGCGGCGGCGCCGCACAGGCTGAGCGTGAGATCGCCGGTCCCCTGCACCTCGACACGCGACGCTTCGGGGACCGAAGCGGTCAGGATCGCCGTCCCGCCGATCAGGCCGAAGCTCCACCCGAGTCCGAGGAAGAACAGTCCGACGAACATCAGCACCGGGACGTAGCCGGCGAGGACCGTCGTGATCGTCCCGGCGCCGAGGACGACTGCGCCGATCTGGATGGCTCGGACCGGGCCACGGCGATCGACGAGCCATCCGACCAGCGGAGCCAGCCCGTACATCCCCACGATGTGCAGTGCGATCACGAACGCCGACAGATCTGCGTGGCCGTGGTCCTTCATGTGCGGCGGCGTCATCGTCATCACACCGACCATCGCCGCCTGCGAGATCGCCATCGCTGCGATGCCGAGTCGCGCCCCCGGTGACGCCCAGATCACCGCTGCAGACGACCGCACGACTCGGGTGAGTTGCGTGCGTTCGGCGTGGGGATCCAGACCGCCGATCACCTCGAGTGGATCGGGCCGCAACCTGACCCACACGACCGTTGCGGCCACGACGAAGAACGCTGCAGCGAACAGGAAGGGCCCGACGAGCGGATCGAGTCCGATACGTTCGGCCACCGCCTTCTCGAACGGCGTGAGCAACGGACCCAGCGCGGCCCCGAGCGTGCCGACCCACACGATGGCGGCGACCGAAGCTCCCTGCTTGTCGGGCTCGGCGAGATCGGCCGCCACGTACCGCTGCTGGAGGGTTGCCGCCTGGCCTGCCCCGAACGCCAGCATCCCCAACAGAAACAGGGGGAACCAGCCAAGCTGCCCGCCGGTCGCAGCGATCGCGGCGCCGAGTGCGCCGATCGCAAGCACCCGCCAGAGCCCGATTCGGCGGCCACGTCGGCGCATGAACGCCGCCAACGGGATCGCCGTGAACGCTGCACCGATCGTGAACGAGGCGCTGCCCATCCCAGCGAGCCGGTCCGAGCCCAGAAGGTCGCTCGCCAGCAGCGACACCACCGCGACCATGCCGGCGACAGCGGCCTGGCCAGGAACCTGGGCGAATCGCAGCGAGCGCAGAGTCCTGCGTTGCAACGCCTCCCGGTCGACGCCGGCGACCGCCAACGCGTCGACCATCGTCGCAGTCTGTCACCTCCTTGACCCGCCCACGATGAGCGAACGGACCGCATACCGCCCCACTCGCTCATCGCGACACGCCCGCCACCGCCCACGATGAGCGAACGGACCGCATACCGCCCCACTCGCTCATCGCGAGGAGGTGGTGGCCGGATCAGAGGACGTTGCGGAGGAAGCGGCCGGTGTGGCTGGCTTCGAGGGTGGCGATGTGTTCGGGGGTGCCTTCGCCGACGATGGTGCCGCCACCGTTGCCGCCGTTGGGGCCGAGGTCGATCACCCAGTCGGCGGTCTTGATGACGTCGAGGCTGTGCTCGATCACGAGCACGGTGTTGCCCTGGTCGACAAGCCGCTGCAGCACGGTGAGCAAACGGCGCACGTCGTCGAAGTGCAGCCCGGTGGTCGGCTCGTCGAGCAGATAGATCGTGTGCCCGGTGGACCGCTTGGCGAGCTCCGCCGACAGCTTCACGCGCTGCGCCTCGCCGCCCGACAGCGTCGGCGCCGACTGCCCCAAGCGCACGTAGCCGAGCCCGACGTCGACCAAGGTCTGCATGTACCTGGCGATGCCGGGCTGGTTGGCGAAGAAGTCGACGGCCTCGGCCACCGGCATGTCGAGCACCTCGGCGATGTTCTTGCCCTTGAACTCGATGTCGAGCGTGTCGCGGTTGTACCGGGCACCGTGACACACCTCGCACGGCACGTACACGTCCGGCAGGAAGTGCATCTCGATCTTCAGTGTCCCGTCACCGGAGCACGCCTCGCAGCGCCCGCCCTTGACGTTGAACGAGAAGCGGCCCGGCATGTAGCCGCGCACCTTCGCCTCGTTGGTGGACGCGAACAGCTTGCGGACGTTGTCGAACACGCCGGTGTACGTGGCCGGGTTCGATCGCGGCGTGCGACCGATCGGCGACTGGTCCATGTCGATGACTTTGTCGAGGAACTCGATGCCGTCGATGCGCTTGTGCTTGCCTGCCGACATCTTCGACTTGTAGATCTTCTGCATCAGCACCGGCAGCAGGATGTCGCGCACGAGCGTGGACTTGCCCGACCCCGACACGCCGGTGACGGCGACGAAGTTGCCGAGCGGGATGTCGACGTCGACGTTCTGCAGGTTGTGCTCACGCGCCCCCTGGATCCGGAGGAACTCGAGCCCCTGCGGCCGCCGCTGCTCGGGCACCGGGATCGACTTGCGACCCGACAGGTACTGCCCGGTCACCGACTCCTTCACCTTCATGATCCCCGGCACCTTGCCGGAGTAGACGACCTCTCCCCCGTGTTCGCCGGCGCCCGGACCGATGTCGACGATCCAGTCGCTCTCGCGGATCGTCTCCTCGTCGTGCTCGACGACGATCACCGTGTTGCCGAGGTCGCGCAGCCTGGTGAGCGTGTCGATCAGACGCTTGTTGTCGCGCTGGTGCAGGCCGATCGACGGTTCGTCGAGCACGTACAGCGTGCCGACCAGCCCCGACCCGATCTGCGACGCCAGCCGAATGCGCTGCGCTTCGCCACCGGCGAGCGTGCCGGCCGACCGCGACATCGTCAGGTAGTCGAGGCCGACGTCGAGCAGGAACCCGAGCCGCGCATTGATCTCCTTGGTGACCCGCTCGGCGATCATGCGATCACGTTCGGACAACTCGAGCGCCGCCAGGAACTTGGCCGACTCGCCGATCGACATGTCGGCGACCTCGGAGATGTTCTTGTCCTCGATGGTGACCGCCAGCGTCGACGGCTTGAGCCGCGCACCGTCACACGTCGTACACGCCACCAGGCGCATGTAGCCCTCGTACTGATCGCGGGCCCAGTCGCTGTCGCTGCCCTCGTGACGCCGCTTGATCCAGGGGATCACGCCCTCGTACTCGGTGGAGTACGTACGCGACCGCCCGTAGCGGTTCTTGTACTTGACGGTCATCTTGCCCTTGACCCCGTGGAGGATGACCTTCTGCTGCTTGGCCGTCAGTTGCTCCCACGGCGCATGCATGTCGACGTCGTGCACCTCGGCGACCGACTCGAGCATGCGGGTGAAGTACTGCGTGTTCGCCGACCGCCACGGAGCAATCGCCCCGTCGAGCAGCGACATCTCGGGGTCGGGGATGATCAGCTCGGGATCGACCTCGAACGTCGTTCCCAACCCGTCACACGCCGCACACGCGCCATACGGCGAGTTGAACGAGAAGTTGCGCGGTGCCGGCTCGTCGTAGCTCGTGCCGCACACCGGGCACGCCAGGTGCTGGCTGAACGTGAGCGTCTCGGGCTCGCTGTCGGCTCCCTTGGCGTCGGAGCGCGGCACCACCTCGATCTCGGCGACGCCGTCGGCCAACCCGAGCGCTTGCTCCAACGAGTCGGTGAGGCGTCGTTCGATGCCCTCTTTCAGCACGAGGCGGTCGACGACGATCTCGATCTTGTGGTTCTCGTACTTGGCGAGGCGTTCCTCGCGCTTGAGGAACTCGTCGATGTCGACGGTCTCGCCGTCGATCCGCGCCCGCACGTAGCCCTGACCGGACATGTCTTGCAGCAAGGTGTCGTATTCGCCCTTGCGGCCACGGACGACCGGTGCGAGCACCTGGAACCGGATGCCGTCATCCATGTCGAGGATGCGATCGACGATCTGCTGCGGCGTCTGGCGCTGCAGCTTCGTGCCGTCGTTCGGACAGTGCTGGACGCCGATGCGGGCGTACAACAGTCGCAGGTAGTCGTAGACCTCGGTGATCGTGCCGACCGTGGACCGCGGGTTGCGGCTGCCCGACTTCTGGTCGATCGAGATCGCCGGCGACAGCCCCTCGATGATGTCGACATCCGGCTTGTCCATCTGCCCGAGGAACTGCCGCGCGTACGAGCTGAGCGACTCGACGTAGCGACGCTGCCCCTCGGCGTAGATCGTGTCGAACGCGAGGCTCGACTTGCCCGACCCGGACAGCCCGGTGAACACGATCAGCTTGTCGCGCGGCAACTCGACGTTGACGTTCTTCAGGTTGTGCTCGCGAGCGCCGCGCACGACGATCTGCGGATCGTCGGCCTTCGACTTCGTGGAACGCTTGCGGGGAGTCTTCGCAGGTATCGCCTCGGAGCGGGAGCCGGTGGCGGAGGTGGTGGCGGCCATCGCCGTCAGAGCCTAGCGCCGAACATGTGTTCCGAACGGCCCCTGTCGAGCGGTGCTCAGCGCTGCCGACGTACCCGTTCACCGCGGCGCAGCGACGGGCGGCGCCGGGCGTGCGGGAACTCCTCCGAGAACTTCGCCTCCGCCACGTCGGTGCCCACCAGCACCAGCTCACCGGACGACGGCAGCGGAACGTGCGGATCGGGATTTCCCTCGAGCACGCCGTTGCGCTCGACGGCCACGACGTTGCACGACGTGCGGCGGTGCACGTGCGCGGCGGCCAACGTCGTCCCCGCCAGTTCCTTCGGGATCGGCGTGCGGAACACGTTGAGACCCTGCGCCACCAGCACGGTCTCGTCGCCGCGCAGGTGGTTCCAGATCGCCGCCGAGCCGGTACCGGCGTACGACAGCACCGCGTCGGCGCCCGCCCGATACAGCGTGGAGACGTTCCGATCGAGCTTCGAGCGCGACACGATCCGCGCCTCCGGCCGCAGCCCGCGGCAGTACCGGGTGAGGTACACGTTGACGTTGTCGTCGTGGGTGGTGATCAGAATCGCCCCCGCCTCGTCGATGCCCGCCGCCTGCAGCACCGACCGGTCGGCCGCATCGCCGATGACGTAGGTCGCCCCCTCGCGCTGACGCTCCGGCAGTTGTTCGATGATCACGGACTCGATGCCCTCGTGGGCGAACGAGGCAGCGATCGCACGACCGACCCGTCCCCCGCCGATGATCACGGCACGGTTCGGCGCCGTCGAGTCCGACGAATAGCAGGCATCGTAGGCAGCGAGCTGGTCGGCGGTTCCGGCGAGGATCAGCATCGAGGAGTCGCTGAGCACCGTGTCAGCCGTGGCGATCGAGAAGACGCCGCGCCGCCAGACGCCGATGATGCTCACACCGAGCCGCTTGCGCAGCTGCGCCTCGGCCAGCGTCTTGCCCAGCAGATCCGTGCCCATCGGACTCGCCTCGGCGATCTGCAGGCCGGCGAACTCGCCGATCACATGGCTGTTGCCCGACAGTCCGAACGTGCGCGCCGCCATCGCGGAGCCGAGGATCTCGCCGAGCTGCACGATGTGATCGGCGCCGGCGATCTCGAGGATGTCGACCGACGCCGGCGAGTTGGCGCTGGCGACGATCTCGACCTCCGGCGCGATCTCGCGGACGGTGAAGGCGATGTTCGTGTTGATCTGATCGGACTGCGTGGCGATCACCAGCGCCGCCTGGTCGACGCGGGCGTTGCGGTAGGTGGCCGGGTCGTCGAGTGCGCCGACCATCACGTTGCGGCCCTCGTCGTGGATCAGTCCCGCCTCGGCGACATCGTCGACGATCAGCACGTACGGCACCTCGGCCTGGTCGGCCCGTTCGATGATCGCCGCCTCGACCGGTCCGAGCTGCGTGAGCAGCAGATGCCCCGACGTCGACTCCGGCAGCACCCGCGGCGCCCGGCGTCGTTCGCGTTCGGTCATCCACGGCATGAAGACGAACTGGATGAACACGAACGGCAGCATCACCAGCAGGAACGTCGAGCCCGCGAGCAGCACGACCACCGAGAAGATGCGGCCGGCGTCGGACTCGAACGTGATGTCGCCGAAGCCCAACGTGGTCATCGTGGTGAGGGTCCAGTACACGCTGGTGGGCCACGAGTGCTCCCGGTCCTCGTACTCCATCAACGTGTGGAAGACGGTGCTGAACACCCCGACCATCACGACGAACACCACGGCGAGCAGGAGGAAGGTCTTCTGCCGACGACGCCGCTCGGCCTGCTCCGCGGCGCGTTGAGCACGCTCGTAGTGCTGCAACGAACGTCCACGGTCGTCGGGCTCGCCGACACGGACGCGCTGGGTGACCTGGGCGATCGTCGCCCCGAGCGATTTCAGCATGCGCAACTCACCGGCAACGATGATGGCATAGGGCGACGGGCGTGGCCCCTCAAGCGCCCGACGCCAGTCGAGCGACAAGATCACCGTGGCGACGGCGAGCGTCTGCAAGGTCCAGGTCACCGAGCACCTCGGGGATGGCTGCGACCAGTGCGCCCGCTCGCTTCCGGTCACCTCGAGCCAGGCACGCCGATGCCCAGTCGAGGGTCGTCCGAGCAATCCACGGGGGGCTGGCGAGGTCGGCCTGCTGAGCGATCGCCGCCTCGAACAGTTCGTCGGCGCGGCCGTGTGCGCCGAGTGCATCGTGGAGCTGTGCGAGCAGCCGATCCACCGGCCCGAGGTACAACCCGCCGATCAGCAGGTTGGCCCCGGCCGCATCGTCGAGCAGTTCGATGAAGCGGCCGCAGTGCGCCTCGCTGCGCAGCGCGGCGACGATCTCGGACCAGAAGGCGATGCACAGTTGCATCGTTGCGTCATCGGCGAACTGGTGGCGGTCGAGGTCATGGAGCGCAGACCACACGAGATCGACGTCGCCGCGTTGCAGATCGACGAACGCAGCCGTTGCACGTTCAGGACCCGCCGGGTGGGCCGATGCTGCGAGTTCCTCGACGATCGGCGCCAACTCGATCAGCGATCCACGTTCCCGGCTGATCGCCAGCGTGGTGGTCTGAGCGTAGGCGGCAGCGTCGGGAACCCCGAGTTCCTGGAGGCGTCCGACCAGGAGGTCGGCGATCGACTGGGCATCCGCGAGGTCGCCGACGACCACGCTCCGCATGGCCTGGTGCAACGAGGTCATCGCGGTGCGAACGGCACCGATCTCGACACCGAACGTCGTCATCTCGGCGATTTCGTGGTCGAGCGCCACTCGATCGCCGAGGTGCAGCGCCGTGTACGCGAGATGTCCGTGGATCCGCCATCGATCCGACGCCGACAACTCCGCCTCACCATCGAGGACCGACCGCGCCTCGGCGGCATGACGGCGCAGTGCGGCCGGGCCGGTGGGCTCGAACGACGTTGCGCCCGCCGTCGCAACCAGTTCGACCCGCTGGCGAGCGGGCAGTTGCGCCAAGAGGACTTGCTGCTCGTCGAGCACGCGCCGTCGACCGTCGACATCGCGTTCGAAGATGAGTTCCTTGGCCATCTCTCCCAGGAGGGCAGCACGCTGCCATGGGCCCAACGACGTCATCGACAGTGCATCGCGGAGCACCCGGAGCCGTTCGGGGTCGGCCGGGTCGCTGGCGCTGAAGCTGTGTCGCGCCCGGACACGGAGCGCTGCGACGACCGTCTCGGGATCGTCGGCTTCGACTGCTGCGCGCGCCGCAGCGAGCGCATGGGTTCGTGCGTCAGCGGTGGAGCCCGACACGCCTTCCGCATCGGCGAGCAACACCAACGTGTGCCGACGTTGCGACGACCAGTCCCCGGCGTCGTCGGCCATCAGCTCGAGCGCCCGCTCGAACCAGGCCGAACCGTTCTCGTAGGCACCGCGCGCAGCCGCCAACTCGCCGGCTCGCAGGGTGAGTTCGATCGCCCGGGAACGATCGCCGCCCACCGACGCCGCTGCCCAGTGGACTGCGAGTTCGGAGATCACCTGGTCGAGCGAGTCGGCATGGCGCGACTCGAGTGCGAGCGCCACCTTGCGATGTTCGCGGACGCTCCGGCTGGATGACATCTCCGAATGGAGTGTCTCTCGAACGAGACCGTGGGCGAACCGGTGGCGATCGACGCTCAACTCGACGACCAGACTGGCCGAGATGGCCGCGTCGAGCGCGTCGAGTACACCGTCCACGTCGACGTCGAGCACCTCTGCGAGCAGGCCCGCCTCGAACTCGTATCCGATCACGGCTGCCGATCGGAGCACGCGCTCGACCTCGTCGCCGAGTCGATGGACCCGCTGGCCCACGACTTCGCGAACACCGTCGGGGATGCCGGCTTCGTCGACGCCGAGGTCGCTGGTCCACTGGCCGCCGCGTTCGACCAGCGTGCCGTTCTCGATCAGGTGCCGGAGCAACTCACCGACGAAGAGCGGGTTGCCCGACGTTTCGCGCTGCACTCGATCGGCGAACTGCCGACCGATGTCGTCGAGCTCGTGGCCTCCAGCCCGAACGAGCAGTTCGCGGACACCGTCAGGTGCAAGACCCTCGAGACCGATGCGGGTGACCCCATCGGTCCCTCGGACCTCGGCGAGCAGCGCCGCAAGGGCATGGCTGCGCCCGACGTCGGTGTCGCGGTAGGTGCCCACGACCATGAGGCCCGGAGGTTGGTGTTGGATGAGCTGCTTGATCAGCAGCAGCGTCGGCCGGTCGGCCCACTGCAGGTCGTCGATCACCAGCAGCCGCGGGCGGTCGGCCCCACCGACGCGCAACCACGATTCCACCGCAGCGAACAACCGGAAACGCTCCGCGTCAGGCTCGCCTCGAAGCGCCGGCGGCAGGTCGTCCACGAGGTCACGGAGGTGCGGGACGAGACGGTCGAGGTCGCCGGGGAACTCACCGAGCGCGGCAACCTCGGGCGTCTCACTGCGGACGAACCATTCGAGCGCGGTGCCGAATGCCTGGAACGGTGCACCTTCCTCGTCGCAGCGCCCGGCCAGCACGAGTGGCTCGGGACGTCGCTCCGCTGCGGCATCGACGCCCGCTTCATGAGCCAGCTCCTGCGCCAAGCGGGTCTTGCCGATACCCGGCTCGCCCGCGATGAAGGTGGCCTCGAAGCCGCCGCCTGCACAGTGCCGCCACCGCTCGACGAGTCGGTCGAACACCTCGGTCCGGCCGGAGAACGGGAACCCGGTGCCGGCGAGCACGGCCGGCAGTCGGTCGTCGCGAGGCGACACCTCGCGGATCGGTTCCCAACAGACCTCGCTGGCGGGAACCTGGTCGGGCAACCCCTTCAGACTGAGCGCACCGACCGATCGGAACTCGTGGCTGCCGCGGCCTCGCGCGAGGTGGGCGACGATGTCGGTGCACCAGATCGAGTCGGGTTGAGCCGCCGACTCCAGGCGCTGCGCCTCGACCACCGACAGCCCGAAGCAGTCGTCACCCTCGAAGCTGACGTCACCGACCGCGAGCCCGATCCGGACCGCGAGACGTTCACCTCGGCGACGACGATTGGCGAGGTCGACCGATTGTTGAATCGTGACGGCCGCCGACAGCCCATCGGTGCAGCTGGCGAACGTGGCCATGACACCGTCGCCGAGGCGCTTGACCACCCGACCATGATTCGACTCGACCGCCTCGGTGAGGATCCGGTCGTGAGTGGCGCGGATGGCGTCGGCTGCATCCTCGCCGACCCGCAGCCGCAGTTCGGTCGATCCGACGACATCGGTGAACATCACCGTGGCCGTACCGATCGTGTTGTCGGCCATGTCACCCCCGATCCCGTCGCGCCGTGTCGTGTGGTGGACCGTAGTCGAGAGCCGATTGCGACGACGTCGCCTGCGCGATCGAGACACCGTCCCACGGCGGGGCCCTCGGCTCCGGCTCAGCCGTGCCGTGCCAGCCGATGTGCGGACGGTCTTGCCGACGCGGTCACCTTCGCGCGTGCGTTGGTGGCGATCAGCAGCGGTCGCAACTCTCGCAGTTCTGCGAGGAGTTCCAGTGAGTGGCTGGTCGCAGCTGCAACTCAGAGCGTGAGGATGAGCACACCGAACACGACGAGGATGCCGATCAGCCCGATGACCACCATCTTGCCGGTCGACCCGAAGTCGACCGCCTTGTGGGTCTCGTGCTCCCATTGCTGGTTGGCCGGTGAACCGACCTTCGGGAGATGCTTCGGCTTCTCGTGGCCCTTGCGAGGCTTGCTGGTGCTGCTACCCACGTGCGTGACACTACTGGGCGTCGCCGGACTCGCAACGGAGGGCGTCGACCTCGCCTCGGAGTTGGCGACGTACGCGGGCGAGGAGTCGACCCGTCGAACGATGGCGCCAGGGCACACGGCAGAATCCCCCACTGAGTCCGACAGCTCTGACACAGTCGTTCCGTGCCCGAGCACGAGCGAACAGTCTTTCCGACGGCAGTGACGGTCGCCCGGGCGCTCGTGGTCGCCCGCTGGCTCACGCTGCTGTGGATGGTCGGTATCGTCGTCGTCTCGTCCGAACGCGGGGCGATCGACCATCCGTTGGCGGCGTGGTCGTGCGTCGGCGCTGTCGCGGGAGTTTCCGCGTGGACCACCTGGGCGGTACGAAACGAGCCAGCGCGGCTGTTCGACACCGGTTTCCTCGTCGTCGAAGCGACGCTGGCCATCGGCCTCAGCGTCGTCGACGGCTGGGTCTTCGAGCAGGGTCACGTCTTCGAGGTCTCGCAGAGCCTGGCCACGCAGTACCCCCTGATCGCCGTGGTCTCGATCGGACTCGCCCGAGGCCCGATCATCGCCGGCAGCCTCGGCCTGCTGCTCGGGCCGGCGGAGTGGGCAGGGGCGGTGCTGAACGAGTTCGATGACTGGGGCACTCGCCACGTCATTTCGCTGGTGGCCACATCGCTGTTCTTCGCCGCCGCTGGGGTCGTGTTCGGCTGGCAGGCACAACTGCTCCGGCAGGCCGAGGCCGACATCGCTGACCGCCGGGCCCGCGACGACATCGCACGCGTGCTCCACGACACCGTGTTGCAGACGCTCGCACTCGTCGAGCGTCGAACGGCCGACAGCGACCCCGACCTCGCGAGGACGGCGCGAGAGGCCGACCGCGAGCTCCGTCGCTTCCTGTTCGGGAGCACCAGCCGAGCCGATGACACTCTGGAGCAGCGAGTGCGCTCGGCGGTCGAGCGGGCAGCTCGACACCACGACGCCGCCGCGCACGTGCCGATCAGTGTGAGTGTGATCGACACCGCGCTCCCGCCGCCGGTGAACGTGGCCGAGGCCATCGCCGCCGCGATCGGCGAAGCCGTGGCCAATGCGCTCGAACACGCGAGCCCCAGCCGGATCGTCGTGTTCGTGGAGACCGACGACGACGGTGACGTGTTCGCGTCCGTGCGCGACGACGGGTGCGGCTTCGATGTCGACGAGCAGCGTGCAAGCCACGGCATCGACCAGTCGATCGTCGCACGCATCCGCGATGTCGGCGGCCGGTCCGAGGTGGTGAGTGCAACGGGAACCGGCACCGAGGTGCGAGTGTGGTCGACGTGAACGAACAGCCGCCGAGCGAGCACCCGACCCCGAGGATCCGGGTCGTGCTGGCCGACGATCACGAACTGATGCGGTCGGGTCTACGCGGCGAACTCGGGGATCGGTTCCAGGTGGTCGGTGAGGCCGACGACGCCGACGGGGCCATCGACGTCATCACGGCACGCCGGCCCGACCTCGTCGTGTCCGACCTCCACATGCCTCGCGGTGGCGGGCTGGCCGTCGTCGAGGCGTGCGCCACCGTCTGCCCGATCGTGATACTCACCGTGAGCGAGGCCGAAGGCGACCTGCTCGACGCCGTCGCCGCCGGAGCTGCGGGCTACCTGGTGAAGAGTGCACCGATCGCCGAGATCCGATCCTCCCTGCTGGCGGCTGCGGCGGGTGAACCGGTGTTCTCACCGTCGCTCGCAGCGCTCGTGTTGGGCGAGTTCCGTCGACTCGCGAAAGCAGCCGACACCAACCCACTGACGGAGCGAGAGCGTCAGGTGTTGCAGCTCGTCGCCCGAGGCCACACGTACAAAGAGATCGGCGCCGAGCTCGCCATCTCGCCGAAGACCGCCGAGAACCACGTGCGAAACATCCTCGGCAAGCTCCATCTCTCGCGCCGTAGCGATCTCGTTCGCTACGCCGTCGAGCACGGGCTCGATTGAGCCTGCGCGGCGAGTACCCCAGGAGCGTCTGGGGGATTCACCGGATAGCGCCCAGCGGCCGAATCGCGCACGATCGGGGCCATGGACAACACCTCGTTCCCACCACCGGCGCCGCCGTGGCCTTCACCGTCGAGCCCGATGCAACCCACGGTCGGCCGCGCACTCCCCCGCCTGTCCGCCGCAGGTTGGCTGGCTGCCGCCGGAGCGTCACTGCTGCTGGTGGCGTCGATCATCGTGGTTGCCGGCAACTGGCAGTCGATCGATCCGGTCGTGCGGTTCTCCGGACTGGTCGCCTCGCTGTTGGCGGTGTACTTCGCCGCTGAGGCGGGGCGTCGACGCTTCCCCACCACGGCGATCTCACTGGCCACGCTTGCTGCCTGCCTCACCGCTCCGGTCGGCATCGCCGCAGCAGCCACACTGAGCCAACCGTGGACCGTGTGTACGCTCGTCGGCGGGCTCGCTGCACTCGTGGCCACCGAGGTGCAGTCGCGACGATGGGACGTCGCACCGCTCAAGGCAGCGACGGTCGTGGCATTCGGCTTGGCCGCCGTCGGCGCCGCCGCACTGACCTCGATCCCGGCCCCCGTGATCGGTGCCATCGGGGCGGCCATCGCGCTGCTGCTCGGGTCGACGCGCCGCACGTTGGCACTCGCCGCGACCGTCGGCGCTTCGCCGATGCTGGTGGGCCTCGCCGACGCCGGCATCGGAACGGGAACGCTGGCCCGCATCGGTGCGACGGGCGACGTGCTCGTGTGGTCGGCGCCGCTGTCGTGTTCGATCGCTGCGCTCGTCATCGGCGTGATCGCCCATCGCTCGCAGAACGCACCGCTCGCCGTGGCGAGCCTGGCCGTCCTCGGCTCGGGCGTGGTGACGTCGATGGTGAGCGGCAACTTCGGCGCCGTGGTGTGGTTCTGCGTGCCGGCGATCGCCATGCTCGCAGCCGAGTCGGTGGCGGCGACACGTACCGAGTCGGTCTGGCACGAACTCGCACGCACCGTCACCGTTCCGCTCGGCACCG
>CAVQSI010000018.1:0-198170 GCA_963715825.1 Ilumatobacteraceae bacterium
GCCGGTGAGGCCGGTGAAGACCTTGGCGACGTAGAACGGCTGCGACAGGAATCGCTCGACCTTGCGGGCCCGGTTGACGATGAGGCGGTCCTCGGACAGCTCGTCGAGGCCGAGGATCGCGATGATGTCCTGCAGCTCCTTGTAGCGCTGGAGGGTCTCCTGCACGCGGCGGGCCACGTTGTAGTGGTGCTCGCCGACGACTTCGGGCGACAGGATCGTCGACGTCGACGCCAGCGGGTCGACCGCCGGGTAGATGCCGAGCGCCGCCACCTGACGCGAGAGCTCGGTCGTGGCGTCGAGGTGCGTGAAGGTGGTGAACGGCGCCGGCTCGGAGCAGTCTCGGCAGGCACGTAGACGGCCTGCAGCGACGTGATCGAGCGGCCGCGGGGTGGAGGTGATCCGCTCCTGGAGCTGGCCCATCTCGTCGGCGAGCGTCGGCTGGTAGCCCACGGCGGCGGGCATGCGGCCGAGCAGCGTCGACACCTCGGAACCCGCCTGCACGAAGCGGAAGATGTTGTCGACGAACAGCAGCACGTCCTGGTTCTGCACGTCGCGGAAGTACTCCGCCATCGTCAGCGCCGACAGGGCGACGCGGAGGCGCACGCCTGGCGGCTCGTCCATCTGGCCGAAGACGAGGGCGGCCTTCTTGAACACGCCCGACTCCATCATCTCCAGGCGGAGGTCGGTGCCCTCACGGGTGCGCTCGCCGACACCGGCGAACACCGACACGCCACCGTGCTGCGATAGGCGACCCGGTTGATCATCTCGGTGATCAGCACGGTCTTGCCGACGCCGGCACCGCCGAACAGGCCGATCTTGCCGCCGGCCACGTACGGGGTGAGGAGGTCGATGACCTTGATGCCGGTCTCGAACATGCGAGCCGACGGCTCGAGCGCGTCGAAGTCGGGGGCGTCGCGGTGGATGTCCCAGCGCTCCATGTCGTCGAAGCCCTCCGGGGCCTCGTCGAGCGGCTCGCCCCACACGTTCCACACGTGGCCGAGCACCTTGTCGCCGACGGGCACCTGGATGCCGTGACCGAGGGTACGTACCGGGGTGCCCCGCACGAGGCCGTCGGTCGGCTTCAGGCAGATCGCCCGAACGCGGCTGTTGCCGAGCTGCTGGGCGACCTCGGCGAGCACCTTGATGGTCTCGCCTTCGAGTTCGATGTCGAACTCGACCGCGTCGTTGAGCTCGGGGAGCGATCCACGGGGGACTCGACGTCGACCACGGGGCCGGCGATCGCGACGACGCGGCCGTCCTTGGTGGCGGTTGGGGTGGTTTCGGTCATGGTCATGAAGGTGTGCTCCTGTGGCCGGTACTCAGATGGTGGCGCCGAAGGCGCGGTCGAAACTCTCGACGTCGTACGACGTCGACTTGCTGTCGGAGTCGAGGGCTTCAGCGCCGCCGACGATCTCCATGATCTCGGTGGTGATCGAGTCCTGTCGGGCTCGGTTCATCACTCGGCTGAGCGACTTGATCAGCTCCTCGGCGTTGTCGGTCGCCGACTTCATCGCCCGCTGACGGAATGCGTGCTCGGACGCTGCTGCGTTCAGCAGGGCCGCATACACGCGAGCCTCGACGTAGCGCGGCAGGAGCGAGTCGAGAATGGTCTCCGGGTCGGGTTCGAACGTGTAGTCGCTGCCGGCGCTCGACTTGCCGTCGCCGCCGGCGACCGTCTCGGTGCTCAACGGCACGAGGGGTCGCAGCACGACCTCCTGGCTGCCTGCGGAGATGAACCGGGTGTAGACGAGCTCGACGCGGTCGACTTCGCCGCTGACGAACAGGTCGACGACGTGCTCGCCGATCTGGCGGGCGTCCTCGTAGCTCGGCTGATCGGAGAAGCCGTTGAAGGCCTTGCCGAGGGTGTAACCACGGAAGCGGAAGTAGCCCTCGGCCTTCCGGCCGACCGGGATGATCGTGTAGTCCTCGCCGGCGAGGATGTCGGCTTTGACCTCACCCTCGGCGGCCCGCTGGACGCCGGAGTTGTAGCCACCGCACAGACCGCGATCGGCGGTGATCACGACGTAACAGGTGTGCTTCACCTCGTCGCGCCCCGCCAGCAACGGCGAGTCCGACGACGCACCGCCGGCGGCGAGATCCTTGACGACATCGGTGATCAGCTCGGAGTACGGCACGGCCGCCGCGACACGAGCCTGCGCCTTGACGATGCGCGACCCCGCAATGAGCTCCATGGCGCGCGTGATCTTCTTCGTCGCCCGAACGCTGCGAATGCGTTCTTTGAGGATTCGCTCCTGACCACCTGCCATCTAGATCACTCCGTCGCGAGGGTCTTGTTGGACTTCGCGTCGCCGACTTCGTCGACGTCGAGCTTGGTCGGGTCGACGGCGTACTCGTCGGTGCTCGGCTTGAAGTTGGCCTTGAAGGCGAGGATCGCGTCGTCGAGCCCGTCGGGCACGCCGCCGGTCTTGATCTCCGACAGCAGCCCGCCGTGGGTGCTGCGCACGTACTCGATCAGCTCGGACTCGAAGCGCTTGACGTCGACGACGGGCACGTCGTCGAGGTGGCCCTTGGTGCCGGCGTAGATGACCGTGACCTGTTCTTCGACGGGCATCGGGCTGTTGAGCGGCTGCTTGAGCAGTTCGACGAGGCGATAGCCCCGCTCGAGCTGCGCCTTGGAGATCGCGTCGAGTTCGGAACCGAACGTGGCGAAGGCTTCGAGCTCACGGAACTGGGCGAGGTCGAGCTTGAGCGTGCCGGCGACCGACTTCATCGACTTGATCTGCGCGGCACCGCCGACTCGCGACACCGAGATGCCCACGTCGATCGCAGGGCGCACGCCCGACTTGAACAGGTTGTCCTGCAAGAAGACCTGGCCGTCGGTGATCGAGATCACGTTCGTCGGGATGAACGCCGAGACGTCACCGGCCTTGGTCTCGATGATCGGCAGCGCCGTCAGCGAGCCCGCACCCATCTCGTCGGAGAGCTTCGCGGCACGCTCGAGCAGACGGCTGTGGAGGTAGAACACGTCGCCCGGGTAGGCCTCGCGGCCCGGCGGGCGGCGCAGCAGCAGCGACAGCTGACGGTAGGCGTCGGCCTGCTTGGACAGGTCGTCGTACACCACCAGCGCATGCTCGCCGTTGTCCATCCAGTGCTGGCCGATGGCGCAGCCACCGTACGGGGCGAGGTACTTGAACGGTGCCGGGTCGGACGCCGAGGCGACCACGACGACGGTGTACTCCATCGCGCCGGCCTGGCGGAGCGTGTCGACGGTCTGGGCGACCGTCGAGCTCTTCTGGCCGATGGCGACGTAGATGCACTTCACGCCGAGACCCTGCTGGTTGAGGATCGTGTCGATGGCGACGGTGGTCTTGCCGGTCTTGCGGTCGCCGATGATCAGCTCGCGCTGGCCACGGCCGATCGGGGTCATCGCGTCGATGGCCTTGATGCCGGTCTGCAGCGGCTCGTGCACGGGCTTGCGGCCCATGATGCCGGGCGCCTGGATCTCCATACGGCGCTGCTGGGAGCCGATGATGTCGCCCTGGCCGTCGATCGGCTGTCCGAGGGCGTTGACGACGCGGCCGAGCATGGCGTCGCCGACGGGCATCGACAAGATGTTGCCGGTCGCCTTGACGGTCTGGCCTTCCTCGATGCTGTCGACGTCACCGAGGACGACGGCACCGATCGAGGTCTCGTCGAGGTTCAGCGCGAGGCCGACGGAGCCGTCCTCGAACTCGAGCAGCTCGTTCACCGCGGCGTCGGGCAGTCCCGACACGCGGGCGATGCCGTCGCCGACTTCGGCGACGCGGCCGACGGTTCGGGCCTCGACCGAGGGCTCGAAGCCTTCGAGGTTGGACTTGAGTGCCGATGCGATGTCGGCGGCGGAAATGGTCAACTCAGCCATGTGGGGTCTCTCTTTCGATCCTGATCAACGGCTCAGAGCCGGCTCTTCAGCTGGTCGATGCGGGTGCGGACGGAGTCGTCGATGACGGTGTCGCCGACGGTGGCGACGACACCACCGACAACGGAGGGGTCGACGACGGCTTTCAGGTTCAGCTGCTTGCCGGTGGCGTTCTCCAACGCCGCCTTGAGCCGGGCCTGCTGATCGTCGCTGAGCGCGACGGCGGTGCGGACTTCGGCGACGTCGAGCTGCTTGGCCGACGACGCCCGCTGGACGAGTGAGTCGACGATGGCGGGGAGGTCCCGACCGCGGCCGGAGCCGACGACCATCGACACGAGCTGCACGGTGGTGGGGGTGGCCTTGCCGTCGAGAAGGTCCTCGACGATCGCCTGGCGCTTCTCGAGCGGGACGTGCTCGTCGGTGATCGCGTTGCGCAGGGCGTCGCTCGACTCGTACGAGCGGGCGAAGCGGAACAGCTCGTCTTCGACCTCGTCGAGGGTGCCGTCAGCGCGGGCGATCTCGAACAGCGCCCGTGCGTAGCCTTCGATCTGGGCGTCGCTCATGATGTGACTCCTGTTGCTGCAGACGAGGCTCCGACTCGTTGGATGAAGCTCTCGATCAGTTCCTGCTGCGCCGCGTCGTCGAGCGTGCGGGCGACCACGGTGTCGATGCTCCCAGCGGCGTAGCGGCCGATCTCGGCGCGCAGTTCGTCGCCGCCACGAGTGGCGGCCGACGCGATGTCGGCCTCCGCGCGGGCGTGCAGTTCGGCGATCTCGGCGTCGAGGCGGGTGCGCCCGTCGGTCAGGATGGCCTCGGCCTGCTGCTCGGCTTCGGCGAAGAGCCGTTGGCGCTCGCCGTCGATGTCGCCGAGCGCGGTGCGGATCTGGGTGGCGTTCTGCTCGGCCTCGGTGGTGCCGGCGGCCGCGGCGTCGAGTTCGCCCTGGATACGAGCGGTGCGGTCGCGCAGCGCCTGCTTCATCGGCGGCAGGGCATATTTCCACAGCGCGACGAACACGATCAGCGATGCAGCACCACCGATCCAGATCTCCTTGATCGGCGGCAGCAACGGGTCGGCGGAGGTGACGCCCTGGTCGTCGGTTTCCCACTCGACCTGGACGAGCCCGGCGATCACGTGGAGGCGATTCATCGGGCCACCTCCGACATCGATGCGCGCACGACGTCGCTCAGCACGGCATCGTCGACCGGTCGGCCGGTGGCGAGACGGGCTGCGTGACCGACCACGTCGACGACCGCCGCTTCGACATCACCACGAGCGGCGGCGCGTGCGGCGTCGACCTCGGCCATCGCCACACCGCGTCGGTCGGCGATCTCGGCGTTGGCGGCGGCGAGACGTTCGGCGCGTTCGGCCTCGAGCGTCGCCCGAGCGGCCTCGACACGCTGCTGGGCCTCGGCACGCAGCGCGGCGACCTGCGCCTCGTAGCCGGCGACGTCGTCGCGTGCCGCCGCAGTGGCGGCTTCGGCAGCTTCACGTTCGAGACGGACCTTCTCGGCTCGCGCATCCATGCCCTTCTTGAGCTTGGGATACAGCACGTAGCGCAGGATGAGGAACATCACGATGAACGAACCGAAACCCCAGACGAGCTCCTTCATCTCGGGCGCGATGGGGTTGAGGTCGTTCTCGGGGACTTCTTTTTCCTCTTCGGCGGCCACGAGGGCCTGACCGACGAGGCTGTCGCCGAGGAATGACACCTCGAGCGTGGCCCCGGAACCGGTGACGACGGCTGTCAGCACGTCAGCTCCTTACGATTGATGGACGGATCGGTACGGGTCTCGGGCTCAGGCGAACTTGAGCAGAATGAAGACCACGAAGCCGATCAGGGCGAGCGCCTCGGTGAAGGCGATGCCGAGGAACATCGTGGTACGCACCATGCCGGCAGCCTCGGGCTGACGGGCCATGGCCTCGACCGACTTGCCGACGAGGTAGCCGATGCCGATGGCCGGGCCGATGGCGGCGAGACCGTAGGCGAAACCGGCGGTCGACGCGGCCTCGATGCTCTTCTGCTCGTCAGCGGTGAAGTTGTTCGCCTGCTCGACGAGAATGCTGAATGCTTCCATGGGTTGTGCTTCTCCTGTGGTGATGTCTGAGGAAGATCGGGTGGATCGGATGCTCGACGAGGCTCAGTGCTCGTCGTGCGACGCCATCGAGTTCTGGATGTACACGGCGGCGAGAATGGTGAAGATGTAGGCCTGCAGCACGGCGACGAGGACCTCGAACGCCGTCAGGAACACCAGCATGATGAACGGCAGGATGCTCATCGGCACGAGGAACAGCTGGCTGGTCTCGGCGAACAGCAGCGCCTCGGTCAGCAGGCCGAACGTGACGAGCAGGATGTGGCCGGCGAGCAGGTTGGCGAAGAGACGAACCGTCAGCGAGAACGGTGTGACGAGAATCGTCGACACGAACTCGATGAGCCCCACGAGCGGCTTGAGCAGGGTGGGGACCCCCGGAGGCCACAGCAGGTGGCCGAAGTAGCCGAGGCCCTGGTGCTTGATGCCGACGCCGATGTAGGTGACCCACACGAACAGCGACAGCGCCAGCGGGATGGCGATACGAGCGGTGGCCGGCATCTGCAGCACCGGGATGACGCCGGGGATGTTGCAGAGGAAGATGAACAGGAACAGGCTGAGCAGGTACGGGGTCCACTTGAGGCCCGACTCGCCCATCGTCTGCATGATGATGCCGTCCTCGATGAACTCGACGGACGACTCGGCGACGTTGCGCGTGCCGGTGGGCGCGAGCAGCGGATTGGCCCGGTTGGCGATCGTGTAGAAGATGATGACGATCAACGCCGACGCGACCGCGATGAGGGCGATCTTGTTGAACGTGGGAAAGAAGTCCTGCCAGCGAAGCAGGGCGTTGATCGGCGGGAACTCGAGTGCGAACACGTGTGATTCCGTTTCAGTCGGTCGTGGGCGTCGGGGCCGAGGCGGTCGGGGAAGAGGTGTTGGATGACGAAGAGTGCTCTGGCGGCTTCAGGCCCGGATACGCCAGCGAGATCGCCACGTACTTGAGTTCCCAGACCAGCAAACCGAGGTGCGTGATGATGATGGTCGCTCCGAGGGCCGGAAAAGAAATCCAAGCGGCGTCGCGCACCAACCAGACCGCACCGAAGATCAGACCGAGGCGCACGAGATAGCCGAACAGGATCGCTCCCATCATCAACCCGAGCGAGATCGGCGCCGTGTACGAGATCAGCCGCGCGGCCAGCGCGAAGTTGGCGAGCACGATCACGATGCCGTAGGCCGACGACAGCGCGCCGTCGAGCCCCCAGATCACCAGGCACGTCGCGATCATCGCCGGAGCGATCAGCACGCCACGCTTGACCATGTCGGTCGACACGGCCACTTCGGTGGCCGGGCCGACGTCGCGGGTCGCCATGGTCTTGTCGCTGGTCATCGTCATGCGACCTTTGACTCGTCGTCGGTCGCGGCGCTGGCGGGTGCTGCGGAGCGGCCGCGTCGTTCGGCGTCGAGCTGTTCCATCTTCGCGTCGTAGCGGTACTTCGACTTCGTGAACAGACCGACCGCTGCGAGCACGGTGAAGGTGATCATGAACACCGGCACGGTCCCCAACCAGTTGTCGATCAACCAGCCGACCCCGAAGAACACCGCCGTGATCAGCGCGAACTCGATGGCGATGCCAAGGGCGTCTTCGTTGTTGACGCGGTTGTTCTTTGGGAGGAGCTTCATTGATCCGAGTGCGTTCCACACAGCGAGTGACCAGGCGGATGACCGGCCTGCTTGTGAACGGAAGCACAACCTAGTCGTCGGGGCGGTCGAGGACAACTCCGCAGTGAACACTCGATCGCATTCACCCGATCACCCGACTCACTCGACGACGGCGCCCGTGGTTTCGGGGTCGGCGGGAGCACCGCCGTCGCCGGCACCGTCATCGTCGCCGTCATCGTCGCCGGCACCGTCACCCACGCCGTCGGTTCCGCCGCCGTTGGACCGGCGTCGAGCGCGCACGCTCGGGTGCAGCACGGTGAACAGCACGATCGCGAGCGCGATGATGCCGAACGGAAGATAGGCGGGGTTGCGTCCACTCAGCGTCGGATACAACACGAACGCGGACAGCAGCAACGTCCAGGTCCACAGGATCACCACGCTGCGACGGTGTCCGTGGCCGAGCTCCATCAGGCGGTGGTGGAGGTGGCCCTTGTCCGCCGTGGACAGCGAACGACGGCTCGCGGCGCGCCGGAAGATCGCGAACGCCAGGTCGAAGATCGGCACGCCGAGGATCAGCAACGGGATCGCGAGCGGCGCGAGGAAGAAGTACGTCTGGCCGATGAACTCCTGGTTGAACGAGTCGGCGCGGCCGCCGACCACGCTGGTCGCCACCGCGAGCAACAACCCGAGCAGGAGCGCGCCACCGTCGCCCATCATGATGCGCGCCGGGTTGAAGTTGTGCGGGAGGAACCCGACGCACACCCCGACCGCAATGATCGCCATCAGCGGTCCGATGTTCCGGACGTCGAGCACGTCGCTGTCGATCAGCTTCTGGCTGTAGAGGAAGAAGGCGCCGGCGCCGATCGCGACGATGCCGGCAGCCAGCCCATCGAGGCCGTCGATGAAGTTGATCGCCTGCGTCATCCCGAGCAGCCACAGCACCGTGACGAGCGGCCGCCACTCCTGCGCGAGCAGGATCGGGCCGTCGAAGAACGGCAGCCGGAAGGCGTACATCACCACGCCGAACTGGACGAGCGCGAGACCGGCGAGAACGGTGCCGGCCACCTTGGCCGGCGGCGACAGGCCACGCACGTCGTCGACGAAGCCGACGATGTAGATGATGGTGGCCGCCACGAGCACACCGATCGGCTCGGAGTTGCTCGAGAACAGCAGGTCGAACGCGTCGAGCGACCATGCGGTGAGCATCGCCGCTACCAGTCCGAGGTACATCGCGAGCCCACCCACATCGGGGAGCGGGCTCTGGTGCACCGTGCGGTCGTTGGGGAGGTACACCCAGCCCTGGCGACGCGCCAGCATGCCGACGAGCGGTGTGGTGGCGAACGTGACGAGTGCCGCGACGGCTCCGATCAGGAGAAAGGAACCGAACTCGGGCACGCGACGCTCTGACTACGACGGCGTCAGCGGGCCGGGTAGGCCGGGAACCGGGCGCACAGTTCGGCGACGTCCTTGCGGACCAGTTCCAGTTCGGCGGCATCGTCGCGGCCCCGCAGCGCCCGGGCGATGAACCCGGCGATCAGGGGCATCTCGGCCTCGGTCATCCCCTGCGTGGTGACCGACGGGGTGCCGATGCGCACGCCGCTGGTGACGAACGGGCTGCGGGGATCGTCGGGGATCGTGTTCTTGTTGAGCGTGATCCCGGCCTCGTCGAGCTTGGCCTGGGCCTCCTTACCGGTCAGTTCGGCGTCGAAGGGCGTGAGGTCGACGACCATCAGGTGGTTGTCGGTGCCGCCGGACACGAGACGGAAGCCCTCCTGCACGAGTGCGTCGGCGAGCGCGGATGCGTTCTTGACGACCTGGTGGGCGTAGTCACGGAACGACGGGTCGGCCGCCTCGCGGAACGCAATCGCCTTGCCGGCGATGACGTGTTCGAGCGGACCGCCCTGCCAGCCGGGGAACACGGCCTTGTCGATCGCCTTGGCGTGCTCGGCCTTGCAGAGGATCGCGCCACCGCGCGGCCCGCGCAGCGTCTTGTGGGTGGTGAAGGTGACGACGTCCGCGAAGGGCACCGGGTTCGGGTGGGCGCCACCGGCGACGAGGCCGGCGAGGTGAGCGATGTCGAACAGCAGCAGTGCCCCGACCTCGTCGGCGATCGCCTTGAACGGCTCGGGGTCGAGCCGCCGCGGGTAGGCGGTGGTGCCGGCCACGATCATCTTCGGGCGGTGTTCGAGCGCCAGCGAGCGGACCTCGTCCATGTCGATGCGGTCCTCGGCGCCGGTGCCATACGACACGAAGTGGTAGAGCAGGCCGCTGGCGTTCACCGGCGAGCCGTGGGTGAGGTGGCCGCCGTGATCGAGGCTGAGGCCGAGCACGGTGTCTCCCGGCTGCAGCAGCGCCTGGTACACGCACATGTTGGCGTTGGCGCCGGAATGGGGCTGGACGTTGGCGTGGTCGGCGCCGAAGAGCGCCTTCACCCGGTCGATCGCGAGCTGTTCGATGTCGTCGACGATCGCGTTGCCGCCGTAGTACCGCTTGCCGGGGTAGCCCTCGGAGTACTTGTTGGTCAGCACCGAGCCGACGGCCGCCATCACCGCCGGGGAGGTGAAGTTCTCGCTGGCGATCAGCTGGATTCCGGAGGTCTGGCGTTCGACCTCGCGCTCGATGAGGTTCATGACTTCGGTGTCGGGGTCGGTGTCGGAGGGGAACGGCATCAGGGGTCCTTGGCAAGGTCGGTGGGCAGGGTCGGTGGGCAGGGTCGGTGGGCCGGGTCGGTCGGACGGTCTAGAACTGTGCTTCGAGTTCGGCGAGTTGATCGACCCGTCGGGCGTGGCGTCCGCCTTCGAAGTCGGTGGTGAGGAACGTGGCGACGATCTCCTCGGCGAGGCCTTCGCCGACGACGCGGGCACCCATCGACAGCACGTTGGCGTCGTTGTGCGACCGGGCCATGCGTGCGGTGTACAGGCAGTTGCACAGCGCCGCTCGCACGCCGCGCACCTTGTTGGCGGCGAGTTGCTCGCCCTGTCCGCTGCCACCGAGCACGATGCCGACGTCGGCGTCGCCGTCGCGGACCGTGCGGCCAACGCCAGCACAGATCGCCGGGTAGTCGACCGACTCGGTGGAGTGCGTGCCCTGATCGTCGACCTGGAAGCCCTGCCCGAGCAGCATCGTGACCAGGTGCTGCTTGAGCTCGTACCCGGCGTGGTCCGAACCGATCGCGATCCGTCGTGCGTCGCCGGCCACATCCATGAGCGCCGAGTGTAGGTGCTGTCGGATCGCCGTACCCGATGCATCGATGTCTATGGTGCGAAGCCGTGACCTCCGGAGCTGCTCAGTCCCCGCTCGACCCGCGCACGCCTGTGATCATCGGCGTCGGACAACACGTCCATCGCGACGATTCACTCGACGCCGCACTCGAGCCCGCTGCGTTGATGGAACGAGCGGTGCTCGCCGCCGCAGATGACGCAGGACTCGACGGACCGCCCGCCGCCGACACCGTGCGTGTGGTCAGCCAACTGTCGTGGCGTTACGGCAACACTCCCCGATTCGTCGCCGACCGGCTCGGCCTGGCGCCCCGCCGCCTCGAGCAGACCACGATGGGCGGCAACAGCCCGCAGTCGCTGGTGAACGCCACGGCGCTCGACATCCAGCGCGGCGACGTCGAGGTTGCGATCCTCACCGGCGGCGAGGCGACCCGCACCAGGTCGCGTGCCCGAGCCAGCGGCGTCGAACTCGACTGGCCGCGCGGTGAACCGGGCGACGAACCAACGATCGTCGGCGAGGAACTCGAGATGAACCTCGACGCCGAGACGTCACGGGGCATCTATCTGCCCGTGCAGATCTACCCGATGTTCGAAACGGCGATCCGGGCGGCGGCGGATCGCAGCATCGGCGAGCACCAGGACCACCTCGGCCAACTCTGGTCCGACCTCAGCCACGTCGCTGCAGGCAACCCGAACGCATGGATCCGCGACGCCCGGACACCCGACGAGATCACCACGGTCACGAACGACAACCGGATGATCGGGCTGCCGTATCCGAAGTTGATGAACTCCAACAGCCAGGTCGACATGGGTGCCGCAGTGATCATGTGCTCGGTCGAGTCGGCCCGACGCCTCGGTGTGTCGCAGGACCGATGGGTGTTCCCGCACGCCGGCACCGACTGCCACGAACACAACTACGTCTCGCACCGCGAGACCTTCGCCAGCACACCGGCGATCGAGATCGGCGGGCGGCTCGCGCTCGAACTCGCCGGCATCGACATCGACGACGTGTCGGTGATCGATCTCTATTCGTGTTTCCCTGCTGCCGTGCAACTCGGAGCGGCGTCGCTCGGCATCGGTCTCGATCGCCAGTGGTCGCGCACCGGCGGTCTCACCTTCGCCGGTGGCCCGTGGAACAACTACGTGATGCACGCCATCGCCACGGTCGTCACCGACCTACGCGAGCGGCCCGGCGAGTACGGGCTCGTGTGGGCCAATGGCGGGTACGCCACCAAGCACTCGTTCGGCGTGTACTCGACCGCTCCCAGCAGCGGGTTCCGCCACGGCAAGCCGCAGTCGGAGATCGACGCGCTGCCGCGCCGCCAGCTCGCGTCGCCGAGCGACGCCGCCGGTTCGGCCACCGTCGAGGCGTACACCGTGATGTTCGACCGGGTCGGTTCGCCGGAACGCTCGATCGCTGCGTGCCTGCTCGACGACGGCCGGCGCGCCTGGGGCACCTCCGACGCACACGACGTGACGACGGCGATGTGCGACGGCGAGTGGGTCGGGCGTTCGGTGGAACTCGACACCAACGGCGACCTGCACGTCGCCTGACCGTCTCACACCGCGAGCGATGAGTTTCCGTGCGACCTGTCCGCACGGAAACTCATCGCTTCGGCCCTCGCGTCGTGGGGGCGGTCAGCCGATGGCGTCGTTGCCGGCGAGGATGCCCTGGTCCGGACACCGCTCGGCGAGGTAGGCGAGCGTGGCCGGTGTGTCGGCGTCGGTGATCAGGCTCGGATCAGCGGCGATCGGTGGGACGTCGTCGGCGAACGCTGCGGTCGCTGCGTCGACGGCCGCGACGAGGTCGTCGGGCACGGCGACCGTGAACTCCGGGTCGTCGACGCCGGCGTCGGCGAGCGCCCGCAGCCAGACATCACCGAGCGCGATGATCTGTTCGTCATCGAGTCCAGCGAGCCGGAGTTCGTCGACGGCGCGCTCCGACCGTCGCGCGAACGGGCCGATCACGTCGCCGACGAACACCACGCGCTCGGCGACGATCGACTCGGGAAACTCGTCATCGAGCGTCCGCACGGCATCGACCACCGCAGCGGCGGCGACCACTTCGCGTTCGGCGGCGTCGGCAACGTCGAGTGCTGACGCGAACGCCAACGCCTGGAACGTTCCGGCGAACTCGCTCCAGGCACGACAGAACGGATCCGCGCTGTCGATACCCGGCACGCCCTCCTCGGGCACGGTTGCGATCGTCTCGCTCGCAGTCGGCGGCGTCACGACCGTCGTGGTCGCGTCCACCGTGGTGGTCGGCGCCGTGTCCGAGTCGGACGTCGTGGCGCGCTCGACGATCGCCGGCTCCGTGGTCGACGCTGATGACTCGGAGGGTGTTGCACCGGTGGCGTCATCATTGCGGTCACACCCGGCGAGCGCGCCCACGACGAGCACCCCGCCGACCATCACCGCACCGACCACGCCTCGACCACTCGCACGCCCACGCCACACCATCGCCCCAGTGTGCCTCGCCCCCACGGTGCCCCGGCCCCATCGCGATCGCCGCGATGAGCCAACGGTGGCCCCGACGCCCCCCTCGCTCATCGCGACCGGCTCGACTCCGCCCACGATGAGCCAACGGTGGCCCCGACGCCCCCCTCGCTCATCGCTGCCCGGGGGGAGGGGCTGCGGTGACATGCTCTGGGGATGACGCTGCGCATGCTGCTCGACTGCGACCCGGGTCACGACGACGCGATGGCGATCGTGGCAGCGGCGCGCTACGCCGAACTCGTCGGGATCACCACCGTGGCCGGCAACGCTCCACTCGAGCGGACCACCCACAACGCCCTGGTCATGCGCGATCTGCTCGGCATCGACGTGCCCGTCCATGCCGGCAGTCCCCGACCGCTCGTGGCCGAACCTCATGCGGCGGCGTTCGTCCACGGCGAGAGCGGCCTCGACGGCGCCGACCTTCCCGCTCCGACCACCCCGCTCGACGGCACCGACGCCGTGGGCTTCATCATCGACACGTGCCGCACGATCGACGACGTCTGGCTGGTCCCGGTCGGCCCGCTGACGAACATCGCGCTGGCGCTGCGCACCGCACCCGACATCGCCGAACGCATCGCCGGGATCTCGCTGATGGGCGGTGGTTCGTTCGGCAACCGCACCCCCACCGCGGAGTTCAACATCTGGGCCGACCCCGAGGCCGCAGCGATCGTGTTCGGCTACGGCGGGCCGCTGCTGATGGCCGGCCTCGACGTCACCCACCAGTTCGAGGCCACCGCTGAACGCATCGCCGCGATCGAGGCGCTCCCCGGTGCGCTCGCCGCGGTGCTCGCCGACCTGCTCGAATTCTTCAGCCGCAACTACCTGTCCCGCCACGATCCGGGTTCGGTACGCGGCGCCGCTGTGCACGATCCGCTCGCCGTGTTCGCCGTGACGCATCCCGACCTGTTCGGACGTGCGGCGCGCCACGTCGCGATCGAGACCTGGGGCGAGCACACCCGGGGGATGACCGTCATCGACCAGCGGGCCATCACCGCTCGGGCCGACCCGAACTGCGACGTGCTCACCTCGGTCGATGACGATGCCGTGTTCGACCTCCTCGCCGCGGCCATCGCCCACTTCAGTCGCTGACGCACCGTCCCGGGTCGCCGGCATCCGGCCTCGGCGTCGTACTGTCGCCCCATGCGCGCCGCCGTCATGTCCAACTGGGAACTCCGTGTCGACGACATCGACGTGCCGACCGCCGGCCCCGGCCAAGTGCTCACCAAGGTCCTGTCGTGCGGGATCTGCGGCAGCGACCTCCACCTGCTCCGCCACGGCGAGGAGTCGCGGCGACTGTCCGACGAGATCGCTGCCGAACAGCGCGCCGACGGCATCGAACCCGAGGGCGGGGCGATGATGTTCGATCCCGCCGGCGATCTGGTGATGGGTCACGAGTTCTGCTGCGAGGTCGTCGACACCGGCCCGGGTGTCGAACACCTCGCGGTCGGCGACGTCGTCGTGTCGTTGCCGGTGGTCTTCGACGACACCGGCCTGCACCCGATCGGCTTCTCGAATCGCTACCCCGGCGGCTACGCCGAGTACATGGCGCTCAACGAGATGCTCGCCATCAAGGTGCCGACCGGGCTCCCACATGAGATGGCAGCGATGACCGAGCCGTTGGCCGTCGGTGTCCACGCCGTTGCGAAGTCGGGGATCGTTCCGGGAGATGCGGCGATCGTGATCGGACTCGGCCCGGTCGGGCTCGCCTGCATCGCCGCAATGAAGATGCTCGGCATCGGTCCGATCGTCGGCGCCGACTTCTCGCCGGCCCGTCGACGGTTGGCGGAGCATCTCGGCTGCGACGAAGTCGTCGACCCGAACGAGGAGACGGCGATCCACGCGTGGCGGCGCATCGACGGGGCAAAGCCGCTGGTGGTGTTCGAGGCCGTCGGCGTACCCGGCATGATCGAACACACCATGCGGATGGCACCGAAGGACAGCCGGATCCTGATCGTCGGCGCGTGCATGCAGGAGGACCACATCCACCCGATGCTCGGCATCGGCAAGGAACTGTCACTGCAGTTCGTGCTCGGCTACACCCCCGAGGAGTTCGCCGCCTCGCTCGACGCGATCGCCGCCGAACGTGTCGACCTGTCGCCGCTGCTCACCGGCACCGTCGGCATCGACGACATCCCCCAGGCGTTCGCCGATCTCGGCAACCCCGAGGCCCACGCCAAGATCCTCGTCCAGCCGTGACCGCGCGGCCGGGCGCGTTTCCTACAGTGGGGCCGTGACCGACACCTTCCCCCGCCAGTACGCGCGCACTCAGCGCTTCACGCTCGGCGAGCCACGCACCGTCACGGTGTCACCCGACGGCAAGCGCGTCGTGTTCCTGCGCAGTGCCGGTGGCAGCGATCCGGTGAACGCACTGTGGGTGCTCGACGTCGACTCGGGCGTCGAGCGGTGCGTCGCCGACCCGCGTGCGCTGCTCGCGGAACCCGACGACACCACCGTCGACCTGCCCGCGGCCGAACGCGCACGGCGCGAGCGCGCCCGTGAAGGCGCCGGCGGCATCACGTCGTACGCCACCGACCGCACCGTCACCGTGGTGTCGTTCGCGCTGGCCGGACGACTCTTCGCCGGCGGGCTGCTGTCCGGCCAGGCGCGCGAGTTGGCGGTCGACGGTCCGGTGTTCGATCCACGGCCGGACCCGACCGCTCGACGCGTCGCCTACGTCAGCGGGCCGAGCCTGCGCGTCGGCGAACTCGACGGCAGCTCGCACGCACTCGCCGGCGCCGAGGGGTCCGAACCCGACTCGGTCTCGTGGGGCAGCGCCGACTTCATCGCCGCCGAGGAGATGGGACGGTTCCGTGGGTACTGGTGGAGCCCCGACGGCACGACGATCGCCGCCTGCCGCGTCGACGACGCAGCCGTCGACCAGTGGGTGATCGCGGATCCGGCCCAACCCGCCCAGCCGGCGCGCACGATCCGCTATCCCGCCGCCGGCACCCGCAATTCCGATGTCACCCTGCACCTGCTCGGCCTCGACGGGTCGAGGACCGCAGTCGACTGGGACCGCGACTTCTTCCCCTACCTTGCGTCGGTCGACTGGACCGACGCCGGACTGACCCTGCTCGTGCAGGCGCGCGACCAGCAGGGTTCGATGGTGCTGCAGGTCGACACGACCGAGGCTCCGACGCGCGGCGAGACCACCGTGCTCTCGCACGACTACGACGACGCATGGGTCGAACTCGTCCCCGGGACACCGGCGCGCCTCGCCGACGGGCGACTGATCACCGCCGCCGACCGCGACGGCGCCCGCCGGCTGCTCGTGGGCGACGAACCGGTCACGCCGATCGAGCTGCAGGTGCGCTCCATCGTCTCGACGGGCGGCGACGAATCCGCACCGACCGTGACGTTCTGCGCCAACCCGGTCGACGACGCGACGCAACTCCACGTCTGGCAGTGGTCCGACGACGACCTGCGAGCGATCACCACCGATCCCGGCGTCCACAACGCTGTCGTCGGCGGCCCGACCACGGTCATCCGGTCGGCGACGCTCGAGCAGCCCGGAACCACCACCGTCGTCCGCACCGCGCACGGCGACCATGACGGCGACCATGGCGGCGACCATCAGATCGAGTCGTTCGCCGAGACGCCGCTGCTGACGCCGAACGTTCGTCTGCTCACCGTCGGCGACCGCAACTTGGCGGTGGCGGTGCTGCTCCCGCATGGCTTCGACCCCGACGGTTCCCACGAGCCGTTGCCCGTGCTGCTCGACCCGTACGGCGGCCCGCACGCACAGCGCGTCACGCAGGCACACAACGCGTACCTCACCTCGCAGTGGTTCGCCGACCAGGGATTCGCCGTCATCGTCGCCGACGGCCGCGGCACACCGGGCCGCGGCAGCGACTGGGAACGAGCCGTGCACGGCGACCTCGCCGGCCCCACCCTCGACGACCAGATCGACGCACTCCACGGCGTCGCTGAACAGATCCCCGGACTCGACCTCGACCGGGTCGCCATCCGGGGCTGGAGCTTCGGCGGCTACCTGGCCGCGCTCGCCGTGCTCCGCCGACCAGACGTGTTCCACGCGGCCATCGCAGGTGCACCCGTCACCGAGTGGCGTCTCTACGACACGCACTACACCGAGCGATACCTCGGCGATCCCGCCGACCAGGCCGACCGCTACCAGGCCAACTCGCTGCTCCACCTCGCCGCCGACCTCCGCCGTCCGTTGCTGCTCATCCACGGCCTCGCCGACGACAACGTCGCCGCCGCGCACACCTTGCAACTGTCGGCCGCGCTGCTCGCTGCCGGGCGCCCGCACGAGGTGCTGCCGCTCGCGGGTGTCACCCACATGACCCCGCAGGAGGAGGTCGCCGAGAACCTGCTGCTCCACCAACTCGACTTCCTCCGCCGATCGCTGCCCTCCACCAGCAGCAGCACCACCACCCCACCCACCGACCCCGATATCACCCCACCCACCGACCCCGATATCACCCCACCCACCGACCCCGATATCACCCCACCCACCGACCCCGATATCACCCCACCCAGCTCGAAGGAGCCCTCGTGAGCCGACGTCTCGAAGATCTCTACCGCGGCGTTGCCGTCCACGCCACCGCCGACCTCGAACACCAGGCGGCGCTCGAGTTGCTCGCGCTCGTGATGCTGGCCGACGACAACATCAGCGACGAGGAGATCGAACTCCTCCGCGAGATCAGCACCGACTGGCGCGAGGAAGGCGCCGCATTCGAGCAGTACATCCGCCCGGCGATCGAGGAAGCCCGACACGCCATCGAACGCGACGAGGTCGGTTCGTTCCTCGACTCGATCGACGGTCGGATCAGCAGCCGGGTCCTGCGATCGGCACTGTTCTCCGCCGCTCGTGACGTCGCCGACGTCGACCACGGCGTCACCCCCGAGGAAGGCACCATCCTCGCAGAGGTCGCCGTCCGCTTCAGCTGACGCCAACCACCCCGTGGCGGCGCCTCACGGCCGGCGGCGGGCGATCGCGATCCGATCGCGGTCGCTGTGATCGCGTCGGATCTCGACGTCGACCAGTCCGGCCCGACGCAGGATGTCCGCGACAGCACCGCCCTGATCGGCGCCGATCTCCAGCACGACACTGCCCCCGGGCCGCAGCCGATCGGGCGCACCGGCGGCCAGGACACGGAGGTCGTCGAGGCCGTCGGCGCCGGCGAACAGCGCGCCGGCCGGTTCCCACTCGCCGACGTCGGCATCGAGGTCCGGGGACCCGAGGGCGACGTACGGCGGATTCGACACCAGCACGTCGACGTGGACGTCCGGCGGCAGCGCGTCGAACCACGAGCCGTGCGCCACACGTACGTTGGTCGCCGCCGGGCCGATGCCCGCCAGGTTCGCTCGGGCCACGTCGATCGCGTCGGCGCTCGCGTCGGTGATCCACACCTCGGTCCCCGCACGGGGCAGCTCGTACGCCATCGACAAGCCGATCGCTCCGGAACCGGTGCCGAGGTCGGCGACGACGCGACGGGGCCCGCACTGCGCAGCCAGTTCGATGGCGACGCCGGCCACCAGCTCGGTCTCGGGACGCGGGATCAACACGCGGCGATCGACGCTGAGCGTGATGTGCCGGAAGCTCCACTCCCCCAACACGTACTGCAACGGCTCACCGGTCCGGTAGCGCGACACCATCGCGTCCAGATGCGACACCATTCGCACGGTCGCCGGCTCGTCGAGACGGGCGAGGAAGTCGTCGCCGTCGACACTGGCCGACGCGACCTCGCACAACCACCGAGCCCGACTCCGGTCGCCGACAGCGTCCGCGGTCTCGGCCCACAGCTGCCGCCATGTCACCGTGTCGATCCCGGCGTCGTCAGGTCGATCGACGCTCATTCGCCCTCGGCGAGGAGACGTGCACGCTCATCGGCCTGGAGCGCATCGATCACCACCTGGAGATCGCCGCCGAGGATGGCCGACAGCCGGTAGACCGTGAAGCCGATGCGGTGGTCGGTGACGCGGTTCTCCTTGAAGTTGTAGGTGCGGACCTTCTCGCTGCGGCCGCCGCCGCCGACCTGCGAACGCCGCTCGGCCGACAGCTCGTCGTTGCGCTCGCGCTCGGCCAACTCGAACAGCCGGGCCCGCAGCACCAGCATCGCCCTCGCCTTGTTCTGCAGCTGCGACCGTTCGTCCTGCATCGACACCACCACCCCGGTCGGGCGATGCGTGATGCGCACGGCCGAGTCGGTGGTGTTGACGCTCTGGCCGCCGGGGCCGCTCGCTCGGAACACGTCGACGTCGAGGTCGCGTTCGTCGATCTGGACGTCGATCTCGTCGACCTCGGGCAGCACCGTCACGGTTGCCGACGACGTGTGGATACGACCCTGGCTCTCGGTGGCCGGCACGCGCTGCACACGGTGCGGGCCGCCCTCGAACTTCAAGTTCCGCCATGCCGTCGCCCCACGCACCTCGAACGTCACCTCGTTGAGCCCGCCCATCTCGCTCGGCGACGACGAGAGCGTCTCGACCTTCCAGCGCTGCGAGGCGGCGTAGGCGAGGTACATCTCGTACAGGTCGCGTGCGAACAGGTTCGCTTCCTCGCCGCCCTCCGCGCCACGGATCTCCATGATCACGTTCTTGGCGTCGTGCGGGTCGGCGGGCAGCATCAGCTCGCGCAGTTCGTCCTCGATCTCGGTCGCCTCGGCAGCGGCGGCGTCGATCTCGGCGACGAGCATGTCGCGCTCGGCGCCCGAGGCGCCAGCGAGCATCTCACGGGCAACGTCCGCATCGGCGAGTCGGGACTCGCGGCGACGGAAGGCATCGACGACGGGGCCCAGTTCGTTGTACCGCTTGGACAGTCGCCGGAGTTGGTCGGAGTCGGCGAGGACCTCGGGGTCGGACAGCTGGCGCTCGATGGTCTCGTACTCGTCGACGACATGGCGGAGGCGTTCGAGCATGGGCACCGGAGGCTACTGCCCACGTCGACCGGGCCCGCCGGGGCGCTGGGGCGTCAGACGGTGCGGAGGTCGACCGGGGCCGTGAGCAGCGCGAGGAGTTCACGAGTCAGCGGGATTGCGTCGCGTTCGCGCACGACCACGACGACCGGAGCGCTCGTCGCCGTCTGCACGTCGGCGACGAAGCCGACCAGGTCGACATCGACACCGACCGAGCACACCACTGCCCACTCCGCGCCGTGCTCGTCGACAGCCGTCGCAACACACGGAATCGGATCCTTGAGGTTCGGGCGCGGTTGCGGTGGCTCGCGCGGCTCGAGCTGCGCCATGCCGACCAGCGACGGATCCTGCTGCAGCTGCCAGCGCAGATACCGCTCCTGGCCCAACCGGTTCAGTGGATGCTGGATCGCCTCGGTCGAGCGGTGCTCGAGCACCGACTCGACGACGGCGCCCAACGCCTCGACGGTCGGGATGTCGCCGTGCAACAGGCGGAACGCCTCGCGGTCGTTGGCACCGACGCCCACTTCGAGCAGGACCCCGTCGGTGCCCGACGCATCGACCGACGACGGTGCGTCGAAGTCGCCCAGCTCGGCGAAGTGACCGACCGTCGGCGTCTCGACGACGCGACACACCTCGAGCCCGCGCACCTCACCGACCACCACGCCGTGCTCGACGTTCGGCGTTGCCCCTGCCTCCTCGATGACGGCGACCAGGTCGAGGTGCTCCGGACGCGGGGCCACCGACGCAGCAAGCGGCTCCGCGACCACCGGCAGCAACATGCGCTCCTGCGGATACCAGACCGTGACGGGGTACGCGAGGCGCTGCGCCCGACGGGCGAGCAGACCGGTGTCGTGTTCGACCACCAGGTGCAGCGCGACCGCATCGTGGCGGATCGCCCACGCGAGCGCCGGTCCCAGCGACCTCCCCGCCGCGCCGTCGACGAGGACCCAAGCTGCGCCGTCGTCGACGAGCGCCGCACCGGACGGAAAGCCCTGCGGCTCGGTGGTGACGCTGCGACCGAGGTGCTCAGCGATCAGAGCGCGCAGCTTCATGCCGAGCAGCCGACTGCGTCGGTCGTCGTTCGCCGGGTCCACCGGGGTGGTGGGGGTCGCCGGTGTCGTCGGTGTCGTCGGGCGTGCATCGTCGGGCCGCTCGTTCATCGGACCGAACCTACCGGCGTCGACGGATCGGTCAGATGAAGTAGCCGGTCACGTCGGCCAGCAGATGGACGCCACCGGCATCGTTGTACAGGCGGACCCGGCCGTTGGCGCCCACCTTGGCGACGACGAGATTGGCAATGGTTCCGCCACGTGCGACATTGAGGCTCGAGGCGTCGGGGCGGGCGACCCCGTCGGGATACACCGTCACGAACGTCTCGTCGGCCGACCCGGTGGCGGTGACGTTCAGGATCACCGCGGTGGCTGCGGGATCGACACCGCCGACCCCGGTGACGCCGAGGTCGATCTCGCCTGCCGCGCCGACAACCCCCGGGCGGGCGCCGATGCCGTGGCGCGTGTCGAGCAGTCGAGCCGGGGCGACCGGCACCACGCTCGCCCCGTCGGTGGTGAAGCATCCGACGACGTCGGCGATCAGGTCGAGTTCGCCCGTGTTCGCGAGGAGGCTGACGGCCCCGTCGGCGCCCAGCTTGCAGACCACGAGGTTGGGCACGTTGCGGCCCGGGTCGAAGTTGAGGTTCGAGACATCGGGCAGACCGAGACCGCTCGGCCACACGGTGAGGAAACCCGGTTCGCTCGGTCGCAGTGCAGCGACGTTCAGCACCACGGCGTCGACGCCGCTCGGCGGCACGCCGCCACGACCGGCGACGGCGAGGTCGAGTCGCTGGCCGCCACGCAGCCGGGCCAGCGGTGCGCCGACGCCGGTGCGGGTGTCGAGCAGCCGACTCGGCACCAGCGGCAACAGTCCCGCCGCCGGCTCGGTACGCACGTAGCCCATCACGTCGACGATGCAGTCGGCGCGGCCGACCGCGTTGAACACGCCGATCATGCCGTCGGGACCGACGCCGACGATCGCCATGTTCGGCACCGCACGACCGGGCACCAGGTTGAGGCTCGACGATCCGGTGGCGGCCACGTTCGACGGGAACACACTGAAGAAGCCCGCCTCGGTCGCATTGACCGAGGTCACGTTGACCACCACGGCGGTGACGCCGCTCGGTGCCACGCCGCCGACCCCGGTGACCTGCACGGCGAGCGTCTCGCCCGGGCCGATGGGGCGCGAGGTCCGCCCAGACCGACACGCGTGTCGCACACCCGCTGCGGTGCCAGCGCCACGAATCGACCGGCCGTCGCCAACGCCCCGGCGCCCGGCCCTGCGGGGATTCCCGGCACCGCTGGCACCGCCGGAGGCGGCGCGGGTGTCGGCGGTGGCGGACCGGCGACGCCGGGTCCGCGGGCGAAGAGCGCCAGGTTCTGGATCGTGCGTCCGCCGAGCACGTCGGACGCGCCGCCGCCGAGCCAGCCGTCGATCACGCTGCCGTAGAAGTCGCGGAAGTCGACGTGGAACGGCATCCGATCCCATCGCCGCAGCCCGGCGAGCGACGGGCGCTGGCCGTAGCGGCCACCTCGCACATTGGCGCCCAGCACGAAGTGCGGTGCGCTGGTGCCGTGATCGGTGCCGGCGCCGTCGTTGCTCCAACTGGTGCGGCCGAACTCGGAGAACGTCATGATCGTCACCCGGCTCGCCCACGCCGGCGACAGCACCTGGAAGAACCGGCTGACCGCCGCGTTGAGTTCGCGCATCCTGGCGGGATGCTGGTTCGGCTGTCCGGCGTGGCTGTCGAAGTCGCCCCAGCTCGCGCTGAGCACCCGCAGGCCGAGGTTCGCGTTCACCAGCCGGGCCATCACCTCCAACTCGGCGACGAGCGGCACATCGGACATGGCGTCACGATCCGGGATCAGCGGCGCCAACGTGCCGGCGAGGTCGAGCTGGTCGATCATCGCCTGGCCGATGCGCCCCTGCCACGTCGACGGGTCGCCGGCGGCGAGACGTCGGACCCCTTGGTAGACCTTGCGGTCGCCGGCGTCGGTCGACGCCCCGAACGACGGCCGACCGGCAGGAACCGCCGTGCCGCGCTGCGCGCGACCGATCAGGTGCAGCGGCACCGACTGGCCGATCTCGGCGGCCGCGTACAGGTCCTTGCCGCCGCCGATGTAGCCGTCGAGCCACCGCCCGAGCCACCCCGAGGTGGGGATCCCGGTCGGGCTGCCCGCCATCCACTTGGCCATCGAGTTGAAGTGGCTGAGGTCGGGGTCCGGGTAGCCGACACCTTCGACGATGGCCAGCTGGCCGGCGTCCCAGAACTGCTTGAACACGGTGAGCTCCGGGTTGAGCCCGGTGGCTGCGTCGATCGGCAGGGTCTGCTCCGGAGCGATGGCGAGGCCGCGGTGCTGGCCGTAGTACTGCTGGTCGTTGACCGGCACGACCGTGTTGAGCCCGTCGTTGCCGCCGAACATGCCGAGCACGATCAGCACACCGTCGTTCGGGCCGGCGGGCCCTGCCGCCCACGCCGACGGGTCGAGGCCGGGCAGCGAGAGGTCGAGCAGCGAGCTGGTCGGTCCGACGAGCGCTCCGGCACCGACGCCGAGTCCGACGAGTTGCAGGAATCGCCGCCTGTCGACGGCGTGCGGGTCGCTGTCGGCGACCTGGAGGTGGCGGACGGCGTCGGCGGTGGAGATGTCAGGGTCGAGCATGATCAGGCCATCTGCATTTCGGGAGCGAGCATGATCAGCAGCAACGCGTTGTTGCGTTCCCAGACCGTGGCGCCGTTCGCGTAGCGAACGATCTCGGCGGTGGCCGCTGGCGACAACTCGACATGCATCAGCTCGAGCAGTCGGGCGACGAGGGCGGCGTTGGACAGCACAGGCAGCTGTTCGGGCCACGGCGTCCTGGCGGTGATCTCCGATCGCATGATCGAACCGCCGGCGAGGGTGATCGGGCCGTCGTCACCCTTCCAGTAGTTGCGAGCCGCAGCCCAGTTCATGTGCTGTGCCGTGCGGGCCCTGCCCTCCATTGCGCTCGCGTTGACCCAGTACCCGTTCGGTCGCCAACCGCTGACGTTGGGGGGATACAGCAACCGCTGTCCCATCGCCTCCATCAGCCAGGTCATGTCGGCCTCGCGTGAACGTCGGCCGGTGGCTGCCAACAGTGCGACGACGAACTCGACCGGCGTGCGCACCAGGCCGCGCCTGACGGCATCGGTGTAGAAGTCGGGATGGGTGAGCATGGCGGTCACCCAGGGCCGAACTGCGAAGTCGTTGTCGACCAATGCGCTGCGCATGGCTGCCAGCACCCCGGCAGGCGGCGGCGTGTCGGTGGCGAACGACGTCCAGAGTTTGCGCGAGAGGAACTCGGCGGCGACGTCGCGGGTGGGTCGACCCCGATTCGCCGCGTTGTCAGCGCCCTGGGGCACGATCCCGTTGCCGAGGACGACGGTGATCGTCTCGGGTCCGTGGCCTGGCCACGCGGCGGGATCGACGTTGGTGTTGATGCGACGACCGAGAAAGTCCTTGGGCGACGAGTCGTGCCAGTCGGCGCGCCACCGGTACGGGTTGGTGTTGTCGTTCCACTGATCGCTGTGGCCGGTCCATGCCGCCGTCGACGCCTCGACGTCGGCCTCGGTGTAGTTGCCGACACCGAGCAGGAACAGCTCCATCAACTCACGGGCGAAGTTCTGGTTCGGGGAACTCTTCTTGTTCTGGTTGTTGTCGAGGTAGCGGATCATCGCCACCTGCGTCGACATCGTCGTGGCGAGATTGCGGATGTTGCCGAGCCCGTCGCGGCGCCACAGGTCGATCTGCTCACGCATCAGCATCGACGAGCCGACCTTGCCGAACTCGCTGCAGAAATGGCCGTGCCAGAAGAACGCCATCCGCTCCTGGAGCGGTCGGGCGGAGTCGTGCGCCATCTGGTCGAGCCAGAAGTGGGTGAGGTCGCGCCCGCGTTCCCAGTCGCGGTCGGCTGGTGCGGTGAACACCACCGAAGGCGGCGCCGGGTTGACGGCGAGGATGTTGTCGACGGCGGCCTCGATCGACGCGAGGCCAGCGAGTTCGATGACGCGATGCGGCCGGTCGACGAACTCGGTCCGGCGCAGGAGGTGCCGGATGTTCGCCTCGGTCAACGGTGGTGGTGCCATGCGAGCGCTGCCATGAGAGAAGTCCCTCTCGTTCATCGGCCCGCTACGGCGAGAGGTTAAACGACTTCTCTGCGTGGTTCGTCATCTTGCCGCAAGACAGACGAACGCCGCCCCGGAGGGCGGCGTTCGGGAACGGTTCGGATTCGGGCCACTCGGCCCGGAGGGTCAGTCCTCGGCGGGGGTCGCCGGCGCGTTCTTGCGCTGGCCGTAGCGCTTGTTGAAGCGCTCGACTCGTCCACCGGAGTCGACGAGCTTCTGCTTGCCCGTGAAGAACGGGTGGCACTCGTTGCAGAGTTCGACGGTGAGGTCGCCCTCGACGGTCGACTTGGTCACGAAGGAGTTGCCGCACGAGCAGCGCACCGTGGTGTCGGAGTAGTTGGGGTGGATGTCGGTCTTCATGATGGATCTCCTGTGGATGGCTGAGCGGGTGGGCCCTGTGCCCCCGGTCGTCATCCAGATCGGCTGACAACCCTACCGGTGACGCCGGTGCCTGGCACCGGCGTCACCGGATCAGCCGGGTTGCTTCGCGATCTCGGCGAGGAACTCGTCGTTGGTGCGGAACGTCTTGAGCCGGTCGATGAGCAACTCGAGACCTGCGGCGGCGCTGCCGTCCTGGGCGAGGCCGGACAGGACCCGGCGCAGCTTCCACACCTGCTGGAGCTGCTTGCGGTCGAACAGCAGCTCCTCGTGGCGAGTCGACGACGCGTCGACGTCGATCGCCGGGTAGATACGGCGCTCGGCGACCTTGCGGTCGAGGCGCAGCTCCATGTTGCCGGTGCCCTTGAACTCCTCGAAGATCGCATCGTCCATGCGGCTGTTCGTGTCGACGAGTGCCGTCGCGAGGATGGTCAGCGAGCCGCCCTCTTCACAGTTGCGCGCCGAACCGAAGAACTTCTTCGGCGGGTAGAGCGCGCCCGCGTCGATACCGCCCGACAGAATCTTGCCGCTCGCGGGCGCAGCGAGGTTGTAGGCCCGGCTGAGGCGCGTGATGCCGTCGAGGATGATCACGACGTCCTTGCCGGCCTCGACCATGCGGCGGGCCTTGGCGATCGTCATCTCGGCGACGTGGGTGTGCTCATCGCTCGGGCGGTCGAACGTCGAGGAGATCACTTCACCCTTGACGCTGCGACGCATGTCGGTGACCTCTTCGGGCCGCTCGTCGATCAGCAGCACGAGGAGTTCGACCTCAGGATTGTTGAGTTCGATCGACTTGGCGATCGTCTTCATCACCGTGGTCTTACCGGCCTTCGGGGGCGACACGATGATGCCGCGCTGGCCCTTGCCGATCGGCGACACGAGGTCGATGATGCGGGCGGTCATGTTCGCCGGATCGTTCGGATCCTCCAGCGTGAGCCGCTCGTCGGGGAACAGCGCCGTGAGGCTCTCGAAGTGCGGCCGACTCTTGGCTGCGTCGGGATCGCCACCGTTGATGGTGTACACCTCGAGCAGGCCGGGGTTCTTCTCGTTGCGTCCGGCAGGACGGACCTTGCCCGTGATCAGGTCGCCCTTGCGGAGGCCGTACTGGCGGGCGAGCTTCAGCGGAATGTAGGCATCGGACTTGTTCGGTAGGTAGCCGTCGACGCGCAGGAAGCCGTAGCCCTCGTCGCGGATGTCGAGGTAGCCCTCGACGTCGAACGGCTCGGCGCTCTCGAAGCCGGAGTCCTGCTCGAGCAGCTCGAGGTCTTCGCCCTGGGGGCCGTCCTGGCCGCCGCGACCCTTGCGCCGCCGCCGGCGACGTCGGTTGCCGTCGCCCGCCTCGTTGTTCCGGTTGTCGTTGCGGTTGTCGTTGCGTTGCCCGCCGCCCTGCGAGTTGCGGTTCTGCCCGCCGTCGTTGCGGGACTGGCCCGACTGGTCGCCGCTCTTCTGGTCGCCAGCCTTCTGGTCGCCGCTCTTCTGGTCAGCGTTCTTCTGGCCGCCGCGGCTCTGGTCGCCGCGGTCCTGGTCGTTGCGACGCTGCTCGCCGCGGTCCTGGTCGTTGCGACGCTGCTCGCCGCGATTGCGGTCGGTACGGGGAGTGTCGGTGCGGGTGTCGTCGGCGCGCGGCGCGCTGCGGGTCGACGATGTGGCGTCGTCGGAGCCGCCGTTCTTGGCGAGTTCGATCTCCCAATCGGCGAGTGGTTCGCCGTCGGGTCCGAGCACGATGTCGGCGGAGTCCGCCGACATCGTGGGGGTCGCCGCGGCGGGCGACGTTGCGGACGAGCCTGACGAACCCGACGCAGCGTCGTCGGTGTCGGACGGGGCCGCCGACGCGCTCTGGCCATTGCCGGAGGACGTCTCCACGGCGGGGGTCGACGGCGAGCTCGGGCCCGTCGTGTCGAGAATCTTGTCGATGATGTCCGACTTCTTCTGGCGGGCGGTGACCTTGACGCCGAGCGCCTTGGCCATCTCCAGCAGGGTGTCCTTGTCTTTCGATTCGAGCATGGACTGTTCGAGTGCGGCTGCGGCCACGGGGATTCCTCTCTTCTCACCGGGCCGTGGCCGGGTGAGGGATCGAGCACCAGAGGGAGGGGTTGCGTCGGCGCATCACGCGACCGAGCTGTGGATCCCCTGGCAGAATTCGCACACGACCGAGATTTCGGGGTGCGGCCCGGAGGACCGGGCGACTGTCACTGTAGCAGCACCACGGACCCACACCACGCATCCCCCGAACCCGCCCCCACCCCGAAAAATGTACGAATCTGGTCGCTCAGCGGCTCGTGAGCCACATTTTTCGGGGTTGGACCCGTGTCAGCGGTGGGTGAGCTGTTCGACGATGGCTTCGACGGCGGCGAGATCGTTGGCGACGGTCTGCGTGCGTTCGGGACGTTCGAAGAGGTCGGCGAGGTGCGGTGGCAGCGACGGACGCATTCCGGTGGCCCGTTCGACGGCGTCGGGGAACTTGGCCGGGTGGGCGGTGCCGAGCGTGATCACGGGATGGTCGTCGGCGTCGAGCCCGGTGAGCATCGACGCCGCCGCGGTGCCGGTGGCCGTGTGGGGGTCGAGCACCATCCCGGTCTGCCGGTGGACCCTGGCGATCTCGGCGAGTGTCGCGTCGTCGTCGAACGCTGCGGCGCGGAAGTGGCCGTGGAGGTACTGCTCGCGCTGGTCGGCTTCGATGTCGAGGCGGCCGGTGGCACGAAATCTGCCGAGCTGCTCTGCGGTCATGCCACCGTCGCGCCCGTTCATCTCGAACAGCAGGCGCTCGAAGTTCGACGACACCTGGATGTCCATCGACGGGCTCAGGGTCGGCACGACGTCGCGTGCGCTCATGTCGCCGTCGTTGATGAACCGGGTGAGGATGTCGTTCGTGTTCGACGACACGATGAAGTCGTCGATCGTGGCGCCCATCTCTCGAGCGATCCACCCCGACAGCACGTTGCCGAAGTTGCCCGTCGGCACGCTGAACGTGACCGGATCGGCGAACGTCTCGGCGGCGGTCACGTAGTAGACGGTCTGGGCCATCACGCGGGCCCAGTTGATCGAGTTCACCGCCGACAGTTGGTTGCGCTCGCGGAAGGCGACGTCGTTGAACATCGCCTTCACGAGGTCCTGGCAGTCGTCGAAGGTGCCCTCGACGGCGACGGTGTGCACGTTCGGTTCGTCGACGGTGGTCATCTGGCGCCGCTGGACGTCGCTGGTCCGGCCGAGCGGATACAGGATGACGATGTCGACGTGCTCGCAGCCGACGACGCCGTCGATCGCCGCCGATCCGGTGTCGCCGCTCGTGGCACCCACGATCGTGACTCGTTGGCTTCGTTCGCCGAGGACGTGGTCGAACATCCGCCCGACGAGCTGCAGCGCGACGTCCTTGAACGCAAGCGTCGGGCCGTGGAAGAGCTCCTGCACCCACTGGCGGTGGTCGAGTTGCACCAGCGGCACCACGGCGGGATGACGGAACGTGGCGTAGGCCTCGGTGCACAACCGTGTGAGGGTGACCTCGTCGATGTCGGGCTCGACGAACGGCAGCATCACCTCGACGGCGCGTTCGGCGTAGGTCCGGGCGTTCGAGGGCGCCAGCGCCGGCCAGCGTTCGGGCACGTAGAGCCCGCCGTCGGTGGCCAGCCCGGCCAGCAGGACGTCGGCGAACCCGAGCTCGGGCGCCGAGCCGCGGGTGGAGACGTAGCGCACGGCTCAGTCGCCGATCACGCGCAGCAGTCCGCCGACGTTGCGGACCACGTCGAGGTCGCGCAGCTCGCGCACCGTGGCCTGGACGTCGGATTCGCGAGCCGAGTGCGTGATGAACACCAGCCGGGCATCGGGGCCGTTGCCCTCCTGCTCGGCAACGCGGATGCTCACGCCGTGCGCCGCGAAGACGCCGGTGACCGCATGCAGCACGCCGGGCTTGTCGGCGACGTCGAGGCCGAGCAGATACTCCGCGGAGGTCTCGTCGATCGCACGCACGGTGACCGGCTCGAGCGAACCCAGCGAACCGTGCGTGCCGTTGCGCAGGTTGATCGCCGCATCGACCACATCGCCGAACACCGCGCTCGCGGTCGGGGCGCCACCCGCGCCACGTCCGTAGAACATGAGCGAATCGACGAACCCGCCTTCGACGAACACCGCATTGAAGCTGTCGCGCACCGACGCCAGCGGATGATGGATCGGCACCATCGCCGGGTGCACCCGAACGCTGATCTCGCCGGTGGCATCGTCGCGTTCGACGATGCCGAGCAGCTTGACGACGTAGCCGAGACGGTGGGCGATCGCGATCTCGGCGCCGGTGATGCGGCTGATGCCTTCGTGGTAGACGTCGCCGGCGACGACCTTGGCACCGAACGCGACCGTGGCGATGATCGCCGCCTTCGCGCCGGCGTCGAAGCCCTCGACATCGGCGGTCGGGTCGCGTTCGGCAAACCCGAGGCGCTGCGCTTCGGCGAGCGCCGTGGCGTAGTCGGCCTCTCCCCCGCTGGCGACCGCATCGGTCATCTTCGTGAGGATGAAGTTCGTGGTGCCGTTGATGATCCCGAGGACACGGCTGATCGGTTCGCCGTGGAGGCTCTCGCGCAGCGCCCGCATGATCGGGATGCCACCGGCGACCGCTGCTTCGAACAGCAGGTCGCGGCCGGCTGCGTCGGCGGCTGCGTAGAGTTCGGCGCCGACGTTGGCGAGCAGCTCCTTGTTCGCGGTGACGACCGGCTTGCCGTGTGCGAGCGACTCGATGATCAGCTCACGAGCGGGCTCGATGCCGCCGATCGCCTCGACGACGATGTCGATGTCCGGGTCGGACACCACGGCGTGGGCGTCACGGGTGAGGATCCCCTCGGCGAGCTCGACGTCGCGGGGCGCCGACAGGTTGCGCACGGCGACCCGAGTGACCTCGAGGCGAAGCCCCGTCCGGCGCTCGACGGTGGCTGCCTGCGCCTCGACGAGCTGCACGAAGGCGGCACCGACGTTGCCGCACCCGAGTACACCGATCCGGACCGTCTGCGTGTTGCTCGTCACGGAGGTGGAGGCTACGGGATCGGACCCGATCGCCCATGACCCGTTCCGGAGAGGGTCCGCTGCGGCATCGCACGCAGACGTGATCTCTCGCCGTCGCCGACCGTCGGGTACCTTGCCCGACCATGGCCCCTCCCCCCAGTCTTCAACGTGCCGGTGACGGCTTCGCTGCGATCGTCCGGCTCGTCGGCGACGATCAGTGGGGACTGCCGACCCCGTGCGACGGTTGGAGCACGCGCGACGTGGTCGGCCACGTCGCATCCGGCTGTCGCATGGCAGAGACGCTGGCCGCTGGCGGGACCCGCAATGATGCGATCGCCGTACTGGGCGTCGACCATCTCGGCGACGATCCGGTCGGCTCGATCGATGCAGCGCTCGCCGCGCAGCTCGAGGCGTTCTCACACCCCGACATCGCGACACACGTGTTCCAGCATCCCGCCGGCGACATGCCGGGCGCGCAGGTCCTGAAGTTCCGAGTCGGCGATCTGCTGGTGCACCAGTGGGACCTCGCCCGAGCGATCGGTGCCGACGAGACACTCGACGCCGACCTCGTCCAGGACGTGTGGGACGGGATCTCGCCGATGATCCCGATGATGGCCACCAGCGGCGTGTTCGGCTCGGGACCGAGCGGCGACGTCGCCGACGACGCGCCGCTCCAGACCCGTCTGCTCGACGCCATGGGCCGCCGCCCCTAACCCCGACCGTTTGGGTTGCGTTTTCGGTGACCCGGGTCACCGAAAACGTCGAGCAAACGTCAGTGTTCAGCTGGCGGCGAGTTCGTGGTGTTCCCCCACGCCGGCGACGACCGCGTCGAAACGTTGACGGTCGAGTACCGAACCCTCGCGCCGCACGTCGCGCTCGCGCACCACGATCAGCTGGTCGACCTTGGCCCAGCTCGGCCGTCCGCTGCGGTCCCAGCCGCCGGTTCCCACCGCAACGACGCCGCGACCCTTGTCCTTCGAGGTGAGCGGGACACCGGCGAGATCGTTGCCGGAGCGGCCGATGATCACGACCGGGCGGTCCTTGCCCTTGCCGGGATCGTCCTCGTACGGCACCCACGTCCACACGACCTCGCCAGGGTCGGCGTCACCGTCGAGGTCGGGTGAGTACTCGACACGCGTGCCGGTCGCAACGCGGCGCGTGGTCGGCGCCGACTGCTTGCGCGTCTTGCCGGCGAACCGGTCGCGCTCCTTGAAGAGGGCCAGACCGGCAGCGACGAGCCCGGCGATCAACCGGCGATTGTTCGACATCCGCCCGAGCGTATTCCCCGCGCCCAGCAACCACGTTTGCGTGACGTTTCGGGCGGACCGGGTCACCGAATTCCGCTCGCAAACGTGATGTGACCGGGGCAACCACGTTTGCGTGACACTTCGGGCGGACCGGGTCACCGAATTCCGCTCGCAAACGTGGTGGAGCCGGAGTCCGGATCGGGGGTCAGCCGAGGTCGGTGGCGAGCAGATCGTCGTAGGTCTCGCGGCGCACGACGAGGCGCGCCCGACCATCGGCGACGAACACCACCGGCGGGCGGGTGATCTTGTTGTAGTTCGACCCCATCGAATGGCCGTAGGCACCGGTCACCGGCATGGCGAGGAGGTCACCGACAGCGATGTCGCCCGGCACCTGCGCGCCGAAGGCGAGCACGTCGCCGGACTCGCAGTGCTTGCCGACGAGACGCGCAGTCAGATCGCGCTCGGCATCGACCGCCCGCGGCAGGAACGACTCGTACCCGGACCCGTAGAGCACCGGTCGCGGGTTGTCGCTCATGCCGCCGTCGACAGCGACGTAGGTGCGCACGCCGGGGATCTCCTTGATCGTGCCGACCGTGTACACGGTCAACGCCGCCGACGCCACGATGGCGCGGCCGGGCTCGACGCTCACCCGCGATCGCACGCCGAGCGCGTCGCACGCGTCGAGCAGCACGCTGCCCCACTGCGAGATCGTCGGCGCCTCCTCGCCCTCGACGTAGGCGACGCCGAGGCCACCACCGAGGATCAGCTCGGGCAGCTCGAGCGGGACGGCGAAGTCGGCCATCACCTCGGCGGCCTTCGCGAACGACGACGCCTCGAACACGTTCGAGCCGATGTGGCAGTGCACGCCGACCAGCTCCATTGCCGGGGATCGGCGGGCGTGGTCAACGGCGCGTAGGGCGTCGCCGTTGGCCAGGTTGAAGCCGAACTTCGAGTCGTCCTGTCCGGTGGCGATGAACTCGTGGGTGTGCGCATGGACGCCGGGGGTGATGCGCAGCACGACGCGCGGTGCCGGGCCGACACCGGCGGCGGCCAGCACGTCGAGGCGGTCGAGCTCGTCGAAGGAGTCGACGACGATGTAGCGGACCTCGGCCTCGATCGCTTGGCGCAGTTCGCCACCGGACTTGTTGTTGCCGTGGAGGGTGCACGCGCCCGCAGGCACGCCGGCCGACATCGCCACGTGCAGCTCGCCGCCGGTGGCGACGTCGAGGAGCAGGCCCTCGTCGTAGGCGAGCTTGGCCATCGCCCGGCACAGGAACGCCTTGGTGGCGTAGATCACCCGGTCGGGCCCGAACGCCGCGACCGCCTCGCGGCAACGGGCGCGCAGGTGCGCTTCGTCGTAGACGAAGAGCGGCGTGCCGTACTCCTCCGCCAGCGCCTCGATCGACACACCGCCGACCTCGAGCCACCCGTCGTGGCCGACCGCCGCGGTGTCGGGCAGCAGCCGCCGTTGGATCGCGCTCACCCCCGACCCCCGACCAGGCTCGGCGCACCACCGTTTGCGTGAGGATTTCGGTGACCCGCCCCACCCGGAATGCAACGCAAACGGGGTAGGTGACAGCGGGTCACATCTGCTCCGGGGCGTCGATGCCGAGCAGACCCAGGGCGTGGGCGAGCGTGCGGGCGGTGAGATCGGCGAGAGCGAGACGGCTCGACCGCAGGGGCTCGTCGGCCTTGAGCACCGGGCAGTGCTCGTAGAACGCGGTGAAGTCGGTCGCCAGGTCGTACACGTAGGTACACAGCTTGTGCGGGCTGTAGGACTCGAGCGTCGTATCGATCGCCGTCGGGTACGCGAGCAGTCGCAGTGCCAGCGCCCGCTCCTGCGGCGTGCCCACCTGGATGTCGACGCCGCGCACCGACACACGGTCGATGCCCGCCCGCCGGAAGATCGAACAGATCCGAGCGTGCGCGTACTGCAGGTACGGGCCCGTGTTGCCGTCGAACGACAGCATCCGGTCCCAGTCGAACACGTAGTCCTTGACCCGGTCAGTGGACAGCTCGGCGTACTTGACCGCACCGATGCCGATCATGTGCACCACGGCCGCGCGCTCGTCCGCGGTGAGGTCCGGGTTCTTCTCGTCGATCGCAGCCGCCGCGCGCTCGAGTGCTTCGTCGAGCAGTTCCACGAACTTCATCGGCTCTCCCGACCGGCTGCGCAGCCGCTTGCGGTCGGTCCCGAGCACGATTCCGAACGCGACGTGCACCGCCTCACGAGGCGGCGCCAACCATCCCGCCATCTCGGCGACGGCGAACACCATCTGGAAGTGCTGCTGCTGGCCCGCATCCACGACGTACAGGATCAGGTCGGCACCGAGCCGTTCGGCCCGGTCGATCACGCACGCAAGATCGCTGGTCGCATAGTTGAAACCACCGGCGCCCTTCTGCACGATCAGCGGCAACGGGTCACCGTCCCGGTTCGTGAATCCGGGCGGGAACACCACGTCGGCACCATCGGATTCGACGAGGAGGTCCAGCGCTCGGAGCCGTTCGATCACCTCGGGCATCAACGGCTGGTAGGTGCTCTCGCCGGCGAGGTCGTCGTCGGTCAGGTGCACGCCGAGCATCTCGTAGACCGTGTTGAAGTGCTTGGTCGACAGCTCGACGAGCAACCCCCACAAGCGTTGCGTCTCGGCGTCGCCGCCCTGCAGGAGCACGACACGCTGACGCGCCCGGTCCTGGAACTCCTCCGACGCGTCGAACGCCGCCCGCGCCTCCTTGTAGAAGCCGTCGAGGTCGCCGAGCGAGAGGTGCTCGGCCGCCCGCTCCTCGCCCAGGTCGACCAGATGCTCGATCAGCATCCCGAAGGGTGTGCCCCAGTCGCCGATGTGGTTCTCACGGATCACCCGGTGGCCGAGGAGGTCGAGCATGCGCACCAAGGCATCGCCGATCAAGGTGGTACGCAGGTGACCGACGTGCATCTCCTTGGCGACGTTCGGCGCCGAGTAGTCGACGACCACCGTCTTGACCTCGGTGGCCGGAGCGACGCCGAGTCGATCGTCACCAGCGACCTCGGCGAGATGGACGGCGAGGAACTCGGGGGCGAAGGTGACGTTGACGAACCCCGGACCGGCGACCTCGAGTTCGGTGGCCACCCCGTCGAGCGCGCCCGAGTCGATGAGCTGCTGGGCCAACTCACGCGGGTTCGCTCCGACCTGCTTGGCGAGCGGCAGCGCGCCGTTGATCTGCGCGTCGGCACGATCCGACGGACGCACGGTCGGGTCGGCGGGCTCGCCGCCGTTCAACTCGGCGAAGACCGGCGCAAGCAGGTTCGTGATCGTGGCGAGGGGATCCGACATGGTCGCACCAGTCTGCCGGATACGGCACGACGACTCACACAACGTCCACACCAGGGACTTCGTACCCTTGCGGACGCAAAAGGCAATCTCCAAGATGGCTATCAGGGAACACCCCTACCAGATTGGAGATCTGATGACTGCAACAGTGGAACGATTGGACGCGCGGCTCGCTGAGGACGGCCAGACGAAGGGGATGTGGGCGTGGACCGTCCTGCGCATCCTCATCGGCTGGTCGTTCCTGTGGGCCTTCCTCGACAAGATGTTCGGGCTCGGCTTCGCGACGTGTCGCGGCGTCGGACCCGAGGGGACCGCAGCATCGAGCATCGACTTCCTGTGCGATTCGGCGATGATCAACGGCGGGTCGCCGACGTACGGCTACCTCAACTTCGCCACCCAGGGCAGCCACACCGGCTTCCTGTTCGACTGGATGGCGCCGTCGGCGCCGGACTCGATCAACTTCGCGGACGTCGGCTTCATGGTGGCCCTGCTGCTGCTCGGTGTGGCGCTCATGCTCGGCGTCGGGACCCGGATCGCCGCCATGGGCGGTGCGTTGATGATGCTCTTCATGTTCCTCGCCGGTGACGTGTGGCCGGAGAACAACCCGGTCAACTCGAGCCATGTCGTCGAGATGGTCGTGCTGCTCGGCATCTTCACCGTCGGCCCCGGCCGCTTCTCGCTGCAGAACTGGATGGTCAAGACCATGCCGTTCATGAGCTGGGCGAAGTAGCCAATCACGCACGCACCCGCCGGTCACAACCGGTCGCGGAACGGAACGGCCCCGGAATCGGGGCCGTTCCGTCGCGTCGGGATCGCCAAGCCGGGTGCGGCGGAGATGATCAGTCCACCGTGAAGGCGGTGACGTCGATCCGGTCGTCGGGATCGATGGTGCCGTTGTAGCTGGTGCGTTCACCATCGACCAGCACGCTCACGGTCCAGCTGGCCGTACCGACACCAGCACTGTCTCCGAAGTACTTGACCTCGACTCGGTACTCGCCCACCGGAGCGCTGTCGGCCCAGAAGATGTTCTCCGGGATCCCGCCACCGTTGATGTTGTCGGCATCGAGTTGACCGCCGGACGTCGACGTCACGCTCGACCAGTAGATCTCCTCACCTGCCGGATCGGTGACGTGGAGGTCGAGGTCGACGCCGTCCTCCGGCCAGTTGAGTGACACCTGGACACTCCCCGATCCGAGCGACGGCATCGGTTGGCCGATGCACGGCGGACGCCCGACCATCCAGTCGGCGTCGGGGGTCGGAAAGGGAACACTGGCTTCCTCGACGAACTCGTGTCGATCGCCGGGGTTGATCGTGAGCGGGCCGAGCGGCCGGTAGGCGGACCCGACGAGCGGGACGTACAACGGGTCGGCGCCCCAGTTGATCTCGCTCGGGAACCAGACCTCCATCAGGTCGTAGGTCCCGGCCGGCAACCAGAAGTCGACCGTACCACCGGACCCGGCCCAGCCCGCCCGGGCCACTCGGGCCTCCACCGTGAGCGGCCGATCGGTGCCGCTGAACCAGCTCATCTGCGACTCGTAGGCCTCGTCGTCGAGGTTCCAGCCGACGACGCACACGCCGTAGGACGTGTTGGTGTAGGGGTACTTCGGCGGGTCGTAGCCGAACAGTGATGACGGGAAATCGTGCCACCCGTAGATCGACTCCGCCTCGTTGGTGACGCTGATGTAGCCACCGTTCTGCCGTTCGATCACGGCCTGGTCCTCGCCGTTCGGGTTGTCGTGGAACCAATACGTGTACGGAGAGAAGTGCCACACCGTGCCGCGCACCACGTTCGCGTCGGGGTCGACCACTCCGGTCACCTGCTGCCACGACTGGGTGAGCTGATCGAAATACGGCGAGCCCGCCGACCGCAGCCGGGTCGATGCCCTCCGCCAACGGGATTTCGATCTCGACGGGCGCGTCGAACGACTGACCCGTCGGCCCGAACTCGTAGACGGTGTCGGCGATCGAGATCCCCGCGGGCAGGTTGGAGGTGTCGACGTCGCCCAGGTCGTCGGCGATGTCGACGCTGAACGCGATGGTGCCGGGCTCTCCGTTCACCGTCGGAGGAACCGCCCCGGCGGGTACCGCGATGCGAACCCCGTCGGTGGTGACGATCTCTCCGTCGCTGGCCGATTCGATGACCACGGTCTCGCCGGATTCGACGGCGCCGGCTGCTGTCTGTGCGCCATCGGCGGCCGAGTCGGAGTCGTCGGAGCCGCCCGTGAACACCACGATTCCTGCAACCAGCAACGCGACGCCACCGGCAATCGCTCCGCCGATCCACAGGGGCTTGCGATTGGGCTTCGACGGGGTCGCGGCCGGGGTCGTTACCGGGGGCGGAGCGGGAGCCGGGGGCGGAGCGGGAGCCGGGGCCGGGACCGCGGCCACCGGTACGGGCGCTGGGAGCGGCGGCGGTGCCGCACCTGTTGCCGCGGGAAGGGGCGCGGCCGAAGCTGCAGCCGCGGCGGTTGGCGTCGTGCCGAGCGGGTCGATACCGGGCTGCCCTCCGTCGGCCACGTGTTCGGTCCAGTGCGTTCCGGACCAGTAGCGATGGGCGTGGCGGCCGAGGGGATCGGCGTACCAGCCCGTTTCCGCGGTGGTGTCCATCACGATTCTCCTTTTTCGAGGAACCACCTCATCGTCTCTCGGGTCGTGGACACCCCCTAGGGCATTTCGTCACCACCGGGTCACCACCGGGCCACCACCGGCTCACCACCCGGTCGCCAGCGGCGGAGTCCCCCTTGCTCGCCACGATCAGGGCGTCCCGACGCTGGGCGGCGGGAGTTCGGTGGGCGACGGCCGCTCCCGTGTCACGGCGACACCGTGCGCCTCGACGGCGTCGAGGAACGCCAGCATCTCGTCGGGATTCCTCGTCAGACCGAGCGTCGCGTACACGGGCAGCCGTCGGCGTCGCCCGCGGCGCGTGACCAGGAGGACGTCGCTGACCTGCATCTCCTCCTCGGCGCTCAGACCCGAGTCGGTTCCGTCAACGAGCTCACGCACGCTGTCGACGAGATCGAACAGGGCGTAGGTGATCGACGATCCGACCTCGGCCGATTCGATCTCGTGCCACGGGACCACGAGTTGGCGCCATCGGTTGCGCACCCGGAGTCCATCGGGACGCACTGCGGCCGAGACCGTCGCGCCCCGCCAGACCACGATCGCAAGGAGCACGACGACCGTCACCGTGGCCGTGCGCGGCGGGACGTCGACACCCATCGACTCCACGAGCGCCGTCGTACCGAAGACACCGACGACGATGGGAATGAGATAGCCGATGAACCCGATGGTGACGTGCCGCCACCGTGCGGTACTGCACTGAACGCGGACATCCGATGTTCCTGCGAGCCGCGACTGGTACGTGTCCATGCTCCTCACCTTGCCTGCATCGATGAGACGACCACCACGACCGCCTCGAGGTCGTTCCGCTTGACTCCGTCGCCCGTCGTCGCCCAGATGATGATCGTCACGACCAGCACGAGGCCAGCGATCAGGAACACCGTTGCGACGATGCCGAGGACCATGCCGGCGAGCACCGTCGATCGCCGGGTGTATCTCCCCGGCGCCGCGTCGATCTCGCGGAGGGCGGACCGCCCGAGCGCCCACGCCACGGGCCCGAGAACGGGCACGATGGTGACCCCCAGGATCCCGCACAGGAGGATCGCCGACGCACGCGGATGGGAGCGCGGTGCGGTCTCGAACGGAGTCGTGATCGCCTCGCTCACGCCGGGAACCTCCTTCTTGCGCAACTGGGACCATTGAACGAAGAGACCCACACCGACACCAGAGCCGGAGGTCCCTGCACGGCGCCAGTGGAGGTGGCCGCCATCGGGACATGACCATCGGCCCTGCCGAGGGACCATGGGGGTTGGGACGATGGCAATCACCAGGAAGCCGACGAAAGGGTCGAGAGCATGAGTGTCTGCCGTCAGTGCGGGTCAGCGTTGGCCGCGGACGAACGCTTCTGCGGCGAGTGCGGAACGCCGGCCGCGACCGCGAATCCGCCGGCCGAGGCACCGGCCATGACGCCTCCTCCTCCACCGCCACTGGCCGAGCCGCAGCCACCGGTCGAGCCCCCACCGCCGGTCGGGCGCCCGTTGGCATCCGCCGAGTCCGCCACACCCGTGCCAGCCGACGCGGCACCGCACACGCGGCCCACGGCGATGTACGTCGGCGGCGCCGTCGCCGTGTTCGTGCTGCTCGTGGCCGGTCTGTGGTGGACGGGGCGTTCCGACGACAACACCTCGGTCGGATCTGATCCGGTGGCGTCCGCGGACCTCGGCGCGGCCGGCCAGACGACGGTGGCGCCGACAACGGCATCACCGGCGACGACAGCGCCCACGACAACCGTTCCCGACACGACCGCCCCCGAGACGACCGCTGCGCCTGACACCGCCCCGCCGACAACGCCAACGGTTGCGGTGCCCGCCGGCTGGCGTCCTGGAGAGCTGATTCTCGAAGCACAGCTCCCACCGGGGTTCGACTCGCCCTGGGCAGGTTCTCCGTCACCGCTCATCGAACCGGGCGCAGATCTCGCCGACGGGGTCTACTGGGCGAACTACACGTCCCAAGACGGGGCATCGCTCACGTTGGCGCTCGGACGATACGAGTCGTGTTCGATCCTGAACGATGAATTCGCGTGCGGTCCGGCTCCCTACGGCAGCAACGCGATCGGCCGGGTGGAACCCGCTGCTGGCGAGGTGACGATCCCGCTCGACGACACCGTTCGCATCGTGATCGAGGGGCGGGAGTGCGAGCCGGTCGTGCTGGAGGGCAACGGCGCCGACCTCGCGCAGCTCTACGGCGCGCTGGCGGCCGACTACGGCCGGGCATTCACCGACGGCATCAACGCCGGCACCGACCCCTACGACCTGATGGTGGCCGCTCGCAACGATCCGACCACGGGATTCCGTGCACCGCCCGCCGAATGCGACGACGGATACTCGCTGGTCTGGCAATCCGCCGGTGGGCCCCCGCTGTTCGTCCAGCAGGTCGTCGACTTCGAGACCGGCGGCGCGATGGATCCCGCCATGCTGCTGACGCCGACGGCGATCGAACTCTCCGGCGATCAGGTCACGGTCTACTTCTTCGCCGGCTTCCTCTCCTGACGACCGTCGACCGTCGGAGCCGAACCGAGCGGAGATCGATGATCACCGTCGCATCGACTGGAGCGACAGCGAGACGTCGAGGCGAACGATGTCGCCGGTGTGGTCGAAGACCCGGCGGGAGCTCGCCGGATCGAGCACGGATCCTGCGTCCTCGCGACGAGTCCCGTCGGCGAAGGTGATCGCAATCGTCGGTGGTGTGTCGGCCGCGGACACCACGACGGGGACGCGGCAGATGGTGAACGCTGCGGTTCCCGGCGGCACAGCGAGGCGCACCGACCGACCTGCGACGTCGAGATGGTCGAGTGTTCCGGCCTCACTTCGAAGTTCCGCTGCGCTGAACAGCGTCGGCGAGAAGTGGATGGCACCCTCCGACACGACGAGTGCGAGTTCGGCCCATCGGGTCAGCAGCTCTTCCTTGACCTGTCCGGTCATGCCCGGCTGCTGTGCTCCGGCGTGAGCGGGTGTGTGCGAGTAGGGATCGATGGGGAACGCGCCGTACTCGACGGCGGTCCGGTTGAAACCGAGTCCGCTCCGTACACGGTCGTACAGCCGGATCAGGTCGTCGAGCGCGTCGGGCGCAGTGTCGGCCGGGGCCTCGAGGATCGCCTCCTGCACGGCGAGCAGCAGCTTGGCGACCATGTGCCAGTAGACCGATCCGATCCCTTCGTAGGCGTACATGGTCGACGACCGGCCGGTGAACTCGTGATGGTTGAAGACGCGTTCGTACAGATCGAGCACCTCGTGCGCGTGGTCGGCGACCAACGGTCCGAGGTCGGTCGCGGCGAGGCGGTCGAGCGCCACAGCGAGGTCGCCGGCGTTCGTGAAGGCCGCGTTGAAGTGAGCGTTGCCGTCGACGTCGTGAACGACGATGTCATCGTTGCCGTCGGCGACCAGCGCCTCGAGCAACGCGCTGGACTCGACCGCCTCGGCCGGCACCTGGTTTCGTTCGAGGAACGACGGTCGCCGGCGCGCTGGGTACAACACGAAACTGTCGACGTCGGCCCGATACAGATCGGAGTCGTACATCGACTCGACGAGCGCGACGGTCTGCTCGACGTCGAGCAGACCCGAGGAGATCGCGGCAACCTGGCCTTCGAGCATCGGTTGCAGACGGCTGACGCTCGCCCGCCGACGCTCACCGACCTCGGAGAACGCGACCAGGTTGTAGGCGTCGTAGAGGCCGTCGGGCCGGTGGGCGGCGCGGAGCGAGTCGTCCAGATGCAGCATCGAGGTCCGCAACAGGCGGCGCAGTGTTGCAGGAGCAAGCGGCACCGGCGCGGTGGGTTCCGCTGCTGCGAGCCGGCTGCGGTAGTCGTCGAACGCGGTGCCGAGGCCGCGGACGACCTCGAAGCGGTCCGCATCGTCGATCGCTGCACTGCCGACCAGCGGCTCGTGCGATTCGAGGACTGCGACGATGCGTTCGATCCACGCGACGACGTCGGCAGAGAGGTACACCTCGTCCGTCAGGTCGGTGGTCACGTCCCCGATCAACTGGAGGTAGCGACGAAGGTGGCCGAGGGTGACCATCGACAGCCCGTGCCCGACCAATGCGTTGTTGGCATCGTTCCACTCGGGGCGCTGGGTGTTCATCCAGATCCCACCTCGCGGCACGAAGTTGGAGATCTTGGCGAGCGCCGGGATCACGAGTTTCTCGAGCAGCGTCACGTGGACAACGTGACCGGTCTCGTCGAGCACCAGTCGTCCGTCGGCTCCGAGCCGTTCCACCCGTTCGGCGATCGTGGCCGCTGCGGCCGAGTCGAACTCGATGGTGTCCTTCGGGTTGTGTACCAGCCGGTCGAACGAGGCGAGGCGATACGGGACGTTCGCGAACGCGTGGGCTCGCACGGCGAGCTTGTCGTCGAGCCATGCGGGGTCGTGGGCGCGCAGCGCACGCAGGAGCCGGTACAGGTAGACGATCTGGTGATCGCCCCAATAGCCGATCCCGCTCCAGGGGTTCTCGGGTTCGGGAACTTCCCAGTCGATGCCGTCGTCGGTGATCCGGTAGGGGTTGAATCCATCGGCGGTCGAAGCGTTGAGGAACTTGGCGACGATCGACGGCAGGTAGCCGGGAAAGCTCTGACACAACGCCTCCCAGTTCTGGAAGATGTCGCGCCAGTTGCCCTGGTAGCTCAGCAGCGGATCACCGTCGGCGTCACGGACCCGGATCGCGAACTGGTTCCATGGTCGGCTCGGGTCGCCGTGGCGCCGCGAGAACGACAGCGGCAGGTACTCGTGCGCGAGTCTCGTCAGGTCGGGATCGCCGACGTCGACCGCTCGGGCCCGGAGCTCGGACACCTCGATCGCATCGGGAAGACCGCCGAGCCAGTCGGCGTGCTGGCCTGCCACGACGCGATTGCGTGCCGCCACGAACGCGCGGAACCGATCGGAACCGATCGTGTACCCGTCGGAGAAGGTGCCGCCGCGCATGACGTTGAACAGCGTGTTGGCCAGATGGTGAGCGTCGAGCTTCGGGGACGCCGTCGCCTGCACCCCGTCGGCGCTCGCGACGATGCGGCGCAGCGCAGCTGAACTCCGATCGACGTCTTCGTCGACCTCGCGGACCAGATCATCGCTCGCTGCGAGCTCATGGGTGAGCCGTGCGATGTCTGCGTGGCTCTGAGCCACGTCGGCAACGACGTGCCACCGCCGAGACTCTCCTGGGGGGATCTCGACACTGGCGTTGACCAGGAACGACCCCGGTCGGCCGGTCCTGAGCGACGACCCGGCGAAGCGCTGGCCGGCACGGGCTGCCGCCACGGCGCCAGGGTCGACGCTTGCCGACGGCTCGCCCAGACCCGTCGTCCACACGACGGTCGCCCGCAGCGCCTCGGCTGGTTCGGGCACGTCGACGATCAACGCCTCGAGGGTGAAGATCCCGAGGCCGGTCTCGGTGATCTCGCTGCGTCGGTATGCGTTCGCCAGATTGCTCATCTGCTGCTGGAACGGCACCCCGACGCCCCACGGCATCACACCGAGCAGTCCGTCGAGCACCTCGACGGTCACGGGTTCGTCGCAACCATCGTTGGCGAGCGTCACGGTTCGAATCCAGCCGAACCGATCGGACGGTGCCCATCGGTACCGAATCGTCAGTCCGAGACCGAGGTGCTGCTCTTCGAAGACCACGGCATTGCCGAGCAGGCTCTTCAGGAGGCTGCGTCGGGTGTCGATGGCCGGCCCCGTGAACGGCTCCCAGAGTGTCGTCGCCTCCGCCGTACCGACCCGGAGCACGGTGACCGGTCCGACCCGTCCGTTGAGATGGTGCAGGCGGTCGTCGGTCTCGTAGGGGAAGATGCACTGCTGCGCTTGGACGCGTCCGGCGGTGAGGCCGCCCGTGCTCGAGACGAACATCCAGAGATCGGAACTGCTCACGACGCTCATCAGGAACGGTTCGATCCGATCGATCGAGGGAATCCGATACATCTCGACCCCGTCGAGCACCACGATGCCCTCGTTCGGATCGTTGGTCTCCGTTGCCGTCATCACCGTCGCTCCTTCTGCTCCGCCCGGGCGAGGTCCGCCGCGAGTGCTCGTCCGGGAGCAGTCCCACCGTACGCGGTCGTCGATGACGACGGCCAACGTTCCGACCGGCTGATCTCGGCGATCGCCACGGCCTGAATCCAGTGGCGCCCTCGGCAGGATTCGAACTGTGGAATTGCAGGTGGTGACACGCCCAGAGCTGTATCGCGATGTCACCACGTGTCGCCAGCTGCAGTGTTCCCGAGTGACATTGATGTACTTCAACCTGGGTGCCGCTGACCGCTGCGGTCAGGTGGGCAGCCAAGCGAGGACCGGCACCATGGCGATCAGTACCAGCAGCGCGACCACAGGAAGTGCGGCGTATCTGAGTCGGCCACGGGACAGCACGAACGCTGCGCCGACCGAGACGAGTTCGACGGTGACGAACACAAACATCGCGTACGGGAACCACCACTCGTCCGGCCCTCTTTCAGGCTGACCGAACGAGCTCGCGCCCGCTGCGACTGCCGCTCGAGATGACGGAGCGTTCCGAAGCACACTGGACGGTGCCGGCGCGGTCCGGCTCGCAGTGTCCGACGCTCGACACCTGCGCCCTGACCGGGCGGCCTGCCTACCCCGCTACCAAGCGTTGACCCGAAGTCACCAGGCGGCAGTAGCGAACGCGACAGACATGGCGCGAACTCGGCCGTCGCATGTCGCGTGGACGCAGCGCATGGTCAGCTGACCCGATCGAATCGGACAGACCCGATCGGCCACACGATTCGGTACCTCTACCAGGGGTGATCGTGTGCCGGAGATGGACGGGCGCAAGGTCCGCACATCGCGGCCGCGAGATGCGATCGCTCGACCGGCACGGTCCGTGTCGGTAGCATTGCGTGATGTCTGATGCGGCTTCTCCCCGTGACGCTGACGACAACGCGCCCGTCAAGGTGGTTCCGATCGACGAGGCGCTGCGGATGGCGAAGCCACTTCCTCCTCCTGGTGAGATCAACATCGAAGGTCTCACCGACGACGAGTGGGATGCGTTCATGCGGGCCCTCACCGAGCAGTGACGTCGAGTCGCTCGAACGCCGTTGTCTTGGACACGATGGCGATGTCGACAATCGTCAACGAAGCTCGCCGGCCGGACGTTGCGGCTCGATATCGATCGGTCATCGCGGGCCGAGTGATCCTGATATCGGTGGTCACCGTGACCTCGGCATCGTCAGGCTCACGAACAGGTAGCACGATCGGAAGGCGAGGCGCATCAAGAACCCGTCCAGATCGCTTGCAAGGGGGCGCTCATACCGGGCACTCGGCGCTGCCCGCTCGCGGTTGATCCCTGTATCACGTTCTGTCATACTCCCTTGATGGCAAAGGCGATCTCGGTTCGACTCGATGATGACGCTCAGCGCGCTCTCCGCATTCTGGAATCGACTGGTCTGAGCCAGTCCGCGGCCATACGTGCTGCCCTGTTGGCATCGGCGGAGCGGATTCGGAAGCGAAGCGATCTCGCGGCCGAGGTGGCCGCGTTGGAGGCTGACGAGACGGACCGAACCGAGATGGCGTCGATCGCGTCGATGATGGAGTCGATGCGTGCAGCGGGGTGAGGTCTTTCGCTTCAAGACCCCCAAAGGCGTCGGACACGAGCAGCAGGGTGAGCGATTCGCGGTGGTCGTGCAGTCCGGCTCGATGCTCCCTCGATCGGTGATTCTCGTAGCACCGACCTCGAGAAGTGCTCGCCCGGCTTCGTTCCGGCCGGAGGTTTCGATCGCCGGAGAGACCACGCGGGTGCTCGTCGAACAACTCGGTGCGGTCGACGCTCAGCGGCTCGGGCGTCGCGTGGCGCAGTTGACAGCTGACGATATGTGGGCGGTCGACGAAGCGCTCGTCACCGTCCTCGGCCTCGATTGACCCGAACCGATCTGCCGATCTGGACGGGCTACGACCGCAATCAACTCATCGACGCCGAGCGAACGCGCTCGGTGTCGACGCTCGATAATCCGTCCGCACTCGTTGGACGACCCGCACACTTCTACCCTCACCGAGCACCCGATAATCACAGGCCGCGCCCCGCGGACCGCCGAGATGGAGCGAGCGCAGATCGGCAGAGATGCGCTACCCGATGAACTGATCGGGTAGCGCCGTTGCAGAAGGAACTGGTCGCTTCAGTAGTAAGCGTCCGCGCACGCGCACCGCTACGCGCCGCTCACCGAGGCAGAGCACGCACCGAGACAGGTGGCCCGATCTGGATGCAGTCAGCTCGACCGAAATGCCACGATCGCGAAGGTTTGGCCGAGCTTGGTGCGCTCCTTTGATGCCGATCTGCAGACCGGACTCGGACGCCACCAACGGATGTCGCGGGATTGTCCCTCCGCCGTCCTTCGTGTCGAGTCTGTACTGCACGCCGAACAGGGCCACAGCCTCAGGAGGTAGCGCCACGATGGCCAACTGCGGTCCCTTCGACACAGGATCGCGTCGCGCTGCGACCAGACACACGATGGTGGTAGCCGCAACCGCAACGAACAGCATCGGGATGGTGAAGTCCAGTCGGTCGCGGCGCTCCGCCCGTGCGAGCAGTGAAAGAACACCGATCCCAGCAATGAACCACCAGGGCCATGCATACAGCCAAAGGCGATTCATGAACACCTCGACCCGGCCGGCGAATCGCAGCGTGTGTGAGGTCGTCAATCGGTACGTTGACGAGGTGGGGATCGAGTGGAGTTCTGACGTCGGCCAGGCTGCGTGGTGGATCGATGTGCTGCACCCGTTCGCACACGACGTTGGCTCGATCGTTCCTGATTCGTTCGATGCGTACGCTCGCGTGTTCCACCCCGCTGGCACGGAGCGCTGGTCCGACATCGCAGCAAGGACCGGCCGTGTCGTTCACCCCGAGATGCAGTTCGACCCGATCGCCTCGACCGACGACGGGATCGGTCAGTGGCCGGACGAGTCTCCGCTCGAAGGGACGCTCAACAGCGATGCGCTCACAGGACTCGCGGAGCTCTTGGCTCAACACACCTCGACGCCACAGCAGTGTTGGTTCGCGATCTGGGACGGCTACGGCCAACTCCACGGTGGAGCATCCATTGCCCGCACGATGTTCGTCGCCGAGCCGTTGCTCGCTCCGTCGACGCTCGACGGTCCGCGGATCAATGCTCCTGGTCGCGACTATTTCCTCGCGTCGGGTGCGCTTGAAGACATCAGCGATTTCTACGTGCAGGTCGGACGCCAGTCGCCCAACGTGTGGTGGCCCGCCGACCGATCGTGGATCGTCGCGACAGAGATCGACTTCTGCTGGACCTACGTCGCAGGCGAGCGAGCGGCCATCGATGCAGTGCTCTCGGATCCCAACCTCGAAGCGCTCGAAAGCCAGACAGATCACGGCATCACCTTCGCCAGCGACACGATCAATCTCTGAGCACGAACAGCACGGGTCGCCGGCGCACACGGACACCTCTGGCGGCCACACCCAGGCGCGAACCAACATTCACGAACGCCTCGGCGAGGACGGCCTTCGCTCGCACGTTCACGCGCACCTGACCGCTCGCAGTCGCGCCGTGCCTGCTTGAGCTTCGATGTTGATTTCGTCGTTGTTCTGATCGGCAGTCGTGCCAGTCGATTCCTGACGACTCGTGCGTCTCGCTGCTTGTGGTTGCGAGAGACTGCGTAGATGGGAGATGCGTTGGGCGGAACCGAGGTTCATGACCTGCGATCCGAGGCGGTCGGCGACACGTTCCGAATCTTCGTGGGGCACTGCGGACTGGACCCACAGGCAATCCTGTTTGTCACTGACGCGAACGGGCTCTTCGGGTTGGCGGTCGACACGGTGCGACTGATGCAGATTCCTGGCCTCGTTCCGTCACTGCTGGTCGTTGGTGTCGGCTACCCCGACGCACAGGCGGTGATCGACACCGTCGAGATCAGGGCCCGTGACCTCACCCCGACACCCAGCAGCCGTTTCCCAGGATCAGGACACGCGGACGCGTTCATCGAGTTCGTGTCTGGGGAGCTGCGCCCGTGGATCGCCAATCGGTTCCCGACCGCTGCCGGTGACGTCACCTACTTCGGTCACTCGCTCGGAGGACTGTTCGGCGCCTACACGCTCTTGACGGCGACCTCGACGTTTGACCGCTACATCTGCAGCAGCCCATCACTGTGGTGGGACAACGAGGCGATCTTTGGCATCGAACGACAACGGCCCGACAGCGATCGGCTGAACTCTGAGGTGTTCTTCGGTATCGGATCACTCGAGACCGACGCCGGCCGTCGCCGTGAGGCGTTCAACCTGGCCGACGGGCATCCCGCCAAGCCGCCAGCTGCGCACCTCGACATGGTCGATGATCTCGGGCGCTTCGTCGACCAACTCAAGGAACGCACGGACCCAACGCTTGGAATCAACAACGCTGAAATCGAAGACGAGTTCCATGCAACAGTTCCTGCCATCGTTTTGAATCGAGCACTTCGCAGCTTCCACGCGACTGCGCAGGGCGCCAAGTAGCGCATATCAGCGCACCAGCGACCGGCTTTGGCAGCGAAACAACCGGCATTTTGCTCATCGGGGTCAGCGCATAGTGCGCACTCGATGATCCGGGTATCGGTTCTTCGGCCGCGCCGCGCCGTCGATGGTGGTGCTCCTCCCGCAACTGACGGGGAGCAGGGGTGAACAAGCCCGATACAGCGGTCAACTCCCCAACGCCCTGACCAGGGTATTTCACCTGATCAGCGCAGAAAATCAATGGCGCCCTCGGCAGGATTCGAACCTGCGCACACGGCTCCGGAGGCCGATGCTCTATCCCCTGAGCTACGAGGGCAGGGAGCCCTGAGGTTAGCGGTGACCTCGGCGTACGAGATGTGCCTCGAACATCTCGTGCCCGAGAACTCGTGCCTCAGTACGCGTCGGCGGGCGGGGGCGGCGGGGCGCTGCCGTCGAGTTCGGCAAGGAGGGCGTCGAGCACGCCGCTTGCGCCATATCGAAATGTGGCCGGTGTCGCCCAGCCTTCCCCCATCACGCCATCGGCGAGGTCGAGGTAGGCCATGGCGTCGTCGAAGCTGCGAATGCCGCCCGACGGCTTGAGCCCGACCGTGCGCCCCGACTCGGCGGTGACGGCGATCTCGTCGAGCATCGCTCTGGCCGCGTCGAGCGAGGCGCCTTCGGGGATCTTGCCGGTCGACGTCTTCACGAAGTCCGCACCGTTCGCGATGGCGAGGTGTGCTGCGGCACCGACCGAGTCGGCACCGGGATAGGCGCCGGATTCGAGGATCACCTTGAGCAACGTCGGTGGCTCGATGAGCGCAGCGATCGTTGCGACCATCGCCGCTGCCCGATCGGCGTCGCCTTCGAGAAACGCCCGGTACGGCAGCACCAGGTCGATGTCGTCGGCGCCGTCGGCGAGCGCAGCTTGCGTCATCGTCACGACGGCGTCGACCGGCTCCTCGCCGGAGGGGAAGTTGACGACGGTGGCAACCCGAACGTCGGATCCGTCGAGCGACTCGGCGCAGCCGGCCACGTACTCGGGCCACACGCACACCGCGGCGGTGCCGTGTTCGCGGGCGCGGCGGCACAGTTCGTCGATGCCATCGGGCGCGTGATCGTCGGACAGGTCGGTGAGATCGATCAGTCCGATCGCTCGGCGGGCACGAACTGCGCGGTCGACGTTCACGCTCCGACCGTACCCGAGTCGTCGGGCCTCGACGCCGGACCGGATCCGGCATCGAGCAGCACCACGGGAATGCTCCCGGTGTCCAGACGGAGCTGACGCTCGGCGGGAGTTCCCGCGAGCACGCCGGCAACGTAGTCGGCCAATGCCACCGAGGTACGCACCTCCTCGCCCTGACGTTCGGCCATGAGGTAGCGGTGCTCGAGCAGTTGATGGAAGATCTCTGCTGGCTCGAGGTGCGAACGCAGGACGTCGGGGATCGCTTCGATGGTCGGCTCGTACACCTCGGCCAGCCAGCGGGCCGTCGCGACGGCTCGCGGGATCGACCTGCCCTCGAGCCGCTCGAGCCAGGCCCGGTGCTGGTCGATGTCGGCCAAGAGGCGCCGAGCCTGATTCTCCTGCACCTCGAGGCCGGTCCTGCGGCGAAGCTCTCGCGAGTAGTGCCCCTCCTCGATCAACACCGGCTGCACCGACAACGTGCGACCGTCACGGTTGATCGACAGCTCCTCGACGTCGAAGCCGAGCTCGTTGATCCGTCGGACGCGCTGTTCGATGCGCCACCGTTCGTCGAGATCGAACTCGTCGACGCGGGTCAGCTCGCTCCACAGCTCCTCGTACCGCGTCCGCAGGCTCTCGGCGACCGCAAGCGGGTCGATGTCGTCGGTGATCCGGCCGCTCGCCTGCAGTTCGAGCAACCCCCCGGCGATGTTCTCCACGGCGATCTCGAGGTCGTAGCAACGCATGCGATCGCTGATCGTCTCGTGACGCTCGGTCGTCTCGGCGTCGACGAGGTAGGCCATCATCGCTCCCGCATCGCGCCGCCAGAGAATGTTCGACAACGAGCAGTCGCCCCAGAAGACGCCGTCGAGATGCAGCCTGACGAGCAGGACCACGGCGGCATCCATCAACCGATCGGCGAGCGACGGATCGCCACGACCGAGCAGGTACCAGTACGGCAGCGAGAAGTCGAGGTACCGGGTGATCAGCACGGCGTCGCCGGGATTCGGTGCGTCGGACACCACGCCGACGGGTTCCACGACGGGGAGATGGTCGTCGCGCATGTCGCGCAGGACCCGGTACTCGGACTGCGCCGCAACGATGCCCGTGGCCTTCAGCGCGTACACCCGATCCTGGAATCGCACGAAGCGCACCACGTGGCGGCTGATGCCGTGAGCCATCTTGACCAGCCGAGGCGAGTCCCACTCGACGAGCGGCTCGTCCCACGGCAGGTCGAGGAAGTCAGGGTGCCCCTGCTTGGTCACGATCTCCATCAGGTCATCCAGACGGCCGTGTCGGGCGGCAGCTCGTGGCCACTGATCGATCCGGATGCCAGCAGCACCTCGCCGTCGGGCAACGCAACCGACTCGTCACCCATGTTGGCCACGCAGACGAACCCATCGCCCCGGCGGAACGCGAGCACGTTCGGGCCGTGGTCGACCAGCTCGAAACCAACTTCGTCGACGAGCCACGTCCGGCGCATCGCGAGTGCCGCTCGGTACAGGTTCAGCGTCGAGGAACGATCATCTTCCTGCACGGCGGCGGAGAGTCGGGCGAATCCCGGCGGCTGCGGCAACCACGCGGACCCGTCGCCGAAACCGAGCGACTCGCCGGTCGGCTCCCACGGGATCGGGACACGGCAGCCGTCTCGGCCCTTGAGGGCGTGATCCGAGTCGTCCCAGATCGGATCCTGCAGGACGTCGAGCGGGAGGTCCCACACTTCCGGGAGCCCGAGTTCGTCGCCCTGGTACACGTACGCGGAGCCGGGCAGCGCAAACGTCACCAGTGCCGCCGCCCACGCTCGGCGGGCGCCGCGCGCCTCGTCGAGCAGGCTCCGGTCACCGTCGAGCAGCCAGACACCGGGTTCGACGTCGTTGGGCAGGCCGTACCGTGTGGCGTGACGCACGACGTCGTGGTTGGACAACACCCAGGTCGGGTCGGAGCCGACCGCGTGGGCCGAGGCGACGCTCGCCTCGATGATCGATGCGAACTCGTCGGCACTCCAGTGTGCCGTCAGCAGGTCGAAGTCGAAGGCTTGGTGGTACTCGTCCGGGCGGAGATACAGCGGTCGCCGGCTTGCGTCGACCCACGCCTCGGCGACCATCATCCGGTCGTCGTCGTAGTCGTCGAGCACGCGGCGCCATCGTCGCACGATCGGATGGATCTCGTCGAGATCGAAGTACGGCAGCGGCGACGGTTGGCCCCGCCCGTCGTTGGCCGGCGCCCCTGCATCGGGATAGCCGGGTGCCTTGACCAATGCGTGCGCAACATCGATCCGGAAGCCCGCCGCGCCACGATCGAGCCAGAACCGCATGACGGACTCGAACTCATCGGCGACCTCGGGCTGTTCCCAGTTGACGTCGGGCTGGCTCTCGTCGAACAGGTGCAGGTACCACTGCCCGTCGGCCACGCGCGTCCACGCCGGACCACCGAACACCGATTGCCAGTCGTTGGGCGGCAACTCCCCGTCAGCACCGCACCCGTCGAGGAAGTGGTACCGGGACCGTTCGCGAGACCCGGCCGACGCGGCGAGTGCCGCGCGGAACCAGGGGTGCTCCCAGGACGTGTGGTTCGGGACCAGGTCGACCAGCACGCGTATGCCGTGCGCTCGGGCCTCGGCGATGAACGCCTCGGCCTCGGCCGTCGTGCCGAATCGTTCGTTGATCTCGCGGTAGTCCGCGACGTCGTAGCCGCCGTCGAGCAGCGGCGACCGGTACCAGGGGTTGACCCAGATCGCATCGATGCCGAGTCGTTCCAGGTACGCCAGGCGCTGACGCATGCCGGCGATGTCACCCGTCCCGTCGCCGTTGCCGTCGGCGAACGACCGGACGTAGATCTGGTACACGACGGCGTGGCGCCACCAGGCGCGAGAAGTCTCCACGGTCCGCGAAGGTACCGCACGCCTCGAGTGTAAACGCTTACACTCTTCGCTCATGGGGACGACGAGGGAGCGCACGGGGTCGGCCCCGCGGCGCGCCCGGATCGAAGACGTCGCCCTTGCGGCCAACGTCTCGGTGGCCACGGTGAGCCGTGCGCTGCGAGGTCTGCCGAACGTGGCGGAATCCACGCGGCTGCGGGTGTTCGAGGTGGCGACGGCACTGAACTACGAGCCCGATCCTGCTGCCGCCCGGCTCGCCGCCGGGCGGACCCGGACGGTGATCGTCGTCGTCCCACATCTCGCGAGCTGGTACTTCTCGACCGTGATCGCCGGCGCCGAGGCGGTGTGCAACGAATCTGGCTACGAGTTCCTCGTGATCGGCGTCGGCAGCATCCAAGAGTGCCACCGGCTGCTCGACGAGCGCTCGCGTCTCGAGCGGCGCGCCGACGGGGTCGTGCTCGTCAACATCCCGGCCACCGATGCACAAGCAGCGTCGTTGCGCTCGCGCGGCGTTGCCCTGTCGACGATCGGCACCCGGGTGGCCGGCTCCCCGTCGGTCTTCATCGACGACGTCGAGGTCGGCCGACTCGGTGCACGCACGCTGATCGAACTCGGCCATCGGCGCATCGGACTGATCAGCGGGCTCGGCGAGGACCCGTTGAACTTCGAGGTGCCTCGGCGCCGCACCGCCGGGTTCGACGAGGAGCTGAACGCCGCCGGGATCGTCACCGATCGGGAGTTGGTGGTCGGCGGCAACTTCGGCATCGACGGCGGCCGGGAGGCCATGGCCAGTCTGCTCGACCTCGATCGGCCACCGACCGGGGTGTTCGCAATGTCCGACGAGATGGCGTTCGGCGCGCTGATGGAGCTGTCACGGCGCGGCCTCGAACCCGGCCATGACGTCTCATTGCTCGGGGTCGACGACCACGACGTCGCTCGCGTCCTCGCGCTCTCCACGATCCGCCAGGACGTCGCGTCGCAAGGAGCGGCCGCCACCCGAGCGCTGATCGCCGCGATGACCGACGCACCCGTCGACCTCGAACCGGCGGTGTCGCCCGTCGAGTTGGTACTGCGAGCAACCACCGGGCCACCTCGCGAACCTGCTGCAACACCTCGCGAACCTGCTGCAACCCGGTGAAAACCACTGGGATCGGGTCCTTTGGCCTTGACGCCGACCCATCGAGTCTGTAAGCGTTTACATCGTCGAAACATTTCGGCGACAATTCCACTCAGAGGGGGAGGACCCTATGAACAAGCGATGGCTCAAGCTGGCTGCCGTCCCGATCACCCTGTCACTCGTTGCCGCAGCCTGCGGCAGCGACGACGACAGCGGCTCGGGCAGCTCCGACACCACGGCGACCGACGGCACCACTGCCGGCGGCGACATGGACTTCGGTGGCGCAACCGTCACGCTCACCGGCCCCGAACGAGACGATCCTTCGATCGCCTCGATCAACGACACGCTCAGCGCGTGGGCCGAATCCGTCAACCTGAACGTCGAGTACACCGGCGACGCCGACTGGGAAGCGAACATCAACACCCAGGTCGAGGGTGGCAACCCGCCCGACATCTCGTTCTTCCCACAGCCGGGCAAGCTCGCCGACTTCGCTCGGGCCGGCAACGTCGTGCCGCTGCCGGACGACGTGAACGCAACCGTCGACGAGTACTGGGCCGATGGCTACCAGCTCTACGGCAACGTCGATGACGTGCAGTACGGCATCCCCGCCAAGACCGACCTGAAGTCACTCGTCTGGTACCAGCCCGCAGCGTTCGCCGAGGCCGGCTACGAGGTCCCGGAGACGTTCGACGAGTTCACCGCACTGGTCGAGCAGATGGCCGCCGACGGTGGCCCGAAGCCGCTGTGCGTCGGAATCGAGTCCGGTCAGGCGACCGGCTGGAGCTACACCGACTGGGTCGAGGACATGGTTCTCCGCCAGGCCGGCGCCGACGTCTACGACCAGTGGGTCAGCAACGAGATCCCGTTCGACGATCCGCAGATCGTCGAGGCGATGCAGACCGTCGTCGATCTCTGGACCGAGGAGAACGTCTTCGCAGCGGGTGGCTCGATCGCAGCCACCAACTTCGCCGACAACGGCCAGCCGCTCGTCGACGGCCAGTGCTACATGCACCGTCAGGCGAACTTCTTCGCCGGACTGTTCCCCGAGGGCACGACCTTCGCCGATCCCGACGACCCGAACGCGGTCGACGTGTTCTACTTCCCGGACATCAACGGCGACAGGCCGGTGTTGACCGCTGGCATCTTCGCCGCTGCGTTCAACGACGACCCCGCCACGATGGCCGTGATGGACTACATCGCCACGGCTGACTACGCCGAGACACGTCAGCGGAACCAGACCGAAGCCGTCGGCGGCGGCCTGTCCGGCTACCTCTCGGCGGCTCAGGGTCAGGATCCGTCGGTCTATCAGGCGCTCGAGCAGAGCTTCCTCGAGATCCTCAACGCTTCGCAGATCGCACGCTTCGATGCGTCCGACCTGATGCCCGCCGATGTGGGCGCCGGAACGTTCTGGACCGAAGGCACCTCGCTCGTCAACGGTGACATCACGGCCGAAGAGGCCGCCGCCACCATCCAGGCCTCCTGGCCGAACTGAGCACCGAACATCTGAAACCTGACCCGGTCACCCGGGTCACGTAACGCACGCGACGGGGCATCGACACTATGGTGTCGGTGCCCCGTTGCTTTCGCCCAATGAACTCCGGGGAACGAACGCCGGGGAACGAAGACCACAGGGGGGTCACGACGTGGAGACGCTGGAACGCACGAAGTCCGAGGAGAGCGCACCAGGCGGCCAACGGCCCCAATCAGGTGTCACTGCACGAGCGGCATCGCTGAGCACCAGAGACAAGGTTCGGATCGGGCTCGGCTTCGTGGTCGGGCTGGGCCTCATCTACTGGGCCTTCATCGAACCGAAGATTCGCACGACGGCCGTCACGGTCCTGATCGCCGTCGCCGCCAGCGCAGGGCTCTGGATTGGCGCCAACCTGCTGTTCGACCTGGTACGTCCGAAGTGGTTGACGTTCAACACGATCGTCTTCGGCATCGTCGGCGCCGTGCTCGGAATCACGCTGCACGGCAACCTGATCACCATCGGATCCGGAACCGGATTTCTGACCTGGGTCGTCGGACCGCTCGCCGGGGCGGCCGCATTCGGTGCCCTTGGAGCGTCCCTCGCACGTACCGACGACCCCTCACGCCGGCGAGCGATCGCCATCGGCGGGAGCGCTGCGATCGGGCTCGTCATCGGGCTGGTGATCCGCGACGCCTACCAGCCCGGGCTCGACCCGGTCGCCATCGTCGGGTACACGATCGTCGTCGCCGCCCTGGGCGCCGGCTGGAGCCGCTTGCGCGGTCACCACCCGCTCGGCGGCGCGCTCATCGGTGGCGCCCTCGGGTGGGTGCTCGGGGCGTGGGGCGCCGCCACGCTCGGCGATGGCTCACCGATCACGTCGGTGATCGCCTCGCTGGTTCCCGCCGTCCTCATCGGGGTCCGGCTCGGGATGAGCACGAACCCCGACCTCCCGCGCCGTTCCCGGATCGAGAACGGGTCACGAGCGATCATCTTCCTCGGTCCTGCACTGCTGTTCATCATGGTCATGCTCGTCATCCCGGCGATCCGAACGGCCTATCTGTCGTTGTTCGACCGCGACTCCGTGGAGTTCGTCGGGCTCGAGAACTACGGATCGATCTTCACCGACAAGTCCAGCCTCGATCTCGACAACTGGACCAACATGTTCACGAGCATCCCGTTCCTGATCGGGGTGGCGGTCCTCGGCATCGCCGTCGTCGTCGGGGTGGTCATGAAGCGTCGGACCGGTCGCGCCGTCGAGGTCGGCAACCCGACAGTGGCTCCGTTGGTCTTCGGGCTGCTGCTCGTCTCCTTCGGTGCGTTCACGGCGATGCGCGGCACCCTGATCAACAACCTCTGGTGGGTCGTCGTCGTCACCTTCGCCTCGACCGCGCTCGGCTTGGCGATCGCCGTGCTCGCCGACCAGCGAGGCGGCGAACGCGTCGCCAAGTCGATCATCTTCATGCCGATGGCGATCTCCCTCGTCGGTGCCTCGATCATCTGGCGGTTCGTGTACACCGCCCGTGACACGTCGACGGAGCAGACGGGCGTGCTCAATGCACTGTGGATCGGCCTCGGTCGGCTCTCGACCGGATCGGGACTCCCGACACTGATCGCCACGATCTTCCTGGCGCTCGTACTCATCGGCCTGTTCATGGTGATGGCACGGATGTTGGTCAGATACGGACCCGCGAGGGCGGTGGTGCCAGGGATCGCCATCGTGCTCGTCGGTTGGTTCTTCATCCGGTTCACCGGGATCATCGGCGGTGGTGTCGGTGGCTTCCAGACCCTCCCCAACGGCGAGGTCGTCGGTCAAACGGTCTTCTTCGTCCAGGAGACGCCGTACAACAACTTCTGGCTCATGGTCGTCATGATCTGGATCCAGACCGGCTTCTCGATGGTGATCCTCTCGGCAGCCATCAAGGCCGTGCCCACCGAACTCATCGAAGCCGCCAAGATCGACGGGGCAACCACCAGCCAGGTGTTCTGGCGGGTGACGCTCCCACAGATCGCCACGACCATCGGTGTCGTGGTCACCACCCTGATCGTCGGGGTCATGAAGGTCTACGACATCGTGAAGGTGATGACCAACGGCCAGTTCGGATCACAGGTGCTGGCCAACCAGATGTTCCAGGAGGCCTTCGGGTTCACGAACAAGGGCAAGGGTGCGGCGCTGGCGATCCTGATCTTCCTCGCCGTGCTTCCGATCATGATCTACAACATCCGGCGCATGCAGAAGGAGAACTGAGCAGTGAGTACCACAACCCCAGTCCAGTCCTCCACCAGCGGCCAACCGGCCGGCAAGAAGTCGCCGAGCATCATCGACCGCACCTACAACTTCCTGCGGTCGATCCCGACGGGGATCCTGTGGCTCCTCGTCATCGTCTGGAGCATCCCGACCCTCGGTCTGCTCGTCAACTCGTTCCGCTCACGCGACGGCCAGCGCAACACCGGCTGGTGGAGGGTCGTGCCGAGCGAACTGACGCTGGACAACTACGACCAGATCTTCAGCGCCCGCGCCGGCCTCGGTCGATCGCTGCTGAACTCGGCGGCGATCGCGATCCCTGCCACCATCATTCCGATCGCCATCGCCGCGTTCGCTGCGTACGGGTTCGCGTGGATCGACTTCAAGGGACGCAAGCCGCTGTTCATCGGGACGGTCGCCCTGCTGGCGATCCCGCTCCAGGTCGCCCTCATCCCGCTGCTGCAGCTGTTCGTCAGCGGAGCGAGCGTCACCCTGCCGTTCCTCGACAAGACGATGGTGCTGATCCCGGACTTCGGACTGGCAGGAACCACCACATCGGCCTGGCTGACCCACACCGGGTTCGCGATGCCCTTTGCGATCTTCCTGCTCCACAACTACATCAGTGGCCTTCCGAAAGACCTGTTCGAGGCGGCGCGCATCGACGGCGCCAACCACTTCACGATCTTCTGGCGCCTCGTGCTGCCGCTGTCGGTCCCCGTGCTCGCGGCGTTCGCGATCTTCCAGTTCCTCTGGACCTGGAACGATTACCTGATCGCCAACACGATGATCGGCGCGAATGCCAGCCAACAGCCAACCACGATCGTCATTGCGAACCTGGCCGGCGACTTCGGGCGAAACGAGAACATCCTGCCTGCGGGAGCGTTCGTCCAGGCCTTCATCCCGCTGATCGTGTTCTTCTCGCTCCAGCGCTACTTCGTGCGCGGGATCCTCGCCGGATCGGTGAAGGGCTGACCGACGCCCGGTCCCCAACGATGCGTCGATCAGCGGCTACTAGGTTGATCACGTGAACCTCGTCCAGACCCAGCCACGCTCACTCGGATCGCTGCCGCCGGTCGGCCCACTGTCGTTCGGCCTGTGGCGCTACACGAACCCCGACGTCGCCACGGCCCAGTCACTGCTCGAGACCGCCCTCGACGCCGGGATGAACCTCGTCGACAATGCCGACGTGTACGGGTTCGACTGGGGCGGCACGGGCTTCGGGCGGGTCGAGGAGATCCTCGGTAGCGTGCTCGCCGTCGCCCCGACGCTGCGAGACCGGATGGTCCTCGCCACCAAGGGCGGGATCATGCCACCGATCCCCTACGACTCGTCGCCCACCTCCCTGCGCTCGGCGTGCGAGGCGTCGCTGCACCGCATGGGCGTCGAGACGATCGACCTCTACCAGATTCACCGTCCCGACCTGCTCGCTCACCCGGCCGACGTGGCCGCCACACTCACCGCGCTGCGCGACGAAGGCAAGATCCGCGAGGTCGGCGTGTCGAACCACACGCCCGCTCAGGTGGCCGCGCTCGCTGCGCACCTGCCGTTCGCGATCGCCGCCAACCAGCCCGAGTTCTCGGCACTGCATCTCGACCCGATGCGCGACGGTACCTTCGACGCCTGCATGGCCACCGGAACCGCTGCGCTCGCCTGGAGTCCGCTGGGCGGTGGCCGCCTCGCCACCGGCGCCGACGTCCGGCCCGAACTGCTCGAGGTGCTCGACGGGCTCGCCACACGCGAGGGCGTCGATCGGGCCGCCATCGCCATCGCCTTCGTGCTGGCGCACCCAGCCGCACCGGTGGCGATCATCGGCTCCCAGAACCCCGACCGGATCGCGGGCACCACCCGGGCCCTGGACGTCGAACTCACACGCGCCGACGTCTACGCCATCATCCAGGCATCCGAAGGAGTACCTCTGCCATGAGCAGCATCGACCGCCCCGACATCCCCGAGATCTCGTGGTTCAGCGCCCTGTGCGACGACGACTACGAGTTCCTCGGCGTCCCCGACCCGGCACTGGCGAGCAGTTGGATGCACTGTTCCGACATCGTCGGCACCGCCGACCGCAACGGCTTCGACAACGTCCTGCTGCCGTCGGGCTACACGCTCGGCATCGACTCGACCGCGTTCGCCGCGGCGATCGCCACGCACACCGAGCAGATCAACCTGCTGCTCGCCGTCCGCATGGGCGAGATGTGGCTCCCGCAGCTCGCCCGCCAGCTCGCCTCGATCGACCAGTTCGCGAACGGTCGACTGTGCATCAACATCATCTCCTCCGACATCCCCGGCGAGGAACTCGACTCGACCCCGCGGTACCAGCGAACGCGCGAGTGGATGCAGGTGCTGCGCCAACTGCTCGACGGGGAGTCGATCGACTTCCACGGCGAGTTCGTCGACCTGACGCTCGACCCTCCCCGAGCGTCGACAGTCTCCGGGACGTGTCCGCCGATGTACTTCGGGGGCTTCTCCCCCGCCGCGAAGGACGTCGCCGCGGCCGAAGCCGATGTGTTTCTCACCTGGCCCGACACCGTGTCGAGCGTGGCCGCCACGGTCGACGAGATGACCGCGCTCGCCCGCGACCGCTACGACCGCTCACTCGTCTACGGACTGCGCGCCCACATGATCGTCAGGGAGACCGAGGCCGAGGCACGCGCCGCCGCAGAGCGACTCGTGTCACGACTCGACGCCGACACCGGCGAGGCGATCCGCAACAAGTCGCTCGACGCGGCCTCGGTCGGCGTCCAACGGCAGGCGTCGTTGCGCGAAGCCGCCTCCGACGACGGCTTCGTCGAGGAGGCGCTGTGGACCGGCGTCGGGCGGGCTCGCAGCGGCGCAGGCGCCGCCATCGTCGGCGATCCCGATCAGGTGGTGGCAAAGATCCGGGCCTACCAGGAGGCCGGCATCGGCGCGTTCATCCTGTCGGGCTATCCCCACATCGCCGAATGCGACCTGGTCGCCCGGCACGTACTGCCGAACATCGACCACGCCCCACTCAAGCCGCGCTGGACACCCTGACGTCCACCGGGCGTCCGCACCGACGATGAACATCCGAACGTGGTGGCAGGCCGCGGTCCTCATCGCGACGGGCACCATCGCAGCCACGTTGATCGGCGACCTCGACGGAGCGCCATCGCCGATCGCGTTGTCGCTGCTGCTCGGCCTGATCGCGTCGCCGTTCATCCATCTCGGTGCGGGCTCCCCGGTGCCGACCATCGGCCGCTTCGCGCTCCGCACCGGTGTCGTGCTGCTCGGGTTCCGCATCACGCTCGACGACATCGCCGACCTCGGGGTGGCCACGCTTGCGCTGACGATCGTGGTGTCGCTGGCGGTGCTGTTCTCGACGGTGTGGATCGGCCGACGGGTGGGGCTCGGGCGGAAGCTGTCTGCCCTGCTGGGCATCGGCACGGCCATCTGCGGCGCTTCCGCAGTTGCGGCGGCCGGCACCACGATCGAGTCGAAGCAGGAGGACACCGCGTACGCAATCGCCACGGTCACGCTGATCGGCACGATCGCGACGTTCGCCCTGCCCGCCGTCGGACCCTGGATCGGTCTGGACGATCGCGACCTCGGGATCTGGATCGGGATGATGGTGCACGACGTCGGCCAGGTCGTCGCGGCGTCGACCACCGTCGGCGACGTGGCACTCACGTCGGCCATCCCGGTGAAGCTCGTGCGGGTGCTGCTCCTCGTCCCCGTCCTGGCAATCCTCGCGAACACCAGCCTGGCGCCTCGCCGCGAGCACTCGGAGCGCCCGACCGCAGTGGCCCGTGTCCGCGGACTCGTTCCCGGATTCGTGGCCCTCTTCATCCTGGCGAGCGTCATCAGCTCGACGGGGGTGATCCCCGACGGCGTCGTCGAAGTCGCCTCCGACCTCGAACGGGTGCTGTTCACCGCCGCCCTGTTCGCCATCGGCGTGTCGGTGCACCTGCCGGCACTGCGGCGGATCGGCCCGCGCCCAGCGATCGTCAGCGCCGCGGTGTGGGTACTGGCGTGCGGCGCGACCGCCGCGATCCTGCGAGCCTGAGCGCCGGTCAGGCTTCGATCGACTTGCGCGTGTCGATGTCGAAGAAGTGCATGTTCTCGGTCGAGACCGCGATCCGGATCTCCTGGCCCATCCGGGCTGTCGAGCGAGGATTGAAGCGGCCCACCGCGTTGGCGTGGCCGGAGCCGGCCTTCTCCTCGACCGCGTCGGGATCGCCGGATTCGATCTTGGGTGCGTCGACGTGGAAGTGCGCCATGATCTCCGAACCGAGCGCTTCGAGCAGTGTCACCTTCGACGTGATCCACTGGGACTCGGGAACTTCGGGCGCGAACTCGGCGTCCTCGTAGTCCTCGGGACGAATCCCGACGATCACCTTGCGACCGTCGTACTCCCGGAGTCCGGGGTACTTGACGAGGCACTCCGCCGACAGTGCGAGGACGTGGGAGCCGAGCGCGATGGTGCCGACGTCGCCGGAGAGCCTGACCTGCGCCTCGAAGAGGTTCATCGACGGCGAGCCGATGAAGGCAGCGACGAACACGTTGACCGGGTGGTCATAGAGGTTCTGGGGAGTGTCGACCTGCTGGAGGTAGCCGTCCTTGAGCACGGCAACGCGGTCGCCCATGGTCATGGCTTCGATCTGGTCGTGGGTGACGTACACGGTGGTGACGGCGAGCTCACGCTGCAGCGCTGCGATCTCGGCGCGCATCTGCACGCGCAGCTTCGCGTCGAGGTTCGACAGCGGCTCGTCCATCAGGAACGCTGCAGGCTGGCGCACGATCGCGCGACCCATGGCCACGCGCTGGCGCTGGCCACCCGACAGCTGACCCGGCTTGCGATCGAGGTTGTCTTCGAGCTCGAGGATCGCAGCGGCCTTGCGCACGCGAGTGTCGATCTCGTCCTTGGGCACCTTGGCGAGCTTGAGCGCGAAGCCGATGTTGTCGTACACACTCATGTGCGGATACAGGGCGTAGTTCTGGAAGACCATGGCGATGTCGCGGTCCTTGGGCTCGACGTCGTTGACGACCTTGTCGCCGATTTTCATCGTGCCGCCGGAGATGGTCTCGAGCCCGGCGATCATGCGCAGCGCCGTCGACTTGCCGCAACCGGACGGGCCCACGAGCACCAGGAACTCCTTGTCGGCGATCTCCAGATCGAGGTCGTGGATCGCGTGATAGCCGTTCTCGTAGACCTTGTTGATTCCTTCGAGCTGGACAGTTGCCATGTCGGACTTCCTCTCTGGCTCCGCTGCACGGAGCGTCAGTCGCGTGATCCCCCCGACCACACGGAGTGAAACAATAACCGAGTGTAAGCGCTTACGGAACTGAGGCCCCGATCGTGGCAGCCGAGCGAGCCCGTGCGGTGGTGCCGCGCACGATCAGTTCGCCGGGCAGCAGGCGCTCGGCGCGGTCGTACGGCTGACCCTGGATCTGGGCGAACAACACGTCGACGGCGTGGTCGACGATGCGCGTGACCGGCTGGTGGACCGTGGTGAGCGGCGGGTCGGTGAACCGCATCAGCTCGGTGTCGTCGAAGCCGACCACCGAGACGTCACCAGGGACGTCGAGGCCGCGTTGGCGGACTGCACGGATCGCACCGAGCGCCATCATGTCGCTGGCGGCGACGATGCCGGTGATGCCGGTGTCGAGCAAGCGCTGCGCCCCGGTGAAGCCGCCGTCGAGCGTGAAGATGGTCTCGATGACGCGGTCGTCGAGATCGCCGGTGACGCCTGCGTCCCGAGCGGCCTCGAGGAAGCCGGCAAGCTTGCGCTGCACGGGCGTGTAGCAGGTCGGTCCGATCAGCAGGCCGATGCGCTCGTGGCCCAACTCGCGAAGGTGGCGATACGCGGTGACCGTGGCTGCGTGGTCGTCGGTCGACACGCTCGACACCGGCGGCACGCCGCTCTCGTCGGGGGCCATCGCGCCATTGATGGTGACCAGGCCGATCCCGCGGCGGGTGATCTCGTCGTAGATCGAGTGATCGGCCCGGACGTCGGCGTGGCGTCCCGACACCACGATCACGCCGGCCACGCGCCGATCGATCAGCGAGTCGAGGTAGTCGTCCTCGGTGGCGCCGACGCGAGTGGCGCAGCACAGCACGCACAGGTAGCCGCTCGACAGCAGACGCGCCTCGACCGTCTGCACGAACTTGGGGAAGATCGGATTGTCGAGCTCCGGCACGATCAGGCCCACCACGCCAGCGTTCGGCGTGTGGTGCAGCGACTCGGGGGCGTAGCCCAGTTCCGCCAGCACCCGCAGGACGCGATCGCGGGTGGAATCGCGCACACCCTGTTTGCCGTTCATGACACGGCTGACGGTGGCCTCGCTGACGCCGGCGAGTGCCGAGACGTCCTGGAGTCGGATCCGCATGGTGGTGACTGTACGCGTCGGCTGCAAGAAATGGAAGAATGTCTGCAAATTTCTTGCAGCGAGCCGTTTGTTTCCGTAATGTGAACAACAGTGACTCCTTCGCTCGCATCGTCGACGCATCCGTGCGGAAGACTGCGGTCAGGGCGTCACCGCAACACCGTGAATCAACAACCACCTCGCCGACACCCGTCGGCATCATCACCTCCTGAGGGGGAGACACCATGCGCGCATCACGCCGCTTGATCGCCTTCGCCGCCGTAGCCGCCCTGGTGGGCGCCGCCTGCGGTAGCGACGACGACACGAGCGATTCAACCACCGAGGCCACCGACGCCACCGAGACCACCGAGGGTGGCGAGGAAGCAGCGACGGAGACCACCGAGGCGACCGAGACCACCGAGGGTGGCGAGGAAGCGACCACCGAGACCACCGAGTACCAGGCTCCCGCCCGTGGCGACGCCGACCTCGTGATCTGGGCCGACGACACCCGGGCCCCCGTGCTCGAGCCGATCGCCGCCGAGTTCGGCGACCTGGAAGGCATCACCGTCCAAGTGGTCGAGGTTCCCTTCGACCAGATCCGCGACCAGCTCAGCATCGCCGGCCCCGCCGGTGAGGGCCCGGACATCGTCACCGGCGCCCACGACTGGCTGGGCGAGCTCGTCTCCAACGGCGTGATCGCTCCGATCGACCTCGGCGCCGACGCCGACCTCTACGCCGACGTCGCCATCGAGGCATTCACGTACGACGGCGCCCTCTACGGCGTTCCGTACGCCATCGAGAACATCGCCCTGATCCGCAACGTCGACCTGGTCCCCGAGGCCCCGGCCACGTTCGAGGACCTCGCAGCGACTGCGCTGGCACTCCAGGCCGACGGCACCATCGACGTGCCGCTCGCCGTCCAGCAGGACCCGGGCGACCCGTTCCACAACTACCCGCTGTTCAGCGCAACGGGTGGCTACGTGTTCGGCCAGAACGAGGACGGCACCTACAACGCCGACGACGTCGGCCTCGACTCCGAAGGCGGCCTCGTCGCTGCACAGAACTTCGCCGACTGGAGCAACTCCGGCCTGATTTCGAAGGACGTCAGCTACGACATCATGAACGAGTCGTTCTCGACCGGCATGGCGCCGTTCGCGATCACCGGCCCGTGGGCCGTCGGTGGCTTCACCGACGCCGGCGTCAACTTCGTCGTCGAGCCGATCCCGCCGGTGGCGGGTGGCACCCCCGAGGTGTTCGTGGGTGTCCAGGGCTTCATGCAGTCGGCGTTCAGCGAGAACCCCGACCTGGCGACGACCTTCATGGTCGACTACCTCAACACCGAGGAAGTGCAGCTCGCGCTGTACGACGCCGGTGGCCGCCCGCCCGCCATGCTCACCGCCTACGACCAGGTGTCGAGCGACCCGATCATCCAGGGCTTCGGCGCTGCCGGCCAGCTCGGCACCCCGCTGCCCGCCATCCCCGAGATGTCGGCGGTCTGGGAGAGCTGGACCGACGCCTACTCGCTGATCTTCACCGGTTCGGATCCGGTGCAGGCGTTCACCGACGCTGCCGCCCAGATCCGCGAGAAGATCGCGGAAGGCTGATCTTCGGATGAACACCGCCGATCCCCGAGAGGAGGCGTCCCGCCCAGGTGGGGCGTCCTCCTCTCGGGGCGGCGCGTCCGGCGGCGGCACCGCGACCGCCACGCTGCCGGATCAGGAGAGCTACTACGACGGCATGCCGCCGTTGCAGATGCCGACCGGCCCACGGTACGGGGCCTCGCTCGGACTGATCGTCAAGTACCTGCTGCTCGGCCTGCTCAACGCGGTGGTCATCGCGTCGCTGCCGACGATGTTCGACAAGCCCGACTACGGGCTCGCCATCTCTGCGATCGTCGCCCTCGTCGTCATCGACGTCGTCTACATCTCCAAGCGGCGCTTCATCCCGGCCAAGTACCTCCTGCCGGGAACCCTGTTCCTGCTGGTTTTCGCCGTCTATCCGATCTTCTATCTGATCTACATCTCCACGACGAACTACGGCACCGGCAACAACCTCAACAAGGAAACCGCGATCGAGCGGATCGAGGCCAACTCGATCAGCGCCGGCGCCGAGTCGATCCGCTACGACCTGCAGATCCTCGCCGAAGGCAATCCCGGCGGTGAGCTGGTCTTCTTGTTGACCAACCCCGACGGCGAGCGGTTCATCGGAACCGCTGACGGGCTCACCCCGATCGACGAGGCCGACATCATCGACGACGGCCGCCGCGAGACCATCGAAGGATTCGTCGCACTCAACACCGGACAGGCCAACGACCGCGTCGGCGAGGTCAACGCGCTGATCGTGCCGGGCCCGAGCGGCGAGATCGCCAACGACGGTTTCGGCGCGGCGTTCGCGAAGACCCAGACCCGTGTCTACGACCCCGAGACCGACACGATCTTCGACTCGTCGACCAACACGACCTACACGATCGAGAACGGGCAGTTCGTCAGCGAGAACGGCGACGCGCTGGTTCCCGGATGGCGGGCGGGCGTCGGGTTCGACAACTACGACCGCCTCATCAACGACAACGACACCCGCAACGTGTTCTTCCGCGTGCTGGTGTGGACGATCCTGTTCTCGTTGTTCTCGGTGATCCTGTCGTTCGGGTTGGGCCTGCTCCTCGCGCTCGTGTTCAACGACGAGCGCATGTTCGGCCGGCGCTGGTACCGCAGCCTGATCATCATCCCGTACGCGATCCCGAGCTTCATGACGGCGCTCGTGTGGCGCGGCATGCTCAATCAGCAGTTCGGCGTGATCAACCGCTGGCTCGGCACGAACCTCGCCTGGCTCGACGGTCAATGGCTCCCCTACTTCTCGATCCTGCTGGTCAACACCTGGCTCGGGTTCCCGTACATGTTCCTCGTGTGCACCGGAGCGCTGCAGAGCATCCCGTCCGACCTCACCGAGGCCGCCGCGGTCGACGGCGCCGGCGGGTTCAAGGCGTTCCGGCTGATCACCCTGCCGCTGCTGCTCGTGGCGGTCGGACCATTGCTCGTGGCGAGCTTCGCGTTCAACTTCAACAACTTCAACATCATCTACCTGCTCACCGAGGGACGTCCCCCGGTGCCGGGCAGTGACGCGGGCCGCACCGACATCCTGATCTCGTACGTCTACAAGATCGCGTTCGCCGGTGGTGGCGGCGTCGACTACGGCTTCGCCGCAGCCGTGTCGCTCGTGATCTTCCTGATCGTCGCCACGATCTCGGCGTTCAGCTTCCGCGCCACCCGATCCCTCGAGGAGATGCGATGAACGCCGTCACGCAGACCTACGAACCCGAAGCCCCGGCGTTCGAATACAACAAGCCGTCGATGGGCAAGGTGTTCCGCACCACCGGCTGGCGCCACATCGTGGCGTGGGTGGCGTTGGCCTTCGCGCTGTTCCCGGTGATGTGGGTCATCTCGGCGGCGTTCACCGATGGCAACCTCAGCTCGCAGAGCTTCATCCCGACGGATCCGACGCTCGACAACTTCCGGGCGTTGATGAGCGATCCGGGCCATCCACCGTTCTGGTCGTGGTTCCGTAATTCGATGTTCATCGGCGTCACCACGTCCGTGCTCACGGTCGCAATGGCTGCCTTGGCGTCGTTCGCGTTCAGCCGCCTGCGGTTCAAAGGGCGCCGGCCCGGGCTGCTGTCGCTGCTGCTGATCCAGATGTTCCCGAACCTGCTGGCGGTCGTCGCGCTGTTCCTGTTCATGACCCGCATCAAGGGGCTGTTCCCGGCGATCGGGCTCGGGTCGTCGTGGGGACTGATCTTCATCTACCTCGGCGGCGCCCTCGGCGTGAACACCTACCTGATCAAGGGCTTCTTCGACACGATTCCCGGCACGCTCGACGAGGCCGCCAAGATCGACGGCTGCACGCACTTCCAGATCTTCTACAAGATCATCCTGCCGCTCGCCACCCCGGTGCTGGCGGTGATCGGGCTGCTGTCGTTCATCACCACCCAGGCCGAGTTCCTCGTCGCCAGCGTCATGCTCGGCGAGGACAACAAGACCCTCGCCGTCGGTTTGTCGGGCTACGTCCGCGCCGGCTTCGACAACCGCTGGGGGCCGTTCGCGGCCGGCTCGCTGATCGGGGCCATTCCCGTCGTGTTGCTGTTCCTGTTCCTGCAGCGCTTCATCGTGTCCGGCCTCACCTCGGGCGCCGTCAAGGAGTGACCCGCCCGGGTCGACTCCGGTTGGTCGACGAACCGCACCACGACGGAGCACCGATCTACGTCAGCGGACGACGAGGACTCGGCTCGACGGTCATGGTGCGACTGCGGGTCCCCGACGCCTGCGGCACCAGCCGAGTGCGGCTGCGCTCCACACCCGACGCGGAGCCCGCGGTCGTCGAGGCCGGGATCGACCGTCACGAGCACGGCGCAACCTGGTGGAGCGCCGACCTGCTGCTGCACAACCCGGTCACGTCGTACCGCTGGCTGCTCGACGGCGGCGACCTCGGCCGCTGCTGGGTGAACGGCGCCGGCGTGTTCCACCGCGACGTCACCGACGACGCCGACTTCCGCATCTGTGTCGCTCCTCCCCCACCCGCCTGGCTCGCGGAGACCGTTGGCTATCAGGTCTTCATCGACCGCTTCGCGAACTCAGCCACGGCACACCCGGAGCCCGATTGGGCAATCCCGCGAGGTTGGGACGAACCGGTCGACGACACCCGCGGGATCCGGTCGCGTCACTGGTACGGCGGCGACCTCGCAGGGATCGAAGCGCACCTCGATCACCTCGCGCACCTCGGTGTGACGCTGATCTACCTGACGCCGTTCTTCCCGGCCGGGTCGATGCACCGCTACGACGCGTCGACGTTCGAGCACGTCGACCCTGCGCTGGGCGGCGACGATGCGCTGGCGTCGCTCGTGTCGGCGGCGCACGAGCTCGGGATCCGGGTGATCGGCGACATCACGCTCAATCACACCGGCGTCCACCACGACTGGTTCCGAACTGCCTCGGCCGATCCCGACAGTGTCGAGCGAGGGTTCTACTTCTTCGATGACGCCGAGCCGTTCGGCTACGTCGCGTGGCATGGCGTTGCGTCGCTACCGAAGCTCGACCACCGTGGTGCAGCCCTGCGCGAACGCTTCTACGACGGTGACCGATCCGTGGTCGCCCACTATCTGGGGGCGCCGTTCCAACTCGACGGCTGGCGCGTCGACTGCGCGAACACCACGGCCCGGTTCGGCGCCAACGACGACAACCACTCGGTCGCCGGTGCCGCTCGTGCGACCATGGATTCGCACAGCGACGACGGGCGGTGGCTCGTCGCCGAGCACTGCTACGACGCAGGCTCCGACCTCGACGGCACGGGATGGCACGGGGTGATGGCCTACCAGTGGTTCACGCGCCCGCTGTGGGCGTGGCTGAAGGACCCCGGCCCGATGTCACTGATGTCCGCGGTCGAGCTGATCGACCTCGACGGACACGGCCTCGTCGACTCGATGCGCGAGCTGTCGGCGAACGTGTCGTGGGAGGCCCAGCAGGCGTCGATGACGATGCTCGACTCGCACGACACCGCCCGGTTCCGCACCGTCGTCGGCGGAGACCTCGTGCGCCACATGGTCGGATTGACCGCGCTGCTGACCATGCCCGGGGTGCCGACGCTGTTCGCCGGCGTCGAGGTGGGCTGCGAGGGCGACTCGATCGACACCACACGTGTGCCGTTCCCCTGGGAACGGCTCGCCGACCTCGACGAGATGGACACCGACGGCGACGGGCGGTTCCTCAACGACCTCCGCACGCTCGTCCGATTGCGACGTCAGAGCGCTGCGCTTCGCGACGGGTCGATGCGCTGGGTCGATGCCACCGCCGACAGCGTCACGTACGTGCGCGAGTCACCGACCGAGAACGTGCTCGTCCATCTCGTTCGCCGACCGTGCGAATCGCGCACGTTCCTCCCGTCGGAGGTCGGCATCGTCGAGCCGACCGATCCCGACGGTTGGTGCGCACCTGCCTTCGGGCAGGGGAACCTGATCGAGCTCGACCTGGCACCGAGCGGCGAGCTGACCCAGGTCGTGCTGCCCGGTGTGCCCGGCGCCTACGTCATGGCCTGTTCCATCGACCCGCCCAGATAGCGTCGAACGACGTGAATCAGACGAAGAACCGGATGCAGGCGCTCGGATTGCTCGACCGCTCCTTCAAGGCCGCCACCGACGACGAACTCGCGACCGCGATCGAGGCGCTCGACGACGACCACCGCGAGGGGCTCGAGTCGTTCGTCGAGGCAGCCACGCCCGATGGCGTGCGTACGGCGGTCAAGGCCGGCCGCATCAACGGCGACATGGAGGCGATTGCGGCGATCATCTCCGATCTGTGCCTGGCCGACTGCATCAAGGAACTCGGCGACCACGCCGACAACCCGTCGACCGAACAGCTCAAAGAGGTGCTGCCCGGCATCGCCGAGCGTCACGGCGTGGCCGTCACCCGCATCATGCTGGCCGCCACAGTCGCCGGCGAGGCACCCGCGTCGGCGATCATCCGCGACCTGTTGAAGTCCGACGAACTCGTCGCACTGCCGAAGGCCGAAGAGGTCACGATCGCGCCGCTGATCGACACCTCGAAGCGATCGCCCGAAGAGCAGGCAGCGATGAAGGCCAAGCGCGCCGAGGCCAAGGCCGCCAAGAAGGCAGCCGACCGCGCCCGCAAGGCCCAGTCGGCTGCCGCACGCAACCGCGCCTGAGCGGCGACGCGGTCACGCAGGGCCTGGCACCGGCGTGACCTGACGCTGTTCGTGGGCGAGCAGCCAGGCTTTGGTGTCGGTGCCGCCGGCGAAGCCCGTGAGGGCACCGTTTGCGCCGACCACTCGGTGACACGGCACGACGATCGAGATCGGATTGCGACCGTTCGCCGCGCCGACAGCCCTCGCCTTGCGTCGGTCGCCCATCCGCTCGGCCTGTTCGCCGTAGCTGACGGTCGTGCCGTACGGGATCGAACGCAGCGTGTCCCACGCGGCGCGCTGGAACTCGGTACCGACCGGGTCGAGCGGCACGTCGAACTCGGTGCGATGCCCGTCGAAGTACTCAGCCAGCTGCGAGACGGCCACTGCGATCAACGGGTGACCCGGGCGGTCGGTCGTGGCGTCGAGTCGCACCCGAGTCGGGTCGTCGTCGGGCCACAGGATCGCTCGGAGGCCGTCGTCGCTCACCACGATGGTGAGCGCGCCGACGGGGCTGTCGATCACGGTGCTGAACAGTTCGCTGGTCATCGGTCTGCTTTCGTTCGGGGGCTGGGGTACGTCGGCGGTTCGGCGAGGCTGGCCCAGAGGTGATGTACGGCGTACGAGCGCCAGGGCGCCCATCTCGATCCGTCACGGTCACCGAGGCCCAGTCGGTCGAGTGCGTGTCGCACCCCGAGGTCGTTGGTCAGGAACGTGTCGGGATGGCCGAGGCCGCGCATGACGACGTAGTCGGCGGTCCACGGGCCGATCCCCTTCAGCGAGAGGAGCTGCTGGTGGGCTACGACCGGATCGGCGCCGACGTCGAGTTCGAGCGTGCCGTCGGCAACGGCGGCGGCCACCCGGCGAATCGTGTTGCGACGCGCGCCTGGCATCGAGAACGCGTCGTCGGGCGCTGCGGCGAGTTCGGCGGGGCGGGGGAACAGCCGGGTGACGTCCGCGTGCGGTTCGCCGAGCATCGGTCCGACTGCGTCGACGAGCCGGCCGGCAACCGTGCGGGCGCCGGCGACCGACACCTGCTGGCCGATCACGGCGCGGATCGCCACCTCGTACGGATCGACGCTCGCCGGCGCCCGACGCCCGGGCGCCGCAGCGACGAGGTGGGCGAGGGCGGTGTCGGCTGCGAGCGCCGCGTCGACCGCGGCCGGGTCGCTGTCGAGGTCGAGGAGGCGGCGGATGCGTTGCACGGCGACGCCGAGGTCGGCCCACGACGACAGCTCGATCCGGGCCGCAACGTGGTCGGGATGCGCCACGAGTTCGATCACACCGGGTCCGCCCGGCAGGTCGAGCGAACGCCGATACGTCTCGCCGTCCCACGACTCGGTGCCGGGGATCGCACGTTCGCCGATGAACGACATGACCTCGTGCGACGCGAACGGCGCCCGCACCGCGAGGCGCACGGCGACGCCGACGCGGCTCCCGACCGTGTTCGATCCACCGATCGGCGACGGCGGGACTCGACGCACCGAGCGCAGCGCCGTTGGTGAGGCGGCGAACACCTCGCGCATCGTGTCGTTGAACTGGCGCACGCTGCCGAAGCCGGCGGCGAACGCCACGTCGGTGAACGGGAGCGTGGTGGTTTCGACGAGCAGCCGGGCGGTGTCGGCGCGCTGGGCGCGAGCGACCGCCAGCGGACCGGCGCCGAGTTCATCGGTGAACACGCGGTTCAGATGGCGTTCGCTGTATCCGAGCCGTCCCGCGAGCCCTCCGACACCGTGACGTTCGACGACGCCGTCGGCGATCAGACGCATCGCCCGCGCAACGACGTCCTGGCGTACGTTCCACTCGGGCGACCCCGGCGACGCGTCGGGCCGGCACCGCTTGCAGGCACGGAAGCCGCGCTGCTGCGCTGCGGCAGCGGTCGGGTGGAACTCGACGTTCGTGCGCTTGGGCGTGATCGCCGGGCAGCTCGGCCGGCAGTAGATGCCCGTTGTTCGCACGGCGGTGACGAACCAGCCATCGAATCGGTGGTCGCGGCTCTGCACGGCGACGTAGCACTGGTCGTGGTCGAGCGGCGGCACACGACCATCATGCCCGTCCAGCGTTCGGCCTCCTAGCGGAATTCGGACATCACAACCAGCGCCGCTCCGCCCGCAACCCCACGTTTGCGCTCAGATTTCGGAGACCCGTCTCGCCGAAACCGCAACGCAAACGTGGGGTGCGCGTCGGGGGGCGGGTCAGTCGCCGGCGACGGGTGTGTAGCGGGGAGCGGTCGAGCGGGTGGGGCCGGCGTCGGGTGAGCCGGAGGGGACGAGCTTGAACCGCAACAGGTAGAGCCCGATGATGCAACAGACGACACCACCGTAGAAGCCGGTCTGCTTGCCGACAGCCTGCGCGAACCCGCCGATGAACAATCCGCCGAACACCGAGCCGACCTCGAAGAACATCGTGAACGAACTGATCGCCCACGCCCGATCGCTGTCGCTCGCACGGTTGACCGTGAGCGCGAGCAGCGACGGATAGTTGAACGCCATCCCGATCCCGACGAACACCGACGCGGCCCACAACGCGGGAATGGTCGGGACGACCGCAAGGATCGTGAGCCCGATCCCGAGCGTGCCGAGCGCGATGGTGACAGCACGGCGCGGTCCGAGTCGTTCGGGAAGCGTGGCACCGAAGATGCGCACGAGGACCGACGTCAGCGAGTACGCGGCGAACAACCCGCCCGACGTCGCCAGCCCGACCTCTCGTGAGTAGTCCGGGATGAAGGCGCCGAACGTCGAGAACGCCGCGACGCCCGATGCCAGCACGATGCCGGGCATCACCGCGGCCGGGTGCATGATCCGGCGCCGTCCCGATGCCGGCGCCGCCGAGGCGATCGTCTCCTCGACGGCATCGAGCGGTGCGACGCGGGCGGGGGCGAACAACGCGACGACCGCCGCGAGCAACGCGAACACACCCGCCACGGCGAACGCACGCTCGAACTGGGTGTCGTCGAGCAACCACTCGCCGATGATCGGCCCGACGCCGATCCCACCGAACACGGCCACCGAGAAGTAGCTCGCCCCCTCCGCACGCCGATCGCGCGGCGAGAGGTCGGCGATCAGCGTCGCGGCTCCGACGAACACCGCGGCTTCGCCGATCCCCATCACGCTGCGGGTGATCAGGAGCTGCCAGAACTCGGTGACCTGCCCGGACGCGATGCCGGCGAAGCCCGCCACCAACGATCCGCCGACGAGCAGTACCCGTCGCCCGTACCGATCCGCAAGACGTCCGAGGAACGGCCGGGCCACGATCGCGGCGCCGGCGAACACTGCGATGGTCAGTCCGATCCCGAACTCGCCGCGCCTCAGAGGACCCTCGATGAACAGCGGCACGATCGGGATCAGCATCCCGATGTAGATGAAGAAGATGAGCGCCGTGGCCGTGACGATCACGAACGGGCGCGTCAGCAGACGTGTGCGTTCCGGTGCTCCTTGCACATCCGTCGTCGACATCTCGACAATCCTGCCCAACCGCGGCGCCCATCCGACAACCGGATCGCCCCGGCGCCCGATGTCACACCCCGCACGCCCGACCACCCATCCCGTTTGCGTTGCGGTTCCGGCGACCCGGTCCGCCGAAATCTGCGCACGAACGTGGTGTGCGAGGCGTGGTGGGGGCGGGGTTCGGGTTCAGACGCGGGCGACGTCGACGGACACCGACAGCGACTGCGTCGACGACGGCCCGACCACGACGCCACGTACCGGCGCCACGTCGGCGTAGTCACGCCCCCAGCCGATGGTGACGTGGCGTGAGGGTGCAACGACACCGTTCGTCGGGTCGAAGTCGAGCCATCCGTGGTCGGGCACCCAGACCGAGCACCAGGCGTGCGATGCGTCGGCCCCGATCGTCTTCGGTTCACCGGGCGGCGGTTCGGTCTCGATGTAGCCGCTCACGTATCTCGCGGCGAGCCCGATCGTGCGAAGGGCGCCGACCGCCAGATGGGCGAAGTCCTGACAGACGCCGCGGCGCTCGCGCACCACCACATCGAGCGGCGTGCTCACCTCGGTGAACCACGGGTCGAACATGTACGTCTCGAAGATCGTCGAGCACAGCGCGGTCGTCGACTCGACGATGCCGCGGCCAGGCGTGAACGACGCCGATGCGAGCGCGAACAGTTCGAGACGATTCGCGTCGACGGTGACGAACCGCGACGGCGCAACGAACGGCGCCACGTCGAGTGCCGTCGGCCCGCGGGCACCGGCCACCGACGCAGCGACGCGTTCCCAGGCGACATCGCTGCGCGGCATGCCCTGCGCCCAGATCCTCGCCTCGGTGATCGCCTCGACGACGAGGCCGTCGTGGGGCTGGTGGAGGCCGAACTGGACGACACGGTTGCCGAACACGTCCTCGCGTTCGTCGTACTCGTCCGGCGCAGGGTACGTCGTGACCACCGACGACGAGACCGTCTGCGCCGGCGTCGGGCGGGCGAGCACGCAGGCCACGCTGTAGCCGTCGAGCATCGTGGCGCCGTACTGGTACTCGGTGCGGTGCACGACGCGGTAGCGCTGGCCGGGCATGTCAGCTCCGCCCCATGATGCGCGGATCGACCGGCGCAGCGAGATAGGAGCCGACGACGTCGCGTGCCAGTCGGTCGCACCCGTCGAACACCTCACCGAGGACCGCTGCGGTGGATTCGACCGACTCGAACGACGCTGCGGCGAGCGCGTCGAGCAGCCGCGTCGACTCCTCGACGCCGCGTGCCCAGTCGAGCCGGTCGGCCTGGTGACGGACCTCACGGATCGCCGACGCGGCCGCCCGCGGGTTGTGGACGTCGGCGACGACCAGGTGCAGCGCTCGCTCGAACTCGACGTCGCTGCGATGACGACGTCGATACGCGACGAGGCTCTCGTTCGACGCGAGGATCAGCTCGACCACACGTTGGCGCTGGAAGTCGAGTCGATGATCGTCGACACCCTGACCCACCCACGCCTGGTCGAACACCGTCGCATCGCTGTACAGACCGAATGCTCCCCGCAGTCCGTCGACGACCCCGAAGGCACGCTCGAGGCGTCGACCGACTTCGCCGAACCTCCAGGCAGGTCCGTGCACCACGCTCTCGTTCCACAGGCCGACGAGCGAGGCGAGATCAACGAGGATCGACTCGAGCGCGCGGCCGTCGATGCGGGCGATGTCGACCACCGTCGGGTTCGGCGAACCGTCCTCGGCGACCATCCAGCGCAGCTGCGCCCTCGACTCGGCGAGACGGGCGAGCATGCGGCCCGCGGTCGTCGAGAAGAAGTCGCGCACCGACGACGCTTCGGCGAGGAATGATCCGAGCTGCTTGGCGAGCGCTTCCACACCGGATGCGAAGATCACCCCGGCGCGCTGCTCGACCCCGCGACCGACCGGGACCCCGGCGATCGAAGCGAGCATGTCGAGGCCATGGTCGACCCACGGCTCGGCAACCTCGGCAGCGACGAGCCCACTCGTGCGGTCGAGCACCACCTCCATGGCGCGGGCGAGGATCTCGGCACGCTCCATCGCACGGCCCGCCCAGAACAACGCCTCGGCCGCACGGGTCGGGACCGACGCAATCAGGTCGACCTGAGGGAGCGGGTCGCGTCGGCGCAGCAGCGGGGGTGCGACGGTGCCACCGACCACCCAGACGTCCTTGGCCGTGGCCGCCGTCGGCCGGATCGGATCGTCGCCGGCGAGCATGACGCGGGCGCTGCCGCCCTGGAGGACGTCGATCCCCTTGTCGCTCGCCACGAGGTGCAGGCGCAGCGTGATCGCCCGTTCGACCGGTCCCGTGCTGTCGAACGAGGGCCACATCGTCCACGCCCGTTCTGCACGTTCGGCGGCGGGCATGAACGGCAGCGGCCAGACCCCCTGGTAGTCGGACGTGCGACCCGTCAACCACGCGCCCGCTGCGTCCCAGTACTCGCCGAGCACCGGATCCTCGATCACGCCGCTGCCGTGCGCGTTGGCCAGGCTCACGCCTCGAGAACGAGCGGCGAGCAGCAAGCCGGGGACACCAGCTCCACCCTCGGCGTTGACCTCCATCGGATCGACGCGGTCGTCCTCCAACCGGCGGAACACGACGTCGATCGGCTCGAGGCCCGACAGCGAGCGCAGCCAGACCCGGCGCTGGCGCACGACGAGGTCGGCCCCCTCGGCAAGATTCAATCCGAGCCGGGATGCGAGGTACGACTGCTCGACGAACGACGGATGGTCGACCCCGCCGGACAACACGACGATGCGAGGGTTTCGGTTCAACGCCACGTCGGCAAGGCCGTCGCGAAGCCGGTCGGCGAACGGGTCGAGCGAGCGCAGCGCTCGGCCGGCCGGCAGCTGCGAGATCACGTCGCGATGCACGCGAGCGGCCACCGCCCGACCGAGCAGCGCGTAGCCGACACCTGCGGGCGCGTCGGTCAGGTCGCGCACGACACGCCAGCGGCCCTCGGCGTCGCGCACCACGTCGACGGCGTAGTTCGTCAGCCATCGACGGTGTGGTCGTTGACCGAACGCCGCGAGGCGATAGTGGGGGCTGCCCCACAGCGCGACGTGATCGACGGCCGAGTCGCTCAGCAGGGTGCGTGCGCCGTAGAGATCGTCGAGGATCGACTCGAGCATCCGCATCCGCGCGATCGCTCCGTCGGCGAGTGCGACGAACTCGTCACCGTCGATCACGAGGGGGACCGGATCCAGCCGCCACGGACGCGACTCGAGCGCCACCATGCGACCGTCGGCGCGCAGCGGCAGGTCGTGCACGATGTGGCCGGCGCCTTCGGCGGCGAGCAACCGATCGTGGTCGATCTGGCGGGTGCCGAGGTCGGCCAGACCAACGATCGAGTCCATCAGTGCGGCGGCGTCCATGCCACCGAGGCTGTGCGTTGCCGACGGGGGCGTCCCGGTTCCGGTGTCGCTCGATTCGATCATCGCTCGGTCATGACTGTGTGGCTCACCGGTCAGTGCACCACGTACTGCTCGTGCATCACGCTGTTCAGCCGGGCCAGCGCGAGCTGCACCTCGTCCATGGCGGCGTCGAGCGCGACGCCGTCGTCGGCGGCCGGTCGGCTGCGACGCAATTGACGATCGGCCGCCTCGACGGCGCCGAGCACCGTCGAATACTCGGGCAGCCGCAGGATCGACGTGCGCATCTCGGCGAGGCAGCCGGCGACCGAACGCGGGAAACGATGATCGAACAGCAGGAACCGAACCACGCTGGGGCCGTCGATGTGCCCCCGTGTGGCGCGCTGGTACATCTGCAACGCCGACAGCGAACGCAGTACGCCCATCCACTGGACCTCGGCGAACTCGTCGACGGCTCCCGGCGGCAGCGCCAGCAGCGCCGCGGCGCGCACGCCGAGGACGCGCGTCGTCATGTCGGCGCGCTCGATGTACCGCCCGAGGCGCCACATCTCGAACGCTTCGTCACGGTTCATCGTCGATTGCAGCACGCCGTCGAGGCGGCGACTCTCGTCGATCACCCGCGAAAGAAATCGGTCGCGACGGCGGCGTTCGACCGACGTGATCGCAGCACCGCGGACGTAGATGGACAGGTCGTTGACGGTGTGCCACCCTTCGCGCGGCAGCACCTCGCGGCAGGTACGCAGGTTCTCACGACACCGCTCGACCGAGTTGATGATGCTGTTGGGGTGGTCGCGTTCGGCGATCAGGAACTGCGCAACCTGTGCCTCGTCGGACCCCGCGACGGACGGCAGCCGGACGTCACTGCCCGAGATGGTGACCAGCGGACTCCACCGCGTGGTCGACGTCGGCAGATCGGCCAGCACGTCGCCGTAGGCACGCAGCACACGAGCGGAGTCCTCGGCTCGCTCGACGTAGCGCGCCGCCCAGTACATCCGATCGGCGACCCGTGACAGCAGCGCCATCAGCTCGCTCCGCTCTGGGTCTGGGTCTGGGTCTGGGTCTGCGACTGCGACTGGTATCGAGCAGGATGCTGGTTGGTGTCGACGATCCAGGTGTCCTTGCTGCCGCCGCCCTGTGACGAGTTGACGATCAGCGACCCCTTCGTCAGCGCGACACGCGTGAGGCCTCCTGCGGTGACGTAGCTGTGCTTGCCCGTCAGGATGAACGGCCGCAGGTCGAGGTGCCGCGGCTCGATGCCGTCGTCGACCAGGGTGGGCGCCGTCGAGAGGTCGAGAATCGGCTGGGCGACCCAGTTGCGAGGATCGGACCGGACCGCCTCAGCGGCAACCTCGAGTTCGTCGGCGGTCGCCCGGTTGCCGATCAGGATGCCGTAGCCGCCGCTCTCGTTCGCCGGTTTGAGCACGAGGTCGCCGATGTTGGCCAACACGTGGGCTCGCTCGTCGTCGTACATGCAGCGGTACGTCGGCACGTTCGGGATCAACGGCTCCTCGCCGAGGTAGTAGCGCACCATGTCGGGCACCCAGGCGTACACGACCTTGTCGTCGGCGACGCCGGCTCCCGGCGCGTTGGCGATGCCGACGTTGCCGGCCTTCCAGGCCCGCATCAGGCCGGGAACGCCCAACATCGAGTCGGGGTTGAACACTTCGGGATCGATGAAGAGGTCGTCGATGCGTCGGTAGATCACGTCGACGCGTTCGAGGCCCTGGATCGTCTTCATGTAGACGCAGTCGTCGTCGCCGACGACCAGATCCTCGCCCTCGACGAGCTCGGCGCCCATCCGCTGGGCGAGGAACGAGTGCTCGAAGTAGGCCGAGTTGTAGATGCCCGGCGTGAGCACGACGATGCAGGGATCGCTGCTGTCGTCGGGTGCGAGCGAGGCGAGGAGCCGGTTCAGTTCGTCGGTGTAGGCGTCGACGGGTCGGATGAGGTACCGCTCGAACAGCTCCGGGAACGTCCGCTTGGCGATCCCTCGGTTCTCCAGGACGTAGCTCACGCCCGACGGCACCCGGAGGTTGTCTTCCAGCACGTACAGCTGGCCGTCGCCGGCACGGACCAGGTCGGAGCCGGAGATGTGGGCCCAGACACCGAACTTCGGATGGACGCCTCGACACTCGGGCCGGAAGTTCGCTGAATCGTCGAGCAGGTCGGCGGGGAACACACCGTCTGCGATGATCCGTCGGTCGTTGTAGATGTCGTCGATGAAGTGGTTCAGCGCACGCAGCCGCTGAGCCAGGCCTCGCTCGACGACGCTCCACTCGTCACCGTCGATCAGTCGCGGGATGATGTCGAACGGCCACGCCCGGTCGATGTTCTGACCGTCGGAGTAGACCGTGAACGAGATGCCCATCGTGAGGATCTCGAGGTCGGACACCCGCTGGCGAGCGCGCACCTCGTCGATCCCGATGCGGTGCAGCAACTCGATCAGGTCCTGCGCAATCGGTCTCGGGCTCCCATCGACCTCGAGCAGTTCGTCCACGATTGCTGACCGTACCGGGTGGAGCCCAATCGCCAACAGGTCCAACCAGTTTCGTTCTCGTGAACAACTGCGCGCTCTGTCCGCACAGTTGTTCACGAGAAGGCGGGGGAGGCGCACGCCGGGGGTGAACTCGGTAGCGTCGGGCACGAATCCATCGGCCGTGTCGGGCCCGACGTCACCTCATCAACCACCGAGGAGGCCGCCGATGGCGCTCATCTCATCCCTGCTCGCCGAGTTCGTCGCTCGCCGTCACGGCATCGTCACTTCCGACGAACTGATCGCCGACGGATTCGCGCACCGAGCGATCACCCATCATGTCGCGACCGGCGCACTCACCCGAGTCCACAACGGCGTCTACCGAGTCGCCACGTCACCGGACACGTTCGAGAGTCGGTGCGCGGCGGCGTGCCTCGCCGATCCGAACGCCGTGATCACCGGGGTTGCAGCCGCCCGACTCTGGTCATTCCGACACGTCTGGACAGCTGAGGTTCCTCACGTGCTCGTCGGGCACGATCGGACACCGCTGACGCGAGGCGTCGTCCTTCGACGTTCGAACATGATCGACACCACCGATGCGGTCGAACGTTCCGACGGCATCGTGGTCGCCAGTCCCCCACGCGCCTGGTTCGACTGCGCCAGAGACGTCGACGACGAGCGGTTCGAGCGCATGACCGAATGGGTGCTCGATCATCACACCTCGCTGCCGACGCTCTGGCGATTGACCCGGCGGCTGCAAGCGAAGGGCCGGCCGGGGCTCGGTCGCGTGAACCGGGTCATGTCGCGACGCGCCGACTGGCAGAAGCCCGCGGGCTCGGGATTGGAACTGCGAGTGCTCAGGGCGTTGGAGGATCGGGGAATCCAGCTGGTCCGCCAATACGCCATCACCCTGCCCGGCGGTCAGGTCATCCACCCCGACGGCGCTGACCCGACCATCAAGTGGGCACTCGAGGTCGACCATTCGAGTTGGCATGCCGGCCGGGTCGAGGCACAGCGCGACAAGGTGCGCGACCGCGGGCTGCGTCGCCTCGGATGGCAGACCGACCGAGTGACCGACTACGAACTCGACGACGACTTCGACGGCACAATCGCCGAGCTGGCCGACATCCACCGACAGCGGCGAGCGACATACCGCGCCGCCTGAACCGTTCTCGTGAACAACTGCGCACTCTGTCCGCACAGTTGTTCACGAGAAGCGTCACTCGGTGGGGGGCTTGGGTTCCTTGGGGAGGCCGAGCACGCGTTCGCCGACGATGTTGCGCTGGATCTGGCTGGTGCCACCCCAGATCGTCTCCGAGCGCGAGAAGAAGAACGACGACATCATCGGGCTGACGGGGTAGCCGTCGCGGCGCTTGTCGCGGGCGGCGCCGGGCCAGCTGCCCGACTCGGGGCCGGCGTCGATGAGCATGCCCTCGGCGCCGTAGATGTCGACCGCGAGCTCCATCGCTGCCTTGTGCATCTCCGACCAGAACATCTTGTTCGTCGCGCCGAGTGCGATCGTGCCCATGTCGCCGCCACCCGACAGCGTGGCAGAGAGGTTGCGCAAGCCGTTGATCCTCAGGATCTGGATCTTCGTGTAGTACGTCATGAGGCGCTGACGGATCAGCTCGTCGTCGATGAGACCCTTCTCCGTGGCGGCCTCGACGAGCAGGCGATACTCCTCGGCGAAACGGCGGTAGCCCGTCGTGGCCGACTGGCCGCGCTCGAACGCGAGTGTCGAGTTGGCGACCTTCCAGCCGTTGTTGACGCCACCGACGACGGCGTCCTTCGGGCAGCGCGCGTTGTCGAAGAACACCTCGCAGAACTCGGCGGTGCCGTCGGGCTGGGTGATGCCACGAACCTCGACGCCCGCCTGGCGCATCGGCACCAGCATGTAGGAGATCCCCGCGTGCTTGGCCTCCTGGTCGGTGCGAGTGAGCAGGAAGCAGTAGTCGGCGTGATGGCCCTGGGTGGTCCAGACCTTCTGGCCGTTGATGACCCACTCCTCGCCGTCGAGCACCGCGGTGGTCTTCAGCGACGCCAGGTCGGAGCCCGAGTTGGGCTCGGAGAAGCCCTGGCACCAGCGGGTGGTGCCGCTGAGGATGCCGGGCAGGAACTCCTTCTTCTGTTCCTCGGTGCCCCACTGCAGGATCGTCGGGCCGACGAGCGTGTCACCGAAGAAGTCGCCGCGCATCGGTGCCTTGGCGCTGGCGAACTCCTCCGACAGCACCACACCCTGCATCGTCGTGAGGCCCTTGCCGCCGTATTCGGCCGGCCACGTTGCGCAGATCCAACCACCCTCGAACAGCTTCTGGGGCCATTCGTCGTTGAACTTCTGGCGCTCGTCGTCGGTCATTTCGAAGCCGTCGTCGAACCAGCCATCGGGCAGGTTGTCGTGCAACCACGCCTTGATCTCGGCGCGAAATTCCTCGGCTTCTGGGGGATAGGAGAGATCCATACCGACATTCTGCCCCACGACTTGACCCACGGGTCAAGTTCAGATGGACACGACGCCGACGGGACCATTCACACGGAGGAAACACTTCGGCGACAAGCGAGAAATCCGCCACCTTTAGGTTGCGCTCGCAATCCGGGCGGCAATGACGCCACTGGACTCCGCAATCCCTGTTCCCTATCCCTTGGAGGACCCGTGCGCAAACGAGCGCTTCGAATCGTTTCCGGCCTGGGTGGCGTCGTCGCCATCTTGGCCATCACCCCATCCGTCGGCTTTGCCCAGGACTACGTCCCGACCACTCAGGACTATCTGAACAACATCTGGGTGTTCATCGCCGGCGTGCTGGTCTTCTTCATGCAGGCAGGCTTTGCACTCGTCGAGGCTGGCCTGACCCGAGCGAAGAACGTCGTGAACATCTTCGCCAAGAACATGGCCGATGCAATCGTCGGCATCCTGGCATTCTTCGCCACCGGTTTCGCCTTTGCGTTCGGCGGTGACGGCTGGTTCATCGGCACCGACGGCTTCTTCCTCGAAGGTCTCGACCTGGCCGCCATTCCCGAAGGCGGCCTGAGCCCGGCCACGACGTTCTTCTTCCAGGCGGTCTTCGCAGCGACGGCGGTCACCATCGCCTCCGGTGCCATGGCCGAACGAACGAAGTTCAGCGCCTACCTGATCTTCTCGGCGATCATGTGTGCCTTCATCTACCCCGTCGTGGTCCACTGGACCTGGGGCGGCGGCCTGATCGCCGACATCCAGATCGGTGACGCGGTCTTCTCCGACTTTGCCGGCTCCGGCATCGTGCACATGACCGGTGGCATCGCCGCCTTCATGGGCGCACTGTTCCTCGGACCCCGCATCGGCAAGTACGACGAGAACGGCAACCCCCGGGCGATCCCCGGTCACAGCATCCCGTTCGCCATCCTCGGTGTGTTCATCCTGTGGTTCGGCTGGTTCGGGTTCAACCCCGGCTCCGAGCTCCTCGCCGACGAGTTCGTCTCGACGATCGCGGTCAACACGATCCTCGCCGCAGCAGCCGGCGGCTTGTTCTGCACCATCACGATCTGGATCGTCGCCGGCAAGCCGGACGTCGCCATGATCGGCAACGGCGTGCTCGCCGGACTCGTCGCCATCACCGCCCCGTGCGGTGCGGTGACCCCGCTGATGTCAGTGGTCATCGGTGGGATCGGCGGCATCCTCGTGGTCTTCTCCGTGTTGTTCTTCGACAAGAGGAAGGTCGACGACCCGGTCGGTGCGATCAGCGTGCACGGTGTGGTCGGTGCGTGGGGCCTGCTCTCCGTCGGACTGTTCTCGACCTACGACGATGCATTCCTCGGCCGCGAGGACGCCGGCCTGTTCTACGGCGGCGGCTTCGACCAGCTCGCCGTGCAGGTCGTCATGCTGCTGATCATCCTCGCCTGGGTGGGCATCACCACGGCAATCCTGTTCGGCGCCATCAAGGCCACCATCGGCCTGCGGGTCAGCGCCGAAGAAGAGATCGAGGGCCTCGACGTCCTCGAGCACGGCCTCCAGGGCTACGCCCCCGACATGGCTCACACGAGCTGACACACTTCGATTCAGGCAGAGCCAACAAAGGAACCATCACATGAAACTCGTGACAGCGGTCATCAAGCCGTTCAAGTTGGATGACGTCAAAGATGCGCTCAAGGCCATCGGCGTCGCCGGCATCACCGTCGAGGAAGTCCGCGGCTTCGGCCGCCAGGGCGGCCACACCGAGACCTACCGAGGAGCGGAGTACAAGATCGACTTCGTCCCCAAGGTGAGCCTCGGCATCGTCGTTGCCGATGATGCCGTGGACGGCGTCGTCGACGCGATCGTGTCGGCGGCCGGCACCGGCAAGATCGGTGACGGAAAGATCTGGGTCACCGATGTGGAACGCCTCGTGCGTATCCGCACCGGGGAAGAGGGCACCGACGCCATCTAGTCCCTCCCACCCACCCGATCGGGGCGCATCGTTGCGTTCCGCCCGTCGGTCCCCGAGCCCACCCTTTGCGTCCTCAGAGGGGTCGGGCTCGGGGATCGTCGCGTTCGTCAGGTCGATCGGTGCCGTCGCGGGCGCTTCCCTCGCTGGTTGACCCTCGCATCGCGTACAGTCGGCCAGATGACAACGGTCGAGTCCGACGCTCCCACCACCCCCGCACAGGAGGGTCGCTGGACGGCACAGTGGAAAGAGCTCTACGCCGAGGTGATCACGACCGGGCTGTGCACGGGCTGCGCAGGATGCGTGGTCACCTGCCCACACGACGTGATCGGCTACGAGCACGAGGAGGGCAAGTACATCCCGTTCCACCTCGAGGAGGAACTCGGCCTCGACAACTGCGTCCACGGCTTCGGTGCCGGCGGCGGATGCACCACGTGCACCCGGGCGTGCCCGCGCTTTCGGGCCTGGGAGCCATCGGCCGACATGCACCTGTTCGGTCGGGTGCGCGAGCCCGACGAGATGGCGGGCATCTGGCGTCAGCTGTACCTCACCCGCGCCAGCGACGAGATGGTCCACAAGATGGGCCAGGACGGCGGCCTCGTGTCGGCGATGCTGATCTGGCTCCGCGAGCACGACTACATCGACGCAGCGCTCGTGTCGGGTGTCGAGGACGACGACGCCTGGAAGGCGAAGCCCGCCGTCGTGTCCACCAAGGAGGAGATCCTGGCCACCGCCGGCAGCCGCTACACGTACTGCGCCAACCCGCTGGCACTGCCCGAGGCGAAGGAGAAGGGCTTCGAGCGGCTTGCGCTCGTCGGCATGGGCTGCCAGACGTCGTCACCGCCCACGATGTGGGACCGCAAGGCCGGCAAGGTGGCCAAGCCGTTCCTGTTCAACATCGGCCTGCTGTGCTCGAAGACGTTCGACGATGCCATCTTCTCCGAGCTGTTCGAGGCCAAGTACGGCCTGAAGAAGCAGGACATGGTGAAGATGAACATCAAGGGCGTCTTCCAGATCTGGATGAAGGACGGCTCGTACCACGAGGTCGACTTGAAGGAATGCCACCAGTGGACCCGTCAAGGCTGTACGAGCTGTCCCGACTTCGCCGCCGAGCACGCCGACGTGTCGACGGGCGGTATCGGCGAGGACAACGACTGGACGCTCACGATCGTGCGCACCGAGCTGGGCGAGCAGGTCATCGAGCGGATGATCGCCGACGGGTCGATCGTCGCCAAGCCCGCACAGACCGACGAGACGGCGATGCGTCTGCTGCGCCTGCTGTCGATCGTCAGCCGCCGCCGCTGGCCGAAGGACGCCGACGCAGCACCCGCCGTCGGCGTGCCGCCACCGAAGAAGAAGGCCGCTGCCCCACCGGCCGATGCTGCCCCGAAGTCCGACGCCTGACGTGAGCGCCTGACGTCAGGAGTCGACGTCAGGGGGTCGAGGTGCGGGTGACGCCCTCGGGATCGCAGGCGGCGAGCTCGGATTCGAACATGTCGAGTTCGGCCACGGCCGGGCCGCTGATCTCGGGGTTGTCGTTGGTCGCGTCGCTGCCGAGTTCGTTGAGGTTGTAGCTGTCGACCACACCGAGCATGCATTCCTGGATGTCCGGGAAGTCCTGGGTGAGCGTGCGTACGAGATCCTCGGCGACACGCTGGGCGCTGGGGTCGGACGTGCACGCCGAGACGCCGAGTACCGCGATCAGTCCGATGGCGAGCGACTTGGCGAGGCGAGACGAGTTCACAGCACTGCGAGGCTACTGGCACCCCTCCCCCGCCCCACCCGCATCCAGACGCTCCACGATGAGCGAGAGGTGCCCCATCCGGACCGTTCGCTCATCGCGAGGCCGGCCGTCCTCGACGCGATGAGCCAGCGGTGCCCCATCCGGACCGTTCGCTCATCGCGGCGCGAGATCCACCGCTCGGGCGAAGACGGCGTCGAGCATGGGCTCGGTGAGGCGCTTGGTGAACGTGTTCTGCTGGCTGGGGTGGAACGAACAGATCAGCGTCGGGCCGCCGTCGATCGGCACCTCGACGCCGTGGCCGAACTTCGGTCGGGGCCGCACGCCGAAGTGCGCACATGCCGCCTGATACCCGAACTGGCCGAGACACACCACGACCGCTGCACGGTGGAGCGCAGCGAACTCGCGCCGCAGGAACGGCGCGCACGCATCGCGTTCATCGGGCAACGGCGTGTTGGCAGGTGGCGCGCACTTCACCGCAGCGGTCACCCACGCATCGCGGAGCGCGAGGCCGTCGTCGAGTGCCACCGACTCGGGCTGATTGGCCAGCCCAGCACGATGCATGGCCCGGAACAACCAGTCGCCGCTGCGGTCGCCGGTGAACACCCGGCCCGTTCGATTGGCCCCATGGGCTGCCGGGGCGAGGCCGAGCACGACGATGCGGGCGTCCGGATCACCGAAGCCCGGGATCGGCCGTCCCCAGTACTCCTCGTCCCGGTAGGACGCCCGCTTCTCCTCGGCGACCTGCTCGCGCCAGGCGACCAGGCGCGGGCACGAGCGGCACGCGATCACGTCACGTTCGAGCCTGGCGAGCGGAGTCACAGCCTCGACAGTAGGTTGGTCACACTCCATGGCCACAGCGAAGAAGACTCCACCTCCCCCGTTCACCACGGTCCTGCTCGTCCGGCACGGCCAGACGCCGACCACCGGCAAGGTGCTGCCCGGCCGCGCTTCGGGTCTGCACCTGGCCGACGAGGGCCGGCGTCAGGCCGAGATCGCCGCCGAACGCATCGGCGAGCTGAAACGGGTCGATGCGATCTACTCCTCTCCGCTCGAGCGGGCCAAGGAGACCGCTGCACCGATCGCCGCCGCTCGGGGCCTGAAGACCAAGATCGATCGTGGACTGTTCGAGTGCGACTTCGGCGACTGGACCGGTGCCGAACTGAAGAAGCTGATGAAGCTGCCCGAGTGGCAGACCGTGCAGCGTGCGCCGTCGACGTTCCGGTTCCCGAACGGCGAGAGCTTCACCGAGATGCAGACCCGCATGGTCAGCGCGCTCGACCGCTTGCGCGCCGCGCACCCGGGCGGCACCATCGTGTGCGTCTCGCACGCCGACACGATCAAGGCGGCCGTCGCCCACGCGATGGGCACCCACATCGACCTGTTCCAGCGCATCGTGATCAGCCCTGCGTCCGTCACCGCGATCGGATGGGGCCCGGGCGGCCCCGTCGTGCTGGCGGTCAACTCGACCGGACGTCCGCTCACCGACCTCCAGCCCTCGTGACCGGGATCGCGGCGTGAGTGTCTTCTACGAGTTCGACGAGGTGTCGGCGTTCACCGTCGGAACCGTCGGGCGGCCCGGCGAACGCACCTTCCTGCTCCAAGCCCGAGCCGACGGCAAACGCGTCACGGTGAAGTGCGAGAAGCAGCAGACCGCGGCGATCGTGCAGTATCTCCGACGCGTTCTGGCCGACCTCCCCCCTGCCGAGGATCGCCCGATGAGTGGAGCACTCGAGCTGCGCGAGCCGCTCGACGCTGCGTTCGTGCTCGGCCCGATCGGGCTGGGATACGACCGCTCCAACGACCGGGTACTGATCCAACTCGAAGAGGTCGGCGAGGTCGATGACGAGGGCGAACCAATCGAGGACGACGACCGTGGCCACGTGCGGCTGTACATCAGCCGAGGCCAGGCTGCCGCGTTCTGCGACCACGCCGATGGCGTCGTCGAGGCGGGCCGGCCGGCGTGCCAGTGGTGTGCGTTCCCGATCGATCCCGACGGCCACGACTGCCCACGGATGAACTGACGATGTCCGACCCGTCGCCCACCGACTTCGACGACGACCAGTTCGACGACGACCAGTTCGACGATGACGACGTCGACGACGACGAGTCGGACGAGCGCGGTGTCGAGTTGCGCGTCGACGCGGTCGACGATCCGATCGCCCACCTGCTCCGGGGCGACATCGAGATCGAGGGCCGCATGCCCTACAGCAGCAATGCGACGTACCTCGTCCACGTCGTGGCCGACGGCCGATCGCATCCGGCGATCTACAAGCCGACACGCGGCGAGCGACCGCTGTGGGACTTCGAGCCCGGCCTGCACCGCCGTGAAGTCGCCACCTACCTGTTGAGTGAGCATCTCGGCCTCGGAGTGATCCCGCCGACGGTGCTCCGCGACGGTCCGCTGGGCGAGGGTTCGGTGCAGTGGTTCGTCACCGCCGACCACAGCCAGCACTACTTCACCATCCACGAAACGCACCCTGATCTGCACGATCGGTTGCGCGCCATGGCGCTGCTCGACGTGCTCGCCAACAACACCGACCGCAAGAGCGGCCACGTGTTGCTGATTCCCGAACGCAACGGCGAACCGGCATCGGTGTGGGGCATCGACAACGGCTTGTGCTTCGCCGCCGACGACAAGCTGCGCACGGTGATCTGGGAGTTCGGTGGCGAGGACATCGCCGAGGACTGGCTCGAGCGAGTCGGTCGCTTGTGCGAGCGCGTACCGCTCGAGGTGGCGACGCTGCTGGCCGACGACGAGGTCGCGGCGCTGCAGCGACGCGCCGGCTGGTGTGTCATGCATCGCCGCTTCCCGACCGATCCGTCGGGCCGCCGCTACCCCTGGCCGCTGGTCTGACGTGCCCGACGCCGCCGAGACGTCCGACGATCTCCTCGACGAACTGATCCACCGCGCGGACCTCGACGGGCTCGTGCGCATGATCGACGACCGGTGCAGCGCCCGCGACTGGCCCGGACTGCTCCGGGTTCGCGACCGATCACGCCATGCGGTGGCGACGGGCCGTCAGCTCTGGCCGGCCGCCACGCTCGCCGAGTACCGCCTCGCCCTGTTGGCCGCGCCGGACCACGTCGCTGCAGTGCTCGACGAATCCGACGGCCTGTCCGGCCGGTTCACGATCGGGCCGCTGACCGAGGTCGCCGCCCAGCACCACACGTGGGACGAGTTGCGATCGGTGCTCGACCTCGGGCCACGGGCCGCGTTCGTTGCCCACGAGCGGGTGTTGCGCGGTGAACGGATCGAGGCAGCCGACCTGCCGGCGGTGCTCGACCTCCCGTTGCAGTTGCAGGACTGGGAACCCGACTATCCGCTGGCCACCTACACGGAAACCGGCGCCGAGTTCCCGATGCCCGACCTACCCGACAGCTGGATCGAGGTGTCGCCCGAGCGTGCCGAGCTGCTCGACGACGACGTCGACCTCGCGGTGCGTCAGTTGGTCGAACCGTGGCTGACGGGATCGAACGGCCACGCCGACGTCGTGTGCGTCGAAGGAGACATCGCCGAGGCGCTCGGCGCGATGGGGTTGCGGCGCGCTCGGGTTGCCCGGCTCGAGCCGGCCGACGCGCTCGGCTGGCTGGCCTGGGCCGGAGCGAGCGGCGGCGCCCACGGTCGGCGACGTGGCGCGGCGTCGGGCCGATTCGGCGCCTGGTGGACCCTCGCCGCCCTCGGCGACCTGCTCGACGACTGGCCCGTACCCGCCGACGAACTCGGAGAGCTCGCCGCGGAGTTGCGCTGGTACCGCTGGGACGCGTACGAGCCCGCGATGGGCTGGAACCTCCAACTCGCCGTCGAAGACCCCGACGACGACACCGCGTGGGCCATCCTCGCCCGCGACGCCACCTGAGCTGAGTTGTCTCGTACGGGCCGGTACCCGTTCGGGTACGGGTCGGCCCCTATCGAGCAAGATGGAACGTCGTCAGGAACGGGATTGCAACGCGGCGAGGAGCTGCGGGAGCACCTTGTGCACGTCACCGACGATGCCGAGGTCGGCGACACCGAAGATCGGCGCCTCCTTGTCCTTGTTGATCGCGATGATGTTCTTCGAGCCCTTCATGCCCACCATGTGCTGGGTGGCACCGGAGATGCCCGCCGCGATGTACACGGTCGGCTTGACGACCTTGCCGGTCTGGCCGACCTGGTAGCTGTAGGGAACCCAGCCGGCGTCGACGATCGCACGCGACGCACCGGGCGCACCCTTGAGAGCCTTGGCGAGCGACTCGATCATGTCGAACTTGTCGGCCTCGCCGAGGCCACGGCCACCAGCGACCACGACAGCGGCTTCGTCGAGCTTGGGACCCGAGGTCTCCTCGACGTGCACTGCGGTGACGGTTGCGCCGCCCGTGGAACCCAGATCGGGAACCGGGGCCGACACGACCTCGCCCGCAGCACCTGCGCCGCCTTCGGCGACGAAGCTCTTCGGGCGGAACGCTGCCAGGAACGGACGCTCGCCGGTGAACGTGGAGTTCACCAGCTTGCTGCCGCCGAAGATCGGCGTCTGCACGGTGACCGAGTCGCCATCGCCGGTGATGCCCGTCGAGTTGGTGAGCACCGTGCGGTCGAGCTTGACCGACAGCCGCGACATGACGTCGCGACCTTCATAGCTCTGCGGGAACATGATCAGGTCGGGGCTGTCGCCACCTTCGATCACGGCCTGCATCGCTGCAGCGACGGCCACGCCGGGGAGCGCGCCGGCGAGGTCGCCGGTCGAGTAGACCTTGGCCGCTCCGTGGTCGCCGAGCGCTGCGGCCACTGCGGCGCCGTCGCCGGCGATGAACGCCGAGACGGTGCCGCCGAGGCTGCGAGCCTTGGTGAGCAGTTCGAGTGTGCCGGTGGTCGGGGCGCCGTCGGCGGCCTGCGCGAACACCCAGATGTTGTCGATACCCATCAGTGGTCTCCTCAGATGACTTTCAGGTTGTCGAGGAACTCGACGATCTTGTTGAACGTTTCGCCGTCGTCTTCGATGACCTCACCGGCTTCGCGCTCGGGGGCGTCCTCGACGGAGGTGATCTGCTGGGCCCACGACACGGACTCGATGCCGAGGTCGGCGGCCGTGACGGTCTCGACCGGCTTCGACTTGGCGGCCATGATGCCCTTGAAGCTCGGGTACCGGGGCTCGACGACGCCGGCGGTCACGGAGACCACTGCGGGCAGCGAGCACGTGACCTCGTCGTAGCCGGCTTCGGTCTGCCGGTCGACCTTGAGCGTGCCGTCGGTGATCTCGATGCTCTTGGCAAAGGTGACCGACGGGAGTCCGAGCACCTCGGCGAGCTGCTCGGGCACCGTGCCCGTGTAGCCGTCGGACGACTCGGTGCCGGCGATGATCAGGTCGACGTCGCCGAGCTTCTTGGACGCGGCGCCGAGCACCTTGGCGGTGGTGAGCGCATCGGCGCCGGCGAGCGACGGGTCGCTCACGAGGACCGCTTTGGCGGCTCCCATGGCGAGCGCAGTGCGCAGACCCGAGGTCTCGTCGTTGGGAGCCATCGACACGAGGCTGACCTCGCCGCCGCCGGCCGCCGTGACGAGCTGGAGAGCCATCTCGACGCCGTAGCTGTCGGACTCGTCGAGGATGAGCTTGCCATCACGCTTGAGCGTGTTGGTGGAGGGATCCAGTTCGCCGGGCAGTGCCGGATCGGGGATCTGTTTCACACAGACGATGACGTTCATAAGGAGGCCCAAGTTACCGGTCGGTCAACTTCGACCCAAACCCTGTGACCAAGTCGTCGCTGGGTGTTGCTACCGTCGGCGACTTGCGGATCCTGTTGGTGGTCAACTCCTTCGCCTCGTCGGTGACGGCGCGCAACACCGTGATCGTGCATCGCCGACTCAGCCGGGGCCACGACGTCGAGATCGTCGAGACCAACCGTCGCGGTCACGCCACCCGTTTCGCACACGACGCTGCCCGCCGCGGGATCGACGTGGTCATCGGATTCGGCGGCGACGGCACGCTCAACGAGGTCGCCACCGGAATCGCCGGAACCGACACGGCGCTCGGCGTCTTGCCGGGCGGGTCGACCAACGTCTTCGCCCGCACCCTCGGGCTCCCCAACGACCCGGTCGAGGCAGCCGACCATCTCGCCAACGGCATCGACGCCGCCGACCTGCGCCCGATCGGGCTCGGCCAGGTCAACGGCCGCTACTTCTGCTTCCACACCGGCGTCGGCTTCGACGCTGCGGTGGTCCAGCGTGTCGAGCAACGCGGCTCGCTGAAGCGATGGCTCGGCCATCCGCTGTTCATCTGGGCCGGCGTGACGACGTGGCTGACCGGCTACGACCGCCGCACACCGCACTTCGCACTCCACGGCGACGGCGGACCCGACGTCGACGACGGCTACTTCACGATCGTGCTCAACACCAATCCGTACACCTACCTCGGCAACCGGCCGCTCGACCTGTCGCCGGCGGCCACGCTCGACCGCGGACTCGTGGCGATCACGTTCACCACCATGAACGCCGCTGCGATCCTCACCTCACTCGCCGGAGCGCTGCGCGGCGGTGGCGTGAAGCCCGCCGACCATCTCGACGTCCGCATCGACGTGACCCGACTGGTGGTCGAGCACGACACCCCGTTCCCGTACCAGGTCGACGGCGACGCGCTCGGCACGACGCGGCGGCTCGAGTTCAGCCACGTCCCCGACGCCGTCAAGCTGGTGTTCCCGAACTGAGGGTCAGCGACGACCGGGCCACGACGGAGCGGCCATCGGGCCGTGGTGTCCCAGCGTTTCGAGCGCCACGTCGGGCACGTCGGTGCACACGCCGTCGACGCCGAGTGCGGCGAGCGCCGACAGGCGGGCCGGGTCGTTGCACGTCCAGGTGGTGACGGCGAGGCCGTGGCGATGGCACAGCGCCACCAGCGACTCGTCGACCTGGGGGTCCCACGGGTGCAGAGCCCGATGCCCGGCGGCGACGAGTCGTTCGATCGTCGGTTCGTCCACGGCGGCCGAGGTCAGACAGCCGGTCGCGATCTCGGGCGCGTACTCGCGGCATGCGGCCACCGTGCTCCACGAGAACGACGAGATCAACCAGCGATCGGCGGCGTCCGGGCCGCGTCGGCGCAGTTCGTCGATGACCGGCACGACCATCGCCATCGTGGGGTCGTAGTCGGGATCGGACTTCGAGTTCTTGATCTCGACGTTGACGAGCATGCGGTCGCCACACGCGTCGAGCGCCTCGGCGAGGGTCGCGAACCCGACGGCGTCGATGCCGTCGATCGACGTCGGCAGTGGATCGTGCGCAACGAGCAGGCGGCCGTCCGGTGCACGTCGGACGTCGAGTTCGACGCCGTCGGCGCCGAATCGGTCGGCGAGCGCGAACGCCTCGGGGGTGTTCTCCGCGGCTGCGGCAGACGCACCGCGATGGGCGAGGACGAGCATCGGCCCATCATGGTCGAACGAATCGAACAGAAGGTGAACAAAGGACGAATGGGCCCTTGCGGCGACACATCCTGACGCCTACAGTGCGTCCCGGCCCGAGCGGCCCATCGCTCCCCGGCGATGCCCCCATCCCTCGGCGGAACCCCCGCCCCAGCCACTTTCGAGGAGCACCAACGTGTCGATCCTTGCGTCCAGCCTCACCCTTGGAGCCGCCGACTACGAGTGGCGCGACGACGCCATCTGCCGCGACACCGACCCGGAGTTGTTCTTTCCGGTCGGGACCACGGGACACGCGCTGGTACAGATCGATCGTGCGAAGGAAGTGTGCGACGAGTGCACCGTGTCCAAGCAGTGCCTGGACTTCGCGCTCGAGACCAACCAGGACTCGGGGATCTGGGGCGGCCTCACCGAAGAAGAGCGCCGCGTCATCCGCCGCCGCCGCGTTGCCGCCGCCCGCGCCGCCCGCGCCAGCTGATCTGATCGTCGGAGGCTCACCACGAGTCGGATGACACCGGGCGGGGTCGCCTCCGACCCGGCTCGTCGCCGGCGCTTTCCTCGCCGGCGCGAATGTGTCCGGTGAGCCTCCGAACTAGTCGGAGGTCGGGACGCAGAGTTCGATGACGGTGCCGTGCTGACGGTCGGAGCCGTCGCCGAGGCCGGCGCCGGCGAGATCGGCACCGGTTGCGGGGCGGATGTCGATGGTTCCGTTGAGTTCGGTGGTCACCAGCGTGCGCACGATCGACAGCCCGAGCCCCTTGGCCTGGTCGATGTCGAACGTCGGGTCGACCCCACGCCCGTTGTCGACCACTCGGATCGTGAGGTTGCGGTCGACCTGCGACAGGCCCACCTGCACTTCGCCACCGCCACTTCCCTCGGGGAACCCGTGATCGACGGCGTTCTGGAGGAGTTCGGTGAGTACGACCGACAGCGGTGTGGCGGTGTTCGCCGGGATCCGGCCGCCGTCGCCGCTCACCGTGAACCGCACCGGCCGGTCGGGCGACTGCAGGCCCTCCTCGGCCAGGCGCAGCAGTGGACGGACGATCTCGATGAACGCGATGTCCTCGCCGGGTTCTCGTGACAGCGACTCGTGCACCAGGGCGATCGTGCGGATCCGTCGAACGGACTCCTGCACGGCCGCTTTCGCCTCCGGATTGGTCAGGCGTCGTGACTGCAGGCGGAGCAGGGACGAGATCGTCTGCAGGTTGTTCTTCACGCGATGGTGGATCTCGCGGATCGTGGCGTCCTTGCTCAGCAACAGCCGGTCGCGTTTGCGCAGTTCGGTGACGTCGCGCACGAGCAGCAGGCCGCCGGTGATCTCTCGACCGGGACCCGATGCGGTCACGATCGGCACGCAGCGACACAGCAACGTGACGTCGGCGCCCTGCTCGAACTCCTCGACGACGGGCTCGAACCGCTCGAACGCCTGACGGACCGGACCGTCGTGGAAGCCGAGCTCCGCGAGGCGCATCCCAACGGGGTTTGCCTGGATCCCCACACGGTGAAGCGCCGAGTTCGCGTTCGGCGACACGTAGGTGACGGTGCCGCTGGAGTCGAGGGTGAGCACCCCGTCGCCGACGCGCGGTGCCGCGCTCGAGTCGGCGACTCGCCCGGCGAACGGGAACGAGCCCGCTTCGATCATCTGGACGAACTCTTCGAAGATGTAGGAGTAGTTGCGTTCGAGTTCGCCGAGCGGACGACCGGCACGGACCTTCCACTCCTTCGACAGCACCGCGACGATCCGGTCGCCGTGGCGAATCGGGATCGCGAGCATCCGGGCGTGGTTGACCTCGTCGCCACCACCGTCGACCTCGATCGCACCTTCGACGCGTTGACCGCTGCCGAAGGCCTGTTCGATCAGTTCGGCCTCGTCACCATCGGCCCACGTACCGACGTAGTCGGTGACGTACATCGTCTGGTTGGTCGCCGGGCGGACCTGGTCGACGATCAGCCACTTGCCGGCGTCGGATCGTACGTAGAGCAGCAGATCGGCGAAGCACAGATCGGCGAGGAACGCCCACTCGGCGGTGAGCCGGTGCAGGTGATCGATGTCGTCGCGTTCGAGCGTTGAGTGCTCGCGGGCCAGTTCGGCGAGAGAGGTCATCACCGTTGATTCTGCCTGAAGTTCACGCGTCGCGCAGGTGACCGGCCAGGCGACCGAGTCCGGCGAGGTCGTGGATGTCGCCGTCGAGCCACGGGACCGACACCATCGTCGGCGCCATCGCCGCCAGTTCCGCGCGCCGATCGGACTCTCGTGCGGCCACCAACGCCACGTCGTCGAACCGCACGGCCACCTCGGTGAGCACCGATCGCACCCGCGCGACGGGCTCGTCGAGTTCGGCAGCGACCGTGTCGGCCAGGGGCCCGGCGGCCTGTTCGAGCAGGGCGGCGGCACTGTCGGCCGCTTCGCTGCCGGCCAAGGCCTCTGGCAGGACGCGGTTCGCCACGATCGCGCCGAGGCACATCTCGCGTTCGACGAGCGAGCGTGCGAGGAACCGGGCTTCGTGGCTCGGCGCCGTCTCGAGCGTGGTCACCACCACGAACGCCGTCCGCGGGTCGACGAGCAGGGCCTCGACCTCGCGCGCACGGCGAACGAAGCCACCCTCCATTGCCTGGAACAGCACGAAGAAGTCGGCGATGTCCTGGAGGAATCGTGACCCCAGCACCCGGTCGGCGACCTGGTAGAACGGCTTGGAGGCCACCGTGAAGAGGCGCGAGCGGTACGGCACGGTCAACCAGCGCAGCAGCCGGCTCCCGAAGAACTCGACCATCCGGCTCGGGGCGTCGAGGATCGACAGTGCGTTGCGCGACGGCGGCGTGTCGACGATCACGAGGTCGAACTCCCCGCGGGCGTGCAGGTCGTGGAGCTGTTCCATCGCCAGGTACTCGTGGCTGTGCACGAAACGGCTGGTGATGTTCTCGTACAGCGGGTTGGCGAGCACGGCGTCGCGGATCTCGTCGTCGGGTGCGTGGCGCATGATCAGTTCGTCCCAGCCGGCTTTCGTGTCGAGCATCGCCACCCACACCTCGCCGCGCACCTTGACGCCGGCGTCGGCGAATGCTGCCGGGTCGATGCGCACCGGGGTGTTGCCGAACTCGTCGACGCCCAGCGCAGTCGCCAGGCGTCGGGCGGGGTCGACGGTCAGCACGAGCACCCGGCCCTTCTGGCGTGCGGCCGCAGCGATGCCGAGCGCGGCGGCGATCGTGGTCTTGCCGACCCCACCCGAGCCGGCGACCAGGATCATCTCGCGACTGGCGAGGAGGTTGTCGAGATCGCTCACGACGCGCTGCTCGCCGCCGGCTCGGGATCGAGTTCGCCGATCAGTGCATCGGCGACGAGCGACACGACGCGCGGACCGGACGCTCGGGCGAACAGCTCGGGCACCGTGATGATCGGCAGATCTGCATCGACCGCGTCGTTGTCGCCGATCCACGTGCGGAGCCGATCGAGGTGCGTGGCCCCGTTCGAACGTCGCGACTCGGTGAGGCGCGCTGCGTCGATGACGGTGCGCACACCGGGCCCGACCGCTTCGACGAGTGGGCCCATTGCCTCGTCGAGTCGATCGACGATGGCCTGCTCGCCTCGGTTGAACATGGCGGGCAGAACCCGGTTGGCGACGACGGCCGACGCATGTGCGCCGGTCTCGGATCGCAACCGTGCGAGCAGTTCGATCGTCTCGGTGACGGGCATCTCCTCGGGGGTGGTCACGACCGCGACGCCGGTGCGAGCAGGGTCGTCGAGGATGTCGAGCATCCACTGGGTCTGGTCACGCACCAGGCCGACCTGCACCAGGTCGGCGATCACCCGTGGTGCACCGATCTGGCTGACGATGTGACCGCTCGCTTCGGCGTCGACGACGATCAGGTCGTAGTTGCGTTCTCGCGCCTCCCAGCAGAGCTTGCCGACACCGAGGATCTCCTTCACGCCGGGTGCGGCGTCGGCGACGAAGTCGAACGTCGACGCCAGCGGTCCGATGCGGCCCAGCAGCGGGATCCGAACGAACAGGCGGAGGTACTCGCGCAGCGAGTCCTCGGTGTTCATCGCCATGGCGAACAGGTTCGGTGCGACCTCGGTCGGCTCGAACTCGAGCACGCCGACGTCGAACGCGTTGGCGAGCGCGCCCTTGGCGTCCATCTCGCACACCAGCGTGCGGCGCCCGTACTGCGCGGCGACATCGGCGATCGCTGCTGCGACGGTGGTCTTGCCGACGCCGCCTTTGCCGGTGACCCAGAGGAGGTCGAGGTCGAGCAACCCCGGCCGACCGGCGGAACCCAGACTCAGCCTCCGAAGCCGATCTTGCGATCGCCGTCGGCAGAACCGAGCTCGATGTAGGCGATCTTCGCCGAGGGGACGGCGACGTCCTTGCCACGCTTGTCGGTGATCCACAGCACGTCGCTCGCCCCGGCAAGCGCCGCTTCGACACGCGACTTCAAGTCGTCACGGTCGGCGTCCTCCGGCAGCTCGATGTTGATCTCGCGGGGGGCCTGGGTCACTCCGATGCGTACGTCCACGGCGCCACGCTACCTGCGGCCCGCCGCGCCACTACCGTGACGGCGTGACCAGCATCGCAATCCCCTTGTTCCCGCAGTTCACGGCGCTCGACGGGATCGGCCCGTACGAGGTGCTGCAACGCATCCCCGAGTTCGACGTGACGTTCATCGGGCATCGGCGCGGCGTCGTGCGATCCGACAACGCCATGCTCGGCATCGAGGTCGACGCCACCTTCGAGGAGCTCGCGACACCGGACATCGTGGTGTTCCCCGGCGGATTCGGAACGAGGGCGCTGATGACCGACGAGCGGGTGCTCGACTGGGTCCGTACTGCGCATGCATCCACGACCTACACGACCTCGGTGTGCACCGGTTCGCTCGTGCTCGCCGCCGCTGGACTGCTGCAGGGTCTCACCGCCACCACCCACTGGAGTGCGCTGGACGTCCTGACCGAGCACGGAGCCGTCCCGACCGGCGAGCGCGTCGTCGAGCACCTCGAGCAGCGAATCATCACGGCGGCCGGCGTGTCGAGCGGGATCGACATGGCGCTTCGTCTCGTCGAACTGCTGGTCGATCGGACGGCGGCCGAGGCATCGCAGCTGATGATCGAGTACGACCCGCAGCCACCGTTCGACTCCGGGTCGACCGCCAAAGCGAGCACCGCCGTGGTCGAACGCGTCATCGAGTACGCCCAGTCCCGCCACTGACCGGTGACGCGGTGCCGGGCACCGGCGTGACCTGCTAGTCGGCGAGCGGGGCGAGCGCAGCCGCGAGGCCGTCGACCGTCCACTTGGCGGGTTGTTCGACGGTGTCGCCCATCTCCCACGAGCGCACCCGCTTGACCACGCCGCCCTGGGCGAAGAACGTCTCGCCGGTGAACTGACACGCCGTGCTGCTCAGATAGGCGACCAGCGGCGAGATGTTCGCGGGGTCCCACTCGTCGAACACCCCCTCTTTGGGGGTCATGATCTCCTCGAGGCCCGGGGTGGCGAGCGTGAGGCGGGTTCGGGCGCCGGGCGCGATGCAGTTGCTCTGCACGTCGTAGCGCACGAGTTCCTTCGCCGCGATCTGACTGAACGTGGCGATGCCCGACTTCGCGGCGCCGTAGTTGGCCTGGCCGGGATTCGAGAACAGCCCCGAGGTACTCGAGGTGTGCACGAGATTGCGGCGCTTGCCCCGCCCCGCCTTGTGCTCCTCGCGCCAGTAGGCAGCCGCCCACCGCGTCGGTGCGAAGTGGCCCTTCAGGTGCACGGCGATCACCGCGTCCCACTCGGCCTCGGTCATGTTGACGATCACACGATCGCGCAGGATGCCGGCGTTGTTGACCAGGATGTCGAGGTCGCCGAACTCGGCGATCGCCGCGTTGACGAGTCGCTGCGCGCCTTCCCAGTCAGCGACGTCGTCGGCGTTGGCGATCGCCTGGCCACCCATCGCTCGGATCTCGGCGGCGACCTCCTCGGCCGGTGTCTGATCGGTGCCCTCACCGTCGTTTGCTCCGCCGAGGTCGTTGATGACCACCTTGGCGCCTTCCTCGGCGAACAACAGCGCGTGCTCTCGACCGATCCCACGTCCGGCACCGGTGATGATCGCGACTCGTCCGTCGAGTGAGGTCATGAGGGCTCCTTGTCGACCCGGTGACCAGCGGTCGCTGGCCACGGTCCCGGAACCGTAGCGATCCGGGATCCATCGAGTCGATTCCCGACCGGCCGGGCGCCGTTACAGGAAGATCAGATCGACGGCGGTGTCGCGGGGGAACGTGGCGCCTGCCTGGATCTCGTCACCGTCGACCGAGGCCGACACGAAGACACCCTCCGTGGTACCGAGCAGGCTGTTGACGGCGTAGCCCGCGCCGGCGAGGACCGTCTGCGCTTCGGGATAGGTGAGCCCGGTCAGATCGGGGAAGGCCACGAGGTCGGGACCCTTCGACAGCTGGAACGTGACCGTGCCACCGCGTTCGACGGCGGTGCCGGGCGCGGGGACCTGGGTGACGACGCGTCCCACTTCGATGTCGTCGCTGAACACGTCCTCGCCCTGCGCAGTGACGAGCTGCAGTGCGTCGAGCGCAGCGGTCGCTTCGGGGGCGGTGAGGTTGACGAGATCCGGCGCCGGGCGCGGTTCGGGTCCGAGCGAGGCGGTGATCACCACTGCGGTGTCGGGCAGCACCTGGGCACCGGCCGTGAGGGCGGCATCGCCCTGGACCTGCCAGCGGATCACGACGCCGACCGGGACGTCCTCGGAGAACTCGGGCGGGCCCTCGACCGGCACGAGACGGAGTTCGGTGAGCATGGCGGTCGCCTCGGCCACCGGCAATCCGGTGAGCTCCGGCACGGTGCGGAGCTCGAAGCCATCACTGACCACGATCACGAAGGTGTCACCTTCGTCGAGCATCTCGCCGGCCGCCGGAATGGTGCGCACGACGTGGTCGATCTCGGGGACCTCGTCGCTGCGCTCCCGTTCGGTCTCGATCACCCAGCCGTTGCCGGCGATCTCGTTGAGAGCGACGGATTCCTCGACGCCGGTGAGGTCCGGTACCTCGAACGATTCGGTACGCAGCAAGAGCCACCCGGCGTAGCTCAGCAGTCCGATGCCGACGAGGGCGATCAACGCCAGCACGCCGTACTTGGCCCAGGGCCGCTTGGCCTGCTCCTCGTCGTAGAGGATGCCCGACGGGGTCGGATCGACGGGTGCGGCGGCCTGTTCGACGGGTGCGGCGGCGAACGCCACCGCGGGCATCACGGCAGTACCCGTCGGTCCCGTCGGCTCGGTCGCGTCGGCACCGTCGGGCTCGGCGCCCACCTGGACCGCACCGGTGGGCGGGTCGGCGATGTCGGTCAACAGCAGCAGTGGGACCGCGAGGTCCGTCGCGTCGATGCCGGCGTCGGCCGTCGGCTCGTCGACCGGCGCAGTCGGCTCGGGCGCGGTCGGCTCGGGCGTGGTCGGCTCGGGCGTGGTCGGCTCGGGCGTGGCTGCTTCTGGCGGCGTCGGCTCGACGCGTTGAGCGAGCGACGAAGCGAACAAGCTGGTCGCCAGCACGGGGATCGGCTCGGGACGCGGCAGGGCCTCGGCCGACGCAACGAGCGCCTTCGCGAACTCCGCTGCCGTCCAGCGATCCTCGGGATCGGGGCGACCGCCACGTTCGAGCACCGACGCGAGCGACCCCATGTCGGCGGTGACGGGCATCAGCTTGCCCACCCGGGCCGCCAGGGTCGACACGGTGGAGTCGCCGGCGAAGGGCACCTTGCCGGTGATCGACTCGATCAGGCACAGCGACAGGGCGTACACGTCGGTCTTCTCGTCGACGTCGAGGCCGAGCGCCTGCTCGGGCGATGCGTAGCGCGCCACATGGGTCGCCACGGTTGCCGGCTCGGCCCACGCCTCGGCGCCGAGCAGTTGCGCCATGGCGACGTCGGCGACGCGCAGCCGGGCATCCTCGCCGAACACCAGCTTCGACGGCGTGACTTCGGTGTGCACGATTCCGCGGCTGTGCGCGGCCTCGAGCGCTCGCGCCGCCTCGAGGCCGACGACGAGCGCCTGGGACGGGGCCAGGAGACGTCCGCGGTCGAACAGGTCGCGCAGGCTGCCTCCGCCGAGATACTCCACGACCCAGAACAGCGTCGATTCGCCGTCGAGTTCGGTTTCGCCCCAGCCCAGCACGGACGCGATGTTGGGGTGGTTGAGCGACATGGCCACTTCGACCTGGCGCCGAAATGCCTGACGGAAGGCCGAGGTGACCGCCAGTTCGGGACGCACGATCTTCACGGTGACGGGCCGGTTGGCGGCGGTGTCGATCGCCTCGGTGATCACCGTGTTCGCGCCGGCGGTGACCACGTTCTCGATGCGGTACCGGTCGCCGAGGACGCGTCCGACCAGCGACTCCACGTCGGTACGGGTCGAGTCTGATGTGTCAGGATCCACAGCGGGTGAAACGCTACCGGCTGCGCAAGTCGCGTGGAGGGCGGGCATCATGGTGAAGTGACCGATCGCGTGACCGACCCCGACGCCACCGACGCCACCGATGTCGACGAGCCCGTCGACATCGAGTCCGTCGACATCGAGTCCTCTGGCGCCGATTCTTCCGCGCCGACCACCGCGCCGGCGTCATCCGACGACGATGGCGACGCATCGACCGATCGGCCCAAACGCCGGCTCGATCGCGGCCTCCTGCTCGCCAGCTTCGCAATCGCTTGCGGTGTGATCCTGATCATCTTCGGCGTCACCACGGCACTCACCGGCAACGACGGCATCGATCGGCCCGAGGCGATCGAGTCGGTGCAGCCGGTCGAGAACGCGGTCCAGGTGTTGCAGCAGGAGCGCGTGGTCGTCGATCTCGAGGCGGGCTACGAAGCGCGTCTGATCATCGACGGCATCGAGTTGCCGACCACAGCGATCGGTCAGTCCGACGTCGATCCGTTCGAACCGCCCGCCGCCGGCCAACAGGTCGACCTGCCGACCACGGCCGTGTTCGACCCCGGCAACAGCGTGATCTCGTTCCAACCGGTCGAGGGCGCGCTGATCGAGTCGTTCACGCAAGGGCTCCACGAGGCCGAGGTGATCTTCTGGCGGATCGAGGACGGACCCGAGCAGGCCCGCAGCTACCGCTGGGAGTTCAACGTCGTCTGACCGCAGCGGTCAGGTGGCGGGCAGTTCGCCGGTGGCGAGCACGTGCTCGAAACCTGCCTCGTCGAGGATCGGCACGCCGAGCGTCTCGGCCTTGGTGAGCTTGCTCGCCCCCGCCGAGTCGCCGACGACGAGCGCGAACGTCTTCTTGCTCACGCTGCCGGGGCTCTTGCCGCCCCGCGAGGTGATGGCGTCCTCGGCCTGCTCACGGTTGTAGTTGGCCAACGTCCCGGTGACCACGACGGCCTTGCCCTCCAAGGTCTGCGGCGTCGCCGCGCGCGCCGCAGCGGCTGCTTCGGCTGCGGCTGGATCGCCGAAGCTGACACCGGCGGCGCGGAGGCGATCGATGTAGGCGCGGTTGACGTCCTGCGCGAACCAACTGACGATGGTGGTCGCGATCACCTCGCCCACCCCCTCCACCGCGGCGAGTTCCTCGACCGACTTCGACACGATCGCATCGAGGGTGTGGAACTCGTTCGTCAGCGCGAGCGACGCCGCAGGGCCGAGATGGCGCACGCCGAGTGCGGTGAGGAGCTTCGGCAGGGGTCGTTGGGTGCTCTTCGCGATCTCGTCGACCAGATTCTGGGCACTGGTCGGGCCGACCCGGTCGAGTTCGACGAGCTGCTCCACGGTCAGCGAGTAGAGATCGGCCGGGTCACGAACGAGCCCGGCGGCGGTCAGCTTCTCGACCATCTGCTCGCCGAGGCCCTCGATGTCCATGCCGCCGCGCGACGCGAAGTGGGCGATCTTCTGGTCGCGCTGCGCAGGACAGTCGGGGGCGACGCACCTGGTGTCGGCCTCGCCCTCGGGCCGCACGAGCAGGTTGCCGCAGCGCGGGCAGTGCGTCGGGAAGACCCACGGGGTGCTGCGCTCCGGTCGCAGCGACAGCACCGGGCCGACCACCTCGGGGATGACGTCGCCGGCCTTGCGTACGACCACCGTGTCGCCGGGGCGGACGTCCTTGACCGCCACCTGGTCCTGGTTGTGCAACGTGGCCATGCCAACGGTCGAACCCCCGACGAACACGGGCTCGAGCACCGCGAACGGCGTGGCGCGACCCGTCCGGCCGACCGAGACCATGATGTCGCGCAGCAGCGTGGTGCGCTCCTCCGGCGGGAACTTGTAGGCAATGGCCCAGCGCGGCGCACGAGAGGTGACGCCGAGCCGTTCGCGCTGTGCGGTGTCGTCGAGCTTGATCACCACGCCGTCGATCTCGTAGTCGAGGTCGTGACGATGATCCTGCCAGTACAGGCAGTGCGCGGCGACGTCGTCGATCGTGGTGAAGGTCCGCACATGGTCGTTGACGGCAACACCGAGGCTCGCAGCGAACTCCAACATGGCGACGTGGCTCGTGAACTCGGGTCCGCCGACGACCTCACCGAGCTGGTAGCCGAAGAACGACAGATTGCGGCTCGCGGTGACCGACGGATCCTTCTGCCGGAGGCTGCCCGCCGCCGAGTTGCGGGGGTTGACGAACGTCTTCTCCCCCGCCGCCAGGGCGCGTTCGTTGAGCTGCTCGAAGCTCGACCGGGTCATGTACACCTCGCCGCGCACCTCGACCACCTCTGGTGCTCCGTCGGGGAGCGTGTGGGGCACGTCGGTGATCGTCGCGACGTTCGCGGTGACGTCCTCGCCGACGCGGCCGTCGCCCCGGGTGGCGGCCTGTACGAACCGTCCGGTTTCGTAGCGCAGGCTGATCGCGAGGCCGTCGAACTTCAGCTCGCACACGAACGTCGGGACCGCGCCGTCGAGACCCTTGACCACGCGATCGGCCCACGCCCGCAGTTCGTCGGCGTCCATCGCGTTGTCGAGGCTCATCATCGGCACCCGGTGGGTGACCGGCGAGAACGTCACGCTGATCGCACCACCGACGAGGCCGGTCGGCGAGTCGTCGGTGACGAGGTCGGGATGATCGGCTTCGAGTTGGCGCAGCTCACGCACGAGCGCGTCGTAGTCGGCGTCGCTGATCTCGGGGTCGTCGAGCGTGTGGTAGCGCTCGTTGTGGTGGGCGATCTGGGCCCGGAGTTCGTCGACCCGGACCGCCGGGGCGGTCGCGTCGTCAGGAGGCGCGGTCATCGGCCACCGAGGCTACGACGTGCACCCCATCGCCGGTCACGTCCACGTGAAGCCAGGGGCAACGTGTACGTCAGGCGCCGAGGGCGAAGCGGGTGGCCGCTGATTGGTCCTGGACGCGCTTGCCGACATCGGCGGTGAGCCGGACGATCCGACGGGCCACCGACACCGAGTGCATCGCCAATCCACACTGTGGGGTGACGATGCTCTGGCGCCGCAGCAGCACCGGGTCACATCCGCGCTGCACCAGGCTGCACCAGAGGTCGCTCAGCGCCCGCCACGGACGTTCCGAGGTGGATGGAACCGGGCCGTCGGTGGGCGTGACGCCCCAGGCGATGACGCCGCCATCGGACAGGAACCGGGTGAGGTAGCCGACCCAGTCGACCAGCTCCGGCGCAGCCGGCAGCGACACGACGTTGGGTCCGGATGCGAGCAGCGTGGCGACGTCGCACGGCGCACAGCAGTGCACGCCCGTGAGCGTGGTGGACCCGAGCGCCGCCATCGCGCTCGACATCCGGTCGATCGCCTCGTCGGGCGGGATCGGGAAACCGGGTTGCATGAGCTCGGCGAACCACGGCTCGTCGAGCACCACCATCTGGCGAGAGTTCGGCAGGGCGTCGGACACCACCGCCGAGAGCGCGGCGAGGCGATCGCGAACCGCCGACAGCGCCAGGTCGAACGCCGACTCGCGGTCGAGGCCGGCGCGGTGGAGCGCGACGCCGAGTGTGACCGGGCCGACGAACTGCCACTTCACTGCGGCGCCGTCGAGCCGGACCTTGCCGGCGAGGTCGAGGAACGAGCGCATGCCGGTGAACGCCTCGTGGCCGATGTCGGTCGGGATCGACGCGAGCGGCTTCACCGACGACGCGTCGACTGTGATCGTTCCGTCGGGTTCGATGCGCACGCCCCTCACGCCGACCAGTGCCTGGCCGAGCATCAGTTCGTGGGGCGACCGCCGGGGCAACGACGGGATCGTGGCAACGTCGAACTCGCCGATCGCGAAGGCCGCGGCGGCGGCGGGATCGAGATGCGGGAGGCTGCCGACTGCGGCGGTGGCGCCGTCGGCGAACGCAGACCGGGCAGCGGACGGCGTGCGCACGGCTCCCTCGGACTCGCTCACGACACACCTCCCATCGGTGATCCCCCCGTACTCTGCCAGCCCGGCGGACGCCGAACTGGGATCTCTGCATCGTTCCACGCTGCGCCCAGCGCGGCCGAATCGTTTCCCCGCTGGGCCGCTGGTCAAACGTCACGTCGCCGAGATCGAGACGGCCTCGACCGGTCTCTGGCCGCTCGCTGGTCGCGATCGCGGCTTTCGGCGGCAACCTGTGGGGATGTCGACAGCATCCGACGAACCGATCGATCGCCTGGCTCGGTTCTCGCCGTGGGTGGCTCGGGTCGCGTGGATCGTGGTGGCCGTGATCGGCGGACGCGCCGTCGAGTCAGCGGTCGCCGGCCGCAGTTCGGCAGTGGTGTGGACGGCGGCGGTGGGAGGTTGGGGTCTGTGGGCGGTTGCAGCACTCGGCCTCGCGGTTGCGTCGACCTGGTCACTCACCGTCGTGCGCGTCGTCGTGCCGCTGGCACTGGTGGCCACCGTCGGCGCCGGCATCGGCGGCGCGACCGCGGTCGATCTGGTGTTGCTCGGCGCGCCGTCGATCGTCGCCGCCGCGGGCGTGGCCACCGCCGAATTCGGGCGACAGTGGGTGCAGGCATCGGCGTACGGCGACGAGGAGCGCTTTCCGTTGCGGTTCCCGGTGGGTGCCGGCCTGGCGGCGATCGTCGCGTGGGCGGTGTGGGCTCCGGCAATGGTCGCCGGGCCGCTCCTGCTGGCTGCCCAATCGTGGATCGCTGGCGCGCTCGTGACGGTGCTGGCGGTCGCCGGTGTCGTCCTGCTCGGACCGCGCTGGTACCGGCTGTCGCTGCGATGGTTCGTGCTCGTTCCGGCCGGCGTCGTCGTGCACGACCCCGTCGTGCTGGCCGACACGTTCCCGCTGCGCACCGCCCAGGTGGCCTCGATCGGACTCGCACCGGCCGACACCGAGGCGGCCGACCTCACCGGCCCGGCCAGCGGCTACGCCGTCGAGATCGCGACCACCGAGTCGGTGACCGCCGTCTTCGCGTTCACGCCGTCGGAACCGAACGGCAAGGCGATCCACCTCCGCTCGTTCCTGATCGCCCCCAGCCGTCCCGGTCGGGCGTTGCGGTCAGCGAGAGCCCGCGGACTCCCGATCACCTGACCGGTGTCACCGTCACCGGGTCGCTGGCACCGGCGTCACCGCTCAGCGGCAGATCCCGCCGCCGAGCACCCGCGTGTTGGTGGTGTCGTAGGCGACGACGCTCTGGCCGGGAGCGATGCGACGCTGCGGTGCGTCCCAGCGCACCACGATCGACGCACTGCCTGGACCGGCCGCCCTGATCGTCGCCGGCAGCGCGCGCCCGTGGGCGCTGCACTGCACGAGCACCGGGCCGTCGGTGGGCTCGTCGACCCAGCTCATCCGATCGACGACCAGCTCTCCACGCAGCAGGTCGGCGTCGGTGCCGACGGTGACGGTGGCCGAGGCCGTGTCGACGTCGACGACGTAGCGCTTCGGGCCACCGCCCGGCAGGCCGATGCCCTTGCGTTGGCCGACGGTGACCAGCTCGACCGACTCGACCTCGCCGAGCCGGTTGCCGGCGGTGTCGACGACGGTGCCGGCACGGAACGGGATCCGGTCGCCGAGGAACGACGTGCGCCCACCGGTGGAGGTGATGAAGCACACGTCTTGGCTGTCTGGCTTGGTGGCCGTGCGCAGGTCGATCGAGGCGGCCAAGGCGCGCAGGTCGGCCTTCTGCATGCCGCCGACGGGGAACATCGTGCGGGCGAGCTGTGACTGGTCGAGCATGTGCACGACGTAGCTCTGGTCCTTCGCCGCGTCGGAACCTCGCTCGAGCGTGAAGCAGCCGTCGGCGGTGCGTCCGATGTTGGCGTGGTGCCCGGTGGCGACCGCATCGAAGCCGAGCAGGTCGGCCCGCTCGGCGAGGCGCGCGAACTTGACCGACCGGTTGCATTCGATGCAGGGATTGGGCGTGACCCCGCGAGTGTGCGCATCGACATACGGGGCCACCACGTGCTCGTCGAAGTCGTCACCGAAGTTGAACACGAGATGATCGATGCCGAGTTGCTGGGCGACCCGGCGGGCATCGTCGACGTCGGACACCGAGCAGCAACCGGTGTCGCTGTCGCCACCCCACAGCTTCATCGTGACGCCGACCACCTCGTGGCCGGCGCGCCGCAGCAGCAGCGCTGCGACGGACGAGTCGACCCCGCCGCTCATCGCGCACATCACCTTCACGACGCGCTCGCAGTCCGCGTCGGGGCCATGCGGCGACGCAGGTGATCGACCGAGGCGCCGATCACCTCGATCGCCCGATCGACGTCGGCAGCGGTGGTCGTGTGGCCGAGCGTGAGCCGGAGCGCGCCGAGCGCCACGTCCCGATCGACGCCCATCGCGGCGAGGACGTGCGAGGGCTCCATCGCACCGCTGGCGCACGCCGATGCGGCCGACGCGCACACGTCGGCCTCGTCGAGCAGGAACAGCAGTGCTTCGGACTCGATACCGGCGATGCAGACGTGCGCCGAACCCGCGACCTTGTGGGCGGCGGGGACGGTCTCGACGACTCCGTCGAGGCGTTGCTGCAGCCCCACGATGAGCTCGTCGCGCAGAATTGCCAGCCGGGCGTTCTCGTCGGCTCGTTCGCGATCGGCGAGACCGAGAGCGACCGCCGCGGCGACGATCCCGGCGGTGTTGTGGGTGCCGCTGCGGCGCTCCCGTTCCTGCCCGCCGCCGATGATCAACGGATCGACCTTCGGGCCGCCACGCTCGACGAGCACGCCGACGCCCTTGGGCCCGCCGAACTTGTGTGCGCTGAGCGACAGCAGGTCGACGTGCGGGGTGATGTCGCGCAGATCGAGCCAACAGGCCGACTGGACCGCGTCGGTGTGCAACAGCGCGTCGGGCGCGTGGCGTCGAACGATGCTGGCCACGTCGACGATCTCGGTGATCGTGCCGACCTCGTTGTTGACCGCCATGACGCTGACGATCGACACGTCGGAGGTGGCGTCGAGCACGGCCGCGAGTTCGTCGAGGTCGACACGCCCGACGGCGTCGACGCCGACCACACGTCCCTGGGATCCGAGCTGCTCGACGACGTGCAGCACGGCGTGGTGTTCGACGGCCGGGCAGACCGCGACGCCGCCCCGTCGAGCGATGGCGCCGGTGATCGCCATGTTGTCGCTCTCGGTGCCGCAGCCGGTGAACACCACCTCGTTCGGGTGGCACCCGGCCACCCCGGCGACCGTGTCGCGGGACTCGTCGACGGCCTGGCGCGCTCGTCGAGCGAAGCGGTGTGAACCCGACGGGTTGGCGTAGAGCTCGGACAGGTACGGCATCATCGCCTCGACCGCCTCGGCGCGCATGGGCGTCGACGCAGCGTGGTCGAGGTAGGTGATGGCCGGCTCCGTCACCTCTTCCACGCTACCGAGTACCTCCACGACGTACGTCCACGACGTACATCCACCGCAATAGCCTCTGACGAATGCGCGGCTACGACCATCGTTCGTACGGCGACGGGTTCGCCGACGTGTACGACGAGTGGTACGCCGACGTCACCGACGTCGACGCGACCGTTCGGCGCATCGTCGACCTCGCCGGCGACGACGGTCGCGTGCTCGAACTCGGCGTCGGTACCGGGCGCCTCGCGGTGCCGATGGCCGACGCGGGCCTGCGCGTCGTGGGCGTCGACAGCAGCGAAGCGATGCTCGCCAAGCTCCGCGAGCGTGACGGGCTCGGCGTCGTCGACACGGTCCTTGGCGACATCGCCGACGAGCTTCCCGCAGGACCGTTCGAGGTGGTGCTGGTCGCCTACAACACGGTCTTCAACCTGCTGGGCGAGCACGACCAGCCGCGGCTGTTCCGTCGTGTCGCCGAACGGCTCGCTCCCGGCGGTGTGTTCGTCGTCGAGGCGTTCGTGCCGCACGCCGACGCGGCCGATGGGTCGTCGGAGGTGACCGTGCGTTCGATGGCCGTCGACCACGTCGTGCTGTCGGTGTCGGTCAACCGCCCCGACGAACAACTCGCCGAGGGACAGTTCATCCAGCTCTCCGAGGACGGCGGGGTGCGGTTGCGTCCGTGGTCGATCCGATGGGCGACGCCCGAACAACTCGACGCGATGGCCGCCACCGCCGGACTGCGCCTCGACGCACGATTCGGCGACATGGCCGGCGAGGCGTTCACCGACGACAGCGCCCAACACGTCTCGATCTACCGGCGCGCCGACGGATGACGGCTGCTCCAGCGTTCGGGCTGGGCGTCCCCAACGGCGGCGACTTCGCCGACCCGCGCCGGCTGGCAGAACTCGCCGCCGCCGCCGAGGCCGCCGGGTGGGACGGCTTCTTCCTGTGGGATCACGTGATCCGCCGCCGGCCGTGGCAGCCGATGGCCGATCCGTGGGTCGCGCTCGCTGCGGTGGCGATGTCGACCGAACGGATCATCCTCGGACCGATGGTCACGCCGCTCGCACGGCGCAGGGTCTCGGTGGTCGCCCGGCAGTCGGTCACCCTCGACCTGCTGTGCGACGGTCGGCTCCGCCTCGGCGTCGGACTGGGTGCACCCGACGACGAATTCACCCGCTTCGGCGAGGATGCCGACCCGAAGCGGCGGGCGCAGCTGCTCGACGAGTCGCTCGATGCGCTGGGGCTGCTCTGGTCGGGTGAGCCGGTCTCGTACCGAGGTGGTCTGGTGACGCTCGACGACGTCGAGTTCCGCCCCACCCCCGTGCGCGGCCGTATCCCGATCTGGGTCGCCGGAGGGTGGCCGGGTGGCGCGCCGTTCCGTCGTGCCGCCCGATTCGACGGCGTGTGGCCGGTCGCCAAGGCCGGCGGGTACCTGCGCGTCGACGAGTTCGTCGACTGCGTCGCCACGGTCCGTCGGTTGCGTGGCACCGACGCTGCGTTCGACGCCTGCTTCATCGACCGCAGCCCGGCGACCGCTGACGCGGCCATCGCGGACAAGATCGGGCGGCTCGTCGATGGTGGAATGACGTGGTGGATCGACTCGCTCGACGACCCGGCCGTCCCCTTCGAACGCCACCTCGAACGCGTCCTCTCCGGCCCGCCGCGCTGACGGTCACGGGTTGCCCGCCGGGCTGACCTGCGCTCTCGATCACGGGCTACCGTTGGCGGCGCCATGGCGTACCGCTACCTCTGGACCCCGCAGCAGCTCGGCCCCGTCGAGGTGCGCAACCGCATCGTGTTCTCCGCGCACCTCACGAACTATGCGCGTGACGGTCTGCCGACCGACCAGCACGCGGCCTACTACGGCGCCCGTGCCGCGGGCGGCACCGGGCTGATCATCACCGAGGAACACTCGACGCATCCGACCGACTGGCCGTACGAGAAGCTGATCCACGGCTTCCACCGAGACGTGATCCCCGGGTACCGCAAGATCACCGACGCCGTGCACCGCCATCGGGTGCCGATCTTCGCCCAGATCAACCACAACGGCGGACAGGCCTCGTCGATGTACTCGCGTCTGCCGGTGTGGGGTCCGTCGCCGGTCGCCGACCCGCTGTTCCGTGAGGTCCCCAAGGCGGTCACCCACGCCGAGATCGACGAGATCGTCGCCGGGTACGCGCTCGTGGCCGAGCACTGCGCCGAGGGCGGCTTCGACGGCATCGAGCTGCAGTGCTCGCACTCCTCGATCGTGCGGGGATTCCTCTCCCCCGCCACCAACCACCGCACCGACGACTACGGCGGCTCGCTCGAGAACCGGACGCGGCTGCTCGTCGAGATCGTTGCGGCGGTCCGCAAGGAGATCGGGCGCGGCATGGCGCTCGGCGTGCGGATCTGCGGCGACGAACTGATCGAGCACGGCACCACGATCGACGACGCCGTCCGCATCTCCGAGATCGTCGAGGCCACCGGCCAGGTCGACTACATCAACACCTCGATCGGCGTCGCCACGGCGAGCCTGTTCATGATCGAAGCGTCCATGCACATCCCGCCCGGCTATGCGATGTTCATCCCCTCGGCGATCCGCAAGGCCGTCGATCTGCCCGTCGTCGGCGTCGGCCGGTTCAAGGATCCGCTGCAGGCCGAACGGGCGCTGGCGGAGGGCCAGTGCGACCTCGTCGGCGTCGTGCGCGGCCAGATCGCCGACGCCGACTTCGTCGCCAAGGCCCGCGCCGGCGCCACCGACGAAACGCGATTGTGCCTGTCGTGCAACCAGGAGTGCGTCGGCCGGATGGGCCTCAACCGCTGGCTCGGCTGCATCGAGAACCCGCGCACCGGACGCGAGTCCGAAGGCGTCGGGTCCGTGCGCCTGACGTCGAAGCCGAAGTCGGTGATGGTCGTCGGGGCCGGACCTGCGGGGCTGCAGGCGGCGATCGCTGCTCGTCGCAACGGCCACCAGGTGACCGTGTACGAGAAGGACGAGGTCGCCGGCGGCCAGGTCCGCCTCGCTGCGTCGGTGCCGAACCGGGCCGAGTTCGGCGACATGATCCGCAACCAGCTCACCGAGTGTCGGCGCCTCGGCGTCGACTTCGAGTACGGCGTCGGCGTGTGGCCGGGCCTCGTCGACGAGAAGCAGCCCGACCACGTGATCGTCGCCACCGGCGCCGAGGCAGCCCGCCCCTACTGGGTGCCGGGCGACGCCGAGCACGTCGTCGATGTGCGCCAGGTGCTCGACGGCTCGGTGCAGCCGTTCGGCGACGTCGTGGTGATCGACGAGATCGGCTTCCACCACGCGACGTCCACCGCCGAGGTGCTCGCCGATCGAGGTTGCCACGTCGAGGTGATCACCCAGGGCATGGTCGTCGGCCAGGATCTCGGCATCACTCTCGACATGGAGAACTGGTGGATCCGCGCCGGCGAGAAGGGGATCGTGCAGACCACCGACCTGGTGCCGATGGGCATGGAGGGCCGCACGCTCACGCTGCTGCACCATCCGACGGGCACCAACGTCACCCGGGCGCCCGACTGGGTGGTGCTGGCCGTGCACGCCAACCCCGTCGAGTGGCTGTATCGCGACCTGTTGACCGCCGGCGTCAGTGTCGAGCGCGTCGGTGACTGCGTCGCCCCACGCCGCGCCCACGCCGCCGTCGTCGAAGGCGAACGCGCCGGCGCCGCCGTCTAGGTGACCGTGGAGGCGTTCACGATGCGCCTCGCACCTCGTGAACGTTGGTCTGCAACACTCGAGCTGTGATCGACATCGACGCGGCAGTGGCTGCACTCTCCCTCGACGACAAGTGCCGGTTGGTCGCCGGCGAGACGACGTGGCGAACCGAGGCCTTCCCCGACGCGGGGATACCCCAGCTGAAGATGTCCGACGGGCCCAACGGCGTGCGCGGGGAGGGACACGGCGGCACGGGAACGCCCGGCGTCGTGATGCCGTCGGGGATCACCACCGGCGCAACCTGGGACGCCGACCTCGTCGCCGAGCTCGGGGCGCTGGTCGGCGCCGAAGCCGTCCGCAAGGGCGCGCACATCGTGCTCGGACCCACCGTCAACCTGCACCGCACGCCCGTCGGCGGACGCACCTTCGAGTGCTACAGCGAGGACCCCGAGCTGACCGGCGCGCTCGCGTCCGCGTGGGTGCGCGGCGTCCAGTCGAACGACGTCGCCGTCACGGTCAAGCACTTCGTCGCCAACGACACCGAGATCGAGCGCATGTCGGTCGACGTCGACGTCGACGAGCGCACGCTCCGCGAGCTGTACCTGCGTCCCTTCGAGCGCACCGTCAAGGAGGCCGACGCCTGGGGCATCATGAGTTCGTACAACAAACTCGCCGGCGAGCACGCTGCCCAGAATCGGCGGCTGCTCACCGAGATCCTGCGCGACGAGTGGGGATTCGACGGCTTCGTCGTGTCCGACTGGTACGGGGTCCACGATGCGGCGTCAGCCGCCAACGCCGGACTCGACCTGGAGATGCCGGGTCCCGTTCGGATCTACGGCAACAAGCTCGTCGCTGCGGTCGAACGCGGCGAGGTCGACGAAGCCCAGGTCGACCGTCTGGTCCGCAACCTGCTCGTCCTGGCGAACCGTGTGCGCGCCGACGAACGTTCCGCCGACGTGGCCGAGCAATCGGTCGACGACCCGGCCGAGCGGGCGCTCACGCGCCGCGCTGCGGTCGCCGGCACCGTCCTGCTGCGCAACGAACCGATCGCCACCACGTCCTCACCGGTCCTGCCCATCGACTCCACCACGCTGCGACGCGTGGCCGTGATCGGCCCCAATGCGGACATCGACCGCTGCATGGGTGGTGGCTCAGCCAGCCTCACGCCGTTCGGCCACCGCACGCTGCTCGCGGCGATCACCGACCGCATCGGGCCCTCCAGTGCCACCGGCGCCACCATCACCTACGAGCCGGGCGTACGTATCGATCGTCTGACCCCGGTGGTCCGCAGGCGCCAGCTCGTCAGCCCCACCGGCGACCCCGGGCTGCGCGTGTCCTACGTCAACGGCAGCGACTGGACCGCCGATGCCGTGCTGGAACAACCGTCGCCGACCACGCTCGTGCGCTTCTTCGGTTCCGTGCCCGACGGCGTCGACCCGATGAAGTTCTCCGCCCGGATCGAGGGCTCGTTCGTGCCCGACGTCGATGGGCCCCACACGATCGGTGTCGTCACCACCGGCCCGATGACGGTTGCGGTCGACACCGGCAACGGGCTCGAGGAACTTCTGGCCGATCGCGAGATGGAGCTGCCGCGCAGCGAGGAGTTCTTCGGCTACGGCAGCATCGAGGTCACCCACACCATCGACTGCGTCGCCGGGCGGCCCGTCCCGTTGTACGTCGGCTTCGCGACGAGGTCGGGCAACGGCTTCGCTGCGATTCGCGTCGGCATTCGCTCGCCGGAGCCTGCCGATCTCATGGACCGCGCCGTCGCCGCGGCGGCCGACGCCGACGTCGCCATCGTGATGGTCGGCACGAACGACGAATGGGAGACCGAGGGACACGACCGCACCACGATGGACCTTCCGGGTCTCCAGGACGATCTCGTCCGGCGCGTCGTGGCGGCGAACCCCAACACCGCGGTGATCGTCAACGCCGGCTCGCCGGTCACGATGGACTGGGCCGACCCCGACGATCCCGGTTCGGCGCCCGCCATCCTCACGTCGTTCTTCGCCGGCCAGGAACAGGCCGAGGCCCTCGTCGACGTGCTGCTCGGCGTCGCCGATCCCGGCGGCCGCCTTCCCACCACGATCCCGAAACGTCTCGCCGACCATCCGGCGTACCTCCACCACGCTCCCGATCACGACAGCACCGGCGCCGGCACCCAGCGCTACGGCGAAGGCCTGTTCATGGGCTACCGGGGCTACGACGCCCGCGACCTCGCCGTGCGCTTCGCATTCGGCCACGGTCTCAGCTACGGCGCCTCCGAGTGGGGCGAGACGAGCGCGAACGCCACGTCGATCGGCGTCGGCGACGACGTCACCGTGTCGGTGCCGGTCACGGCGACGGGCGACCGCGAGACGACGGTCGTCGTGCAGGGCTACGTCGCGCCGGTGGCGCCACGTGCGCAACGACCTCCGAAGGAACTGAAGGCCTGGTCGAAGCTCGTGGTTGCGGCCGGTTCCACCGTGGAGGCCACGCTGCGGTTCGGCCCCGAGGCGTTCCACCACTGGGACACCGCGACCGGCTCGTGGGTGATCGAGCCCGGTGAGTACGACCTCGTGATCGCCGCATCGGCCACCGACGAACACGCCCGCATCCGCATCACCGTCGCCTGATCACGCCCGAGCGATGAGTCTTCGCGCGGACAGGTCGCGCGGAAACTCATCGCTCACGGGGCGAACACCCGAGCGATGAGTCTTCGCGCGGACAGGTCGCGCGGAAACTCATCGCGTGTGGGTGGGCTCGGGGGCGGGGGCGACCGTGCGCCGCTAGCGTCGACGTCTCATGGTCGGCATCGTCGCCAGCATCATCACCGACGTCAGCGAGTGGCTCGACGAGTTCTCGGCGAACTGGTGGTTCCTGCTGATCATCTTCTCGGTCGCGCTGCTCGACTCGGTGCTTCCCATCGTCCCCGGCGAGACCACGGTGATCGCCGGCGGCGTCGCTGCGGGTGCCGGCAACCAGACCCTGGCGCTCGTCATCTTCGCCGGGGCGTTCGGTGCGTTCCTCGGCGACAACCTCGCGTACGCGATCGGTGACCGTTTCGAACCTCGCGTCCGCGCGTGGGCGGCACGCAAGCCGAACCGCGACGCCCGCATCGACTCCGCCGGGCACCAGATCAAGAAGCGGGGCGGGATGTTGCTGATCACCGCCCGGTTCATCCCCGGCGGACGCACGATCCTCACGGTGTCGTCCGGGATCACCCAGCAGCCTCGGCTGTGGTTCGCGGCGTGGGTGGCGGTGGCCGGCATCGTCTGGGCGACCTACGCCGCCGGGCTCGGCTACCTGTTCGGCCAGGCGTTCGAGGACAACCACGCACTGGCGTTCTGGCTCGCGTTCGGCACCGCGCTGTCGATCACGGCGCTCGTCGAGATCATCCGGTGGATCCGAGATCGTGGACCGGTCGACACCGCAGAGTCGACCGACGCGATGATTGCGCAGGCCGACGACGCCGACCGTACGCTGGGCGGATGATCGCTCTGGTCCCCGTTCGCAACGGCGTGCTGCCTGCGGGCGCGCCCGACGCGATCGCCGAAGCGGGCGGCCGGGTCGTGATCGCCGGGTCGGGAACCGCCGACGCACCCGTCGACGGACTCGCCACCGACGTGTTCCTCGCCGAACTCGGCACCCTCGAGATCGCCCGCTGGACTGCGGCGCTGGCACCGGTCATCGCCGCGATCACCGACAGCGACATCGTCGTGCTTCCGCACGCACCGGACGGCCGAGACCTCGCCCCGCGCCTCGCCGCCGTGCTCGAACGCCCGTTGCTCGCCGGCGCCACCGAGGTCGGCGTGCACCGGGTGCGCGTCGCCCGTCGCGGCGGCCTGGAACTCCACGAACTCCGCCCGACCGGCCCGTTCGTGGCCACGCTGCAGCCGGGCACACGCGGCGCGCTCACCGTGGACTCGCCGCCCGAGGTGCACGAACTCCACCTCGAAGCCGGCGCCGACGCACTCCACGATGCCCACGTCGTCGAGGTCTTGCCGCCGGATGTGCAGACGATGGACCTCACCGAGGCGAGCCGGATCGTCGGTGGCGGGGCCGGGCTCGACAGCAACGACCGCTTCGACCGGCTCGACCGGTTCGCCGGAGCGATCGGCGCAGTGATGGGTGCCACCCGCGTGATCACCGACCGCTCGTGGGTGCATCACGACCGCCAGATCGGCACGACCGGGGTGGTCATCGACCCGGACCTCTATCTGTCGTTCGGCGTCAGTGGCGCAGTCCAGCACACCAGCGGCCTCGGCCACCCCGATCACATCATCAGCGTCAACACCGATCCGCACTGCCCGATGATGTCGATGTCCGATCTGGCGATCGTCGCCGACGCCAACGAAACCCTCGACGAACTGCTTCGCCTGCTCGACGAAGCCGCCGCATCGCGAGAGGCGTCGTGACGTCCGTCGCCGATGCACCGGTCGTCGACGTGATCGTGGTCGGGGCGGGGCCGGCCGGTTCGGCGGCCGCGACCGTGCTCGCTCGTCAGGGCCACTCGGTGATCCTGCTCGAACGAGGATCGTTCCCCGGCTCGAAGAACATGTACGGCGGCGTCGTGTACCCGCGGATCCTCGACCAGCTGCACCCCGAATGGTGGACCGAGGCGCCGATCCAGCGGTGGATCACCCGTCGCTCCACGATGGTGCTCACCGACACCCAAGCCCTCACCGTCGACTTCCGCTCGGCGAACTGGGGCCATCCGCCGTACAACGGCGCCACCGCGTTCCGACCCGACTGGGATCACTGGCTGGCGAGCAAGGCCGAGGCCGAGGGCGCCCAACTCGTGTGTTCCACGACCGCCACCGGGCTGCTGCGCAACGCGAGCGGCCACGTCGTCGGTGTCACCACCGACCGTCCCGACGGCGACCTGCGCGCCCGTGTCGTGATCGCGTGCGACGGCGTCAACAGCTTCCTCGCCAAGGAGGCCGGCCTGTACGGCGAGGTCGACGCCGCCAACTACACCGTCGGGGTGAAGGAGACCATCGCCCTGCCCAAGCACGTGATCGACGAGCGCTTCGGCGTGCGCGACCGCGAGGGCGTCGACATCGAGATCCTCGGGGGCACCTCGGGGGTGAACGGCGGTGGCTTCGTGTACACGAACTTCGACACGCTCGCCGTCGGCGTGGTGCTGAAGCTCCCCAAGCTCGCGGCGCAGAAGCTGCGCCCCGAGGAGATCATCGCCAACCTCAAAGCGCACCCGGGCATCGCCCCGCTGGTCGAGGGCGGCGAGGTCAAGGAATACTCGGCTCACGTGATCCCCGAGGCGGGCATCTCGATGATGCCGAAGATGACCGGCGACGGACTGCTCGTCGCCGGCGACGCGGCCGCGATGTGCCTGGCGGCAGGCATCTGGCTCGAGGGCGTGAACTTCGCGATGGCGAGCGGGATGTACGCCGCAGAAGCCGCCGTCGAAGCGCTTGCGTCCAACGACACGTCGGCCGTCGGGCTGGCCGGGTACGAGCGACGCCTCAACGACACGTTCGTGCTCCGCGACCATCGCAAGCTCCGGCGGGCCCCGGCGCTCGTGCTGTCCGATCGGGTCCAGCATCTCTATCCCCACATGATCGCCAATACGGTGGAGCGCATGTTCCGCGTCGACAACCCCACCCCCAAGCCCGGCTTGCGGCGCATCCTCAACGAGGAGCGCAAACGCGCCGGCGTCAAGCTGAAGGACCTGGCGAGCGACGCGCTCGACGGGCTGCGGAGTTTCGGATGAGCGAGCGCTGGCCCGAGCTGTCGTTCGAGGATCTGATCGGCACGACCCGCTTCGACATCCACGAACGCGCCCACATCACCGTCGACGACGCGATCTGCGCCGACTGCTCCACACGCGGCTGCGTCGTGGCCTGCCCCGCCAACCTGTTCGTGCCCACCAGCGACGGTGGCATCCTGTTCAACTACGAGCAGTGCTTCGAGTGCGGCACCTGCTACCTCGTGTGCAACGAGGAGGGCGCGATCACCTGGACCTACCCCGAGGGCGGCCACGGCGTCGTGTTCAAGCGAACCTGACCAGCGAGATGCGCGCCACGTGAAGATCGCCGTGTGTTGGAAGTGGGTGTCGCTCGATCGCGAGCGCGAAGCCGACCGACGCTGGTCGGGCGTCTCGGCGGCCGACGAGGCAGCGCTCGAAGTCGCGCTGAGCATCGCTGATGGCGCTGGTCCGAGCGAGGTCGCGGTGATCTGCCTCGGCCCGCCGAGTGCGGACGACGTCCTGCGCGAGGCCATCGCGGCGGGCGCCACCTCCGCACTCCGGGTCGACGCGTCGACCGAGCTCGACAGCCAGGTCGTCGCCACCGCGCTGGCCGAACACCTCGCCGATCGCGATCTCGTGGTGTGTGGCGACTACTCGCTCGATCGCGGTACCGGCTCGGTTCCGGCCTTCCTCGCCGGCGAACTGGCGATCGCCCAGGCCCTCGGCCTGCTCGAGGTCCACACCGCCGCGGACGCCGCCGGAGCGTTTCGCGTCGTTCGACGCCTCGACGGCGGCCGGCGCGAGGTCCTCGATGTGAGGCCACCCGCAGTCCTGTCCGTCGAAGGGTCGGTTGCCTCGTTGCGTCGAGCGCCGCTGGCGGCGTCGCTGTCCGCTCGCAACGCACCGGTCGCAACGGCTCGTGGCCCTCATGGCCGGTTGCCCGAAGCAGAAATCCACCCGTACCGTCCTCGGGCGAGGGTGCTGCCCGCCCCGACCGGTGGATCACTCGATCGGGTCCGCCAGATCCTCGACGTCGGCGGCAGCGATGCGCATGCCGAACTCGTCACGCTCGATCCGGTTGCGGCGGCATCGAAGATTCTCGAGCAGCTCCGCGACTGGGGGTACCTCGACGCACCTGCGCCCGGGCACCCCGGGGCCGACTGAGCCATCGCGATGCGACTGGGCGACGCGACCTGGCCGGAGGTCGACGGCATCGCACGGCGCCGCGCCGACAACGAGGCGCCAGCGCCGATCGTGCTGATTCCGCTCGGCTCCACCGAACAGCACGGCCCGCACCTCCCGATCGCCACGGACACGATCATCGCCGAGGAACTCGCTGGCCGGGCGGTGCACCACACCGACGGGTTGATGATCGGCCCCACGATCAGCGTGAGCGCGTCCGGTGAGCACGCCGACTTCCCGGGCACGCTGTCGATCGGTTCCGAGGTGACCACCTCGCTGATCGTCGAGTTGGTGCGCAGCGCCGACTGGTCCGCCGGTGTCGTGCTGGTCAACGGCCACGGCGGCAACCACGCCGCGATCTCCCAGGCCGTCGCAATCGTCACCGGCGAAGGTCGCCGTGCGCTCGCCTGGTCGCCCACGTGGCCGAAGCGTCGCGACGGCGGACCCGCCGACCTCCACGCGGGACGCATCGAGACGTCGATGATGCTCGCGATCGACCCTGGCCTGGTCCGCCTCGAGCTGGCCCAACGCGGTGCCGAGGCCACCATGGCGGAGCTGCGCGAGCGGGGCGTGCGCGCCGTGAGCGACAACGGCGTGCTCGGCGACCCCGAGGGCGCCTCGGGCAGCGAGGGCGAGCGGTTCATCACGGCGTTCGTCGCCGACCTCGTCCACCAGATCGAACGATGGCGACCGCTCGATCCCGACGGCGCGGACGGCTGACGTGCGCCTCACCGTCGATGCGTCCTGGCAGCGCTTCGACCGTGTCGTGCTGGCGGGATCACCGCTGCGGTTGTTCCGACTCACCCCCGGCGGCGTGGCGGTCGCCGAGGAGATCGAAGCCGGGCGCGACGTCGATCGCTCCGCGTTGACCGATCGACTCTGCGACGCCGGCGCCGCCCACCCGGCCACCTCCGACCGCACTGCACAACAGTTCGACGTCGACGACGTCACCATCGTGACGCCCCAACTGGGCGGCGTGCCCACGATGACGGACGCATCACCGTCGACGACGGGTCGCTCCCCCCGATCGACGGCGCAGTCGTACGCCTCGCCGTCAACGGTGGACCGGCTGCGGCGCGCAACGCCGCACGATCAGTGGTCACGACCCCCGTCGTCGCATTCCTCGACGCCGACGTCACCACCCCGGATCCCGACTGGATCGCGGCGCTCCTGTGGCACTTCGACGATCCACGCGTGGCGCTGGTGGCGCCGCGGGTGCTCGGCGAGCCGCGTTCGCCGCTCGACCTCGGCGACCAGCCCGCACGCGTCCGGGCAGGAACCCGCGTCAGCTACGTCCCGGGTGCTGCGCTCGTGGTGCGCGTCGACGCGCTCGATGCGATCGGCGGCTTCGACGAACAGCTGCGCTTCGGCGAGGACGTCGACCTGGTCTGGCGGCTCGACGACGCCGGATGGCACTGCCGCTACGACCCCGCGGTGGCCGTGTGGCACGAACCGCGCGACTCGTGGCGGGCCCGACTCCGACAGCACGCCGGCTACGGCACGTCCGCGGCACCGCTCGCGCTGCGTCATCCCAGGTCGTTGTCGCCGCTCCATGTCAACGGCTGGACGGCAGCGACCTGGTCGCTCGCGCTGCTCGGCCACCTTGCCGGCGCGGTGGCACTCGGAACGGCCAGCAGCGCCGCGCTGGTGCGCAGGCTGCCCGACGTCCCACCGCGAGCCTCGTTCGGCCTCGCCGCCCGCGGCCACCTGCTCGCCGGGCGCCAGATCTCGCAGGCCGCCCGACGCGTCTGGTGGCCGCTGATCGCCGTGGCCGCACTGTGTTCACGTCGCGCCCGGTGGTGGGCGGCGCTGGCGCTGCTGGGCGACCTTCGGCGGGCGCCGACCGATCTCGCCTACGGCTGGGGGGTGTGGACCGGGATGCGTCGACTGCGCACGCTGGCGCCGATCGTTCCTCGCCTCAGCGCATGGCCGGGACGTCAGCAGCGACGTGCGTGATCGGCGCCACCTCTGCGGTCGCCGGCACTTCCTCACGGGCCTCGACCAGCGCACGGCGCAACCGGTCGCTGATGTCGTCGCAGTCGGCGCAGCCCCAGATCGCGCTGTAGGCGATGCAACCCAGGCAGATCGCGAACACGGCTTCGAGCGTCGCCGCCACCGCGAGCAGGCCGACCAGCACGAGCGCAACGCCCGGGGCGCCGAGCGCCCACGCAAGTGATGCCGACGCCGTGAACGCGAGCCCGATCGCCTGCGCGAACCGCTTGGGTCGACCGGGCACCTGGCGTGATTCGAATCCGGGTCGACGGCGGCGGAGGCCGTGCTCGACCGCCGGGGTGACGACCCGGGTGACGAACTGACCGAGCGGCGACAGCGTGGGACCGGTGGCCACCCGGGCGAGGAATCCGTAGGTGAGCGGCAACAGCACCCACCACTCGCGCACGACGAGGAACAGGATCGCCATGGCCACGACACCGGCCGCAACGAGGCGGGCCGAGGTCTCGTTGACCGGGTCGGGAAAGCCGAACAGGGCTCGCACGTTCATGCGGTCGAACGCTATCGACGATAATTCCGATCAACAAAGTCGGGATTACCGGATGCTCGGGCCTCCTCGCTCCTGCCGGGGCATCACAGCAGTAGCGTCGCCGAGGTGACGATCACGCTGACCGTTCGCACCGCACCGTGGCGAGCTCACATCGCACGCGTCGCGAACGCGGTCGATGGACTCGTTCCCGTCGTCAAGGGCAACGGCTACGGGTTCGGTCGACGCGCCCTGGCCGAACTCGCGGCGGAGTTCTGTGACACGGTCGCCGTCGGCACGGTCCACGAACTCGACGACCTGCCCGACGGCGTCCACGCCGTGGTCCTCACTCCGAGCCTCGTCGTTCCGGCGTCGAACTCACCCATCCTCACCGTCGGACATCGGGCCCACATCGAGTGTCTCGACGGGTGGGGCGGCCGGGTCCTCGTCAAGCTCGAGTCGTCGATGCACCGCTACGGCGGCGACACCGCCCTCGTCGAGGCTGCGCGGGCACGAGGGCTCGATGTGGTCGGCGTCAGCATCCACCTCCCGCTGGTCGGATCTGCTGCCGAGCACGCCGACGAGGTGCGCGCGATCGTCGGTGGCGTCGACCCCGACCTCAGCGTCTGGCTGAGCCACCTCGATCCACCGACGTACGCGTCACTGCCGCCGACGCACTCCTACCGTCTCCGCCTCGGCACCTCGCTGTGGCACGGCGACAAGTCCGCGCTGCAGCTGAGCGCCGACGTTCTCGACACCCGACCGATCCGAATGGGCCAGCGCGCCGGCTACCGCCAGCAACCCGTCGACGCCGACGGCCATCTCGTGATGATCGGCGCCGGCACCGCGAACGGGGTCACCGCGCTGTCCGACGGACGCAGCCCCTTCCACTTCGAACGCCGACGACTTGCCCTGCACGAAGCGCCGCACATGCACACGTCGATGGCGTTCGTGCCCGACGGCGACCGCGTTCCCGACGTCGGTGGCCGCGTCGACGTGCAACGACCCCTCACGATGACCACCGTCGACGCCGTCGACTGGATCTGAGATACGGGCACGTGGGACTGCGCGTTCCGAGCTCGACGTTCGCCGACACCGCTCCGTCGTCGCGGCTCGCCGGCCCCGACGTCGTTCGCGCCGTCGCCCTGATCGGCGTCGTCGTGATGAACTACCACGGCTATCTGATCCTGCGCGACATCGAGGCAGGTGGAACCCACTCCCCCACCGGATGGCTCGACGAACTCTTCGATCCCTGGAACGGGCCACTGTCGACCCGTTTCGCCGCGACGTTCGTGCTCGTCGCCGGTGTCGGCGTCACCCTGCTGACCCGCCGCTCACTCGGCGATCGCACCCGAGTCACCGAGATGCGTTGGCGCCTGATCCGGCGCGGTGTGCTGCTGTACGTCGTCGGGTTGCTGCTCGATGTGATCTGGCCTGGAACGATCATCGTCTACTACGGGGCGATGTTCGTGCTGGCTGCGGGCATCTTCACGTGGCGGTCGAGATGGATCGTTGCGGCAGGCGTGGCCACCACGATCGCCGCCACTGCGCTGCGCTCGTGGCGCTTCGACCGAGCCCGCAACGGTCAGTCCACGAGCTGGCTCACCTCGCCCGGCGACGACTCGATCCGACGCTTCGTGTTCGACGTGGTGGTCAACGGCACGCATCCACTGCTGCCATGGTTCACCTTCCTCTGCGCCGGCATCGTGCTGGGCCGGCTCCTCACCGTGTCCTGGTGGCGTCGCGCGGCCATCGGGATCGGGCTCGCTGCGGCCTGGGGTGCGGCGGTGCTGTCGTCGCTGCCGGCGTCGGACGCCGCCGACACGTTGCTCTCCACGAACCCCCTCGATCGCAGCGTGTTGTACGTCGCGAGTGCGCTGGGCACGGCGCTGGTCGCCTACGCAACGATCGACTGGCTGGCCGAACGCCTGCCGACGGTGACCGACCCGCTCCGGCGGGCCGGACAGTTGACGTTGTCGCTGTATCTCGCCCACATCGTCGTGTTCAACCTGGTCGTCGACTGGCTCGGATGGGTGGAACCTGCGGGAACGTCCACGGCGCTGCTGCTCGCAGCAGGGTTCTGGGTGGTCGCGATCGCCGTGGCCACCTGGTGGCAACGGCGCTACGGCCGTGGTCCAGCGGAGTACGTCTACCGCGCGTTCGGCGGCTGAGCGGCGGGGCTCGGTGGGCGGCGGCGTGCAGCCCGGCGCAGGCCGCGCCATCCGACCGCACCGGCGCCGACGAGCGGGCCCTGTTCACCCAGCCGCGACGGCGTGATGCGTGCGCCGCGGCTGTACGGCTGACGTGCGTGTTCGTCGAGCGACACCTGTGCCGCGTGGAAGAACGTCGACCCGAACCCGAGCGCCACACTGCCGCCGACCACGACGAGCGACAGGTCGAACGCGTTGCACATCGACGCGGCCGCCCGCCCCACGAGGTCGCCGGTGCGCTGCATGATCTGATACGACGGCTCCGAGATCGGTCGGCCGGTGATGGCGTCGATTGCCTGGCCGGACGCCTCGGCCTCGAGGCAGCCCTGGGTGCCGCAGGTGCAACGCCGTCCGCCGGGTTCGACGATGAAGTGGCCGATCTGGCCGGCGTAGCCCGACTCGCCGTCGAGCAGGTCGCCGTCGAGGATGATGCCGCCCGAGACGCCGGCGGAGACCGTGATCGTGCAGAAGTTCGGCTGACCGCGCGCGGCGCCGAGCCAGCCTTCGGCGAGCGCGAGCGCCTTGGCGTCGAGTTCGCCGAACACGTCGTGGCCGGACAGTTCGGCGAGACGTGACCGCAACGGGAAGTCGCGCCAGCCCGGCACAACGAGCGGAGACACCAGCTCGAGGTCGCGGCTCGCAGGACCGCCGCTCGTCAGGCCGACACCGCGGACGGTCACCGCATGCCGCTCGTCGGCGCGTTCGAGCATCTCGGTGACGATCAACGCGAGCGCTGTGTACTGGGACTCGGGCCCGACATCGGGTTCGATCAGCGTCCGAGCCCGGTCGATCAGTACACCTCGGGTGGTGACCAGCCCGGCCTGGAAGTGCGTGGCACCGACGTCGACGGCCAACACGACGTCACCGAGCGGGGCTGGCTCGCTGTCACCGGTGAGCACCGCCGCATCGGACGTACGGGTCACGGCATCGCTGGACACAGCGTCGGGTTCGACCGGTTCGGCAACGACATCGGACATCGGCCGGGGAACGGTAGCGGCGCTCGGCAACGAGTGGCGCGTCGGGCGCTCGGCATGGTTCGGTGCGAGTTCGCAACGCCCGAGTCACCCATGGGCGCGGTCGGCGACCCAGGTTTCGATCGTGGAGCGATGTCGGCGGCCGATCCGCAGCGTCTGGTCGTCGATCTGCCACCGGTCGTTGACCATGCCCATGGTCGTGCGTTCGACGGCATCGGGCGGGCAGCGGGAGATGACGTCGCCCGGCCGATCGCGAAGCCATCGCTGCGTGGCCTCGATGAGGATCGCCTCGTCCGTTCCGCCCGCAAGGACGAATCGTCGGGTGACCAGTTCCTCGATTCGGAACGACACCAAGATCACGAACGCCAGCAGCAGCCCGACGTCGAGCTGTCCAGCGACAGCCATCGCCACGAGCGACACCATCCTCACCGAGCTGAGCGCGCCCCAGAGCTCAGGGGCCAATGGTTCGACGGCGGGCACGGCCCACTGCAGATCGTCGTGAGCCGTGACGGCGGCGCACTGCTCGAGAAGTCCCGTCCCCACGGACGGGACCCTACTGCGGGATCGGCCCGCGGGGCAGCCCGTGCCTGACGCAGCACTAGTGTCATCAGAACGCACTTGACCCGGTGGGGACGCGTGCCGATACCACCAAGGCCATGCAACCAATCACATCGACGACCCGACGAGCGATCCGACGTCCGCGCGCCCTGCGGACGTCGGTGTCCATCGCCGTCATCGCAGCCGTGATCGCCGCTGCCGCTCCACCGTTGGCGCACGCCGACGAGCCCACGACCACGTCGAGTTCTTCCAGTACGACGACGACCACCACGACCACCACGACCACCACGACCACCACGACCACGCCGGCCACACCTCCTCCCGCACCGACGCCGACCGCCGCACCGACGCCAGCGCCTGCCCCGACGCCGACCACGATCGCTCCAACGGCGCCGGCACCCGCGCCAGCACCAGCTCCGGCACCCGTCGCCACCACGGCGCCCCCGACGACCGATGCGGCGACGACCACCACGACGCCGCCGTCGACCACCGCCGCACCGGCTCCACAGAACGTGATCGTCGTGCCGACCGAGATCGCCAACATCCTCGCCACCATCCGCTACGTCGAATCGCGCGGCAACTACGACGCGCCGCCGAACAAGGGTCGGGCCTCCGGCGCCTACCAGTTCATCACCTCGACCTGGAACAACTACGGCGGGTACCGCGACGCCTACCTGGCGCCGCCGGAGATCCAGGACGAGCGCGCCGCAGCGGACGTCAACCGCTTCCTCGCCCAGTGGAACAACGACGTCTCGATGATTCCGGTGATGTGGTACTACCCGCGTGCCTCGCGCGATGTCAGCTTGATGGACATCGTGCCCGTGCCCTCGGCCGGCAACGTGCTGACGGTCCGCGAGTACCAGCAACGCTGGCTGGGGGTCTGGGCGTTCCTGTCGGGTCAGCCGATCCCGCAGACCCTCACGGCCGAAGCCCGCGCTGCCCGCATCGGGTTCGCACCCGAACTCCCCCCGCCGGTCGCAGTCGATCCGTCGACGCCGGCCGTGGAGCGCGTCGCCAAGGTGAGCTTCCCCGTGTTGGGCCCGACCCGACTGGCCGCTCCCGACTGCGGCGATGCCCAGGACGTCGCCCAGAACGCCGGGACCACCGGGTCACCGGCCGAACTCGAGGCTGCCGGACTGTGCGCCGAGGAGGCTCCCAGCATCGTCTTCGGCGTCAAGATGCAGCCGGTGTTGGCCGTCGTCGACGGCGTGATCACCGACGTCCACGACGTTCGCGGCGAGACGATCTCGGTGACGATCACCGACCCGACCGGGCGCAGCTTCGTGCTCACCGGCTTCAACGACGACACGCCCGGCACCAACGACGGAGCAGCCCCTGATCATCTCCGCTTGACGGCGTTGGCCGTGGTGGGCCAGAGCGTACGCGCCGGCCAGGTCCTCGGGTTCATGGGCGACACCGACCCACTGCCGATCGGCATCCGGTCCGATGTCCCCACCGACGCCACGGTCCAGATCCCGATCGACGAGGTCGCCCCGCACATCCGGCTGACGATCACCGATCTCGACGGCACCCCGGTCGATGCCTACGGACCGGTGATCGACGCCCTCTTCCGTCAGGTGTGTTCGGTCGGGATCGGGCCGTGGTCCGGCCTTCAGAACGGCATCGGTCTCGACCCGGTCATCACCGAGACCACCGACGACAACCGCGAGATCGACTCCGAGTGGGAGATCACGTCGACGGGCGTCGTGAACGCGTCGGGTTGGGCGGCCATGATCTATCCGAGCGAGAGCTGCGGGTGGGCGCCGGCGGAGAAGCGGGGCCCCGGCGCTGCCGGCCCGACGACGGTCCCGGTGAGCTGGATGACCCCGATCGATCTCCCGACGTCGATCTGGGTCGAGCTCGCGGTGCGCAGCGACACCTCGCTCAGCGTGCCGATGATGCGTCGCTGATCAGCCGACGCGGCGGGCGTCTTCGATCAGGTTGATCTCGTAGAGGACCTCATCGAGCGCATCCTCGGCGCTGATCGCCGAGAACCGTTGCGGCGTGTCCGCCGTGCAACACGACGGCACCGGCGCCAGGACCGTCCACGGCCGCGGGTGGCAGAACTGCACCACGCTGTAGCGCTCGCCTTCGTAGCCCGGTGCGGCGACCACGCGGTGCCAGCCGATCGGGATGACGCCGTTGGTCAGCCGTTCGAGCATGATCCCGGTGTTGACGATCACCGCGTCGTCGGGCGGCGTGGCATCGACCCAGTCGTCTCCCACCCGCACCTGCAACCCGGGGGCGGTGGCCCGTGGGAGCGCCGTGATCAGGTTGATGTCGCCGTGCTGGCCTGCCCACTCGTGGCCGTCCTGGCCGAGTTCGGACATCGCGGGGTACCGAATCGCCCGCGTGAGGGTCGGGCCGTCGGCGACCATGTCATCGAAGAAGGTCTCGTGACATCCGATGCCCTCGGCGATGACCCGCAGGAACCGTCGTTGCAAGTCGGCGATCGACTCGTGAAAGCGGTACAGCACCTCGGTGATGCCCGGCACCACCGACTCGGGCAGCAACTGGTCCGGGTAGGCGGTGGGGAACTTGGACTTGAGCGGATGCCCGGCGGCGATCGGCGCCGACCAGTTCAGCATCTCCTTCCAGTCCGGCTTGTCGCTCGACGCTGCGGTCTCGACCAGCAGGCCCGTATAGCCGGTCTGGCCGTGCGCTCCGGGCGCGATGAACTGCTGCTTGGTCGCCTCGTCGAGTTCGAAGAACTCGCGCAGCATCGCGTAGGTCGTGTCGAGCAGATCCTCGGACAGGTCGTGGCTCGTGTACACGAAGCCGGTCTCGAGGCTCCGACGGACGCCGTCGACGACGGCCCGTCGGGCTGCACCGGTGCTCGACTCGAACGCGAGCAGGTCGACATCGAGGATCTGATCGGTCATCCGCGCAACGCTACCCGTCGTCGCCTCCCCCACGTTTGCGTTGCAGCCTGCGTGGGACGGGTCACCCGAAACTGCGCACCAACGTGTTGGGTCGGGTTCAGGCGGGGAGGCCGTGAGGGGCGAACAGCGCCGGCCAGCCGCCGGTGTGGACGAACACCACATCGGCGCCGAATCGATCCTCGGCGGCCAAGCCGAGCAGCCCCGCGCACCCCTTGCCCGAATAGGTGCGATCGAGCAGCCATCCGCCGTGCTCGGCGGCCCAACGGATCGCCGCGTCGCCGGACGCGGTCGGCACGGCATAGTCGTCGCCGATCCAACGCGTGTCGACCTCGACGTCCTCGTCGGCGACGATGGCGGTCGACTGCATCAACGTGAGCGTCTGGTTGGCCAACCCGGCAACGTCAGGACGTCCGACGTTGACGCCCTTCGCCACACCGATGGCGACCACGTCGGGCACGTCACGTCCGGCGTGGGCAGCGGCGGCGCGGCCCGCCAACAACCCCGCATGGGTGCCGCCGCTCGACGACGTGAACACCACGTGCGACGGTGTGACGCCGGCGGCGTCGCACTGGTCGAGCAGCTCGATGAACGCCGCGGCGTATCCGAGCGCACCGACGGCGGTGCTCCCACCGATCGGGATCGCGTAGGGCGACAGCCCCTCACCGACCAACTGATCGGTCACCGCCTCGCGGGCGATCTCGAGCTCGCCCCAGTGGCTCTCCTCGGCGCCGGTGAAGTGCAGTTGCGCCCCGAACAGCATCGACAGCAGCTGGTTCCCGGTCGCCTCGGCGGGTCGGTCGCCAGACAGCACCAGGTGCGTTTCGAGCCCCAGCCGGGCGCCGGCGGCGGCCGTCATCCGGCAATGGTTCGACTGCGCCGCACCGACGGTGACCAGCGAACGAGCGCCCGTCGCAACGGCGTCACCGCAGAGGAATTCGAGCTTGCGAGCCTTGTTGCCCCCACCGCCGAGGCCGGTCAGGTCGTCACGCTTCACCCACAGCCGGCTGGTCCCCGCCAGCGTGGGCCCGGCCTCGAGCGGCGTGGGCAGCGTGGCGAGCGTGGCTCGTTCGAGGTGATCGAACACGGTGCTCATGCTAGGCAGTGTTCCCGATGGCCACCGACTGGAACCCGTTGCTGCGCGATCAGTTCGAGCTGGCGTACTGGGGTGAGCTCCAGGAGTTCGTCGCGCAGGAACGTCGCCAGCACCCGGTGTACCCGCCGGCTGACGAGGTGTTCACCGCGCTGCACCTCACGCCGTACGCCGACGTCAAGGTGATGATCCTCGGCCAGGACCCGTACCACGGTCCGGGCCAGGCCCATGGGCTCTGCTTCTCGGTCCGGCGCGGTGTTCGGGTGCCACCGTCGTTGATCAACATCCACAAGGAACTGCACGCCGACGTCGGCGTGGCGATCCCGGACCACGGCAACCTCGAAGCGTGGGCGACGCGCGGGGTCCTGCTGTTGAACGCAACGCTCACCGTGCGCGGCGGCGCGGCTGCGTCGCATCAGAAGCACGGGTGGGAGACCTTCACCGATCAGGTGATCCGGGTCGTGGATGCCAAGGCCGATCCCGTCGTGTTCATCCTGTGGGGAGCGTCGGCTCGACGCAAGAAGGCACTGATCGACACCAGCCGTCACACCGTCGTCGAGTCGGCCCATCCGTCACCGTTGTCCGCGCACAACGGGTTCTTCGGGAGCCGACCGTTCAGTCGGACGAATGCCGCGCTGGTCGCCGCTGGTCGAGAGCCTGTCGATTGGGATCTGCACGACGGGGTAGTCACCGACCGATGAGGAATCAGCCGATGAGGAGCGAGCACTGATGCCGTGGACGACCAGCGACCGGGTGATGGAGCTGCGCGCGAAGCACGTCGCCATCGACGTGTTCGTCGACACGCTCGACGGATGGCGTCGCCACATCTCGGGTCGAAACGCGTCGGTGCTCGCGTTCTTCGGGTTCCTGTCGATCTTCCCGCTGTTGCTCGCCGCCACCACGATCCTGGGCTTCGTCCTGGAGGGCAACAAGGACCTCCAGCAGCGCATCATCGACGGCGCCCTGGCCGACATCCCCGTGCTGGGTGAACAGCTGCAGAACGACCCCGCTTCGCTCACCGGGAACTGGTGGGCGCTGATCATCGGGCTCGGCGGTGCACTGTGGGCGTCGACGAAGGCCTTCGTGGCGTTGCAAGGCGGGCTCGACGACATCTGGGAGGTTCCCGTCGACCACCGTGACGCGATGCCGAAACAGCGCGGCAAGGCGCTGCTCGGGCTGCTGTTCATCGGCGCCGCGCAGGTCGGCAGCGTTGCGATCGCCGCCGTCGTGAACGCCGCCGGGCTTCCCACGATCGGTCGGATCGCGCTCCTGCTCGCGACGGCAGTGATCAACATCGCGGTGATCGCTGCGATGTTCCGCTTCCTGACCGCCGCGACACCGACGTGGAACGACGTGTGGCCGGGAGCGCTCACCGCAGGTGTCGCCTTCTCGGTGCTCCAGTACTTCGGCACGGCGATCGTCGAGCTGCTCCGAGAGAACGCATCGTCGACCTACGGCAACTTCGCACTCGTCCTCGGGCTGGTGACGTGGCTCAGTTTCCTTGCGATCTCGTCGCTGATGAGCGCCGAGTTCAACGCCGCGTTGGTCCGCCATCGCGACGGTTCGCTCGACCGACTGCAGCCAGCAGACGACGAGCCCGCCGGACGGCCCGAACCCGCCACCGTCTGAGCCAGCCGCCCCACCACCTCCGCCATGAGCGAAACCGCCGCAGACGGTCCGATCGCTCATCGGTGGCGGTGGGTGGGTCAGTCGGACAAGCGGGTGACGATCGAGCTGGCGGACTCGAGGGTGCGGTGGACCGGGCACTTGTCGGCGATCTCGAGCAGCTTCGTGCGCTGGGCCTCGGTGAGGTCGTCGCCGTCGACGGTGACCACGCGCTCGAACCGGTCGATCATGCCCGAGCGACCCGCGAGCAACTCGTTGTCGGCACACTCGGCGCAATCGTTCGCGTGCACCTTGCCGTGGGTGACCGCAACGGTGACGCGGTCGAGCGGCACCCCCTTGCGGTCGGCGTACATCCGCAACGTCATCGAGGTGCACGCACCCAGCGCGGCCCCGAGCAGGTCGTAGGGCGACGGTCCGGCGTCGAACCCGCCGACCGATTCCGGCTCGTCGGCGAGCAACCGGTGGCGCCCGACGACGACATGGTTCAGGAACGGGCCCTGAGTGGTCTCGGCCACCACCACGGGGGCCGACGCCCGCGGCGCCTCCAGCGCACCACTCTCGTCGACGATGTACCGGGCAGCGAACGCTCCGATCATGTCGGCGGCGAACCGGGCGTCGCCTCGATCGGTCAGGAGATGGTCGGCGCCGTCGAGCGATACGAAGCTCTTCGGATGGCGGGCCGCCTGGAAGATCTCGGCGGCATGGTCGACCGCAACCGTGTTGTCGATCGGCGAGTGCATCACGAGCAGCGCCCGCTTCATCGTGCGCACCCGGTCGGTCACCACGTGGGCACGCAGATCGTCGACGAACTGCTGGCGGATGGTGAAGGGCCGCCCGGCCAACTGGACCTGAGCGACGCCGGTCGCGGCGATCTCCTCGAGCGACGACTGGAAGATGTCGGTGACGTGATCGGGACTCGCCGGCGCACCGATCGTCGCGACTGCGCGCACCTCGGCGATGTCCGCCGCCACTGCGAGCACCGCGGCGCCGCCCAGCGAATGACCGACCAACACCTGCGGAGCCCGGTGCTCGGCGCGAAGCCAGTCGGCGGCGGCCACCAGATCGTCGGTGTTGGACGTGAAGTTGGTGTTCTCGAACTCGCCGTCGCTCATGCCGAGTCCGGTGAAATCGAAGCGCAGGACGCCGAACCCGAGGTCGGTGAGCGCGTTGGCAATTCTCGACGCTGCAGCGATGTCCTTGCCGCAGGTGAAGCAGTGCGCGAACAGCGCGAACGCTCGTGGGGGTCCCGCCGGAAGGTCGAGCCGAGCCGACAGCTGAGCTCCCTGGCTCCCCGGAAACGTGACTCGTTCGATGCGTGCGGCCATGCGTCGACGGTACCCCGGGTACGCTCGCCCGAGATGAACGCCCTCGTCCCCGCCATCGTCAGATGAGCGCGGAACCAGGCAGGACGATCTCATGACGGCGGCGATGTGGGCAGCGAGCGAGTCGACACTGGGGCCGACCCTTGCGCTGATGCTGGGAGCGGGGATGCTCGCCCAGTGGATCGCCTGGCGAATCCAGGTGCCCTCGATCATCGCATTGCTCGTCGCCGGCCTGCTGCTCGGGCCGGTCACCGGCGCGGTCGAACCCGACGAACTGCTGGGTGGGACCCTGTTCCCGCTGGTGTCGTTGGCGGTCGCGCTCATCTTGTTCGAGGGTGGCCTCGACCTGCCGCCGCGCGAGCTGCGCAACACCGGCACGGTCGTCCGACGGCTGATCAGCATCGGCGCCGTCGTGACGTTCCTGATCGGCTGGTACTCGGCGCGGGAGGTGTTCGGCATCTCGAATCAGGCGGCGATCGTCCTCGGCGCCGTGCTCGTGGTCACCGGCCCCACCGTGGTGGGTCCATTGCTGCGGTTCGTGCGACCGACCGGACCGACCGGGCCCATCCTGCGTGCCGAGGGTGTGCTCATCGACCCGATCGGAGCGACCGCCGCGCTGATCGCCTTCGAGATCGTCCTCACCGACGCACCGGACGAAGCCGTCGTGACCGTCGTCGGCGTGGTCCTGCTGACGATCGTCGCCGGTGCCGGCATCGGCCTGGCGGCGGCCGTTGCGCTCGACACCGCACTGCGGCGCTTCCTGATCCCCGACCAACTCACCGTGCCGGTCACGTTCGCGTTCGTGGTCGCCGCCTTCGTGGCCACCAACGAGATCCAGGAGGAGGCGGGGCTGCTCACCGTGACGGTGATGGGCATGTACCTGGCCCGACGCGAGAGTTCGACGATCCGTCAGGTGCTCGAGTTCAACGAGAGCCTTCGGACGCTGCTGATCTCGTTCCTGTTCATCCTGCTCGCGGCGCGCATCGAGCCCGACGCCTTGCGTGACGTGGCACTGCCGTCGCTGGCCTTCCTCGCCGTGCTCGTCTTGCTTGCCCGACCCCTGTCGGTCATCGTCTCGACGGTACGCACGTCACTCAGTTGGCGCGAGCGCGTGTTCCTCATGACGATGGCCCCGCGCGGCATCGTCGCGGCAGCCGTCTCAGCCATCTTCGCCATCCGCCTCGAAGAAGAAGGCGTCCCGGACGCCGCGAAGATCGTCCCCATCGTGTTCCTCGTCATCATCGGCACGATCGTTGCGTACGGCTTCGTCGCCGGACCCGTCGCTCGGGCGCTCGACCTCGCCGAGGCCCAGGCCGACGGCGTGCTCATCGCCGGGTCGCACGCCGTGGCCCGAGGGCTCGCCACCGAACTCGACAAGTGCAACGTCAAGACGCTGCTCGTCGACACCGACCCCTACAACGTCACCCGGGCGGTCGCCGGTGGCCTGCGAGCGCGCCGACTGAGCGTGCTGGCCGAAGAGGCCACCCAAGACCTCGACCTGCGCGGCATCGGTCGGCTGCTTGCGTTCACGTCGAACGACGAGGTCAACGCGCTGGCCACCGCGCGATTCGCCCGTGTCTTCGGTCGGCGAGAGGTGTTCCAGTTGGCGCCGAGCGCTCGGCGCAGCGGCGACCCGTCGGTGCCCGAAGAGCATCTCGGCCGCCTCGTCGGCATCGAGGGCATCACCTACGCGACGCTCGACGAACGCTCGCGCCAGGGGTGGCGCGTCCGCACCGCTCGCGGCGGTGACGCGATCCAGCAGGCCGTCGACGACAAGCTCTTCCTCCCGGTGGTGCGCATCGTCGACGACAAGCTCGCATTCCTCTGCCGCAACGACCCGGTCCCGACCGAGGGTGAGGTCATCGGTCTCGCCGCCCCGTCGCTGCAGCAGCAGCTCGACGACGAGATGGCGCACGACCAGACCGCTCCCTGATCAGACCGCTCCCTGCTGGAGCGATCACCTGCTCGAGCGATGACCTGCTGGCGCGATCAACTTTCATGGAGCGATGAGCCGAACCCGCAGATGTGACGTGTTCGCTCATCGGCACCGTCGACGGCGCTCCACGCTCGCGCTCGGAGCAGACGCTCAGTGCTTGATCATGACGTGCTTGACCTCGGTGTAGGCCTCGACGGCGTACATCGACATGTCCTTGCCGTAGCCGGACTGCTTGAAGCCGCCGTGGGGCATCTCGGAGATGATCGGAATGTGATCGTTCACCCACACGGCACCGAACTGCAGCGCCTTGCTCATCCGCATCGCGCGGCCCACATCGCTCGTCCACACGCTCGCCGCCAGCCCGTAGTCGACGTCGTTCGCCATCGCGAGCGCGGCGTCCTCGTCGGCAGCTGACTGCACGGTGACCACGGGCCCGAACACCTCGCGCTGCACGATCTCGGACGACTGCCCGGGGCCGACCACGACGGTCGGCTCGTAGAAGAAGCCCGGGCCTGATCGCACGGACCCACCAACGGTGACCTCGGCGCCCGCCTCGCGGGCGCGGTCGACATAGCCCGCCACCCGGCCACGATGGACATCGGAGATGACCGGGCCCATCTCGGTGTCGGCCGACATCGGGTCGCCGACGCTGACGCTGCCGACCGCATCGGTGAGCTGGTTGACGAAGTCGTCGTGCACCTTGCTGCCGGCGATCACCCGACACGGCGCCGTGCAGTCCTGGCCCGAGTTGTAGAACGCCATGCCCTTGAGCATCTCGACGGCGGCGTCGATGTCGGCATCGTCGAAGATGATCACGGGGGCCTTGCCACCGAGCTCCAGATGGACACGCTTGAGCGTGTCGGCCGATGCCCGGGCGACCGCCTTGCCCGCGCCGACGCTGCCGGTGATCGAGATCATGGCGACGCCCGGATGCTCACTCAACGCAGCGCCCGCGACGTGTCCCTGACCGCACACCACGTTGAACACGCCCGGCGGCAACACGTCGGCGGTCAGCTCCGCGAGGCGAAGCACCGAGTAGGGGGTGAGCTCGGAGGGCTTGAGGACCACGGTGTTGCCGGCGGCGAGCGCCGGGCCGAGCTTCCAGGTGGCCATGTTGAGCGGGTAGTTCCACGGCGTGATCGAGGCGACCACCCCGAGCGGGTCGCGACGCACCATCGAGGTGTAGCCGGCCATGTACTCGCCGGCGGCCTTGCCCTCGAGGAACCGGCAGGCCGACGCGAAGAAGCGCCAGTTGTCCTTGGTGAGGTCCATCTCGAACTCGACGATGCCGACCGGCTTGCCGACGTTCTCGCACTCGATGTTCGACAGTTCGTCGATGTTGTCGTCGATGATGTCGGCCACGCGGTGCAGCGTCTCGCTGCGTTCACGAGGGGTCAGTGCCGCCCACGCAGGGAACGCGGCATCCGCCGCGGCCACTGCCGCATCGACGTCGGCGGCGGCCGACGCGGGCACGGTGCCGATCACCTCGCCGGTGGCCGGGTTCACCACCTCGTCGGTGGCACCGTCGACGGCGGGGCGCCAGTCGCCGCCGATGAAGTTCGAGTCGAGTGAGGACAGCGTCGTTGCCATTCGCACAGAATGCCACGTCCGGGGCTCGAACGAAGCCAGCAGCGAACTGTCCGACGAGCGTGGATTGTTGCGGGCACGTGAACGTCACGGACGGCGCGGTCAACTCGGGCAGGTTGGAGGGCTATTGTGCCCCGCACATGAACAACAGGTGTCCTGCCGGCCGTCGGCGTGGGGAGGAGTCCAGGTGACCGAGACCGTCATCCAACTCGACCACGTCCGCAAGTCCTTCGGTGACTTCGTCGCGGTCGAACACGCCGACTTCGGAATCCGCCAGGGCGAATTCTTCGCGATGCTCGGTCCGTCGGGGTGTGGCAAGACGACGACGCTCAAGATGATCGCCGGCTTCGAACAGCCGACGTCGGGCAAGGTGCTGCTCAATGGCGCCGACGTGAGTCGCGTTCCGCCGTACAAGCGCAACGTCAACACCGTCTTCCAGCAGTACGCCTTGTTTCCCCACATGACCGTGGCCGACAACGTGCGCTTCGGGCCGAAGTCGAAGAAGGTGCCCAAGAGCGAGTACGAGCCCAACGTGGCACAGATGCTCGAGGTGGTGCGTCTCGGCGAATTCGCCGACCGACGACCGGCTCAGCTCTCCGGCGGACAGCAACAGCGGGTCGCGCTCGCTCGGGCACTCGTGAACTTCCCGAGCGCACTCCTGCTCGACGAGCCGCTCGCGGCGCTCGACCTGAAGCTGCGCGAGGCAATGCAGTTCGAACTCAAGCGCATCCAACGCGAGGTCGGCATCACGTTCGTGTTCGTCACCCACGACCAGGGCGAAGCGCTCACGATGAGCGATCGGATCGCCGTGATGAGCGACGGCCGCGTCGAGCAGATCGGCACGCCCGAGGAGATCTACAACAGCCCCGCGTCGCTCTTCGTCGCCGGGTTCATCGGCTCGGCCAACCTGCTGCCCGGCGACGTCGTGGGGACCGACGGGGCCGATACGGTCGTCGAGCTGACCGCCGGTCACACCGTCAGGGCGCGCACCGACCTCGACCGAACGGCAGGGACGCCCGTGTCGGTGATGCTGCGTCCCGAACGCCTCACCGCTGCGCCGAGTGGCCGTGACGACGGCCGATCGATCGAGGGCACCGTCGCCGACGTCGTGTTCCAGGGCTCCCACGCCCGCATCGTCGTGCACCTCAAGGACGACAGCGAAGTGATCGCCAGCGTCGTCACCGGCACCGACCTGCCCTTCCTGCTGCCCGGCAACACGGTGCACCTCACCTGGGAGCCGGGGAGCGCCTTCCTCCTGTCGGGCTGGCCGCGGCGGCCAGGGGCGACGGCGAGCGACATCGACACCCTGGAACAACTCGCCGACGCCTGACCCGAACACCACGACAGAACCGACCAAGATCTCCCCCCAACCACCACCTGACCGACTCCAGAGAGAAAGACATCATGACCACGCCACGTTCCAACCCGTTCCGCTCGCCGTTCGGCTCCAGCCGCTCCGGCCTCACCCGCCGACAGCTGCTCGTCCGCGCCGGCGCGCTCGGCGCCGCCGGTGTGTCGTTGCCGGCAATCCTGGCCGCCTGCGGGAGCGACGACTCCGGTGCTTCGGGGACCACACCTGGCACGACGCCAGGCACGACCCCGGGGACAACCGCTGGCGGTGGCGGTGGCGGCAGTCTCTTCTTCGAGAACTGGCCTGCGTACATCGACCCGACCGAGGACGACCTCATCGGAACCGTCGACCGCTTCATGGAAGCGACCGGCATCGACATGCGCTACACCGAGGCCTACAACGACAACAACGAGTACTTCGCCAAGATCCAGCCGCTGCTCGGCCGCGGCGAGCCGATCGACCCGGACATCATCGCCCCCACCAGCTGGCTGGCGAACCGCCTGATCACACTCGACTGGCTCGAGAAGCTGCCGATCGACCAGGTGGCCAACGCCGCCAACCTGCGCGCCGACCTGCAGAACCCGTCGTGGGACCCCACCGGCGAGTACAGCCTGCCGTGGCAGACCGGGTTCGCCGGCATCGCCTACAACTCCGACGTCACCGGCCGAGAGATCACCAGCGTCGACGATCTGTTCGATCCTGAGTTCGCCGGCCGCGTCGGTGCGCTCACCGAGATGCGCGACACGATCGGCGTCATCGCGATGAGCCTGGGGATCGACATCTCCAACCTCACGACCTTCGAGGAGGCCGCCCCGGCGTTCGACAAGCTGCAGGAGGCCAAGGACTCGGGCCAGATCCGCCGATTCCACGGCAACGACTACTTCGACGACCTGTCGAACGGCAACCTCGCCATCACGATCGGCTGGTCCGGCGACGTCGCAGCCATTGCTCGCGACAATCCGGCCGTCAAGTTCGTGTTCCCCGAGAGCGGCGCCACCTCATGGGCCGACACGATGGTCATCCCGAAGGGCGCGCAGAACATCGACGCCGCGGCGCAGTGGATGAACTTCGTGTACGACCCGGTCGAGGCCGCCCAGATCACGACGTGGGTCGGCTACGTGTCGCCCGTCGCCGGCGTGCGCGAGGAGGTCGAGAAGCTCGATCCGGACCTCGCCAACGACCCGCTGGTGTTCCCCGACGAGGCCACGCTCGCCAACACCCAGGGCTTTGCGCCACTGAGCGAAGAGGTCGAGGCGGAGTACGACGCTGCCTTCTCCTCGATCATCGGAGCCTGAGAAAGACCACTGCGTGACCGTCGTCGAGGACGCGAAGGCCGCGCGTCGCGGGGTCAGGCGCCCCGAGCTCATCGGGCTCGGGGCGCTCGTCGGCGCCGGCGCGCTCCTCGTGGCGGTCGGCACGCGGCTGCTGACCGGGCCGATCGCAATCCTGGCGCTGTCGCTGGTACTCGCCAGCGTGCTGATGCTGATCGTCGTTGCGGTCACCGGGACGCCCGAGACCCGGCGCAAGATCGCGCCGTACGGGCTCTTGAAGCCCGGCATGCTCTGGTTGGCGCTGTTCTACCTCGCGCCCCTGTTCACCCTGCTGCGCCTGTCGTTGTCGACGCTGCCGAGCCGGTTCGCCGTCGAGGCCGAGTTCGACTGGAACTTCGACAACTACGTCACCGCGTTCACCGACTTCGGACCGCAGTTCCAGCGAGCGTTCGTCTACGCCGGCATCGCCACCCTGCTCACGATCGCGATCGGCTATCCGCTCGCCTACGTGATCGCGTTCCGCGGCGGCAAGTACCGCACGCTGCTGCTCGGGCTGGTCGTCATCCCGTTCTTCACGTCGTATCTGATCCGCACCATCGCGTGGCGCAGCATCCTGTCCGACAACGGCGTCGCCACCGGGTTCATCGATGCGGTCGGCCTGACGTGGTTCCTCGAGGCCGCCAACATCATGGACAACGGGCGGCTGATCAACACGCCGGCCGCCGTGATCTTCGGGCTCACCTACAACTTCCTGCCGTTCATGATCCTGCCGATCTACGTGAGCCTGGAGAAGATCGACGTCCGGCTGATCGACGCGGCGAAGGACCTCTACTCGACGTCGACATCGGCGTTCGGAAAGATCATCGTCCCGCTGTCGCTGCCGGGCATCTTCGCCGGCACGCTGCTCACGTTCATCCCCGCCGCCGGTGACTTCGTCAACTCGCTGTACCTCGGCAGCCCCAACACCACGATGATCGGCAACTCGATCCAGGACCAGTTCCTCGTGCAGAACAACGTGCCGCTGGCCTCGGCGATGTCGTTCGTGTTGATGTTCATCATCACCGTGTTCGTGATCATCTACAGCCGGTTCTTCGGCACCGAGGACCTGGCGTGAGGGGCCTGCCGTGAGCGCACCGACGTCCACGGCCGGGCGCATCGCGCGGTTCGCGCTCAACGCCTACGCGGGTCTGGCGCTGCTGTATCTGTTCGTGCCGATCATCTGGATCGTCGTGTTCTCGTTCAACCAGCCGAAGGGCAACTACAACGTCGAATGGCAGCAGTTCACCCTCGACAACTGGGCCGATCCGTTCGCCGACGAGGCGCTCACCAACGCCTTCGTCGAGAGCCTCAAGATCGCCGCGATCTCGACGGTGATCGCCACCGTGCTCGGCTCGATGATCGCCATCGCGCTCGCCCGCTACCGCTTCCGGGGCAGCGGACCGTTGAACTTCTTCCTGGTCCTCCCGTTGACCACGCCCGAGATCGTGCTCGGCTCGTCGCTGGCCACGCTGTTCCTCGACTGGGACATCACCCGCGGCTTCACCACGGTCGTCATCGCCCACGTCATGTTCCAGGTCAGCTTCGTCGCGCTCACCGTGCGGGCACGGGTACGCGGCTTCGACTGGACGCTCGAACAGGCGGCCCAGGACCTCGGCGCCTCACCGCTGCGGACGTTCTGGAGAGTCACGTTCCCGCTGGTCCTGCCCGGCATCCTGGCCGCGGCGCTGCTGTCGTTCGCGCTCTCGCTCGACGACTTCATCATCACGCTGTTCAACGCCGGGTCGCTGGTGACGTTCCCGCTCTACATCAACGGCAGTTTCCGGGTGAAGTTCCCGCCGGAGGTCAACGTGCTCGCCTCGGTGATCCTGCTGGTCAGCGTTGCGCTGATGCTGAGCGGGACGATCTGGGGAGCACGCGGGCGCCGCAAGTCTGCGACGTGAACGACGCCGAGATTCGTCACGTCTTCGTGTACGGCACGCTGCGGCCCGGTGACGTCCGGTGGCACTTCCTGGAGCCGTTCGTGGTCGACGGCGGCTGGAGCGACCGCGTCGCCGGGCAACTGTTCGACACGGGCCTCGACTATCCGGCGGCGGTGTTCGGCACCGACGGCACGATTCACGGTCACACCTTCGCCCTGCTGGAGTCGTCGATGGGCCGAGCACTCGACGTGCTCGACGAGGTCGAGGGCATCGTCGACGGCGAGTATGCGCGCGTGATCGTGCGCACCGCTCGCGGCGTCGACGCCTGGGCGTACTCGAGCGGCACCGGCCTCGAGCTCACCCTCATCCCCGGCGGCGACTGGTTCCACCACCGACCACCCGCCCCCTGACCCAGAACGTTCGGGTTGCAGTTCGGGGGACCCGGTTCACCGGGAACGCAACACAAACGGGAGGCGGCCGTCCGAATGACCGGGGCAGGACCCACCCGCCTACATTCGGCGCGATGAGCGCACGAGATCGACTGTCCGGCCCCTCCAACCTGGGCGTGTGGTACTTCACCGACGCCATGACCACCGCGCAGGCGGCCGAGGCAGCCGGCCGGATCGAGGCACTGGGGTACTCGACGCTGTGGGTCCCCGACACGGTCGGGCGGGACCCGTTCGCCCACCTCGCCTGGCTCGGTTCGCAGACCGAGACGCTGCAGTTCGCCACCGGGATCGCCAGCATCTTCTCGCGCCATCCCGGCCCGATGATGCAGGCCGCCAACACGCTCGCCGAGCAGACCGACGGACGGTTCGTGCTCGGCCTCGGCGTCAGCCACGAGCCGATGGTGGCGGGCCTGCGCAAGCTCGACTACTCCAAGCCGCTCACGCAGATGAAGGCCTACCTCGAAGCGATGGATGCGTCGCCGTACATGGCCGTGCCGCCGACCGAGCCGCCGATCCGGCTCCTCGCCGCGCTCGGGCCGAAGATGCTCGCGCTGTCGGCGACCGCGGCCGATGGCGCTCATCCGTACTTCGTGACACCTGAGCACACCGCCGAAGCACGCGCCGCGATCGGGCCGGACAAGCTGCTGTGTGTCGAGCAGAAGGTGATCTTGTCGACCGACGCCGAGGCCGCCCGAGCAGCCGCCAACGTCCAGATCGACCGGTACGCCGGGCTGCCGAACTACCGCAACAACTGGAAGCGGATCGGCTTCACCGAGGACGAGATCGAGCAGCGCGCCCACCGATTCGTCGACCACGTGATCGTGTGGGGCGACGAGGACCGGGTTCGCGCCGGCATCCAGGCCCACTACGACGCCGGCGCCGACCACGTCTGCATCCAGCCGGTCTCCACTGACGGCCCACTGACCCTCGACTGGAACCTGCTCGAGGCGCTCGCACCGAATGCTTGAGCACGAGGAGACCGCCATGAACGACTGGCAGCACGTCCGCTACGACGTCCCCGCCGAGCGAGTGGCGCGCATCACCCTGGCGCGTGCCGAGATGGCGAACGCCCAGAACTACCTGATGATCTCGGAGGTCAACGAGGCATTCGACGTCGCCGCCCGCGACGACGACATCCGCTGCATCGTGCTCGCCGCCGACGGCAAGCACTTCTCGTCGGGCCACGACCTGTCGGACCTGGACCCCGACATGGACGACCTCCACACGATCGGCACCCAGTGCCACTTCGACGCCGACGGCGCAGAGGGCTACATGGCTCGCGAGGCCGAGATGTACGTCGGGATGTGCTGGCGGTGGCGCAACATCGCCAAGCCGACGATCGCGTCGGTGCAGGGCAAGGTGATCGCCGGCGGGTTGATGCTGGTGTGGCCGATGGACCTCGTGATCTGCTCGGAGGAGGCGACGTTCTCCGACCCCGTCGTGGCGTTCGGCGTCAACGGCCACGAGTACTTCACGCACCCGTACGAGGCGGGGGCACGGCTGGCGAAGGAGATGCTGTTCACCGGCAGGGCGATCACCGCACAGGAAGCGTTGATGCACGGCATGGTCAACAAGGTCGTGCCGCTCGACGAACTCGAAACCGCGACGCTCGAGATGGCCGCCCACATCGCTCGCCGCCCGATGTTCGGCCTGACGCTTGCGAAGCAGTCGGTCAACAACGCGCTCGACGCGATGGGTCAGTACACCGCACTGCAGTCAGCGTTCGGGCTGCACCACGTCGGCCACAGCCACAATCGCCTCAAGTTCGACTCGCTCGTCGACCCCGGCGGCATCAAGGTCATCCGCGACGAAGCCTGATCACCTCGCCGGTTGACCCTGCGGCAATCAGGTGCCGAGGCGGTCGAAGATGTTGCGGGTGATCTGCTCGACGTCGCGGTCGCGCTCGGCAAGGCCCCACACCCAATCGGTGCAACCGCTGGTGATCACCGTGCCGCCGCCCGCGGTGACGAACGCACCGAGCACGGCATGGCCGTGGGTGATCCGCTCGACCGCCGCGGGGTCTCGGGTGTCGAAGAGCCGCGAGGCGATGAACTCGTCCTCGGCCGGCTCGTGGGGTGCGGGCGGTCGTGAGGCCGTGGTGCGACTGAAGTGCGCCGCCGGCGCGGTGCCGAGGATCTCGAAGTTGCCCGGCGTGCCATCGCTCCCGGTCGGGTACGGCAGGCCGTCGCGGTACGTGAAGTCACAGCCGTCGCACTCGTAGCCGACGATCGTCGCCGACGACGCCGAGCAGATCGCCGTAGTCGAGACCGGTGCCATCGAAGATCCAGTGCTCGGGCCGATGCAGCGTGTAGCCGCCGGCGCCCTTCGTGGCCCGCTTGCCGATGCGGTGATAGCCGCCACGGCTGAAGCTGACCCCGGTCATGTGGTTCTCGGGGCGATCCAGCAGGTGGTCGGACCAGATCGTGGTCAGTTCCGCCTGGCGGTCGGTGTCGAACACCGGGTCCTGCTTGAAGAAGCCCTTGTAGCCGACCATCGTCGCCGCCGGGCCGGAGCCGTCGGGACCCGTCCGGTCTTCGAGGCGAACCTGCCAGAAGGCGGTGTTGCCGGAGAAGAACGCTGCATGGCCGCCGCGGGCGGTGAACGCCTCGACGGTGTCGCGCATCGGCGCCGACCAGTACTCGTCGTGGCCGATCGACAGGTACAGCGAGTAGGGCGACTCGGGGCCGAGCAGCTCGGGGTGTTCCTCGAGGTCGGCGTTGGTGACGACGTCGATGTCGTAGCCCTCACGCTCGGCCCACTCGATGAACGGGCCGCTCCAGTTCGGCCAGCCGGCCGACCCGCCGTAGGGCGACAGATGGTTCATCCGCAGGTAGCCGACGTGGCTGGCCGACTGGTGGTCCGGCGGGTGGATCGAGGTGACCCGCTGGCCGGCACCGGGCGGCTTGTACAGGTAGCCGGGCGCCATCGGGCGCAGCATCGATGCGTGCGTGGCGCCCGTGTACAGGTTGCGTCCGCCGAAGTCGTTGTACGCGTGCCACGTGTTGGTGTCGATCGCCCACAGGATCTTCGCGGAGGTGGTGGCGAGGTCGGGTCGCACGACGAAGAACGCCCGGCTCGTACGCGCCTTGCCGTCGACGTCGATCGTGAGGAGCACTTCGTAGTAGCCGGAACGCCAGCCGGCATCGACGGTCACCGCCGACGCAACCGGCCAATTGCAGCCGTGCTCCGGTGCATCGGTCGGAGTCGGATGGTCGCCTGCGGGCACACCGTCCTCGGCGAAGACGACGTCACGCGTGCGACCGATCCGTGCCACCTCGACCGACACCGGCCGTTCCCCCGCCGACGACAGGTGCAGGGCCACCCGCTCACCACCCACCGCCGACTGTGGCCAGCAGTACCCGTTCACCGTCTCGTACGCCATGGCACGACCCTACGCACCGGGCCCGGCCACCGATCGATCGGCAAGCGATGAGTCTTCGCGCGGACAGGTCGCGCGGAAACTCATCGCTCGACGGTTGGGGGGTACGTTCGGGGTTGGATGAGCCACCTCCCCGCCAGCGTGTTCGTCGACCTCCCCGAGGTCGGGCGCCTCGTCACCCGGACGCGACCGGTGCGGCTCGGCGACGTCGATGCCCGAGCACGGCTCCGGCTCGACGCGACCGCTCGCTACCTGCAGGACATCGCCACCGATGACGCCACCGACGCCGAACTCGACGACGCATTCGGGTGGGTGGTGCGCCGCACGATGATCGACGTCCGCAACGCGGCCGGGCTCGACGAACAGTTGGAGCTGTCGACGTTCTGCGCCGGCACCGGGCGGAGTTGGGCCGAGCGGCGCACGTCGATCGTCGGCGACCGCGGTGCCTCGATCGAAGCGGTCAGCCTCTGGATCCGCATCGATCAGGCCTCAGGCCGACCGACGGCGCTCGGCGACGACTTCGTGGCCGCCTACGGCGAGACCGCCGGTGGGCGGCGAGTGTCCTCGAGACTCCAACTGCCGGACCCGCCCGCGGGCGCACATCGGCGAACTTGGCACGTCCGCCGCGTCGACATCGACCCGCTCGGCCACGTCAACAACGCCGCGCAGTGGGCGATCGTCGAGGAGAATCTCCCGACGGATCGATCCCGTCGAGGTGTCGCCGAGGTCGAGCACCGCGCCCCCGTCGATCCACCGTCCGGAGCTCCTCTCGACCTCGTCACCTCCGACGATGCGAGCGGCGCCGCGATCGTCGTGGTTGGCAGTCGGCAACGTCGTGCTCACCGCTGCTCGCTGGACGCCGGCGCCATGACCGGCACGACCGGCCTGATCTGCCTCCAAGGCGGCCGGGAACTCACACCGCCGTGCGACGACATGGATCGCACGGTGCTGGATCGTTGTGACGGCACCGTCGTCGTGCTCGCCGGGGCAGCTCGCCCGGGCAGCGACTACGCCGCAGCGTCCGCTCGCACCGTTGCCCACTACCGCCGGCTCGGCGTCGACGTCGAGGTGGTGCCCGATCCTCGCGACGACCGCGCCGGAGCGCTCGCTGCACTCGACGACCGCGTCGGGTTGATCGTGCTCCCCGGAGGTTCACCCGGCGGGCTCCTCGACGTCCTCACCGACCACCCGCCGCACGGCGAGACGATCGCTCGACGCATCATCGAGCTGCGTTCTGGCGGTACCGCCATCTCCGGCGCGTCGGCGGGGGCGATGGTGTTGTGCGAGCAGACGGCGACGCCCGATCGCTCCGGTGGGCTCGAACCCGGCCTCGGCCTCGTCCCGGGCGTTGCGATCCCGCACTGGTCGCCTGGTTCGGAACGCCGGTGGTCATTGCCCGACACCCTGCTGTGGGGACTGCCAGAGTGTGGCGGCGTCCTGATCGACGGCGCCTCGATGATCGGTGTCGGGCAGGGCAGCGCGTCGATCCGGATCGCTGGATCGTGGAACGCGATCGACCGTCGCATGCCCGAACCGATCCCCCGCTGACAACGCGTCCTGCGTCCGCGAGACTCGGGCCATGACCGCGACGAACATCACCGTGCACCCGATCCACCTCGGCCTCGGCGCGACCGCCGAAATCGAGCCGGAGTTCACCGGTGGCATGGAGTGGTACGGCGGCTACTCGGCCCGCCACGCCGCCGACGGGGCCGAGGGGCGGCTCGTCACGATGCACACGTTCACCGAGTCGTGGGACGTGTGGGAGATGCACCCGGTCGGTGCCGAGGTGGTGCTCTGCACCCACGGTGCGATCACGCTCCACCAGGAACACGCCGACGGATCGGCCGCCACCGTCACGCTCGCGGCGGGCGAGTACGCGATCAATCCGCCCGGCACGTGGCACACCGCCGACGTCGACGCCACTGCGACCGCGCTGTTCATCACCGCCGGCGAAGGCACCGACCACCGCCCCCGCTGAGCGGGACCCGGCGTCAGCCCCCCGGTCGAACCCCGAGACGCAGCGATCCGTGTTCGAGCCACTCGGCGGCGTCCGCTGGTAGCCCGTCGGACACGTGGTCGAGGTAGCGCTGGATCTGTTCGTCGGTGAGCGTTCCCACCCAGCGACCGTTGGTGCCCTGGTTGAAGAAGGCGTCAGCGCCGCCTTCGAAGCCGAGGTCGAGGACCCCCACGGATGCGGCGGCGGCGCGCATCTCGTCGATGTGGCAGCGCTCGACGACGTCGAGCCAGGCGTCGTCGGGAACCTCGAGGCCGAGGAATCCGGCGAGACGGCGCATCTCGCCCTCGAGGTCGGCGAGCAGGTCCGAGTAGTGAACGAAGCAGACGTTCGGAAGGTCGCGCAGCGGCCACCACGACGCGAGGTGGCGCACCGACGAGCACTCGACGAGCCACTCGTCGAGCAGTGCGTCGAGGTCGTCGACGTGGCCGTGCGGGTCCAGCGGCTCGAGGCCGTCAGCAGCAGCGTTGAGGTTCAGCACCTCGATCAACTCCGGCCGCATCTTGGCACGGTGATTCGCCCAGGAGACCAACGCATCGCGTCCGTCGCGGTACACGACCACGTACGACACGTCGTCGTCGATCGCGAGACAGTCAGCCGGGGTGTGGGTCTTCAGGAAGCGCCGATGGGTCTGCGCATCGACGTCGGCCGCGACGTCCTCGATCGGGAAGAGTCGGAGGTCGATCCACGGCGTGATGCCGTCGAGTTCGCTCGGGGCATCACCGCGCGGCCACAGCAACGAGTACACGATCCCTTGCATCCATGTCGTTCCCGACTTGGGAGGGGTCGAGATGACGATGTCGCCTGACCGAGCCGGAACCTTCGCCCACCGCCGACTGTCGGCGTGGACCGTGATCCAGTGGCGTTCCGGTGGGCGCTGCAGTGACATCGCTCGACGGTAACCGACATCGCCGCTCCGCTGAGACGACCGATCGTGGCCACGCGTCACGGTCCGACGAGGCCGGACCGCATCGTCGCGTCCTACGCTCCGGCGATGGACCGCTCGCCGTCATCAGCCCGCCCGACGAACGTCGTGGTCGTGCTGCTCGACTCACTCAACCGGCACATGCTCGGCGCGTACGGCGGCACCGAGTTCTCCACCCCGAACCTCGACCGCTTCGCGCTGCGGGCCTCGCAGTTCACCTCGCACGTCACCGGGTCGTTGCCGTGCATGCCGGCGCGTCACGACATCCTGGTCGGGTCGCTCGACTTCCTCTGGAAGCCGTGGGGCTCGATCGAGCTGTGGGAGGAGTCGATCACTGCCGCGCTCCGCCGGGCCGACGTCGCCACGATGCTCGTGTCGGATCATCCGCACCTGTTCGAGACCGGCGGCGAGAACTACCACGTCGACTTCTCCGGCTGGGACTACCTCCGCGGCCACGAGGGCGACCCCTGGAAGACCTACGTCGACCCCAGCGCGCACGGCGCCCCCACGATCGAGCCGGGCGACCGACCGCTGATCACCAACGCCGCCGACGGAGGCTGGTACCTGCGCGACCAGATGGGCATCGCCGACCGGTCCTTCGGGCGCCGTCACTACGACGACAGCCGCACCTGGTTCCGGACCGAGGAGGACTTCCCCGGCCCGCGCACGATGGCGTCCGCAGCATCGTGGCTGCGGCATGCATCACAGTTCCACGACCGCTGGATGCTGTTCGTCGACGAGTTCGACCCCCACGAGCCCTTCGACACTCCCGAGCCGTGGGCGTCGATGTACGACGACGATCCGCTGACCCCCGACGAGCTCGAGACCGGACGTCTCGTGTGGCCGCCGTACGTCGTCGGCGGCGTGTCGACCGGCAAACTCACCGAGCAGCAGGCCCGACAGATCCGCAGCAACTACGGCGCCAAGCTGTCGATGATCGACCACCACTTCGGCACCATCCTCGACGAACTCGACACCCAGGAGCTGTGGGACGACACCGCCGTGATCGTGTGCACCGACCACGGTCACTACCTCGGCGACCGCCGCTCGACGACCGACGGCGACGACCGACCGGACATCTGGGGCAAGCCGGCCATCCCACAGTTCGAGCCACTCGGACACACGCCGTTGATGATCCACTGGCCCGGTGCGCGGCGGCGCGACATCGACGCGCTGAGCACCAACGTCGACATCCACGCCACGATCGCGGACGCGTTCGGCGTCGAGGCCGAGCACCGCACCCACGGCCGGTCGCTCGTGCCGCTGTTGACCGGCGAGGCCGACTCGGTGCGCGACTGGGCGATCGGCGGCGTGTACGGCAACTGGGTGCAGGTCACCGACGGACACCGCAAGTACGCAAGAGCACCGGTCGACGCGAACATGCCGCTGTCGATGTGGTCGAACCGGTGGTCGACGATGCCGATCGGCCGCGGACTCGCGAAGCACCTGCCCTTCCCGAACCCCGACCGACGGGCCGTGCTCGACTTCATGCCCGGCTCGGACGTGCCCGTGATCCGGCAGCCGTTCGCCGCCGGCGACACGCTTCCCTTCTGGGCAGGTGGGGCGCGCAACGTGGGCCGCCACCATCTCTACGACCTCGGCATCGACCCCGACGAAACCGAGAACCGCCGCGGCGAGGCCGGCGTCGAAGCCGAGATGATCGACCTGCTGCGCACCGCGCTCGCCGACGTCGAAGCCCCCGACGAACAACTGGTCCGCCTCGGCATCGCGTGACCGCGCCGTCGATTAGTGTTCGACACCTCTATGGGGACGCGCACCGGGACGACAACGCCAACGACCGTGGTCAATGTCACGTTCCAGGACGACGAGTGGGACTACGACGAACTCGTCACCCTGGCCGGACACCGCTTCCGACTGATCCGCGTCGGTACGAGCGGCGACGCCCAGGCGGCTGAGGCGACGGTGCGCCGGTGGGCCGACGAGGCCGACGCCATCGCCATCAGTGGTGTGCGCGAGGCTCGGGCCGCCGGCCACGATGCCGCGCGACCCGAGGACCTGGAACGGATCAAGGCCGCCACGACCACCGTTCCCGTCCGCGACGACGCGCTGCTGGCCGACATCTTCCAGGAGTGGGCGATCCGCCGCGTCGAGGCCGAGATGCCCGGCTACTTCGCCAACGCCCGCGTCGTGGTGGTCGGCGGCACCACCCGCGAGCGCACGGTTGCGGTGCTGCGCGAGTTCACCGACAACATCATCTTCGACGAGGTCGGCCACGACCTGGTCCTGCCCGGCACTGCGAAGACCAACCCGATCACCGCAACCGCCGCCGGCGTCGGCGAGTTCGCCTGGCGCCAGGTACCCGGATTCGTGAAGGGCCAGATCGCCGGCCCGGTCGGCTGGGTGACCGACAAGGTCGCCCATGCTGCCGCTGCTGACGCCGACGTCTTCATCGGTTCGTTCTCCGAGCTGATGCGGTTCGGTCTGCCCGATCTCGCCGGGAAAGCCGTGATCACCAGCACCGTCTCCGCCGCCCGCCTGGCAACGTTGAGCGAACTCGGTGCCGACCTCGTCGTCGACGTCACACCGCAACCGTTCGAGTTCATGATCGTGCCGGCGATGTACGAGGCGATGGTCGCTGCGACCCTGCCGACCGGCACCGAGCTGAAGACGGACGCGCTGGCCCAGTTCCTCCAAGGCGGCGAGCTCGAACCGCGGTTGCTCTGGCCCCGGGGTCGCCGGCGCAAGAGCCGCTTCGCGTTCGTGATCCACCCGCTGTCGACGGAGTACTTCAAGAACGTCGAGCCGCTCGGGATGGCCACCAGCATCCCCGGGATGACGGGCGTGGTCGAGAAGTCGATGGCCTACGTCCCACCGTTCGTCTACAGCCACGTCACGGGGATCGTCTCCGAGACCGGCGACGAGGCCGAGGGCTGGCTGATCACGGTCGGCGGCACGCCCAAGGAGATGCTCGCCCACCCGCCCGAGTTCACCTACTCGCGCCTGCTCGCCGCCGGCGACCTCGCCAAGCGACTCGGCGCGCAGATCATGGGACTTGGCGCGTTCACCAAGGTGGTCGGCGACGCCGGGGTCACCGTTGCCAAACAGGCCACGATCCCCATCACGACCGGCAACAGCTACAGCGCGTCGGGTGCGCTGTGGGCGGCATCCGAGGCGGTCCGGCGGCTCGGGATCGCCGAGGTCGACGACGACGGAACCATCCGCGGCAAGGCGATGGTGGTCGGGGCGTCCGGGGCGATCGGGTCGGCGTGCGCCCGCCTCCTCGCACTCGCCTCCGACGAGCTCTGGCTCGTCTCGCCCGAGACCGCCAAGCTGTTGCAGATCAAGCAGGACATCGAGCGCGACAACCCACGCGCCGTGATCCATGTCGCGACCGACCCGTCGGCGGCGATCGACGACATGGACGTGATCGTCACGGCCACGTCGGCAGCGGGCCACAAGGTGCTCGACATCATGCGGGTCAAGCCGGGTTGTGTGATCACCGACGTGGCCCGCCCCCTCGACATGTCGGCTGAAGACGTCGCCAAGCGTCCCGACGTGCTCGTCATCGAGTCGGGCGAGGTCGAGCTGCCCGGCGAGGTTCGGATGAAGAGCATCGGCCTGCCCGACAACACCGTCTACGCCTGCCTCGCCGAGACGATCGTGCTCGCACTCGAGGGGCGGTACGAGAACTTCACCGTCGGGCGCAGCATCAGCTGGCCGAAGGTGAAGGAGATCTATCGGCTCGGCCTCCGGCACGGCATGCAGCTCGCCACGATCTCCGGGATCAACGGGCCGTACACCGACGAGGACTTCGACCGGGTACGCCAGGCCGCATTGGCGGCGCGGTCCACCGCCACCGCCGCTTCGAAGGAGTCGACATGAAATCGGTTGCCGGCAAGAACGTGCTGATCACGGGCGCGGCGATGGGGATGGGACGCCTGTTCGCCGAACGCGCCATCGCCGAGGGGGCGGCGGCCGTGGTGTTGCTCGACGTCGACGAAGCGGCCCTCAACGACACCCTCGACGAGCTCGCCAACTCGACGTGCGAGCTGAGCGGCTACGTCGTCGACGTCAGCGATGCCGACGAGGTGGCCGACACCGCCGCCGACGTGCTCAGCGAGCTCGGGCGAATCGATGTGTTGGTGAACAACGCCGGCGTCGTCCGCGGCAACCACTACTTCTGGGAGACCGACCTCGAGCACGACGCCAAGTTCACGATCGACGTCAACACCCTGGCCCCGATGTACGTCGCCCACGCATTCCTTCCGGCGATGATCGAGGCCCCCGGCGACTGTCGCATGCTGAACATGGCCTCGGCGGCAGGCTTCACACCCAACCCGCGCATGGCGGTGTATGCCGCCTCGAAGTGGGCGATCATCGGCTGGTCCGACTCGGTGCGTCTCGAGCTCAAGCAGGCCGGCCACGATCACGTCAAGGTCACCACGGCCTGTCCGTACTACACGAACACCGGCATGTTCGACGGCGCGTCGTCGGCGCCGCTGCTGCCGATCCTCGAACCCGACCAGGTCGTCGACGAAGCCTGGAAGGCGATGCTCGCTGGTCGCTCGTTCGTGGTGTTGCCCAAGACGGTGATGCTCAGCGAGATGCTCAAGGGTGTCGTCCCGATCGATGTACGCGACTTCATCGCCGACCGCGTCATCGGCGTCTATCACACGATGGACGACTTCACGGGCCGCGTCGCCGACGACGCCGACTGATTCAGCCAACCGGCGCGACGGCCACGTACACCGTGCAGGCCGATTGGCCCCCCGTGTAGTGGTTCGAGAACGACACGATGTGGGAGACCACGGTTGCGAACGAGTCGCGCAGCAGCGCTTCGAACCGTTCGTCGGGCGGGTCGTCGGACCACAGCGCGAACACCCCTGCTGACTTCAGCTGATCGCAGACCCGAGCAAAGCCCGCAGGTCCGTAGAAGCGGGCGTTGGCGGCGTTGAGATGATGGCTCGGCGTGTGGTCGATGTCGACGAGGATCGCGTCGAAGCGTCTCGGCCCGGCGTCGTCGGTTTCGATGCCGTCGTCGACCAGGGCGAAGAAGTCGGCCTGTCGCAACGTGCACCGCGCATCGCCGGTGAGCTGCGTGCCGAGCGGGACGAGGCCGTCTCGATGCCAACCGATCACCTCGCCGAGCACGTCGATCACCTGGAGCCGACCGACGCGTTCGTCGGCGAGCGCCGTGATGGCGGTGTATCCGAGCCCGAGCCCCCCGACCACGACGTCGAGGTCGCTGCCCCGGCAGGCCGCCAGCCCGAGCGTGGCGACCGCTTCTTCGCTGGCGGTGAAGAGGCTCGACATCAGGAACTCGTCGCCGAGCTTCACCTCCCACACATCGACCTGGAGCACCGGTTCGAGTCGACGACGCAAGCTGATGTCGCCGAGCGGAGTGCGTTGGTGGTCGATCTCTTCGAATGCTCGGCTCATCGACAGCCACCCTCTCACGAACGGCCGTGCCCGGACGCGACAGCACCGTCACCTGCCGCGTCGGGCGCGGTGGGTGACGGTGCTGTTGGGAGGTGCTCGATCAGCCTTCGGCGGATGCGTCCTCGGTGGCGGGCTCCTCCTCGGCAGCCTCGTCGACGGTGCCTTCGGCCTCGTTGACCACCAGCGCAGTGACCATGCCGAACATGCCGGTGTCACGCTCGACGTGGGTGAGGATGTGGCAGTGCCAGACCCACACGCCGGGGTCGACGGCCTGGAAGATCACGGAGTAGCGCTCGCCCGGGGCGACATTGACCGTGTCGGCCCAGTACGGGTAGTCGAGGGCAATGCCGTCCTTGGCGTACACCAACTGCGGGAACTGGTGCTGGTGCATCGGGTGCGCCGTCAGGCCCTCGTTGTAGTAGTCAGCAGCGACCCAGTCGCCCTCGTTGAGCACGAGCGGCTCGGTGCCCGGGAAGCTCTTGCCGTTCAGCGTGAGCCCGATCGTGCCGGCGTCGTTGAGCACCATCGGCAACTCCACGTCGGGTTCGAAGTCCTCGGGGATGGTCACACCGCTGACCGTCATGCCACGGGGGTAGGGGCGGTCGCCGATACGGAACGCTGCGAACATGCCGTTGACCACCGAGATCTGCGAGTGCAGGTGGGCGTGGTACATGCCGATCGACTCGCGGTCGGCGACGAACTCGTAGGTGAACGTCTCGCCGGTGCGGATCGGATCCTGCGTGAACGGCGACACGCCGTCCATGCTGTTGGGCGTCCGGATGCCGTGGAAGTGGATGTCGGTGCCCATCGGCGTGTTGTTGGTGAGCTCGACCTGCACGTTGTCGCCGACGTCGACGATGATCTGCGGGCCGGGAACCATGCCGTTGTAGGCCCACGCTTCGACGATCTGGCCGGGGGCGACCTCCCAGTCGATGATCGAGGCTTCGAGCACGAACTTCTTCGTGCCGTCGGCCAGGATCTCGGGCTCGAGGATCTGGTTGCCCGACCCTTCGGTCTCGGCAGGGAACTCGAGCATCGAGTTGACCATGATCGCGTCCATCTCGTCGGCGTCGAAGTCCGGCGAGGTGTGGTCGTGGGTGCCACCGGCGGCGGCTTCACCGGTCGGCGCCGGCGTGTTGGTGATCTCGAGCGGGGCGATCATGCCGGACTCGGCGTGACCGGCGACGCTGCAGTACAGCTCGTAGGTGCCGACGTCGAGCGAGCCGAGAGCAAGCGTTGCGTTGTCGCCGGTGTTCAGCATCGGCGTTTCGGCGCCGGTCTCGCGCACGACGACGTTGTGCTGCTGGCTGCCGTTGTTGGTGACGAGCAGCGACACGTCGCCGGGCGCCGCTTCGAGGTCGCCCTCGATCTTGAACTCGGAGAGCGTGATGCCGAGCGTGCTGGCTTCTGCCGCTCCGTCTGCGCCTGCGCCGGCACCGCTGTCTTCGTCTCGCAGCAGGCCGATGAGGCCGATGATGACGACCGTCGCCACCAGTGCGATCAGGACGCCCGCCATGGCGATGAACACCAGACCACCGCCGCCTTCGTTGTCGGCGCGGTTGGGCGCAGGATCTTCCAGAACGGTCACGCAAGACTCCAATCTCGTGAGAAGTTGATGCGCAGCCTCGCAGCGCGCAGCGATCGACCCTAGGGACTTTGGACCCTTTGGGCCAAGATCGGGAACCAACGCTCGGGTACGGTCGACGGCCATGCACATCGGCGTCGAGATCTTTCCCACCGACCAGACGATCGGAGCGATCGAGCTGGCCCGCGAGGTCGAGGCCCGTGGTTTCGAGTCACTCTGGTTCCCCGAGCACTCCCACATACCCACGCGGCGCGCCACGCCATGGGGCGGCAGGGAGGGCGCTCCCCCGCTCCCGGAGTTCTACTGGCGAACGTTCGACCCGTTCGTGGCGCTGGGCGCGTGCGCCGCGGTGACCACCACGCTGAAGCTGGCAACGGGCATCTGCCTCGTCGCCCAACGCGACCCGATCCACACCGCCAAGGAGGTGGCGAGCGTCGACGCGCTGTCCGACGGACGGTTCCTGTTCGGCATCGGGTACGGCTGGAACAAGGAGGAGATGGCCCAGCACGGGACCGCCTACACCGAGCGGCGGGCGATCCTGCGCGAGAACATCCTCGCCATGAAGGAGCTGTGGGCGAACGACGAGGCGTCGTTCGAGGGCGAGCACGTGACGATCGAGCCGAGCTGGTCGTGGCCCAAGCCGACGCAGCAGCCGGGGCCGCCGATCATCCTCGGTGGCGACGCCGGCCCGAAGACCGCTGCACACATCGCCGAGTTCTGCGACGGTTGGATGCCGATCGGTGGCCGCCACGCCCTCGACAAGTGGGACGAGGTGCGCGCTGCGTGCGAGCGGATCGGGCGAGATCCCGCCACGGTCGAGCTCGGCGTGTTCGGCGCGCCGCCCGACGAGGCCAAGCTCACCGATCTCGCCGCCAAGGGCGCCCGTCGGGCCGTGTTCGGGCTTCCCCAGGGACCCCGCGACGAGGTGTTGGCGGCGCTCGACGAGATGGCGCCGCTCGTGGAGACGATGCGACCGGTCAGCTGACCGCTCCGCGAGTTGCGCGATCGGTTGCTCGATCGGTTGCTCGGGCGCTGGTCGGTCGGCTGCTCGGTGAGTTGCTCCGTACGTCGCCCGTCCGTCACGAACCGCTGATCGCCCGGAAACACGCCCGACACCTTGTTCATCGAACATCGGGTGGTGCTCCCCGACCATCTGCTCGTGATCGCCGTCGACCACCCGAGTCTCGACGGAACGCTGGGCGTCTTCCTCGACGTGCTGCGGGCCGAGCGGGGCTGCAAGGGCCGCGGACCGACGCGTGGACGTGTGCCGTATCCGGAACTGATCGATCGGCTGGGCGCGCCGCAGATGATGCGGCTCGGGGTCCTGCACGAGCGCCGTCTGATCGCCGCTGCTGCCGTCGACAACCTCGGCGCAGTCGCGCTGGCGGTGGTGCCCGAGTTCCGGCGACGTGGCATCGCGAACGAGTTGGTCACCGTACTCACCGAGCGCGCCGGATTGCTCGGCTACCCCCCGCTGCACCGCTTCACGGCTCCCCGTGCCAGATTGGCGGGATGACTCGAGGCGCACACGGTTGGGAACCCGTCGTCGACGGCATCGACTTCGGTGAGGGGCCACGTTGGCATCTCGGTCGGTTGTGGTTCAGCGACTTCTACCAGGGCACGATCTCGTCGGTCGGCCACGACCGTACGCGTCGTGTCGAGGTGGAGTTCGACGGCCGTCCGTCGGGTCTCGGATGGCTGCCCGACGGTCGCTTGCTGTTCGTGTCGATGCTCGACCGACGCGTGATGCGGCGCGAACCCGACGGCTCGATCGTCGAGCACGCCGACCTCGACGGCATCGCGACCGGTCACTGCAACGACATGGTCGTGGGCCCCCAGGGCAACGCATACGTGGGCAACTTCGGCTTCGACTTCGAAGGTGGCGCGTCTCCCGCGGCGGCCACTCTGGCGATCGTGTGGGCCGATGGCACCGTCACCGCCGCGGCCGACGATCTGCGGTTCCCGAACGGGTCCGTGATCACCGACGACGGCTCCACGTTGATCGTCGGCGAATCGATGGGCGCTCGGTTCACGGCCTTCACGATCACCCACGATCGAGGTCTCACCGACCGACGCGTGTGGGCAGAGGTGCCGCGCATGGCGCCCGACGGGTGCACGATCGATGCCGACGGCGCGATCTGGTTCGCCGACGCGCTGGGATCGCAGGTGGTTCGGGTACGCGAAGGCGGCGAGATCACCGAGCGCCTCCCGACGCCGGACAACGTCTACGCCTGCATGCTCGGCGGTGCCGACGGCCGCATGCTCTTCGCGCTCACAGCAGCCGGCGCACATCCCGACGTGGTCGCCGGTGCCGCTACCGGCGCACTCTGGCAGCGCGAGGTCACCGTGCCCCGCACCCCCACCTCGCGCCCCTGACCCCGCCCCGAACGAGCCCCCATCCCGAAATTTGTACCGGAGAGTGCGCTGGGCGCACCCACGCCGACATTTTTCGGGCAGACCGACGTGCTTTTGTTGCGATCGCAAGTTTCTCTGCTATATTCCTTGCGATGACAACCATTTCGACCACAACCCTCCCACTCGACGCCGGCACCTGGGGCGCCGACCCCGCACACACCACCGTCGGATTCGTCGTTCGTCACCTCGGCCTGTCGAAGGTCCGCGGCCGGTTCGACGGCGTCACCGCGCAGCTCGTCGTCGGCGACGATCTCGCCTCGAGCTCGGTGAGCGCCGAGATCGAGATGGGCACCGTCAAGACCGGCAACGCCGATCGCGACGCCCATCTCGCATCGAGCGACTTCTTCAACGCCGAGACCAACCCGACGATGACGTTCGTGTCGACCTCGATCGCCGGCGAAGGCGAGGAGTACTCGATGGTCGGCGACCTCACGATCAACGGCATCACCCAGCAGGTGGAGCTCGACGTCGAGTTCTTCGGTACCTCGGTCTTTCCCGGCGATCAGTCGACCCGCGCCGGATTCAGCGCCACTGGCACGATCTCGCGCAAGGACTTCGGCATCAACTTCAACGCACCGATCGGCGCCGACAAGGTGATGATCTCCGACAAGGTTGCGCTCGAGCTCGACGTCCAGCTCATCGCCCCCTGAAACCGCCCCGAACGGCCGGGTCAGACGACCTTCATGCCGTACATCTCGCCGAGGGGGTCGCTGATCAGCTCGAGGCGCTCGCCGTCGGGGCCCATGAAGTAGATCGAGGTGTCGCCCACCAGGTGATACGGCACGTCGGCGGCTTCGAGCTTGCCCTTGAGCCGTTCCCAGTTCTCCCGACTCACCGAGATCGCCAGGTGGTGGTGACCGCCGAGCACCTCGGCGTACTCCTCGAGACCCAGCCCGGGGAAGTCGAAGAACGCAAGGGCATTGCCGTTGCCGATGTCGAAGAAGAAGTGCGTCGAGCCGACGTAGTCACGATTCTCGAACAGTTCGGTCAAGGGGAACTCGAGCAACCCCTGGTAGAACGCGATCGTCCGCTCGACGTCGGACGAGATCAGCGCCTGGTGGTGGACCCCGCGGGCGGTCGACGGCGGACGGTCCTCGGGGGCGAGCATGTGCTTGGCACGCATCCGGGACCACTCGTCCTCGCGGTCGGGATGGTCGCCGTCGTGAGCTGTGCCGAACTGGAGATCATTGCTTGCCATCGCAATATTCTGCCATGCGGTCCGCCCACTCGGACAGAGAACTGCAACACTCGGCGACGGGGAACGAGTACGGGAGGGGTCTCACCATGACGATCATCGACGAGCCGGGCATCGACGCGACGAGCGCCGGCGAACTCACCGTCACACCGAAGTCGCCGACGATCGGCGCCGAGATCGGCGGCGTCGACCTCGCGGCCGAGCTGAGCGACGACACGATTGCCGCGATCCGGCGGGCGCTGCTCGATCACAAGGTGCTGTTCTTCCGCGATCAGGACATCACCACCGACCAACACCTCGCGTTCGGTCAACGCTTCGGCGAGCTCGAGGTACATCCGTTCGCGGTCAACAAGCCCGGCTACCCGGAGGTGCTGGCGATCACCCACGACGCCGACCACCCCGGGCGCGAGAACAACTGGCACTCCGACGTGACCTGGCGGCTGCAGCCGTCGCTCGGCTCGATCCTGCGGTGCCTCGAGTGCCCGACCGTGGGCGGCGACACGCTGTTCGCCGACATGTACGCCGCCTACGACGGGCTCCCCCAGCGGATCAAGCAACGTGTCGAGGGCCGAGTCGCTCGCCACGACTTCGCCCACTTCCGTCGGCTGATGCGTCACCGGGGAGCGACCGACGACGAGATCGCCGAGATGGAGGTGACCTACCCCAACCCGGAGCACCCCGTGATCCGCACCCATCCCGAGACCGGTCGCAAGGGCATCTACGTCAACCGGGCCTTCACCCAGGAGATCGTCGGCTTGGACGCCGACGAGAGCGCCGAACTGCTCGACATCCTCTACGCCCAAGCCACGTACCCCGAGTACCAGGTGCGCTTCTCCTGGGCACCCAACTCGATCGCGTTCTGGGACAATCGGGCGTGTCAGCACTACGCCACCTCGGACTACTGGCCGAACGTCCGTCGTGTCGAGCGCGTCACGATCGTCGGCGACACGCCGTACTACGACGCCGCCCAAGCTCCTACCGAGGCGGCACCAAGTCCGTTTCGCGGTCAGCTCCGAGCATGGTCCGACAGCTGATCGCAACGGCGTCGACCGATCGATACCCAACGGCCACCGCCGGCCCGATCGTCAACGCGACCAGCATCGTGCCGAGGCCGATCGGGCCGCCCAGCGCGACGCCCACGACGAGCCAGGTCAGTTCAATGGCCATGCGGATCCTCGGCTCGGGTCGGCCCGTGCGGTCCGAGGCCGACGAAGCGAGCAGTTCGCCGGAGCCCGCCCCGAGCCCGGAGACGATCAGCGCACCGGCGCCCAGACCCACGACGAACACGGCGGCGACGTGGATCGCGGCGACGAGCACGAACGCATCAGGAGGTTCGACGCCGTCGAGCCAGGACACCATTGCCTCCATCGCCGGTCCGATGAGCAGCGGCGAGGCCAGGGTTCCCGGCCCGGGACGTCGCCCCAGCAACCACGCGGCAGCGATCATCGAGGCGATCACGAGCCACACCGCCAGCGTCAGCGACAGGCCGGTGCGCACACGGACGGCGCCGATGAACACGTCGAGCGGGCCGGGACCCAGGTCGGTCCACAACATCACCGCAACGCCGGCGGCGATCACGATCGATCCGACGACGAGCAGACCGACTCGCGCCGAACGCCGCAGCATGCGCGGCATCGGCCCGTTCGCCAACACCTCCGCAATGGCGCCGGCCCGACTCAGCGGCGGAAGACGATGTGTGGGTTCGGCCTGCGCGGCCGCGTCCGGATCAGGGCGCGGGTGATCGACGACGGCGGAACTCACATCGCAGTATCGGCCGGCGTCCGCCGTTCTGCAGGTCGCATCGGCGTGCCCTCCGACACACCCGCCACCGGGGCAGCCTGCAACAGCCCCCGGATGCGTGCACACCTGATCGTCGACGACGACATCGGCAATCCCGAGCTGTACGGCGAGGAGCCGGCGGCGACTCGCGCTCAACGAGTGAGATGACGCAGCAGCGCGTCGAGTGCAAGCAGGTAACTGTCGACACCGAAGCCGGCGACCACGCCGACGCACACGCCACTGACGACAGAGGTGTGGCGGAACTCCTCACGAGCATGCACGTTCGACAGGTGCGTCTCGACGACGGGCACGTCGATCGACGCGATCGCATCGCGCAACGCGATGCTGTAGTGCGTGTACGCGCCGGGATTGAAGATCACGCCGTCGGCACGCGAGCGCGCGTCCTGGAGCGCATCGATGAGCGCTCCTTCGGCGTTGCTCTGCACGTCGTAGATCTCCGCATCGCGTTCGGCGGCCGCGATTCGGAGTGCGGCGACGATGTCGTCGAGCGTGGCCGAGCCGTACACGTCGACTTCTCGGGTCCCGAGCAGGTTGAGATTCGGGCCGTTGAGCACCAGGATCCGGCAGGTCATGCACGCAGGTTACGCATCTGCTCGACGCGTCGTGTGAGCAGCGTGACGTCGACGGGCACACCACGGCCGTTGCGCCTGAGCAGAGCGGATCGTCTCGGTGAGTGGTCCGGCGTCAGCAAGGCCGGGTTCGATCGGCCCCCGCTCGGCGCAGGCGCTGGTCGCCTGACCCTGGCACGGCGAAGCTGGTGACAGTACCGTACGTGCCGCCGTGGGGGCGCACGTCAACTCGGCGATCCGACCATGCCTGTCTCCGTCGACCACCCCCGGCCCTTCCTCCAGCGAGCGTGGCAGTCGCTCGACGGCGCCTGGGACTTCGCCGTCGATCGCGACCGGCGCCACAGCGGCCCCGACGACGTGGCGTTCGACGCCACGATCATGGTGCCGTACGCCCCCGAGACCCCGGCATCGGGGGTGGGCCCGAACGGCGAGGGGTACGTCCAGCGGTGCTGGTACCGGCGCCTCGTCGAGATCGATCCGCCGGCGGGCGACGAGCGAATCCTCGTGCACTTCGGTGGCGTCGACCGCATCGCCGACGTGTGGGCGAGCGGCGCTCACGTCGGCCACCACGTCGGCGGCTACACGGCCTTCAGCGTCGACGTCACCGCAGCGGCGGGCGCCGGCAACGTCGAGATCATCGTGTGCGCCGACGACGACGGCCACGACCTGAGCGCGCCTCGCGGCAAGCAGGACTGGCTCGAGCAGCCCCATGCGATCTTCTATCCGCGGACCACCGGGATCTGGAAGACGGTGTGGGTCGAGCGCATCGGCAGCACCCGCATCGAGCAGCTCACGTGGACCAACGACGTCGAGACGATGACGGTCACGATGCATGCCGACATCGTCGTCGCCGTCAGGCCCCCTGACGGGCTCCAGCTGCGGGTCCGCCTCGCAGTCGGCGACGACATCCTCGTCGACGACACGATCACCGTGATCGCACGGGGCACGACGCAGTCGGTCGAGCGGACCTTCTCGATCGGGACCGGCTCGTTCGAGGATCGATTCCTCCGCGCCTGGTGGCCGGCGCGGCCCACGATCATCGATGCGACCCTCACCCTGCACACGACCGAGGGCGACCGACTCGACCAGGTGGCGTCGTACACGGCCATCCGCTCGATCGAGGTCAGCGACGGCCAGCTCCGCCTCAACGGACGGCCCTACCCGTTGCGCCTCGTCCTCGACCAGGGGTACTGGCCCGACACCGGCGCCACCCCTCCCGATGTTGCGGCGCTGCGACGCGACATCGAGCTCACCAAGGCGCTCGGCTTCAACGGTGCGCGCAAGCACCAGAAGGTCGAGGACCCGCGCTACTTCGCACTGGCCGACCGGCTCGGCCTGCTCACCTGGGTCGAGATGCCGAGCGCATACCGTCCTGGCACACGCGCCTCGGCGAACCTGTTGCGCGAGTGGCCCGAGATCGTCGAAGCGCATCGCAACCACCCCTCGGTGATCGCATGGGTGCCGATCAACGAGTCGTGGGGAGTCGCCGGATGTGAACACGACCCGGCCCAACGTGCGTTGATCGATGCGCTGCGGGACGCGACGGACGCGCTCGACGGTTCACGGCCGATTTCTGCCAACGACGGCTGGGAGACCGTCGGCGGCGACATCGTCGGTATCCACGACTACGACCAGGACCCCGCCGCGCTGACCGTGCGCTGGGGCGATGGCGCAGCGGTCGACGCCGTCGTTGCCGGGCGGCGACCCGACGGCCGGATGGTCGACCTCGACCACGCGCCGGTGGGCGATCGCGCGGTCGTGCTGTCCGAGTTCGGCGGGATCGCGATGGCGGTCGACACCGGCGGCGGGGGATTCTCGCTCGGCACCGAGAACTGGGGCTACGACAGCGCCACCACCGCCGACGACCTGCTCCGGCGTTACCGCGAACTCTGGGCCGCCGTTCATGCCAGCAGCGCCCTCGTGGGCGCCTGCTGGACCCAACTGACCGACACCTACCAAGAGGTCAACGGCCTGCTCACTGCGGATCGCCGACCCAAAGCCGACCTCGCCGCGCTCGCCGCCGCCACCCGCGGCCACCCCGAACCCGACCACTGAAGCCGCACACGACCCGAAGCCGAGAGATCCAGCCTCATGCTCAACGAGAAGTTCGGTGAGAAGTTCCTCACCACCGTCAACAGGACCGGCGACAACCCGGTGCACCTGCTGTTCAACCAGTGGTGGAACGAAGCGCCCGAGGACGTCAAGCAGAAGTACCTCGACATCTTCCTCGGCGACCCCGTCTACGCACAGTGGTACGACGCACGCCACTACGCCGACCCGGTCGACTTCGAGGCGCTCAGCAGACTGCCCGACGGCACGCTCGGTCGCAGGTACCACGATTGGATCGTCGACAACGGGCTGACGGCCCAGATCGCCACGAACTACGCCGACTTCCACACGATGCTCAAGGCATCGGGAGCGCTCGACGGCATGCCCGACGAGATGCAGTTCGCGGTGCTCCGTGGCTTCCAGGTGCACGACATCCTCCACGTGCTCACCGGCTACGACTCGTCGGGGCAGGGCGAGATCGCGCTGCAGGCGTTCAGCCTCGCGCAACTGCAGTTCCCCTACTTCGGGATGTGGATGGCCACCGTCACGGCACAGATGACGTTCAACGACCCGAACATGATCGTGCCACTGATGGATGCGATCACCGACGGCTGGCAATTCGGCAAGACGTCGCCGCACCTGATGGCCCAGCCGTTGGAGGAGATGTTCGACCAGCCCCTCGACGAGGTGCGCGAGCGCTTCGGCATCACCCCCAGCCCGATGGCCGCCAAGCAGTCGGCAGCGATGGCCGCAGCGAGCCGCTCCGCCTGACCCGGCGTGTTCGACCACCCTCGGTGAGAGATTGACGCACCGAGTACTTGAGTTGTGGAAGGTTCGGACCGATGACCCCTTGACGCTGTTCCACCCCGGCACAGCAGTGACTCGGTGGGAGGCCGCGGCCGAATGACTCCAGAGGTGTTCCTCGGACGACAGCAGATCGTCGACGCGGAGCGTGAGATCTTCGGGTACGAGCTGCTCTACCGTGGCGGTCCCGACCAGGCGACCGCGTTCGACGACCCCGACGCTGCGACGCGCTCGGTCATGGAGCGGGTCTTCCTGCAGTGGGGCATGGAGCATGTGGTCGGTGACCGATTCGGCCTGATGAACGCAAGTCCCAGCCTGGTCGTCAACGGCTTGCACGAAGCGATGCCGCCCGAGGGCATGATCATCGAGATGCGCGAGTCGTCGCCGTTCGACCCGGCGACCGTCGCCGCACTTCGTCGTGCTCGGATGAGCGGCTACCACTTCGCCCTCGACAACGTGAGCCGCCTCGGCGACCTGGAGCACTCCGAGCTGCTTCCCCTGGCCAGCATCGTCAAGATCGAACTCACCACGGCACATCATGCGGAACTGGACCGGCTGATCGCCGTCGCCCGCGACCGCTCTCCGGGGGTGCTCGTCGTCGCCGAGAAGGTCGAGTCGCAGGAGGAGTTCAACCGGTGCGTCGACCACGGTTTCGACCTCTTCCAGGGGTATCACCTGAGCGAACCCGACGTGCTGCGGCGACCCGCCCGTCACGCCACCCGACGATCGGCTGCGGCGCTGCGCAACTCGTTGTACGACGAGATCGACGTGTCGGAGATCGAGGCCATCGTCGCCAGCGACCCGTCGTTGGCGTTCCGCCTCCTCGCCGCCGTCAACGCCAACGCGTTCGGACTGGACCGACGGGTGACCACCCTCGACGAAGCCGTCGCCCTCCTGGGGGTCAGCAAGCTCCGCTGCCTCGCCGATCTGCTCGCATCGTCGGTCGACGCCGTCGAGGACGATGCCGTCGACCACGGCGAGGACGTCCGGCGCGGCGTGGCCCGCGCCCAGATGATCGCCACGCTGCTCGACGACACCGACCTGGTGCGTTGCGGCGTGACCGCTGCGCTGCTGTCGGTCGTCGACCGCCTGTACGACGCTCCGCTCGGTGAGCTGCTCGACGAACTCCCCATGAGCGAGACGACGGCGCGAGCCCTGCTGTACGGCACGGGACGCGTCGGTGAGGCCCTCGACGTGATCCGCGCCTGCGAGCGCCGTGATCGAACCGAGCTCGAGACGCTGGCTCCCGGACGCAGCGATGAGCTGCTCGAACTGCACGAGCGCGCGGTCGCGCTCGCCCACACGGTGCAACCGTTCGACACCGGTCAGACCGCCGACCTGGCGCACGACGAAAGGCCGGAGACCGCCGAGTCCACGTGACAGGCTGGGCCGATGTCCGACGCCGACGCCATCGACTTCGCTCTGCTCCTCCTGCGATGTGGCGTGGGCGCAGTGATGCTGGCGCACGGCATCAACCACGTCCGCCCGAACATCGACGGCACGGCGAGCTGGTTCGGTTCGATGGGCATGAAACCCGCGAAGCTGCACGCCTGGCTGGCGAGCGTCACCGAGATCGGTGCGGGCATCGCGCTGGTACTCGGTCTGCTCACACCCTTCGCTGCCGCCGGCGTGGTCGGCGTGATGTTCGTGGCGTGGGCGATCAACCATCGCGGCAACGGGTTCTTCATCTTCCGCCCCGGTGAGGGATGGGAGTACGTGATGACGCTCGGCATCGTCGGCATCGCGATCGGAGCGATCGGACCGGGAGCCTGGTCGCTCGACGAGGCGCTCGACCTGAACGACGAGTTGATCGGCTGGACCGGCCTGCTGATCGCCGCGATCGGTGGCATCGGTGGCGGCGCCGCACTCCTCGCCGGGTTCTGGCGTCCCCCGACGACGTAGCGCTCTGGGCACAGCGTTCGGCCAGGCGTGTGGCGTTTGGCGACGGGCCGTCTCGGGCAACGCTCCGATGTCCGACCAAGGAGGGCCGATGAAGAAGCTGACCTACGACGCGTTGTCCACCGTGGCCGGCCTGGCCGCCGCCCTGGTGGCGCGCAAGATCGTCTCGGCGCTGTGGCGCAGCGACACCGAGACCCCGCTCAATCCCGCCGACCGGCGAACCTCGTGGCAGGAGGCGTTGGCATGGGGTCTCGCCACGGCGGTCGGCGCCGCGGTCGCCCGTGTGGTGGCGCTGCGAGGCACGGCGAGAGGCTGGGAGAAGGTGACCGGTGAGACACCACCAGGTATCGCTGCCTGATCGATCGTGCAAGTTGCCGGCCTGATCGGGGCGAACGCCGGTTGAACGCTCGCCCGGTCAGATCAACGGTTCGGCGGCGGTGCTGAACGTCGGACTGAGGTGTGAGGTGTCGTTCCAGCAGCGCACCACCCAGCGATCGCCGTCGACGACGATGTGCGAGATCGATGCGTTGTCCGACCCGGTGAAGGCGAACCCGCTCGAACCGGTGGCGATGTTGATGATCTGGCCGATCACACCGCCGTGCACCACGGCGACCACCAGTTCGTCGGGGTGATCGGTCGCGATGCGTTCGATGCCGCGGCGCACCCGGTTCTCGAACTGATGGGCGGGTTCGCCGCCCGGGATGACGTCCCACCGCTGCTCGACGTACATGCGCTGCGCGATCGGATCGCCGTCGGCAACCCGCTTGCGGAACTCGCCGCCTTCCCAGTCGCCGAGGAAGACCTCACGCAGGTCGGCGATCTCGGTGGCCTCCATCTCGAGGTACTCGAGCAGTGGTTCGGCGGTCTGATGGGTTCGCTGCAACGTGGTCACGTACACCGCCGCGATCCGTTCACCGGTGTCGATGAGGCGTTGCGCAGCAAGCTTGGCCTGTTCCCAGCCCGCCGGAGACAGCGGCGGGTCGCCATGGCCCTCGACGAGGTCGAACGACTCGCCCTCGACGTGCGGGGCCGACTCGCCGTGGCGTACCAGCAGGATCTCGGTCGACCCGGGCGGCGGCGCGAATCGCGACTGCGGGAACTTCCGCGTCGCAGTGTCGGCGGGCGTCTCGGCGGCAGTGTCGACCATCTCCCGGAACCTACTCCCTCTACGTTTGTGTCGAAGTTTCGGTGGGACGGGTCACCCGAACCGCGACACAAACGTGGGGTGGGGCGGCGAGACTGGGGGCTGTGAAGCAACTGAACTCGCGCCCGATCGACACGGTCGACCTGCTGTCGCTGCCGGCATTCATCGGCACGATGCTCTGGGAGTCGAGAGTGCTCGCGAAGCGTGAGCTGCGCGAGTTCGGCGACCTCGACGACGCCACCCTCGAGGAACTGTCGGACCCGAATCTGCCACCCGACCCGCTCGTGCCGGTCGGCTACGAACGACGCGACACCACCGCCAGTCTCGCGATGCTCGCCGGCAACGTGGCCGTCAACCTGGCGGTCGCCGGCGTGGTCGGGGCGATGGGGCGCGCGGTCTACAAACGTCGCATCGTCGACCTCGGCGTCACGAAGTGGTCGCTGCCGGCGGCGATGATCGCCTGGGACTTCCTCTACTACTGGGACCACCGCTGGACGCACGAGGTGCGGCTGTTCTGGGCAAACCACGTCACCCACCACTCCAGCGAGCGCTACAACCTCTCCACGGCGCTGCGCCAGCCGTGGTCGGGGTTCCTGATGTCGTGGGTGTTCCTGCCCATGCCGCTGCTGGGCATCCCGGCGCATCACGTCGCCAAGGCCGGCCAGCTCAACCTGCTCTATCAGTACTGGATCCACACCGAGACGATCGACCGCCTCCCCAAGCCGATCGAAGCCGTGTTCAACACGCCGTCGCACCATCGGGTGCACCACGGCGCGAACCCCCAGTACCTCGACAAGAACTACGGCGGGATCCTCATCGTGTGGGACCGACTCTTCGGCACCTTCGAGCCCGAGGTGCGCCGGATCAAGTACGGCCTCACCAAGAACATCCACACCTACAACCCGATCCGGATCGGCTACCACGAGTTCGTCGACATCGCTCGCGACGTCCGCCGTGCACGGCGATGGCGCGACAAGCTCGGCTACGTCGTGCGCCGCCCCGGCTGGCAGCCGTCAAGCTGAACCCGGATCACCACGTTTGCGTCGGCGTTTTCGTGGGCTGGTCCACCCGGACCTCGACGCAAACGTCGAGCGTGACGTCAGGCGGCGTACTGCGACAGGATCATCGCGGGGATGGGGCCCGGATCGATGTCGCCGGGGTGGTACTTCCGTGCGTACGTGGAGAACAGGCGGCTGCGGCCCGCCTTCATCCACGGCGGCAGATGCCGTTTGGCCGGCGCGCCCTGCGACTCGAGCAGGATGCGCTGCATCTGTCCGACGGCGCGCTGGAAGTGGACTTGCGACCGAACGGACGCGACCACCCGATACGGGTAGCTGCCTTCGAGATGCTCGTAGACGTCGAAGGCGACCGTGCGGTGCTCCATCTCTTCGGCGAGGTGCCACATCCAGAGTTCGCCCCACTTGCCGGGCCGGATGCTGCTGGTGCCCGAGATGGCCTCGTCGAGCGACGTGAGCGCCATCGCGCACGTCATCGCTTCGAAGCCCTCCGCGTAGGCGAGGTTGAAGCGCCGCGACTTCTCGGCGGTGTAGCGCCGGTAGTCGGCATCGAGCTCGTCCTCGACCGCCTGCAGGCGTGCCGCGGTCGCAGGGCCGAGCTGGCGCTTGATGATCTCGTTGATCCGACGATGGTTCTGGAAGTGCTGGGCTTCCTGGCCGATGAACTCCTTGACGTCTGCGGCGAGCCCAGGGTCGGTGATCTCGTCGGCGATCGAGCGGTAGGTGCGGATCAGGTAGGGCTCGAGGTACGGCATCGTCAGCGAGAACGCGACGAGGTGCGTTTCGCGCACGAGGTCGTCACCGGGCAGCACGTCGTCGAGTTCGTCGGGGAACTCGAACTTCACCTTGCGGACAGTGATGTCGTGCGGCGCGCTCATGCGAGCACGGTAGTCGCCGCCAGATCGAAGCGCTCGTCCGGTTCGGACAGCTCGGCGCACACGACGGTTGCGAGCTCGACGAATGCGCTGGCTGCCGGCGACAGGGTTCGGCCCGCGCGCCACGCGATCGACACGTGCCGACCGGGGATCGGTGGGTCGAGCGGGTGGAGTTCGGTACGGGGATCCTCGGGTTCGGTGCACAGCAGCGGCATCACCGCGACGCCCATCCCGGCGCGGACCATGGCCGCCACGGTGCCGTTGTCGTTCGAACGGAAGACGTAGCTCGGGTCGAGCCCGCCGGCACGCAGCCCGGCCTCGTTGAGCAGTTGGCAGGAGTTCGGGTGTTGGCCGATCAGCGGTTCGTCGGCGAACGCAGCGAGCGACACCGGGCCGGGTGGGAACTGACCGGGCCGGGCGATCAGGACGAACGGGTCGGTGAGCAGCAGCCGCGAGTCGAACCCCGACTGCTCCGGCGGGGCGACCTCACCCACGATGAACGACACCTCGGTCTGGCCGCGCTCGAGGTGCTCGTGCAGTTCTTCGTCGACGTCGGTCTCGAACAGCTGCACCTCGACGCCCGGGTGCGCCGCACGGAACCGCCCCAACACCATGGGCAGCACCGCTGACGACACGCTCTGGAACGTCCCGACGGTCAGCCGCCCGGTGTCACCGGTCCGGAACCGGTCGAGGTCGTCGGCGAGCGCGGCGACCCGGGCCAACAGGTCGCGCCCCCCTCGCAGCAGCACGGCGCCGAACGGCGTCAGTTCGACCGCCCGCGGACCTCGCGGCCGATCGAACACCTTGTCGCCGACCGCCCGTTCGAGCGCCGCGATCTGCTGGCTGACCGCCGACTGGGTGTAGCCGAGACGCTGGGCGGCACGGGCGAAGGTGCCCTCGGAGGCGACGGCATCGAGCGCCGCGAGGTGCCGCAGTTCGAGATCCCTGAGCCCCGTCATGATGATCAGCGTAACTGATGATCATGAGTATTGATCATCGCCATCGATGTCGACCGATCGTCCCTACCGTGATGGTCATGAACACGCTCGACGACATCGCCATCACCATCGACCGACAGGGCTTCGACGCCCTCGATCGCACCACCGTCGACAACGTCCTCGCTCTCGCGGCCGCCGCTGACGCCTCTGCGGTGCTCGCCGAGGTGTTCGCCGACGAGCACGAGCCCGCACCGGTGCGCGAGCGTGCCTTCGGCCTGCTCGCCATGCAGATCACCTCCGGCCGCCGCCGGTTCGCACTGGCCGCCTGACGCCGGGCGTCCATGGCTCCGTAGAGTCGGGCCATGCAGCAGTTCCACGGCAAGGTCGCAGCGATCACGGGTGCCGGTTCGGGCATCGGCCGTGGCCTCGCACTCGAACTCGCCGGACGGGGATGCCATCTCGCGTTGTCCGATGTCGACGACGACGGGCTCGCCGAGACGGTTGCACTGGTCGAGCCGACCGCGGGCACGCTCGGCGGTGCAGGTGTCGGAGTCAAGGCGTCGAGCGCACACGTCGACGTGACCGATCGCGACGCCGTCGAGGCGTGGGCCGCCGAGGTTGCCGACGAGTTCGGACAGGTCAACCTGATCTTCAACAACGCCGGCGTCGCGCTGAGCGCCAACGTGAGCGCGATGAGCTACGAGAGTTTCCGCTGGTTGATGGACATCAACTTCTGGGGCGTGGTGCACGGCACGCTGGCGTATCTCCCCCACCTGAAGGCGTCAGGTGACGGCCACGTGATCAACATCTCCAGCGTGTTCGGGTTGTTGGGCATCCCGACCCAGTCCGCCTACAACTCGGCGAAGTTCGCCGTGCGCGGGTTCACCGACGCGCTGCGTACCGAGCTCGACATCGAACAGTGCGGTGTGTCGGCCACCACGATCCATCCCGGTGGTATCCGCACGAACATCGCCCGCAACGCCCGCTTCGAGTTCGCCGAGCACGAAGAAGCAGTCGACGCCGAGCAGGCCGCGATCGACTTCGAGAAGTTCACCCGCACGACGCCACAGAAGGCAGCGCAGCTGATCCTCGGCGCCGTTGCGAAGAACAAGCGGCGTGCCCTCATCGGCCCCGACGCCCACCTGTTCGACGCCGCCGCACGGATCTCCCCGCGGGCCTCACAGTGGACGCTCGGCAAGCTGGTCGCGCGCAGCACCACCGCCATCGTCTGACGTCAGAGCCAGCCGGACTTCTTGAACTGCCGGTACAGCAGGGCGACCGCGATTGCGGTCAGCGACAGCACGAGCGGATACCCGCCGGCCCATTGCAGCTCGGGCATGTTCTCGAAGTTCATGCCGTAGATCCCGGCGACCATCGTGGGCACCGCCGCCATCGCGACCCAGGCGCTGATCTTGCGCATGTCGTCGTTCTGGCGCACGGAGATCTGGGTGAGGCTGGCCGTGAGCGCCGCGTCGAGCAGGCCCGACAGCGAGTGGGCGCGGGTGACGGCCCGGTCGAGCTGGTCGGATGCCTCGTTGAGGTCGTGGAGGACCTCGGGCGCCATCTGCGGCCCTCGCACCCTGATCAGGCGGGCGAGCGGATCGTCGAGCGAGTCGATCGCCACGATCATGCGGCGCACCTCGCGCTTGAGCTTGTAGAGGCGTTGCACGGGTTGACGGTTGCTGTCGGAGAACACGTCGCGTTCGACCTCGACCACGTCGTTCTCGAAGCCGTCGAGCGCCGGGCCGTAGCCGTCGATGACGACGTTGACGACCGCAGCGACGACCGCGGCAGGACCGAGTCGCAAGCGGTCCGGATCGGCTTCGAGCGCGGTGCGAGCCGACGACAGCTGGCTCGCCTGGCCGTGACGGATCGTGATCACGGCGTGCGGTCCGACGAGCACGGTCATCTCGCCGAGCGCGATCGTCTCGTTGCGGTCCTCGTAGGCAGCAGTACGCAGCACGAGTTGCACGACCGGTCCGTCGACGGTGAGCACCGGGCGGGCGTGGGGGGTCAACACGTCGATCGGCGACACGCCCGTGATGCCGAGCGAGTCCATCGCCTCTTGCAACTCGGCCTGGTCGGGCATCCGGAGCCCCAGCCACACGAACCCGTTGCGCTCGACATCGTGGTCGAGCGTCATCGTGGCAGGATCGAACTCGCGTCGCTGGCCATCGACGTAGGCAGCACAATCGATTCGCACGCCCCCAGTGTCGCCGGTTCGAGCGCGCCGCGCGGCGATGTCAGATCGGTTCGTCGTTGTAGGCCTCGGTGAGCAGGTCGAGCAGCGCCGCGTCGACCTCGTCTGGCGTGCGGACGTTGGCGACGTGCCAGTGGCGAGTGCCGTACTCGACCACCTTGCGGGTGATCGTCGGATGTGTGGCTCGTCGTCGCAGTGAGAACGAGATCGCAACCCATCGGTCCTTCGGGCGGAGTTCGGCGAACTTGCGCGGGTTCTTGAGGAACACCCCCACCGACACGATGTCGACGTGCACGGGCCCGAGCGACTCGACGTGCGCCATCACGACATCGAAGATCGGCCGCTCGTGGGCTGGACCCGTCTCGAAGTACTCGTCGAGCGTCAGGCCCGGCGCACAGTCGTGTGATTGCCCGGACCGGCCGAACAGGCGACCGCACTCAGGACAGATCCATTCAGCCACGGCACATCACCGTGCCCGATCCTTGCAGGAACCACGGGTTGCGGCAGCGTCACTTCGATGCGCGAAGCTGCCAGCGAGACGAGGAGGGCGAGATGAGCCAGACCACCAGCACGCTCGAACGCGGGGACAGCACGACGGTCGAGCATGTCGATGTCCTGATCGTGGGGGCCGGGATCTCCGGGATCGGCGCCGGGTACCACCTGCAGGATCAATACCCGGAGAAGTCGTTCGTCATCCTCGAGAAGTTCGAGAGCTTCGGCGGCACGTGGCTCACCCACAAGTACCCGGGGATTCGATCCGACAGCGACCTCTACACGTTCGGGTATCGCTTCAAGCCGTGGATCGGGCCGCCGATCGCCACCGCCGACAAGATCCTCGCCTACATGGGCGAGGTGATCGACGAGAACGACCTCGATCGCCACATCCGCTACCACCACGCGATCTCGACGGCGGACTGGTCGAGCGACGACAACCTCTGGACGGTCAGCGCGACGCGCACCGATCCCGCCTCCGGCAGCGCCGAAGCCGTCACGTTCACCACCAACTTCCTGTGGATGTGCCAGGGCTACTACAAGCACGAGGAGGGCTACACCCCCGACTGGCCGGGGATGCGCGACTACGAGGGCCAGATCGTGCATCCGCAGACGTGGCCGACCGACATCGACCTGACCGGCAAACAGGTGCTGGTGATCGGCTCGGGCGCCACGGCGGCCACACTCGTTCCGGCGATCGCGGATGAGTGCGAGCACGTCACGATGCTGCAGCGGTCGCCGACGTACTTCATCTCGCGTCCGAACGTGAACGAAGTGGCCGACATGCTGCGCAGCCTCGAGATCCCCGAGGAGTGGACGCACGAGATCGTGCGCCGCAAGGCGTTGCAGGACCAGGCGTTGATCACGAAGCTGTCGTTCGAGGAACCCGAGTGGGTCCGCACGGAACTGCTCAACGCGGTGCGTGCCGAGCTCCCCGAGGGCTACGACGTCGACACCCACTTCACGCCGAAGTACCGACCGTGGCAACAGCGGCTCGCGATGGTGCCCGACGGGGACCTGTTCAAGGGAATCAGCGCCGGGCTCGCCTCCGTGGTCACCGATGAGATCGAGACGTTCAACTCCACGGGCATCCTCACGAAGTCGGGCCAGCAGCTCGACGCCGACGTGATCGTCACTGCGACAGGCTTCGATCTGAGCGTGCTCGGCGAGATCGCGTTCACCGTCGACGGAGCGCCGGTCAACTTCGCCGACACGGTGACCTACCGGGGGATGATGTTCACCGGCGTGCCGAACCTGCTGTGGGTGTTCGGCTACTTCCGGGCGAGCTGGACCCTGCGAGCCGACCTCCTCGGCGATTTCGTGTGCCGCCTCCTGCACCACATGGACAAGATCGGCGCGAAGAAGGTCACCCCGCAGTTGCGGCCCGAGGACGCCGACATGGAGCTGGGATCGTGGATCGACCCGGAGAACTTCAACCCGGGCTACCTGATGCGCAGCCAGCACCTGATGCCCAAGCGCGGCGACAAACCCGAGTGGCAGCACACCCAGGACTACTGGACCGAGAAGACCGAGCTCCCCGCTCTCGACCTCGACGACGGCTGCCTCCGCTACGACTGAGTTGCATCGCAGACATGACGGTTCGGGTCGGCTTCATCGGGACGGGGTTCATCGCCCGCACGCACAACTGGTTCCTCAAGCACACGGCGGCGGACCACCGGATCGTCGCGGTCCACGACCTCGACACCGAACGGGCGCGGGAGTTCGCCGCTCGTGTCGGCGCCGAGGCGGTCGGCGAGGAGGAGGTGCTCGACATCGTCGACGCCGTGTTCATCACGACGTGGACGTCGGAGCACGAGCGGCTCGTCGCGGCAGCCGCCGATCGGGGCGTCGCCGTGTTCTGCGAGAAACCGTTGGCGTTCGACGCTGCCGCCGCACAACGGATGGTCGATGCCGTCGAGGCGGCGGGCGTCGTCAACCAGGTCGGTCTCGTTCTGCGATCGATGCCGCAGTTCCTGCACGCACGAACGCTGCTCGCAGACGAACGGGCGGGGCGCCTGCTGGCGGTGTCGTTCCGTGACGACCAGTTCATCCCGATCCAGAGCCACTACGGCTCGACGTGGCGCATCGATCCCGAGCGGTGTGGCCGTGGGACGCTGCTCGAACATTCGATCCACGACGTCGACGTGATGCAGTGGATGTGCGGGCCGGTGGAGTCGGTCAGTGGCACGGTGCGTGAGGTGCACGGGTACCCGCGCATCGACGACGTGGCCGTTGCGCGCCTCGACTTCACCAACGGTGGCGTTGCGTCGCTCACCTCGATCTGGCACGACATCGTCGATCGACCGAGCCTGCGCAGCATCGAGATCTTCTGCGAGAACCTCTACCTTCACCTCGACGGCGAGGCGACGAGCCCGCTGACGTGGCAATTCACCGGCGAACCCGTCGAGACACTCGGCGGCGCCGACCTGGCACGTGCGTGCATCGACGACGGTCTCGCCCGCGAACGCGATCTCGCCCCCGTGCCAGGCGGCGCGATGTTCAACCCGCTCACACCGTTCCTCGATGCGATCGCCGGCGGCCACGAGTCGCCGCTGCCGTTGCGCGAGGCCCTTCCCGCGCACCGCATCGTCGACGCCATCTACGCCTCCGCCGATCGCGACACGACGGTCGAGGTCTGAGATCACCCCGACAGCGACGCCAGGCGCTGGTGGACGCTGCGGATCGCGCTCGACCCGTCGCCGACGGCGGCGGCAACCCGCTTCATCGATCGGGCCCGGACGTCACCGGCGGCGAACACACCGGGACGCGAGGTCTCGAAGGGCAAGGGTTCGAAGGCGAGCCCGTGCAGGTCGCTGTCGGTGAGGACGAAGCCCTTGTCGTCGAGTTCGATGAATCCGTCGAGCCAGTCGGTGAACGGCACGGCGCCGATGAACGAGAACAGCCCCGAGCACGCCTGTCGGGTCTCGTCGCCGGTCCGGTTGTCGCGCAGGGTGATCTCCGTCAATCGGGTGTCGCCGTCCAACGCGACCACCTCGGTGAAGGGTGACACGGTGATGTTGGCGGCTGCGTCGATCCGGTCGATCAGATAGCTCGACATCGACGCCGTCAGGTCGGCGCCACGGATCGCGATCGTGACGTCGGACCCTCGCTGGGCGAGGAAGATCGCTGCCTGGCCCGCGGAGTTGCCCCCGCCGATCACGGTGACCGGGTTCGGTGAGCAGACGTTGGCTTCGAGCTCGGTGGCTGCGTAGTAGACGCCCGCGCCCTCGAACTCCTCGAGACGATCGAGCGGCAACTTGCGGTACTGCACGCCGAGCGCGATCACGACGGCCCGAGCCATCAACACGGCATCGTCGCCCAGGACGAGCCGGTAGCCGTCGCAGACCGCTTCGATCCGCTCCACCGTGCAGGGGCTCGTGATCTGGGCGCCGAGGCGTTGGGCCTGCAACGCCGCCCGCTCCACGAGGTCACCACCGGAGATGCCCGACGGGAAGCCGACGTAGTTCTCGATCCGGCTACTGGTGCCCGCCTGGCCACCGACGCCGACGCGATCGACGAGCAGCGTCTTCAAGCCCTCCGACGCTCCATACACCGCTGCGGCAAGCCCAGCCGGTCCGGCGCCGACGATCACGACGTCGAGAATCTCCAGCGATGTCGGTTGGTAGACGAGACCGAGGTGCGAGGCGAGTTCCGCGACGGTCGGGTTGCGCAACGTCGCCGTTGCGGTGACGACCACCGGCATGTCGGCGCGACGGGCCCCGACCGAGGCGAGCAGCACGTCGGGATCCTCCACCTCGTCGTCCTCGACGTCGATCCACTGGAACGCAAGCCGCTGTCGCAGCACGTACGAACCGAGTTCGAGAGCCCGTTTCGAGTACCGCGAGCCGATGATCCGCAACGATGCCGCGCCGACGCCGCGCAGGATGATCTCGCGACGCGCGACGAACGCCTCGAAAATGATGTCGCCGATCTCCGAATCGCTGGCGAGCAACCGTCGGAACTCGTCGGGGGGAATCCGCCTGACCCGGCCGTCGGTCCGCATCCGGCCGCGCAGGAACGTTCGCTGTCCGGTCAGCAGGCTGAGCTCGCCGAGGAAGCGTCCCGCGCCGTGGGTGGCGATCACGGTCTCGACGTCGGTGGCAGCGTCGGCGTACACGATGTCGGCCTCACCCTCGAGGATGACGATGAGGTCGTAGGACGACTGGCCCTCGACGAACAACGAGGTCCCGGCAACGACGGTGACCTCGGCGCCGTAGTCGACCAACCGTGCGAGCTGGACGTCGGTCAGCGTGGGAAACGCCGTGGTGTCGGCGGGCTCAGCCATTCGCCGAAGCCTATGAGCATCGCCACCGGCGTCGCCGGACTGTCCGTGCAGTTCTCGACGGATCTGGTTTCGACAGTTGCGACCAGATCCGTCGAGAAACGTCGGGAGTCACGCGAACATGCGGCGCAGGATCTCGTAGGAGTAGTGCGAAGCGAGCTGATCGAGGAACTTCGGGAAATCGACCGACGCCGTGCCGCTCGCCAGGTCGGAGATGGCTCGCACGACGCACAGCGGAACACCGCCGAGTTCGTGGCACACCTGAGCGACCGCCGCGCCCTCCATGTCGACGCACACCGCCGACGGGGTGCGCCGTTGCACGATCGCCTTGAGTTCACCCTCGATGAACTCGTCGCCCGTCGCCACCTGACCGGAGTGGACGGAAGGTCGACCGATGCCGAGTTCCGCGAGTTGCTCGGGCGTCACGACATCGCCGAGACCGTCGGCGACGAAGGATCGAGCGGCAGCGATGGCAGCCACGGTGAGCGATGGATCAGTCGGCAGTTCGACAACGCCGAGCAGCGGGATCTCGCCACGGGCGAACATCTCGGGTGGTCCGGCCAGGTCGTGCTGGACGAGTTCCGTTGCGACGACGACGTCACCGATCGCGAGGTCGTCGCTCAGCGCTCCGGCGATGCCGGTGAACACGATGGCGTCGACCTCGTGGTCACGGATGAGCGACGCAGCGGTGAGCGCCGCGGCGACCTTGCCGATCCGCGACTGGACGACGGTGACGCGCTGGCCGGCGAGCATCCCGTGGCGATACGTGCGGCCCGCGTCCTCGGTGACGGTCTCCGCGTCGAGGTGATGATGGAGCCGCTCGACCTCTTCGGCCATCGCACCGATCACGCCGACGTGTCGGTATCCGATCGACATCGCCCCATCGTAGGAGCGAGCCGACGTCAGGCGTGACGCGCCGAGCGCTTGGCCGGCACCGAGCATGCTCGCGCGGGCTGGCCGAACAGCGGGTTGATCGGACACACGCCGAAGACACCCGTGGCGATCGGCAGCACGGAGAACACCGCGAGTGCGGTGCCGAGCCAGCCTCCGAGCACGAGCCCGGCGGCGAGCAGCCCGACGCCACCAGCGACACGGATGACACGACCGGTGGGAGTGTTCATGAACGAAAGGAATCTCATGTCCTGAGTATACCCCCATGGGTATCATTGGGAACAGATCCGAACGGTGACCGGTTGGCTGGCTCATGGCAACAGCAACCTGGAACGGCACCGTCATCGCCCGCTCCGACGACACCGTCGTCGTCGAGGGCAACCACTACTTCCCGATCGCATCGGTCGGCGACGGAATTCTCGTGGAGAGCGATCACACCTCGGCCTGCCCGTGGAAGGGCACGGCGAAGTACTACTCGCTCGACGTCGAGGGGCAACGGAACCCCGACGCCGCCTGGTACTACCCCGAACCGAAGGACGCTGCGGCGGAGATCAAGGATCGCATCGCCTTCTGGCGCGGTGTGACCGTCACCGACGACTGATCCCCACCCGCACCCCCTCCGCAACGAGCGAACCGACCGGATACGGGCGGTTTCGGGCCGCTGGACGGAGTTGCGTCTCGTTCCCACGCATTGTTAGGCTTGCCTAACTATGACCAGGAAGCACCCTCGATACGTGTTGGGAAGCCTACTCGTCGGAGCGCTCGTGCTCGGCGCCTGCGGAAGCGACGATGACTCAGGCGACGCCGCCAACGACACGACCACCGACGAGACCGCCGCGCCGACCGACACCACCGAAGCAGATCCCACGCCCGCCGACGGCGGCACGGTCACGGTGTACACGGGACGTCACTACGGCATCGAGCCCGTGTTCGAGCAGTTCACCACCGACACCGGCATCGAGGTCCGCTTCACCACCGGCAACGACCCCGAGCTGCGCGAGCGCCTGGTCGCCGAGGGCGCGAACACGCCCGCCGACGTCGTGATGACCGCCGACGCCGCCAACATCGAGCTGGCGGCCGAGGCCGGCATCCTCGCCAGTGTCGACAGCGCAGTGCTCACCGACACCATCCCCGAGGAACTGCGCAGCGAGAACAACGACTGGTTCAGCCTGAGCCAGCGGGCCCGCGTCATCATCGCCAGCACCGAGCGCGTCGAGAACCCGCCGACCACCTACGCCGGCGTCGGCGACCCCGAGTGGAACGGCAAGCTGTGCCTGCGCCCGAGCACGCACCCCTACACCCAGTCGCTCGTTGCCTCGTTGATCATCGCCGAAGGCCCCGAACGCGCCACCGAGATCGTGCAGTCGTGGGTCGACAACGATCCGCTGTACATCAACAGCGACACCGACATCTACAAGGCCGTCGCCGACGGTGAGTGCGACATCGCCATCGCCAACACCTACTACCTCGGCCGGTTGCTCACCGAGGATCCCGACTTCCCCGTCGAGATCGTGTGGCCCGAGCAGGACGGACGCGGCGCCCACGTCAACGTCAGCACCGCGGCCGTCACCGCGAACGCTCCGAACCCCGAGGGCGCCCTGGCGCTGATCGAGTGGCTGGCCACCGATGGTCAGCAGCAGTTCGCCGACGCCAACTTCGAGTACCCGGCCGACCCGACCGTCGAGCCGAACGAGATCGTGGTCGGCTTCGGCGAGTTCACCGCCGACCTGCCGGCGGTCCGCCAACTGGGCGCCAACCAGCCGGCGGCGGTCGAGATCCTGAGCGCCACCGGCTACGAGTGAGCTGATTCCGCCCGTATGAGCAACACGCTCACCGACGCCGTCGTCGTTGCGCACGACGACTCGAGCCCGGCCCGCGAGGTCGGGCGGGGCGGCGCGCCGTCGGCGACGTCGGCGGTGGCGCAACGGGTCAGGTCGTGGACGACCACGGCGCTGATCTCGGCGGTGGCGATCGCCGTGTCGATCCCGGTGCTGGTGATCGTGTGGTCGATCGTCCAGCCGAGCACCGAGGTCTGGGAGGAGCTGTGGGCCACCCGGCTGCCGGGCATGATCCGCGACACCGCCACGCTGCTCGCCGCGGTGCTGTTCGGCACGCTGGTGCTCGGCACGTCGCTGGCGTGGCTGGTGACGGCCTACCAGTTCCCCGGCCGGCGCCTACTCGGCTGGTTGCTCGTCACCCCGTTGGCGATCCCGGGCTACGTCCTCGGGTTCGTCTGGCTCGACACGTTCCAGGAACCGCTCGGCGCCCGCGGCGTCCGGTCGATCTGGCTGTGCGCGCTGGTGCTCACGATCACGCTGTATCCCTACGTCTACCTGTTCGCACGGGCGGCGTTCCGTGAGCAGTCACAACGGGCGATCGACGTGGCGCGCAGCCTCGGCTGCAGCCGGTCGCAGGCCTTCTGGCGCGTGGTCCTGCCGATGGCACGGCCTTCGCTCGCCGGCGGCGCGGCGCTGGTCGGGATGGAGGTGCTCACCGACGTCGGCACCGTGCGCCTGTTCAACGTGTCCACCATCGCCGACGGCGTGCTGCGCGTGTGGTTCGGTACCGGCAACCGCAACGCCGCGGCGGAACTGGCCGTCCTGCTGATCGGGATCGCGATCGTGCTGATCGCGATGGAGCGTCTCGCACGGGGACGAGCTCGTTTCACCCAGTCCGGCTCACGCACCGGGCTGCACGTCGAACGCCTCCACGGCGCCCGGGCGGCGGCCGCGTCGACGATCGGTTGGACCATGTTCACCGTTGCGGTCGCGCTGCCCGTCTACCGCCTGATCACCTGGGCGCTCGAGGCACGCCGCACCGACCAGACCGCCACGGTCGCCGGCGATCTCGGGTTCCACCTGATGTCGTCGTTCCGCGTTGCGATGATCGCCACGGTGACCTGCCTGGCGCTGGGGCTGCTGCTCGTCGCCGGGCTGAATCGGCGTCGCGCCGGCGGATCGATCCTCGCCCGGCTGGCGACGCTCGGCTACACGGTGCCCGGTCCCGTCGTCGCGATCGGCGTCCTGGTCACCCTCGCTGCGCTCGACCGCACCGGATGGTTGCCCGATGGCTGGCTGCTCGTCGGGTCGTTCGTCGGGCTGATCTATGCGCTGGTCGTGCGGTTCCTCGCCGTTGCCTATCAGGGCATCGAGTCGAGCGTCGGCAAGGTCTCGCCGTCGGTGGTCGCGAGCGCCCGAACGCTCGGCGCCGGCCGTTTCCGAGTTGCGACCCGCATCGAGCTGCCGCTGGCGGGCGCCGGCATCATCGCCGCATCGGTGCTCGTGGCGATCGACACCTTGAAAGAGCTGCCGATCACGCTGTTGCTGCGACCGTTCGGCACCGAGACACTGCCGATCTGGGTGTGGCAGGCGACATCGGAGAGCCTGTGGGTGCAGGCCGCCGTGCCGTCGCTCGCCATCGTGGCGGTCGGCATGGTGCTCGTGGCAATCCTGCTGTGGACGCTGGAACGCGGCGCGGAGACGGTGTCGTGAGCGCGCCGATGGGCATCGCCGGGCGGCAGGTGTCGACCAGCGACAGGTTCCGGGCCGAGCAGGTGACCGCTACCGTGCCCACTTCGATGGATGCGGTACTCGACCAGCCTCGCCCGGCGTTGTCGGTGAGCGACATGACCCGGCGCATCGCCGGGCGCGACGTCGTCGACGGCGTCTCGTTCGACGTCGCCGACGGCGAGCTCGTGGTGATCGTGGGGCCGAGCGGGTGCGGCAAGTCGTCGCTGCTGCGGGCGATCGCCGGGCTCGATCCGGTCGTTGCCGGCCGGGTCGTCCTCGACGGCGCCGACGTGTCGACACTCCCGCCGGAGAAGCGCCGCATCGGCCTGGTGTTCCAGGACCACGCGCTCTTCCCCCACCGCCGCGTCGAGCAGAACATCGCGTTCGGACTGACCCACCTCGACCGCGCCGCGCGCTCGCGACGCGTCGACGAACTGCTCGAGCTCGTCCGGCTCCCCGGTGTCGGAAAGCGATACCCCCACGAGTTGTCCGGCGGCGAACAGCAGCGCATCGCCCTCGCACGTGCGCTCGCACCCGACCCGGCGGTCGTGTTGCTCGACGAGCCGTTCGCCAGCCTCGACCCCTCGCTGCGTGACGACGTGCGCACCGATGTGATCGAGGCGCTGCGTCTGCGAAATGCCGCCGCGGTGCTCGTCACCCACGATCGTGAGGAGGCGCTGGCACTGGGCGATCGCGTGGCGGTGATGTCCGCGGGCCGCATGTTGCAGATCGACCGGCCCGACGAGGTGTACGAACGCCCGAGCGATCGTTTCGTGGCCACGTTCCTCGGCGAGGCGTCGTTCCTCGCCGACCCCGACGACCCAGGCCTGGCGATGATGGCGCGGCCGCACGACCTGTCGCTCGCGACCGGCGGCGACAGCGTCAGCAGCGCCGATCGGATCGTGGCTCGTCGATATCTCGGTGCCACGTGGCGGTACACCGTTCGTCGGGCCGACGACACCGAGGTCGACGTGGACGTCGCGGGAGGGCCCGGCACCACCCCGTTGCGCATCGGTGACGCCTGCACGGTCCTGGTCGACGCCGGCCATCCGCTGCACCGCCTTCCCGCCTGAGCGCGCCGGACGTCTACCGTTCCGCGCATGGAACTGCAGGATCGAGTCGTCGTCGTCACCGGAGCCGGATCGGGTATCGGTGAAGCGATCGCCCGCGCCGCGCACGCAGCCGGAGCCCGCCACGTGGTCGTCGCCGACCTCCACGGTGCCGAAGCCGAACGGGTGGCCGCCGACATCGGTGGCACCGCGGTCGCCATCGACGTGCGCGACGAGTCGGCGATGATCGCGATGGTCGAGTCGACGCTCGACGCGCATGGGCCGATCGACCTGTTCGTCTCGAATGCCGGGTTCGTCACGGCCGCCGGCGTGGAGGATTCGAACGAGGCGATCCAGACGATGTGGGAGGTGCACTGCATGGCTCACATCTACGCTGCTCGTGCGGTGCTGCCGTCGATGATCGCCCGTGGCGAGGGCTACATCCTGAGCACCGCATCGGCTGCTGGCCTGCTGACGCAGATCGGTTCGATGGCGTACTCGATGACGAAGGCGGCGGCGATCTCGCTCGCCGAGTGGCTCTCGATCAGCCACCACCACCAGGGAATCCGTTTCTCGGTGCTGTGCCCGCAGGCGGTGGCGACGAACATCGTGGCCAACAGCCCGCAGAACACGATGGCGGCCCAGGCTCGCAGTGACGACAACGGCTTCGAGGGCGGCGTGGCGAGCGGTGACGGCGTGCTCGATCCGGCCGACGTGGCACAGCTCTGTCTGGATGCGATCCGCGACGAGCAGTTCCTGATCCTCCCCCACCCCGAGGTCGCCACCTACGTCGAGCGCAAGGCGACCGATCGCGATCGCTGGCTCGCCGGCATGCGTCGCTTCCAGTCGGCCCTCCACCCCGACGGCGACTTCCCCGGCAACGCCATCGCCCGCTGAGCCTGACACCGGCCGCGACCCCGAATCGGAGGGGACGGGGGCGGGGTGCTTGACTGACCACATGACTGCGATCTCCGACTCCGTCCGCCTCGAGACCGTTGCCGCCGACGTCGGCGACATCGCCCTCGTGATCGTCGACAACCCCCCGGTCAACGCGCTCAGCTGGCACGTGCGCCAGGGGCTGTTCGACGGCATCAACAAGGCGGTCGAGGACGGAGCGAAGGCCGTCGTCGTGATCTGCGACGGCCGGACCTTCATCGCCGGTGCCGACATCAGCGAGTTCGGCGGCAACGTCCCGCAGGCCGCCGGCCTCCACGAGGTGCAGGCGGCCATGGAGAACGCTGCGGTCCCGGTGATCGCCGCGATCCACGGCACCGCGCTGGGCGGCGGGCTCGAAGTGGCCCTGTGCGCCCACTACCGCGTCGCCGTCGACTCGGCGAAGTTCGGGCTGCCCGAGGTGAACCTCGGCCTGCTGCCCGGCGCCGGTGGCACGCAGCGTCTCCCCCGCCTCGTCGGTGTGCCCAAGGCGCTCGAGATGATGACGTCGGGTCGCCACATCGGCACCGCCGAAGCGCTCGACGCCGGGCTGATCAACGACGTCACGTCCGGCGGCCCAGCCGAACTGCGTGAGGCCGCCATCGCCTTTGCCAACACGGCGGTCGCCGAGAACCTCCCGCTCGCACGCGTTCGCGACCGCGACGAGAAGGTGCTGGAGGCCCGCGGCAATGACCAGCTGTTCGCCGACTTCCGCAAGTCGATCGCCCGCAAGACCAGGGGCTTCCTCGCTCCCGAGTACAACATCCAGTGCATCGAAGCGGCCGCGAACCTGCCGTTCGACGAGGGCCTCAAGGTCGAGGGCAAGCTCTTCATGGAGCTGATGACCGGCCCGCAGTCCGGCGCTCAGCGCTACGCGTTCTTCGCCGAGCGCGCCGCCAACAAGATCCCCGACATCGCCAAGGACACCCCACTGATCGACGTGCAGAAGTGCGGCGTGCTCGGTGCCGGAACGATGGGCGGCGGCATCGCCATGAACTTCGCCAACGTCGGCATCCCCGTCACGATCGTCGAGCGCGACCAGGCAGCGCTGGACCGTGGCCTCGGCGTGGTCCGCAAGAACTACGAGCGTTCGCGCTCGATGACCCCGGAGATGGTCGACGAGCGCATGGCGCTGATCACCGGCTCGACCGACAAGGCCGACTTCGCCGACTGCGACATGGTGATCGAGGCCGTGTTCGAGAACATGGAACTGAAGCAGTCGATCTTCAAGGAGCTCGACGAGATCTGCAAGCCCGGCGCCATCCTCGCGTCGAACACCTCAGCGCTCGACATCAACGAGATCGCTGCGGTCACCTCACGTCCCGAGAGCGTGATCGGCATGCACTTCTTCTCCCCTGCCAACGTGATGAAGCTGCTCGAGAACGTGCGCGGCGACAAGTCGTCCGACTCGGTCGTGGCGACCACGATGGCGATCGGCAAGAAGATCGGCAAGGTGCCGGTGATGGTCGGCGTGTGCCGCGGGTTCGTCGGCAACCGGATGCTGTTCATGCGCGGCGCCGAGGCCGAACGGATGATCCTCGAAGGCGCCACGCCGGCCCAGGTCGACAACGTGCTCTACGAGTTCGGGTTCCCGATGGGCCCGTTCGCGATGAGCGACCTCGCCGGCCTCGACATCGGCTGGGACGAGGAGAAGTCGTCCAGCTCCACGATCCGCGAGGTGCTGTGCGAGAACGGCCGTCGCGGCCAGAAGAACGGGCGCGGCTACTACACCTACGACCCCGAGACCCGTGCGTCCAGCCCCGACCCCGAAGTCGTCGAGCTGATCAAGGCGTTCGCCGTCGGCAAGGGCATCGAGCAGCGCGAGGTCACCGACCAGGAAGTGTTGGAGCGGCTGCTGTACCCGATGGTCAACGAGGGCGCGAAGATCCTCGACGAGGGCATCGCCATCCGCGGCAGCGACATCGACGTGGTGTGGGTGAACGGCTACGGCTGGCCCGTGTACCGCGGCGGCCCGATGTACTGGGCCGACTCGGTCGGCCTCGCCGAGATCGTCGACAAGATCAAGCACTACAGCGACACGCTCGGCGGCGCCCACTGGAACCTGTCGCCGCTGCTCGAACGCCTCGCCACCGAGGGCGGAGCCCTTCACCAGCACTCCAACTGAGGGCGGTGGGCCGTCGGCGGTCGGATGCTTCGCGTCGGAGGACGCGCACTCTGGATGTGTCAGCCGTACGGGATTCGCACCTCGGCGCCGGCGTTCCACGAGCGCAGCGCCAACCAGCCGGCAAAGAGCCGGGCCTCGAGCGCGATGATGTCGGGCAGATCCACCGTGACGACGCGCCCGGTGAGCTTCGACAACGAGATCGTGCCGACGGTTCGACCGTCCATCGTCGCCGTGTAGGGCTTCTTGCCGGCGAACTGGCAGTCGAATTCGACCACCGTTCCCGCGTGATCGATGACGAAGTGCTTCTCCAACTTGGATCGTTCCGCTGTCGCGATCGGTGCCCCGTTGCGGTGCATCTCGAAGGCCCATGCGTCACCGATCGGGGCGAACACCAACGACGAACCGGCGATCTCGATCTCGCCGGTCTGCCCCTTGCCACATCCCGTGAGCACCGCCATCTCTGCGCCGCCGCCGTCGGTGACCTTGTACGACATGGACACACCCTTCTTGGACAGCCTCAGCATGGGAATGACCGTAGCGAATGCAGGAGAGCAGCTCGGTCGGCGACGCAATGCATCCGCCTGGCGGGTGCCTCGCAACGCTCATCGGCTACACGTTGTCGAGGTCGACGGGTCTTCCCGACTCCTCGGACGATGTCGGGAACTGGAGCGAGACCCTGGCGGTTTGGGCAGGACCTTCGAGATTGCGAAGGTCGTTCTCACCGGCGTCGGCGCGTCACCTGGCAGACTCCGCACTGATGACACCCGACCACGCTCACGATTCGTCGAACACCGCTGGTTCGTCGGCATTGCGTGATCGGTGGCGGTCGCCTCTTGCCACGCGGCGCGCCGGAAAGATCATGATCGGCGTCGGCGTCGTCGCGATGCTGATGGCCGTGTTCGGCACGATCGTCGGATGGATCTTCGTCGGGCAGTTGGCGACCGCGTCCGACGACACATTGGAGGTCACGCTGCAGTCACTCGACGCAATCGACGACACGATCGATCTCGCCGACGAGGTCCTCGGGTCGTCGGTCGACGCAGTCGACGCGCTGGCCGGCAGCCTCACCGCGGTCTCGGGGTCGTTCGACACGGGCGCCCAGGCGATCGACGACATCGCCGAACTCGCCACGACGATCGGGCCAGCGCTGGAGGACGCGGGACGCACCGTGCGTCGGCTGGAGAACATCGGCGGCAACATCGACTCGGTGCTCGCGGCGCTGTCGAATCTCCCGCTCGCTCCCGACTACGACCCCGACACCGGCCTCGGCGACACGTTCGGCGATCTCGCGGCCACGCTGGAAGCGCTGCCCGGCCAACTCGAGTCGACGGCGACCAGCCTCACCGATTTCACCGACCAGGCCGACGAACTGCAGCAGCAGCTCGACGACCTCGCCGCGTCGGTCGGTGCGATCAGCGACGACCTCGACGACACCGACGTGCTGGTCGAGCAGTACCGGGCGAGCGTTGCCGACGCCCGAGTGCTCGCATTGGACGCCAACGACGACCTCGACACCGGCGTGGTCCTGATGCGAATCCTGCTCGTCGTTGGCGGCGTGACGCTCCTCGTCGGCCAGATCGTGCCGCTCTGGCTCGGTCGATCGCTCCTCGACGACGCCGACGTCCACGATGTACCGGGCGCGGTTCGGACGCCGGGCCCGCCGAGCTGAGTCAGATCGGCGAACCGAGAGCGGGCATGCCGGCGGCGACGTCGAGGTCGTGCCAGAGATCGACCAGCCAGGTGGGGCGGACGTCGTGCATCTCGCTGGCAACGAGACCGGCAAGCCAGCGGCGTTCCGCTGCCATCGATGTGGCGAAGGCCGTCGCACTGTCGTGCGGCGCCGCGACCCACTCACGTTCGAGCGCATCGCGTTCGGTGGCGAACGTTGCAACCGATGCGTGATGGTCGCGGAGCACCCGTCGGTGCAGCAGCTCGTGGGTCCACCACCGGCTGGTCGCATCGAAACGATTCGTCGGATCGGGGCCGAAGATCGCAGCGTGGTCGACGGGCTGATCGACACGCACAGGATGGAACACCGACGTGCACGGTGCCGACGTCGCAGTCGCCCAGTGCAGCGGATCGCTGCGGAGGTCGCTGACCCACGACGCAGTGCTCTGCGACGACGACACCTCGCCACCGGCGTGCACGCACGGCGCAGCCATCGCCCCGTCGGTCGGTGACCACACCGGCGTCGGACCCCCACCGTGATCGCGCAGCGCGGCGAACAGGTCCGCCACGCCCGCCGCGGCTTCGGCAGCCGGTTGGGTCCGAGCGCGCCGCATCGTGCAGGACGTGTTGCGGATCGCTGTCGTCGAGGTGAACTCCTCCGCGAAGCCAGCGATCGTGAGCCCGTTGGAGATCGATCGTCCACGACCGGTCACCTCCTCGATCGCCCAGTTGGTTCCCGCCGTCTCGAGCACGATCGCGCCTGACGGATCCGCCACCAGGAAGCTGTTGTGGTACGAGAACCCGGGCTTCTCGTGGCTGCACGGGCCACCCTGTCCGTGGCGTTCGAGCAGCTCGATGATCACCCCGACGGCGTCGCGCGCCGTGGCGGCGCGCTCCAGCGCCAGCCGCAGCAGGTCCATCCCGAGCAGCGCCGGATCACCCAGCGGCTGGTTGGTGAACACCGCCTCGTTGCCGATGACGACGCCGTGTTCGTTGGCGCCCATCTCGGCGCCCCACATCCACCACGGCTGCGACAGCAGCACGGCGTGGGTGTGTTGGACCTGCGCGATGGGGATCCAGGTGCACTCGACGTCGCCCGGCACCGAGCCGTGATCGACCGACGGGTACCACCGCAGGATCTGCGCCTCGTTCGGGTCGCGATCGCTGTTCTTCGCGAACAGCACCCCGTCGGGCGTGATCGAGACGAGCGTGTCACACACGCTTGCGGACGCTACCGGCAGCATCACGTCAGGCCCGGCACGGTGTGACGCTCGGCGGATGTGTTATCACGGGACGCATGACGATGGACTTCCACGAGGCGTGCGCTGCGGTGTGTGCGCCCGGTACCCGATTCGAGATCCAGGAAGTCGACGTGTTCGGCGTCCCCACCAAGGTCTTCGCCGGCACACCCCCGAACATCCGGTACCTGTTCGCCGCTGCTGCGGCCCGCACCGACGACTTCATCGTGTTCGAGGACGAGCGTTGGCCGATGCCGCGGGTGATCGAACTGATCGGCCGGATCGGCCACGCGCTGGTGCACGACCTCGGCGTCACCAACGGCGACCGCGTTGCCATCGCGATGCGCAACTATCCGGAGTGGATCGCTGCGTTCGCCGCGATCACGTCCATCGGTGCGGTGGCAGTGCCGATGAACGCGTGGTGGCAGACCGACGAAATGGTGTTCGCCCTCGGCGACTCGGACTCGAAGATCGTGATCGCCGACGCTGACCGCCTGAACCGGATGCGCGCCGCCGAACCGGGCTCGATCACCGCCACGGTTCTCACCGTCCGCGAGGGCGCCGAACCGCTCCCCGACGACCCGTTCCGAGTCGTGGCGTTGGAGGACTTGCTCACCGACGGCGCAACGCTGCCCGACGTCGACATCGATCCCGACGACGACGTCACCATCCTGTACACGTCAGGCACCACCGGAAATCCGAAGGGTGCCGTGTCGACGCACCGCGCGCTGCTCAGTTCGCTGATGGCGTTCGCCGCCCGCGGCGCCGTGAACGCCCTGCGCGAACCAGCCGAGGCCGAGTCGGATCCGAACAAGCCCCAGTCGGCGATGATGCTGTGCGTCCCGCTGTTTCACGTCACCGGTCTGGTGCCGGTCATGCTCGGCGCGTTCGTCGGCGGATCGAAGCTGGTGATGACCTACAAGTGGGATCCCGAACGAGCACTCGAGCTGATCGAACGCGAACGTGTCACCAACTTCGTCGGCGTTCCCACGATGAGCTGGGACCTGCTCGAATCGCCATCGTTTGCCGAACGCGACACCTCCAGCCTGCTCGCCGTCGGCGGCGGCGGGGCGCCGATGCCCCCGGAGTTGGTCAAGCGCATCGAGGACAACTTCTCCAAGGGCCGACCCAGCCTGGGCTACGGCATGACCGAGACGAACGCCTACGGCCCCGGCAACGCCGGCGACGACTTCATTGCCCACCCGACCTCGACGGGGCGGGCCGTGCCGGTGATGGATCTTCGGGTGACCGACCCTGTCGGCGACGTCCTGGCGACCGGCGAGACCGGCGAGATCTGGTTCCGCGGACCGATGCTGATCCGCGGCTACTGGAACCGGCCCGACGCCACCGCCGACACGATCGTCGACGGCTGGCTGCGTTCCGGCGACATCGGCCGCATCGACGACGAGGGGTTCGTGTACGTCAGCGACCGTGCGAAGGACATGGTGCTGCGCGGCGGCGAGAACATCTACTCCGCCGAGGTCGAGGCCGCGATCTACGAGCACCCGGCGGTCTACGAGGCCGCCGTCTACGGTCTCCCCCACGAACGCCTGGGCGAGGAGTTGGCCTGCCACGTGATGGTGAAGCCCGACGCCACCCTCGACGTCGACGAACTGCAACGCTTCGTCGGGGAACGGCTCGCCAGCTTCAAGGTGCCCAGCCGAGTCACGATCGTCACCGAGCAACTCCCCCGCAATGCGTCCGGCAAGATCCTCAAACGAGAACTGCGTGACGGCGTCCTCGCAACCGACGCGAGCGTTGCATGACTCGCATCCTCATCACCGGCAGCAACAGCGGCTTCGGCAAACTCACCGCGCTCAGCCTCGCCCGCCAGGGCCACGACGTGATCGCCACGATGCGGACACTCGCCAAGGGCGGCGACCTCAGGGCGACCGCCGAGACCGAGGGCCTGCCGATCGAGATCCGGCGGCTCGATGTGAGCGACCCCGCCTCCGTAGCCGACGGGATCGGCGATCCCACCGAGGTCGACGTCGTCGTCAACAACGCCGGCTTCGAAGTGGCTGGCGCGCTGGAGCTGATCGACGACGCGCTCTGGACCCGCCAGCTCGACACGAACGTGCTCGGCCCGATGCGCGTGATCCGCGCCGTGCTGCCCGCGTGGCGCCAGCGCGGCAGCGGCACGATCGTCAACGTGTCGAGCATCGCCGGCGTGGTCGGGTCCCCGTTCGGAGGTGCGTACTCGGCCTCGAAGCATGCGCTCGAAGGCCTCAGCGAAGCGCTGCAGCTCGAGACGTCCGGCTTCGGCATCCGTGTCCGCTTGGTGGAACCCGGGTCGTTCGAGACCGAGTTCCGCGGCAACATCGTGACCGTCGACGGATGGGAGGACTCCGACTACTTCGACCGAGCCGAACGGTTTCGCGAGGCGCGCCGTGTGCTGTCCGGCGACGGTCCGCCGGCCGACCCGCAGGACGTGGCCGATGCAATCGTGCGGGCTGCGCTCGATCCCGACGCTCCGTTCCGGAACTTCGTCGGCAGCGACGCGCAGTTGATCCACTCGGTGAAGTCGGCGATGCCGTTCGAGGAGTTCGAGGCAACGATGCGAGACAGGCTCGACTGGCACGAATGAACGACGTCGCCGCGGTCAAGACCTACCGCTACCTGCGCATCAGCATGGTGGGCGCGGTCGTGCTCCTCGGCGTGTCGATCCTGATCGAGCGGTCGAACGTCGACTGCTGGCAGACCTCGGTCTCGGCCTACTACTACACCCCGGTGCGGGCGATCTTCGTCGGCGTCCTGATGGCGATCGGACTGTGCCTGATCGTGATCAAGGGGAGCACTGCGTGGGAGGACGCCACACTCAACGCCGCCGGCATGCTGGCGCCGATCGTGGCGGTCGTGCCCACCACCGACGTCGGCCAGTGCTGGTCGCAGAGCCCCGGTCGGCTCCCGGTCGACGACGACGGGAATCTTGCGTCGTGGGTCGTTGCGAACATCGACAACAACATCACGGCGCTGCTGATCACCGGGATCGCCGGCCTGCTCGTGGCCGCAGTGATCGCCAGTGTCGCCACGAGCAACGTCAAGGCAGTCGCTGAAGTCGGCGACGTCGGCATGCGGATCGGCCTGCTGGCGGCGATGGTGTTCCTGCTCGTCGGCGCCGGACTGTTCGTCGCGTGGGACGACTTCAACACACGAGCTCACGGCATCGCCGCGGTGCTGATGTTCCTGTTCCTCGCGCTCGCCGTCGGCGGCAACGCCTGGCAGCGACGACGCGACCCAGCGCCTCGCGTCTACTTCTGGCTCTACGCATCGATCGCTGCAGCGATGCTGATCGCGCCGGCGATCATGTTCCCGCTCGGATCGACCTGGAGCCACATGGTGCTCGTGTTGGAAGCGACGGAGATCACGCTGTTCGCCATCTTCTGGCTCGTGCAGACCAAGGAGCACTGGCTCGAAACCGTGTGACGTACCATCGCCGGATGTTCGAGCCGACGTTCGTGACCGTGCCCAATGGAGCCGTTGACCTGCGGGTCGCCGTCACGGGATCCGGACCGCTGATCCTGTGTATCCACGGCTGGCCCGAGCTGTGGTACTCGTGGCGTCACCAGATGGAGCACTTCGCCGCCCGGGGTTTCACCGTGGCAGCGATGGACGTCCGCGGCTACGGCGGGAGTTCGAACCCGCCGGAGATCGAGGCGTACCGGTTGACCGAACTGTGTGGCGATGCCGCCGCCGTGATCGACGCACTCGGCGGTGGGACGGCGATCGTGTTCGGCCACGACTGGGGCGCACCGATCGCATGGAACACCGCCCGACTACACCCCGACAAGGTGCGCGCCGTCGCGGGGCTGAGCGTGCCCTACACACCGGTCGGGCCGGTGTCGTCGATCGAGATGTGGAAGGAGCGCTACGAGGGCAAGTTCTTCTACCAGCTGTACATCCAGCAACCAGGCGTCGTCGAGGCCGAGTGCAGCGCCGATACCGCCAGCGCACTTCGCAGGATCTACTACGGCGCGAGCGGTGACGCCGACCGCTCGCTCTTCGTCGAGAAGGGCCCGGACGCCGGACTGCTCGACGGCACGACCGACCCCGACCCGTTCCCCGCGTGGATGACGCCCGACGACCTCGCCGTCTACGTCGAGGCGTTCGAGACGAGCGGCTGGGTCGGCCCGTTCAACCGGTACCGGGCGCAGGGTCTCGACGCCGACGAACTCGGCTCGCTCCCCGACGGTCAGCTGCACCAACCCGCTGCGTTCGTCGCGGGCGAACTCGACGGCGTTCGCAACTTCGTGCCAGGACTCGATCTGTTCGACCTCGCCCCTGCGTTCTGCACCGATTTCCGCGGTTCCACGATCATCCCCGGCGTCGGCCACTGGGTGCAGCAGGAAGCACCCGAGGCCACCAACGCCGCGCTCGACGCCTTCGTCGACACGCTCGGCTGACACACGTCCACGATCTGCCCGGCACATCGTGGACGCCACCGCCGGGCGAATAGGTTCGGGGGATGACCGCTCGCCTTCCTGCCCTGTCGCTCGCTGCCTCACCGGGGCGTCGTGCTCGCACCGTCGAACTCGCGAAGGACATCGAGGCACGCGGGTTCCCCGGCGTGTACTGCCCGAGCTTCGGTGATGCGATGGGGCTGTGCCTGTCGATCGCCGAGGCGACGACAACGCTGGAGATCGGCACCTCGATCCAACCGATCTACCTCCAGCACCCCGCCGCGCTCGCGACGTCGGCGAGCTATCTCCACGAGATCGCCGAAGGCCGCTTCCGCCTCGGCGTCGGTGTCACGCACGGCCCGGTCATCAAGCGGCTCGGCGTCGAGACCGGCAAGCCGCTCACCGACATGCGCGAGTACGTCGCCACGATGCGGGCCGCCGGCGAGCACATGGGTGGGCTGCCGCCGGTCGTCCTGGCGACGTTGCGCGACAAGATGGTGGGGTTGGCGGTCGAGGTCGGTGACGGCGCCGTGTGGGCGAACGGCTCGCTCAGCCGGATGGGGCATTCCGTCGGGTTGATTCCGGGCGACCGACGCGACGCCGGGTTCTGGATCGGCAACATGATTCCGACGGTGATCGACGACGACCTCGACGCGGCCAGAGCCCGGAACCGAACGACGCTCCAGGGCTACGTGGCGCTGCCCAACTACCGCAACTACTGGATCGAGGCCGGCTACGAGGCCGAGATGCAGGCGGCCAAGGTGGCGATCGACGCCGGGGACACCGACGCGCTCGTCGCTGCCATGACCGACCGCTGGCTCGACGACTGCACGCTGTCCGGGCCTGCCGACCGGGTGCGCGACGGTGTCGAGGCGTGGTTCGATGCCGGCGTCACCCCCGTCGTCGTGCCGTCGTCGACGTCCGGCGGCCAGGCGAAGGCCGTCGCCGAACTCTTCGACGCGTTCGCGTGAGGATCACACGGTGACGGTCAAGCTGCTCGGCGTCCCCTACGACGCCCATTCGTCGTTCCTGCGTGGGCCAGCGCATGCACCGAGCGCGATCCGAGCCGCCTTGACCTGCGGATCCGCGAACTGGTGCACCGAGTCGGGCCGCGACCTCGATCCGGCGAGCAACCACGACTGGGCCGACCTCGGCGACCTGAGACTGCCCGACGACGCAGCGGACGCGGTCGAGGCGATTCGGCTGGGCGCCGCCGCTGCACTGGCCGATGGTTCGTCGCTGCTGTCGCTCGGCGGCGACCACATGGTCACGTGGCCGCTGGTACAGGCCGTCACCGACCGCGTCGAGGCGCTGACGATCGTCCACTTCGACGCGCATCCCGACCTCTACGACTCGCTCGATGGCGACCGCTTCTCACACGCGTGCCCGTTCGCTCGGATCATGGAGGAGGGCAGGGTCGCTCGCCTCGTACAGCTCGGGATCCGAACGATGAATCCGCATCAACGCTCCCAGGCCGAACGCTTCGGCGTCGAGGTGCACGAGTTCCGTGACTGGGATGGCACCGTGCCGACGCTGACCGGGCCGGTGTACGTCACCATCGACATGGACGCGCTCGATCCGGCGTACGCGCCGGGTGTGTCGCATCACGAACCCGGCGGGCTGTCGACTCGACAACTCCTCGACTCGCTGCGCCAGATCGGAGCGAGCGGCGCCGTCGTCGTCGGTGCCGATGTCGTGGAGTTGAACCCGACACGCGACGTCAACGATGTGACGGCGATGGTCGCCGCCAAGCTGGTTCGTGAACTTCTCGGGCTGCTGATCGAGTCGGCGCCATGATCCTCTGCGTCGACTCCGAACACGCCTGACGTACGCCAATCCGAAGGCCGACCGGCTGCTGGCAGCGCGAGCTCGGATCTCGTACATGCTGCAGACGACGAGTCGAAGCGATCCGACATGCCGATCCCGCGCTTGTCGAAATACACGCAGGACATGTGCTTGCCGAGGTGTTCGTCGGTTCGACGGTACGACTCGTGCTCCCACGTGATCTCGCAGTTCGAGATCAGGTCCGGAATGATCATCAAGGGTGGCCCATCACCCCACTGCTGATACGCGAGCCGAAGATCCCCAGACCGGGCGTAACGAACCTCTGGTACCCGCATCCCACTCCCCATCCCCTCGAGGGACAACACGATCACATCGACGACCTCGTCACCCTCGACAGCGCCGTGAGACCCGCAGACCGAACCGGGTCCCATGCGCGCCCGTTCGCCCTCGGGCCACCAGGAAATCCCCCGATCCGGCCCGATCGCCGGAGTAGCTTGCGTCCGGGGGAACGATGAGCAGACGAGGGCGCAGAGACCGTCGGGGGCGCGACGAGCGAGAGGTCATCCCGCAGCGCGCCAACGAACTGACCGCAGAGTGGTTCACCCAGATCCTCGCCCGCGGAGCGACGGTGGCCGAGGTTCGCTGCGAGGAGATCGGCGTCGACGTCGGCTTCATGGGCGAGGTGCACCGATGCCACCTGACCTGGGAGCCACATGCCGGGGGCGGCGACGCCGCCGCGCTGCCGGCATCGGTGATCGTGAAGACGCCGACGCAGATCCCCGAGAACTTCGCGGCCGGCGATGCGCTTCGCTCCTACGAGCGCGAGATCGTCGTGTACCAGAAGCTTCGACCAACGCTGGGCGTTCCGATGCCCGGCTACTACCACGGGGCGATGGATCCCGACCCGGCCCCGTGGATGCAGCGCCCCTTGTTCTTCCTGTTCGACCATCTCTCGATCCGCGGCATCAACTGGGTGATCGCTCAATTCCTGAAACTGTCGGGCAAGAGCAAGCGGCGCTACATCCTGGTGATCGAGGACATCGCCGATGCTCGCCCGCCGACGCAGATGCTCGGCGGCTCGCTCGACGACGCACGGCGTGCACTCGAGGTGCTCGCACAGTTCCACGCTGCGAACTGGATGCGCTCGGACACGACCGAGCACTACCAGTACATCTTCCCGGTGGACACCGTCCCGCGTGTTGGACAGGCCAGCTACGTCCGCAACCGCGACGAGTTCGTTGCACGGTTCGGCCCGATGCTGCACGACGGGGTGTTGGAGCGGCTCGACGCGATCCAGGAACACGTCCCCGAGGTCTGCTCGGCGCTTGCGGCCGAGCCGTGGACGCTGCTGCACGGCGACTACCGGCTCGACAACGTGCTGTTCCGGCCGAACGGCGAGACGGTGGTGCTCGACTTCCAGGGCCTGTGCTCGGGCCGTCCTGCGGTCGACGTCGCCTACTTCATCACGACGGCGCTCACAGCGGAGCACCGCGACGAAGAAGCGGCGCTGTTGCGCAGCTACCACGATGCACTCGTGGCCGCGGGCGTGTCGTCGTACTCGTTCGACGAGCTCGTGCGCGACGGCGAACTCGCCAAGGAGTTCCTTGCTCATCGCATCGTCGGGAGCGCCGATGTGCTCGACACCTCGGTGGCTGCGAACGGTGATGCCTTCTTGGACGTCATCCAGCTGCGCGTGCTCGACTGGCTGAACTGACGCTGACCCGGTCCGCGTGCAGGTCGTCTCCGGCTCGGGTCGCACGGTTCGACGCCGGCCTCGATGAGCTGGCGGTTCCCACGCCCGACCGCCGAACGTCGGCGAGGTCAGTCGGCACTGCGGGCGGTCAGCCGCCAGCAACGCAGACCGATGAGCGAACACACCACATGTGCGGGACTCGCTGATCACCGCATCGTGCCCGTGATGGCGAAGCGGACTGGCCCGCCGCGGCAAAGGTACTCGTCGTCGAGGAACGCGACGCCGTCGGCTGCAGCAGGATCTCACGATCCGCAACCGCGGTGGAACAGCGACGGGGCGCCGTTGCTGGCGCCCTCAGCTGTCGATGGCGTCGCTGATGTCGTCGGCCGACTTCTCGAGTGCCTTCTCCAGCTTCTCGGCGTCGTCGGAGTCGATCGCTTTGCTGATCCGCTTCTCGGCCTTGGTCAACGCCTTCTCGACTCGGTCGAGGTACTTGTCGTCGAGGACGACGACGATCGCCGACGAGTTCGGCGGGAAGTACTCCTCGAGTTCGACGCCGAGTTCCTTCTCCTCGTGACGCTTCACGAGATGACCGAGCACTGCGCCGAGGCCGGCCCCGACTGCGGTCGCTGCAAGCAGTGGGGGCGCGAACAGCCCGACCGCGAAGCCGAGTCCGCCGCCGATCACGGCGGTGCCGCCGGTGACGCCGTCGCCCTTGGACAGCACGTCGACGCTGCCGTCGGCGGCACGGCTCATGACCACGGCGGAGGCGACCTCGACGTCAGAGCCCTCCAGGCTCCGCAGGACTTCGAAGTCGTCCTTCGCCGACGTCGCATCGGAGTATGCACCCACGAACACGACAAGATTCTCGTACTTCATGCAGCCGAGACTACGTCGATTTCCGCCCGCCGCAAGAAATCAGATCGGGGTGATTTCGTCGCGCCAGCGCGACGTCAGGCTGTCGTCAGTGCTTCCTCGTCCTCGACGCTGTTCACACCGCTGTTGTTGTTCGCCGCGTCCTTTCGGGACTGCACCACCAGTGCAGCCATCGCACCGGCGATCAGGGCCACAACGGCCAGGGCCGTGTACCAACGTCCGAACGCGTTGCCCGGGCTCCACCACAGCACCACGAGGGTGAGCACCACGGCTCCGCCGATCGCTCGTGCCACCGTCGTGATCGGGTTGTACCGGCGCAGCGTGACCGCCCAGCGGTGCGGTCCGAGCAGCGCAGCGAAACCGACGATCAGGATGCCGTAGACGATGCCGGCCAGCGCGAGCTGGCGGAGCAGCTCTGTCGCCACCGTTCCGATGGCCCTCGCGAGGTCTTTGTTGGTGTTGTTCGAGACGTAGTAGTCGACACCAGTCCTCACTCCGAGCGCTTGGAGCGTGTACACCGACACGCCGTAGACGACCAGTGACCAGCCGACCATCGACAATGCACGACGACGACGGGGAGCGGCCAGATAGACCGCCAGCGCGTACAGCCCAAACGTCACGATGAACAGGAACCAGGCCAGGAAGTCGAGCACTTGGACGTAGGTCTGAGCGTTCTTCAGTTCGTTGGACTGGAAGATCGTGATCTGCCCGACGCCCTCGGGAATCCGGTCCAGAGCGGCTTGCGGCAGGCCGATCTCCGTGCCGACGTTGACGACCGCTTCGCGGAGGTTCAGCGTCACCGTACCGTCGGTGGTCGACACAGCCGGTGGGGTCTCGTCGCGAAGAATGGCGACGAACGTCTCGTGGGCGATGCGGTTCGCGGTGACCCAGATCGCAGCGAACTGCGGTGACTCGAGCACCCGTTCGACGCCGTTGGTGACCGGTTCGCGCAGCGCGCCGGAGAGCGCTTTCGCGACGCCCGAGAGGTCGCCCGGCAGCAGCTGCTGCAGCTCACCGGCGACGTCGACCTGGGTGTACAACTCGTTGACGAGGTACGTCGCGACCGCGGTAGTGACCTGTTCGTCGTTCAACAGCTCCTCGCTGGTTTTCGCCCATGCGTCGGTGTCGAGCGCGTCGGTGTGCACCCAGGTCGTCAACGAGCTGGCCACGGCCAACACCGTGGCGATCACGATCAGCACTGTCGGTGCCTTGCTCGGCTTGGTCGAGGATGCGCTCACGCCCGATCCACCGCCGCCGGCGGCGACCGAATCGTCGCCGTCCACCGGTGCTTCCGTTGAATCCTGGTTCGTCATATGGGCGATCACCCTATTTGGTGGCGTGCGCGTCGTCACCACCCAAAACGGGCGACATCGGGACGTCGAGGCCGTCAGGTTGCCGGCGCATCCGTTGGCGTTGTAGACAACTCGCCATGTCGGAGCCCGTGCGTGGAACCACTGCAGGTCCATGGCATCACCATCGTCGCGGAGCGTTCACGATGCTGCTGCTGATCGCCGTCGCCGGCGGGCTCGACGCCACTGCCTTTCTCGGCGCCGAGAGCGTGTTCGTCGCCAACCAGACCGGCAACGCAACGTTCCTGGGGATGGCCATTGCGGGCACACACACCGGGAACACGGCGGCGGCGGCGACATCACTGCTGTGCTTCTTCGGTGCCGCGGCGCTGGGCGGCAAGCTGCTGCCGACGATCCCACCCGGACACCGCTGGCCGGCACGGACCTCGACCGGGATCGCCATCGAGTTGGCCCTCGTCACCATCGGAGCGCTGCTGGCGGCCCTCGACACATACGCTGCTCTCGTGGTCGCCCCGCTTGCGATGGCGATGGGCCTCCAGGCAGCGCTGGCTGCACGACTGGCGCTCCAGCACCTCACCGGTGGATTCATCACGGGCGCAACAACGCTTGCTGCGATCGCCTCGCCGCTCGGCGACCGCTCGAATCCACGGTGGTGGTACGTGCTCGCTCCGATCACGGTGCTCCTCGCTGCGGCCGGATCGATCTCGGTGGTCGCCGACGAAACAGTTCCCGGTGCGCTGCTGCTCACCGCCCTCTTTGCCCTCGGGGCGCTCCTGCTGAGCCGTGACCGGGAGCGCCGAGCCGCCCGAACATGATCTGCCCGCTCGCTGATCGCGCCGCCTGACCTCGGCCAGGCGTCCACCG
>CAVQSI010000019.1:0-31764 GCA_963715825.1 Ilumatobacteraceae bacterium
CGCCTCCGCGATCAGGTTGCGGGCCTCGTCGACCTTCTGCTGATACAGCCCGAGGTCGCCGTCGGCCAACGCCTCGTCGGCGTCGAGGAACGCAAGGTCGGCCTGCTCGAGGAGTGAGACCGGATCGTCGTCGGACGTGCCGGTGTCGGGATCCGCAGCCGGATCCGCAGGCTCGCCGTCGGTGCCGCCGTCGCCGTCGGGCTCGGTCGGTTCGTCGATCGCGTCGCCGAGATCGCTCTCGAACCCCGGGAACAACGCAGCGAGACCTTCGCTGACCGTGGATTCCAGCACGGATCGGTCGTTGTACGACACGATGACGGCGCGGTACTCGGTGACCGAGTTCACCTGAGCCGAGTTCTGCGGCACCGACACGTAGTACGGCCTGACGTAGATCAGGCCCTCGGCGACCGGGATCAGCTGGAGGTCACCGAACTCGACCTGCGTACCGCCGTCGCCGACGTTGTCGAGTGAGATCCGTCGCGAGATCTCCTCGGTCGACTCGGCCTGACCGGCCACCCGCAACGGTCCGTCGGGCAGACGACCGTCGACCTCCTCGACGATGTAGGTCGTGAGCTGGCCGTAGGTGTCCGGCGCGCTCGACGCCGTCATGTACGCCTGCAGCTCGGTGCGCTGGTCGTTGGTGGAGAACGGCACGAACGGCCGAAGGATCACGAAGTCCTCGTCGGTCGGTTGACCCGGCGTTGCCGTGTTGAACATCGTGTAGTACGGGATGAATCGGCTGGCGTTGGACTCGTCGGCGAACGTACTCTGCGCCGCCGTCTGGGTGGCCGTCCCGTTGGCGGACGCCGTCGGCGCAACGCTCTGCGTCGGCTCGGTCCCCGGTGCCTGCGCGACGGACCAGGCCCCGACCCGCTGGAAGAACTGGTCGGGAGCAATGCGGTACTTCGAGTACACGTCGGTCTGGATGCGGAACAGGTCCTCGGGGTAGCGGAGGTTGTCGATGAGTTCTTCGGGCATCTCGTTGAACGAGGTGAACAGGTCGGGGAAGGCCCCGCGCCAGGCTCGAAGGATCGGATCCTGTTCGTCGACGACGTAGAACGTCACGTCACCGGTGTAGGCGTCGACGACGGCCTTGACGCTGTTGCGCACGTAGTTGTCGTTGTCGTCGAGACCCGACCGCGGCGAGCGCTGCACGTCGCCGATGCGCTGACCGTAGGGGTAGCGCGAGGACGTCGTGTAGGCGTCGGTGACCCAGACGACACGACCGTCGACGGCAACGGGGTACGGGTCGGCGTCGTAGGACAGGAACGGGGCGAGCTTCTCGAGGCGGTCGTTGATCCCACGAACCCACAGCATCTGTGAGTCGTCGTTGATGCCACCGAAACCCAGCACGTTGTAGTCGAGGAACGCGAGCGCGAAGGCCGCACGCCGGGTGAACGAGCTCATCTCGACGCCCATCGTGCCCTCGTACTGGTGCGGCTCGTCACATTCGCGCTCGGCAGAGCTGGTGTTGGCGATGGCGTAGCCGGTGAGGATCTCGCTGAAGTACAGCTCGGGCCGTTCCAACTCGACGGTGCGGTAGTCGGGCCGCTGACTCTCGAGCACACGACCCGCCGGAGCGATGACCAACCCGCAGCCGCGGGTGTTGATCAGGTGCAGGCCCTGCCAACTCTTGTTGGTCACACCGTTGAGGTCGAGTTCACGGGCCGCGACCAGCACCTCTTCGGGGTTGCCGTCGCGCGAGTCCTCGAGCACGTACCGGTCGACATCGAGGTCGGGGATGGTGAGCCCGGCGACCTCACCTCGATCGACGAGGAACCGCGACTGCATCGCGCTGGGGTTCAGCAACCGGACGTTGTCGAGCGGCGCGATGTCGTCCTCGACGTCGGTGGCGCTGAGCGAGCCGAAGCTGACCGTGCGCACGTCGACATCGGTCAGGTTCAACGCCTCGCGAGTGGCGTCGACGTTGCGTTCGATGAAGGGCTGTTCGCGTTCCTGCTGGTTCGGGTTCACCACGAGGGCCTGGACGACCGCCGGGTAGATCACGCCGCCGACCAGCGCAATGACGAGCCAGAGCGCCGAGGCGATCAACGGCATCCGGAACGACCCCGTCTTGACGACCGAGAGATACAGCCCCGCGGTGAGCAGGGCGATCAGGATGAGCAGCAGGATCGCGGGGAGTTGCGCGTTGACGACCGAATACGTGGCACCCTGCACGATGCCGGTCTGGTTGTTGGTGACGTCGTAGCGGTCGAGCCAGTAGTCGCCCGCCTTGACCACGGCCAACACGGCCAGCAGCACGGCGATGTGGGCCTTCGTCGCCTGCCGGATCACGGGCACGGGCGACACGAACACGACACCGCCGTTGAGGATGTGCGCCGCAGCGGTGAGCAGCAGCACGACGATCAGTGCTGCGAACAGCCAGTTGAGCACGAACGACAGGAACGGGAGCTGGAAGATGTAGAAGCCGACGTCGGCGTTGAACTCGGCGTCGGCGACGCCGAACTCGCGGGCGTTGCGGAACAGCAGCCAGTCCTGCCACAGCGCCACCGCCGGCAGCGCGAGCAACAGTGCGAACAGCACGGCGATGCCGTAGCGCACGATGCGCAGGCGCTGGCCGAACAGCTCGTGGAACCGTTCGACGTAGGGGTGCACGTTGGCCGGGAAGTGCGTTGGCGCGGCACGATCGGCGATGAACAGGTTGAGCCCTGCGATGGCGATGAACACCAGGAAGAACACGCCGAACAGCGTGAGTTTCGCTTCGAGCACGCCCCAGAACACATCGCTGCGGCCGAGCGCGTCGTGCCACAGGAAGTCGACGTAGAACCGGGCGATCGCACGACCGAAGATCACCACGAACAGGAAGAGTCCGCCGAGGCCGATCAGGATCCCGCGTCCGCTGATCCGGCGACGTGGACGGTCGACCGAGAGGTCAGATGAGCGCCGCATTGGCGCCGAGACTAACGGTCAGCTGACAGCAAGATGCATCGGCACCCCAAGTGTGCCGGTGGGAACCGATGCCCTGTGGGAAACGGTTCGCCAGCGGGGACGGCGCCGCCCAGGGTGTTGTCGTCACAGTCGGCGCAGACGTCGTGTGACCGATCTGACACCCATTCGACTGCGGTGCCGGGTTCGAGTGCTGTGTAGGTGCCGTTGCCGTGTGCCGTGCGGATCACGTCGTCGAGCTGCTCGTCGATGTGCTGTGTCTTCCACTCGCGGTAGACCGCCCGCACCCGCTTGGTGATGCCGGCGTTGTCGCCGTCGCCGTCGTTCACGCACCGCTCGAGGCGTTCGCGCAGCGGTGCGATCAACCACTCGTCGAGCACCAGCTCGCTCGCGGCGAGCGCCGTGGCAGCGTCGGCCTTCTTGATCCGGGCGACGCGACCCGGCGTGACCAGTGACGCACCGGCGTTCGCAGCGGCCAGCAGGTCGTCGACGATCACCACCCGGTAGCGACCGAGATGCTCGGCCGGCGCGGGCAGCAGGTCGGACAGCGAGCGGACCGGTTCGCGGCGGCGCAGCCGGTCGAGGACCTCGTTCTGTTCGTCGGCGAGCACCCGCTTGAGCTTCTTGGCGCTGGCGACGATCAACGGCGTGAGATCGGCATCGCGCTGATCGAACGGTGTGGCCTCGTACGCCACCTCGTCGCCCGGCTGGTCGGCCGAGTCGTCGGCCGGATCGTCCGGAACGCTCCCGGTCGGTGCCTCGCCGGTGGCGTCGGGGGTCGTCGTCGGCGTCGTCGTCAGCGTCGGCGGCGGCGAGCGAGGCGTCGGCGAGCGAGGCGTCGCGCGAAGGCGTGCGAACAGGTCGACGACGACGTCGTCGCGAGGCGCCTCGGGCTGGTCGTCCACGACGTCATCGACGTCTTCGACGGCATCGACGTCCTCGGCGTCGTCGACGGGTCCGGCGTCCGCCGCCACCAGCTCGACCTACGCTCGACGTTCTCGATCTCCTCGATCTCGGCGGCGTCCTCGACGTCGTCGCCCACGGCCTCGTCAGCGAGTTCCTTCGTGGCGTCCCCGGCGACATCCTCGATGGCGTCCTCGATGACTTCCTCAGCGACCTCGGCAACCTCGTCAACCTCGTCCGCAACCTGGTCGGCGACCGGGAGCGGCTCGGCGTCGGTCAGCGATTCGGCGGCTCGCGCCTCGACGGGACGTGGACTGTTCGGCACCATCACCGGCACCGGTCCGGTCGTCGGCGACAGGTTGACGTACTCGTCGGGCTCGCCCAAGGGCTGCAGTTCGGCGACGACGTCGACGGCGACCAGCCGGGCACGCTCGAACGACTGCATCAGCCGGTCGCGGCCGTGCAGCAGCTGTTCGATCTGCTCACGGGCAAGCTCGCGGCGGCGGGCGAGCTCGCTGAGCACACGCTCGCGATAGGCGCGGGCCTCGTTGACCATCTCGCGGCCTTGCTGCTTGGCCATCGCCAACTCGGCCTCGGCGTCCGCTGCGGCATCGGAGCGCCGGCGCGATGCTTCGATCTCGGCTTCCTCGCGCATGCGGGTTGCTTCGTCGCTCGCCTCGGTCAGCAACTGTGCGGCGCTCTGCTCGGCCTTCTGACGGATCTCGACGGCACTTTCGCGGGCGGTGGTGAGCACGCGGGCGGTCTCCTCGCCGAGCAGTCTGGTGAGCGCCTGATCGTCGAGCTGCACCGAGGCCAGGTCGGGGTTGGCGTGGGCCGTGCGGAGTTCACGTTCGAGGAAGCGTTCACGTTCCTGCAGACGCCCCAGTTCCGCGGCGACCATGCGCAGGAAGTCCCGGACCTCACCCTGGTCGAAACCACGGCGGCCGGTGCCGAATGCGGCGTCGGCAACCGACGCCGGAGACGACGGATCGGGGCGGGCGAAGGACATGGCCATGACGCAACGCTACGCACCCAGCGCGCGCGGATGGTGGCAATCAGCGTTCGAATCGTCGGCCGCCCCCGGAGGGATCGTCAGCTCACGGTGACGAGCGCGTCGCCGCCCAACTCCTCGAGCACGGCGAGGGCCTCGTCGAGCGTCGCAACCGGAATGATCTCGACCTCGCCGCGCCCGGCGTCCTTCAGCCGCTGCAAGCGTTCGGGATCGCTCAGTTCGGCTTGCGACGCCGGCACCAGGAACACGGTCATCCCGTTCTGGTGGACGGCGGACACCTTCTGGGTGAGCCCACCGATCGCGCCGACGGTGCCGTCGAGCGAGATCGTGCCGGTGACCGCGACGTCTTGCGGACCGGTGAGATCCCCCGGCGACAGTTCGTCGATCATCGCCAGCGTGAACGCCAGCCCGGCGGACGGGCCACCGATGTCGTCGGTGCGGATGTCGACCTCGAACGGCAGGGTGATCGCTCGGGTGTCGAAGGGAATGAACCCGATGATCGTGCGGTCGGGGTCGTCCGGCGACGCCGACAGCTCGACGGTGACCTCGCTCTCGCCGTCGCCGGGACGATCGATCAGCAGCTCGACCGTGTCGCCGGGCTCCTTGTCGGCGAGCACCGCGCTGAGGTCCTCGACGGAATCCAGCGTGACCCCGTCGGCTTCCAGGACCCGGTCGGCCGGGTCGATCTGTTCGTCGGAGGGGAACCACTCGGCGCATTCACCGTCGTCGCCGGGCGTCTTGCACAGCACGTCACGAACGATCACCTCGCCGGGGGTGATCTCGACGTCGTAGCCGAGCGTGGTCGAGCGCGACGTACTGCGCCTCCTGCTCGGCGGTGCGCATCATCTGCAGGTTGAACTCACGGCGCTGGCTGGGCGTGCGGACACCGAACTTGTCCTCCTCGGTGAGGAAATCGATCGCCGGGTCGTTGCGACCTGCGAACCACGACAGCACCGACTGGCTCGGCGAGGTGACGGTGACGAAATGGAAGTCGTTCGAGGTGTCGTACCGCTCGACGCCATCGGGCAGCACGCCGAACTCGATACGGGTGTTGACCGGGTCGGCCGAAGCCGGCGTGAGGGCATACGGCGTGGGGTCCATCTCGCCGGTGCGCTCGTTCTCCTGCTCGGACACCAGCGTCGACGGCAGCAGCGACGCCACCCCGATCGCAGCGAGCACCCCGACGCCGACGCTGGCGATGACCCAGGCCCACCACCTGGTACGCGGCGGCGTCGGACCCTCGATGCTCGGTACGATGTCGGTTGTCGTGTCGGTCACGGATCTCACCACTCAGGCTGCCTGGATGGCCGGACTCGCAATACTCGCGCTCGTCCTGGCGGGCTGGCGCAAGAATGCCAGAGCCACCGCCCGAATCCCACGCGGCGAGCCGATTCTCCGTCGTGCGTGGGAACCGGTACCGATCGCCGAGACCACCACGTCGCTCTACAAGCGGCCGAGCCTCCTGCGCCGCGTGTGGGCCGCGGTGGCCGGATCGGCGCTGGCGATCATCATCGGCGCCGTCCTCGCCGTCGTCATCGCGTTCGGCACGGGCTGGCTGGTCATCACCCTCACCGACCTGTTGAAGCAGTGACCGACCCCGACCTCCGCACGGTCGTCGTCGCCGGCCACACCGGCGACGTCGCCGTCGCACGCGCCGGTCTGGCGGCCAGCGATCCCAGCGTGCGGGCTGCGGCGCTCGGCGCGCTCGAACGCCTCGACGCGCTCGACGTCGACACCATCGCCGCGGCATTGCGCGATGCCGACGTCGCCGTGCGACGACGCGCCGCCGAGATCTCGGCAACACACCCGGCGGTCGACCTGCTGGCGAGCCTCGATGACGCCGACGACCGGGTCGTCGAAGTCGCTGCGTGGGCCTGTGGCGAACACGAATCGCGACGAGACGACATCGTCGAACGCCTCGTCGAGTTGGCGGGTGGGGCCGAGGATCCGCTCGTACGCGAGTCCACGGTCGCGGCGCTCGGCGCGATCGGCGACGAGCGTGGCGTCGCCGCGATCATCGCGGCGTGCAGCGACAAGCCGGCGGTGCGCCGACGCGCCGTGCTCGCCCTCGCCCCCTTCGACGGCATCGAGGTCGACGCCGCCATCGAGCGTGGCCTGGTCGACCGCGACTGGCAGGTCCGCCAAGCCGCCGAAGACCTCCGCCGCGCCCAGTCCTGAGCACGACCCACCCAACCACGTTCGTGTTGCACTCCGGGTGGGCCACACCACCCCAAATCTGCACACGAACGTGGTGGGGCCGGGTGGTGGTGGGGCCGGGTCAGTGGTGATCAGTCCGTGGTGATCAGTCCGTGGTGATCAGAGGGTGTAGCGGTAGACGTTCGTGTTGCGAGGTTCGAAGCCGATGCGTTGGTACAGGCGATTGGCGGCCTCGCGAGAGGGGCGGCTGGTGAGGCTGACGTCTTTGGCTCCCCGCGAGCGGGCCTCGTCGAGCGCGACGCGATTGAGCAGCTCGCCCACACCGTGCCCGCGAGCGTCGGCGTCGACGACCACGTCTTCGATCCACGCTTTGGTGCCCGTAGGGATCCGGTAGAACGCAAGCGTCAGGCTGCCGAGGATCCGACCGTCGACACGAGCGACGAACAGCACCGTGTCCTCACTGTCGACCAGAGCTGCCAGGTGATCGCGTGACGGCGGAGGTGACGACGACGACAGCTGCGGGATGAGCCGGTTGAACGCCTCGATCAGTTCGTCGTCGACGGCGTGCACCGTCACAACGACCGCAGCGCCGTCTCGTTGGTCTGCTGGACTGATGTGCTCGCTCACCTCATCGGACGCTAGTGCGTGTCGCCGATAGCGTGGCGGCCGTGGGAACCGAGCACGTCCGATGGCTGGCGGAACCGAAGCTGAACCGGCCCGTGCTCGTCGCCGCGTTCACGGGATGGAACGACGCCGGCGACTCGGCGTCGATCGCGCTGCGCACCATGGTCGAGTCATGGGGCGCCGACGCCCTCGCCGAGATCGACCCTGAAGCGTTCACCGACTTCGCGACGGTCCGCCCCCACGTCCGACTCGACGACGACCACCGCCGAACGATCGTGTGGCCGACCGTCGGCGTCTGGTCGGTGTCGCTGCCCGGCACCGACGTCATCTTGGTGCTCGGACCCGAGCCCGCGCTGCGCTGGCGGCTGTTCTGCGAGCAGATCGAGGGCATTGCCGAGACATTCGACGTCACGATGGCGATCTCGCTCGGAGCGCTCCTCGCCGACGTGCCCCACTCGCGGCCCGTCCCGCTGATCGGCACCGCCACCGACGAGTCGCTGATCGAACGCTTCGAGCTGCGCCGGTCGCAGTACGAGGGCCCGACCGGCATCGTCGGTGTGCTGCACGACGCACTGCACAGCACCGGGATGGCCACGGCGTCGCTGTGGGCGGCCGTGCCCGGCTACGCCTCGCAGATCCCATCGCCCAAGGCCGCGATGGCCCTCGTCGAGCGGGCGTGCTCGATGATCGGCACACCGGCCCCGCTGGCCCACCTCGCCGCCGAGGCTGCCGCCTACGACGCCCAGGTCGACGCGCTGATCGGCGACGACGACGACATGATCGAGTACCTGTCGCGTCTCGAACAACTCACCGACGACGACGCCGACGACGATGACGACATCGCATCGGGCACGCCGCTCGATCCCGATGCGCTGGTCGAAGAAGTCGAACAGTTCCTGCGCGACCGCGACCCCGACTGACCGCGACCCCGACTGACCGCGCAGCAGCGTCAGTCGGTGCGCCACACCGGCGAGCGCACCGAGTCGAACGTGGCCGGTGATTCGACACCGTCGATCGCCTCGAACGCCATCGGACCCCACCACTGCGCGCCCGCAGTTGCCTCGGGCAACGCGTCGTGTGCGAACCAACCGACATCGGCGGTCTCGAGTGGATGCGGGGTGAGTTCGCCACCGGTGGCTCGGCAGTGGAACAGCAGCATGTACATACCGAATCGGCTGAACCCCATCCGTTGACCGTCGACCACGCCGAGCAGCCGCAGCGGTTCGCAGTCGATCCCGGTCTCCTCGCTCACTTCCTTGACGGCGACCTCGGCGGGCGAATACCCGACGTCGGCCCACCCTGTCGGGTAGAGCCAGATCCCGGAGTCCTTGCGCTGCACCAACAGGATCTCGCCGTTGTCGTTGCCGACGATCGCGCCGACGGCAACCTTGGGCGTCACGTAGCCGGGCACGCCTTCGCCGACCGACTCCATCCACTCCTGGACGAAGTGATCGGTCTCACGCTGCACGGCGAGCGCCTCGTCGGCGGCCTCGCGCGCCTGGTCGATCTCGATCGCCGCGGCCTTGATGTCGGCGGCGATGTGGAGCACCTCTTCGTACCGCTCGCGTTCGTAGAGATTCTCGGTGAACCCCATGCCGGTGCGGGCGATCGCCGCCAACGACTCGCTCCATCTCGCCAGGTCGCGTGCGCTCGCCGTCACGTCGCTCACGTTACGGCATCGACGATCACGTCACAGCGTGGAGGAGCGCCCGGTGGATCTCCTTGCGGTACGTCGCGTCGGTGACGAGCTTTCCGTCGGCGCGAACGTAGAACGTGTCGACGACCTCCATCCCCAGCGTCTGCACGGTCGCATGGCGGATGTCGAGACCGAGTTCGCCGAGGGCTTTGGAGATCCGATGCAAGATCCCGATCCGCGTGACGGCACGGATGACGATGACCGTCGCGTTGCTCGATGCCGCATCGTCGAACACCACCGACGGAGGTCCCGGCGCGGCGGCCTGCGTGCGGCGACGCCGACGGTACGTGGCGGCGCGTTCGGCGAGCCGCGCCTCGATCGCGAGGCGGTGGGCGAGGGCACGGTCGAGGTCGCCGCGGACCGAACGCCAGTTGATCCCGCCCTCGGGCACGACGATGCGGAACTGCGACGCCGCCATACCGCCTTCGTCGGAGTGGGCCTGGGCCGTGACGACGTCGAGCCCATGCAACGACAGCACGCCGGCGATCCGGCTGAACGTGCCCGACGCGTCAGGGCTCACGACGGTGATCACGTCGCCGGTGCGCGAGATGTGCAGCTCGCCAGCCGCCATCACCGCCAGCGTCTCGGCGTCGGGGAACAGCCGCCAGGTGACCTCGGCGACATCGCCGCCGCCGAGCACGTGGCGAACCCGGGCGACGAGCTCGTTCACCAACCCTTCCTTCCAGTCGCCCCACGCCGACGGGCCGGTGGCCAGCGAGTCGGCCTCGGTCAGGGCGTGGAGCAGGTCGAGCACCTCGACGGTGCCGACGGCGGTGGCCACCTGCTCGATGGTCGCCGCATCGGTGAGGTCACGACGCATCGCCACGTCAGGGAGCAACAGGTGCTGCTCGACCATGGTCACGAGGATGTCCACGTCCGCGGGACCGAGTCCGAGTTTCGGGCCGACGGTGCGGACGAGCTCCATGCCGACCTCGGTGTGATCGCCGGGATACCCCTTGCCGAGATCGTGGAGCAGGGCGCCCAGCACGAGCAGGTCGGGTCGTCTGACCCGGTCGATGAGGCCGGCGGCGTTGGCCGCTGCTTCCCAGAGATGGCGATCGACCGTGAAGCGGTGGTAGGCGTTGCGTTGCGGACGAGAGCGCACCGGCGCCCACTCGGGCAGCAACCGTGCGATCAGGTCGCGTTGATCGAGCGACTCGAGCACCGGGATCGCGTGGTGTCCTTCGAGGAGCAGCGCAATGAGGTCATCGGTGGCGCCGACGGGCCACGATCCGGGCCAACCGGTGACCTCGTCGTGCAACCGATCGAGTGAGGCCCGGTCGATTCGACACCGGTGCCGTGCAGCGGCGACCGCCGTCTGCAGCACCAGGGTGGCGTCGCTGGCCGGGTCGGCGTCGGGCGCCAGTTCGACCTCGCCGTTGCGCAGGATCACGCCCGGCGCGACCGCTCGATCGGGTTCCGACACCGTCGGAGCGACCGCTCGACCCCAGTTCTCCTCGCACAGCCAGGCAATCGTGCGGCCCGCGGCAGCGACGTCGGCCATCAGCGCGTCGGCGTCATGCCAGCTGCCCGCCGCCGCCGTGGCGTCCTGGTCCTCCAGTCGGAGTACGTCGCCGGCGCGTTCGGTGGCGAGGTGCAGCGAGACGCGGGCGCGCAGCAGGACGTCGTAGGAGCGGTCGAGGTCGACGAGGTCCTCGGCGATCAGGTTCAGGCCGGCTTCCTGCGCCCACCAGAGCGACTGGACGTCGCGAAGTCCACCATGTCCGTCCTTGAGGTCGGGCTCGAGCAGGTAGGCGACATCGCCGGCGGACTGCTCACGCTTGCGCACCCGGTCGCGTAGTTCGGCCAGGTGACGCACACGGTTGCTCCGCCACAGTTCGAGGCCCTTTGCGATCACCTCGGCGGTGAGCTCTTCGTCGCCGGCGAGTGGGCGCGCGGTCACCAGCGCGGTGGCCGAGTCGAGGTCGGTCTTCGCCAGGTCGAGCTGCTCGTCGAGCCGCCGGACGGCGTGGCCCAGCTTCACCCCCGAGTCCCACAGCGGGTACCAGATCGCGCTGGCGATCGGCTCGATCTCCTTGGCGACCTTCTTGGCCTTGACGTCGTGGATGAGCAGCAGGTCGAGGTCGCTGCGCGGGGCGAGTTCACCGCGGCCGTAGCCGCCGATGGCGAGCAGCGCCACCCTGCCCGACGGGCGCGCAGTGTTGGCGATCGCTTCGTCGAAGACGGACGTGACCCAGTCGTCGGTGGCCTCCGCCAGTGCCCGGCAGTAGGCGCGCCCGGGGCGCTCGACGGTGTGCGCGACGTGGCCGAGATGCCCGGCTCGAACCTCAGACGTCACGAAACGATGTCGGCGGCCAGTCCGATCGACGCCAGGCGCAGCGCGTCGGCGGATGTCGTGGCGACGAGTGAGAGGGTGTTCTCGGTGGAGGCGATGTCGAAATCATAGGTGACGGTGCCACCTGCCTCCCCGACGCTGGCGAATGCGTCGGCACCACCCACCGGTGTCCCGTTCACCGTGATCTGGCTGGTACCCGAACCCGACGTCGCAGCCTGCAGCACCAGCTCGACGGGTCGCTGCGGCGTCGTCGGCGGTGCCGAACCACCGATCGGGATGTCGACCCGGAACGGCGCGTTCGCGACGACGAGCTGCTCGGGCCGGACCACGACGAACAGGCGCGACGGCCCCGCATCGGCCTCGGTGATCACCGTCAGCGTCCACGACCCGTCACCGGGTTCATCGGCGCTCGGGGCGCGCACCACGGTGTAGGTCCCGCCGCCCGCCGACCGCACGAGGTCGGTGACGTCGGCGACCGATCGGAAACCCGACTCGTCCTGGGTCTCGGACGTCCCGACGCCCGCACCGGTCGTGAGCGCACCACTGGGTGAGGGCACGTTGCCGGCCGACACGCTGACCGCGGTCGCCGAGTCCGCCGGGATCAACCCGATGGTGTCGGCCCAGGAGGCGTCGGCGCGGTCGCCCTCCCACACCAGCAGTGCCGCGTTCCACCGTGGCATCGGCATCCAGGTCGAGCCCGGCCGACGACGCTTCACGTTGCCCGTTCGTACACGTCGCCGACGGCACGCACGATCCGAGCGTGGCGCCGGCGGTTCGCAGCTCGCCACGGCCGATCTGGCCGATCAGCAAGCCGGAGACGAACTCGACGGGTACCTCCAGGACCTCGGATCGGATGCTCGGCACCACGACGAGGCGGTCGGGGACGTCGGCGTCGACCGTGAAGCGCAACGACATCTCCGCCGTGGCGCCGGCGGGAAGCGAGAGGGTGCAGCGCGCTCCGCCCTCCTGTTCGCCGATACACGAGCCGATGCCACGCACCAGCCGATCGAACGAGACGCCCGGCGACGACCGGGCCAGGAACCGCACCGAGGCATCCTCGGAGTCGTTGTTCGTGATCGCTGCATCGATCGTGCCGGTGGCGCCGGCGTAGACGGGGCCGGGGGTCGACAGTGAGATGCCCAGGTCCAGTGCCCGACCTCCTGGCACATAGACCGCCCCCTGTGGCGCGCCCGGGAAGATCAGTTCGATCCGGTTGGGGAGCGCACCGCCCGCTGGGTCTGTCGAGCCTGGCGACGTCGTCGTCGGGATCGGCGTCGGCGTCGTCGTCGACGTCACCTGGTCCAGCAGATCGGCGAGTTCGGAGTCGAGGTCGCCGAACGGCTCGCGCACGAAGAAGGCGGCGGCCAGCAGCGCAAGGACGATCGCGGCGACCGCGCCCACGCGCGCCCGCTGACGTCCACGATCGGAGCGACGTGTCGCCAATGCTGCGGTGCCGATCGCCAGCACACCGGCACCGATGAGTTGCCGATACCGGTCGGCGTCAACGCCGACGAGCCCCGGAACGACGGCCACCGGCACGAGATCTGGGAGACGGTCGATCGTGGCGAGGCGGCGGTGGCACGCATCGCAGCCGTCGACCGTTGCACCCGCCGCGTCGCTGCCGAGGTGATCGTCGACGATGCGACGCTGGGCATCGGGGAGCGCACCCCGACGGTGCGCGCCGAGGAGTCCGATCACCGGGACACACGCTGCGGCCGGTGTTCCGGCGAGCATCACCTCGGCGTAGGCGTCGACGAGGCCACGCCGAGCGGTCTGCTCGAGCGCCACCACCTCGGCGGCAGGGCGGCCGAGGATCGCTGTCAGCTCCGCCGCCGGTGCCCGCTCGACCCATCGGTGCCACAGCACCGCCTGCCATACCGTGGGCAACCGGCGGAACGCGGCGGCGAGCTCGACGAGCTCGACACGGTCCGCGTCGGAGCCTGGCCCGGAGCCGGAGTCGGGATCGAGCGCCGGGTCAGCGGCGGTGTCGGACGGTGCCGGCGGGCTCCATGCCGGCCCGTAGGTGCCACCGGTGAGCAGCCCGATCGCCCGTGGTCGGATCGCCCGTGGTCGGATCGGAATCGGGTCGCCGTCGACCGGCTGGTCCGGTCGCTCGGAGGGCTCCGCGGCGACGAGCTGTCGGCGCAGCTCGTCGAACACCGACTCGGTCGTCGCAGCAGCACCGCGGTGCGTTCGCGATCGCGCCAGTGCCTCGATCGCATCGACGTGGCGGGCGCGCAGTTCGTTCCAGGCCGCCTCCGACCCGGCGCGCGTCTGCGCCTCGAGCGCCAGGTCGCTGGGAGGCTGGAGGTGATCGCTCATGTCGTCTCGTGCATCGGTACCCGTCGGCGCGCGCAAGTCGAGGTGGCCCGAGCCCGCCGTTCCACTGCCAGATTCTCACCAATCGCCTCGATCAAGCCCGGAATCGGCAGATCCAGACGAAATCTTGACCGCCGTGTCCCGGGTGGCCGATGGGCGAGCGGCTCCTCTCCTACGCTGGGCGGCCGTGATGAGGTTCCGCTCCCGCTCTCGTGTCGCACTGGCGACAGCGGTGGCGCTCGCCACACTCCTCGCTGCGTGCTCCAGCGACGACGACAGCGTGGTCGACGAAACCGTCGTCGACACCACCACCACCACGGTTCGACCCCAGATCACCGGCGACGGCCAGCTGGTGATCGGGGCGCTGCTTCCGCTCTCCGACACACTGCTCGGCGAACCGATGGCTGAAGCGGTCGCCATCGCCGTCGATCGGATCAATGCCGCGGGGGGCGTGCTCGACGAACGGGTCCGGCTGATCGTGGCCGACGAGGGCAGCAGCACCGCCACCGCATCGGCATCGATCCAGACGCTCCTCGACCGCGACGTCGACGCCATCATCGGTCCGGCCTCGTCGCTGGTTGCCCTGAGCACGCTCGACGAGATGATCTCGGCGGGCAAGGTGGTGTGCTCGCCGACGGCCAGCGCCTTGGCGCTCGATGGTTTCCCCGACGACGACCTGTTCTTCCGGACGGTGCCGAGCGATTCGCTCCAGGCCCGCGCGATCGCTACGACAGCGGACCAGACCGGCGCCCAGCGCGTGACCATCGTCTACGTCGACGACGCGTACGGGCGCCCGTTCGCCGATGCCGTCGAAGCGTCACTGGCCAACGAGGCAATCGCCGTCGTCGGGCGCATTGCCTTCGCAGCCGACGACGACGACGACCTGTCCGACGAAGCGGCCGAACTCGCCGACTCCGACACGCAGGTGATGGTGTTGCTCGCCGACGGCGAAGACGGCACGAGGTTCCTCGAAGCCCTCGACGACCAGGACACGAGCGGTCTGGCCACGATCGTGGTGAACGACGCGCTCCGCAATCCGACGGCGCCGCAGCGCATCCAGGGCCTCGACCCGACGCTGCGCGGCAAGATCGTCGGCCTTGCGCCGCAAGCGGACTCGGGTGACGCCGCCGCACCCTTCGACCCACCGGGCCTGTTCGCCGCGAACGCCTACGACTGCGCGAACCTGATCGCGCTCGCTGCCGTCCGCGCCGGGTCGGACGCCCCCCGCAACATCGCTCGCCAGTTGGCTCAGGTCAGTGTGAGCGGATCAGCCTGCGAGACGTTTGCCGAGTGCGTCGAGACGTTCGAATCCGAACTTCAGATCGACTACAACGGCCCGTCGGGCGTCACCGATCTGCTGATCCGCACCGGCGACCCGTCCCGGGCAGCGTTCGACCGGTTCATCTTCGACGACTCCGGTCGCGACGTGCTGCAACGCACCGTGATCTTCGGCAACTGACCAACCCGAGCGGGGGCCGGTTACAGGATGTTCTCGATGAAGTCGAGGTAGCCGACGTAGAACGCGCCGAACTCGCCGTACAGCGCCGACCCCTTGTCGAAACGCATCGTGTACACCACCTCTTTGAGGACGTCGGGGCTGACGGCGAACAGCGTCACGCCCCATTCGAAGTCGTCGAGGCCGGTGGACCCGGTGACGAGCTGGGCGACACGGCCGGCGAAGGTGCGCCCGCTCTTGCCGTGCTCCATCATCATGTCGTTGCGGTCGTCGTACGGCGTGGCGAACCAGTTGGCGTGGCCCTCGCGCTTCTTGCTCATCGGGTAGAAGCAGAAGGCGTTCATTCCCTCGGGCGGGATCTCGGGGTGCAGCCGGGCCTGGAGCATGTGCTCGGGCATGCCCTTGGCGTACTCGCTCACCTCGGTGATCGAGACGTAACTGTCGACGATGTCGATGCCCGCGCGTTGGAGCGCCGACTGCAGGGTGCGCAGGGTCTTCCAGTCGGGCGCCAATGCCATGAACGCAACATCGGCCTTGTGGCCGAGCATGGCGGCGGTGATCACCTGGCACTCGTCGGCTTCGGCGGCCTTCACAGCGGCCACGACCGCTTCACGATCGAGTGACGGCGTCGGCTTGCCGAACAGGTGGACGACGGTGAGACCAGCTTCCATGCGCATGCCGTCAGGCTATGCACCGCTGCGCTCCACACCGCCCCCACACGCGCCGAACGCGTGAACAAATGGCGGCCTCAGGGCGCCATTCGTTCACGCGTTCGAGCGGTTGGTCGGTCGGAACCGATCAGAAGTCCATGTCGCCGCCGCCCATGGGCATGCCAGCGGCTGCCTCGGGCTTGTCGACGATGACGACTTCGGTGGTGAGGAACAGCGCCGCGATCGACGCCGCGTTCTGCAGCGCCGAACGGGTGACCTTCGCGGCGTCGATGACGCCGATCTTCACGAGGTCCTCGTAGGTGTCGGTGGCAGCGTTGTAGCCCTCGTTGCCGGACATCTCGAGCACCTTGGCGATGACGACGCCGCCGTTGACGCCGGCGTTCTCGGCAATCTGCTTGATCGGGCCCTCGAGCGACGCCGCGACGAGGTGAGCGCCGGTCGCCTCATCGCCTTCGAGGCCGTCGGCGACCGCGTGGACTGCCGCTTGCGCACGCAGCAGCGTCACGCCGCCACCGGCGACGACGCCTTCTTCGATCGCAGCCTTGGTGGTCGAGACGGCGTCTTCGATGCGGTGCTTCTTCTCCTTGAGCTCGACCTCGGTGGCCGCGCCGACCTTCAGGACGGCGACGCCGCCGGTCAGCTTGGCGAGGCGCTCCTGGAGCTTCTCGCGGTCGTAGTCGGAGTCGGTGTTCTCGATCTCGGCCTTGATCTGGTTGATGCGGCCGGTGATGTCGGTGTCGGAGCCGGCGCCGTCGACGATGGTCGTCTCGTCCTTGGTGATCACGACGCGCTTGGCTTCGCCGAGCAGGTCGAGCGTGACGTTCTCGAGCTTGAGCCCGACGTCCTCGCTGATGACCTGCGCACCGGTGAGGGTGGCCATGTCCTGCAGCATCGCCTTGCGACGCTCACCGAAGCCGGGCGCCTTGACGGCAGCCGACTTGAAGGTGCCACGGATCTTGTTGACCACGAGCGTGGCAAGCGCCTCGCCGTCGACGTCCTCGGCGATGATCACCAGCGGGCGACCGGTCTGCATGATCTTCTCGAGCACCGGCACGAGGTCGCGGATCGTGGAGACCTTCGACGACACGAAGAGCAGGTATGGGTCGTCGAACGACGCCTCCATGCGCTCGGTGTCGGTGACCATGTACGGCGACAGGTAGCCCTTGTCGAAGCGCATGCCCTCGACGAGATCCATCTCCATGCCGAAGGTCTGGCCCTCTTCGACAGTGATCACGCCGTCCTTGCCGACCTTGTCGATCGCCTGGGCGATCATGTCGCCGATCTCCTGATCGGCCGACGAGATCGCCGCGACCTGCGAGATCTGCTGGGTCGAGTCGATCTCGATCGAGGCGTCCTTGATCGACTCGACGGCGGCGGCGACACCCTTTTCGATGCCACGCTTGAGACCCATGGGGTTGGCACCGGCAGCGAGGTTGCGCAGGCCGCCACGGACCATCGTCCACGCCAGGACGGTGGCGGTGGTGGTGCCGTCACCGGCGACGTCGTCGGTCTTCTTGGCGACCTCCTTCACCAGCTCGGCGCCGATGCGCTCGTAGGGGTCCTTGAGTTCGATGTCCTTGGCGATCGACACGCCGTCGTTGGTGATCGTGGGAGCGCCCCACTTCTTGTCCAACACGACGTTGCGACCCTTCGGGCCGAGCGTGACGCGCACGGCGTCGGCCAACTGGTTCATCCCGGCTTCGAGGGCTCGGCGAGCCTCGGAGTCGAACGCGATCATCTTCGCCATCTTGTGTGTCCTCCGTTGGACGTGTTTCGAACCTGAGTGGTTGTCGTTGCAGTGTGAGTCGTTGCGCCGCCGGAGAACCCGGTGGACGCCGGTTAGCACTCTACGGCGTCGACTGCTAACCCCGCAACCGCCAGACCCCTCCGTTTGCGTTGCACTTCGGGTGGATCGGGTCACCCGAAGTGCAACGCAGACGTGGTTGGTCGAGGCGGTCAGGCGGGAGCGCCGTGGCGGCCGTCGCCGCTTGCGAATCGGGCGGCACCGGCGAGGGTTTCACCGGAGGCGATCGTCGCTCGCCCGAGGCGGGTCTCGCGTGAAAGCGCGTCACCGAGGTCGAGCGACCACTGGTCGTAGCTCGAGGCTCGGTCCGATTGCAGACAGCGTTGCGGGAGCGCCGCGATCTCGGTGGCGAGTTCGACTGCGGCGGCGAGCGCCTGGCCGGGTTCGACCACCCGGTTGGCCAGCCCGATGCGCTCGGCCTCGACCCCATCGACGCCACGGCCCGTGAGAATCAGATCGAGGGCACGGCTCTGGCCGATCAGTCGCGGCAACCGCACGGTGCCGCCGTCGACGAGCGGCACGCCCCATCGCCGGCAGTACACGCCGAAGATTGCCTCACTCGCGGCGACGCGCAGGTCAGCCCAGCAGGCGAGTTCGAGCCCGCCGGCGACGGCATGTCCTTCGACCGCAGCGATCACCGGCTTCGACAACTGGAGGCGAGTCGGCCCCATCGGCCCGAGCGAACCGACGATCTCGTCAGGATCGACGTCGAGCACCGAGTTGCCTCGACCGCCGGAGATCGCCATGAGGTCTGCGCCCGAGCAGAAGCTGCCGGCCGCTCCCGTGAGCACCGCGACCGACACCGAGTCGTCGGCATCGAAGTCGACGAACACGTCGTAGAGCAGCTGTGCAGTCGGTCCGTCGACCGCGTTGCGTACCTCGGGGCGATCGATCGTGACCACCCGGACCGCACCCCGATCCTCGACCAGCACCGTCATCGCCCCAGCCTCGCGCACCGCACCAGCCGACCCACTCTCGGCGCCACCAGCTCTCCGTTTGCGCTCAGTTTTCGGTGATCCGTCCCACCCGAAGTGCAACGCAAGCGCGATGGGGGTGAGGCCCGACCGTTTGTGGGCATTTTCGGGTGGGTCGGGTCACCCGAAGTGCAACGCAAACGTGGTGGTTGGGTGAGGTGGGGCCGGGGTGGGATCGTGGTGGGATCGTGGTGGGATCAGCCGCCGGCGACGGCGGGGATGATCGACACCGTGAGGCCGTCGTCGACCTTCGTGTCGAGGCCCTCGAGGTAGCGCACGTCGTCATCGTCGACGAAGATGTTGACGAACTTGCGCAGGGCGCCGTCTTCGTCGACCAGGCGTTCGCCGATCCCGGGGTGCGCTGCTTCGAGCGCCTCCACGATGTCGTGGAGCGTGCCCGGCTCGACGGCGACCTGCTTGTCGCCGCCCGTGAGAGGGCGCATGGTGGTGGGGATGCGAACGGTCACTGCCATGGCCGAGATGCTACCGGTGCGATTCCCGACTCATGCGGTCGACAATCCGCTCGCGGGTATCGTCGCCGGGTGCCCCTCCGCCCCGTGAGCACTCACGCGATCCGGCGCCCGATTCGGCGCGTCGTCGCGGCGCCGGACAAGTTCAAGGGCACGCTCAGCGCCGCCGAGGTCGCCGCTGCGATCGGGCACGCCTGCTGGGAGCTCGGTATCGACTGCACCGAGGTGCCGATGGCCGATGGCGGCGACGGTCTCCTCGACGCGCTCGGCGGCCCCAATCGGACCTCGACGGTGACGGGTCCGCTCGGCGACACGGTCAGCGCCCAGTGGCGACTGTCGAAGGGCACCGCCGTCATCGAGATGGCCCGAGCGAGCGGGCTGACCTTGATCGGCGGCGCGGCCGGCAACGATCCGCTGAACGCGACCACCACGGGAACCGGTGAGCTGATCGACCATGCGCTCGACGCCGGCGCCCGCCGCATCGTCGTCGGACTCGGGGGCTCGGCCACGACCGACGGGGGCTTCGGCGCGATCCGGGCGATCACCGCCATCGCCCGATTGAAGCGGGTCGAACTGCTCGTGGCGTGCGACGTCACCACGACGTTCACCGATGCTGCGACGGTCTTCGGGCCGCAGAAGGGCGCCACCGCTGCGCAGATCGCGCTGCTCACCCGACGACTCGAGCGGATGACCCAGATGTTCGTCGACGACTTCGGTGTCGACGTCGCCTCGATCCCTGGTGGCGGCGCCGCTGGCGGGCTGGGTGGCGCACTGGCCGCAGTCGGCGGCACGCTGCTGCCCGGCTTCGAACTCGTCGCTGACGAACTCGACCTGTACGACCACCTCGACGGCGCCGACGTGGTGATCACCGGCGAGGGCTGCCTCGACGACACCAGCTCGGCGGGCAAGGTGGTCGGTGGCATCGCCTCGGTCGCCGAGGAGTACGACGTCGCGGTGCTGGCGGTGGTGGGATCGGACCAGCGCTCCGACCGGTCGACGCCCCGTGGCGTCGATGTCGTGTCGCTCGTGGATGCGTACGGCGAGGACGCCGCGTTCGCCGAACCCAAACGGCTGATCGAACAGGCCACGGCGACCTGGCTGAACGGTCGGCGCTGACCGACCGTCGCTGACCGACCGTGCTGACCGACCGTGTTGAACGGTCGGCGCCGAGCGTCAGCCGGTGGTGTCGGTCGGGGTCGTGTCGGTGGTGCCGCCCGACGGATCGGGGGCCGGGGCCACCTCCGCAGTCGGCGCGGTGAGCTGCGCGATCGTCTTGTCGGCCTGGTCGGTGCCGAGGAGCACGAGGACGCCGGCACCGTTGAGCGAGCCGCCATCGACCGGCGCCGGGGTCGGCACGACCTCGACGGTGAGGCCACCCATGCTGCGCGCCACCGACTCGGCGACGGCCTGTGCGGCGGCGATGGTCGGGTCGTACTGCACGATCGATGCGGTGAGACCGGACTGTGTGGAGTTCGTCGCCTCGGCCATCGTGAAGCCGAGCGTGGCGAGCTCGGTGCGTCATCCGGCCCGCCGAGCCGGGCACGCCGCTGGCGTTGGCGACCACGACGGTGGCGCCCTCGGTGACGAGCGGTGGCAAGGTCGTGGTGGTCGATGACGTCTCGACGACCGACGCCGGTGTGCTGTCCACCACGGAGTCGACCGGGGCGGTGGCGCCGTCGCCCGCGGAGGGACCGTCGTCGGTGATGTTGTTGAGGATCAGGAAGCCGACGATGACGGCCACGACCGCCAACACGATGCTGATGGTGGAACCCATCGGCGAGCCGCCGACACCCTGGCGGGGCGAGCGACGGGCAGGCGTAGGTGTCACCGGTGCGTCGGGGTCTTCGTTGCTCATGCGTGCGCTCCCTCTCCTGCCGCCACCGACGAACCGTCGAGGCGGGCTTTGCGGGCCCGAAGACGCAGCCGCTTGAGTCGACGCACCACGAGCGGGTCGTGATCCATCGCAGCCGGGTCGTCGAGCACCTTGGTCAGTTCCGCATGGTATTCCTCCGGCGAACACTGGAAGCGCGCGCGGATGACCTGGTCACGCGGGTCGTCGTTGTTCCACCACGCACGTTCGAAATCGAGCATGGCGGCAGCGCGTTCGTCGAGCATCAACGCACAGGTTGGCCGCAAACGGTCGCTGAATACAAGCACCCTGTCGTTCGCGAGCCGGTTCGAGGCGGTTCGGGACGGCCGCAGCGACCGTTCGGACTCGGTTCCGGCTGGGTTCCGGCTCGGGGTCAGACGGTGACGCCGATGGGCACGGCCAGGTTCATGCGCTTCTCCGGCGTGTCGACATAGCCCGGCAGCGTGGCGGCCATGTTCCCGGTGGCCAGGCGATGCTGGAGGACGTCGGCGAGCACCGAGCGGTAGTCGACAGCAACCCGCAACGCGTTGCCGTCGATGTTCGCCGGTGCGAGGCCGGGCCAGTCGCCGTACAGGCCACCTCGGATTCCGCCGCCCATCACGAACATCGTGCTGGCGCGCCCGTGGTCGACGCCGGCGCCGCCGTTCTCGCGGAACGTCCGTCCGAACTCGGTCATCACCACGACGGTGACGCGGTCCATGTTGCTGCCGAGGTCCTGGGCGAAGGTGGCGAGCACGTCGGCGAGGGCCTGCAGGTTCTGGGCCTGGCGGCCGCTGGTCTGATCGCCGAAGTTGTCGTGGAGGTCCCAGCCGAAGTTCGCTTCGGTGGCCACGGCCTCGAGGCCGACGTCGGCTCGGATCAGCGCTGCCACCTCGGCGAGTACTCGACCGGTGTTCCGACCCCGTCCTCCGGTCGGATAGACGGCGCCGTTCGCAGGTGGCGATGTCGGCGCGTTGTTGACGATGTCGAGTGCCACCAGGGCCTCGTGGGCGCGGGAGTTGACCACGTTGCCCGGCTCGACGGCATGCAGGTCCTGGAGCGCAGCTCGCACCATCGCACCGCTGTTGCCGTTGTTGCGGAATCCGTCGACGCGGAAGTTGTCGGTGCTGTTGAGTGTGACGGCGACCGCCGAGCCCGACAGGCTCCGCTGCCCGTTGGGGAGCGACACGGCACGCAAACCCGTCGGCGCCGGCGACACCGTGTTGTCGAGGTGACGCGCGAGCCAGCCGGAGCCGATCGCGCCGTTGTCGAGGCCTTCGTCCATCTTGCGCTGCACGGAGAAGTGACTCCGATCCCCGTTCGGGAACCCGGCGGCGGGGATCAGGGCCAAGCGGTTCGTGTTCCACACGTTCATCAACGGTGCCATCAGCGGGTGGAGGCCGAAGTCGTCGTTGAGCGCGATCACCGACGCCGGATCGACCGCGAGCGTCGGGCGGGCGGCAGCGAGGAAGTTGGCGCCGGCGCCCTCGTGGCGGGGAACGACAACCGACAGGCCGTCCATGCCGCCGCGGAGGAAGATGTTGACCACGACATCGCCGACGCGGTTGGCGTTGTTCGATGCGAACGCCATCGAGCCCCAACCGGGAGCGGCGACGGCGACGGTGCCGACGGCGCCGGCTCCCTTGAGGATCGAGCGGCGCGAGAGGCGCTTGCGCTCGGGCGGAGCGCAGGTGGTGCAGTTGTGCGACATGACGACTCCTGGTCTCAGCGGTACTGGTTCGCGGGGAAGGACAACAGCAGGCCGATCACGTCACCGAGGTTCTGTGTGAGCGGCACGTCGGCGACCGGGGTGTCGGTGGTGACGCCGAGGAACTCGGTGACCGCAGCAACGTCGGTCTGGGTGATGGAGAGGCCGAATCGGGCAGCGAGCGCCCGGATGACCAGGTCGATCGTCGCCGGCATCGGGCTCGGCAGCAGTGCATCGATGTCGATCGTCAGGCCGTTGAGACTGCGGTTGCCGAAGCGGCCGGCCAACTCCCACCGCCGCAGCGTGGTGCTGGTGGTGATCCAGAAGTTGCGGTTGTCGGGGAAGCCGTCCGGCGTCGACCACTCCCACATCGGCTGGCCGAGGCGGCTGAGGTGGTCGCTGATCGTGCGGGTCGCCGGGCGGTCGGCGGTGGTCGAGAAGTCCGGATCGATGACGGCGCCGGTCGCTCGCACCATCGAGACCAGCAGCTCGAAGGGTGACTTGACCTTCGGGTACTGGTTGGTGATGAACTCGTTGCTGGTCAGGATGTGGCGCAGCACCGGCACGATGGCGGTGTCGTTGGCGAGGTAGACCGCCGCCGTCGATGCGACGAGCGAGGTGGGTGGCTCGTCGCCGACGAAGCGCCGCACCAGTTTGGTCGCCAGGTAGTTGGCCGTGTTCGGACGTCGAGCGAGCCAGTTGACGAAGTCGATGCCGTCCTGCTCGCCGTCGACACCGCCGGGCCGTGGCGGCGTCGCGAACGTGTGGACCGATCCGTCGGGGTGCTGAACGGTCACCTCGCAGGCACCGGTGAAGTGGTTGCGGGCGTTGTAGGCGAATCGGAGACCGTCGGTGTCGAGCCGCCCCTCGAGGCCCCATCCGGTGAAGATGCGGGCGGCCTGTTCGACGTCGGCCTCGTCGTAGCCGTTCCCGGCGCCCATCGTGTGGAGCTCCATGATCTCTCGGGCGTAGTTCTGGTTGGGACGGTTGCCGGTGGAGCGATGGTTGTCGAGGTACAGCTGCATGCTGACGCTGCGAGCGCTGGCGAGGAGCAAGTCGGAGAACTTGCCCATCGCGTGGGCCCGGATGACGTCACGGTCGTCGCTCGCCGCCGCGTAGCGGACGTTCTTGTCGTCCTCGCCTGAGTAGGTGCTGAAGTGGTTCGACCAGAACTCGACCATTCGCTCGGCGAGCTGGCCCTCGTGCCGGGCAGCGCGAATGACGGCGGCTTGGCGCAGCTCCCTGGCGGGACGCCGGCTGTCCTGGCCCGTGTACAGCTGCCACCGGGTGAAGATGTCGGCGTCGAGGCTGTGGGTCCCGGTGAGCACGTTGGTCGTGTCGGCAGGCAGGATCGCCAGCTGTTGTTCGAGGTAGGCGACCGGGCCCATCGACTCGAGCTTCGCTGCTTCGGCGGGCGTCGGGCTGAAGGCCACCTTCGAGAGCAGCTGCACGCGATGCATCGCCTCGAGCTCGGCCGGCGTCGGCCCCGGCGGCGGGGGTGGAGGTGGAGGTGGGGTGGAGGTGGTGGGGGGTGACGGCGCAGGGTCGGCCGGCGGCGGAGCGACAGGAGCAGGCGGTGCGGGAGCAGGCGGCGTCGGGTTGGCCGGTGGTGGAGGTGTCGGCGCAGGGTCGGCCGGCGGCGGAGCGACAGGAGCAGGCGGTGCGGGAGCAGGCGGCGTCGGGTTGGCCGGGGTCGACGGTGCTGGCGGGGTCACGGAGCCTGCGGGCGTCGCCGGTGCACCTACGGCGGGCGATGACGGACTCGGCGCACCTCCCGCTGGCCCGGACGGTGACGGCGTGGCAACCGATGGCGTCGCAGCAGCCCCGTCGCCGGCGGTGGGGACCACGGCCGGCGACGGGGTCGCCACCGATCCCCCGGGCATCGGCGTGGCGACCTCAGCGGAGCGCGTCGGCGCCGGCGGCCCGAGCGGCTCGGTCGACCTCGGCGTCGGCACCACGGTCGGCTGCGGCGGCGTGAACCTCGGGTCGGGCAGCGTGCCATCGGTCGCACGTGCCTTGGCGACGGCCTCGTCGACGGCGTTGTCGGCGCATCCCGACATCAGCACGGCGATACCAACGGTCGACCCGGCGATCGCTGCCAGCATGCCGCGTCTGCCCAGTGGTGCCGATGACGGATCGACGCCGGCCGATCGGCGTGATGGTGGCGGCGCCGATTCGTGCCGATCCGATGCCACGGCCGAACCCTGGGGAATCTGCAGGAACCACGGGGGCGGTGGCGCCACGCGTGGGAGTGCGCTGACGCTGACGCCCGGTGCGGGCCACGCCGTCGGCCGATCGACGCCCTCGTCGATCCGGTCCTCGATGTCGATGATCTGTCCGAGCACGATGCCGCCTTCGTGGGATCCTGAGTGTGATGCCGGGTGCGATGCCGGGTGTGATGGAGGGTGTGATGGGGTGATCTCGTTGCACCGTAAACCGTCGCGACCACTCAAAGCAATGGTCTGACCACTCTATGTGGTCAAGAGTTGGTCAACTCACTTGACCACGCCATGACACCCGGCGACCGATGGCGGGATCGGTAGCGTGCGGCGGATGCAACGTCCGTTCATGATCGGCATCGCCGGAGGCAGCAGTTCGGGCAAGACCACGGTCACCGAGCGTCTCGCCGCGCTGACCGGCGACGAGCACCTGTCGCTGATCGAACTCGACTCGTACTACCTCGACCTCGGCGATGCGCCGATCGAGGAGCGCCGGGCGGTCAACTACGACCATCCCGACGCATTCGACTGGGCGCTGCTGAACGACCACCTGGCCGCGCTCGCGAACGGGGCGTCGGTCCCGGTGCCGGTGTACGACTACGCCCAGCACAACCGCAGCGACGAGGTGCGCATGGTCGAGCCGGCGCGCATCATCGTCGTCGACGGCATCCTCGTGTTCTGGGACCGGGTGCTCCGCGAGCGATTCGACCTCAAGATCTTCGTCGACACCGCCGCTGACATCCGTCTGATCCGGCGGCTCCGGCGTGACGTCGCCGAGCGCGGACGCACCCCCGAGTTCGTGATCGAGCAATACCTCGAGACGGTGCGCCCCGCCCACGAGCGGTTCATCGAACCGAGCAAGCGCTATGCCGACGTGATCATCCCCGAAGGCGGCCTCAACCGTCCCGCACTCGAGGTGCTGTTGGCTCGCGTCCGCGAGTTGACCCTCGGCGACAGCTGAAGCCGTCCGCCCGGTCAGGCGAGCACGTGGGTGTACACGTCGACGTACCGCTCGATCATGCGTGACACGTCGAAGCGTTCGACGGCGGTCGCACGAATCGCGGACCGGTCGAGGAGATCGACATCGCGGACCGCGTCGACGGCGGCCGCGGTCGTGTCGACCAGGAACCCCGTCGTCGCGTGGTCGATGAGTTCCGGCATCGATCCCCGCCGATGGGCGATGACCGGCGTGCCGCAGGCCATCGCTTCGACGACGCTGTAGCCGAACGGTTCGTCGAAGTCGATCAGGTGGAGCAGCGCGTGGGCGCCACCGAGCACGGCGGAACGTTCGGTCGCCGCGACCGGGCCGAGGTAGCGAACGTCGTCGCCGAGGTGCGGTTCGACCTCGCTGCGGAAGTAGTGCTCGTCCTGGATGATGCCGGCGATGTCGAGTCGGCGCCCGGTGCGTCGGGCGACGTCGATGGCGTGCGCGGTGCCCTTGTCCGGGTGGATCCGCCCGAAGTAGAGCAGGTGATCGCCTGGCGACGCGGCGACGTCGAAGTCGGCGGTGCGGATGCCGTGGTGGATCGTCGCGGCGTAGTGGAGTCGGGGGTGGCGGTCGGCGTCGCTGATGGCGACGTAGTGGGTCGTGGCGTCGTAGCGCTCGTACGCCGGGACGATCCGCTCCGAGGAGAACCCGTGGATGGTCGTGACCACCGGCGTGTCGACGAGACCGCTGTAGGTGAGCGGCAGGAAGTCGAAGCCGTTGTGGATGACGTCGAAGTCGGCCGCCTGTTCGAACGCCGAGGCGATGTGGATGCATTCGGCCACCTTCGGTTCGATGGTCGGGTCGTCCGACCATCCACCGGTCGAGGTGGCGTGCAGCCGGGCGGTGGTGATCGAGTCGGCCGTGGCGAACAGCGTGACGTCGTGCCCGGCCGCGACGAGCCCGTCGGCCAGCAGCGAGGCGAACTGCTCCCACGGTCCGTAGTGCCGCGGCGGGGTGCGCCAGGCGATCGGTGCGAGCACCGCAACTCGGAGTCGAGCACCGGAAGCGGACTCGTGATGGCGAGCGGGGATGAGAGCAGGGTACCGACGACGGGTTCGTGATCGCGGGCAGTACGGTGGAACCACGCCCCTTGGGCGAGTGCGCCCCGCTTGGGCTGGACGGCCATCGCAGTGCTGTCGCCCTCCGCAGGCTCGACGCCTCGGCTGAGCCGAACAAGGAGTTCTGCCGTGCACACACCCGTCCCGGTTTCATCCGGTCCAGCGGACCGAGCCCACGCCCCGTCCTTCGGCATCTTGTCGACCTTCCCGCCCACGTCCTGCGGGATCGCCACGTTCTCCGCCGCCCTCGCAGCAGGCCTGATCGGCGAGGGCGCCTCGGTCGACGTGGTGCGCTGCGGGCCGAGTCCCGAGGTCGAAGACGTCCTGGTGGTGGGATCGCTCACCGACGCACGACGACCGTGACCATCGACGGGCGCTCGACGCGTTGAACCGCACCGACGTCGTCATCGTCCAACACGAGTACGGCCTGTACGACGGAGCCGACGGCGAGTCGATCATCGATCTGGTGGCCGCGATCGACGCTCCGGTGGTCGTGGTTGCGCACACCGTCCTGACGGAGCCGACCGCGAATCAGCGGCGCGTGCTCGAGCGGGTGTGCCGCCGTGCCGACGCGGTCGTGGTCATGACCAGGACGGCACACGTGCGGCTGCTGTCCGGCTACGACGTCGACGGCTCGAAGGTGCACGTGATCCCGCACGGTGCCGCCACCCCGCTCGCAGCCCCCTCTGCCTCGCAGCGCCGACCCGGCGCGCCGCCGCGACTGCTGACCTGGGGCCTGCTCGGGCCGGGCAAGGGCATCGAGTGGGCCATCGACGCCATGGCCGAACTCGGTGACGTCGACCCGCTCCCCGAGTACGTCGTGGCCGGGGCGACGCACCCCAAGGTCCGTGAGAAGCACGGCGAGGCCTATCGCCGGATGCTGGTCGACCGTGCGACGTCGTCGATCGTCGACGTCACGTTCGACGACACCTACCGCGACCTGATGTCGCTGACCGAGCTCATCCAGTCGGCCGACCTCGTCGTGCTCCCCTACGACTCACGCGACCAGGTGACCTCGGGCGTGCTGGTCGACGCTGTCGCCGCCGGTCGCCCGGTGGTGTCGACGGCCTTCCCCCACGCCGTCGAACTCCTCGGCAGCGGCGCCGGCATCGTCGTGCCCCAGCGCGACCCCGTGGCGCTGGGCCGGGCGATCCGCTCGGTGCTCACCGACCCGTCACTCGCGGCGTCGATGGAGGCCGAGGCCCGCCGACTCGCACCCGGGCTGGCCTGGTCCGCCGTTGCGCACCGCTACGCCGAACTCGCCGACCTGGTCATGGCCGCTCGTCGGCCGGTGTCGTCGTGACACTGCCCACGTTCGCGCACGTGCTGTCGATGAGCGACGGGATCGGGATGTTCGAACACGCAGATCACGCCGAACCGCGTCGCGACGAGGGGTACTGCACCGACGACGTCGCCCGGTTGCTGATCGTCGCCGTGCGGGAGCCGGCCGACAGCCAGGCGGTCCGGGATCTGGGCCGCATGGCCTTCCGGTTCCTGGCCGAGGCGCAGAACGTGCACGGCAGGGTCCGCAATCGGCGCGACGCCAGGGGGCGCTGGCACGGGCGTCACGGCGTCGAGGACTGCTGGGGTCGCAGCGTGTGGGCGTTCGGTACGGCGGCGCGCCGCGCCCCCGAGGCGTCGATGCGCGCAAGCGCGATCTCGTACTTCGACCACGGGTCGTCGCAACGATCCCCGCACCGGCGCGCCATGGCCTTCGCTGCGCTCGGAGCGGCCGAGGTGGCGAACTCCGACCAACGGCACCGTCGCTCTCGCGAACTGCTCGCCGACGCGATCGACGTCATCGGACGACCCTCGACGAACGCTGACTGGCCGTGGCCCGAACCACGACTCTCGTACGCAAACGCAGCGCTCGCCGAGGCCCTCATCGCGGCCGGCGACGTGCTCGATCGACCCGACGTCGTCGACGACGGTCTGCTCCTGCTGCGTTGGCTGCTCGACCGCGAAACATCCGACGGCCACCTCTCGCCGACGCCCGTCGGTGGGGCCGGTCCCGGCGACACCGCCGGCCGATTCGATCAACAACCCATCGAGGTCGCGGCGCTCGCCGACGCATGCCACCGCGCGCACGTCGTGACCGGCGACAGCGCGTGGCAGCACGGTGTCGATCTGGCGATCGCCTGGTTCGCAGGGGACAACGACCTCGGTGCGGTGATGTGGGACCCCGACACCCACGGTTGCTACGACGGCCTCACCCCGACGGGTCCGAACCTCAACCAGGGCGCCGAGTCGACCCTGGCGCTGATCGCAACGCTGCAGTACGCGGCCCGGAACCCCGACGGTGCGACCGGCCTCCTCACGTCGACGGGTCGGTCAACCGGCTGATCAGGTCGTCCACGCGCATCGTGGCGACGCGGGCGCCCACATCCGCGTAGCCGTACGGGATCACGAGGTGGTCGCGGTGGATCAGGCTGCCGCACGAGTACACGACGTTCGGCACGTATCCGTCGCGCTCGTCGGCGTCGGGCTCCAGCAGCGGCTCCCGCAGGTGCCCGATCACGCGGCTCGGATCGTCGATGTCGAGCAGCAACGCGCCCAGGGTGTACCGGCGCATCGGGCCGACGCCGTGGGTGATCACGAGCCATCCGGCATCGGTCTCGAGCGGCGAGCCGCAGTTGCCGAGTTGCAGCAGCTCCCATGGCTGCTCGGGTTCCTGGATCCGTGTCGCCTCACGCCACACCCGGACGTCGGTCGAGGTCATGAGGAAGTTGTTCACGTTGTCCTGGCGGCTCAACGCGACGTATCGGCCGGCGATCCGTCGCGGGAACAGGGCCATCCCCTTGTTCTGTGCGGCATGCCCGGTCAGCGTGGCGATCCGGAACTCGTCGAAGTCGGCGGTCTCGATGAGCTGCGGAAGGATCTGATGGCCGTCGTAGGCGGTGTAGGTGGCGAAGTACGTGACGGCACCGTCGTCGTCGACGAAGCGGACGAAGCGGGCGTCCTCCATGCCGTGGCTCTCGGTCGGTGCGGACGGGAACAGCACCCGCTCGGACATGGGCGTGGACGGCGGGAACGAGACCCGGTAGTTCGACGACGCCAACCAGTGCAGGAACCTGGTCGTCTCGCCCGACATCGACCGGTCGATCCCGTCGTCGTCGAGTGCGGCGATGGCCATCTCGAGTTCGGTCATCGTGAACCGCTCCGACAGCCGAGCGAGCACTCGCTCCTCGACGTCGTTCAACATCGCGAGGTCATCGAGCTTCGTCGCGAAGAAGCGCTTGTCGTAGGCGTGCGGCGAACGCACCCCCGTCTCGGCGTACCGGCTCACCGGTTCGAGTTCGACCGCACCGTCGGCTGCGACGACGCCGGTGCGGAACTCGATCGACGACACGTGACCTTCACCGATTGCCCGCAGGCTCATGACGAACCTGACCGCACCGGCGGCGACACCCGACTGATCGGGGGAGACCACGATCGACGGGTTGCCGAGGGCCGCTGCTTCGATCGAGTACTCGTGGGTGAAGTAGGCACCGATCAGGCGCCGCCGCTCGGTGGTGATCGGAGCGAGCAGCGAGCCCGGGAACCGGGCCGCGACGACGTCGTGATGCCGTTCGAGCACGGCGTCGAACTCACGATGGCGGTCGGCGAACAGTGCGCACGCGTCGGCCAGGGCGTCGGTGACCTCGTCCTCCGTCAGCGCCATGATCCGTCGCAGGACGGCTTCGGGACGCGACAACCCGTCGCGGACGACCTCGTCGCCGGGCATGAACAACTTGGTGATCACCCGACGCGGATCCGGAACGAGGCGCACCGACGACTCCCGTGTGATCCGGAGTGCATCCATGAGAACCCCCGGCCACTGGCGATCGTGCTCCCGTCGAGGTGACGAGGATCGACTCCACCGTACCCGGGCGGATCGCCGACCCGTCACGGCCATCGCCGCGGCGCCCGGTCCCGCGGACCGCAGTACGATGACGTCGCTGCGAGGAGCCGTTCGATGACCACCCACCCACTGACCGACGGAATGTTCGGCGAGCCGCTGGACGAACCGCTGGGATCCGTCGGTCGGCCGTCGTGGCGGGGGCGGCTCCACCTCATCGCCCTGATCTCGGTGATCCCCCTGCTCACCGTGCTGACGATCGAGTCGAGCGGTGCCCGCGCTCGTGCAGCGGTGATCATGTACGGCATCGGGCTGTGCTCGATGCTCGCCGTGTCCACGACCTACCACCGATGGGTCCACACGATCCGCGCACGCGCCGCGTGGCGACGCGCCGACCATGCGACGATCTTCGCTGCCATCGCAGGGACGTTCGCGGCGCTCGCACTGATCTCGCTCGGCACCGCAGCGGCGATCGCGACCCTGATCGTTGTGTGGGGTGCGGCCGCATCGAGTGCGCTGGTCAAGATCTTCTGGTTCGACCGCGCCCACGGGTTCGGCAGTGCGATGTACATCGGTCTCGGGTGGGCCGGCGTCGCCATCGGGCCCGCGCTGTGGCGAGATGGCGGGCTCCCGACCGTGGCGCTGGTGCTCGCGGGCGGCGTGATCTACACGGCGGGGGCGATCGCCTTCTCACGCGGGTGGCCGACGCTGCGGCCGTCGACCTTCTCGTTCCACGAGTTCTGGCACGCCTGCACGCTCGCCGCCGCAGGCCTCCACCTCGCTGCCATCTGGACACTTGCTGTCTGAGCCGGGTG
>CAVQSI010000020.1:0-282781 GCA_963715825.1 Ilumatobacteraceae bacterium
GTGCCCCGGGTCGGACTCGAACCGACACTTGACGGTGTTTGAGACCGTTGCCTCTGCCAATTGGGCTACCGGGGCGCTGTGCGACGGCGAGACTAGCGGGCTTACCCGACGGTAGCTCGTACGGCGCCGAGCAGAGGTCTAGCCTGCCGACAATGCTCGCTTTCACCTTCCCGGGCCAAGGGTCGCAACGACCTGGCATGGGGCTTCCCTGGCGCGATCACGAGAGTTGGGAACTGATCGACGAGGCCAGCGACATCGCCGGCCGCGACATCGGCGCTCTGCTCTGCGACGCCAACGCCGACCAACTCCGAGACACCCGCAACGCCCAGCTCACCACATTCGTGTCGAGCCTGATGGTGCTCGACGCGGTCGAGCGCCTCGGCATCGTCCCGAACTACTGCGCCGGCCACAGCCTCGGCGAGTACACCGCGCTCACCGCCACCGGCGCGCTCGGCTTCGACGACGGGATCCGACTCGTGTGCGAGCGCAGCGCTGCGATGCACGATGCCGGACTCGCTCAGCCCGGCACGATGGCCGCCGTCCTCGGCCTCGACGACGACCAGGTCGACGTTGCCTGCCGACGAGCCGATGCCGACGTGTGGGTGGCCAACTACAACGCACCGGGCCAGGTCGTCATCGCCGGCTCGCCCGATGGTGTCGACGCAGCGGCAGCGCACGCCAAGGACCTCGGAGCGAAGAAGGTCATGCCACTACAGGTCGCCGGCGCCTTCCACACGCCCTTCATGACCGCAGCCCGCGACCGCCTGCGCGCGGCCCTCGCCGAGGCCGACCCCCGCGACAGCGACGTACCGGTGGTCTCGAACGTCGACGCCCTGCTGCACGACCAGGCAGCCGACTGGGCGACCCTGCTGTCGGCACAGCTGTCGAGCCCTGTGCGGTGGAAGCACTCGCTGCTCACGCTCGCCGACAGCGGCGTCACCGACTTCGCCGAGCTCGGCCCGGGCGCAGTGCTCACCGGGATGGCCAAACGGACCGTGTCGAGCAGCCGGACGATCTCGGTGGCCACGCCCGAGGACCTCGACAAGCTCCTGGAATGGGTCGGCGCCGCCACCACCTCCGGCCCGCGTCAGCAGGAGGGTGAGCACCTCTTCGCCGTCGAGCGGCTGGTCGTCAGCCCGGCTGCTGGCCTCTTCACCCCGATCGCAGCGCTGCGCGAGGGGTCCACGATCGACGTCGGCACCGTCGTCGGCCACGTCGGCGACGTCGAGGTGCGCTCGCCGTTCGCCGGTGTCCTGCAGAGCTTCATCGCGCTCGACACCGAGCGCGTCACCACCCGTCAGCCGATCGCCTGGCTGCGCACCGAACCATGAGCGAGTCGGACTGAGCATGCCCAAGGTTCCGACGGGCGTCCGGGGTGCGGCGATCACCGGGTGGGGCACGGCGCTGCCCGACCAGGTCGTCACGAACCACGACCTCGAACGCACGCTCGACACCAACCACGACTGGATCGTCGAACGCACCGGCATCCGCGAACGACGCGTCGGGGGCACCACTGCCGGACTGTCGGTCGAAGCCGGACGCCAGGCCATCGAACGCGCCGGTCTGCAGCCCGACGACATCGACGCCCTCGTGCTGGCGACCACCACGCCCGACCGCGCCGTGCCGGGCACGTCGTCCACCGTGCAGCATGCCCTCGGGCTGACGTGCGGCGCCTACGACCTCAACGCCGCCTGCTCGGGCTGGGTCTACGGGCTGGTCAACGCGCACGGGTTGATCGCGCTCGGCGCCGAGAAGGTGCTGGTGATCGGCACGGACACGCTGGCGCGCATCACCGACTGGGACGACCGCAACACGGCCATCCTGTTCGCCGACGGATCGGGCGCCGCCGTCCTCGAAGCCGTCGACGGCGGCGGCCAGCTGCTCGGCTGGCATCTCAGCGCCGACGGCAGCGCCGAGGACGCCTTGTACGCCGAGGTCGGCGGCAAGCTCCAGATGGAGGGCCGCGAGGTGTTCCGACGTGCGGTACGGCTGATGGCCGACTCGGCGACCGCCTCGATGGAGGCCGCCGGGGTCACCGCCGACGACCTCGCCCTCGTCATCCCACACCAGGCCAACGTCCGCATCATCTCGGCATCGCTGGACCGGCTCGGGATCGGACTCGACCGGGCCTCGATCGTGCTGCACCACACCGGCAACACCTCGGCGGCGTCGATTCCGCTCGCGCTCGCCGACGCCTTGGATCGCGGTCGGATATGCCAGGGTGATCTCGTGTTGTTCGTCGGATTCGGTGCGGGGATGACCGCCGCCAGTGCGGTGGTTCGATGGAGCGCCAGCGTGTCGGCGCCGATGCAGCGGGGGTTGCAGTGAGATTCGCAGTGAGATTTGCAGCGACGGTTGCAGCGAGGGGCTCGTCGTGAGCCGGGTGGTGTTGATCACCGGCGGCGCCCGTGGCATCGGCCTTGCCTGCGCGGAGCGCTTCGCAGCGCTGGGCGACCGCGTCGCGGTGACGTACAACTCGTCGCCGCCGCCCGACGGGTTCTTCGCCGTGCGGTGCGACGTCACGTCGACCGACGACGTCGATGCCGCTTTCAGCGCCGTCGAGGAACACTTCGGCGACCCGGTCGAGATCCTGGTGTCGAACGCCGGGATCACACGCGACGGCCTGCTGCTGCGCATGTCCGAGGACGACTTCACGTCCGTCATCGACGCCAACCTGACGGCGGCCTACCGGGTCGTCAAGCGCGCCAGCCGCTCGATGCTCAAGGCGCGACGTGGGCGCATCGTGCTCGTGTCGTCGGTGGTCGGGCTCCTCGGCTCGGCCGGCCAGGCGAACTACGCCGCGTCGAAGGCGGGGTTGGTCGGCTTCGCCCGATCGATCGCCCGCGAGCTCGGCTCTCGCTCGATCACTGTCAATGTTGTTGCGCCCGGTCCGGTCGCCACCGACATGACCGCAGCACTCGGCGACGACCGCATGGCCGAACTCACCTCGATGGTGCCACTGCAGCGCGTCGCCGAACCGGGCGAGATCGCCGGGGTCGTCACCTTCCTCGCTTCCGACGACGCCGCCTACATCACCGGTGCCGTCATCCCCGTCGACGGCGGACTCGGCATGGGACACTGAGCCCGTCCGAATCGGACGTCGAGAACATCGGATCACCCGGTCCGGTGTGCCACACTGCAACATCCACCGACAAGGAGAACACCGTGGACCCAGAACTGTTTGCCCGTTTCCGCAAGTGCGCCGTCGAGGTGCTGTCCGTCGAGGAGAGCGCCGTCGTCCCCGAGGCCAACTTCGGTGACGATCTCGACGCCGACAGCCTCGACCTGGTCGAGCTCGTGATGGCCCTCGAAGAGGAATTCGACGTGGCGGTCCCGGAAGAAGAACTCGAAGGCGTCGAGACGGTCCAGCAGGCCTACGACATCGTCGCCGCGAAGCTGTGACCGGCGGCGGCCGTCGGGTCGCCGTCACGGGTCTCGGCGTCGTCGCCCCCACCGGGATCGGTCGCGCTGCGTTCTGGGACGGCCTGCTCGGCCCCGGGATCACCAACGGTCAGTCGATCACGATCGACGAGTGGGATCCCGCCCCGTACTTCGACAACCCCAAGCAGGCTCGTCGCACCGACCGCGTCGAGCAGTTCGCCGTCGCGGCCGCCGCTGAGGCATTCGAACAGGCGGGCGGCGTCGGCGCCATCGGTGTCGACGCGACTCGATTCGGCACGATCTTCGCCACCGGCGTCGGCGGGCTCCACACCATCGAGGAGCAGGTCGAGGTCCGCCTCGAGAAGGGTGAACGTCGCGTCTCGCCGTTCCTCGTACCGATGATGATGGCCAACGCATCCGGTGCGTCGATCTCGATGCGCTACGGGCTGCAGGGCCCGGCCGAGACGATCTGCACCGCCTGCGCGGCCGGCTCCCACGCCATTGCCTACGCCGCTCGGCTGATCCGGTGGGGCGTCGTCGATGCGGTCGCCACCGGGGGCAGCGAGGCGGCGGCGACGCTCACTGCACTCGCCGGTTTCGGCAACATGACGGCGCTCACCAGCTCCGGCGTCAGCCGTCCCTTCGACGTCCAACGTGACGGCTTCGTCCTCGGCGAAGGCGCCGCGGTCCTCGTGCTCGAGGAGTGGTCGAACGCCGTCGATCGTGGCGCGCCCATTCTCGGGGAGATCCTCGGCGGAGCCAGCACCGCCGACGCCCACCACATCACCGCCCCCTCACCCGGCGGTGTCGGGGCGATCGCCTGCATGCGACTGGCGCTCGCGGAGTCCGGGCTCGAACCCGGCGACGTCAAACAGGTCAATGCGCACGGCACGTCGACACCGCTCAACGACGCCGCGGAGGCTGCCGCGATCACCGAGGTGTTCGGCGCCGGCAAGGTTCCCGTCGTGTCCACCAAGGGCGTCACGGGCCACGCGCTCGGTGCCGCCGGCGCACTCGAGGCCGCAGCGGCGCTGCTGTCGATCGAGCATCGCCTGATCCCGCCGACCGCGAACACCACGACGATCAGCGACGACATGGACATCGACCTCGTCATCGGCGACCCGCGACCCTGGGAGCCCGGGCCCGTGATCTCGAACAACTTCGGCTTCGGCGGCCACAACGGCTCCGTCGTCGTCGCGCCACCGGGCTGACGATCACGTCTGGGGTCTGACCCCGGCGTCAGGTTCGCCCGACTGACAACGACGTCAGGCGTCGGCGAGCACGAACAGCAGGTCGCACTGGCACGCGACGTCGCCCCGGACCAACGCTCTGCCCGAGCCCTTGCCGGCGCGCGCCGACATGCGACCCAACTCGACTTCCAGAACGAGCTCGTCGCCGGGCACCACCTGCCTGCGGAAGCGTGCACCGTCCAGTCCTCCGAAGAGCGGCAGCTTGCCGGCGAACTTCGGATCGGCCAGCACCGCAGCGGCGCCGACCTGGGCGATCGCTTCGCACATCAGCACCCCGGGCAGCGTCGGGCGACCGGGAAAATGGCCGGCGAAGAAGTACTCGTCGCCGGTCAGGCGCCACACCCCCGACGCCGACTCGCCGGGGACGATCGACAGCAGTTCGTCGACGAACAGGAACGGCGGCCGGTGCGGCAACAGCTCCTCGGGTCGAGGCAGTGCAGAAGAGGTCGACATCAGCGGGTCCAATCGGGTCGGCGGCGGGCGTGGGCGTGGTAGTGATCCGGGATCGAGCGCAGCGTGTCGTCGATCCAGAACGGTCCGGTACCCAACGACTCCATCACGGCGCCGAGCTTGGCGTGCAGTTCGGCGCGAACCTGCGGCGACGGCTCGGGGTCGTGTCGGCGCCACACCACCATCGGCACGGCACACGAATCGCACTCGGCGATCCAACACAGCTCGTCGCTGTGGAACCACTCGGTGAATGGCGTCGCTTCGCAGAGCTCACAGGTCGAGGTGCCGTCCACACCTGGCACCGTACGCGAATGAGGGACCGGCCAGGAGGACCGGTCCCTCACCCGAAGGGGAGATTGCGTGACCGGAACGTCCGGTCAGTTGTTCAGTGGGTGATCAGGCGGGGCAGGTCTCGAGGAACGCTGCGACGTCGATGCTCGGCGGCACGATCACGGCGTCGATGGCGTGGACCACACCATTGCTGGCGGTGACGTCGGCCTGGACAACCGTGGCGTTGTTGAACATGACGCCGTCGGTCAGGTCGACCGTGACGTTCTCGCCCTGGACGGTCGGGACATCGCCGTCGGCGAGGTCACCCGACATCACGGCACCGGAGATCACGTGGTACGTGAGGATGGCGCTCAGTGCGTCGACGTTCTCCTCGAGGAGGAGGCAGTCGACGAGGCCCTCGGGCAGTGCGGCGAACGCATCGTCGGTCGGCGCCAGGACGGTGAAGGGGCCTTCGCTCGACAGGGTCTCGACCAGGTCGGCGGCGGTGACCGCAGCGACCAGGGTCTCGAAGGAACCGGCGCCGACGGCGACGTCGACGATCGTGCCGGGCTCGTCGGCCATGTCGTCTTCTGCCATGGCGTCGGTGGTAGCGGGCGCCTCGGTGGCGGCCGGGGCGTCAGTGGCGGGGGTGGAGTCGTTGGAATCGCTGCCGCAGGCGGACAGCACGACGAGGCCGGTGACGGCGGCGACAGCGGCGAGACGGGTGGAGGACTTGCGCATGGGATGGATCCTTTTTCGTAGGTCTGGTTGGGGAGTGTTCTGTTCACGCCGCATCGAGCGGAGTGACAGATCTACGACGCCGGCTCGGATCCGGATGACAATTCGGCAAAAAAGATTCAGTCGTTGCCGGGACGGCGCTCGGACTCACGCTCGGGGTCGCCTGAGTAGCCCGGCGGGTACGTGGCAGCGAGTTCGTCGGCGGTGTGCGTGCGCTTGCGATACGCGTCAGCGGGCAGCAGGCCGACGATCGCCGCCATGATCCGCTTGGTGTCGGCTTCGAGCGACCGGCCGACCAGCTGCACCGGTTCGCCGACTCGGATCCGCACCGTGGGCGGATCGGTCAGGTTGAGCACGTTGGGGAGACGACTCGAACGCGGCCACACCCGCTCGGTACCCCACAGCCCGACGGGAATCACCGGGGCACCCGTCATCTGGGCCAGACGAGCCGCGCCCCATCGGCCCTTCGGCTTCTGGAAGAAGGCGGGCCCGCGAGGGATTGTGCCCTCCGGCATCATCGTGACCATCTCGCCGCCGTCGAGCGCAGCGGCAGCGGCCGCCAACGGCTCGTCGGATCCGGTTCCCCGGTCGACGCGGATCCCGCCCATCGCCGCGGCGAGCGGTCCGACGATCGGCGCGTCGAACACCTCCTTCTTGCCGAGGAAGCGAGCTGGACGCCCCGATTGGGCGATCGTGAGCGACATCGCTGCCACGTCGAAGTAGCTGCGATGGTTGCCGACCAGGATCGCCGCACCGGAGGACGGGATGTGCTCGACGCCGTCGATGTCGAAGCGGGCATACGGGTACGCAGACGGGCGGGCGAAGCGGAGCGCGATCTGCTGGAGTTCGAGGCCGATGACCGGGATCTTGAGCACGCCGGGCGACACGTCGAGGTTGAGCGTGGGCCAGCGACGCGCTGCGGCGACGAGCACCATTCTCGGGTCGGGGTTGACCACGATCGGATGGCCGACGGCGGCAAGCATCGGCGTGTCGTAGACACTGTCGGAGTAGGCGTAGCTCTCGGCAAGGTCGATGTCGTGGCGTTCGGCCCACTCGGTGATCGCCGCCAGCTTGCCGGCCGACCACACGAACGGGCCGTCGAGGGTGCCGTCGTAGGTGCCGTCGGAGCGCACGCCGTAGCGCGTCGCCACCACGTCGTCGAGACCCAACCGGTCGGCGAACGGCTTGACCAGGTCGTAGGGCGTCGTCGTTGCGAGCACGATCGGACGTCCCGCTTCGCGGTGCGCGGCGAAGGCCGTTTCGGCGAAGGGCTGCACCATGGCACACAGGTCGTCGGCCACCGTCTCGGCCGCCGCGGCGACCGCAGCCTGCGACCGCCCGGTCGCCAACGACACCGCCTGACGCGCGAGCACCATCGAGGGCAGCGTCTCGCCGATCGCGTTGAACAACCCGAACAGCAAACGCTCCCCCGGTACCGGGTTGGGTCCGGTGAGCCCGGCCACGCGCATCGCCCCGGCGAACACTTCACCCGACGCACCCGACAGCAACGTGCGATCGAGGTCGAAGAAGGCAGCACCGGAGGAAGTCACGTGTCGAGACTATGCCTGGCACGCCAGGTCGACCCGTACGCTGATCCGCCGCCGGCTCGAACCTGGCCCGAAAAATGGGAAAGACCCGGATGGGGGATCCGGGTCTCTCAACCAAGAGAAGTCCGCCGGTTGGGGGAACCGGCGTGTGGACTTCTCTATCGAGTGGAACATGGGGGGTGTTCGCACTGCGATTTGCTTGTGAAAGTATGCACGTGAACAAGCGATCGTGCAAGTAGAACAAAGAGATACTTGGTATCGTCCGCAGAGATGGACATCCGGCAGCTCTCCACGCTCGTGGCGATCGCCGACCACGGCACCTTCTCGGCGGCAGCCCGGGCGCTGTACACCGTGCAGTCGAACGTGTCGAGCCACATCGCCCGTCTCGAGAAGGAACTCGGCGTGACGCTCGTCGACCGGGCGCAGGGCGGCTTGACCGAGGACGGCGCACGCGTGGTCGAGCGGGCACGCCGAGTCCTCAACGAACTCGACGACATCGCCGCCGACATGTCGAGCCGCCACGCCGAGGTCACCGGCCAGACCCGCATCGGCGTCATCGGCACCACCGGGCGGTGGCTGATGCCGACCTTCCTCGGCGAACTGAGCGAACGGCACCCGAACGTCCGAGCGATCGTGCAGGAGGGGGCGACGTCCTCGCTCGTCCCCAACGTCCTCACGGGCCAACTCAACGCAGCAATCGTGCATCTGCCCGTCGACGAGCCCGAACTCGTCATCGAGCCCTTGTTCGCAGAAGACCTGCTGCTGCTGGCCGCCGACGGCCACCCGCTCGCCGACCGTGACGTCATCCCGCTCGCCGATCTCGACGAGATGCCACTGCTGCTTCCGCCACCGGGCGCCGCCCTGCGCCGCGTCCTCGAGCGCGCCGCGGCGAGCGCCGACATCACACTGCGCGCTCAGGCCGAGGTCGACGGTGTCCGCCTGCTGGCGTCGCTCGCCTTCGCCGGCTTCGGGGCGGCGATCGTGCCGGCGACCGCCGTGCCCGACTGGTTGGAAGGGACGTTCCATCGCATCACGGTGCCGGAGCTCCCCCGCCGTGTCGTTGCGTTCGCCCGGAGGCGCCGGCCGGCCGCGAGCGCCCCAACCATGGCGGTGCTCGAGGTCCTCCGATCGGTCACCAGCGTCCACGGCGCCGAGCAGCACGGCATCCACCCCGACGCTGCCGCAATCCCCCTCAGTCGTTGAGCCCGCCGGTGCAGGCGCACCGATCGCGTTACTGTCCGCAACGATGTCCCGCTCCGCTCCGGTCAATCTCGCGCTCACTCGGCTCACCCCGAGCGACGTCCGCGTCACGATCCGTGACCTCGACGACCGCCAGGTCGTGTGGGCCGAGTTCGACGCCGACGACCGACCGACCAAGCTGACGAGCACCAGCTCCGAACAGCTCGTGGCCGCCGCGTCGTCCGCACGAGCCCGGCACCTGCCGCTGGTGATGGTGCTGTCCACCTCCGGCGCCGACATCAACGAGGGCGTCGCGTCACTGCACGCCTGGGGGCGCGTCGCCGCTGCGCTCACCGCATGCTCCGGGGTGGTGCCCACTGCCGTGATCGTGTCCGGCCCCGCGGTGTCGGGCCCGGCACTGCTGCTCGGCATTGCCGACCTGACGGTGATGACCGAGACCAGCTACGCGTTCGTGAACGGTCCGACGATGGTCGCGGAGTTCACCGGGGTGGCCATCAGCATCGACGAACTCGGCGGCGCCGCGCACCACGAGCGCTACACCGGCGTTGCGACCGCCGTGGTCGCCGACCGCTCCGCAGCGGTCGAGATGGTCGCCGACCTGTTGTCGTACCTGCCGGACCACGTCGACGACGAACCGCCACGGCACGCCACCGACGACACCGTCGAGCGGCGCTGCCCAGAAGCCGGCGAGCTGATCCCCGCGTCGTCGACCGGGAGCTACGACGTCCGCCAGGTCGCCGCTGCGATCGTCGACGACGACTCGATGCTGGAGTTGCGACCCCGCTGGGCGGCAAACGTCGTCACGGCCTTCGCGACCATCGACGGACGTCCGGTGGGCATCGTCGCCAACCAACCAATGATCCTCGCCGGCACCCTCGACATCCCCGCATCACAGAAGGCGGCACGTTTCGTGGCGCTGTGCGACGCGTTCAACCTGCCGATCATCACCCTCGTCGACACCCCCGGCTTCTACCCCGGCAAGGATCTCGAGTGGCGCGGCATGATCCGCCACGGCGCCCAGCTCGTCTATGCCTACGCACGGGCGACCGTGCCGAGGATCTGTGTGATCCTGCGCAAGAGCTATGGCGGGGCCTACATCGTGATGGACTCCAAGACGATGGGCAACGACCTGTGCCTGGCGTGGCCGTGGGCCGAACTCGCCGTGATGGGCGCAGGCCAGGCAGCTGCCATCCTGCAGCGCCGGGCGACACCTCAGGAGCGTGCCGAGTTCGAAGCGGACTACGCCGAACGTCTGCTCAACCCCTATGTGGCTGCCGACCGTGGGCTGGTCGACGCCGTGATCGATCCCGCCGACACCCGCATCGAGATCGCCGCAGCGCTCGAGGTGCTCCAGGACAAGCGCGAGGCGCTCGGCGGACGCAAGCACGGCAACAGCCCGCTCTGACCCAGCCCGCTCTGACCCAGCCGGGGCGGGCCGGGCCGGCGCCGGATCGGGGCCGTTGCGGGGCCGTTGCGGGACGAGCCACCGTTCGGCACTAACGTGACGGCGCGGCCGGGGAGGAACCCCCAGCCGTATGTCCCCCAGTTCGCGCCACGAGAGGAAGCCACGTGCCCGACACCATCACCATCACCGACGACCGCACCGGCAAGACCGTCACCGTTCCCATCGAAGGCGGGGTCTTTCCCTCGTCGGCGCTGCGTGAACTCGATCCGTCGCTGTACTGCTACGACCCGGCGTACCTCTCGACCGCTTCGTGCAAGTCGGCGATCACCTACCTCGACGGCGACGCCGGCATCCTGCGCTACGGGGGCTACCCGATCGAGCAGCTGGCCGAGCACTCGACCTACCTCGAGGTCGCCTATCTGCTGCTGAACGGCGAGCTGCCCGACAAGGAACAGCTCGACGTCTGGGTCAACGACGTCACGCGACACACGTTCATCCACGAGAACATGCGCAAGCGCTTCGTCGACGGCTTCCACTACAACGCGCACCCGATGGGCATGTTCGTGTCGTCGGTTGCCGCGCTCGGCACGTTCTACGACGGAGCCAAGGACATCCACGACCCCGCGCAGCGCGACCGTCAGATCCTGCGCCTGATCGCCAAGGCACCGACGCTGGCCGCCATGGCGTACCGCTTCTCGGTCGGGCTCCCCTTCAACTATCCCGACAACGACCTGACGTACCCGGCGAACTTCCTGAACATGATGTGGAAGATCGGCGACTATCAGGTCGACCCCGTGCTCGAACGTGCGATGGAGGTGCTGTTCATCCTGCACGCCGACCACGAGCAGAACTGCGGCACCACCGCGATGCGCGTGATCGGCTCCAGCCACGCCGACCCGTACTCGTCCGCGGCCGGTGCGGCGTCGGCGCTCTACGGCCCGCTGCACGGCGGCGCCAACGAGGCGGTCGTACGGATGTTGACCGAGATCGGTTCAGTCGACAACGTGCCCGCCTTCGTCGAGTCGGTCAAGGCCGGCGAGGGCCGCCTGATGGGCTTCGGCCACCGCGTCTACAAGAACTACGACCCTCGTGCCACGATCGTCAAGCAGACCGCCTACGACGTGTTCGAGGTCACGGGCAAGAACCCGTTGCTCGACATCGCACTGAAGCTCGAGGAGGCGGCGCTGTCGGATTCGTACTTCATCGACCGCAAGCTCTACCCGAACGTCGACTTCTACTCGGGCCTGATCTACCAGGCAATGGGCTTCCCGGTGGAGATGTTCACCGTGCTGTTCGCCATCCCGCGCATGTCGGGTTGGCTCGCCCACTGGCAGGAACTCCTCAACGACCCCGCCCAGAAGATCTCCCGCCCGCGCCAGTGGTACTCCGGCCCGGACGAACGCGACTACGTCGCCCTCGCCAACCGCTGAGTTCGAACCGAAGGACCGGCCTGGCGTGTGCACCGACGCCCGACCGGTCCGGAGCGCGTAACATCGAGAAGTGTCATCGGTCGGGCAGTTCGCGAGTGCGCTCTGGTTCATCGTCGGCGCGCTGCTCCTGCTGGCCGCATTCAGGAGCCGGGCGGCGTCGAAACGCTTCGAGACGGTTGCCCACCCAGCTGTCGCGACGGTGATCGGGATCGAAAGCGACACGTCGACGTATGTCGACGAGGACGGCGTGACGCGCCACGTCACGTCGTCGGTGGCACGGGTGAGGTTTCGCACGGCCGATGGACGCGAGATCATCACGACGGGGGCCATCGGCAGGGCTCCGACCCCGCCCTCTGCAGGCACACCCATCGACATTCGCTACGACCCCCACAACCCGTCCGACATCAGACTTGGCCCGGCGGGTTCAGGGGGAAGCGCGTTCTTCCTCCTTGTTGCAGTTGCGCTGGTGATGTTTCTCGCCGGCATCGTGTTCGCGGTCTCGTTCTGATCGAGATTCGGATCGCCACGCCGAACGGTCGGCTGGCCAGGCACATTCGGTCAGTGGTTCGGCGACCGCCTGTTCGGGATGAGTTCGGCGAGATCACCCATGCCGGAGTTCTCGGGCACGTGTGGCGCGGCGGCCCGCGTCAAGCTCGCCGATTGCCGAGTCCCGCCAGAGCAACCGTCGCTCCTCGCTGGTTCAGTCGAGCCCCGCCTCTGGGAACGTGGATGTCCAATCGCCAGCCGATACCGGCTCGAGGCGTCGGGCAGCGTCGAGGACGTCGTCTCGCGGGGCGCTACTGCGAACACTGATCGTGCGACCCGATTCCGGCGCCCAGGTGACGATCGTTTCGGTGAACTCGTCGCCTTCGTCGGCGACGACCCATCCCGCAGTGCCATTGACGTCGACCGACTCGACGCGCTCGGCGAAGGTGGCGACATCGAACAGCGGCGACCCCGTCGCCGTCTCGACCGTGAACATCGATCCGTCCGGTGACGTCATCTCGAACGAGGTCATCGGGACCAGGGGTGTTTCGAGCGGGGCGAAGTAGGCGACCTGCACCAGGTCGAACGTGTCACCTCCGAGTACGTCGTAGGCGTGCAGGAGATCAGAGGGTGAACTGGCAACGGTCCATCCGCCACCGACGCCTTCCCGGTCACCCTCGTAGGTGTAGTCCTCGAGGGCGAACGTCATCGAGTCGTCGACACGCCGGTAGGCGTCACCCCACGGCGTCTCTGTCGGCTCCCAGTCCGCTCCTGGCAGCGGTGACGCGCTGTAGCGAGCGATCGAGCGGAGACCATCGAAACCGTTGCGGTCGGCGACCCCGTAGAGCGTGCCTCCAGCGATGAAGCGTTCGTCGGTCGCCGCCGCGTCGGAGTCAGCGACCGGTTCGATGATGGCACCGTTGCTCACGCTCCAGTCGCCGACGGCGACCGGCAAGACGAACAGCGCCTCGTCGGTGCCGGATTCGTCTCGGCTGACCCACGCAACGACTGCCACTACCGCAAGGACCACGACGGCCAGCCCACCCGCCGCGAGAGCGGCGCGCCCGACAGGCCTCGGACCTCGATGTCCCTCTGGCATCACCTGGGCCGTCGACGGGACCAACTCGTACGTCACTGCATGAGCCTCGGTCATGGTCCCTCGGGTTGTCAATCAGCCTTCGAGTTGCGCCGGCGGCTGACCTCAGCAGACGCTGCCACTCGGGGTGGCTCGGACCCTTCATCTAACGCCGGGCAACCATCGTTCCGCGCGACAGCGCATCGCCACGCCGACCCTCGCACGACCACGATGTACGACCGACGCCGCCAGAACTTCGATCGCCACGCCTCCTACGTCGTCGTCGCATTCGTCGCGAGCGGCTGAGCATTCACATCGGTTCGACCCGCTCGACGGTGGTGACCCGGCTGATGCTGCGATCGAACGATGCGACCCGACCGACCCCCGTGCTCTCCGCGCACGCCACCAGATACGCCTCAGCGAAATCCAGACGATCCACCTCGTAGATCTCGACCGCCCGCAGCAGCAACGAGGAGTCCACGCAGATCACCGACTCGAACGCAATCAATGCGCGAATCGACTCGGCGATCACGGCGCGAGGCGCCTCATAGAACGACTCCAACACGTAGATGGTCTCAGCGACGACCAGATCAGCGAGCAACAGATCGCGCTCGTCAGCCAGGAATCGTGAGGCCCGAGCTGCCATGTCAGGCGGGTCACCCGTCAAATGTCGAACCAGGATGTTCGTGTCGATGAACGCACTCACCGACGAGCAGCGGCCCGATCAGCGCGGGTGCGCCGGACCACGTCGTCCCACGCCACATTGCGTTTCGCGGCCGGAACCGGAATCGAGCCGGCAAGCTCGAGAAAGTCCTTCGTGCGCGCAAGCACCGCACGATGACCTTCCACCCGGAACACGACCTCATCGCCCTCTGCCAAGCCCAGGGCATCGCGCACAACCTTGGGCACTGTCACCTGACCCTTCGACGTCATCCTCGCCGCAGCATCCATCGTCCCTCCTTACACACTCTACGAAGTAAGGATACCAACTCTGGGAGAAGGGCGTGTCACCTACCGCCGGGTGGTGACCTTGGTGTCAATCCTGATCGGGCGCGGGCGGTCGAGCGAGGAACGCAGACTTGGCGTCCGCATCGAATCCGCAGGCCCGGTAGAAGCCAAGCGTGGACGGCCGCTCGGAACCGGTCATCAGCATCGCCTTGTAGCAGTCGACGTCCCATGCCAACTGGAGGGTGGCCGCCATGATCCGCTTGCCCACACCCCGACCACGCAGCGCCTCATCGACGACGACGTTCTCGACCACCGCGTACGGCGCAGCGGACCGTGACAGATTCGGAACGACGTTGAGGTACGTGGTTGCGACGATCTGATGGTCGTCCTCGAGTACCAGAAGATGGAGTGCCGGATCGTCAACGATCCGTTCGAAGGTCGTTCGATCACGGCCGTCCACGATCCCCGGGTCGTCGGGGTGCAGCTGCCGATACAAGCGCATCACACCTTCGAAGTCAGCGCGCTGCGCAAGACGAATCACCGCCCTCATTCTGCCTCATGAGGTCGCAGACCTTGATCGCCGGTTATCGCGGACGTCGGACGCGATTTTCACCGAACGCCGGCACTGGGTGCGCATCGTGCGTCGCTCCCGAGTTCTCAGCGCTCTCGCCGTCCGTGTCGAGGGTCCGGTCGACCTCATCCACCTCCAGCCGACAGCGATCGGCTGGTGCGCGGAGCGAGGCTTGACCGCCGACGGGATGGTCATGAGCGGGTCGGTGGGGCCAGCTCGAGGTTGGTCAGTAGGTGATGTCGAGAAGGTGATGGTGACCTTCATGAGTGAGGCGACGGGCGAGAGTGAGCACGTCGCGCTCATCTCCGTCCGTGCCGATACCGACGCGACGCCACTGGGAAGGCTCAAGCGAACGCAGTCGCGTCGCTGTCGACACAGCCAACTCGTCCAGTTGCGCGAGCGTGTCCTCGACGTCGTTGTCGTTGTAGCGGCGTGCCTCAGCGAGGTCCGAGAAACCGACAGCGCTCAGCGTCGGCCGATCCTCATGAAGGATTCGCTGGATCCGATCGAGGTAGAAGGCGACCACGTCGTTCATGTGTGAGAGGTACTCCAGCGGCGACCACACGCCAGGTTCGGGACGAGCGCGCAGCGCATCCTCGCCATCCGCTCGGCGAAGCTGGTCGAGCTGGGCGCGATACAGCGCACCAAACTGATTGATTCGCCGGGCAAGTTCGCCCGCGTCCAGTTCCCAGTCGAACCCGCAGTCCATGCAGCCGAACACTCGAAGATCGTGTCAGAAGCCAGCGGCCGCGTGTCGAACACGGCGCGTCAGCGGACGCGCCGTGCGTCGAAGCTGGCCGCCGCGTGCCCCCGAACGCCCAATACACGTGTGATCCTGCCGTCGGGCGCCACCCATGCGAAGCACTCCGATACCCGACCGCGGCGATTGGTCGCGACAACGGTCCGGCTGGGGATCTTCAGGCGGACACGTCGCGGCGGCTGGCCATCTCGTCCATCAGACGAACCGCTCGCTCTCCAGCAGCTGAGACCGCAGATACAGCGCCATCACGTCCCGCGGCACACGGTCGATGACGCCGCGTCGATGCTTGTCACCATACGACAGCGTGGCGATGCCGCTCGGGTCGCCGGCATCGTCGGGGTCCTCACGACAGATCACCAGCTCCCCGTTCGATGCTTGATACCACCACAACCAGACGTCGACCATGTCGCCCGCTTCGTCGATGACAATGACCCTGCATCCTTTGCGTTCGCTGTGCACCACCTCCAGAACCCGCAGCGCTCTCACCCCGAGCTCGCGTGCTCGATGCAACGTCCCATCCACATGGGCACGGGCCTTCTCGAGGCGACGGGTCTGCAAGCGACGGAAGATGACGCAAGTCTCCCACCCACTCGAGACCAACGGCTCGCCGTGCTGCTTGCGAGCGTCATCAATCATCTCTCGGAGCGGAGCGCGCCATGATCGGCGTGCTCCGGCGCGCAGCGCCCGATGACGGCTTCGTGGGCGAAGAGGTTGGCCGCCACCGTGGTCGACGTGGCCGGCGTTGGCGCGACCGGGAAGCGTCCGCTGGCGAGCGCGATTGCCGATGGCACGGCGGTGTGGTGTCCTGTGTTCGGTGAGCGAGGTCAGGGTTCCTGGTGACGTGATCGTGCATCTTCGCCGCGGCGCGAGATCACCTCGACCGCAACTTCGCCTCCGAGGTCGGTCTCGACGACGCAGCGAAGATCGCACGCCTCTCGAAGTTCCACTTCCTGCGGCTGTTCACCGCCGCGTACGGCGTCACGCCGGGGGTCTACCTCACGAACCGTCGGGTCGAGCGGGCCCAGGACCTGTTACGAACGACCAACCTGACCGTGACCGAGGTGTGCATGGCGGTGGGCTACTCCAGTCTCGGGTCCTTCTCCACACGGTTCCGCGAGATCACCGGCGAGACCCCCGGCGCGTTCCAGCGTCGGTGGGCAACGAACGGCGCTCCGCGCGATCCCGGGATGCTTCGTCTTCATGTGGGGGCTCGCCGAGCGACGCAGCGTCGATGCCGCAATCGAGGAGAAGACACCACCGGGCGTGTCGTCGTAGGTTCGCCCCATGATCAGCAACATCAGTCTCACCACCGTCTGGGTCAGGGACATCGACGAGTCCAAGGCGTTCTACGTCGACAAGCTGGGCTTCGAGCCCCGTGACGATGTGCGCCTCGGCGACGACTTCCGGTGGTGCACGATCGGCCACCCGTCCCAACCCGAGCTCGATGTGCATCTCTCCACGCCGGGGCCGCCGCTCTCGCCCGACTACGTGACGGCGTTGCAGCGGGCGCTCGACGACGGCGGCACGTTCGCTCTCGGGTTGCGAGTCGAGAACTGCCGCACGACCGTTGCCGAACTCGAAGCGAACGGCGTCGAGATCATCAACCAACCCGAGGACCGCCCGTACGGCGTCGAGGCACTCATCCGGGACAACACCGGCAACTGGCTGGTGCTGGTCGAACCACGCGAGTTCAGCCAGGAGGAGATGGAGGCCTTCGCCGGCGACGACCCGTCATCGCTCAACCCGCTCGCCGACTGAACTGATCGCAGCCGCCGACCGCACGAATCGCTCCGGCTCGGCGTGTCCGCATCGGTCACGCGCGAATGCTCGCTGTCGTCGCGCCGGTGAGCGCCGTCGATGTGTGCGCGCAATTGGCCGCGATACGGTCATCCAACATGCTGTACTCAGCAAATCCCATCGCGCCGACTTCGAGCGACGTCGTGCAGTCTCTCGTGGTGTTGTTGGTCGTCGTGGCCGTGGTGGCTGTGGTCGTCGCGCTTGTCGTGCTCCGCCGAGCGAAGCGCCCCTCGTAGTTGACGACAGAGGCCGCCGCTCCGGCCGACGACGCCAGCCTGCGAAATGGGCCGTTGTCCAACAACATTGGTGCACGCCACCGCATCGAGCCGGTCGCTGACCGAGCGGGTACGTGCGTTTCCCGGCCCGGACATCTGAGTGCCGCCCTCGTCGCATTCGTCGCAGCCTTGACCGCGTTCCGCGTTCGCTGCTGGCCCTCCTCCCGGTCACCCGCAAAGCGGCTGAGCGAGACGTTTCCGTCGACTTCGATCATCGCGAACGGAACGAGCGGTCCACCGCTCGCCACGACGGACTCGGCGGCGTGGTCCAGCGCAATCAGGGCAAGATCCATGAGAGGTCCGAGGGTTCCACCAACCGCCCCAACGGCGAGTCGCGGTGAGTTGCGTCGTCGACCAATGCGGTGAGGGCATGCCGCTACCGTCTCCTGTCGTGGCCTCTGTCGACTCGTTCGCTGATCGGCCCCGCGAATCGTCCGCTGCGGGCGCCATGTTCAGGGTGCTGACCTCGTTTCCTGGGCGGAGCGAGAATCTTGTGGCCGTTGTCAACGGGCTGTTCGGCGACACCCTCGAGGACCGGGACTCTCGCTGGTCGACGCAGATGAAGATCCGTGCAGGCGACACGGTGCTGCCCCTCGACCGTCACGGACTGGTCGACTCGCTGTCCCCTGTCGACGTTGGCCCCCGCATCTGCGTGCTCGTTCACGGGTTGATGTCGACCGAGTCGATCTGGCGCTACCCAAACGACTCGTCGACCACCTACGGCACGCTGCTCGCCGACGACCACGACACGACCGTGCTCTCGGTGCGATACAACACCGGCCGCCACATCTCCGCCAACGGACGCGAGCTTGCCCACGTCCTCAACCAGCTCGTGGCGGCCTGGCCTGTGCGGGTGCGCGAGGTCAACCTGATCGGACACAGCATGGGCGGGCTCGTCGTGCGATCTGCATGTCACTATGCGCGCCGCCAGCGACCACTCGGTCGACGGCTCCCGATCGGACGCCCCTGGACCAGCAAGGTGCGTCGGGTCGTACTGATCGGGGTGCCGAACACCGGCGCCGGGCTCGAGGCTGTCGTCAACTCCGCCAGCACGGCCCTGTGGGCACTGCCCATACCCGCCACACGACTCGTCGGGCTCGGGCTCGACCAACGCAGCGCGGGCATCAAGGACCTCCGCTTCGGCGCCATCGTCGACGAGGATTGGCTCGAGCAGGATCCCGGCGCTCGTCAACGCATCTTCCGCCACCGGCCGGATCGTCTTCGTCGAGCCGATCATCTCGTGATTTCCGGCACCGTCACCACCGACCCCGAGCACCCCCTGGCCAAGTTGATCGGTGACGCCCTCGTCACCTCGACGAGTGCATCGGGCCGCTCCCCCGACGGCGAGCTCTTCCCCCGGGCGACGACGCGAACGTTCCCGGGAGTCTCACACAACGCGCTGGCCCACCACCCGGACGTCTACGAGGCGATCACCGACTGGTGGTGACCGGAGCCGACCCGAGGAGGTCGCGTCTCGGAGGCCAGGTTTGTGCGGGCAGCGTTGTGTCAACCGAGTTCGATCGGTCCAGGCTTGGCAGGTGGGTCGGCCGCAACGTTGTCAGGCAGGGATGGCGATCGCGCTGGCGGTGGTGCTGATGGCGTGCGGGAGCGGCGAAGGATCCGAGACGGCCCCGACGACCGATGCTGTCCCCGCAACCGATGCCCCGACGACCGGAACCGACGCCGGACCCGTCTCCACCGACGGTCGCGACCGTCCCCACGACCGATGCTGTCCCCGCAACCGATGCGCCGACGACCGATGTCCCCGCGGCCGATCGATCGACCTGCCAGCGGCTCACGGACTTCGCGGAAGTTGACGGTGACTGGGTGGTCGTGAACGACGGGGTGATGGGCGGACGGTCGAACGGCGTGGTCGAGATCGCCGACTCGACGATGCGATTCACGGGCACGGTCGTCACGCAGGGCGGCGGCTTCACGTCGGTTCGCTACCAGCTCGGCGGAACCGAACTCGCGGGCACCCAGCGGGTCGAGATGCGGGTGCGCGGCGACCAGCGGACCTACGGGCTCACGTTCGAGGACGCCTCGCAGCTCGGCGGACGTCCCGTGTCGCATCGCGCCGACCTGGCGACTGACCGCCCCGCCGACGCCGACGGCTGGCAGATCGTGACGGTGGCCTACGACGAGCTGCGGCCGTCGGTCTTCGGTGAGCCGGTCGAGGCCGCGCCGTTCGATCCCGCTCAGGCCAGCGAGATCGGCATCATCATCGATGACGGCATCGACGGCGACTTCGCGCTCGACGTCGACTGGATCGACGCCTGCCGCTGACCGCCGTGTGCGCTCAGATGCGGGTCAGGTGCGGCTCAGATGGCGTCGATGGCGGCGTTGAACGTGGCGCTCGGGCGCATCACGGCCGTGGCCTTGGCGGCGTCCGGGGCGTAGTAGCCACCGATGTCGGCCGGCTGGCCCTGCACGCCGAGGAGTTCGTCGACGATCGTCTGCTCGTTGGCCGACAACTCGGCGGCGATCGGCGCGAAGCGTCCGGCGAGCTCGGCGTCGGTGGTCTGCCCGGCCAGCTCCTGCGCCCAGTACAGCGCCAAGTAGAAGTGGCTGCCGCGGTTGTCGATCTGGCCGAGGCGGCGTGCCGGTGACTTGCCGTTCTCGAGCAGCCGGCCGGTCGCGACGTCCAATGTGTCGGCGAGCACCTGCGCCCTGGGGTTGCCCGTGACGTCGGCCAGGTGCTCGAACGACACCGCCAACGCCAGGAACTCGCCGAGCGAGTCCCAACGCAGGTAGTTCTCCTTGACCAGCTGCTGGACGTGCTTGGGTGCCGACCCACCGGCACCGGTCTCGAACAGGCCACCGCCGTTGAGCAGCGGCACGATCGACAGCATCTTGGCGCTGGTGCCGAGCTCGAGGATCGGGAACAGGTCGGTGAGGTAGTCGCGCAGCACGTTGCCGGTGACCGAGATCGTGTCGAGGCCCTTGCGGGCGCGGTCGATCGTGAACTGCGTCGCCTCGGCGGGCGCCATGATCTCGATCCGGAGCCCGGAGGTGTCGTGATCGCCCAGATACTGCTGCACCTTGGCGATCAGCTGGATGTCATGGGCACGGTTCGAGTCGAGCCAGAACACTGCGGGCGTGTCGGTCGCCCGGGCTCGCGCGACCGCCAGGCGCACCCAGTCGCGGATCGGCTCGTCCTTCACCTCGCAGCGTCGGAAGATGTCGCCGGCGTGCACGACCTGCTCCATCATCTTCTCGCCGGTGTGCGCGTCGACCACGCGGATCACGCCATCGGCCGCCGCCTCGAAGGTGGTTGCGTGACTGCCGTACTCCTCGGCCTTCTGGGCCATCAGCCCCACGTTGGGCACGGTACCCATCGAGGCCGGATCGAACGCGCCGTGCTCGATGCAGTCGGCGATCACGGTCTGGTAGACGCCGGCGTAGCTGCTGTCGGGAATGACTGCCTTGGTGTCCTGGAGTTCGCCGGCCGCGTTCCACATCTGGCCCGAGGTCCGGATCATTGCCGGCATCGACGCGTCGACGATCACGTCGCTCGGCACGTGCAGGTTCGTGATGCCGTGGTCGGAGTCGACCATGGCCAGTGCCGGTCCTCGCTCGTACGCGGCGGCGATGTCGGCCTCGATCTCGGCACGCTGCTCGTCGGGCATCTCGGCCACGGCGTCGAGCACGCTCGCCCACCCGTTGCGCGGATCGCCACCGGCTGCAGCGATCGCGTCACCGTGCTTGGCGAACACGTCGGCGAAGAACACCTCGACCACGTGGCCGAAGATGATCGGGTCGGACACCTTCATCATGGTGGCCTTGAGGTGCAGCGAGAACAGCACGCCCTGCTCCTTGGCCTCGCGCAGCTGCTCGGCGATGAACGTGCGCAGCGCCACCCGGTCCATCACGGCGTTGTCGATGACCTCGCCGGCCTGGACCGGGAGCGAGTCCTTCAGGACCGTGACCACGCCGTTGGTGTCGACGTGCTCGATGCGCACGGCGCCGTCCTCGGTCGCCGTGCGGGACTGCTCGCTCGCGTAGAAGTCACGCATCGTCATCGTCGCCACGTGCGTCTTGGAGTCCGGCGACCAGGCGCCCATCGAGTGCGGATGGGACCGTGCGTAGTCCTTGACCGCCTTGGGAGCGCGACGGTCGGAGTTGCCCTGGCGCAGCACGGGGTTGACCGCCGACCCCAGCACCGTCCCGTACCGTGCGCGCACCTCGAAGTCCTCGGGTGTGGCGGGCTCGTCCGGGTAGCTCGGGACGTCGTAGCCCTTCGCCTGGAGCTCGGCGATCGCCGCCTTCAGCTGCGGCACCGAGGCCGAGATGTTCGGCAGCTTGATGATGTTGGCCTGCGGGGTCAGTGCCAGCTCGCCGAGCTCGGCCAACGCATCGTCGACGCGCTGGTCCTCGGTGAGCCGTTCCGGGAACGTGGCGAGGATGCGACCGGCCAGCGAGATGTCGCGCGTCTCGACCTCGATGCCGGCGACCCCTGCGAAGGCCTCGACGATCGGCAGGAACGAATACGTCGCCAGCGCCGGGGCCTCGTCGGTGAAGGTGTAGATGATGGTGGACGGCTTCTCGCTCATGCTGGTACCTGTTCGCTCGGATCGACTTGTCTACAACTTGTCTGCACCCTAGCAACCGGTGGGAGGTGCGCCACGGAGTCCGCCACAGACCGCCGCTCCACCGGACCGGGCGCCGGTGCAGCATCTAGTCTCGTCGCCGATGGACTTCGACTGGACTCCCGAGCAGATCGCCCTGCGCGCCCACGCCCGCAAGGTCGCCACCGCCGCCGTCGAGCGCCACGGGCGCCACAACGACTCGTGGATCAACGGCTTCTCGAAGGACTTCGCGAAGGAGATGGCCGCCCACGGCTGGATCGGCATGACGTGGCCCACCGAGTTCGGCGGCGGCGGCCAACCCGCGATCAACCGCTTGATCGTCGGCGAGGAGCTGATCGCGGCCGGCGCGCCGATCGCGGCGATGTGGTTCGCCGACCGCCAGATGGGCCCGACGCTGATCCACTACGGCACTGCCGACCAGCAGGCCGAGTTCCTCCCCGGGATCCTCTCGGGTGAGACCACCTGGTGCATCGGCATGTCCGAGCCCGACTCGGGCTCGGACCTGGCGTCGCTCACCACCAGCGCCGTGCGCGACGGCGACGACTTCGTGATCAACGGCCAGAAGATCTGGACCAGCTTCGGCGAACTCGCCGACTACTGCTACCTGATCTGTCGCACCGACGCCGACGGCCCGCCCCACAAGGGCATCAGCGAGGTCATCGTCCCGATGGACACGCCGGGCATCGAGGTCCGCCCGATCACCGACATGACCACCAACCGCCACTTCTGCGAGGTGTGGTTCAGCGACGTGCGGGTGCCTGTCGTCAATCTCGTCGGCGTCGAGGGCAACGCGTTCAAGCAGACCATGGCGCAACTCGAACACGAGCGCGGCGGCATCGACCGGCTCGTGTCGAACCACGCGCTGTACCTGCTGGCGCTCGAGCGCGCCGACCGCACCGACCCGCGTGTGCGCCAGGAGATCGCGGCGATCGAGACCGGCTATCGCATCGGGCGCATCCTGGTGACCCGTGAGGTGCTGCGCCAGGCGCCCGCCGGGTTCTCGGCGGCGACGAAGTGCTTCTGCACCGAGCACGAGATCCGCGTCGCCGAGTTCGTGTCGGCCACCCTCGGCGCCGACGCCATGCTGTGGGACGACGTGACGAAGGGCCTGGTGTACGCACCCGGCTACACGATCATGGGCGGCACCTCGAACATCATGCGCAACATCCTGGGCGAGCGCGTGCTCGGCCTGCCGCGCGAACCGCGCTGAATCGGCACCCGAGGTGCCACGCCGCCGACGGTCGTCGCGGTACGCTCCGGACATGAACGTTGACGCAGCGTGCTGCGACGCCACGCTGGGTGCTGATCGGCCGGCCGATGGCTCCGCGCGCTGAGTTCCTCGACTATGCGGTCGACGGCGCGACATTGGGCGCGTTGTCCTGGTCCGGGCTCCTCGGAGCGCCGACCGTGGTTGCCGTGCACGGCATCACCTCGAACGCCTGGGTCTGGGATCCGTTGGCACACCACCTGGCCGGCGCGGCCGATCTCGTGGCCGTCGACCTGCGCGGCCGCGGGCGGAGCTTCCGATCAGGCGGTCCGTACGGCATCGCGCAGCATGCGGCCGACGTCGCCTCGATCATCGAGCAACTCGGCGCGCCGGTGGTCGTGGTCGGACATTCGATGGGCGCCTTCGTCGCCGAGATGGTCGCCGATCGACACCCCGACCTCGTCCGCGACCTGGTCCTCGTCGACGGTGGCGCGCCGCTGGCCGCTCCCCCCGACGGCGACATCGACGCCGCCCTCGACCGGATGCTCGGACCCGGCATCGACCGGATCCGCACCGTCTGGCCCGACCGTGTCTCGTACCACGCCATGTGGGCGAGCCACCCGGCATTCGCCGACGGCATCAGCCCCGACCTCGAACGCAACCTCCTCGCCGACCTGATCGAGGTCGAGGGCGGCTTCCGCACCGCCGTCGACGAGGTCGCGGTGCGCGCCGACGGTCACGACCTGCTCGCCGACCACGACGTGCGAACCCTGCTGGATCGACGCACGCAGCCCACTGCGATCGTTCGCGCCGAGTTCGGCATGCTCGGCTTCCCTCCCCCGTTCATCACCGACGACGTCCGTTCGGCGTATCCGCAACACCGGTGGATCGATGCACCGGGCCTCAATCACTACACCGTGCTCAACAGCGCCGCCGGCGCTGCGCTGGTCGCCCAGACGCTGCGCGACATCCTGATCGATTGACGGGTCCGGCCCGGTTGCTAGGGTTCGCCGACGCAGTCAGGACCAGTCACGACGCAAACCGGGGGCGCAATGTACGACACGATCGTGGTGGGAACCGACGGTTCAGCGACCGCTCTGAAAGCCGTTGCTCATGCAGCAACGCTGGCGGCGGCAACCGACGCCCACCTGCACATCGCCATGGTCACGCCCTCGATTCCGATGGTCGTCGCGCCCGACATGCTGATCGCCTCGGCGGAATGGACCGACGCCACCCAGCAGGCCACCGCCGCCGCCCTCCAGTCCGCCGCCGAGGCCGCCGCCGCGGTTGGCGCCGAAACGAGCACGCATCAACTCTCCGGCGATCCCGCCGACGCGCTGCTCGGGCTGTGCGACGACATCGACTCCGACCTGCTGGTGATCGGCAGCCGTGGCATGCACGGCGCCCGACGCTTCCTGCTCGGCAGTGTGTCGAGCCGATGCGTCCACCACGCCAACCGCTCCGTGCTGATCGTCCACACCGACTGAGATGAACGCTCCCCTGCCCGACGCCACCGAACTGGCCTCGCTCGTGCGCTCCGGCCGCGCGTCACCCGACGAACTCGTCGACGAGGCGATTGCACGCATCGAACGCCTCGACCCCACGATCAACGCGGTGATCCACGAGCGCTTCGACGCCGCCCGCGCCGAGGCTCGCGGTGAACTGCCCGACGGGCCGTTCCGTGGGGTCCCGTTCCTGGTCAAGGATCTCGGCTGCGAGATGGCAGGCGAGCCACACACGCTCGGCAACCGTGCGCTGCGCGACGCCGGCGTACGAGCCACTCAGGACTCATTTCTCTACGAGTCGATTCGCGGCGCCGGCTTCGTCACCCTCGGACGCACCAACACCCCCGAGTTGGGCGGAACGATCACCACCGAGCCCGAGGCGTTCGGTCCGAGCCGCAACCCGTGGAATCCGGACCACTCGACCGGTGGGTCGTCGGGTGGATCGGCTGCGGCGGTCGCTGCCGGGATGGTTCCGATCGCGCATGCCAGCGATGGCGGGGGCTCGATCCGGGTCCCGGCGAGCGAGTGCGGTCTCGTCGGGCTCAAGCCGAGCCGGGGCCGCATTTCGAAGGGGCCCCAGGTCGGCGAAGGCTGGGCCGGAGCGACCACCGACGGCGTCGTCTCGCGCTCGGTGCGCGACACCGCAGCGATGCTCGACGTGATGGCGGGACGCCGCACCGGAGATCCGTACGTCGCCGCTCCCCCGACGCGCCCCTTCGCCGACGAAGTCGGCGTCGACCCCGGCCGCCTTCGAATCGGGTTGGCACCGTCACACGCGGGCGTTCAGACACACCCCGAGTGTGCCGCTGCGGTCGACGCTGCCGGATCGCTGCTCGAGGCACTCGGCCACGACGTCGAGCTGGCGCAGCCCGAAGCGTTCTTCGACGACGAGTTCTCGCGGCACTTCGTGACCATCGTCGCGGTGGCCACCGCCGTCGACTTCGCCGACATGGGCAACGCCATCGGCCGGACGATCGGCGAGGACGACGTCGAAGCGAGCAACTGGCTGATGGGGTCGATCGGACGATCGATCTCGGCGGCCGACTACATCGCATCGGTGAACTGGGTGCACGCGTGGTCGCGTCGGATGCATGCCTGGTGGGACGACTTCGACGTCCTGGTCAGCCCGGTGATCGCCGTTCCACCGCCGCCGATCGGCTGGTTGAGCGACCCCGATCACGGCACCGAACGACTGACGAGCATCTTGCAGTTCACCGCGCAGTTCAACGTGAGCGGCCAGCCCGCGGTGTCGCTGCCGCTGCACTCGAGCAGCGACGGTCTGCCGGTGGGCGTGCAGTTCGTCGGACCGATCGACGACGAGGCACTGCTGATCAGGCTGGCTGCGCAGCTCGAAGCAGCTGCGCCGTGGGCCGAGCGACTCCCACCGCTCTACGGCTGACGACGTGCAGCGAGCACGCCGTGCAGGATCCGCTCGATGATCGCACCGAGGTCGTCGGGCCGCAGCGACTGGTGCCCCAGCGCCACACGGAACAAGCACACCGCCACCAGGTCGTCGATCACGGCGTGACCATCGACGTCGGGGTCGACCTCGCCACGCTGCAGCGCTCGTTCCCACAGATGGTGCACGGCGTTGCGGTCGGGGATCCAACGCGTCGACCAGACCCGCTCGGCGAAGTCGGCGTCGGCGATCATCCGGCCCATCTGGTCGCTCATCACGGATCGGTCGGACGTCGCCATCACGTCGGCGAGATGTCCGACAGCGATTGCCAGGTCGCCGGCGAACGAGCCGGTGTCGGGGAACTCGACGGCGGCGCTCGCGTTCGTCTGAGCGGCGAACAGCAGCTCGGCACGCGACGCCCATCGTCGATAGATCGTCGGCCGGCTGACCTCGGCACGCGTCGCCACCGCATCGACGGTCACCTCGGCGACGCCGACGTCGTCGATCAGCGAGCGGACCGCCCGCAGGATGCGGGCATCGACATCCGGGTCACGAGGGCGCGCCATCCCGCCAGTCTGGCGGTCCCCGAACCGGAACATCGAATTGCGTTACAGTGCCACGAAACCAGATGGACGGACGGAGACGACACATGACCACCACTCGACGGATCTCGACTGCGCTTGTCGCATCACTGCTGGTGTTCGCTGCATGCGGCGGATCGGACGACACCTCCGAGCCGGACACGACCGACGCAGCCGCCACGACCGAGGCGACCGAGGCGACCGCAGACGACACGACGGACGACGCGACCGACGACACGACCGACGACGAGTCCGCGGACGCCACCGACGACAGCGGCAACGGCGAATCGGGCGACTTCGAACCCGGCGACGTCGAGTACCGGGTCGTCAACGTCCTCGACGAGCCCGTGGACATCTACGTGCGCACGACCGGCCTGGTCGAGGCGTTCGCGATCGCCGAGGGCGTGCAACCTGGTGAGGTCACCGAGTTCGTCGCTCCCCCGTCCGACGGGGTGTTCCTCGTCACCGACGCCGGTGCGGGCGATGCGACGTGCGTGTCGGGTTGCGATCACTTCATCGCCGAGCTGTCGGCGCTGGACGGTCAGGGCCCGGTGCACACCGTGGTGCTCTACAACGACGAGTTCAACGGCGCCTCGGCGTTCGATCTCTGGGAACAGCCGGAGCCGGGCGAGACCAACGCCAATGCGATGCCGCCGGCCGATCCCGCCAGCGGTGTGGTCGTCGTCACCGGGATCGCACTGACCGATGCGGACTTCGGGTTGCGCCTCGCCGTCGACGGGACGCCCGGGTGTCTCGAGCCGTTCAACCTGGAGAACGTTCTGGTTGGCGGCAATCAGACGCCAGCGTTCACGTACGACGGCGACGCCGTCGATCTCGTCCTCCACGACAACACCGACCGTGACTGCGTCGAGGAACCGGTCGGCGGCGCCTTCACCGTCGAGGGCGGCGCGGGCACGCGCAGCCATCTGATCCTCACAGGGTCGCCCGGCGACATGGATGCCATCGTGGTCGTCATGGGCGACGGCGAGGGCTCGGCGGGCTCGGACGACGCAACCAGCGACAGCACCGGCGACGAGGGCGCGGCGTCCAGCGAGGACCGCGACCTCGCGATCGAGCTGATGACCGTCGAGGTCGCCGCCAACCTCCCACTCGACGACGCCCAGTCGGCCTGCACCGCCGAGTTGCTCGTCGACGCGATCGGCGTCGACGTGTTGCTCGTCGACGGCGAACTCGTCGACCTCGACTCGCTGCCCACCGAGTTCGACGCGCCGGCCGAACAGGCGGTCTTCAACGCCATCACCGAGTGCGACATCGACCCCGCACTCCTGGGCGGCTGACGCAGCGAGACCACGCGCCCGCCAAGATGGCGGGATGACCCTTCGCGTGATGACGTGGAACCTGTGGTGGCGTTTCGGGCCGTGGGAACAACGCCGACACGCGATCATCGACACGATCCGCGCAACGGTCCCCGACGTGCTCTGCCTGCAGGAGGTGTGGGCTGATTCGAGTGGAGCCGGGATGGCCCAGATCATCGGCGACGAGCTGGGTTACCACGCCGTGAGCAGCGAGCCCATCGGACGGTCCGACGTCGGCTTCACCAATGCCGTGCTGTCGCGGTGGCCGGCGCGTCACGTCGCCGACGAGGCGCTGCCGCGTTCCGACGGATCTGCAGGTCACCGCCGGTTCGTCGCCGCCTCGGTCGCCACACCGTGGGGCCCGTGGCCGATCGCCTCGACCCACCTCGATCACCGCTTCGACGATTCCGCGGCACGCCAGCAGCAGTGCCGTCGGCTCCTCGAACTCGCCACCGATCTGCGGGGCGATCCGACCACCGATCTCCCGTTGATCGTCGGCGCCGACCTCAATTCCGTGCCCGACAGCGCCGAGGTCCGACTGCTGACCGGACGTGACGCAGGCCATCCGGGCATCGTGTTCTCCGATGCGTGGGAGCAGACCGGCGACGGCCCCGGTTGGACCTGGTCGCGCACGAACCCGTACTCCGCCGACAGCGCATGGCCGAACCGACGCATCGACTACGTCCTGGTGTCGTGGCCGCGCCCGAAGCCGACCGGGAATCCGGTCCACGCCTCGCTCGTCGGCACGGTCCCTTCCGACGTCGACGGGGTGGCGGTGTGGCCGAGCGATCACGCCGCCGTGATCGTCGACGTCACGACACCCGACTGACACCCTCCATCGCCGACCGTCCGGTCGGAGAGCAGCGACTCAGCGGTGACATGCTCACACGATGACGACCGCCGAACAGTCGGCCGGCATCGCCGCTCGGCCCACCAACCCGCTCGGCGTGCGGTCGTTCAGGAACCTCTGGTTCAACAACGTCGCCTTCTTCCTCGTCTCCAACGCGCAGCGGTTCGTGTTCGGCTGGCTGGTGCTCGACGGCCTGCTGCGCAGCGAGAGCATCCAGGGCCTGGTGGTGTTCACGCTCGGGCTGCCCGCTGCCTTCCTCGTCCTGCAGGCCGGCGCCTGGGCCGACCGGTGGGACCGCCGCAGGATGCTGATCGTCACGCAGCTCGTCGGCGGCGCGGTGATGGCCGGCACCGCAGTGGTCGTCGGCAGCGGCGCCGTCAACCTCGGCTGGGTGATCCTCGCCACCCTGCTCGCCGGGTCGGCCGCAGCGGTCGGATCGCCGGTTCGTTCCGCCCTCATCCCTGCGCTGGTCGGCAAGGACCAGCTGTTCAGTGCAATCGCACTGAACGCCATCGCCATCACCCTCTCGATCATCCTCGGGCCGGTGCTCGCCAAGGTGGTCGGCGACCAGTTCGGCTTCGAAGGGGCGTTCTGGTTCCAGGCAATCCTGATGTTCGTCGGCGTGCTGTTCCTCATGCGCATCGACGTGCCCCCGCACGACGAGGTCCGTGAGCGCCGTTCTGTCGTCGACGAGACCAAGACCGCAGTGCATCACGTCCTCGCCGACGCGCACCTCAAGACGTTGTTCGGCCTGCTGCTGACCGCGAGCCTCACGATCAACCCGTCGATCATGGTGACGATCCAGGCCCATGTGAAGGACGAACTCGGCCAAGATGCCGGCCAGGCGGCGCTGCCGTTGGCGCTGATGGGCCTCGGAATCGCGATCACGTCGTTCATCGTGATGCGCAAGGGCGACATGAAGAACAAGGGCGCGATCTTCCAGCGGGCGATGATCTGCGGCACGGTGATCACGTTCTTCACCGGCCGCACCACCGAGTTCTGGCAGGTGCTGGTGTTGGCGTTCCTGATGGGGCTCGCCGGTGGCTTCTTCATCAACATGAACCAGGGCCTCGTGCAGGCCAACACGCCGCAAGCGTTGATGGGCCGCGTGATGGGGCTGTACACACTGGTCAACATCGGGTTGATGCCATTCGGCGCGCTCGCGATCGGCATCCTCGCGTCGCGGATCGGCACGGGCAACGCAATCAGCGCCGCCGCCGCGGTCGGTTTCGCCGTGGTCACCACCACCTACGTCCGCAACACCGACCTCCGACGACTCGGCTGAGGCGGCCGACGACGCGAACGACGGGGCGAACGACGAGGCGTCCGCACCCGGGTTCGGCGAATTGATCGAGGGAACCTGCTAGCAGTCGTTCGCCGGTGCCGCGAGACGTTCGGCAAGGTGCCGGAGCGCCAACGGGTAGCGGTACTCGATCGCAGCGTGGGTCGCGTCGAAGATCTCGAAGAAGGTGGGCTCGACCCCGATGCCGGCGAGCGCGTCGACGAAGGCCGTTGCGCCCAGATCCAGGTGGTACTCATCGCGTGAACCAGCGTCGACGTAGATCGCCGACAGCGACCGGAGGACCTCGGCGTGGTCGGCGACCATGCGCACCGGATCCCACGCCAGCCAACGTGCCCAGACCTCGTCGTCGAGCGCGCTGGTGGCGGTGTCGAACGGCAGGCGGACGGTGCCGTCGTCGTCGGTGGACCAGCACGCCGCCATGCACCAGGTGTTGATCAGGACCGCGTCGGTCGCCTTGCTCATCGCCGGCCGGCTGCGCAGGTCGTCCCAGAACGCGTCGAACGACCCGCCGTACTCGCGAAGTGCTCGGACTGCAACGGGGAAGTCGGGGAGGAAGCACGCTTCGAACAGCGAGTCGCCGGCGTGCGTGGCAAGCCCACCGAACAGGTCGGGGCGCAGCATCGGGGTGATCATCGCTCCGTAGCCGCCGCTCGACTTTCCGGTGATGCCCCGATGCCGCGACGTCGGGAGTGTTCGGTACCGGGCGTCGACCCAGGGCACGACCTCGTCGCACAGGTAGCTGTGGTAGCGGCCGGTACCGGGCGAGTCGACGAACTGGCTTCCGCCGAGACTGGTCCAGCAGTCGACCATCACGACGATGCACGGCGCGACGCCGGGGTCGGCGAACGTGGCATCGACGAGTTCGGTCACGTTCGGCCGGAACGGCGTGCGATTGCGCCACATGTCGATCTGTCCGGTCATCCCCATGATCAGGTAGATCGACGGGTACCGCTGGCGGGTGTCGTCGTAGCCCGGTGGCAGATACACCCAGATCGGGCGCCGGGCGGGATCGCCCAGCGCGTTGTCGGCGAGCACGTCGCTGTCGATCCACGTCTCGTCGTATCGCCCCACGAGGTCGCGTGCCCACGGTTCCATGGCCCGCAACGTAGTGCGTCACCCGAACCGGGGAGGCCGCCTGAAAGCACACCCCCGAAGGGGCTTGGTTGCGCGAGCGCGCTCGAGCCCCTGCGAGTCGGGGTCAGCCGACGCGACGGTCGTGACCAACCCAGTAGGGCTCGCGCAGCTCCTTCTTCAGGATCTTGCCGCTCGGGTTCCGAGGAAGCGCGTCGACCCAGTCGACGGATGTCGGGCACTTGAACCGGGCCAGCTGGCCTCGGCAGTACTCGATCAGCTCGTCCTCGGAGACCTCGGCTCCCGGCACCTTGACGATGATCGCCTTGGGCGTCTCGCCCCACTTGTCGTCGGGCACGCCGATCACCGCGGCGTCGGCAACGGCGGGATGCGCCATCAACACGTTCTCGATCTCGGCGGGATAGACGTTCTCGCCGCCGGACACGATCATGTCCTTCACGCGGTCGTGGATGTACAGGTAGCCGTCGTCGTCGAGGTAGCCGGCGTCGCCGCTGCGGAACCAGCCGTCGGGCGTGATGGAAGCAGCCGTCTCCTCGGGCATGTTCCAGTAGCCCTTCATCACCTGCGGCGAACGGATCCAGATCTCGCCGACCTCGCCGGTCGGCACGTCGTCGAGTGTGGTGCCGTCGACGATGCGCAGCTCGACGTTCGGCCCGGCCACGCCACACGATCGCAGTCGGTGCTTGTTGGGACCGTCGACGTCGTGGTCCTCGGGCGGCAGGAAGACGACACCGGCCGTGGTCTCGGTCAGGCCGTAGACCTGCCAGAACGCGGCGTTCGGGAACATCTTGATGGCCCCGACCAACACCTCCTCGCTGATCGGTGACGCGCCGTAGGCCATCATCCGCACGCCGGAGAAGTCGACCTCGTCCACCCCGGGCACCATCTGCAGGAACTGCAGCGCCGCGGGCACGAGCACCGCATGGGTGATGCCGTCCTGCGACATGATGCGCACCAACTCGCCGAGGTCGAGCTCGCGCAGGATCACGTTGGTGCCGCCGAGCGACAGCGCCACGCCGGCCCATGCGCTCCCGGCGATGTGGAACAGCGGCATCGCCACCAGACTCACGACGCTCTCGTCGATGTCCCACGTCTCGAGCAACGGCAACGTGCCCGCGAAGTTGTCGTTCGTGAGCATCACGCCCTTGGGTCGGCCCGTGGTGCCACTGGAGTACAGCTGATACGCGACGTCGTCGTCGGCCGACTCGACGCCTGGATCGCCGAGCGGGTGCGAGTCGACCCACGTGTCCCAGCTCTCGTAGCCGTCGTGGCTGCCGACGACCAAGATGGTGGTGACCGAGGTGAGGTTCGGAGCGATCGCGTCGAGGACCTCTGCGAAGTCGGAACCGACCACCAGCACCTTGGCCTGCATGTCGTTGACGATGAACTCGACCTCGGGCGCTGCCAGTCGCCAGTTGACGTCGACGGACACGGCGTTCAGCAGTCCGGCTCCGTGGTACAGCTCGAAGTGTTCGATGCCGTTCTTGTCGAGGAACGCAACTCGGTCCTGCTCGCCGACGCCGAGCGCTGCCAGCCCATTGGCCACCCGCTGACAGCGTTCGTAGAACTCGGCGTAGGTGACCTGCCGATCACCGAGTACGAACGCCGGGTGATCGGCACGGCCCTCGCCGTGGACACGAACGATGTCGAAGATCTTCAGTGCGGTGTCCTGTGTGTCCTGTCCCATCGGAACAACGTAGTCACGGGTCGCGGACTTGGCCCGCCCATCGGAACACCACGTTGGTGGCGGACCATTGCGGTTCGTGCGCGACGAGGTAGGCGGCGAGTTCGTCGTCGCGGTCTTCGCTCAGGCACAGTCGCCGACGCGCCGACGGCACGCGCGAGGCGTCGTCGGCGGTGGCTCGGGCCAGCGGCGGGCGTGGCACGTCGAAACGTTCTGCGTCGAGGCCGAGTCCGGCGAGCACCTCGGCGAGGTCGTCGGCGGTCGGCCCAGCGGGACGTTCGAGCCCCCAGAAGTGACGCCACGCGTCGTTCCATCCCGACAGCGGGTGGCGCGGCGGCAACACGAGCACCACGGCGAGGCGAGCGTGCGCAGTGAGCGCGAGGAGGAACGGCTCGATCTCGGCGACGTTGTAGGCGACGTGGTGACACACCACCACGTCAGCGGTCGGGGTGTCGGGAGCGACATCGGGCCAACGACCTTCGACGGTCATCGATCTCGCCCCGACCCGTGCTGCCGCACCGATGAACTCGGCGAGCATCGCCGGGTTCTCGTCGACGCCGATCACCCGTTCCGCCGGCGGAACGAGCGACATCGCAGCGCGACCGCCGCCGCACCCGACGTCGAGCACCACTCCCCCGCTGGTCGGCAGCACCGACCGCGCAATCTCGGCCGCGCGAGCGTTCCGGTCGAGGGTGTCGTCGACCACGAACATCGCCGTGTCGTGCTGCCAGGGCGACGTGGGCGCCTGGGCCAGGATCTCCTCGGGGATCGCCCACTGCGCCAGCCCGTCGGCCCATCGGACAGCCGCGTCCGTGACGGTCGATTCGCGGTCGCCCGCCTCATCGGGTTCCACAGACGCTGGCCGCACGATGTCGACGCTACTTCGCATGCGAGCCACGGGGCCGAACCGGCATCGGCGCCCGATGCGTCCGCAAGCAGATGCGGTACCTTCATCGAATGCGTCGAGCGATTCAGCGGCTGGTCATCGCATTCGAGCCTGTTCCGCGTCGTCGCGTGTGATCTCCGCAGCCGTCTACGTTCTCTTCTACGCGCTCGTCGCGGCGGCGAGCTTTGTCGTACTGACCGCGCTGCTCGTGGTCTTCCGAAGTGAGCGCCCACGAACGAACGGCATCGCTTTCCTCATCGGGTTCCTGTTGGGGACGACACTTGGGGCTGTGCTCGGCCTGATACTCGGCGAGGCAGCGGTGGATCGGCTCGGCTGGCACAAGGCACTCCAAGGTGTACTGGCGCTCCTGGTGGGCCTTGCCCTCGTGGTGGCCGGGCTCCGGGAGCGTCAACGCCACGAGGCACGCACGGGTAGGCGCCAGCGGAACAGCGCGGTGGCCCAGCGACTGAGGGATGTCGGGCCCGGTACTGCGCTGTTGATTTCAGCGCTCCTCGGATTCGGCGGGCCGAAACGGCTCGTACTCGCCATTCTGGCGATGGCCTCGGTGAGCAATGCCGATCTCGGCGACCTCCAGAGCCTCACCCTGCTCGTGCTGTACATCGCTGTCGCCACGCTGCTCGTCTCGGTACCGGTCGGCTTCGTGGTGATCGGGGGCAGCCGCGCCATCGACGCGATCGGCCGCACCGAGTCGCGGCTCGAGGCGAGCGCCGGGATGCTGCAGATCTGGATTGCTGTCGGTCTCGGCGGAGCGTTGATCGTCGACGGCCTCGTGCGACTGCTCTGACCGACGCGACGCTTCGCAACCGGCGCCGAGTGTGGAGGTGGTGGTGGTGGTGGTGGAGGTGGAGGTGGTGGAGGTGGGGAACATGAACGACCCCGGCGACGTCCCTGGACTCGCGACGACGAGAACGCAGAGGGCCAACTGATGTCACTCGCCTGGAAATCCGATGGGCAGCGCCGCGCACCGCTGCACGTCGACACAAGCCGAGCGCCCGATGATCACGACCCAGACGCGACGAAGCCCCGGACGGATTGCTCCGAACCAGGGCTTCTTGGTGGGCACGACGGGACTCGAACCCGGGACCTCTACCGTGTCATGGTAGCGCTCTAACCAACTGAGCTACGCGCCCTCATCCCCGAACCGGGGTGTTTGCGAAGCCCGAGCATAGCGCCCCGGCGATCGGACCGAACATCCCCGATTCGCTAGGGCACGACCGTCGCTGTGCGCCGGCGACGAAGGTGGACTCGTCGAGCCACCACGACTGCCACGACGCCTCCGACAAGTGCCCAACGAGTGGTGGCGGACGTCTCGGCAAGGTACTCGTAGATGCCGCCGCCGGCGACGACGAACAGCACGACGCCGGGAACGATGCCGATTCCCGTGCCGATCAGGAAGTTCCTGGTGCTCACCGTGCTGACGCCGAGGAGCCAGTCGGCCGGTGCGAGCTGCCCGAACACGAGCCGCAAGAGGATCACCGGCCAGATCCCGCCCTCGGACAGCTGCCGGTCGTAGCGATGCATGCTCGCGGGGATGCGGGCCTGGACCCAGTCGCGGGCGAACCAGCGAGCAAAGACGAACGCGAGATAGCTGGCCCCCATGTTGCCGACCCAGGCGAGCGCGATGGCGAGGGGGTACGGCCACACGATGCCGGCGGGCACCATGTAGACGACACCGGGAACGCCGAACGGCTGGGTGAGCCACATCACCAGCACGAAGACGATCGGCCCGACGAAGCCGGTGTCGGTGAGCAGTTCCTCGACGTTGCCGTCCGCGGTCAGCCACGTCCATCCCCCGAGCGCGACGACGAGCACGGCGGCAACCACCGCCGCGCCGAGCGCGATCAGCCTGCGATTCATGGCGGGTGACGTTACGCCACGATGCGGGGCACGAGCACAGCGGTACGTTGCATCGCCGTGAGTGCCGCACGGACGCCCATCGACTCGTTGCCGCTGATCGACGTGGCCGCGCTGCTGGACGCCGACGCCGGCACCGACGATCGCAAACGGGTCGCCGACGCCATCGACGACGCGTGCCGATCGGTCGGGTTCTTCTCGATCGTCGGGCACGGCATACCCGCCGGCCAGCAGGAGCGATTGGAGGCGGCGTCGCATTCGTTCTTCGCCCGTCCCGACGCCGACAAGCGCACGATCGCGATGGCAGCGGCCGGGCCGGCGTGGCGCGGCTGGTTCCCCGTCGGCGGCGAACTCACCTCCGGCATGCCCGACCGCAAGGAGGGCATCTACTTCGGCGCCGAGCACCCGCCCGATCACCCGCGGGTGGTCGCGTCGATTCCGCTGCACGGCACGAACCAGTTCCCGGCGGACGATCCCGACCTCCGCCAGACGGTCCTCGAGTGGCTCGACGCCCTGCGTCCCGTGGCCGACGCCGTCATGTGTGGGATCGCACTCGGGCTCGGCCTGCCGGCCGACTGGTTCCGACAGCACCTCACCGGCGACCCGACGATCCTGTTCCGCATCTTCCACTACCCACCCGACGACGCCACCGGATCCGGCCCCGACACCTGGGGCGTCGGCGAGCACACCGACTACGGCCTGCTCACGCTGCTCGCCCAAGATCAGCTGGGCGGCCTCCAGGTGCGAGGAGTCGACGGATCATGGATCGACGTCGAGCCGACCCCCGGTGCACTCGTGTGCAATCTCGGCGACATGCTCGAACGCCTCACGGGTGGCCGATACCGCTCGACGCCGCACCGGGTGCGCAACACGTCGGGCCGCAGTCGGCTGTCGTTCCCGTACTTCTTCGACCCGTCGTGGGATGCCACCGTGCCGACGTTGCCCCTCGACGACACGCCGCTGCCTGATTCGCACCGGTGGGACGGCAGCGACGTGACCGCCTGGGAGGGCACCTACGGCGACTACCTCACGGCCAAGGTGTCGAAGGTGTTCCCCGAGCTGTTCGCCGACGTGACGCCGACGCCGGCGTCACGCGAACCGTAGGGAGATCTCGTTGGCCATCAGGCGCCCCGAGCGGGTCAACACCACCCGCCTGGGATCGCTCGGATGGGCGACGACCATCCCCTCCAGCAGGTCGAGCGTGTCCTCGCTGAACGCCGAGCGCTCGACGCCGTCGCGCGTCCGCAGCGCCAACTCCCGCGCCTCGAACCGGCGGGTGTCGGCGTCGAGCGTCTCCGACGCCGCTTCCACCGAGGCGCCCGTCCGGACGGCGTCGATGTAGCGCTCCGGCGTGCGCAGGTTCCACCAGCGACGGCCCGACTCGTGCGAGTGCGCCGCGCACCCGAAACCCCGGTAGTCGTCCTGGCTCCAGTACAGCAGGTTGTGACGTGACTCGTGCCCCGGTCGCGCCCAGTTCGACACCTCGTAGTTGGCGAGACCGGCAGCAGTGAGCAGGTCGTCGACCAGTTCGTACTTGTCGGCTTGATCGTCGTCGTCGGGGTGGCGGTCGGGCTGTGTTGCGAGCGGCGTCCCCGCCTCGACCGTGAGCCCGTAGGCCGAGATGTGCGGCGGGTCGAACGCCAGCGCCTGCTCGACGGTCGAGCGCCAATCGTCGACCGACTCCCCCACCGCGCCGTAGATCAGGTCGAGGTTGAACGACGGCATCTCGGCGGCACGAATCGCCTCGACGGCGCGCTCGACGTTGGCACGGTCGTGGGTCCGACCGAGCGCCGCCAGCACGTGCGCCGACATCGACTGCACGCCGAGGCTCACCCGGTTGACGCCAGCGGTGCGATAGGTGGCGAGCATCTCGACGGTGACGTCGTCGGGGTTGCACTCGACGGTGACCTCTGCGCCGGGCTCGGTCGGGATCGCCGCGATGACGGATGCGAGATCTGCCGGTGGCACCAGCGTCGGCGTTCCCCCGCCGACGAAGACCGTGGTGGCGGTGGGCATGCCGTCGGCGACCGCTCGATCGACCTCGGTGCGCAACGCTCGCAGGTACGTCTCGATCAGGTGTGCGCGGTCGGTCCAGGTCGCGAACGCGCAGTACTCGCATTTCGACGCACAGAACGGGATGTGCACGTACACCCCGAAATCGCGCTGCTGCCCGGCCATCCCCCCAGTCAACCCCCGAGCGATGAGTCTTCGCGCGACCCGTCCGCACGGAAACTCATCGCTCGGACGTGGGGCGACGCTGGGTCAGGCGGTGGGGACGAACAGCAGGTCGAGGGCGGCAAGGCGCTCGGCGACCTGGTCGACCGGCACATCGAGCATCGCCGCGATCGAACGGGTGTCGTCGCCGCGCACGGTGATGACCCGGCCGTTGAAGTCCTGGCGCTGCACCTGGATCAGCTTGAGGTAGCGCGCCAGCATCTCGAACGGTGCGCCCTTGAGCTGCACGAGCTTGGCCACGTCGATGGCGAGCTTCTTGTTGACCGGCGAGGCGATCGCTGCCGCCGCCTCGGTGCCGGTGACCTCGCGAGGCAACAGCTGCTCGACCGGCACGGCGTAGAACTGCGAGAGCCGGTCGAGGCGCGGCACCGACAGTGCCCGCTCGCCACGCTCGTACGCACCGAGCACCGAGGCCTTGAACTCCTGGTTCGACTGCGCTTCGACCTCTTGCAGCGACAGCCGCTTCTGTTTGCGGATCACGCGGAGTCGCTCGCCCACCTGCTGGCTGTACACCGAAGGAGCGTCGTCGTCGATCATGGTCATGTCAGTTCCCGCCTTGCTGTTCGATTCACGGTTCTCGGTTCACCGGTGGCGCCCGCCTGCCGATCGTCCCGGACGTTACCCGGGGGTAACTCCGCGAGCATAGACGGTCAGCGTTCGAATGCCACGCAGAGTGTGGAAACCGCCACCGCAGCGGTCTCGGTACGCAGGATCGTCGGGCCGAGATCGACGCGGTCGCGGGCGGCGGCGAGCTCGGTGTCGCCCCATCCCCCTTCGGGCCCGACGGCCACCGCGAGGTCAGCAGCGGTCAACGCCCGGCCACCCGGCTCGGCCACTGCGAAGTTGTCGAGCACGTCGACAGCAGCGACCGGTGCGTCGATCGACAGGCGCGTCACGCGCCGACTCTGGCGCAGGGCCTCGTCGGCGATCCGTTGCAGCCGTGCGAGCTGGTGCTGCACCCGATCCGGTTTCCATCGCACGACGGAATGCTCCGCGTGCAGCAGCACCAGACGATCGACGCCGAGTTCGGTGACCTTCTGCACCATCCAGTCGAGCCGGTCGCCCTTGGGCATGGCTGCAGCGATCGTGATCGACCGAGCCGGTGCTGGCTCGACCACCACCGCCGACGTCGGGTCGAGTCGCAGGGTGTTGCCGTCGACGACCGCTGTCGCGAGGCACCAACGCCCGTGGCCGTCGGTGACGCTGACGACCTCGCCGTCGCGCAGGCGCAACACCCGCCGGAGGTGATGCTCGGTGTCGTCGTCGATCGCCACCGTGCCACTGAGCTGCTCGGGCTCGACGAGGACGTGCGCACTGGTCGAGCGCAGCGCCGACCGGTCGGGGCCCTCCATCAGCGCTCGCGCCTCAGGAGAACGCCGACTTGATACGCGAGAACAGGCCTTCCTTGCCGTTGCCGACCACCTCGCCGCGACCCTCGGCGTAGCGCGTCAACAGATCGACTTCGCCCTCGCTCAACTTGGTGGGGATGTCGACGCGGACCCGGGCGCGCAGGTCGCCACGGCCACGACCCCGCAGATGCGGGACGCCTCGCTGGCGCAGGACGAACTCGCGGCCGGGCTGCGTGCCGGGCGGGACGATGAGGTGCTCGGTGCCGTCGAGCGTTTCGAGCTCGATCTGGGTGCCGAGCGACGCCTGGGCGATCGAGATCGGGACCTCGGTGACGAGGTCGTGGTCCTCGCGCACGAACTGCGGGTGCGCAGCGACACGGAGGTGCACGTACAGGTCACCGGTGCCACCGCCGCGAGGGCCGACCGCGCCGCGCCCGGTGAGGCGCAGCGTCGATCCGGAGTCGACGCCCGCTGGGACATCGACCTGGTAGCTCTTGTCGGAGGTGACCCGCCCCTCGCCGCGACACGTCGCACAGGGCGTGGTGATGATCTGGCCGAGCCCGCCGCACCGACTGCACGGGCTGGCGGTCACCATCTGGCCGAGCAAGCTCTGGCGGACCCGTTGGATCTGGCCGCTGCCGCCGCAGTCGCTGCAGGTGACCGGCTGCGTGCCTTCGCCGGCGCCGGAACCGTCGCAGTCGCCGCAGCGCGTGGGGAGCTTCAGCGAGACGTCGATCTCGTCGCCGAACACCGCCTGCTCGAACGAGATGTCGGCGATCACCTCGATGTCCTGACCGCGTGGCGGGCCCGACGGGCCACGGGTGCGCCCGCCACCGAAGGGATTGCCACCACCGCCACCGAAGAACGTCTCGAAGATGTCGCCGAGGCCCCCGCCGAAGAGATCCTCGGCCGACGGCCCGCCACCGGCACCGCCGACCCCGGCTTCGCCGTAGCGGTCGTAGCGGGCGCGCTGTTGGTCGTCGGACAGCACCTGATACGCCTGGGCGATCTTCTTGAACTGCTCGGCCGCTGACGCATCGTCGGGATTGGCGTCGGGATGGAACTCGCGGGCGCGCTGGCGATAGGCCTTCTTGATCTCGTCCGCCGTGGCGGTGCGCGAGACCCCGAGGAGTTCGTAGTAGTCAGCCATGGAAGGCCCCATCATGCCGTGAGTTGGCCACGCGGACTCAGCCTTCTTCGATGCGGTGGCCGAGCTGCTCGCTCACCACGTCGACGGTCGCCAGCGCCTGCGGGTAGTTCATCCTGGTCGGGCCGAGCACGCCCACCGAGCCGAGGTGCTCACCGTCGACGACCACGGGGGCGACCACCACCGAGCAGGCCGACAGCGGCTCGACGCCGTGTTCGACGCCGATCGCCACGGACATGCCCCGGTTGACGATGTCGCTGACCAGGGTGACCACGACGAACTGCTGCTCGAGCGTGGCGAGCACCGACCGGACGATCTCGACCGCGTCGAAGGCGTTGGCGACCGCGGCCGCTCCCCCGGTGAAGACCTGGTCGGGACTCGCCGTGGCGCGCAGCGCGTCGAGAGCGTCGCGGCACAGCCGGTCGACGACGGCGTCGCCGGTGTCGGCCGACGTGGACACCGAGCCGAGCACCCGACCGTCGAGCGTCGCGGAGAGATGGGCGCCGGCAGCGGAGAGCTTGAGGTCGTCGTCGCCCTCGACGAGTTCGATCGGGACGTTCTCGACGGTGCCGTTGGCGAACACGACGATCACCGTGGCAGCCGTCGCCGACAGCGACACGAACTGCACACGGCGCACCGGGACCGCTTCGGCGCGGGGACCGACGACGACGCCGGCGTTGTTGGTGAGCGTGGCGAGGAGGTTGGACGTTTGGTGGAGCATCTCCTCGAGGCGGCCGTGGGCGGCCGAGAAGAAGTCGCCGACCTGGCGGGTTGTCGCCTTGTCGAGGCGGCCCGGCTTGGTGAGGTGGTCGACGAAGTATCGATAGCCCTTGTCGGTGGGGATGCGGCCGGCCGAGGTGTGGGGTTGCACCAGGTAGCCCTCGTGTTCGAGATGCGCCATCTCGTTGCGGACCGTCGCCGACGACACCTTGACCGTCGGAGAGTCGGCGATGTGGCCGGATCCGACGGGTTGGGCCGTGGCGATGTACTCCTGCACGACAGCGCTCAAGATGGCGGTCTTGCGTTCGTCCAACATTTGGCACTCAAGTCTACCGACTGCCAGCCAAGGGAGCGGGTCGATCAGCCGAGGGACTTCAGGCGGCGGAGCGCTTCGTCGCGTTCGGTCTTGTGGTCGAGCATCGGTTCGACCGGATCGGGCACCCACCGGGCGACGTAGGCGCCGTCGGGGTCGTAGCGCTCTTGTTGCAGGTGCGGGTTGAACACCCGGAAGTACGGCGCGGCATCCGTGCCGGTGCCGGCGGCCCACTGCCAGCCATGGTTGTTCGACGCCAGATCACCGTCGATCAGGTGCTGCATGAACCAGCGCGCTCCCCACTGCCACGGCAGGTGCAGATCCTTGACGAGGAAGCTCGCCACGATCATCCGGACACGGTTGTGCATCCATCCGGTGGCGGCGAGCTGGCGCATGCCGGCGTCGACGATGCCGAACCCGGTTCGGCCCGCCGCCCAGCGATCGAAGCGTTGGCGGGCCGCCGCGTCGGTGTCGATCGGCATCGCGTCCATCTTCGAGTTCAGGTTCTCCCACGCGGTGCGCGGCTGTTGGAAGAGCACGTCGGCGTAGAACTCGCGCCACGCGAGTTCGCTGGAGAACACGGTGTGACCCGTCGATCCGGCCCCCGACGCGTCCAGGTCGGCGAGCAGTTGGCGCGGATGGATCGTCCCCCACTTGAGCGCCGGCGACAGCTGGCTGGTGCCGGCGACGGCGGGCAGGTCGCGTCGGTCCGGGTAGGCGTCGACGCCGTCGGAGACGAACGCGTGCCAGCGATCGTGGGCCGCCTCCTCGCCGGCGCCGGGGAGAGCGATGCCGGGGTCAGGACGCTGGCCGAGCGGCTCCGTGTCGACCCCGGTCGGATCAGCCCAGCGGAAGTCGTCGGCCGGCGCGTCCGCGGGCAGGTCCCAACCGACCCGGCGCCACACCTTGGAGAACGGCGTGAACACGGCGTACGGCGTGCCGTCGCCCTTGGCGACGCTGCCCGGTGCAACTGCATAGGGCGACCCGACGCCACGGAGGTGTCGCTCGTCGGCGGCGAGCGCGGCCTTGACGGCGGCATCGCGGCGGCGGCCGTACGGTGCGTAGTCGCGAGCGACGAACACGGTGTCGGCCCGAACCTGCGCGGCGACTGCCGGGATCACGTTGGTGGGATCGCCGTGACGAATCACGAGGCCGTGGCCGCCAACCTCACGGATCGCCGCGTCCAACGATCGCAACGCATCGTGGAGGTACGCCAGCCGCGCAGCGCCCGACCGGGCGAATGTCGGGTCGACGACGAAGACCGGCACGACCTCTGCGCCGTCGGCCCCCGCGGCGAGCAGGGCCGGGTTGTCGGCGAGGCGCAGATCGCGCCGGAACCACATGATCGATCGGTGGACGTTGCTCACTCCAGCGTTGTACCCCGCGATCGTCCCCGCCACTCGATCGAGCGTCAGTCCAGTGACGCCTGCAGGAGGCGCAGCAGTTCGTCGACGGTGGGTTGGTCCACCGGCGGTGCCAACTCGTCGACGTACTGCGACATGACGATCTGCACGATGAGTCCACCGGTTCGGACGACACCGGTGATGATCGTGGCCGTGAGCTCGGGGCCGTTGGCGACGGTCGCTCGGAGCACGGCGAGATCGTCGGCGCCGGCGACCTGATCCGGTGTCGTCGGCACGGACTCGTAGGTCACCTGGAGGAAGCTCTCGTCGATCTCGCCGCAGGAGGCGAGCGCGGCGTACACGTCGATCCACTGCTGGGCGAGCTCCGGCGTGCCGTCCATCACCGCCTGGGACACCATCATGTCGGCGCCAGCTTCGCCGTCGCGTTCGAACAGCGCCGACAGGCCTGCCGCCTGGGCTGGGGTCGTGACCCCACAGAACTCGTCGCGGCCGCCCGGCATGCCATCGTCCACGAACACTGCCGAGCGCGTCCAGGTGTCGCCGAGCTCGGATGCGTCGAGGATCATGCCCGCCAACGGATCCGACATCCACGACTCGTCGTTCCACAGCTCGTCGAACTCGTCGAACTCGTCGAACTCGTCGAACTCGTCGGTGGTCTCGGTCGGTTCGGTCGATTGGGTGACCGCGTGGATCTTGTCGGACACCGCCTGGGCGAGCATCGGGAATTCCGACGCTGCGTCGGGTCCCACGACGCGCAGCTTCACGACGAGGCTCTCGGTGACCCAGTAGCCGAGCGACACCGGTTCGCCGTTGACGGCGATCACGAGACCTGCGGACGCCCACACGCCCTCGGACGGAACGAGCACCGGCTCGACCCACCCCTCTCCGCGTTCGTCGGTGAACTCGGGGCATGCCTCCGCCACGAGCAGCGCCGCGTCGAGGATCCGCTGGGCTGCCGGACCCGACGCGGCGTCGACCACCGAGTTGTAGAAGTCGATGGCGCCCGACCCTCCGATGGTTTCGAACCGATCAAAGGAGTCGAGGGTGCGCACGACGTCGAGCATCGGACAATCCGAGCTGCCGTACGGGTCGGGCTTCCCCTGTGTGCGCTGCGGCTCGCCGATCTCCCACCAGGGCACGTCGCCGTCGACGAGCAACAACCGTTGCGCCAGTGTTGCAAGGTCGGCGGTCGTTCCTGCTGGAACGCTCACCGGTGGGTCCGACGCCGGAGGCGGTGGCGTCGTCAGCGGTGGCGTGGAGGTCGGCTCCACGGGCGGGGCGGTGACGCGCGGGTCGTCATCGCTGATCTGCAGTCCCTCGATCGGAGTTCGCTGTTCCGCGACGACGTCGGGTTCGGCGGAGCATGCGACGAGCGCGAGCACCAGCGCCACTGCGAGCAGCCCGTTCGAACGCACGGTTCTGCATCGGCACAACGTCCTACGACCTTGATGTTCTGCGCTCGCCGTCGTTCGGCGTCAGCGTTGTTCAGCGCCGCTCAGTCGGCCCCGCCGCCTTGGAACGTGGTCGCGGGCGTGGCGATCGTTCGCACCGAACCCAGTCCGCCGACGACGTCGACGCCGTCGGCGCCGACGATCACGAGGTCCGCTCCGATGACCGTGACCGCCACGTTGGCGTCGCCACTCCACACGAACGGAACGTCGCCGTCGAGGCCGTCGATCCACGTCAGCGATCCGCTCGCAGTGTCGATCATCGCCCAGAGGTACCCGTCGTCGGCGGATGCAACCCGCACGACGACGAACCGGCCGCCGGGCGACACCGCCGAGCCCGTCAGCGCCGTCGGTGGATCGGCCGGATCGATGCCCAGGACGCCGGCGACAGGCGACGACGGGTCGAGAGCGCTTCGTTCGCCGGTTTCTCGGTCGATGCGAACCACCACGCACTCCGAGGTGACATCGCACTCGCGGACGTACGCAGTGTCGGCACCGATCGCCAACAGTTCGCCGGCGGTCAGGCGATTCAGGTCGGTGGTGGCCCCGTTCGAGGTGGCGATGTACACATCGCCGCCGCGCTGCACGACGACGCCGCCACGGCCGTCGCCGCCGAACAGGCGAGCGCCGGGCACGATGATCGACCGCGACGGCACACTCGCTGCGCCTGCGGCGAGGTCGACGAGCCGCAGGTCGACGGCGTCGATCGACGCCTCAGCGGGAGCTCCCGGTGCGGGCGCTGGCGACGACGACGTCCAGACGGTACCGGGGAGCGGTCCGGGCAGGATCGGTCCGGGTCCGAAGAGCCCGGGCGGCAGCGACCGCTCCCCCGTCGGGCTGGCCACGTAGCCCGACGGCTCGTCGCCGGGGTTGCGGTTCGATGTCACGGCCACCCCATCGCCCACAACGAACACGGCAGGATCCCGCACGTCGATCGACGCCGAGCGGTTCCAGATCACGGCGTCGCCGTCGCCGAGGGCGACCTCGGCAACGAGGTCGTTGCGGGTGAGCGCCACGACGCTGAGGTCGGCCAGCGAGGAGGCAGGACCGACCGCGGTGACGGGCACGGTCGTGACCGCTGATGCCGGTGAGAGTTCGGAATCGGGCGTGCGGACTCCCAGCGCCACGAGTCGGCCGAGTTCGTCGGCGAAGTGCACCGCCTCACCGGACGCACGATCGAGGAACTCGATGCCCGTGCCCGTCTCGGACAGCTCGAACACGCCGCTGCTGTCCGCGGCCCACCTGGACCCGCGGTTCCACGAACGGTTGGGCACCTCGACCCGGTCGCCGGTGGTCAGGTCGATGACGATCAGGTTGCTGTTCGGTGCGCCGTCGTCGATCGCGCTGATCGCCGAGCCATCGGGCGCGAGGTCGAGCCCGAACCACGCGAACTGCAGGTCATCCGGAACGATGCCGTCGGCGATCGGTCGTCGATCGCCGGTCCGACGATCGACGAGCACGTCGCCGCACACCAGGTCGCTGGTGCACTCGCGGATCAGGCGGCTGGACTCGCTGACCGCCCGCAACACGCCGTCGTCGATGCGTTGCGCGGAGCCGTCGACGCCGATGGCGTACACGCCGCCAGCGTCGTTGACGTACGTCTCGCCGCCACCGGCGTAGATCCCGCCACGCAGCCACGGCGCTGCGATCGGGTCGTCGTCGGTGACGTCGGACACCGCCCCGTCCGGCGTCACGCTGTACACGCTGGCCCGACCGGCGCTGGAGTAGCTGGAAACCAGGAATCGCGAGGAGCCGTCCGGGCCGTTCGTCCAGGACCCAACGTCGAACCCGTTGCCGTCGAACTGGTCGCCGTCGACCTCGATCGGTGTCGGCGCGTCGCGCGGAACGATCACCATCCGGTTTCCGGCGGCCAGCGCCGCCGCATCGGGCGTCACGACCAGGCTCTGACCCTGGAAGAACTCGTCGTCGTCGCCGCCGGGGCCGAGGCGAATGGAACGGACGACACCCGACGGCAACGACAGCGTGTGAAGAACGCCATCGGCGGTGACCATCAGGATCTCGGTCGGCTCGTCGATCGCGGCGACCGGCGCAGGGATCACCACGTCGATCGGGTCGAGCGGATCGAGCGGATCGAGCGGGTCGAGCGGGGCGGCGCCCTCGTCTTCGGGCTCGACGGTCGTGTCGCTCCCGGCGTCCGGCGGCTCGACGGTCGTGGACGGCTGCTCCGTGCTGCTCGACGCCTCGTCGCCGGCCGGCTCGTCGTCGCCCCCGTTCGACGCAACGAAAACGCCAGCGGCAGCCACGACGGCTACTGCACCGATCGCGCCGACGACCACCCGGCGGCGGCGACTCGCGAACCGTGGCGGGGTGACTCCCTGCTCCGGCCGGCCGAGCGGCGCGAACGTCGGCTCGCCATCGGTGGCCACGACCTCTGCGTTGGTGTCGAGACGACGAGCGATCGGGACTTCGACGGGCGGTTCGGGCACCGGGATGTCGTCGCCGGCCCACGCGTGCTGGAAATCGTCGGACCCGGCCATCGTCGGCCATTCGATCACATGCGGCCAGGCGCCGGTGATCAGTCGGGCACCGAACCGTCGGGCCCAATCGGAGCGATCGTGTCTCCTGGCGTGACCGTGCCCGTCTCGACCACGACGGCGCAGATCCCACGGAGGCGCAGGTCCTGACGCGAGTTGATCCAGCGGGCTGCGTCGATGCCGTAGCGGTCGGAGAACTTCGCGCACCCGTTGTGCGGTTTGGTCGTCACCTCGATGACGGCCGTCCCGACGGCCAGTCGGGTCCCGGCGGGACAGTTCGCCTCCGACAGGTCGAAGTCGACGATCAGTTGATCGCCTGCGAGCGGCCACCGCTCCCGATCGTCGCCGGCCACTGCGTCGAGGGCCCGCGCCGACATCAGATTGAGCTCGCCGAGCGGGTCGGCAGGGCCGCCACCGGGCTGGGAACTTCCCCGCTCGAGGTAGTTGTCGCCGACGAGGCCCACGCCGGGGCGGAGCTCGGCCGACTCCAACACGAGTCGTTCGCCCTTCGCCGGCCGGGCGACGACGAGCTCGACCCGTCCGATGTCCGACGGCGCCGCCGCAACGTGATCGATCCGAGCCTCGAGCTGTGCCGTCGTCGCGAACATCGCCCCAGTATCGCCCCGACCACCCGACGCGATGAGCCAACCGGCCACATATGGCACCCTTCGCTCATCGCCACCCGCGCCGACCTCCCGACGATGAGCCAACCGGCCGCAGAGGGCACCCTTCGCTCATCGCGACCTGCTGGGGAACCGGTGACCTTGGGCCCGTGCGGTGGGGCAACGAGGGGTGCAAGATCGAGTGGGAGCCCGGATCGCCCGGGCCACAGGAGGTCGTCATGCGCGCACTGGTGGTGTACGAGTCGATGTTCGGCAACACGCATGCCGTCGCCCAGCACATCGCAGAAGGGATCGAGGCGCTCGTCGAGGCGACGGTCGTCGCCGTCCACGACGCGACCGCCGACCAACTTGGCGCTGCCGACCTCGTCATCGTCGGTGGACCGACGCACGTGCACGGCCTGTCGAGCGAACGCAGCCGCGCCGGCGCCGCTGACATCGCGACAAAGGACGACGACCTCGACCTGGATCCCGACGCCTACGGCGATGGTCTACGAGAGTGGTTCAAGGCGCTGGCCGACGACGTCGGTGACGGTCGTCTCGCTGCTTCGTTCGACACCCGCGTCCACGGTTCGACCCTGCTGACGGGCCAGGCTTCGAAGGGGATCTCGAAACGGCTTCGTGCGCACGGATTCGAACTCGCCGTCGAGGGCGAGAGCTTCTTCGTGGACAGGTCGAACCACCTCGAACCCGGCGAGATCGACCGCGCGACCGCCTGGGGTCACCGCGTTGCGGAAGCGGCACGCTCGACACGCTGACCCGCTGACCGCCGAAGCCAGATCGGCCGATCGATCCACAATCGCTCGATGCGATACAGCGGCGCAAAGGCGACCAGGAAGAGCGGGAACGGGAAGCCGATCAACATGAATGCCAACACACCGAGGTGCATCAGCCACGCCACCAGCACCCAGGCGGTGCGGATGCGCCCGCCGAGCAGCGCGACGGGTGCGGCGAGTTCGATGACGATCGTGGCCGCGGCGACGAACGGCCAGAAACCGTCCAGGCGGACCGCCCAGCCGGCCAACGGCGACGGTGAACCGCCGAGCAGATCGAGGCGAGCGGCTGCGTACGCAACGTGGTTGCGCAGCGTGTCACCGAACACCCAGTCGAGCCCGCCGTAGCGCAACTTGGCGAACCCGGCGATCACGTAGGTGATCACCAGCACCAGCGCGGCCAGCGCGATCGGGAATCCATAGGCCACCGACTCGGTCGGGGCATCGTCTCGCCGGCCTCGGCGCCGGGCGTCGATCGACCACGCGTCGGCTGCCGGCGACAGCGCGACGATCAGCAGGTACAGCACGGGCAGGTTCTCGAAGTGCAGGAGTTGGCCCCACGACCCGCGATAGGAGCCGAGCGCGAGCATTCCCAGCGCGAAGAGCGGGCCGGTCACCCGGAACCTCCATCCGATCGAGAATCCGACACCCAGGAGGAGTGTCGCCACGACGACGGCGTCGACCACTGCGGCATCGACCGGACGATCGAGGAGCATGGCGAGCCCCACGCCGTCGAAACCCGAACGGCGATCGCCGAGCTGGAGGAACACGGGCAACCGGACGAGGAGGTAGACCGCCGCGAACACGCCGGTCAGGATCCGCAGCATCGCCAGGCGTTCGGCAGGTGCGACGGCGTCGATGACCGGCAGCTGACGCGTCGATCGCGTCGGTCGCGTCGTCGGTTCGTCACGTTGCGTCGCCGTCATGTCGGCACCGAGCACGTGGCGTGCACCGTTCGATCGAGCACGCTCGACTCGCCCTGCACCTGGGCGACCACGTCGTGGCGTTCGGTGACCACGTCGATCGAGGCCGTGTTCGGCGGGAGACCCTCCCATGCCGCAGCCCGCTGAGCGATCTCCTCGCACCGTTGTTGTGCACGGCCGTCGCGGATCGCGTCACGGAGTTCCCCCGCGACGATCAGCGGGTCGTCGCTGTCGCCGATCACGGCGAGGGTGAGCGTCGTGACGGCCCCCGCGTCGTCGACCGCCTGGGCAGTGGCGAACGTGACCGCATCGCCGCGGGCGCGCGAGTACATCGGATAGGTCGACAGCGGGAAGCCGTCACGATCGAGCAGGACCGGCGCCACGAGCGCGCCGACGACACCAGCGGTGATCAGGATCCTCGATCGCCGACCCATGCCTCCAGCTTCGCGCTCGCGTCGACCGTCGGCACCCCGGCTCGCCAATACATGCCCGCGATTCCGACGCACACGAGGCTGATCACGCTGCTGTAGGCGAGTGCCCACTCGGCGGACACGTTGTCGGCGATCAGGCCCGTCAATGGTCCACCGATCGGCGTCGACCCCAGGAAGGCGACGGCCTGCAGGGCCAGCAGTCGACTGCGCATGTCCGGTGGGCACTCCTGCTGGGTGATCGCATTGGCCGCGGTGATGAACGCAGCGCCGCCGATGCCGAACGGCACCGACCACACGTAGGCCAACAGCAGCGTCGGCGCCCACGACAACCCGAAACCGGCGAGCGCCATCACGACGATCCCACCGAAGAACCATCGCATCGTGACCACGTGCTTGCGGGCGGTGAGCAACGACCCGGTGAGGGATCCGACCGACATCACCGCGAGGAGGAACCCGAACGCTTCGTCGCCACCCCAGCGGACGTCGGCCAGCTTGGGCAGCACCGTGCCCTGGTTGAACGCAACGGTCGAGACGACCAGCAGCAGCGAGTAGATGATCAGCATGTCGCGTCGCCCGACGACGAAGCTGATCGCCTCGCGGATCGGCTTGCCGCCCTTCTGGCGTCGTTCGACGGGGAACATCTCGTCGCGGCGGATCGCGACGAGCGAGAAGATGATCGCGAAGAACGTGACGCCGTTCAGGAGGAAGCACCATGCGGTGCCGATCGTGGTGACGAGGACACCCGCAAGCGCCGGCCCGAAGATGCGAGAGCCGGTCATCACCGCGGTGTTCAACGACGTCGCGTTGGGAATGTCGATGGTGGGGACCAGCTCGGTCACCAAGCCGCGGCGCGCCGGGTTGTCGAATGCGTTGACGACGCCGAGCACCAGCGACAAGGCGTAGACCACCGGAAGCGTCGCCCATCCGGCCAGGTCGATCGTGCCGAGCACCAGCGCCTGAGCAGCCAGCGCGCTCTGGGTGACGATCGCCATCGTGCGACGGTCGCGGCCATCGGCGATCACACCGGCCCAGGCGCCGAGCAGCAGCATCGGCAGCATCTGCAGCGCCAGGGTGATGCCGACGCTCGTCGCCTCGCCGGTGAGCCGGTACACGAGCAGCGACATCGCGGTCATCTGCAGCCAGGTGCCCACGTTCGACACGGCGAGTCCCGAGAAGAACAGCCGAGCGTTGTAGAACCTCAGCGAGCGGAACGTCGACGACATCAGCCGCCATCGTTACCCGACCGAGGCTCATTCGCACGACCGAACGGTCCGAGCGGTCACCTTCGATGTGGCAGCCTGTGCGCCTAGCACTACGGAGGGGACATCAACATGCGTCAGACAGCAACACGACCGATCCGGCTCGCCACCGGACTCCTCGCCATCTCGGCGATGACCATCGCCGCCTGCGGCAGCGACGATGGCGGCGGCGGCGGCAGCACCGAGGCGTTCTGCGAGGAGATCCAGACCCTCGCCGAATCGGAGGGCGAGACCACCGAGGCCGAGGACCTGGCGGCCCTGCAAACGGTCGCCGACGTCGCTCCGAGCGAGATCGCCGACGAGATGAACGAACTGGTCGACGGCTTCGAGCAGCTGCAGGCGTTCGACGCCGAAGCGGCAAGCGAGGAGGAGATGGCCGACTTCCTCGTGATCGCCGGGAGCCTCGACGAGGCAAGCACCGCCATCGAGGAGTTCGCGCTCGCGAACTGCCCGGACATCCCCGCTGACCTGTTCGCCACCGAATAGTCGCCCGGTGACGCTCAGTCGTCGAGCTTGAGGGCGTTGATGAAGACGTCGCCGGGCACTTCGACCCGCCCGATCGACTTCATCTTCTTCTTGCCCTCTTTCTGCTTCTCGAGCAGCTTGCGCTTACGAGTGATGTCGCCGCCGTAGCACTTGGCGGTGACGTCCTTGCGCTTGGCCTTCACCGTTTCGCGGGCGATGACCTTGCCGCCGATTGCGGCCTGGATCGGCACGTCGAACATCTGGCGCGGGATCAGTTCCTTGAGCTTCTCGCACATCCGGGAGCCGTACTGGTAGGCGGAGTCGCGGTGGACGATGGTGGAGAAGGCGTCGGCCGGTAGACCGTTCAACAGCAGGTCGACCTTGACGAGTTGCGACGGCCGGTAGTCGGCCAGCTCGTAGTCGAGGCTGGCGTAACCCTTCGTCCGCGACTTCATCTGGTCGAAGAAGTCGATGACCACCTCGGCGAGTGGGACTTCGTAGACCAGCTCGACGCGCTCGGGCGACAGGTAGTCCATCTTCTTCATCTCGCCCCGCCGGGTCTGACACAGATCCATCAAGCGCACCGGTGTACTCGGTCGGGCTGATGATCGAGATCTTGAAGAACGGCTCCTCGATCGTGGCGATGCGCTGCGCCTCGGGCATGTCGGCGGGGTTGTCGACCAACACGACCGTGCCGTCGGTCCGGGTGAGGCGGTACTCGACGCTCGGTGCGGTGGCGATGAGTGCGAGACCGAACTCACGCTCGAGTCGCTCCTTGACGATCTCCATGTGCAGCAACCCGAGGAAGCCGCAACGGAAGCCGAAGCCCAACGCGCCGGAGGACTCGGGCGTGTAGGTGATCGACGCGTCGTTGAGCTTGAGCTTCTCGAGCGACTCGCGAAGGTTCTCGAAGTCGTCACCGTCGATCGGGAACAAGCCCGAGAACACCATCGGCTTCGGGTCGCGGTAGCCGGGCAGGGCCTCGACGGAGCCGCCCGAGGCCGTCGTGACGGTTTCGCCGGAGCGGGCGTCGCCGACGTCCTTGATGCCGGCGATGAGGTAGCCGACCTCGCCGGGGCCGAGTTCCTTGCACCGGCGTGGGAACGGGTTTGCGGATACCGATCTCGATCGCCTCGTGGTTCGCGCCGGCCTGCATGAACGTGAGCTTCGAGCCCGACGTGCATCGTTGCCGTGCATGATCCGCATGCTCGACACCACACCGCGGTACTGGTCGAACTGTGAGTCGAAGATCAGGCCCTGCAGTGGCGCATCGGGATCACCCGTGGGCGCCGGAATGCGTTCGATGACGGCGTCGAGCAGGTCGGGGACACCCTCGCCGGTCTTGGCCGACATGCGGATGATCTCATCCGCGGGGATCCCGAGGATCTTCTCGATCTCTCCGGCATAGCGGTCGGGATCGGCCGCCGGCAGGTCGATCTTGTTGAGCGCGGCGACGATCTCGAGGTCGTTCTCGAGCGCCAGGTAACAGTTGGCCAGGGTCTGGGCCTCGATGCCCTGGGCCGCGTCGACGACGAGCACGACACCCTCACACGCAGCGAGGCTGCGGCTGACCTCGTAGCCGAAGTCGACGTGACCCGGCGTGTCGATCAGGTGGAAGACGTGGCCCTTCCAGTCGACACGGACGTTCTGCGCCTTGATCGTGATGCCCCGTTCTCGTTCGAGGTCCATCGAGTCGAGGTACTGCGAACGCATGTCACGGGCGTCGACGGCCCCGGTGATCTCGAGGATGCGGTCGGACAGCGTCGACTTGCCGTGGTCGATGTGCGCGATGATCGAGAAGTTGCGGATGCGGGCCAGATCCATGTTCGACCCAACGCTATCTGGGCACGTTGCCGCTCAGGAGGGCCTCCCGATAGAGTCGCATGGCTGTTCAGCGTGGGCACTCTGGCCCCGCTGCGCAGACCATTCGACGAGAGAGCAAGGGTTTCCACGGCCATGGCCAACATCAAGAGCCAGAAGAAGCGCAACATCACCAACGCCAAGCGCCACGAGCGCAACAAGTCGGTGAAGGCGGAACTCAAGACCCGCACCAAGCGCGTCGAGACCACGCTGGGCACCGACGACAACGACGAGGCCGTCCGTGCCGCCGTGAAGCGCATCGACACCGCTGCCTCCAAGGGCATCATCCACAAGAACGCCGCCGCTCGCAAGAAGAGCCGCATGATGAAGAAGGTCAACGCCGCCGGCTGACCATCACCCGATCCGAAACATGCCTGGCTGGGCGCGATGAGCGCCTCGTTCCAGGCATTTTTCGTTTTCGGGTCTCGGGTTCGGGTCTTGGGTTCAGCGGCGGAGTTTGGAGAGGCGGGCGACGAGGACCTCCATCACGAGGTCCGGTTCGAGATCTTTCGCCCCCCGCAGGTCGAGGTCGGCCTGGGCCAGCAGCTCGATCGCCCGACGGCTCGACGCGGGGCCGAGGCGCCGGTAGTTCGCCAGTGCCTTCTTCGCCGGGTACGGCGACTTGATGCCGGTCGCCGCCATCGCATCGGCCTCGGAGCGGGCATCGACGCCGTCGAGCTTCGCGATGCCCGCGTAGTGCCCGTGCATGATCGCCATGATCTGCAGCGGATGGCGGCCACCGGCGTGCATCATCCGGCCGAGCAACGTGAGCGCCTTGGTGGTGTCGCCCGCGTCGATCGCGTCGGTGAAGTCCCACGGCGGCACTCCCCCGGCGTCGCCGAGGAACGGCTCGATCTCGGCAAAGGTGAGCACGTGGTCGGCGCCGTAGGTGCTGGTGAGCGTGGCGAGGATCCCGTCGAGTCGTCCGGCGTCCTCGCCGAGCCATGCTCCGAGCTGGTTGGCTGCGTCGGGCTTGATCCGCAGCCCGGCGTCCTTGATGTGGTCGGCGATCCACTCCTGGCGATCCCTCGCCCGCGACGGCGGCGAGGTGTTGGTGACCGTGCCGACGGCTTTGACCGCGTCGCCGAGCTTCTTCGGGACGCTGCCGCTGTTGATCACGATCACGAGATCCGACGAGTCGAGCGGATCGGCGAGATAGCCGAGCAGCGGGGTCAGCTCGTCGGCCGTGAACCGATCGACACCACGGGCCACGACCACCCGCTTGTCGGTGAGGAACGACGGGGTCTGTGCGGCGTCGACCACCAGGCGGAGTTCGTACTCGTCGTCGTCGAACTCGTCGACCATCATCGCCCGGTCGCCGTCGCCCACGAGGTCGTCGACGAGTTCGTGCACTGCTGAGCGCAGCACCGATTCGTCGTTGCCACTGAGGAGGTGGGTCGCCATGGAGACCTTCATTCTTATCGCGGATTCTTCTCGCGGCTTCTCATCGCGTCGCGACACGGCCGCGATGAACCGACCATGACACGACCGCCACGACGACGACCACGACGATGGCCCAGCCCACCCACGCCCACGGCGGATCCGGCTCGACTCGGGCGCCGATGCTGGCCACGATGTCGACCCAGCGCGTGCCGATCCGCGCCGGGAACATCACCGCCGGCGCAATCGCCGGGATCGATCCTGCGACGAGACCCGCCGGGAGCCCGTAGAGCATCACGAAGCCGGCCACCGGCACCGCCAGCAGATTGGCGACGACGCTGACCAACGGCAGGCGTCCGAACACCCACACGCTGGGGATCACCACGCCGAGCTGTGCCCCGAGCGTGATGCCGAGGGGCAGGGCGAGCGGCCCGAACGCGGCAAGCCGCGGCGCCAGCCACGGCCCGACCGTGCACACCCCGGCCGTGGCGCCGACCGACAGCCAGAACCCGATCGACCAGGCGAGCAACGGGTCGACCAGCACCAGCGCGATCACCGCGAGGGCCAGAATCCGAACCGGGCGGCGTTCCCGTCCGGTCGCGTAGGCGGTGGCCGACAAGCCCGCCATCACGCCGGCACGCAGGATCGAGGGCTCGACCCGGGTCAGCACCACGAACCACGCGATCACCGCCACCGTCAGCGCCCACCGTGGCAGCGGGCGCATACGCACCAGCAGCGGGCCGCATGCCGCCAACACGAAGGCGACGTTCTGCCCCGACACGGCCGTCAAGTGCGACAACCCGCTCGCACGGAAGCGTTCGATCATGTCGCGTGGCTGGTCGCGGTCGTCGCCGATCACGAGGCCCCGATAGAGGGCGCCATCGGGTTCGGGGAGGACATCGGCGGCGCGTTCGATCGTGGCACGCACGCGGTTCGATGCCCGAGCGACCGGCCCACCGGGGTCGACGTCGCTCGCCCAAGCAAGGTCGAACTCGCCGACCACGTGCTGCCAGGCGACACGTTGCGCCCGCTCGGGATCGAGCGCGAGCCGCTCACCGCTGACCATGATCCACTCGCCGCCGCGCCACGATCGGATGCGCTGCTGCTGGGCCCGCCCGCGCGACCACACCTCGAACCGTTCACCGTCGACCTCGACGATCACGCGGGTGCTCGACGGGTAGGGCTGCGGATCGTCGATCAGCCGTACCCACCCGTCGTACGGACCGAGCGCGTCCGGAGCGAGTCCGGCCCATTCGTGCTGCGCGCGCGACGGCTCCCCCGACGGCGAGCAGCACCACGACCACCACCAGCAGCAGCTGCTGCGGCGGCCGCGCCGGGCGCGTGATGACCACGCCAACCGCCAGCGCCAACACGAACGCCAGCGTCGGCATGCCGGTGCGCACGGCGATGACTGTCACCACGGCCATCGCCACGACGGCACCGTCGGCGACGGTGACGGTGGTCACGGTGGAGGCGGATCGCCACCACCAGCGGCCCCCGGTGCCATAACCTCGGGGGTTCGTGACCTCGTTCACCCCCATTCCCCCCGGGGCTCGCCCCGCACCGTACGAGCCGCCCTCGGGGGCGCCGCTCGTCGAGGGTCCGCGGTGGTACCGGTCACGGCTGCGGACGTGGGGACCATTTGCAGCCCTGATCGTGCCGTCGATCGTCGGAGCGATCGCGTACTGCTCGCTGCGGTTCTTCGACACGCCGTGGAGCGGGGCCGTCGGGCTGATCGGCGGCGTGTTCGCCGCTCCGGCACTCCTGGCAGCGGGAGCGCCGTTCGGTGAGCGCAGCATGTACCCGCTGGCCGTCGCCGCGTCGGGCCTGCTCTGGCTGCTCGTCGGATTCCTGGCCGCACGACGCGCCACGCGCAACCCGATGGCGACGTGGAAGGACTTCTGGCGCCACTACGCGTGGATGTGCGCCGGCGTGTGGGCGGGCGCAGCGATCGCGTTGGCCGTTGCGGCGCTGTCGATCTCCGACTCGCTGTTCTGACCTCGACGCTCACGTCTTCACCAGGTCGCGCAACACGTCGAGCTTCGCCGGACCGATTCCCGGCACCCGATCGAGATCGTCGACGTCGACGAACGGACCGTTGCGTTCGCGTTCGGTGACGATCGCGGTTGCCGTGGCCGGCCCGACGCCCGGCAGCGTCTCGAGTTCGTCGGTCGTGGCGACGTTGACGTCGATCGGCCCGTCCGGCGCCGAGCCGTTCGACCCTGCCGAACCGGCCGACGGGATGGTCAGCGACGGCGGTACCTCCTCACCGACGTTCGGCACGTACACCTTCACGCCATCGGAGATCGATGCGGCGAGGTTGAGCGCGTTCCAGTCCGCCGTGGCGGTCGGGCCGCCCGCAGCGACGATCGCGTCGCGCACCCGGGCGTCACCGAGCAGTCGGTACACCCCCGGTTCGACGACCGCCCCGGCGACATGGACGAGCACGTCCGCCGTGGTGGTCGCCGCCGCGACGGCGGGTTCGACATCGTCGACCGGCCTGGTCGAACCGGTCGACACCGTCGTCGCGGTCGCCCGGGGAAGCGAGGCCTCGGTCGCAGGCGGTGGCGTGCGCACCAACCAGACGGCGCCGGCGCACACGACGACGGTGGCCACCGACGCGGCGATCAGGCGTCCGATTCCGAACCAGACGACCCAGGCGCGGGCTCGTTCGGCGAGCGAACGTGGCGGCGTCGGCCGGGACAGTGGTTCCAACGATCGACCTCCTCGAACCGGCGCAGATCGCGCAGCAACCTCAGGAGGGAGTCGGTCCCTCCGACGCTACCGATGCCGCCGACCCCGACCGACATCCACCCCAGCGCGATGAGCCAACGGGGCGCCGGCGCCCCCTCTCGCTCATCGCGACCCAGATCCACCCCAACGCGATGAGCCAACGGGGCGCCGGGGCCCCCTTTCGCTCATCGCGACCCAGGTCAACCGGAGGAGGCGGCGCGCCAGAAGGCGCGGTAGTTCGGGTACTCGATCGCCTCGGTGACCCACCCGGAGCGCACCAGCTCGGCGTGCAGCCTCGGCAGGTTGCGCCACGGCACACCCATGTCGACGTGGTGCGCGAGGTGCCAGCCGGTGTTGTACGGCACCATCCAGTAGCGGGCGAGCCACGATTGGCGGATCACGTGGGTGGTGAGGCGACGATCCTTCGAACGGACCATGCCTCCGTGTTCGGCGATCGCTCGCAGACGGTTCGACACCTTCCACAGCGTCGACCACGACAGGATCCACACGACATACGCCAGCGGGCGCATGAAGAGGATCGACGCGCCGAGCATCACCACGTGCACGGCGAGGATGTACCGAGCCTCGGCCTGGCCCCGCCGCAGTGCGAAGAACAGCCCGCGAAAGTTCTTGTAGGCGCTGTTGCCGGTGGCGTCGCGGCGCAGCTTGCGCCGCCACGAGTCACGAGGGACCGGATACCCGGCGTACAACGAGAGGTCGGGCTCGTCGGGCCCCATCTCGTCGCGATGGTGGGCGAAGTGCACCCGCCGGTAGGCCAACATGGCCTGATACGTCGGATAGGCCAGCAGCCAGCGGCCGACGCCGTCGTTCATCCGACGGTTCGTGAACAGCAGTCGGTGCGCCGCTTCGTGGGCGAGGATGTTGAGACACACGTGCCCGCGCGCCATCAACACGAACGCCAGCAGATACGACCACCACGTGTTGATCCACGCCGCGGCGATCACCACCCCGAACGACTGCACCAGTGCACCGGCCACGGTGATCGCATTGCGGGCATTGGAGAACCGTCGGAGTTCGTCACGCAACGGCGGGCGGGGCTTGGCCCGCTCGTTGAGCCGGTCGGTCGGCAGCACGTCGGGCAGCACCGACGGGTCGGGCACCATCGAGCCGGGCACGAGCGGCACCGATCCGGCGGCGGACTCCATGATCGACGTCATCGGACCATGTTACACTGTTCGTTCGTGGCGAACAATGCACGTGTCATCAGATCGGAGGACGCGTCGATGCTCGAACCGCTCAACGCCCGGTCGATCGTGCTGTCGGTCCTGCTCGGTTCACATCCGCCACAGATGCCGGTGGGCCGGATCCTCGAGTTCACGACACTGTTCGACCTTCCGGACGGCACCGTGCGCACGGCGCTGTCACGCATGGTCACGGCTGGCGACCTCGTCAACGACGACGGCATCTACCGGCTCGCTGGACGGCTGATCGAGCGCCAGGCGCAGCAGGATGCCGGCCGTCGGGATCCGCCGCGTGAGTGGGATGGCACCTGGTGGACCGTTGCGGTGACGTCGGATCGCCGCACGATGGCCGAACGCCGAGACTTCCGGGCACGGGCCACCGGTGCCCGGCTCGGCGAACTCCGCCCGGACCTGTGGTTGCGCCCGGCGAACATCACGATCGCCCACGATCTCCATGACGTCCTGGTCACCCGCGGCCCCATGGTGGTCGGCGACCAGAACGAACTCGTCGGACGCCTGTGGGATCTTGCCGACCTCGTGCAGCGATCCGACCACCACCGCCGAGCACTGGATGTCGCCGCGTTGCGACTCGCGACCGGCGACGACCGATCGCTGGCCGACGCGTTCGTGACGCTCGCCGCTGCGCAGCAGTTCCTGCGCGTCGAGCCCCAGCTTCCGGCGGAGTTGGCCGCCGACGCCACCGCAGCGGCCGTGCGGTCCCGCTACGGCGAGGTGGTCGCCGAGTTCCAGTCGCAGCTGGCTGGCTTCTTCAGTACAGACGGGCGGTGAGCTGGCGGCGGTAGTCGGCCGTGCGGGGGTCGTTCGGACCCATCAGCTCGAGCAGGTCGACGTACTTCTGGCGGGCCTCGTCGTCGCCCTTCACCTGGTCGAGCAGCGCAGTGAGCTGCTCGTCGTAGTCGTCGTCGGGGGCCTCGCCGACCCGCGCCAACGCAGCGACGTGGCGGGTGCGATCCGACTCGGGGATCCGCCCGAGCAGCGCCAGCGCCTCGTCGTTGTTGCCGTCGGCGATCAACAGCTCGGCAAGCGCAACGATCGCATCCTCGTTCGCGGGCTCCATCGACAGCGCGATGCGCAGGCTGCCCTCGTCACCGGCCTCGATCAGTTCCGTGACCGCCACCTGCTCCTCGGTCGGCTGCAGGGAATCGACGAAGCGCTGCACCTCGTGCTCCGGGTAGGCCCCGACGAACCCGTCGACGACGGCACCGGCCTTGAGGGCGTACACGGCAGGGATCGACTGCGCCTGGAACGCCTGGGCGATGCCCGGGTTCTCGTCGACGTTGACCTTTGCGAGCACGACCTTGCCGTCGGTGGCGTCGATCACCTTCTCGATGATCGGGCCGAGCGTCTTGCAGGGCCCGCACCACGGCGCCCACAGGTCGACGACGACCGCCACCTGCTGGGACTTGTCGATGACTTCGGTCTGGAAGGTGGCGTCAGTGACGTCGATGGCTGCCATGGGTGCAACGCTACCGGCACTGGGTTGAGGGGCATGATGGCGACCGAGAGCGAACGCCTGACTACCCTCGGAACGCACATGACTGGATGCGTGAGCACATGATCGACACACCCGGAATCGACTCGGGACCCGTCACGGCCTGGCTCGAGGCGAACGTCGACGGGGCGGTCGGGCCGTTCCGATTCGACGTCATCGCCGGCGGCCACTCCAACCTCACGTTCCGGGTCACCGGCGCAGGCGGGCCACCGCTGGTGCTGCGCCGCCCCCCGCTCGGCCACGTGCTGGCCAGCGCTCACGACATGGGCCGCGAGCACCGCATCCTGTCCGCGCTGCAGGGCACCGCGGTTCCGGTGCCGCCCGTCGAGGGGTTCTGCGACGACATCGGCGTGAACGGCGCTCCGTTCTACGTGATGCGCTTCGTCGACGGGCACGTGCTGCGCGATCGCGAAACCGCCGAGCGCACCCTCACCGAGTCCGCTCGCAGCAACGCCAGCCGCTCGATCGTCGACACGATGGCTGCGATCCACTCCGTCGACCTCGAGGCCGTCGGACTCGACCAGCTCGGACGTCACGAGGGCTACATCGAGCGCCAACTCAAGCGGTGGTACGGCCAGTGGAACCAGGGCAAGACCCGTGAGTTGGCAGCGGTCGACCGGGTCTACGACGGGCTGCTTGCGCGCATCCCCGAACAGGGTCCGGCACGTCTCGTTCACGGCGACTACCGGCTCGACAACTCGATGGTCGACGACGACGGCAACGTCATCGCCGTGCTCGACTGGGAGATCTGCACGCTCGGCGATCCGCTCGCCGACGTCGGGCTGCTGCAGGTGTACTGGAACGGCCCGAACGACGACGCCGGTGCGTGGAGCGGCACGTCGACGTCGGCCCCGGGGTTCTGGGACCGCCGCCAACTCGCCGATCGCTATGCCGATGTCTCCGGCCGCGACATCTCGCAGCTCGACTTCTACGTGGCGTTTGCGTTCTGGAAGCTGGCCTGCATCATCGAAGGTGTCTATTCGCGGTACCTCGGTGGAGCACTCGGCGACCGCCCGCCCGACGAGCTCGCCCCGTTCAAGTTGCAGGTCGAACAGGCCGCCGCATCCGCCGAGAAGTACCTGGACGCACTGGCGTGATCTCGTGACCGAGTCCGACGGCGCGTTCGAGTGGCTTGTCGACGAGCCGATGCTGCACGAGCCCGTGCTGGTCGTGATGCTCACCGGGTGGATCGACGCCGCCGGCGCCGCCGCTGCCGCAGCCGACGCACTGTCCAAGGAGTGCGAGACCAGCCCGATCCTGCGCTTCGACGACGACACGTTCATCGACTTCCGCGCCCGCCGGCCGGTGATGGAGTTGCGCGACGGGATCAACACCGACCTCGTGTGGTCCACGATCGAGCTGCGCGCCGGTCGGTCGTCGTCGGGACGCGACGTGCTGGTGCTCACCGGACCCGAGCCCGACATGGCGTGGCATCGGTTCGCTCGGGCGATCAGCGACCTCTCGGTCGAACTCGGCGTCACCAAGATGGTGGCGTTCGGTGCGTACCCGTTCGCTGCGCCGCACACCCGGACGCCTCGGCTGTCGTGTTCGTCGCCGTCCACCGAAGTACTCGCCAACGTGACGTTCGCACGCAGCTCGGTCGACGTACCTGCCGGCATGGCCGCAGCACTCGAACACGCGCTCCATGCTCGGCGGATCCCCACGCTCGGCATCTGGGTGCAGGTGCCGCACTACGTCGTGGCCATGCCGTACCCCGCTGCGTCGGTCGCGCTCCTCGACGGGTTGACCGAGGTGACCGGCATCGAGGTCGCCGCTGCCGACCTGCGCGCCGAGGTCGGGGCCCAGCGCGACCGCATCGACGCGAGCATCGACGGCAATGCCGAGCATCTCGGCATGCTGCGCCAACTCGAGGAGCTGTACGACGCCTCGATCGACGGTGAGACCACGTCGGGGCCGGAGATGGAACTGCGTTCCGGCGACGAACTCGCCGACGAGATCCAGGCCTTCCTCCGCGACCAGGACTGACAGGCGGGCACCCCGATTCTCCGGTGACGTCGACGGCGTGGCCGTCACCCGCGTTCGCTGAGCGATGCCGACGGGCCAGCGTCTAGCTTCGGCGCCATGAAAGTCGACGGCAACATCGGGATGGATCTGCGCAGCGTCGCCGCCAAGGCGCAGGAGGTCGAAGCCGCCGGGTACTCCGGCGCGTGGACGGCAGAGACGTCACACGATCCGTTCCTGCCACTGCTGCTGGCCGCCGAGCACACCGAACGATTGGAGATCGGCACGTCGATCGCGGTCGCCTTCGCCCGCAATCCGATGACGCTCGCCAACACGGCGTGGGATCTGCAGTCCTACTCGCAGGGCCGGTTCATTCTCGGCCTCGGGAGCCAGATCAAGCCGCACATCACCAAGCGGTTCTCGATGGAGTGGAGCCACCCCGCCGCGCGCATGCGCGAAATGGTGCTTGCGATGCGGGCGATCTGGAACACGTGGCTCACCGGCGAGAAGCTCGACTTCCGCGGCGAGTTCTACACCCACACCCTGATGACGCCGTTCTTCACGCCACCCGCGTCCGACCTCGAGGGCTTCGGCCCGCCCAAGGTGTTCCTCGCCGGTGTCGGCGAGCTGATGACCGAGGTCGCCGGCGAGGTGTGCGACGGGTTCCTCTGCCACGGGTTCACCACCGAGAAGTACCTGCGCGAGGTCACCATCCCGGCGCTCGAGCGGGGCCGAGCGAAGGCCGGCAAGACCATGGAAGGCTTCGAGATCGTGGGTCCGTCGTTCGTGGTCACGGGCAACAACGACGAGGAACTCGACGCCGCTGCGACCGGCACCCGCCAGCAGATCGCCTTCTACGGCTCGACGCCGGCGTACCGCAACGTGCTCGAGATCCACGGCTGGGGCGGCCTGCAGGACGAGCTGAACGCCCTGTCGAAGCAAGGCGAGTGGGCCAAGATGGGCACCCTGATCGACGACGAGATCCTCAACACGTTCGCGGTCGTCGGATCGCCGGAGGACATCGCGCCGGAGCTGTCACAGCGCTACGGCGACGTCATCCAGCGCATCAGCTTCTACGCCCCGTACTCCAGCGACCCCGATCGATGGGCCGCCGTGATGGCCGCCCTCCAGGCCGCCTGAGACGTCAGTGCGCGTGGGCGACGCTGCTTGCGCGGCGGCGGAACCGACCGCCGAAGGCATACGCGATGATGAAGAACAGCCCGGCGGTCAACACGATCGTCGGACCTGACGCCACATCGAGGTGATAGCTGGCGTTCATCCCGACGAACCCGCTCGCCGCGCCGATCAGCGCGGAGAGCCCGAGCATCTTGCCGAAGCTGTCGGTCAGCATCCGAGCGACCACGGCGGGCACCACCAGCGTCGCCGCGATCAGCGTGACACCCATGACGTTCATGGTCGCCAGCACCGTCGCCGACAGCACGACCATCAACAGCGCGTCGATCCACGCGGTCCGCACGCCGGTGGCCGCGGCCACCTCGGAGTCGAAGGTGGTGAACAGCAGCGGCCGGTAGAAGAAGAACCCGATCACCATGGTGGCCAGCGCAACCCCGACGATCAGCCAGACATCGGACGTGGTCACACCGAGCACGTTGCCGAACAGCAGCGCGTCGGCGTTGCGGCCGGGCGATCCATACAGCTGCACCAACGCCAATCCGAGCGCGAACGATGCGGTCGTGACCACCCCGATCGCCGCGTCGGAGCCGATCGGTCGGCGACGAACGATTCCACCGATGGCAAGCGCGGTCACGACGCCCCAGATGCCGGCACCGAGAAACAGGTTCACCCCGATGAGGCCGGCGACGGCGTAGCCACCGAAGATCGAGTGCGACAGGCCGTGGCCGATGTAGCTCATGTTCCGCAGCACGACGTAGCAACCGACCACGCCGCAGAGTGCGCCGGCGATCGTCGCGACGTAGAGACCGTTGCGGAAGAACTCGAACTCGAACGGCCGGATCAGCTCAGCCCAACTCATGCCGTGTCACCGCCCGCCCGGCGCCGCATCTGCAGGACCGTTGCATCGACCGGAGCGTCGACGACGACGCGCATTCCACCGTGTTCGAGCACCTCCATCGGCGAGCCGTAGGTCTGTTCGAGCACATCGGGAACGAGCACCTGGTCGGGACGACCGGCGCCGATCACCGACCGATTGAGGCACACCACCGTCGGCAGGTGCGCGGCGATGCCGTTGAGGTCGTGCGTGGTGAGCACGATCGTGAGGCCGTCGGCGTTGAGGTCGTCGAGCAGGTGCAGCACGTCGTGGCGGGTGCGCACGTCGAGCCCGGAGGTCGGCTCGTCGAGGAAGATGACCGACGCCTCGGTGAACAGTGCTCGGGCCAGGAACACGCGCTGCTGCTGTCCGCCGGACAGCTCGCGGATGTGTCGACCGGCCAATCCGTGCATGCCGAGCCGTTCGAGGACCTCGGTGATCTCGCTGCGTTCACGTTTGCTGATCCACGGCGTTCGCAGGCCACGCGCCCTGGCCATGCCGACGCACTCGGCGACCGTCACCGGGAAGCTCCAGTCGATCGACTCGACCTGCGGGACGAGGCCGACCGTCACGTCGGGGGCACGCCGGACGCTCCCTGACACCGGGCGCACCGTTCCGAGCATCACCTTCAGCAGCGTCGACTTGCCCGAACCCGATGGTCCGACGATCCCGACGAGGTCACCCGGCTCGATGGTGAGGTCGACGTCGATCAGGACCGGTGGCCCACCGTCGTAGTTGACGGTGACGTTGTCGACCGCGATCAGGCCGCCGGCGCTCGATGGCAGCGACGACAGCGTCATCGCCGACCACCGAGCGCCGGGCGCCAGATCACTGGGGGTACTCGGCGTTGTCCGGAACGATGTCGCGGACTTCGAAGGCCTCGAGGGCCGAGGCGTCGCCGCCGAGTGCTTCGGTCATCGTGATGAAGTTGAACTTCATCAGCCCGAGCCATGAGTGGTCGGCCTCGCCCGGGGCGCCCGGGAGGTCGTCGTCGCGCAGGTCGTCGACGTACTCGGCGCCGGTTTCGTTGGCGATCTGCTCGAGCACCGGCGACGGGAACACCTCGGAGCCGAACACGGCCGTGACGTTCTCGGCTTCGATCTGCTCGATCAGGTTGACCACCTCGGCGGGCGTGGGCTCGCCGAAGTCGGCCGGCTGCACCGCCCCGATCACGTTCCAGCCGTACGTGTCGGCGAAGTAGGCGTAGGCGTCGTGGTAGGTGACCAGCTTGCGCTGTTCTTCGGGGATCGTGTCGAACGCCTCACGGATCGCGGCGTCGAACTCGTCGACGAGCGTCTCGAACTCGGCGAAGTTGGCGTCGAACTGCTCGGCGCACTCGGGCGCGACCACACTCATCTCCTCACGGATGATGTCGGCGTACACCTTGACCAGCGTCGGGTCGGTCCACAGGTGCGGGTTCGGCTTGCCGCCGTCCTCGGGGAACGAGAAGTCGTACTTGTACTGGTCCGGCTCGATCGTGCGGTCGCCGAGCTCGATGACCTCGACGCCGTCGCCGACGTTGGCGAGCGCGAGCTCCTTGGTGGGCTCTTCGAGCACCAGGCCGTTGATGAACACGATGTCGGCGGTGGTCATGACCTCGGCTGCCGACGGGGGCGGCTCGAAGGTGTGCGAGTTGGTGCCCTCTGGCACGATGCCGACGATCTCGGCGCAGTCGCCGATGATGTTCGCGGCGATCGAGGTGATGGGCGCGACGGTGGTGACGACCTGGATGTCGGACGTCGCAGCGGGCGTCGACTCGTCCGAGCCGCCGGCGTCGCCGGAGGAGTCGTCGTCGCTACCGCAGGCGGCGGCGACCAGGGCGAGGGCGGCGGCACCGGCGACCAGCCGGCGAGTGTGGTGCTTCGATGACATGGCGCAGGACTGTACTTGCGACCTGCTCGCAAACACAGTCGGGCTCAAAGTTGTGCCTGACCAGGGATTTCGAGCACTGTCAGGCAGACATCTGCGCCGATGAGTAGGGTCGCCCGAATGGTCGCAAACCGCTGGAACGACACGCTCTTCGTCACCGGGCGTCTCGACGACCACCGAGCCGCCGAGTTGACGGCCGTCGCCGAATCCGGACGCAGCGTGCTGCTCGCGATCGAACCCGACGACGAGATCGCCGCCGCGATCGCCGGTGTGGCCGTGGGCGCCGACCTGCCGGCCACCGAGTGGTACGTCACGCTCACCGACGACGATGCCGCCAGCCGCCTCGACGGCGAGGTGCCGATCACCACACCGTTGCGCACCCTTGCCCCCATCGACGGCGGCATCGAGGTGGCAGCGACCACCAGCGTGCGCTTCACCCACCACCCCACGATCGCCGTACGACGCATCGGCGCCGGCCGGATCGTCACCACCGGCATCGCCGACCTCGACGCCCTGCGGCGTCACCCGACGCTCGCTCCGTTCGTGGCCCGCTTGCTCGCACCGACCGCCCCGACGCGCACCACCGACTTCGGCGTCGGGGTCGTCGGCTACGGACCGTTCGGAGCGATGGGGTACCTGCATGGCCTCGCCGCCACCGAGACCGACGGCCTGGCACTCGTCGCAGCCGCCGACTCGGTCAGCGACCGGCTCGTGGCAGCTCGCGCCGACTTCCCCGATCTGGTCGCCCACGACTCCGCCGAGTCGCTCGCCACCGACCCGTCGGTCGACATCGCCATCATCGCCACCCCGCCGGTCCTGCACGCCGAGCTCGCACTGGCGTTGCTCCGTGCGGGCAAACACGTCGTGATCGAGAAGCCGATGTGTCTGCGACGCGAGGACGCCGACGCCATCATCGCCACCGCCGCCGAGCACGATCGCGTCGTCACCGTGCACCAGAGCCGCCGCTGGGACCGCGACTGGCTGGCCCTGCGGCACCTGGTCGGCAGCGGCGACATCGGCGAGGTGTTCAACATCGAAACGTTCGTCGGCGGCTTCGAGCATCCGTGTCGGGCGTGGCACTCCGAGGAGTCGATCTCCGGTGGAGCGATCTACGACTGGGGCTCGCATCACGTCGACTGGATCGTGCAGCTCTACGGTTCGTCGCCCGCACGGGTGCTCTGCAGCTCCCACACCCGCGTGTGGCACGACACCACCAACGCCGACCAGCTCAGTTTGTGGATGCAGTGGGACGACGGGCGCGAAGCCACCTTCCGCCAGAGCGACGTGTGCGCGATCCGGCGCCCGAAATTCCACGTCGAGGGCACGCGCGGCACGATCGAGGGCCACTACCGGCCGGTGGTCGCAGACAGCATCGTGCCGGGTCGGGGCCACGTTCGCGATGTCTCGCACCACGCCGAGGCCCCGGTCGACCTGACGGTCGCCACCTACGACGGCACGCTCGGGATCCGCACGTCGACCGTGGCGCCGGCACCGAGCCCGGGATGGGGCTTCCACCGCAACCTCGCCGACCACCTGCTGCTCGGCGAGCCGTTGGCGGTGCGCCCCGAGGAGTCTCGCGACGTCGTCGCCGTGCTCGAAGCCGGCCATCGGTCGGGCGCCAACGGCGGCGAGCTGATCGAGATCGGTTGATGTCCGACGCTGACGCTCGCGTCGGCATCGGCGTGATCGGGGCCCGATCGATGGTCGCCACCCGCGCGGTCATGCCGGCGATCGGCGCCTCCGACCTCGCCCGGCTCGTGGCGGTCTCGTCGCTCGGCGGGCCCGTCCCCGAGCCCTGGGACCATCTCGCCGCGGGCACCTACGACGACGTGCTCGACCATCCCGACGTCGACGCGGTCTACATCGCGCTCCCCAACGGGATGCATCGCGAGTGGACCGAACGCGCGGCGGACGCCGGCAAACACGTGCTGTGCGAGAAGCCGATCGCGCCCACCGTCGCCGACGCCGCAGCGATGGCGACTGCGTGCGATGCCGCGGGCGTGCTGCTGGCCGAGGCATGGATGACCCCGTTCGACGCTCGCTGGCGTGCGGCGCTCGACGCGGCACGTAGCGGGCACCTCGGCACCGTGCTCGACGTCGACTCGTCGTTCACCTTCACGATCGGCGCCGACGCCGCCGACAACTACCGGTGGTCGGACGAGCAAGGCGGCGGCGCGCTGCTCGACGTCGGCATCTACTGCCTCGGGCCGATCGTCGAGCTGTGGGGCGCCGACCCCGAGGCGATCGACGCGACCGCACTGTGGCATCCGACCGGCGTCGACGCCCGTACCGAGGCCACGCTGTCGTGGGCCGACGGGCGCGAAGCGCGGATCCGGTGCTCGTTCGTCGACCCCGAGGAGCAGCGCATCGAAGTGGTCGGTGACGCAGCGTCGATGATCATCGACGGCGATGCCCACACCGGTGGCGAACGGGCCAGGGACTTCCTCGTCGCTGCAGCCGATGGCAGCGTGTCGACGACGTCGGTCGACGCGTCCGATCCGTACCTGGGTATGGTCGATGCGTTCGCCCGGGCCGTCCGAGGCGATCGACCCTGGCCACGACCGATGACCTCGACGCTCGAACTGCTGACTCTCATCGAGCGGATCGCGAGCGCGCGGCAGTGACGAGCGAGGCTGCGGTTGTCGAGCCACGACACCACTGGCATGCGCTGGCCTCGGGTGTCGAACTCCATGCCGTGCACTGGGAGCCCGCATCGCCACCGGCCGACGAGCTGGTGCCGTTCCTGCTCGTGCACGGCCTTGCGTCGAACGCTCGGCTGTGGGACGGCGTCGCCCACCACCTCGCGCAGCGCGGCCACCGCGTCGTGGCGGTCGACCAGCGCGGTCACGGCCGCTCGTCGAAGCCTGACGACGGCTACGACATGACCACCGTTGCCGACGACCTGCGCCTCCTGATCGACGTGCTCGGATGGGAGCGCCCCGCCGTGGCCGGTCAATCGTGGGGCGGCAACGTCGTGCTCGAACTCGCGTGGTCACACCCCGACGCCGTGTCGATGATCGCCTGCGTCGACGGCGGCTTCATCGACCTCGCCGGCCGCTTCCCCGACTGGGACGACGCTGCCACCGCGCTCGCTCCACCGAAGCTCGCCGGCACGCCGCTCGCCGACATCACCCGCTGGCTCGAGGCGTCGGCGAGCGACTGGCCCGAGGTGGGCCGACAGGGCACGCTCGCCAATTTCGAAGTGCGCGACGACGGCACGATCGCACCATGGCTCACGTTCGACCGCCACCTCACCGTGTTGCGCGGGCTCTGGGAGCACCAGCCGTCGAGCCGCTACCCGGAGGTCGGCGTTCCCACACTCCTGATCGGCGCCGACACCGGCGACGTTGCCTGGAGCGCCTCGAAACACGACGCCGTCGATCTCGCGATCGCCTCGCTCCCGCAGGGGCGTGCGGTGTGGTTCAGCCCGGCCCACCACGACGTCCACGCCCAACAACCCGACGCTGTCGGCGACCTGCTCCGCCGAGCAGCCACCGATCCCGCGTTCTTCTCGGAGCCATCATGACCACCTCGAACGCCCCGCGCTTGCTTGCCATCATGGGCTCGGGCGAGACCGCCCCCACCATGAACGCTCCGCACCGCGCGATCTTCGAACGGCTCGGGCCCGACGTCGACGCCGTGCTGCTCGACACCCCGTTCGGGTTCCAGGAGAACGCCCCGATCCTCGCATCGAAAGCGATCGAGTACTTCCGCGATGCGATCGGTCGTCGGGTCGAGGCCGCCGGTCTCACCCGGACCGACAGCGGCGACACCGTTGGCATCGAGCGTGGCGTCGCAAAGGTGCGCTCGGCCGCCTGGGTGTTCGCCGGCCCGGGAAGCCCCACGTTCGCGCTCGAACAGTGGCGCAACACCGCCGTCCCGGACGCGATCGCCGACAAGCTGCGCTCCGGCGGGGCCGTCGTGTTCTCGTCGGCCGCTGCGCTGACATTGGGCAAGATGACGGTGCCGGTGTACGAGATCTACAAGGTCGGCGTCGATCCGTACTGGCTCGACGGCCTGGACGTGCTCGCCGAGATCGGCCTGAACGTGGCGGTCATCCCGCACTACGACAACGCCGAGGGCGGCAACCACGACACCCGGTTCTGCTACCTGGGCGAACGCCGACTGGCGATGCTCGAGCCCGAACTCCCTGACGGATGTTTCGTCCTCGGCATCGACGAGCACACCGGTGTGGTGATGGATCTCGACGCCGACACCGCGCAGATCGTCGGCAAGGGCGCGGTCACCTTGCGCCGCAATGGCGAGTCGGTCCGCATCGAGTCGGGCCAGACGATTCCCATCGACGCGCTGCGTCGAGGCCCCGAAGGATCCGTTTCAGGATCTGGATCCCCGGCCGCCGTCCCCGATCAGCTCGCCGACGCGCCCGGCGCCGACGCCGCGGCGAGCGACCACGTCGTCGACTCTCTCGCGTCTGCCGCAAAGCTCCACGAGGCCCAGTTCGACACCGCGCTCGCCACCCGCGACGCCGATGGCGCGGTCGCGGCGATCCTGCAGCTCGAATCGGCGATCGTCGAGTGGTCGCGCGACACCTTGCAGTCCGACGACATCGATCGCGCCCGTGCCGCGCTGCGCTCGATGATCGTTCGGCTCGGCGCGGCAGCAACCGAAGGCGTACGCGACGTCCGCGAGGTGCTCGGTCCGGTCGTCGAAGCCGCCCTGGCCGCCCGCGTCGTTGCCCGGTCCGAGAAGGCGTTCGCCGTGTCCGACGCGATCCGCGACCAGCTGGCCGAGGCCGGCATCGAAGTCCGCGACACACCCGATGGAGCGGAGTGGCTCGTCGCCGATGACTGACGTCGCGATCCGCCTCACCAATGTCACCAAGGAGTTCGAGGGTGCCTCGGGTGCGGCGGTCGACGACCTGTCGCTCGACATCGACAGCGGCACGATCATGGCGCTGCTGGGCCCGTCGGGCTGCGGCAAGACCACCACGTTGCGGATGATCAACCGGCTGATCGAGCCCACCTCGGGCACGATCGAGATCAACGGTGCCGACGTGATGAGCCAGTCACCCCAAGAGCTCCGGCGCGGGATCGGCTACGTGATCCAGCAGGTCGGGCTGTTCCCCCATCGCACGATCGCCAGCAACATCGCCACCGTGCCGAAGATGCTCGGCTGGGACAAGGCGCGCAGTGCCGAACGCGTGGAGGAACTGACCACCCTGGTCGGCCTCGACCACGAGATGCTCGATCGGTACCCCGACGAGCTGTCCGGTGGTCAGCAGCAACGCGTCGGGGTCGCGCGAGCACTCGCGGCCGATCCGCCGGTGTTGCTGATGGACGAGCCGTTCGGCGCGGTCGATCCGATCGTGCGCGGACGTTTGCAGGACGAACTGCTGGCGCTGCAGACCAAGGTCAGCAAGACCATCGTGTTGGTGACCCACGACGTCGACGAGGCGTTGCGCGTGGCCGATCGGATCGCGCTGATGAACGTCGGCGGGGTGATCGAGCAGCTGGCCACACCCGACGAACTGATGCGAGCACCTGCCAACGACTTCGTCAGGAGCTTCGTGGGCGAGGACCGCGGGCTTCGACGTCTGGCATTGAACACGGTCTCCGCTCTGCGGTTCCACCAGGGTCCCGTCGTGTCGGCTGACGCCACGTTCGACGAGGCCGAGCAGGCCATGGCCCGCGAGGGCAGCGACTGGCTCGGGATCACGATCGACGAGATCTTTGCCGGGTGGACAAGAGCTGACGACGTTCGGGCGGCCCGCGCCAACGGCACCGAGCTGCGCGACGTCGAACGTTTCGAGCCGATCGCTCAGGTCGAGCCGACCAGCACACTGCGCGCGGCCATGGAACTGATCATGTCGTCCAACTCGTCCGTGGCGGTCATCAACGACGGCGGACAGTTCGGTGGCGTGATCACCCTCGAGGACATCCGACGGGCACTCGCCAGCGACGACATCGAATCGGCGGACGGCACGGCGTGACCTCCCGAGCGATGCCGTCGCTGATCGCCGAGGCGACCAACCCCATCATCCGGTGGGAGTGGGTGGTCGAGGAGTGGGACCAGGTGTGGGAAGCGATCGTGGAACACCTGGTGCTGACGATGTTGGCGATGGCATTGGGGCTGTTCGTGTCGGCGGTGCTCGCGGCGATCGCCCTTCGTTTCCGCTGGGCGATGACACCGATCACGGCAACGACGAGCTTGATCTACACGCTCCCGAGCGTGGCGCTGTTCGCGCTGCTCGCACCCGTGTTCGGCAACCTGTCGCGGTGGACCGCCGTCCTCCCCCTGGCGGCGTACACCCTGTTGATCCTGGTCACCAACATCGTCGCCGGGTTCCAGGCGGTGCCGCCGTCCGTGCGTGACGCCGCTGACGGGATGGGGATGAGCCGAGCGCGGCGCGTCTGGTCGGTCGACCTCCCGCTCGCCGTGCCCTACATCCTGACCGGTATCCGAATCGCCGCCGTGTCGACCGTCGGACTGGTGACCGTGGCCGCGATCATCGGACAGGGTGGTCTGGGTCGGCTGATCTTCAGCGGGCTGCGCCGCGCCTTCTGGACGCCGATGACCGTCGGCGCCTCGTTGTCGATCGCGCTGGCACTCGTGATCGACGCGTTGATCATCCTGATCGGACTGTGGATCGTTCCGTGGCAGCGCAAGCGCAGGGCGGCAGCACGATGACGGGCATCATCGCGGCAGCTCGATCGACACAGACCGCAGTGCCTCGCGACATCGGGTTCTTCGAGTGGTTCTTCGACCCCGACACCTGGACCGGCCCCGACGGGATCCTGGCGTCGTTGCTCGACACGGTGATCCTCTGCGCGGCGGTCACGCTCGTTGCCGTCGCCGTGTCGGTGCCGACCGCTGCGCTGCTCGCCCATCTGCGACGAGCCGAGGTGTCGAGCACCTGGCTCGTCAGCATCAGTCGAGCGATCCCGACGTTCGCGATCGCTGCACTGCTCGTACCGTGGTCGTTGGAACGCGGGTGGGGCTTCGAGCCCTGGCCGATCTTCATTGCGTTGTTCCTGCTCGCCGTGGTCCCCATCTACCTGAACACCTACACCGCAATTCGTCAGCAACCCGAGGGCACCGTCGACGCGGCCCGTGCGCTCGGCTACAGCGAGACATCGATCCTCACGAAGGTCGAGTTCGCTCTGGCGTCGTCGCTCATCCTCGCCGGCATTCGCGTCGCCGCGATCCAGGTGGTTGCAACCGAGCCGATCAGGGCATTCCTGGGAGGCGACGGTCTGGGCCGCTATGTTCGTGATGGGTTCGGGCAGAACAACAACACGCTCGTCATCGGTGGGGTCGTGCTCATCGGTGGGCTCGCCGCCCTCACTGGACTTGCATTCGTGGCGCTGGAACGACTCGTGCTGCCGAACGGCATCCGCCGACTCACTCGACAACAAGGAGAAACATCACCATGACCACCCTCAACACACGTCGTCGTGTCGTACGCCTCCTGGCGCCGCTCGCCGTCCTCGGCCTCGTCACCGCCGCCTGCGGCAGCGACGACGATTCGTCGTCCACCGACACCGCGCCTGCCGCGACCGACGCAACCGAGGCAACCACTGCGCCGCAGGCCACCGACGGCGGCGACATGGTGGAAGACGGCCCGACCATCGTGGTCCGCGGTCAGGACTTCAGCGAGGCGATCACGATCGCCGAGGTGTACGGCCAGTACCTCCAGGCCAAGGGCTACCCGGTCGAGATCCTCACGCCGGCAGGCTTTCGTACCGAGGCCCTCGACGGCCTCCAGAACGGCGACTTCAACCTGATCATCGACTACATCGGCGGTACCCAGGCCGCACTGGCTCCCGATGCAGCGGCAAGCGGCGACGCCGACCAGGTCGTGGCGAACATCACCGACCCGGTCAGCGAGATCGGTGCCACGCTGCTCGACTACTCCCCCGCCGTCGACGGCGATGCGTTCGTCGTGCGCGGCGACGCCGACGCGACGACGATCTCCGACGTTGCCGGGCTCGACTTCGTGCTCGGCGCCTCGGCGCAGTGCCCGGAACGCCCCCAGTGCCTGATCGGCCTCGAGGACCCGGACATCTACGGCATCACGTTCGCGGACTTCGTGACACTCGAGTTCGGCCCGCTGCTGGGCGAGGCGCTCGCCAACAACGAGGTCGACGCCGTGATCTGGAACACCACCGCTCCACAGATCACCGAGCAGGGCTTCAAGGTGCTCGAGGACGATCAGGGTCTGTTCCCGGCGCAGAACATCGCGCCGATCATCGTGACGGCGGTCCTCGAGGCCTACGGCGACCAGCTCGCCGCGGACATCAACGAGCTCAGCGCGATGATCACCACCGACGACCTGCTCGCCTGGAACACCGAGACCGACATCGAGTTCCGCGAGTCCGATGCCGTCGCCACCGAATGGTTGACGGCCAAGGGCCTGATCTGATCGGCAACCGGTCTGATCAGATACCACCCTGATCAACTCCCTGGCTGATCAACTCCCTGGCTGATCAACTCCCTGGAGGAAGGCGCTGACGTTGTCGCCGATGGCGGCCACGTCGTAGCCGCCCTCCTGCAACACGATCGTGGGCAGGGCGAGCTGGGCGACCAGCTCGCCCTGTTCGCGGAATCCCTCGGTGCTGATCGCGAGATCCGAGATCGGGTCGTTGTGGAACGTGTCGACGCCGAGCGACACGATGACCGTGCTCGGGCCGAACGCGGCGATGGCGTCGCACGCCCGGCCGAGCGATGCGAGGTAGGTCGCGTCGTCGGTTCCTGCCGCGAGCGGGACGTTGAGGTTCGATCCCGAACCAGGGCCGGCACCGGTCTCGTCGGCGAAGCCGGACAGGTACGGATACGCCCGTGCCGGGTCGCCGTGGAGCGACACGTACTGGACGTCGCCGCGCCGGTAGAAGATCTGTTGGGTTCCGTTGCCGTGGTGGTAGTCGACGTCGAGCACCGTCACCTTCGACCCGGTGACCGACGCCACGTGGTGGGCAGCGATGGCCGCGTTGTTGAAGAAGCAGTAGCCGCCGTACAGCGCCGTCGGTGCGTGGTGGCCCGGCGGTCGGCACAACCCGTAGGCCACGTGCTCGCCGGCCATCACCGCAGACGTTGCGCTCAAGGCGATGTCGACGGCCGAACGCGCCGCGTCGAAGGTGCCCTCGGTGATCGGTGTCGTGGTCTCGAAGCACCACCGACCGAGTTCGTGGTCGACGAGCGAGCGCTCGGGGAGCGGTCCGATCCCGTCGAGCAGACCCGGCATGGCGAACACGTCGGGCACGACGTCGTGGGTGCCAGGATGGCGACGTTGGTAGTCGGACCAGGCCCGACTGAGGAACTCGACGAGTCCGGGGTCGTGCACGGCGGAGATCGGATCGGTCCCCCATTCGTCGGGCTCGACGAGGTCGAAGCGGTCGTCGCCGGCGAGCGTGTCGCGGATCGCATCGGCCCGGCCGGGATGCTCGAACGGCGGCTGCAATCCCGACGACTCGATCTCGGCGAGCGGTGCGTGACCGCGGTGACGGTGCGACGCGATGACCCGCATCACTCAGAGCACGCCGGCGCGGCGCAGCGCTTCGGATCGCATCGGCTCGAGCAGCACGGCTGCCAGTGCGACCTCGATGGCGGTCCGCGAACTCGATCGGTACAGATCCCAGTCGATCGTGCCCTGTGCCCAGCGCTCGAGCCCGCGCATCCACGACACGAAGATGTGCCAGGCGAGTCGGTCGACCTTGCAGTCGACCACGAGCAGGCCACCGGCCTGCGCCTTGGCGAGGTCGGCCTCGATCGCCGCGACGATGCGTTCGCCGACGCCGCCCATCCTCGGCGAGTTCGGCACCGAACGCAGCGTGGCGAGCACCGGACGCCACACGTGGCGGCGGGCCTCGATGGTTTCGTCGAGCGCTGCGAACAGCACACGGGTGCCGTCGATCGGACCGGCAGCGGGCTGTTCGTCGAGTTCGAACTCGAGTTGATCGAGGCCGCTACTGACGAATGCGACGAGCACGCCGTCGCGATCGGTGAACTGGTTGTAGAGCGTTGCCACGGCGACGCCGGCGCGGTCGGCGAGTTTGCGCATGGTGAGCCCGTCCAGGCCGTCGACGGCGATGATCTCGCCGACGGCGTGCAGGATCTCCGCTCGCGTGCGCTGCTGCCTCGACTCCCAACCCTGACTCATCGTGTCGTCGAGCCTACGACGTCGGCCGAAGCGCCAGATGCTCGGACCCGGTTTGACTCCCACGCGACTGCGTGGTCTGATCGCCACATGACCCGACTCGGCTACCAGATCCCCAACTTCTCCTATCCCGGTGTGGGCCCGGGCGATCTCTTCGATGCGATCGCGTATCAGGCGAAGGAGGCCGACACCTCGGGCTTCGACACCGTGCTGGTGATGGACCACTTCTACCAGCTCCCGATGCTGGGTGAGCCCGACCAGTTCATGCTCGAGTGCTATTCGCTGCTGTCGGCGCTGGCCCGTGAGACCAAGAACGTGCGTCTGAGCGCCCTGGTGACCGGCAACACGTATCGCAACCCCGCCGTGCTCGCGAAGACGGTGACGACGCTCGACATCGTGTCGGAGGGTCGCGCCCAGCTCGGCATCGGCGCCGGCTGGTTCGAGCTGGAGCACGACGCCTTCGGCATCGAGTTCGGCACGTTCACCGACCGCTTCGAGAAGCTGGAGGAGGCGCTGCAGATCATCATTCCCATGTTGCGCGGCGAACGCCCGTCACTCGACGGTCAGCGCTACACGGCGAAGGACGCGATCAACGAGCCTCCCCCGGTCGGGCGGGTCCCGGTGATGATCGGCGGCGGCGGCGAGCGCAAGACCCTGCGAATGGTCGCCCAGTACGCCGACGAGTCGAACCTGATCTGTCCACCTGCCGACCTGCAGCGCAAGCTCGACGCGCTCGCCGAGCACTGCGAGCGCCTTGGCCGCAACCGGTCGGAGATCACCGTGTCGTGGCAGAAGACCGCGTGCATCGCACCGACCATGAAGGAAGCAATGTCGGACCTCGTCGCCTACTTCCAGCGACGCGGCCTCGACCTCGCCTCGATGTCCGAGGACGAGCAGGCGGTCTGGCTCGGCAACTTCATCTGGGGCGACCCCGACAGCGTCGCCGAGCAGTTCGCCGCCCAGCTCCAACCCGGCATCGACGGCTTCACGATCAACATGCCCGCCAACGGTCACGTGGAGGGTCGCGTCGAACTCCTCGGCCAGACGCTGGCTCCGCTGATCAAGTAGTCACGACGTGACGAGAGCGAGTTCCTCGTTGAGGTACTCGTCGCGGCACTTGGCGCGCTGCAGCTTGCCGCTCGAGGTCTTGGGCAGGGTGCCGGGCGTGACCAGCATGACGTCGCGTGGCGGCAGGCCACACACCTCGAGGGTGCGGTGGTGGATGCGGTCGCGGATGTCGTCGAGGCCACCGGAGGTGTCGCTGACGCGGACCTCGGCCACCACGACCACGCTCTCCTTGCCCTTGTAGCCCTCCATGCCGAACGCGATCACGTTGCCGGCACGCACACCGTCGAGCGGACCGACGGCACGCTCGATGTCCTCGGGGAACACGTTGCGACCACCGACGATGATCACGTCCTTGATCCGACCGCAGAGCACGAGCTCGCCGTCGAGGAGGTAGGCGAGGTCGCCCGTACACAGCCACCCGTCGTGGAACAGCGCGGCGGTGGCGTCGGGACGCTTGTAGTAGCCAGGCGTCACCGACGTGCCGCGCAACAGCAGTTCGCCGACATGACGTTCGGGCAGTTCCTCGAACGTCTCCGGGTTGACCACCTTCATCTCGAGTCCCGGCACCGGTTTGCCGAGCAGCGGGAGCTGACGCGCCGTCAAGCCGAGTTCGTCCTCGTCGTGGATCTCGACCTGCTTGGCGACGCGCTGCGTCTCGAGCACGATCCGATCGACGGTGTCGGTGACGAGCCCGCGTCGGCGAGGCGGGAACGTGCCCGCGATCGCGACTTCGGCCATCCCGAACGCCGGAAACATGCCACCCGGCGTGAACCCGAACCGGCCCGCCTCGGCGACGAACGCATCGACGGCTTTCGGGTCGACCGGTTCGGCCCCCGACAATGCAACCGTGAGGTTCGACAAGTCCAGGTCCTTCATCCGCTTGAGTGCCCGAGTGGCGAGCACCCATGAGAAGTTGGGCCCGGCGGTCGCCGTGGCTCGATGGTCGGAGATCCACTGCATCCAGTTGCCGGGATGCGCGAGGAAGTCCTGCGGTGCTGCCTGCACCAGGTCGACGCCCTTGGTCATCGGCATGGCGAGAAACCCGACGAGACCCATGTCGTGGTAGAGCGGCAGCCACGACACGAGGCGCTCGTCGCGCCCCATGTCGGCAGCCTCGGACAAGGCATCGATGTTCGCGCTGAGCACCCGGTCGGGGATCATCACGCCCTTGGGCTCGCTGGTCGAACCGCTGGTGTACTGCAAGATGACCAGCCGTTCGGGGTCATGCGCGGGAATCTCCAGTGCCTCACCCGATGGCACGTTGGCTGCACCGGGCATCACGCTCTTCATCGGCAGGATCGGAGGGTCACCGTCGGCAGCCACGTAGAAGTCGGCGAGCAGGTCGTCGATCAGCAGCAGCTTCGCATCGCCGTGCAGGATCCGCCCGCGGGTGCTGTCGATGAAGACGTCGAGCGATCCCATCCGCATCGGCAGTGGCAGCACCATCGATGCGAGGCCTGCCATCCAGCAGCCGCGGATGATCGTGATCAGCTCGCGGCTCGTCGGTCCGAGGATCGCCACGTGGTCACCGGGCACGAGCCCACGGGCCTGGAGGGCTGCACCGACCGCCCGTGCGTCGTCGTGGATCTCGGCCCAGCTGACGCTCACGGGCTCACCGCCCACGGCCATCGACGAACCGACGAACGTGACGCCGGTGCCGGAGTCTGCAGCGGTTTCGAGCCGATGGATGGTCGACAGCGAGGTGGTGTCGCTCATCCGGTCGAGGCTAGTGGTTCGCACCCGTACCGCTGGGAACTCACGAGTTCACTGCTGGCTGCCGCCGAGCCGATCGGGGAGGTGGGTCGTGCGACCACCGCGCACCTTGACCTCCACCGGGTCGCACGCGTGACAGCCGTACTCGACGTGAATGCCCTGGATCGACATCTGGCTGCCACGCGACTTCTCGAGGATCACCTGAGGTCGGTGGTACAGGTCGTCACCACCGCAGGTCGGGCACCGAGGCCGCGGATCTCGTGTCCACTCGAGCTTGCAGGCGGCGCAGGTCAAGCGGATCTGGCCGTCATCGAGCGGCGTCCCGCTCACATCGTCGTCGGTCCCGCAGGTCGGGCAAACGATCTCGGTGGCCATCCGTGCACCCTACGAGCCGATCCCGGACGCGACGAGGGGACGGGCAGCCGAAGCCCCCGTCCCCTCACTGCGTTGTCACATCGGGGTCAGACCCGCGACGTCACGATGATCAGAGCAGGCCCTTCTCGGTCAGGTACGCCACTGCCACGTCAGCAGGGTCTTCGCCGTCGGCGGAGACCTGACGCTGCAACTCGGCAATCGTCGCACTGTCGAGATCGGCGAGGATGGTGTCGGCGAGCGCCTCGAAGGCCTCGGGGGCCTGCTGGTACACGCTGTCGGGCAGGGTCAGCGACACGTTGTAGAGGATGTTGATGCCCGGATCCTCGACGACGTCGAGGCCAAGGGCGGGGATGCGGCCGTCGGTGGTGAAGATCTCACCGAAGGTGCAGTTGCCATTGGCGGTCTCCTCGTAGATCACGCCGGTCTCCAGAATCTCCTGCTGGTCAGCGGGGATGGTGAGCCCAGTGGCTTCCTCGAGCAGCACGAGGCCGTCGGGGCGGTTCGGGTACTCGGTCTCCATGCAGACGGTGGCGTCAGGGTTGTCGTTGACGTACTCCATCATGGCCTGCAGGTCGCCGCCGGCTGCCGGCGAGTCACCGGCGGTGGCGAAACCGTACGTGTTGTTGAAGGGCGACACACCGAGCCAACGGATGTCGTTCTCGGCGAGGTCCATCGCGCAGACACCGTTGGTCAGTTCCACCGGGTCGAAGCTGGGGTCTTCCTGTGCGAGGTGCACGGTCCAGCCGGTGCCGTTGTACTCCCAGTACGTGTCGATCTCACCGGCGAGCAGCGCGTCGCGGTTGACCACGGTGCCGCCCAGGTTGGTCGAGTCGGTGACGTTGGCGCCACCGGCTTCGAGACCGGCGATCGCGAGCTGGCCGAGCACGAACTGCTCGACGAAGTCCTTCGAGCCGACGTTGATGTCGATACCGCTGAAGTCGAGTTCGGTCAGCGAAGCCACCGAGTTGTCCTCGTCTCCGGCGGTCTCGCACTCGACCGTCGCCATGTCGCCGTCGCCGGCTTCGGTGCTGTCGGGAGCATCGGTGCCGTCGGAGGCTTCGGTGGTGGCGGAGCCGTCATCACCGCTGTCGCTGCTGCTGTCGTCATCGCTGCCGCATGCTCCGGCCACGAGGGCCACAGCGGCGAGTCCGGCGGCGAACCGCATCGATTGGCGCTTGATTCTCATCAGTGTTTCTCCTTGTTGGTGTTCACGAGGTGTTCGGTGTTCGGTGTTCGGTGTGACGGTGTGACGGTGTTCGATCGGGGACGCGCCGAAGCAGCGCTCGCGTGGAAACGAGTCACAGGCCTTTCGGCCGAAGCGTCTTCTCGATCAGCGCGGCGATCCAGTCGACCGTCAACGCAACGAGCGCGGTCATGACCGCACCCGTGATCAGTACCAGGTCTCGGCTGAGCTTCAACCCGGCGCTGATGGTGGTCCCCAGCCCTCCCCCACCGATCAGGTAGGCGAGTGCAGCCATTCCCACGGTGATCACCAGCGCGGTGCGCACACCGGCGAGGATCACGGGAATGGCCAAGGGGAGCTCGATCTGTCGAAGGGCCTGGCGCTTGGTGAGCCCCATGCCGCGGCCGGCTTCGATGACGTTCTTGTCGACCTGTTCGAGGCCGACCATGGTGTTGCGGAGCACCGGCAGCAAGGTGAAGAGCGACAACGCCCAGATGGTGGTCCACGGTCCCCGCCCGAGCCAGGCGAAGGCGAGCACCAGGAGTCCGAAGGCGGGGATGGCCTGCCCCGAGGTGGCCACGGCGAGGATCGGCGATCCGATGCGCTTGTACCTGGGGCGGGTGAGCAGGATCCCGAGCGGTACCGCCATCACGACGGTGAACACCGTCGACCACAAGGTGAGCGACAGGTGCTGTTCGAGCTGGGGCCGCAGGTTGGCGTCCCAGTCGAGCGCCCGTTCGTCCTGGAAGATCTTGTCGGCACTCTGGATGTAGGAGTAGAGCAGGATCGAGCCGACGATCACGATGATCGGTGTGATGAACAGCCCGGCGTTCGTCTTGATCAGCCGCACCCCGGGTGGAAGCTGGTAGCCGGACTTGACCGTCAACGAGCCCTCGGGCTCGAAGGCGTGGATCTCGTCGACCTCAGCGACCTCGGTCGGTACGTCGTGCAGCTGGGATGTCATCAGTGGCCCGCCCCCGATCCGTTGGATCCATTGAGCTCGGCTTCCTGAACCGCCAGCTGCTCGTAGTGCTTCTTGGCTTGACCACGCAGGCGCTTGAGGACGTCGGCGAGCACTTCGATGTCGAGGATGCCCTGGCAGCGGCCCTTGCCGTCGACGACGACGGCCTGACCGGCGTTCGACAACAGCATCTCTTCGAGGGCGTCATGGAGGGTGGCATTGGGCTCGACGGTCGCCATCACCGCGGCACCGGCTTGCGAGAGCGGTGTCGCGGTGTCGGCGAGGTGGTGGTCGTTGACCCAGCGGATCGGCCGCTGCTCGCTGTCGAGTACGAGCATCCACTTCTCCGGCGACGCCTCGTACAGACGCTGCGCGTCGGAGCGGTCCGTGTCCACACTCACGATCGGCCAGTCCTCCGACAGCCGGAGATCGCGGACCCGTTCGAAGTTGAGGCCCTTCAGTGTCGAGCCCGATCCGATGAAGTCGCTGACGAAGTCGTCGACCGGGTAGGCGAGGATGCGCTCGGGGGTGTCGAACTGGCGGATCACCGACTGCTCGCCGAGGATGGCGATGCGGTCACCCATCTTGATCGCTTCGTCGATGTCGTGGGTGACGAACACGATCGTCTTCTTCAGCTCGCCCTGCAGACGCAGGAACTCGTTCTGCAGGCGATCGCGGGTGATCGGGTCGATGGCGCCGAACGGCTCGTCCATCAGCAGCACATCGGGGTCGCCGCCGAGCGCTCGGGCGACGCCCACGCGCTGGGCCTGACCGCCGGAGAGTTCCTTCGGATAGCGATCGCGATACTGGTTCGGGTCGAGCCCGGTGATCTCCAACAGCTCGTCGACGCGGGCCGCGATGCGGGCCTTGTCCCAGCCGAGCAGCTTCGGCACGGTGGCGATGTTCTGAGCGATCGTCTGGTGTGGGAACAGTCCGATCTGCTGGATCACGTAACCGATCTGGCGACGCAGCTGATCGGCGTTGACGGTCGTGACGTCTTCACCGTCGAAGATGATGCGACCCGACGTGGGCTCGATCATCCGGTTGATCAGCCGCAGCGTGGTGCTCTTGCCGCAACCAGAGGGACCGACCAGCACGAGGATCTCGCCCTTGGGGATGCTGAGATCGAGGTCGCCCACCGCCGGAATGTCCGACCCCGGGTAGATCTTGCCGACACCCTGGAGTTCGATCATCGGGGGTGGTGCGTCGTCGTTCAGCGCGGCGGTGGCCCGGGGCGAGTACGAGGAGTTGTCGGTGACGCTCATGAGCGAAGTCCTTTCGACGTCGTGAATCGACGGAGCAGGGTGAAGAAGAGGTCGGCGACGAGCGCCAGGGCGATGGTGAAGACCACTCCGGTCCACATCCGCTCGACGGAGGTGACGTCCGGGAATCGCTGGAGGCCGTCGTTGATGTAGCGGCCGAGGCCGGTGCCGCCGACGAGCGGCGCGATGGCGGCGATGCCGATGTTGAGCAGCGTCGCCACCCGGATACCGGTCAGGATGATCGGCCAGGCGAGCGGCAGTTCGATCTTGAGCAACCGTTGGCTGGCGTTGAGCCCCATGCCCTTGGCCGACTCGATGACGGCGCGGTCGACGTCTTCGAGTCCGATGATGGTGTTGCGCAGGATCGGCAGGATCGAATACATCGTGAGGGCGATGATCGGGCCCCGGTCGCCGATGCCGATGCTCGGGATCGAGATGAAGATCGCAAACAGTGCCAGCGACGGGATCGTGAGCATGATCGACGCAAACCCGAGGATGAGGCCGCGGAGCACACGGACCCGATGGACGAGAATCCCGAGCACGACGGAGATGACGATGGCGATGGCCATCGACATCGCGACGAGCTGCACGGTTTCGACCACACGCTCGAAGATCGGCGACCAGCCCTCGGCGTCGGACATCCACGTCCACCAGCTCTGGTAGGCGTCAGGGTTGAAGACGAGCGCCGGCAGTTCACCGATGCCGGTGAACAGGACGTCGAAGCCCTCGATCAGATCGTTGTTGGCTGCGGTGTCGGCGATGAACAGCCACCAACCGAGCAGGAGCAGGAACAACGCAACGGCGATCCCCCGGGCCGGGACACGGCGACGCGGCCGCGTCCCTTCCGGCTGCGGAGTGGTCGGAGCAGCCAACCGATCGATGACATCGCTCATGGTGCAGCGCAGCCCCGTCGTGAGGTCGCCAGCAGATTCCATGTGGTGCGCGATGTCGGTGCTCGGATGGGTTCCTCTCGCGGCCGTCTTGGGAGGCCTCGTTCGCGGAGACGGGCGCGGGCGGGCGCCCACGACCTCGTTGATGCGTTCCGACGACCATACACATGGCCTCGGCGATGACAACTCGGCGCAGCGCCGTCTGGCCGTCGCAAGCGCGACGGCCACGACATCGAGGCGCAGCGAATACGGAGGCCCGAGCCGTCACCTCACCCACTGCGACTGGCGCGCCGAGCAGTGCGCCTGAACTGGTGGTTTCCGATGTTCCGGGCCGAGTTCGGGACCACCGATCTGTGCGACCCGATCACCCGACCGTGTCCGTCCTCGGTCACCGGCAAATCACGGCAAAGAAGTTTGCGCTCCGACTTGACCACTCCCCCGAACACGGACGCACCTCGACCCACCCCATCATGAGCGAACCGACCGGATACGGCGGTCTCGCTCATCGCGACCGGGTCGACGGGGCTCCGTCAGAGGCTGGAGCGGACGGCGTCGTTGAGCGCGAGGGTGCGGGGGTCGCCGGCGATGCCGCCGGCCATCTGGTTCATCACGTAGCCGTAGCCGACCTTGGCGTCCGGATCGGCGTAGCCGAGCGACCCGCCGGCACCGGCATGGCCGAACGCAGACGGCGACAGCATCGGGGTGAGCGTGCCGTGCAGCATGAACCCCATGCCGAACTGACTCGGGAACACCAGCACCGCGTCGGGCCCGTTGACCGCTTCGGCTCGCGCCGTGGCGAGCGTGTCCGGACTGATCAGTCGGATCCCGTCGACCGACCCGACGGTCGCTGCGTACATGCGGGCGAGGCTGCGCGCCGTGGTGATGCCGTTGGCAGCGGGCATCTCGGTGGCGTGCACGGCGCGAGAGTTGAACGTGTTGTCATCTCCGACGAAGGTCAACGCACCGTTGGCGGTCAGCGCCTTCCAGATCATCGTGCCGGGGCCCGTGAACTGTTCCATCAACGCGGCGACGTTCGGATCGTCGGGCGGCGGCACCGATTCGAGCACCGCCACACGGGACTCCTCCGACTCGGGCAACCCGATCCAGAAGTCGAGCCCGAGCGGTGCAGCCACCTCCTCGGCGAAGTACGTGCCGAGGGTTCGGCCGTCGACTCGGCGGAGCAACTCGCCGGCGAGCCAGCCATAGGTCACCGCGTGATAGCCGTGTTTGGTCCCCGGCTCCCAGATCGGCGCCTGCGCCGCCAACGCTTCCACCATGGGACCGACTGCCATGGCATCGTCGAAGCCGAGTTCGGCGTCGGGGTACGCCAGGCCCGCCTGGTGGCTCATCATCTGCGCAACCGTGATCTCGCCCTTGCCGTTCGCCGCGAATTCCGGCCAGTACGTCGCCACCGACTCGTCGTAGGAGATCAGGCCGGCGTCGACGAGACGCGCGATACAGATGGCGGTCGCCCCCTTCGTGGTCGAGAACACCAACTGCAGCGTGTCCTCGGTCCATGCGCGACCCGTCGCCTTGTCGGCAACGCCTGCCCACAGGTCGGCTTTGACTTCGCCGTCGACGTAGAGCGAGAAGGCAGCACCGACCTCGCCGTGCTCGGCGAAGTTCCGCTCGAACGCGTCGGCGACCGCGCCGAACCCGTCTGCAACCGTGCCGTTGATCTGCGTCATTCGCAGGACGGTAGTCATCTGCCGGTTGCCTAGGCTGGTCGGCCGGTATGAGCGACGCGAACCAACCCCCCACCGCCGGCGGCGAGACGCCCCCGAACCGCTACTCGGCGGCGCTTGCCCACGACATCGAGCTGCGCTGGCAGGACTGGTGGGACGAGCATCACACCTTCGAGACCCCGAACACCGCCGGCCCGCTCGCCGACGCCGACCTCGCCGCTGCGCGAGGCGAGAAGCTCTTCGTGCTCGACATGTTCCCGTACCCGTCGGGCAGCGGCCTGCACGTCGGCCACCCGCTCGGGTTCATCGGCACCGACGTGTTCGCCCGGTTCAAGCGCATGACCGGCCACAACGTGTTGCACGCGATGGGCTTCGACGCGTTCGGACTGCCGGCCGAGCAGTTCGCCGTCGAGCACGGTCAGCATCCGGCGATCACCACCGCCGAGAACGTGGCCACCTACCGCCGCCAGCTGCGCCGCCTGGGCCTCGCGCACGACCCGCGGCGCAGCGTGTCGACCACCGACCCCGAGTTCTACCGCTGGACCCAGTGGATCTTCAGTCAGGTGTTCAACGCCTGGTACGACGACGACCTCGACCGAGCCCGACCGATCGATGAGCTGATCGGCGAGTTCGAGTCTGGCGCCCGCCCGACACCCGACGGGCGGCCGTGGACCGAGCTGTCAGTCGGCGAGCGCGCGAAGATCGTCGACGATCACCGCCTCGCCTACGTGAGCGAGGCACCGGTCAACTGGTGTCCCGGCCTGGGCACCGTCGTCGCCAACGAGGAGGTCACCGCCGACGGACGTAGCGACCGCGGCAACTTCCCGGTGTTCAAGCGCAACATGCGCCAGTGGATGATGCGCATCACCGCCTACGCCGATCGACTGATCGACGACCTCGAACTCCTCGACTGGACCGACGGCATCAAGACGATGCAGCGCAACTGGATCGGCCGCAGTCATGGCGCCGAGGTCCACTTCCCGTCACCCGCCGGCGAGATCACGGTCTTCACGACGCGTCCCGACACGCTGTTCGGGGCGTCGTTCATGGTCCTGTCGCCCGAGCATCCGTTCGTCGACGCGCTGACCGTCGCCGGCCAGACGGACGCGGTCGCCGCGTACCGCGATCAGGCGGCGAAGAAGAAGGACATCGAACGACAGGACGAGACCCGCGAGAAGTCGGGTGTGTTCACCGGTTCGTACGCCACGAACCCGGTCAACGGCGAGCAGATCCCGGTGTGGATCGCCGACTACGTCCTGATGGGCTACGGCACCGGGGCGATCATGGCCGTGCCGTGCGGCGACCAGCGCGACTTCGAGTTCGCCGAGAAGTTCGGCCTGCCGATCCCGGCGATCCAGCGGCCGCCCGACTCGTGGTTCGAGGCTCAGGGGATCGAACCGACGCTCGACACCTCGCAGTGGCCCGTTGCCTTCGTCGGCGATGCACCGTACGTGCAGTCGTCGAACGACGAACTCGACCTCGACGGCGTCGACAACAAGGCCGATGGGATCGCGAAGACGAACGCCTGGCTCGAGGCGCACGGCGCCGGCACCGCGACGATCAACTACAAGCTGCGCGACTGGCTGTTCAGCCGCCAGCGCTACTGGGGCGAACCGTTCCCGATCGTGTACGACGCCGAGGGCCGCCCGCACTCGCTGCCCGACGACATGCTGCCGGTGCTGCTCCCCGAGACCGAGTCGTTCTCGCCGCGCACGTTCGACGCCGACGACGAGTTCTCGAACCCGGAGAGCCCGCTCGACCGCCTCGGCGACTGGGTCGAGGTCGAACTCGACCTGGGTGACGGCCTGCAGACCTATCGCCGTGACACCAACGTCATGCCGCAGTGGGCCGGCTCGTGTTGGTACGAGATGCGTTACCTCGACCCCACGAACGACGACCGCTTCGTCGACCGCGAGGTCGAGGAGTACTGGATGGGCCCGCGCACCGACATCCGCCCCGACCATCCCGGCGGCGTCGACTTGTACGTCGGCGGTGTCGAGCACGCGGTACTCCACCTCCTCTACTCCCGTTTCTGGCACAAGGTGCTCTACGACCTCGGCCACGTCAGCTCCAAGGAGCCCTACGCCCGCCTCTTCAACCAGGGCTACGTGCAGGCAGCCGCCTACAAGGACGAGCGCGAGATCTACGTCGATGCCACGAAGATCGAGGGCAACGACAACGCAGGGTTCACCTACGAGGGCAGACCCGTCACCCGCGAGTGGGGCAAGATGGGCAAGAGCCTGAAGAACGCCGTCTCGCCCGACGACATGTACGAGCAGTACGGCGCCGACACGCTGCGCCTCTACGAGATGGCCACCGGCCCGCTCGACGCGTCACGCCCGTGGGAGACCCGCGACGTCGTGGGCATGTACCGGTTCCTCCAGCGACTGTGGCGCACCATGGTCGACGAGGAGACCGCCGAGTGCACGGTGGTCGACACGCCCGCCGACGACGAGACGCGCAAGCTCCTGCACCGCACGATCGACACGGTGCGCACGGAGATGGGCGCGCTGCGTTTCAACACCGCGATCGCCAAGCTCATCGAGTTGAACAACGCCGTCACGAAGCTCGACGCGACCCCTCGCGAGGTTGCCGAGCCCATGGTGATCATGCTGTCGCCTCTGGTGCCGCACATCGCCGAGGAGCTGTGGCGTGCGCTCGGCCACGACGACACGATCACCTACGTCGACTTCCCCGACGCCGATCCGGCGCTGCTCGTCGACGACACGATCGAAGTGCCGGTGCAGATCAACGGCAAGGTCCGTGGCCGGATCGACGTCGCCGCGGACGCATCAGCTGATGTGATCGAGGCGACCGCGTTGGCGGACGAGAAGATCGCGGCGATCGTCGACGGCGCCACCCCGAAGAAGGTCATCGTCGTCCCCGGCCGCATGGTCAACATCGTGCTCTGATCCCTGGCGTCTGAGCTCTGACGTCGTTCTCGTGAACTCGGAACAACACCCCCTTGCCTTTTTCGGCGGGTGGCGCGACGATGGCGTCGGGTCCGATGAGGTGACCAACAGGGATCCAGGAACGAAACCGGTCAACCGGTTCCGTGTACTGATCCAAGCCTTTCCCCGCCAACGGGAGCGCACCTCACCGGGCCCAGTTTCGCGCTCAGGGAAACCTTCCAGCGAGGTGCGTTCAGGCGAGCAGCGACATCCAGTCGAGATCGACCGCGGCGCGCGATTGACGAGACATCATCACGTTCGCGAGATCGCGTTCGCGCGGCACGTCGAGGTCCATCCCCCGAGCGGCGACGGCCGGGTACACGAGGCAGAACAGCGAAGCGATGCGGTACTTCTCCCACATGTCGGCAAGATCCGACTCGGGCACACCGGCGGCGACGAGGCCGCTGGTCCAGCGGTCGTAGAGCTCGCGCTCACGTGCCGCATCGACATCCAGGCACGAGCCGATGAAGTACGCCAGGTCGTAGGCGGCGGAGCCGACGCCGGTGAGCTGGAAGTCCATCAGGATCACCGTGCCGTCGGGGGCGAACATCATGTTGTCGGTGCGATAGTCGCCGTGCAACAGCGTCATCGGTCCTTCGCTCAACTGCTGGAGCAGCCCTTCGACGGCAGCGCCGAACTTGGGGCCGACCGGCTGCAGCGATTCCGGCGGTACGCAGCCGGTGGAGGCGTTCAACTTGACCCAGCCCTCGTCGAACAGCCCGGGCAACAACGCCGGATAGATCGGGTCGGCGAGCGCGACGGCACGGCCCGACTCGCACATGCCGTCGGTGCGATTCCACCAGTTCGCGTGCCACACCGCGAGGTTGTCGATGCACGCTTCGGCGTCGGCATCGTCGAGATGAGCGGTCTGGTCGAGCATGCGATTGCCCACGAGGTCCTCCATGACCACCACGAAGTCGGCGCCGTCGTCGGACACATCGCCGTAGTGGCCGGCGGGCACGCGAACCGGCATGTGATCGGCGAGTTCGTTGAAGAACTTCGCCTCGCGGATGTACATGCGCAGCACCGTGCTGGTGAAGGCGGCGTTGGGATCGATCGCCGTGAGCTTCACGACCACGGTCTCGGGGACACCGGTGCCGCTGAGATGCGCCCGGTAGACAGCGCTGCTCACCCCGAGGCCCGCGCCGATCTCGTGCACTTGGACATCGGTGACGTTCCAGCCCAAGTGTTCCTGGAACCATGCCGCGGTGATCTCGGTCGGCGTCTTCGGAATGCTCATGTCGTCCCCTCCCGGCGTCGCCCCCTGCGATACCGCCAGAGAAACTAGCTGGACGGCCGCCCACCGGCGCCCTTCGATCCTGGCGTCGACGGCGGCCGCCTCTCGACCACATCGACAGGTGGGCCATACTCGTTGGCACGCGAGACGGAGGGACCTCGAATGACCACTGATCAGGACACCACACCGCCCGGCACCGGACTTCCGCCCGTGAACGACTGGACGACCGACTACGACGTCCTCGACGCCGACTACGTCGCGGACCCGTACCCCGTGTGGGACGACCTGCGCGAGCAGTGCCCGATCGCTCACACCGAGCGATGGGGCGGCTCCTGGCTCCCCACCCGCTACTCCGACGTGCAGCGGTTCGCGCAAGACCATCATGGTTTCAGCTCCAGCGACGTCGGCGTGTTGACGTTCGACGACGAGGAGCGTCCGCCGCCTCCCGTCGAGATTCCGCTGCCACCCATCGACGCCGACCAGCCCGACCACACGTGGACTCGCCGCCTCATGTTGCCGTGGTTCTCTCACAGCCGTGTCGCCGAGTACGAACCCTTCACCCGTGAACTGTGCAACCGGCTGATCGACGGCTTCATCGACAATGGATCCGCCGACGCTGCAGGCGACTACGCCCGCCAGATCCCGGTTCGGGTGATCTCGCTGGTGCTCGGTGTACCCGACGAGATGGCCGACACGTTCACCGGCTGGGTCCAGGATCTGCTCGAGTTCGCGCACGAAGAGGCCCGAGCGACGCGCGGCCGCGACGCGCTCACGCTGTACCTCCTCGAACAGTTGGAGCATCGCCGCACCCATCCCGGCGACGACCTGATGAGCGCGCTGCTGCACGCCGAGCACGATGGCAAGCCGGTCGACGACCTCACGATCATGGGCATGGCGGCGCTGACGCTGATCGCCGGCGTCGACACCACCTGGTCCGGGATCGGCTCGGCGATGCTCCATCTCGCGACCCACCCGCACGACGCGAAACGACTCGTCGACGAGCCCGAGATCATGCCGCTCGCGATCGAGGAACTGCTGCGCGCCTACTCCCCCGTCACGATGGCGCGCATCGCCACCGACGACATCGAGGTGGCCGGCTGCCCGATCAAGGCCGGCGACAAGGTGCTGATGAACTTCCCGGGCGCCAACCGTGACCCCGAGGTGTTCGAGCACCCCGACGAAGTGATCCTCGATCGCGCCCAGAACCGCCACGTCGCGTTCGGGGCCGGCATCCACCGGTGCGCCGGATCGAACCTGGCGCGCATGGAGATGCGCGTGGCCGTCGAGGTCTGGCTCGAACGGATTCCCGAGTTCCGACTGGCCGACGGCGGCGAGGTCACCTGGGCCGGCGGCCAGGTACGCGGTCCGCGCCAGGTCCCCGTCGTCTTCTGACGGGCTCGCACCTGTCGCGGAATCTCACCGTCTGAGGTCCCCTTCCTCCGCACCGTCTGGCACACTGTTCCAAACCTCGATCACAAGGCAGGGACATGAGCAACGACACCGCGACCCCCACGTCGACCAGCACCTCGGAATCAGATGCGGGCCCCGTGACGCCGCCTGTCACCGACTGGGCGAGCGACTACGACATCTTCGACGCCCAGTACGTCGCGGATCCGTACCCGATCTGGGCCGAGTTGCGCGAGACGTGCCCCATGGCGCACACCGACCGGTGGGGCGGTTCGTGGTTGCCGACTCGCTACGAGGACGTCTACGCAATCGCTCACGACATCGTGACGTTCCCGTCGGGCAACGGCATCAGCGTGGTCCCGATGATCCCGGTCGGCGACGAGAACTCCGAAGGACACATCCCCGCCCCCGTCCTCACCTCCGGCGTCCCGCCGATCAGCGCCGACCCGCCGTTGCACACCTGGACCCGCCGCCTGGTGCTCCCGACGATGAGTCCTGCCCGCGTCGCAGAGTACGAGGTGTTCACCCGCGAGCTGTGTCGTCGCCTCGTCGACGACATCGCCGCCCGAGGTGAGGGCGACGCCGCCGCCGAGTACGCCCAACAGATTCCGGTCCGCGTGATCGGCCACATCCTCGGCGTGCCCGAGGACATGGCGGGCACGTTCACCGAGTGGGTGCGCGACGTGCTCGAGTTCGCCCACGACCCCGAGCGCCGCCGGCGCGGCATCATCGGCATCATCGAGTACCTCGAGCGCGGCGATCGACGAGCGCACCGAGAACCCGACCGACGACTTCATCAGCGAACTGATCCAGTCCGAACACGACGGCGAGCCGATCACCCGCGACGTCGTGATGGGCATGTGCGCGCTGCTGTTGATCGCCGGTATCGACACCACGTGGTCGTCGATCGGTTCCACGATGTGGCACCTCGCCACCCATCCCGACGATCGCCGCCGCCTCGTCGCCGAGCCCGAATTGATGCCCACCGCGATCGAGGAGTTCCTCCGCGCGTACGCCCCGGTCACGATGGCGCGTCGCCTGATCGAGGACGTCGAGTACAAAGGCTGCCCGATCAAGGCAGAAGAGCGCATCTTGATGAACTTCCCGGCTGCGAACCGCGACCCCGAGGTGTTCGAGAACCCCGACGAGGTCATCCTCGATCGCCAGCACAACCGGCACCTCGCGTTCGGCGCCGGCATCCACCGCTGCGCCGGATCGAACCTGGCCCGGATGGAGCTGCGCGTCGCCGTCGAGGAATGGCTCGCGCAGATCCCCGAGTTCGACGTCACCGACCCGGCGAAGGTCACGTGGGCCGGCGGCCAGGTACGTGGCCCCCGTTCGATTCCTGTCCGGATCATCTGACACATCCCGCCGCCGCGCTTGCCACCACCGAGCGCAGCGGCGTCGATACTGTGGCGGCGTGTCATCCACTGCCGTCGCCGCTCTGCTCGCCGGCGCGCTCGTGGCGCTGAGCGCCTGCAGCAACACCGCCGGAAGCAGCACGATCGCCGCGCCGACCGACACCGTCGACACCGGCTCGACACCGACCGCAGTCACCACTGAGGCCGCAGACACCACGGTGCCGGCGCCTCCGACGACCGAACCTGCACTCGATGTCTACGACCCCCTGTGCGTCGTCCAGGTCGCCCCGGGTGAGTCGCTCAGCCTCATCGCCGACCGCTTCGACGACGACACGGTGCGCGTCGACACCATCGGCGCCGAGAACGACCTCGATGACAACACGATCTTCCCGGATCAGCTCCTCGACGTGTGCGTCGACAACGGCCTCGACGACCGCACGGGCGAAACCCGCGAGCCGAACCGCGTGCTGGTCGCCGAAGCCACGATGGCGAACGTCGAGATCCAGCAAACGAAACTCAACGAGCTGTTTGCCGGATCGGGCATGGCCGAGTTGCCCATCGACGGCGTGTCGGGGTCGGTCACCCGCCAGCGCCTGTGCGCAGCACGGATGGCGTTGGGCCTCCCGCCATCGACGGCCGACATGGCGGCGGGCAGCGACGAGGAGCAGGTGCTGATGGCAGCCACCCAGCTGAACGTCCCGCTCAACGCCCCCCTCGAGGCCGAACGCTGGGTGCACGTCGACCAGACCTGCCAGGTCATGTTCGTCGGCGCCGGCGCCGAACAGCTGCAGTTCGTGTTCCCCACCTCGACCGGTGAGCCGGGCTACGAGACCCGCCTCCAGGAGGCGTCGAAGGTGTACCGCTACGACCCGGCGTTCGAGAACGGCGGCTGGCACGACAGCACCGAGTTCCCGGTGCCGGAAGACAACCCGATCAACGGCAACATGTACAAGCCGCTCTACTTCGACGGCGGACTTGCCATCCACGGCGCGAACAACGTGCCGACCAGCCCGAAGAGCAAGGGATGTGCGCGCCTGCGCGTCGGCGATCACGACCTGCTGCTCGACTGGTTGGGTATCGGCGATGTCACGCAGCCCATCGGCGGATCGCAGTTCGGTCTGACCGTGCGCATCGTCGGCCAGTACGTGCCGACCGCCTGAACGGGCCGCCCGGCCGCGCCGTTGACGCCGATCGCCGCCTCGATCGACCGGGCGGGCCCCATCGGGCTACGTTCGCCGGATGGAGAACCTCGCAGGCAAGACGGCCGTGGTCACCGGAGCAGGGTCGGGTATGGGCAGGGCGTTCGCCGAGCGATTCGCCCGAGCGGGGATGAACGTCGTGCTCGCCGACGTCGAGGAGCCCAAGCTCGATGACGCCGTCGCCGCCATCAACGCGACCGGGGCGCAGGCAATCGGTGTACGCACCGACGTCACCGACGGCGACGCAGTCGACCGACTGCGCGACGCCGCACTCGACGAGTTCGGGACGGGTCCACGTGTTGTGCAACAACGCCGGCGTCGCCGGTGGCCCGGCATCGGGCGGCGAGTGGGTGCTCGAGCAGGAGTGGCGCTGGGTGCTCGAAGTCAACCTGTGGGGCGTGATCCACGGGCATCGCGCCTTCCTGCCTCACCTCGTCGAGGGCGGCGAGGGACACATCGTGAACACAGCGTCGATGGCCGGGCTGTTCCCGGGCCACTCCGCCTACAGCGCCAGCAAGTGGGCGGTCGTCGGCATCACCGAAGGGCTGTTCCAGACCATGCGGATGCGCAGCACCGGCGTCGGCGTCTCGTGCCTGTGCCCCGGTTGGGTGAACACCGAGATCGACCGATCGGAGCGCAACCGGCCCGAGTGGGCGGCGCCCGGTCTCGGTGTCGAGCCGAGTGCCGAAGAGGCAGCGATCAGGGCGTTCGTGTCCGAGCAGCTGCGCTCCGGCATGCAACCCGACGCCGTCGCCGACCTGGTGCACGACGCGATCCTTGCCGACCAGTTCTGGATCTTCACCGACGACCAGATGGTGCAGTCGCTCGCTGGCGACTACGAGGCGATCCTCAGCGGCACCAACCCGCCGGCGCGAACGTTCGGCGACTGAGACGCGTCAGCACCGGACTCAGCAGTCGGCGTCGCAGTTGCGCAGCGCCTCGATGTCGGCAGGGAGTGGCGAACTCCTCGATGGCGAACGCAAGCAGATCGAGCGGGCGGAGCGGTTCGTCGGTGAATTCCTCCGACGGCGCAACCTCGACCACGGTCACCGGTGCTGTCACGAATGGCGTGCCCGCACTCCCCCGAGAAGGATCGACCCGGCGCTCCACGCCAGATACGCAAGCGCAGCGGCCACGGTTCCGGCGACGACGCCCATCGCGTTGGCGAGCGCGTCGCTGAACTCGACCGATCGCGTCGAGGAGTAGACGCCCTGTCCGAGCTCCACGACGGCACTGACCGCCAGGACGCCGATGGCCGCGACCACCAAGCCGCGCCACGACCACACCGTCAGCCCCACGAGCGCCATCGCAGCGCCCCACACAGCGATGTGCACGATCGAATCGCTGCTCGGCAACTGGTCTGCCGGGAGCCGCGGCGCCTGGTCGATGCGGTCGGACAGCCGGTCGACCGCATCGCCGAACAACCTCCGCAGGAAGCCGGGTGCACGGTCGGACAGCATCAGCGCCACGTTGAACGCCACGACAGCGACGCCGAGTAGGCCGAACACGACTCGGGTCGGGACCGACGGTCGTCGCGCCGGGCGAACAGTCCTCGGCGCCTCGCTGTTGCTCACCAGGCGACCCTACGTGAGCGCCGATCACCACAACTCGCGTGCCGGCAACATGTCCCGCTGTGCACAGGCACATGCGAAGATGTATCCCGGGGAGCGGCCAACCATGCGATGCGGTAGTTGCGCACACGACAACCAGGCGAACGCCAAGTTCTGCAACGAGTGCGGCGCGCCCCTGGCGGCCCGCTGCGGTTCCTGCCAGGCCGAGCAACCACCCGGCGCCAAGTTCTGCAACCAGTGCGGGTCTCCGGCGACCGCGCCGGCCGGAGTCACGCCGACCGCCGCGACGCCGGATCCAGCGTTCGACCAGCAGGCAGCGGTCCCCAACGCGGTCCGCAAGAACGTGACGGCCCTGTTCGGCGATCTCGTCGGCTCGACCTCGTTCGGTGAGCGGCTCGATCCCGAGGCGGCTCGCTCGGCGCTTGCTCCGTACTTCGAGATCCTGCGTTCGACGATCGAGGACCATGCGGGCACGGTCGTCAAGTTCACCGGCGACGGCGTGTTGGCGATCTTCGGTGTTCCCGAGGTGGCGGAGGACGATGCGCTCAGGGCAGTCGCCGCCGGCCTGGAATTGCAGCAACGATTCCGTGCGTTCGCCGACTCGGTGCGCGAGCAGCACGGCGTCGAGCTGGGCATGCGGGTCGGCATCAACACCGGCGAACTGGTGACCGGCGATGGCGACGCCGACGTGGTGGGCGACGTGCTGAACACGGCCGCTCGGCTCGAGGCGGCATGCCAACCGGGCCGGGTGATGGTCGGTGAGGACACCTGGCGGCTGACCCGCTCGGCCGTCTCCTACGAGGTGCTCGGCGAAGTGCGGGTGAAGGGCAAGTCCGACGCCCTGGCGACCTTTCAGGTCGTCGACGACGACCGTGGCGTCGCCGAGGACACCACGCCCTTCGTGGGCCGCAACGAGGAGCTGCAGGCGCTGCGAGCAGCGTTCGACGACACGTGCTCGTCGGCGACCTCGAAGCTCGTGACGGTGATCGGCGCGCCGGGCGTCGGCAAGACCCGCCTGGCCGCCGAACTGCGGGCAAGCGTTGAAGCGCGGTCGTTCGACCTGCGATTCGAGCGCCGCGGCTCGACCACGTTCACGCCGATCGTCGAACTGCTCCGCGAACTGACCGGTTCGGGTTCCGCCGAGGACATTGCGCTCCTCGTGGCCGACCACGCCGAAGCTGCACGGTTGGCCAGCGTGCTTGCGTCGTTCCTCGGACACGGCGAGGCCCGTTCGACCGAGGAGTCGTTCTGGGCGGTTCGGCGGCTGCTCGAACACCTCGCTGCGAGCGAGCCGCTCGTCATCGTGGTCGACGACATCCAGTGGGCCGAGCCGCTGTTCTGGGATCTCCTGGACCACCTCGTCGAGTGGACCGAGGCGCCGGTGCTCCTCGTGGCGCTGGCCCGCCCGGAACTGCGCGATCTGCGGCCCGAGCTCACCCAGACTGGCAGGCGCGTGAGTGCCTCGGTGTCGCTGGAGGGCCTCGACGCCGACACCACCCGCGAGCTCGCCGCACGATTGCTCGACACCGACGAGCTACCCGCCGATCTGATCGAGCGGATCCCCGACTCGACCGAGGGCAACCCGCTGTTCGTCCGCGAGTTGGTGCAGATGCTCGTCGACGACGGGGTCCTGGCCCGTGACGGCGACCGTTGGCGCCTGACGATCGACGCCGATGCGATCGAGGTGCCACCGACGGTGCTCTCGCTGCTCGCCAGCCGTGTCGAGCGGTTACCCGACGACGAGCGCCAGGTGGTCGAACTCGCCTCGGTGATCGGTACCGAGTTCGACCGCGGGCTCCTCGGTTCGCTCGCCGGCGCCGACATCAGCGCCCACCTCGGCGCGCTGATCGACCGGCTCCGTCGCAAGGACCTGATCGAACCGTCAGGTGCGTGGGCCGGCGACCATCCGGTCTACCGGTTCCATCACGTCCTGATCCGCGACGCCGCCTACCGCCGGCTCCTCAAGGGTCATCGGGCCGAGCTCCACGAACGAGTCGGGCGCTCGATCGACGGCCAAGGCGTCGACGACGACGAGACCAACGTCGTCGTGGCGTTCCACTACGAGCAGACTCATCGCTACCGGAGCGAACTCGGCACCCTCGACGACGCGACCCGCACGCTCGCCGCGCAGGCGAGCGAGCGACTCCGTCACGCTGCCGAGCAGGCGCTCGCCCGGGAGGACCTGTCGTCGGCGGGCGGCTACGCCGAGCGGGCACTCGCACTCACCGACGACGAGAGCGAGCGCAACGAACTGCTGTTGATCGGCTGCGAGGCACTGCTGTCGTCGGGCGCCGTCGGGCGCGGCGCAGCGCTCGTCGACCAGATGTCCGACCTCGACGCCGACGAGCGATTGACCGCGTGGGCCGACTGTTTCCAGGCACAGCTGTGGTCGTTGACCGATTCGGAGCGACTGAGCGAAGCCGCCGAACTCGCCGACGGCGCCGCCGGACGGCTCGACGCGCTCGACGACCAGGCCGGCGTGGCGAAGGCCCGCCTCGTGCGTGCGGCAACCCTGGCCCGGCTCGGGCGCATCGGCGAGTGCGAGGCCGAACTCGACCTCGCCCTCAGTGCAGCTCGAACCGCCGGCGACCGGCGCCGCACGGTTGCGGTGCTCGGTGCCGCGCCGCTCGCCGCCCTGTGGGGCCCGTCGCCGGTGGCTCGTGCCGGTGGGCGTTGTCTCGACGTGCTCCGCCTGCTGCGGATCACCACCTCGTCGCCGGCGGTCGAAGCGACGTCGGTTCGGTGTCAGGGGTTGCTCGAAGCACTGCGGGGCCGGTTCGATTCGGCGCACGACAAGTTCGAGGCGTCGCGCACGACGGCACGCGACCTCGGTCTGCGCCAGGGCCTGTACGAGACCGAACTGTTCGAAGGTTTCGTCGAGCTGCTCGCCAACGATCCGGTCGCTGCCGAACCCCATCTCCGCCTCGCACGCGACGGTCTCGGAGCACTGGGAATCGGCGCCGACGCCGGGCAGGCAGCCGCGCTGCTCGCACGCTCGCTGCTGCGCCAGGGTCGCGTCGACGAAGCCGACGAGCTCGCAACGGGCGCGCTCGCCGCGGCGGGCGAGAACCTGCAGACGGCCGTGGCCAGCCGCGCCGTGCTCGGTGAGATCCGGGCCCAGCAGGGCCGAGCCGACGAGGCCGAGTCGCTGGTTGCCGAGGCGATCGCAATCGCCGAGCGCACCGACATCATCCTCGACCACGCCATCGCCCTGCGATCGGCCGCCCGCATCGCCGCGCTGCGAGGTGACGAACGCGAGGCCACGCGGTATCGAGCGGCATCCGAGGTGCTCCTCGCCGACAAGGGCGTCACGGGTCTGAGCTCCACGATCGAGCGGACCGGCAACGAGTCGCCGACCACCGATGCGCCCGACCCGGCAGTGCCCGATGAGGGGCTGTGGGGCAACGCCGCATCGAAGGTGTGGAGCGGCACGGCACAGATACGGACTCGGGCGGACGTGACCGAGATGCTCCAGCGGTTCCACCCGGACTTCGTGGGTCGTCATCGCAGCCATGTGTTCGCAGCGCTCGACGACATGGACGCCGACGAGTACTTCGAGATGGTCGCCGGTGTCATCGACGTCGGCGGGACGTTCGAGACGTCAACGGTCGCTCTTCGAGGTGACGACCTGGCGATGGTGCGGTTCGGGATCGTGATCGGCGACGACCTGTCGGATCGCCTCGCCGTCACCCGCCTGCAGGACGGCTTGGTGAGCGAGGTGGTGACGTTCGATGCCGATCAGCTCCGAGAGGCCTACGTCGAGCTCGATCGACAGTGGGTGGATTTCGGTGGCGGCAACAGCGACGGGTTGGCGCTGTTCGGCGCCCTGCAGCAGGCGCTCGAGTTCGGGAGCGTCGTCGACATCGGTTCGCTGCTCGACGACGACTTCGTCTCGATCGATCACCGACCGCTCGGCTTCGGGATCCGCACGGTCGATGACTTCGTGGAGTCACTGACGGCGAACAGTGCCGGCGCGACCGTCATCACGTCCCTTCAGTTGGTGGAACCCATCGAGGTCAACGAAGCCGGGGGGCTCCTTCACCTGCGGCTCACGTACGCCGACGATTCGATGGTCGACCTGCTGACGGTGATGCAGCAACGCGAAGGCAGAGGGGTCCGCCAGGAGATCTTCCCGATCGACCGGCTCGACGATGCGCAGCGTCGCTACGAGGAGCTCACGAACCCGGACTCGGTCGCGGGCGTCCGCAAGGTCGTCAACGCTGCGTCGCGAGCGTTCGAGGCGGCCTGGGGCGCTGCAATCAATGACGGCGACCTCGACCGCTTCGTCACGCTGCTGGACCCCGGGTACGTCCACCAGCCGCACCAACGCCTCCAGGTGCACGAGACGTTCGGCTTCGACGCGGCCATCGAACTGGCCAGGGGGGTGATCACCGGCCGTCCCACCGTCACGACCGAGACGCTCGCCGTTCGCGGCGACGACGTTGCGCTCGGCCGGTGGCTGGCCACGTTCGGAACCGACATCGTCGACTTGCTCGCCGTCACGGTGGTGGACGACGACGGTCTGATCGTGCGCGGTGAGACGTTCGAACCCGAAGCACTGCACGACGCACTCGACCGGCTCGATGAGATCCACCTCGAGCGCCATGGACCGTCGTCGCTCCTCGAGCTGACGGGTCGAATGCGTCGAGCGACGATCGACGGCGATTGGGAAACCGTCCGCAACTGTCTGGCGCCTGGCTGGAGCTATCGCGACCGCCGGCCGTTGGGCCTCGGAACGCTCGACCGTGAGGAGTACATCCGGTCGTCCGTCAGGGCGGACCACGACTACATCGTCATGGAGGTCATCGAGGACACCGGGTCGGTTGCGCTCACGCATGACCGCTGGGTGGCACCCAATGGGTCGCAGTGGGAGCACCTCGCGGTGATGACGTACTCCGCGGGCCTGAGTGAAGCGATCGAGCTGTTCGCAGTGGACGACCTGGCGACGGCCGAGGCGCGAGTCGCAGAACTGATGGCGGCCCGGAGCACGGGGGTCGGGGGCCCGCTCACCAATGCTGCGTGGCGCATCGGTCAGGAGTGGGTCAGCGCGCTCGTCGACGGCGATCGGGAGCGGTTCATCGAGTTGATGAGTGGAGACTTCGTCGCGACCGCTCGGTATCGACTGAACGTCGGTCAGGAACTCGGACCGGAGGACTTCGCCGACAACATGTTCGCGCAGCGTTCGTGGGGCGCGGACTTCCGTGTCGACACCGAGCTCGTCGCGGTTCGTACCGATGAGCTCTGTCTGGCACGAGTCGTGGCGTTCGTCGACGACAACGTGCAGCCATACCTGTTCGTCATTCGCACCGACGGCGGGCGGATCGCTCAGCTGACGATGTACGACGACACCCAGTTGGCGGAGGCACTCGAGGATCTGGACACGCAGTGGGCGGGCGCCGGCGGGCCGGCGCCACTCCTTGCGCTCGTCGGGCGCTTCGTGGCCGCCATCCGGAGTGACCCCGAGACGGTGCGACCGATGCTGGCCGCCGGGTTCGTCAGCGTCGATCATCGGCCGCTCGGGATGGGGCGCCGCGGGCCCGACGACTGGTTGGCGACGGTGCCCGTACTCGCAGGGCCGGGCGGGGATGTCCCCGTCGCACCGCTGGCGTGGACGGACGACGTGCTGCTCTACCGGCACACGTTCCGACTCGACGAGGACCTCGGTGACGTCGCGATGGACAGAATTTCTCTCGTCGTCACCGACGGCCGAAGCAGTTCCTTCGCTGGGACAACTACGCCGTCGATCAGGCCGATGCTGCGCTGCAGGCATTCGAAGCGGTGACGAGGGCCGTCGATACCGGAGCTGACCAACCGCGCCTGGGAGATCACCCAGCTCGTCTACGGCACGGAGCCCGACGTCTACACGGGTCTGCACCACGAGGACTTCGTGAGCGTCGACCACGAACGATTCACGCTCGAGCCGGGCAAGCGGATCGGCCGAGACGAGTACGTCGCCTCGGTCTTCGAGACGTGGGAGTACGGCGTCGAGATCAACGCGAACGCCGAGGTCGTCGCGCTACGTGGCGACGATCTCTGCCTCGTGCTGAACACGTTCGAGATCGACGGCAACGTGATGGAACGGCTCGTCGTCGTTCGCACCGACGAGTCCCGGATCGTGCGGACCGATTGGTACGACTACACCGATCTCACTGGAGCCCTCGACGAACTCGACGACCAGTGGGCTGCCACCGGTGGCCCGCTGGCGTACGTCGACATCAGCAAGCGGATCGACGGGCGATGGCGGATCGCGACTTCGATGCGTACCGCACTTGTCTCTCCGATGACTTCGTTTGGATCGACCACCGTCCGTCTGGGCCTCGGCGAGATGAGCGCGGACGAGCACGCCGAGTCGATCCGGCCGATGTTCGACGACACGAGCAGCGAGGTACTCCCGGTCGCTGCCGCCATTGCAGCATGGTCGGATTCGACGGTGCTGCAGCGCCTCCGGGTGTCGGCCGCCGACGATTCGACCTGGGAGTTCTGGAGTGTGACGACGATCGTGGACGGCCGGCAAACGACCATGGACACGTTCGACCTCGATCAGTTCGATGCGGCACAGCGTCGGTACCGGGAGCTGACCGCAGCTCCCACCAGGCCCAGCACCTCGTCATTGCCGCCGTTCGCCAATGAGGCAACCGCAGCCGTCGAGGAGTTCATCCGATTGATCGAGGACACGGGCGTCGAGTCGGCGCGTCATCTCATCGCGCCCGACTTCGTGAGCCGGATCTCGCAGGTGAGTCTGATGGGCGTGCTCGGCGACGTCGATGCCGACGGCCACTTGGCGCTGATCGGCGACGCCCTCAGCAGGGGTGCGTCGATCACCATCGACCAGCTGATCGCCATCCGAGGGGATCATCTCTGCCTTCACCGGTTGTCGCTACGTCGCGGCGACGACGTCTCGGAACGGTTGTGTGTGAGCCGAGCCGAGGGTGGGCTCGCGAAGGAGGTCGTCTGGTTCGACGGCGACGACCTCAGGGCCGCGCTCGGCGAACTCGACCGCCAGTGGGCCGCAACCGGCGGGCCTTCCGCTTACCTGGCCGTACGGCGGAAGCTTTCTGACGCTGTTCGGGCCGGGGACGCGACCGCGGCTCGGGCCGTGCTCGCGGACGATTTCACCTCGGTCGACCATCGACGGCTCGGGCTCGGTACGAGGAACGCCGACGAGTGGTTCGAGTCGGTGCGGGGGATCTCCGGTTTCGGCAGCAGGAACACCACGGTCGCTGCTCATCCGATCGCATGGAGCGACGACGCACTGCTGCACCGGCAGACACTGACGACCGAGGAGGATCTCGGCGACGTGTCGATGGACCTCTTGTGTGTCATCGCCGTCCAGGCAGGCAGGATCACCAACTGGGACAACTTCGACCTCGACCAACTCGACGCCGCACGAGCGAGATTCGACGAACTCGCGGCCGCATCGGAGCCACCGTCGACGTCGCGGGAACCGTCGAACGAGGCGACGACGCTGTGCGCCCTCGTCATGGACGCGGGGCACCGTCGTGATCGAGACGGGTTCACGGCGCTGCTCGACGAGTCGTTCGAGTCGATCGACCTCGGACGCTTCACGGTCACGCCCGGCGCCATCGAGACGCGATCGGAGTTCTTGGCATCGACGTTCGACGGCGACTACTGGCAGGCGATGGTCGACGGTCCCGTCGAATCAGTGGTGTCGACGCAGAACCGGCTGGTCGCCATTCGTGGCGAGACGCTCGCGCTGCAGGCCTTCGAGACGACCGTCGGCGACGACGTGATCGAACGGCTCACCCTCGTCGAGTCACATGACGGAGTGATCGTCCGCATCTCCTGGTTCGACGGGGACGACATCCACGCCGCGCTGGACCTGCTCGACGCGCGCTACATCGAGCTCGGCGGTCCGAGCGACGTGGTCATGCTCAACCAGCGAGCGCGACACGCCGAGCGTGACGGCGATCGAACGCAAGCGTCCACGCTTCTGGCTCCCGATTTCCACTTCGACGACCGTCGTCGGCTCGGGATCGGCACGATGGATCGCGACGAGTACGTCCGAACAGGGATCGTTCGCGGCGGCCATCTCCATGTGGACGTCGAGTACGTGCGCCACGACAACGGTGTCCTGCTGGTCCGCCCGCGCTTCGAGGCACGAGACGGCTCGATGTGGGAGTACTACGTCGTCTACGTCATGACGGCGTCGTGCTTCGTCTCGGCGAGCATCTTCGACCTCGACGACCTCGACGCAGCGATCGCCGAGTACGAACGACTGGCGACGAGCGACCGTGCCGCACACGCCGGCCAACTCGGCGATCTCGAACGATGGCGAGTCGAGTGTTCGAAGAATCGTTCGAGGTGCTGCTCGAACGCGGGCTGGACGCGCATCTCGAGTTGCTTCATCCCGACTTCCACTTCGAGGCCCGGCGTTCCACCGCACTCGGTCAGACGGGGGGAATCGACGAGTGGCGAGAAGCAGCCACCTTCTGGCTCGACACCGACATTGCCCGCATCGAGACCCGAACGCTCGCGACCCGGATCGACTCGCTCGTGGTCGGCGATCTGCACGTCACGACTGCGGCTGGCGATGAATGGGGCTTCCGGGCTGTCGCCGAGAGCCGCGACGGCAAGCTCGTCCGGCTGACCAGCTACGACACCGACGCCGACGACCTCCTCGACGCGCTCGACGAGCTCGATCGCAAGTGGGTCGAGCAGGGCGGACCGGCGACCATTGCCGAGCTCAGTTCGCGATACCGGAGAGCAATCGCCAGCGGCGTCCGTGACGAGATCCGAGCCTGTGGGAGCGACGACTTCGAGTCGATCGACCATCGTGCGCTCGGTCTCGGTCGCCGGAGCATCGACGACTATGTCGAGTCGAACCTCGCGATCGCCGGCGAGGGCTACTACGCCTTTCCGACGGTAGTCACCGAGCACGACCCCGAGGGTCGCCATTGGCTCGCACGATGGATCCGTGGTTCGTCGTCGTCCGATGCGTCCTGGGAGTTCTGGGCGATCTCCGTCAGCCACGATGGCCGACTCACGCGAGCCGAGACATTCGACGTCGGAGATCACGAAGCAGCCCTCGCCCGCTACCACGAACTCGTGGCCGCCGACGCGTCTGCGGAAGCAGCGTCGGAACCCGACTTCGCGAACGCTGCCTGGCGCGCCTTCCAGGCAGGCGACCAGGCGATGAACGACGGGGACAAGGAGCGCTACCTCGACGGCCTGGCCCCCGACTTCCTGATGGTCGCCCGCACCCCGTTCCACCTCCGAGCGGAGATCGACAAGTTCGAGACGGCCGACACCTTGTTCGTCAACCGCTCGCTCGGCGCAACGCATCGGTCCGAGACGGAACTGGTCGCTTCACGAGGCGACGATCTATGCCTGGTGCGGGTGCACATCGTCATCGACGACAACGTGCAGGCTCATCTGGTGGTGGTCCGAATGGGTCAGGATCGTGTGGACCGAGTGTTCGCGTTCGACGACACGCAACTCCGTGAGGCACTCCTGGAACTCGACCGGCAGTACGCCGCGGCCCTGGGGCTCAGCGATGCGTCTCTCGAAGGGCTCGATGTGTTTTCGGCGCTCGATTCCCAACGAATTGCATCGTGGCTCCATCCGGACTTCCGATTCCGTGACCATCGTGGCATCGGGTGGCCCGACCTGGATCGCAGCGATTACCTGAGCGAGTTCCTGCCCTCGATTCCCGCAGGCATCACGATGATCGTCCGTCGGATCGACACCTTCGTCGAGGGGCGAGGCATGGTCGAACACCACTCGCTGGTCGACGCCGACGGCATTGTGGACACCGCGGTCATCGGCGTGTCGGTGCTGAACGACGAGCAGTTGATCGCCTTCGAAGTGTTCGGCCCCGACGACCTCGCCGCCGCCCGTGCGCGCTTCGCCGAGCTGACGGGTGATCCCGCACAGGATCCGCCCGGCGATTCGTCCATGTTGCAGCCAGGCGCCGACCTCTGACCCGTCGCGCCGAGGCGACCCGGAACTGCACCCCGATGCGTCCGCGGACGCGTGGGCGCTTCCGGCCCATCATCTCTGTGACAGCCCCGCAGTAGGCTGGGGCGCATCCCACCGCAACCCGACGCCCCAGCCTACTGCGGGGCCGAAAGGCGTTCTCGGGAACGGTGAAGATCATGGCAGACGAGTGCAGCGGGTCTCGCACACCCGCACTGCCCGCTCGTGGCCGTTGCGCACCACCTCGCCAAGCAACCAGTGCCGGACTCGACGCGTCCGCGGACGCGTCGAGTCCCGAGACCTCTGCAACTCCTGCCACGAGGGCGCCCCACCGCCTCAGGGACCGAGGCGACCGCTGCAGCTCGTTCAGGCCGGCCAACGGTCCATGAGTTCCCGCGGTGTCCATGCCGGCCAACGCGGTGCACCGACGCTGGAACCATTGACGAACGTCGCGATGGTTCTCGGCCCGTCGCCAGAGTTGTCGAAGACCTCGGCTGAGCTTGCAAGCTCGATCATGTCCACCACGTTGGCCCACAGCCGTGCGTAGCAACTGTGGATCTTGTCGAGCGGAACACCGTGCCCGCCGGCTGCGTGCCGCAACCTGACCCGCTCGACCGAGTACTCGACCGGTACGGCGATCACGATGACGTGTACGTGGTAGCCGACATCGAGCGCTCTGCGCACCAGGTCGACCTTCGACGGATGTGATGCGACGGTTTCGGCGATGAACGGCTCACCGATGCCGAGCAGTGCGTTGCGGAGTTCCTCCGCTGCAGCGGCCGCTTCATGCCCATGAGCTTCCGGTTCGTCGGGCCAGCGTTCCTCTGCGATCAGGTCAGCGTTGACGAAGACGGTGCCCGGACGGGCCTCGGCAAGCACGAACTCGACGAATGTCGACTTCCCCGCCCCGTTCGGACCGACGATGAGGTCCAGACGGCTCACAGCACGGTCGTGGTGCCGTCCGGCTGTCGTCGCACCATCTGCCCGTCAGCATCCATGCTGACCGTGGTGACGCCGCGGGCAGCGAGGCGGTCGGCGAACGAGACGCTGTTCGCGCTCGTGGAGATGTTCGAGTCGATCATCGCGTGAGCCACGAGGCGTTCGTCATCGGTCAGGCCGGTGACCGACGCCTCCCCAGCCACGACACGCCGGATCCTGCGGGAACTCTCGGTGGTCTGGCGGTCGAGCAACATTCCGAATCGCGCCCAGTGCTCGAGTTGCTTGGACGCTGAGCGGTGCTGCTCCACGGACTCGGACTCTGCTGCTTCGATCAGGTCGATGGGCAATCTCACGGTTTTCGTGTTCATCGCAACCTCCATGTGTCATTCTGTCACACGCTGATGCGGATTGCCACGTCACGGCCTCTGGGAGCGCAAACAGGGTCCAGGACCCGTCGATCCCCTCCAACTCGTGCGGCCCACGGTCTTCGAGTTCGTGAGATGATCCGAACAGCATGTCCCTGATCGTCGAGGACACCAGGTGTCGTGATCACGATGTCGCCGGGTCGCAGCACGACCGACTCCCACTGCCGCGGCGCCGAGTGCACCGTGGTCCACTCTCGCTGCGGTGGTCGGACGCCCATCGACCGAACGATCAGCGCGGTGAGCGCCGTTCGACCGGTCTCCCGACGGCGACGAGGCTGTGGGAAGCTGTCGTTCATGGGTGGGCAACCGTCGGGCACGGTGACGTTTCTGTTCACCGACGTCGAAGGGTCCACTCGCCTGTGGGCTGCTGACGCAGAGGCGATGTCCGCGTCGCTGTTGGTTCACGATTCGATCCTGCGCGACGCGATCGAAGCCGAGGGCGGCTATGTGTTCACCACGGCGGGTGACTCGTTCGCGGCGGCGTTCTCGAAGGCGTCCGATGCAGTGAGCGCGGCGGAGCGGATTCAGGCTGCCTGACGGATGTTGCCTGGCCGGGACCCGCGTTGCGGGTGCGGATCGGAGTGCACCTCGGTGAAGCGGAGGAGCGCGGCGGCGACTACTTCGGTCCGGTCGTCAACACGACCGCTCGCGTGGAGGCCGCCGGCCACGGTGGGCAGACAGTGATCACCGACACGGTGCGCGTCGCCGCACGGATCGACGCGACGGATCTGGGCGTACATCGGTTGCGCGACGTCGACGAACCGATGCATCTGTTCCAGATCGGCGATGGTGTGTTCCCACCGTTGCGAGCGCTGGCCAACGCTCCCGAGACCAACCTCCCCGCACGGCCGAACCGGCTGATCGGCAGGGCCGCCGAGGTGGCCGAGGTACGACAACTCTTGACCGCGCACCGGTTGGTGACCCTGTCGGCGGTGGGAGGTTCGGGCAAGACGCGCCTCGCGATCGCAGTCGGCGAGGAGGAGTTGCACCACCGTTCCGGCGGCGTGTGGTTCGTCGACCTGACCTCGGTGATGAACCCCGCCGAGATCGCTGCCGCCGTCGCCGCTGCGACCGGGCTGCGCCTCACCAGTGGGGATGCGACCTCACAGGTGGTGGCGTTCTTCGCCGACAAGGCCGCGCTGGTGATCCTGGACAACTGCGAGCACGTGATCGACGGCTGCGCCGAGTTCGTCGAGGCGATGCTGGCGTCGCCGGGGGCCACCGCCATGTTGGCCACCAGCCGCGAGGCGCTCGACGTCGACGGTGAGCGGCTGATGCATGTGGGCTCGCTCACCACCCGCGATGACGACACGAGTGGGACCGTTTCCCCGGCGGTCGAGCTGTTCGTCGAGCGAGCCACTGCGATCGATCCCGGTTTCACGATGACGGACGACGACGGATCGATCGTGACCGAGTTGTGCGCACGGTTGGACGGGATGCCCTTGGCGATCGAATTGGCCGCGGCCCGAGTGACCGTGATGTCGCCGGCCGAGCTGCTGGCCGGACTCGACGATCGGTTCAACCTGCTGTCGGGCGGTAGGCGGCGCCAACGCCAGCGAACCCTGGAGGCGACCCTCGACTGGAGCTACGACCTGCTCGATGCCGAACAACAGCGGGTGTTCCGATCGTTGGGGGTGTTCGTCGGCGGCTTCGATCTCGACGCGGTCGCGGCGGTCGCAGCGATGTCCCGTCCCCAGGCCCTCGATGCGATCGAGGATCTCGTGGCCAAGTCGCTGATCGTGCGCGTCCGCGAAGGCGACACGGCACGGTTCACACTGCTCGAAACGCTGAAGGCCTACGCCGAGGATCGGCTCGTTCGGACCGACGAAGCCGCATCCACACGGGATCGTCACGCCGGGCACTTCCACGGTCTTGCGGCGGCTGCTGGCCGAGCGATCGCCTCTGACGTGCGAGTCGGCGAACGGCTCCGGTCCGACCGCTCCAACCTCACCGCGGCCTTCGACTGGTTGGCCTCGAATCATCGGTGGACCCACGCTGGCGAGCTGCTCCTCGGAGGGTTGGGCGCATACGAGAACTACGGCCACGGGACCGAAGCGCTGACGCTCTTCGACCGTTGCGAAACGCCCCTCGACCAGGTCGACGTCGAGCTCGCAGACTGCCTGAGAGCAGCGATCACGAACACACTCATCCTGCTCGCCGAGTTCACCAGAGTGCTCGAGGTTGCACGATTGCTGCAGGGCTCGGCGCTCCCCGCCTGCCGCGTGGTCGGCTCAGGCTGTTTGGGGTTCATCTTGGCAATCCGGTCACCCGACGTAGCGGCGCGTCAGCTCGAGCGGGGTCGTCAGGATCTCGCTCTCGCGCATGCCGAGCAGCCAGGGCTGAACAGCAACCTCGCGGACAGCCTTCTCAGGTCGATGGAAGCCATGGTCTTGATCTACGCGGGCGACTACCGCGCGGCGCTCGCCTGTGCGGCTGAGATCCCCCAGGATTCCGACCAGTACGGGCGTCGCACCGTCGACGACGGCATCCGGATCTACGTCGTTGCGGGCCTGCACCTCCTCGTCGGAGATCCGGCGACGACGCTCGAACAGCTCGAATCACTCGGCGACTACCCCTTTCCCTACGAGATCGAGGGCTTCCGGGCCCTCGCACATCTGGCGCTCGGCGACCTCGACACGGCCCGCACGGAGATCCGACTCCACGCAGAAGCGGCGATGGTCGGCCGCCTCAGCATGCAGGCCAACGACACCACGCTCCTGCTCGCCGCGCTCGCCGATGCCGAAGGCGAGCGGGAGCTGGCCGCCGAGCTGATCCTCGAGATGGGCACGGGACGGTCGCCGATCACCATCAAGTACGGCGAGGAACTGGCCAAGCGGCTCGGGGTCGGGGACCCCTACGCCGACCAGTTCCCCATCGGACCCACCGGCGACTATCTCGGCGTCGACCGGGCGATGGCCGCGGTCCGCAAGGAAGCTGCTCGACGCGGGTGGATCGATGCGTCGGCATAGCGAGAGGAGAACGTCGTGCCGAAGGTCTTCCTGATGACCGACGTCGTCGGTTCCACCGGGCTCTGGGAGAAGCACGAGTCGGCGATGCCGAAGGTGCTGGCCCGCCACGACGACATCGTGCACGGTGCCGTGGCGGCAGCGGGTGGCCGGATGTTCAAGCACACCGGCGACGGCATGATCGCCGCCTTCGACGACGCCGAGCCGGCACTGATCGCCGCACGAGCCGCTGGCGGTGGCCTGGCTGCGGAGTCGTGGCCGATCTCCGATGGGATCAGGATCCGGACTTCGCTGCACAGCGGGCCGGCGACGGAACGAGACGGTGACTTCTTCGGTCCGGCGCTGAACCGCCTCGCACGAATCAACGGTGCCGCCCACCCCGACCAGATCGTGGCCTCCGACCTGGTGTACCGACTGATTCCGGATGTGGCGGGCGTCGACCTCGGTGAGCACCAACTGCGGGATCTCGGCGAGCGGGTCAGGCTCTGGCAGCTCGACGAGGGCGAGCATCCGCCGCTGCGGTCGATGCGTGCGGACTTGAACAACCTGCCGGTGCAGCTCACCGAGTTCATCGGTCGGCGCGCCGAGGTCGAGCAGCTCGATCGGCTGTTGGCCGACCATCGGTTGGTGACCGTCAGCGGCATGGGGGGTTGCGGCAAGACCCGGATCGCGCTCGAGGTGGCCGCCGACGTGAGCGCCCGCTACGACGGGGGAACCTGGCTGGCCGATCTCCGTTCCGCCAGCGATCCGGACGAGATCGTCCAGCAGGTGGCGGTGGCGATCGGCCTGGTCGGCGGGAGCGCAACCGAGGGCAGCGGCCAGTTGGCCGATCTGGTCGTCGAGTACGCCGACCGTGCACCGACGCTGGTCGTGCTCGACAACTGCGAACACCTGGTCGACGATGCGGCCGACGTTGCCGACGACCTGCTGCGCCGGTCGAAGTCGCTCACGATCCTGGCGACGAGTCGCGAGGCGCTCGGCACCGAGGGCGAGCGGGTGTGGCGGATCCCGTCGATGGGCGCCGACTCGGGCGAGGCGCGCGAGCTCTTTCTCGCACGCGCCACGGCGGCGTCGTCCGATTTCGTCATCGGCGACGACGGTGTGGAGCTCGTCGACCGGATCTGTGCGCAGCTCGATGGCATCCCGCTCGCGATCGAACTGGCGGCGGCGAGAGTCGGCCACCTCTCGCTCGCCGAACTCGAAGCCGGGCTCGACGAACGCTTCTCACTGCTGTCGGGCGGGCGTCGGGCGCGTCGTCAACGTCAGCAGACCCTCCAGGCGATGATGGACTGGAGCTGGGATCTGCTCGACGACGACGAGCGGCGGATGCTCACCGAGCTCGCCGTGTTCCGTGGAGGTTTCGACGTCCGCGGCGTCGACGAGGTGTGTGCGGCTCCGCAGGCAGGTTCGCGGTTCGACGTGCTGACCGGCTTGGTCGACCGCTCGCTGGTGCAGGTCACCGCAGACTCGGGAGCGACGAGCCGGTACCAGTTGTTGGAGACCGTGCGGCTCTACGGCCTCGACCGTCTCGCCGCCGCCGGCACGGCCGACGACGTTCGCGATCGTCACGCCGCCTGGATCCGTACGCACTGCTCATGTCTGTCGACGTCACTCACCTGGGATCCCGCCGAGGTGCTCTACTGGTACCGCAATGTCGACAACGTGTTGGCCGCCGCCGATTGGTTCGCGCGCAGCGGCGACGTGATCGCAGTGGCCGAGGTCCTGTCGGGGCGAATCGGCCTGTTCAACGGTGAACGCAACGTCGACGGCGCCCGCTGGTTCACACCAGCGCTCGTCAGCGACGAGCGGCTTCCCTACGACGTGGCGCTTGCCGTAGCGCTCGCGGCGAGTCAGACGGCGGTTTTCGCCGGCGACTACGTCGCTGCACGAGCATTCGCTCAGCGAGGGCTGGCGTTGGTCGACGCGATCGATCAGCGCCCGGCGTCGGACATCACCCGGTTCTGGGCAGCGCAGACCTGCGGCTTCTCCGGCACGCTGGCCGTGGGCACCGACCTCGATCATGCTCGCATGCTGCTTGCTCGCGGACGTGCGCTCGCCGACGGCGTGCTCGACGACTTTCCGGCTGCGTCGGTCCTCGTCGGACTGATCGCGCTGGCCGACAACGATTTCGAGGCGGCAGTCGCTGCGACGGACCTCACGTTCGACGACCTTCTCTTCGAAATCCCGTCCCTCGGGGTCATCCGGATGACGCGGGCGATGGCCCTGTCGTGGTTGGGGCGTCACGACGAGGCGCTCGTGGCCTGCACCGTCAACGGCGACGTGGGGGCGATCGGGACGCGCATGCCGAACTCTGTCGGGTCCGCGCAGGTGGCCTGGGTGCTGCTCCGGGCAGGCCGCGTACAGGAGGCGCTCGACCTCATCGCTCGACCGTCACGGCTCGCGATCGGCGCCGCCGTCGAGCAATGGCGACTCGGCCGGGCCCTCTTCCTCGCCGAATACGTGATGGAGAACGATCCGGAGTTGGCGGTGCGGCTCGTCGGTTGCGTACCGCAGTCCCCCACCATCACGCTCGGCCTGCGCCGCGCCGATCTGCTGGCACGGGTGGAGGGACGAACCGACCGGTCGATCGACGAGCTGCTCGCCGCCGGAGCCGCGGCGGGTGAGGACGCCGCCGTCGCCGAAGCCCACGCACTCGTCCGCGCCGACGGCCTGCGTGTCGACTGACAGCGTGAGTGCCTCGCCGCCGTGCCGATGCGCCGTGTCGTACCATCCACCGGGTGACACAGCGCGAGCAGCCCGGCGGCGTCCCGACGGGAACGGTGTCGTTCCTGTTCACCGACGTCGAGGGTTCGACGCGGCTGTGGCAGCAGCACCCCGCGGAGATGGCTGCGGCGTTGGAGCGCCACGACAGCATCGTTCGACACGCGATCGACGCGAACGGCGGCTACGTGTTCTCCACCGCCGGCGATGCGTTCGCTGCCGCGTTCCACACCGCCAACCAGGCGGTCGGTGCTGCCGTCACTGCCCAACGGGCCCTCCTCGACGAACCGTGGTCCGACGGTGTGCGCATTCGTGTTCGGATGGGCATCCACACCGGCGAGGCGGTGGAGCGCGGCGGCGACTACTTCGGCTCCACGCTGAACCGCGGTGCCCGGGTGATGGCAGCCGGACACGGCGGCCAGATCTTGACGACTGCAACCGCACACGGCGCCCTCGACGGAACCGGCCTGACGTCGATCGACCTGGGCGAGCATGCGCTTCGCGACATCGACGGCGTCGAGCGCATCTTCCAGATCGTGGCCGACGGACTCGACGCCGAGTTTCCCGACATCCGCACCGCGACCGACGGCCGCGCACACCTCCCGACCCAACGTTCGAGTCTGGTGGGTCGCGACGACGACGTCGCCCACGTGCGTCGACGGCTCCTCGACGGGCGGCTCGTCACCCTCACCGGGGCGGGTGGTTGCGGTAAGACCCGACTCGCCATCGAAGTGGCGGGGCGAGAGAGTCAGGCGTTCGCCGACGGCGCGTTCTTCGTCGACCTGGCCCGCATCGGTGACGACGCCGAAGTCGCCGACGCGTTCGCAACCGGAATCGACTTCGTGCCGGACGCCTCGCTCCCGACGGTTCAGCAGATCCGACGGCGAATCGGATCGAAGTCGATGCTGCTGGTGGTCGACAACTGCGAGCACCTGATCGACGAGACGGCGGACCAGGTCGACGCGCTCCTCGCGACGTGTCCGAACCTTCGTGTTCTCGCGACCAGCCGGGAAGCGCTCGACGTCGACGGCGAGATCGTGGTCAGGGTGCAGTCGCTCGACGTCGAAGCCGGTGACGGCCGCTCCCCCGCCGTGCGTCTGTTCCTCGATCGGGCGACCGATGCCGGTGTCGATCTGCTGGCCGACGACGACGCGGTGATCGTTGCGATCTGCGAGCGCCTCGACGGTCTGCCGCTCGCGATCGAACTCGCCGCAGCGCGGGCGACGGTGCTGTCGCCGTCGCAGATCCTGGAACGGCTCACCGACCGCTTCACGCTGCTGACCGGCGGTCGCCGTCGTACCCGCGGCCGCCAGCAGACGCTCGAGGCAACCATCGACTGGAGCTACGACCTCCTGGACCCCGCCGAGCAGGACGCACTCCGCCGGATCTCGGTGCTGCCCGGCGCCTTCGACCTTGCGCTGGCGAGCGCGGTGCTCGAGGACTCTCCGGATCGCACCGTCGATCGGCTCGATGCACTCGTGGCCCGCTCGCTGCTCCACACCGTGCGGAGCGATCAATCGGGCGAGGTCCGATATCGGCTGTTGGAGACGATCCGCGTCTACGCATACCAGCGTCTCGTCGACGACGGTGCCGCCGAGACGACGCGTGATCGGCATGCGCACCACCTCGTCGACCGGCTCGATGCCTACCCGACCGCCATGACGATGACGGCCGAGCATCACCTCCTCGCCGACGACGCGCTGCTCGCGCTCGACTGGGCCCACGGTCGAGACGACCGGGTGTTGGGCGCCCGCCTCGTCGCTGGCGCGAGCCCGATCTTCATCGGGCGCGGCCTGAACGACAAGGGCACCCAGCTCCACGAGTGGGCCGTCGAGGTCGATGACCCGATCCTGCGCAGCACGGTCCTCGCAAGTCACGGGCTGTTGGCGATGGCCAACGCCGGTGATGTCGCAGGGCTCGCCCGTCGAGCCTTGGACACCGCTGATGATCGACCGTTCCCTCGGCGAGTCCAGTGCTACCTGATGCAGTCGCTCGCCGTGCTGTTCATCGATCCAGCCAGGGCCCAAGACTTCTTGCAACGCGCGCAGGACGATCCAGGAACACGCGGCTCGAGCATGAGCGATCAAGCGGGCATCGATCTCTGGACGGCCGATCTGGCTCTGTGGCGGCGCGACTACCGGGCCGCACTCGACGTGAGCGCTCGACACCTGCACCGCCCCGATCTGGATCCATTGGTGGCGATGAACATTTTCGGGGCACACCTGCTTGCGGCGCTGCTGTGCGAGGAAGGCGGTGCTGTGCACCTGCACCTCACCGATCCCGACATCGACGCGATGCGACAACAGTGGATCGACGGTGCCCGCCGCGGCGAGCACTGGTTGCTCAGCTACGAGACGATCCGCTGCGCTGCGCTCGCCTGGACCGGCGACCTCCAGTCGGCGCGACGCAACCTCGCCGATGCCGTGGCGATGGTCGGTCCGGACGCGATGACCGGGGTCGACGGCGACTTGCTGGGGGCGTTCGCATGGGTGTGCCTCGCCGCCGGCGAGACAGACCGTGCCCGAGAACTCCTCGACGACACCTACGGAACTGCTCGATCGCCCAACACGCACATCTTGCTCACCGAGGCCCGAGAGCGTGCGAATGGGATCACCGATGCGACCGTGGACTCACGCTTCGCCGAACTCGTCCGCTGGCATCCGCTGCTCGGGACGATCACCTCCGAGCGGCGCACACAACGCATGCTCGAGAGCGAACTCGACCGGCTCCACCTCACTTGACAGGCACATCACCGCTGTTGGCGGGGCTCCCACCGAGAGCCGTTGGAGCGCCCCCTCGCACTCGCGCGCCGGCCAGCGCGAGCCGCTCCGCACCGAGAGATCGTCCACACGACGCGGTGATCGTCAGCCCAGCCGAGCAGTCGATGCGGGTCTCGTTGCGGGTGGGTGCCGACTCGCGGAGATCGGTGACGCCGATCGCAGGGTCCACTGCTCATCCACCCCTGCGGTTGTACATCCAGCCGAACACCGGGAACACCCCGCCCAGCACACCCATCATCCACCACATGCCGGTGCCGGCACCGATGGCGGCGCCGGTTGCGACTCCCACCAGACCGCTGAGGAGCGGTGCCTGCCACTCGGGTCGTGTCATCGGCTCGCTCTGATCGCTCATCGTGCGTTTCTTCTCGCCGGCCGCCGCGGACGGGTTCCGCTGCGGGATGTGTCCAGTGTCGAGTCCAGGTGTCCTGTTGTCATCGGCTCCGGAGATGATCCGGGTCATCTTCCGGGCCAGCGCCGATCAGCCCGCAAGCCGATACGAAGTCGCCATCGGCGACCATTGGTAGCTCACTCGAACGGCGTGGGTTAGTTTGCTGAGATGGAGGGCGAGCGCGAGACCAGGGAGCCGGTGGCTCCCGTCCCGGCTCCGACTCCGGATCGAGCGCCGACTGCGCCGGTCTCGGAGGTCGGCGGAGCGGGGGTGGTCCAACGACGCGCCATCGTCGGCGCATCCGATGATCCAGCCGAACGAGAAGCCGACGAGATCGCCGACATGGTCGTCGCCGCATCGGCGAGCACGCTGCCGGTGATCGCCCGTGAGGCGGACGCAGCGACGCGCCGCGTCCGTCGGGCGCCCACCCCGAGGGAAGCTCGCTCGGAACGCGTCACGCCGCAGCGCCGGGTACAGCGCTCCGCAACGGCAACACCGATCGGCTCGGCTGGTGGCATCGTCGACAAGGACACCGACGCCGCGATCACGGCGGCGAGGTCGGGGGGACGCCAGCTCGAGCGCGGCATCCGGCGCCGCATGGAACGCTCGATCGGCGCCGACTTCTCCGGGGTGCGACTCCATGTCGGCGCCGAGTCCGACCGACTGAACGACCAGCTCCAGGCCAAGGCATTCACCACCGGCAGGGACGTCTTCGTTCGGCGGTCCGAGTACGCCCCGAACACCAAGCAGGGCCAGCACCTCCTCGCGCACGAACTCGCTCACACCGTTCAACAGGGGGCGGCTCCCCCGCTGTCTGGCGATCATGACGTCGACACCGCTGCGCCGGTACGCCGAGCCGTTCGGGCGGCCTCGGATGGGGTCACGCGGCGAACGCTGATCCAACGGGCACCGGGCCTTCCGACGAAGAAGGAAGCGGAGACCGATGGGGGCAAGGCCGGATTCCACTTCGGGCGCGGCAAGACCACGTGGGGGCAGTTGCTGACGGCGCTCCACGCCTACGAGAACCTGGCCGATGACGACATCATCGGACAGAAGGCCAAGGTGGTCGAGGTCCAGACGCTCATCACGGAATGGCTGAACGGCGGCGCACGCGGCAACGAGGACGGTTCGAAGAGCGATCAGAAGAAGCGGGCATACCTGGGCCAGGTGATGGCGCAGACCCGAAAGCGCTACTACGAGCTCGAACTCAAGGGCGACACCGTCGACGCCGCCGGCGCGAATGCCGGACAGCATGCGGGCGCGAACGCGCAGAAGATCAAGGCCGCGTTGCTGGCGAAGGGTTTGGAGAACTCCGACGCGACGATCACGCGCCTCCTCGCCCGTCTCAGGGCGGCCGACCTCACGACGAACTTCGAGCCGGTCAAGTTCCCGATGTTCGCCAAGGATCCGTATTTCAAGAACTTCTTCGAGATCAAGGCCTCCGGGTTCGGCGGGGACAAGAGCCCGGGCGGCGATCTGAACCCGCAGTGGGGCAAGCTGACCGGCTCCGAACAGCGCGAGACCGCCGAGCGTTGGCTCGGCTACAAGCCGTTCACCGAGGTGCAGCGGGTCAACCGCCCGAACTACGCGGCGGTCAACGTGTTCAACAAGGCGAAAGGTGCCGCCTCCACGTACGGACGGTGCCACTTCATCTGGAAGGACGAGGTCAAGAACCGCTGCACCTACACCGCTCGAGACACGTTCGCCATGAACGCGGATGCCGACCTCAAGGACATCGATCCCGCTGCCCTGATCGGAACACCCGAGCACCTCGAGACGGTGCTCGCCCACAACGAGAAGGTGCTCGAGACGATGGCGCTGCTCGACGAGGATCGCGCAGCCGAGGCAGCAGTGCTCGAAGCGAACATCGGGGTGTACATGGAGGCCCAGGTGCACGGCGGGCTGTCGTTGCTCGACGTGAAGGAGATGGTGGTGCCCTGGGCGAAGAACAGCAGCGGCCCCGACGATTTCGACAACGCTTCACGCGACCAGGGCGACGCGCTGGCGGCGAAGTACGGATTCGCCATCAGGTACGGGGTCTGAGCGAACCATGACGATGGCGGTCACGATGGTCTGGGACGGGTGCGCGCTCTACAACGGGGAGTGGACCAACCAGGCACGGACCGCTTTCTGGGTCAAGGTGCCCCGAGCCGACATCGCACTCGTTGCGGCTGTTGCCGCCGACCCCGATGCCCTGATTGCTGCGGCAGAAGCGGAGCAGTCAGGGGGCGACTTCGTCTACTTGCTGGTGAGCGACGATCTCGGATCCGTGATGCAGATGCCCGAGTGGTACCCGATTTCGGGCCAGTGGAACGGGATGAGTCCGTTCCGAGAACTCGATCCTGCCGTCGAGATCTCCGACCTCGATGAGCTGACCCGCCTCGAGACCTGACCTCGCCGCGGAGGCCAGCAGGTCCCGTTCTCGTGAACAATTCCACGCCTCAGAGGCGAAGTTGTTCACGAGATCGCTGACGCGTGGCGGCCGAGCGCCCTGACGCCACGGTCTAGGGTCGCGACATGTGCGGTTGTCTCGTGATTCTGCTCGGGGCGGTGTTCCCGCGGACGGCGATCGTGTTGCTCGAGATGTTCACCAATTGGAACGACACGGCGTTCGACAGCTTCTGGATCGGCTTCGCCGGCTGGCTGTTCTTGCCGTACACCACGCTTGCCTACGTGCTGATGGACCAGTGGGGTGATCCGATCAACGGCTTCGGTTGGGTGATCGTTGCCTTCGCATTCCTGGTCGACCTCGGCAGCTGGTTCGGATCGTCGCGAACCCAGCAACAGCGCATGGCAGCCTGATCGAGCGCACCGCGGTTCAGCAGCGCCGCTGTATCAGAAAGACGAGTCGCTCGGGTCGACAGCGTTCTCGATCCTCGAACGATGGAGCGGTGAGCTGACCCTGCCGTCACGCTGGGAGTCGGTCACAGGACTGTCGATGCAGCGCGACATCGCAACGCCTGCTCGCGCCGTTGACGGAATCCGATCTTGCGAGCCGATTCGGGGTCGTTCCTCCGTCGGCGATGCTGCTGTTCGGCCATCGTGGAACTTGGAAGACGTCGTTCGCCAAGGCGGTCGCGGGTCGCCGGGGCGGGTCCGGGTGTGCGCAACGAACTCGATCGCTGCCCTCGACTCGGCAGTCGTGCGGTCCGGGCGCCTCGATCTGGTGGTGCCAATCGGCCCGCCGGACGCCGAAGCTCGGCTCGCGCTGCTGCGCGACAAGCTCGGGCTCACCCCCGCCGACATCGCGAGCGGCGTTCAACCAGCAGCCGCAGGCGCGTTCTGTGTCGCTCGGGTTCAGGAGCCAAAGACGCGGCGGCGCATGTCGCTACGGGGCGGGACGGGGCGGTGCAGTGACCGAGCCGTTGAACGCCTCCGCCAGTTCGGTCGCCGGGGAGAAGTCGATCGCTGCGATACGCGTGTCCAGGTCCGCGGATGCGTTCAGAACGAGGAGGTCTACCGGCGAGACGAGCTCGAGATAGAGCTGCCCGCCAGACGTGAGTGCGACATCTCCGATCGCCGGTTCGTCGAGTTCGCCTCGGAAGAGCGCATGACCGATCGCGAGCAGTTCGGGCGCGGTCGGGGGTTCGGCGAGCCGGTACATGGTGAGGCTCGACAAGCCGGCCTGGCCGTGTTCCACTGTGGTTGCGTCGGCGACGCCAAGCGGGTCGATCGTCTCGCCGCCCGCCGAGCCTTGATAGACGAAGAACCCTGGGAGTTCGTCGACCTGGTCGAGCGGCAGTTGCCCAATGGCTGTGGCGATCTCGACCAGAGCTTCCGGATCGATGTAGGGCCCGCCACCACCGAACATGAAGAACTCGTCGGGTCCGACGATTCGCCGGCCGTCACCGAGCGGTATGGCGATGGCTCCCTCGTCGGCGTCGAGGTAGGCGGCGCCTTCGACGCCGATCTCGACGGCCGGGCCGACGGGGCGGTCCGGTTCGGTGTCGGCCGGAACGTCGACGACGCCGCCGCGCATGAGGAGGCGCGGCCCGTCCATGACGACGACACGAATCGAGTCCTGTTGCAACCCCGGGCCGCTCCCGGCGATGCCGCGCTCGGCAATGCTCGGCGCTGGCAGTGCGGTGTCGTTGACGAATGCAACCATGTCGTCCGGCAGTGGTTCGGAGAAACGCAGGACGGCGGGATCGATGACGACGTCGCGGCCGGCGTCTGGGGTGTCGCTCGGCTCGCTCGTGTCCGTCGTGGGCGGCTCCGTCGCAACTGGTGACGTGGAGGTCTCACGTCCGCCGACCGCGAACACTGCCACTACCCCGCCGACGACGAGCAGTGTCGCTGCTGCAATCAGCCAGGTGCGCCGTGACTGGCTGTCGGTCGGTTGTGTCACCGGCTGCCCACTGGATGACGGCTGATGTGTCTCCGCGAGCGAACGCAGCGCCCGCCGGACGCGGGTCTCGAGCTCGGGGTCGTTCGACGTGTCGCTCATTGCAGCTCCCCCTGGAGGCGTGCGAGACCGCGATGAATCAGGGATTTGACCGTGCCCGGTCGGGCACCCACCTCGACGGCAATGTCGTCGACCTTCAAGTCGGCGTAGTACCGCAGGACGAGAACTTCGCGTTGGCGTTGAGGGAGATCAGCGAGTGCGATCCGTACGGCGATCGCGTCGCCGTCGAGTTCTGCGAACCGGGCCCGGTCGGATGGCGCCGACTCGCGCACCGTGCGACGACGGCCCCAGGACCGCGCCCCGCTGATGACTGCCACTCGGGCGTAGGCGCGCGGGTGGTCGATGTCATCCCACCGGCGAAAGACCTGCTCACACGCCCCCTGAGCAATCTCGTCAGCAGCCTCGGACGAGCCGGTCAGCAAGAATGCAAGCCGAGACAGGGCATCGAACCGATCGGCGTAGAACGCGCCGAATGAGTCATCCCTTTCTGTCGTCGACTCGAGCTTGTCGCTCATCACTGTTGACTGTGGCGCACGAGCACCCCAGAACGTTGCACTCCGACGGAAAGGTCTGTCAGAAATTCTGTGGGTTGGTGGTGATCTGACGGGTGCAGCGGGATCGCTGCACCAGGAGGGACCACTTCCGTGGACAACACTGATGAGACTGTAGAAGGCGAGTGGTTGCCGGCGACGCGTGGCGAGGTCCTGGCGGATGTTGCTGGTGTGTCTGAGCAGTTGGTGGCTCAGACCCGGGCGGAGGGGCCCGAGTCGCCGCCCACGAGGCAGTGTCGCAGCTGGGCATCGCCGCCAAACACGCCGAGAAGTCGTCGAGCCCTCGGACAGTGGCTGCGCGAACCTCGGCTTCGACTTCGGTCCGAGGATCGACAGTCGTCGTGGCGAGTGGCACCTCGGTCGAGGTGGGCACAAGAGTCGGTTCCGGGATCGTGGATGGAGCTGCGGAGGTCTCCACCGACGAGGTTGTTACCGCGGATGCGTTCGGCGAGTCGGCGCTGCACGCAGCGAGTAGCGAGGCCGCACACACCACGAGAGCGCCGACCGTTCGGCCGGCACCTCCTGCCCTGCCACCGTCCACCGCAGCACCCCACCGCACATGAAACCCCTAACACCTAGAGCTGCGACGGGCAACGGCACGTGCTCGTGAACTTGCGCGCAACGGCGAGTTCACTGCTCTTCGACACGGTGCCGTCGCGACATCGGGGTGTGGGTTGGTCTGTTGGGGTCAGGTCGGGAAGTACCCCGAGACGTCGGCCAACAAATGGGTGGTGCCGTACACGTAGAAGCACACTTCACCGGTCGCTGACACCGGAGCGATCACCGAGTTCGGAATCGTTTGACCGCCGACAAAGTTGAGGTTCGACGCATCCGGACGAGGCTGATCACACGGGAACACCGTGACGAACCCGCCACCAACGGTGGGGTCTTCGCTGTTGGTGACCGTCACGTTCAACACCACCGCCGCAACCCCCGATGGGGGCACACCGCCCTGCCCGGTCACCTTCAACACCTTCGGATCTGCGGTTCCAGCAGCGTTACCGACCTTGGCGCCACCACGGGTGTCCATGATCCGTGACGGCGTCAACGAGTCGAACCCGGCACCGGCCGGGAGGTACCCCGAGACGTCGGCCAACAAATGGGTGGTGCCGTACACGTAGAAGCACACTTCACCGGTCGCCGACACCGGAGCGATCACCGAGTTCGGAATCGTTTGACCGCCGACAAAGTTGAGGTTCGACGCATCCGGACGAGGCTGATCACACGGGAACACCGTGACGAACCCGCCACCAACGGTGGGGTCTTCGCTGTTGGTGACCGTCACGTTCAACACCACCGCTGCAACCCCCGATGGGGGCACACCGCCCTGCCCGGTCACCTTCAACACCTTCGGATCTGCGGTTCCAGCAGCGTTACCGACCTTGGCGCCACCACGGGTGTCCATGATCCGTGACGGCGTCAACGAGTCGAACCCGGCAGCCGCCGGAAAGTACCCCGAGACGTCGGCCAACAGGTGGGTGGTGCCGTAGACGTAGAAGCACACTTCACCGGTCGCTGACACCGGGGCGATCACCGAGTTCGGGATGGTTTGACCGCCGACAAAGTTGAGGTTCGACGCATCTGGACGCGGCTGATCGCACGGGAACACCGTGACGAAGCCGCCGCCGATGGTGGGGTCTTCGCTGTTGGTGACCGTCACGTTCAACGCCACCGCCGCAACCCCCGAGGCCGGCACGCCCGCCTGTCCGGTGACTTTCAAACGGAACGGAGCCGCAGTCCCAGCAGCATTACCCACCTTGCTGCCACCACGGGTGTCCATGATCCGTGACGGTGTCAACGGCACGAACGTCTTCGTCCCCGCCGGCGGATCCGGGGGTGGCGGGTCCACCGCCGGAGTCGCGGTCACGGTGACCGTGAACGACGTCGTCGCGGTCAGCGACGCCGAGTCGGTGGCGGTGCACGTCACCGCGGTTGCCCCAACCGCAAACACGCTGCCCGACGCAGGCACACACCCGACCGTCGGCGTCGAGCGAAGATCCTGCGCTACCGGTGCCGGGAACGACACCGTGGCACTACTGGCACCCGGTGCCGTCGCTGCGGTCACGTCCGGCGGCGTCGACACGAAGAACGGGGACCGATCCAGCAGCATCAACAACACCCGATTCTGCGAGGTCGGCACCGGCAACACATCATTCGACGTCAATCGGTCTCCTGGCGTCATCACGGATCCTCGTACCGATCACGCTGTTCGACGACGACACCGTCCCCGACACCCCACCAGCCGCAACCCCCAGCGTCACCGCACCCGCATCGCTGGCGGCGGCGCCGTTGTCCCAGTCCGTGCTGGTCACGACGTAGTTGCCGTTCGACAACGCCGTCACACCCGAGTCACCAACCCGATCGCTGGTGGTGGTGCCGATGAGGCTGTTGACAGCCGACACCACCCCACTCACACCGCTGCTGCCGTCCCCCCACGTCACCGCACCCACATCGCTGGCAGCGGCGCCGTTGTCCCAGATCGGGCTGCGTACGACGTAGTTGCCGTTCGACAACGCCGTCACGCCAGAGTCACCAACCCGGTCGCTGACGGTGGTGCCGATGAGGCTGTTGGCAGCCGACACCACCCCACTCACACCGCTGCTGCCGTCCCCCCACGTCACCGCACCCACATCGCTGGTGGCGCCGTTGTCCCAGAACGGGCTGTTCACGACGTAGTTGCCGTTCGACAACGCCGTCACCCCCGAACCACCAACCCGATTGCTGGTGGTGGTGCCGATGAGGCTGTTGACAGCCGACACCACCCCAATCACACCGCTGCTGCCGTCCCCCCACGTCACCGCACCCGCCTCGTTGTCCCAGAGCGGGCTGGCCACGACGTAGTTGCCGTTCGACAACGCCGTCACACCCGAACCACCAACCCGGTCGTCGGTGGTGGTGCCGATGAGGCTGTTGGCAGCCGACACCACCCCACTCACACCGCCGGTGCCGTTCCCCCACGTCACCGCACCCACATCGCTGGCGGCGCCGTTGTCCCAGAACGGGCTGCGTCACGACGTAGTTGCCGTTCGACAACGCCGTCACACCCGACCCACCAACCCGGTCGTTGGTGGTGGTGCCGATGAGGCTGTTGGCAGCCGACACCACCCCACTCACACCGCCGGTGCCGTTCCCCCACGTCACCGCACCCACATTGCTGCCGGCGGCGCCGTCCCACAACGGGCTGCGTACGACGTAGTTGCCGTTCGACAACGCCGTCACACCCGAACCACCAACCCGGTCGCTGGCGGTGGTGCCGATGAGGCTGTTGGCAGCCGACACCACCCCACTCACACCGCCGGTGCCGTCCCCCCACGTCACCGCACCCACATCGCTGGCGGCACCGTTGTCCCACAACGGGCTGCGTACGACGTAGTTGCCGTTCGACAACGCCGTCACCCCAGACCCAACCTGGTCGTTGGCGGTGGTACCGATGAGGCTGTTGGCAGCCGACACCACCCCACTCACACCGCCGGTGCCGTTCCCCCACGTCGCGGCACCCACATCGCTGGTGACACCGTTGTCCCACAACCGGCTGCGTACGACGTAGTTGCCGTTCGACAACGCCGTCACCCCAGACCCAACCTGGTCGTTGGCGGTGGTACCGATGAGGCTGTTGGCAGCCGACACCACCCCACTCACACCGCTGGTGCCGTTCCCCCACGTCACCGCACCCACATCGCTGGCGGCGGCGCCGTTGTCCCAGCCCGGGCTGGCTACGACGTAGTTGCCGTTCGACAACACTGTCACCCCAGACTCACCAACCCGGTCGTCGGCGGTGGTGCCGATGAGGCTGTTGGCAGCCGACACCACCCCACTCACACCGCCGGTGCCGTCCCCCCACGTCACCGCACCCGCATCGCTGGCCCAGGACGGGCTGGTCACGACGTAGTTGCCGTTCGACAACGCCGTCACCCCACCACTCCCTACCCGGTCGTCGGTGGTGGTCCCAACGAGGCTGTTGGCAGCCGACACCACCGCGCTCACACCGCCGGTGCCGTCCCGCCACGTCACCGCACCCGCATCGCTGTTCCAGAACCGGCTCGTCACGACGTAGTTGCCGTTCGACAACGCCGTCACCCCAGACGAACCCACTTGGTCGTTGGCCGTTGAACCCTTCAACGTCGAAAGGACCAGGTCAGTCGCCCCGTCATACAGATACACCGCCCCCACATCGACCGTTCCGCCGTCATCCCAACGGGGGTCCGTCACCACATAGTTCCCGTTCGACAACACCACCACCCGGCTCCCGAACGCACCGCTGCCGGCGGGGCCCACCAGGTCCTGCTGGGTCACCACCGGCGACGTCACCGCAGCAACCGGCACCCCCACCAACACCACTCCGCCCAACATCACCCCAACTGCAGCAGCGATCAACGCCCACCGCGACCTCCACGAACGACCACGATCACCAGCAGCAGACCCCATGATTCCTCCCAGATTTCGAGGCCGCCGTTGGACGAACCCCTCAGACGTTGGCGCATCAACCCGGTCAATGAAGCCCGGGAGCGTTAACCAGCCCGAAACCGGCTCCACGACAACGCGTCGCACTGAGCCCCCTGCTCCCCGATTTCGCGGACCGCCCCAAGACCTCTCCCAAGCCCCGCGGGTCGATCCCGACGCGGCTACCCGCAATCCACCTCGACCAAAGATGTGCGGGGTCGGATACTCATCGATGAACGCCAACGTGATCTGCCGATCGATCGAGGAGGACAGCTGCGTCGGTGCCGGACGATATGCATCGAGAATCGAGCGGAGCTGCGCCTCGATGGTCTGCTGGGTTTCGAGCAGCCGCTCTCGGTCACGTGCCAGCGCCTTGATCTCCGCCAGCAGCGGTGAGGGCACCGACAACGATCGCCACCGGTCATGTTCGTGACGCAACGTGTCCGCGAGGACAAAGGCATCGAAGCGGCCATCCTTCACTGGAGCGACCCGGTAGCGCTCACGGGCACGCGCAGCGATCCGCGGCGAGACCGGGAACACGATGTGTCCGGCTGCCTGGAGATGCTCGACAAGCACTCCTTCGGACCGTTCGATCGCCACCGGCAACCGATCAGAGAACCGTACGAGTTCGCTGTCCAGCTCGGTCAACCCGGCCACGTCATGCGTGACTCGGACTTCGCGTTGCTTGACACCGCCATGGTCAACACGACGTGGCGGTTCTCACGCACGTAGATGTAGGTGGCGTCGAGCCACACGTACACGAACGGTTGATGATCCAGGCGGCGGGTGCGCAGCACGTGGACGTCGGCGTCGATCTGCTTGCACATCCGTGACACCGTCGACTTCGACACACCGCTGTCGCAGCCGAGAGCTTTGACCAGGTCGTCGACCTTTCGCGTCGAGGTGCCGGTGACATGGGCGGTCATGATCACCGCCCACAACGCCTTGTCGATCCGACGGCGCGGTTCCAGCAGCTCCGGGTAGAACGCAGCGGGATCACTGAGCCGGTTGGCAGTACCTCGCACAAGACGGGCCCTCGTGATGTCACCATCCGTGCCGGCGAGTTGGTGGAGTCAGCGGGCCGACGGGGCGGTGGCGAGTCCGGCGACCCGGCTCCAGAGCTCTTCGCGTCGTCCGGGTGTGTCGGTCCGCTTCGTCGTCGGGAGCTTGTGGATCGGGCGCGACACCCGATCGAGCCAGAAGCGACCGTTCGACGCGAGCGCGGCATCGTCGGCGGCGAGCCAGACCAGGGTGTCGGCGCCCTGCTCGGGGGTCCGCAGGAACGGGCCCATCACCGTGGCGAAGGTGGGCAGCCCTGCGTCGACGCCCGGCGTGTCGGCCCAACCGGGGTGGAGCGCATGGAAGTGGACCCCTCGATCCCCGTATCGCTCGGCCCACATCTCGTTGAGCGTGGCCTGGGCACGTTTGGCCCGTGCGTACTGCTCGGTGCCGTTGTAGTCCTCAGGGGTCATCTCGAGGTCGGACACCGTCAGCCCGGTGGCGTACATCCCGCCCGACGACATCGTGAGCACGCGGGACGGGGCCGACGCCGCAAGGCGATCGAGCAGGAGACTGGTCAGGAGGAACGGGCCGACGACCTGGCTGGCGACGGTGGCCTCGGTGCCGCCGGGAGCGACGCGGCGCTCGGGATCGAGCGCACCGGCGTTGTGGATCAGGACGTCGAGGCGGTCGTGATCGATGAGGACCCGCTCGGCGAGGTGACGGACCTGGTCGAGGTCGCCCATGTCGGCGGCGACCTGGGCGATCGAGTGATTGCCGGTCGATGCTGTCAGCTCAGCCACCGCTCGCTCGTTGCGCTCGTCGGTGCGGCCGACGAGGACGAGCGTGGCGCCGCAGCGGGCGAGTTGCTCGGCGGCGGCATACCCGAGTCCGGACGTGGCGCCGGTGATGACGACGACCCGACCGGTGAGGTCGTAGGTGTCGAGCGACGTCCAGCCGGCCAGCCGGCGGCGGGCCTCGTACCCGAAGCGGGTGAAGCTGGTGACGATCGGTGCCTCGATCAGCGCGTCGGCGACATCGCGACCGTTCATGCCGCGATGCGTTCGCCGGCGAGGGCCTCGACCAATCCGGCCGCGGCGCGGTCGCCGATCTGCCCGAAGGTCAGTCGGAGCAGCGGGTCGGACAGGCCGAGGAGGCCCTTCAACCGCAGCACGGCGTCGTACGTGACGATCGAACGATCACCGTCGGACTCGACGGTGATCGTGTCCTCCGACGTCAACCACGCGTTCTCGGCGAACGCCGTCATCGTGGTCGACTCGCCGTCGAATGCGATCGTGTCGTAGTGCAAGGTCATCGTCCGGCCGGGCACCTTCACGGCGACGTCGAACGCCGCACCCGGGCCAGCACCGTTGCCTGCGACCTGGTCGACCCGCTCGACGCCGGGATCCCACTCCGCGAAGTTCCTCAGGTCGGCCATGTACTCGAAGGCCTCGGCGGCGGGCATCGGGGTGCGGACGTGAACGACGTAGCGAGCCATGTAGAAGTGAGCACGGAGACGGCGCTGAGTATTCCGGCCCTGCCAACGACAGGTCACGCTGAGGAATCGTTCGGATCGCCACCGTTCCCGCCCCACCGGCACCCTGAGGTTTCGGGACGGTCGACCCTGGCAGGGGTCGACGTCGGTCAGCGACGATGGCATCGATCGAGGAGGTCGGACCATGTCGACAGCAGCCTGGCACCCGGATCCCACGGGGCGCCACCAGTACCGGTGGTGGGACGGCGAGCACTGGACGACCACGGTGAGTGACGACGGCGTGACGTACGACGAGTCCCCTCACCAGATCGCGCCACCACCGGCTCCGGCCACCGCGCCAGCAGCCACGTCGCTGCCGTTGCCCGACGTCACCACCCGGGTCGCACCGGTGGCTCCGTCGACATCTGAGCCGGCGGCCACGGACGCGCCGTCTCCGTCGGACCCCCCTCCACCTGCCGGCGGGAATCAGCGGTCGCGGGTCATCGTCGTGGCCGTCGTCGCGGCTGTGCTCGTCGCCGGCGCCGCCGTGTGGGTCGCGATGCGCGACGGTGGGGACGGCGAGTCGAGCTCCGGCGGCAGCTTCCAAGAGGTCTCGGGAGAACTCACCGAAGACGGCGACTACGTGAGCCTCGACGTCACGCTCGATCAGGGTCAGGCGTTCCGATTCCGGGTCGAGCCGGGTCCCGATCTGGACAGCGAACTGTTCATTGCGGTCGACGAGTCCACAGCGACGGACATTGCGACCGTGTTCTACAACGCCGTCGAGACATCCGCTGCTGACACGGTCTCGGACGCCGAGGAGTTCACCGATCTGCTCTTCACGCCCGGGAGCGACATGTTCCGACCGGGAGCGGTCCAGACGTCGTTCGCCGACAGCTCGGTGATCAGCATGCGCGACCCCGGCTACGCAGGTGAGCCGGATGCCGACTTCTTCGTGGCGTTGGCCCCGGGGACCTACACCGTGGTGGCGCAGTCGTACAGCGGTGACGACTCCGCCCGCTTCATGGTGGAAGTCTGGGACGACACGATCGACATGGACCAGTTCCTGGCGTCGTTGGAGAACGACCCCGACGCCTACTTCGACAGGATCCCGTGGTTCAACGAGCCCGCCTTCTTCGACGACGAGGCCCCGTACACACCCTGAGGCGGCTGGTCGCCGCAGGTGCTCGACCAGGGAACTTCGGCCCTTGCCGTCACGAGGGCGGGGGACGCGAAATCGAATCAGAGGTCCCCGCTGGCACCGAGCTCGGCGCTCGGTGAGCAGTCCGTCGAACTCAGGAGAACATCGGCCGTGACGACAGCCCATACATCTCGCCCTTCGCTCCAACGCGACCTGCTCGACCGTTGGCCCAAGCCCGATGGCGTGTCGGCCGGCCAATGGCGCGACTGGGACGCCGAGCGCCGCGAGCGGTGGTTGATCGACCAGACCTATGAAGAGACACCCGATGGTTGGGTGCTGCGGCCGGACAACGCCAACTCCCCCACGTCGCAGCGCGTCGACGAAGCGGTGACCACGCTGGAAGGTGGCGTCGAAGTCGTCAGAGCACTCCTGCCTCATGAACCGGCGCGTCGACCGTCGATCTTGCTGGTCGGGCTGTTGGCCTTCGTGGTCCTCTCGGTGCTGGTCGCGGCGATCCTCGCCGATTGGGGAAGTGATGGGTCCAGCTCGAGCGACGAGGTGCCTATCAACGCCTCCGTGCCCGCAGTGACCGCTGCCCCCAACGAGTCGGCGACACCGCCGAGCGATGCGGTGCCCGACGCGACGATCACCTTCTCCTCGATCCCCGACCACATCGCCTACGCCAAGTCGTGGAGTGATGGCACCCTCGGTCTCACGCTGAACCCGGACGGCACCTATCGCTTGGTCGCCGCTGGGGTCGACGAGACCGGGAACTTCAAGATGACCCGTGAGGACGGTGTCGATCGGATCCTGTTCCTCGACCCCGGCGACCCGACCGGCCTCTACGTCCGGTCGCAGGTGCCGGTCTCGATCGAAGGCAGCGTGCTCGTCTATGGCGACGGCAGTGCCGCGCAACGCCTCTCGGAAGTCGATGCGCTTGCGTCGATCGACGCGAAACTGCCACCTGCTCAACAGCTCGGCACCAGCGGCGCGGTCATCGATGGCTCCTGGGTGAGCGACCATCCCACGCTTCGGTGGCCGACGTCGAGCAACGACGGCGTCTCCTATCTCATCACTCCTGCGACAGCCAGCGGCGGGGTCGACATCGACCTCGACGCAGCCACGATCAGCGGGACGATCGAGGCGCCATTCGACTGCCTCGTACCCCGATGCGCACCCTCGGGACCTGATGTCGTCAACGGAACGGCTACCTACACGATCGAGTCCGGGGAGGTTGCCGGAGCGCAAGGACGATGGGGGTTCGACGGCGTTGCCACCGTCACCGCGGCTTGGAACGCCGCCATCGAATGCACGACCGGGACGTGCACCTGGCCCTACAGCGTGACGTTCGAGGTGCCATACACGCTCCGACTCGTCGAGTCGGAAGGGCTGGCGTACCTGGACTTCGACCAGTTCCAGGACGTGACACCGGACGGGATCACGTACAGCATCTTCCTCCGCGGCCGGATCCCGTTCGTCGGCCCGTGATCCACCCAGCCCGACACGCTCTCGACAGCTGACAGGCGCGATTCCGTCGAGGAAATCCATGGTATGGATCGGGGCAAAGGCCTTCGCAGTCGATTCCCAGCCGCCGACTGACCGTCGAGGGCACGATCCCGCTGATCGGCGGCAAGATCACCGACTTGGTCGCGAACGACACCCGCCGAGCGCTCGACCACCGCTGACCTGGGCCTTTACCGTGGAGCTAAGGAGAATCGAACTCCTGACCTCTTCCATGCCATGGAAGCGCTCTACCAACTGAGCTATAGCCCCGGGATGACCGGTGAACGCCTTGCCGGTTCCGTTTCGAACCGACGAACGATCGCTGTGCGAATCTAGCCCGTCCGCCGCACTGCTCCAACGTCGCTCCGGGCCGTCCGACCCTTTCGCTCGATCAACGGCGGTGGCAGGCTGGCTGACATGGCCACCGATGACGTGTTCCCATCCGACATCGACGCCGACGCCGAACGATTCGTCGACGACGAGCAACCCGACCCGCCGACCATCCTCGGCCTGCACGACGAAGGCTCCGACGCAGACATCATCGACCAGCAGCGCGTCGTCCCGATCGACGACGACGCGTGAGCGCCGACGCGCAAACGGAGCGGTAACTCGCCGGTGGCTATCTGGTGATCGAGGGCCTCGACGACGACGTCGTCGACGACGAGATCAACCAGGACGAGCGCTTCATCGCCACCCGTGACCGGTTGCTCGTCGGCGTCTCGATCGCACTCGCAACGCAACCGTCGACAACGGATGCCTCCACGTGATCCCCGGTTCGCGCCGACCCGGCTACATCTGCCCGTTCCGGACAGACACTGCCCGGACCTGGTGGTCATCCGGCGGGCATCAGGGAGGTGGCCCGGCGCCGAGCTGGACTTGAGCGTCGACTCAACTGTCCCAGTCGAGACGGGGAGCATCCATGTACAGCCGCTCGATCTCGTAGAACTCGCGGACCGACTCGAGGAAGACGTGGACCACGACGTCGCCGTAGTCGATCAGGGTCCACTGCTGCTCGCGCACGCCTTCGGTCCGCACGGGAGACCGTCCGAGTTCGGCCTTCACCTTGGCTTCGACGTCGTCGACGACGGCGCGCACCTGTCGGGGGTTCGAGGCGCTGGCGATCACGAAGTAGCCGGTGATCGACAGCAGGGTCCCGACATCGAGCACCACGACATCGGACGCCTTCATGTCGGACGCAGCTCGCGCTGCACACACCGCCAGCGACTGGCCCTCATCGTCATCCGGTCGGCCGACGCTGTCAGCCACGTTCTCGGCGTTGTCGTCAGCCATGTCGGTCATCCATCGTCGGGGACCGTACCGGGAACATCGTCGGCAACGTCTTCGACGACGTCGTCCACGTCCTCGGGCGACTCCGTCGGGGCCGTGTCGGCCGGAACGCCACCGAGGCGCTCTGACTCGCGCTGGAGATACGACATTCCCAAGGTCACCTCGACGTCGATGCCCTCGATCACCGTCTCGGACACCCGAACCTCGGCGTCACCGAAAAGGGCCTCGGCCGCCTCGATGCTCTCCAGGAGCTGGCGTGGGTCAGCCACCTCGATGACCGTGATCGCCGGAGCTCCGCTCGGCGCAGTGTCGACCGACGGGACGTTGCCGCCGAGGAACAGCAGCCGTCCGATCAGCTCGACTGCCAGGTCCGACGTCGTCTCGTAGACACCGTCGGCCTCGGCCAGTTCTTCGTCGGTGAAGTTCGCCACGATCCGGACGGTGAGCCCGGTGTTGGGCGTCGACACCAGCCCCGGCGACACCTGGGCGAACACGAGGTTCGAGTCGCGGCGATCGATCAGCACGACGTCGGCTCCGGTCGGGTTCTCGGCCTCGTCGATCGGGATCACGAGGAGATCCCTGACTGCAACCTCGCCCTGCCACAGCCGGGTCATCAGCTCGTCCACCGTCGCCGGAGCGATCGGACGGCCCAACTCGTCGAGCGGGACCGGCTCGGGTGGGGAGGACACTGGCGCCGTCTGCGCGAGCGACTCCCACACGGCGACGTCGTTGGCGTGGGAGACGTCGACCTCGGCGTCGTCGTCGATGGCCGTCAGGATCGACACCATCTCGGTCAACGTGAACGTCTGCGGACCGGACGTGGCGATCACGCCGCCACCGCCGCGCGTGTCGACGACATCGTTGGGGACGACGAACCGCAGCGTGTCGATGTCGGGAAGCAGCGCTTCGAGGCCGTCGGCGTCGACGATGGAGGCGCGCTGGACGGTGATCGCCAACATCTCCTCGACCGATGCGATGAGGCCTTCGATGTCGTCGGCGTCGAACGACTCGTCGAGCGGGCGGCGCTGCAGCCCGAACCCCGCCGTCGCATCGGCGTTGACCGGCACGGTGACGATGCTGCCACCCTGACCCTCGGGCAGCAGCGTCATCACCACGACCGAGGCGAGCTGGCCGGATTCGTCGGTGACGGCGAGGAGCGCGTTCGGCGTGGCCGGGAACTGCGTCCGCGGGCGGGTGTCGACGCCAACCGCTTCACCCTCCTGCGAGTTGGACAGCGTGACCACACCGACGACGAACATGGCGGACGCGGCCACGACCAGCAACACCGCCGCCACGGCTCCGAGCACGGTGCGGCGAGTTCTGCGCCGAGCGATCGCCGTCATCGCAGCGCCCCGAACAGGCCTCTCGCCCGGATGACGTCGAGGACCGGCTGAGTCACGAGGTAGTCGAGAGGGCGGCCATCGGTGAAGCGGGCGCGCAGGTCCGTGCTCGACACTTCGAGTCGGGGCACCTCCACCCGAATCCACTGGATGCCACCGTCGACGTCGACGGGCTCACCCGGACGGTCGACCACGACGACCTGCGATCGCTCGACGACCTCTTCCCAGCGCGTCCAGGTCCGCAGCCCGGCGGCCGCGTCGTCGCCGATGATCGTGTAGAAGTCCGCGTTCGGATACTGCTCGGACAACACCGACAACGTGTCGGCGGTGTAGCTCGGCCCGCCGTGATCGATCTCCTGGCGACCCGGCACGAGCCCCGGCACGTCACGGACCGCTGCTTCCACCATGGCGAGACGGTCAGCGGCCGGCGTGATCGCCCGGCTGCCCTCCTTCTGCCAGGGGACATTGGCGACCATGAGCACCACGACGTCGAGATCGAGGGCGTGGCGAACGTTCACTGCAGTGACGAGGTGTCCGACGTGAGGAGGATCGAACGTCCCTCCGAACAGCCCGACACGACGCAGTGATGGATCGGTTTCGGGCACGATGACCCGATTTTATGGGTTCATGAGGAAAATCCCACGCAACCGACCCGACAGGGGGTTGACAGGTCTGTTACTGTAAATCGCTCCCCCATATACCCCCGAGTACACGGTTTACGACGGCTTCTTTCGGGAAGTCCCTCGTTATCGGCGTCTGCCGCTCTTCGATCTCCTCGTTGGACCCGCACATTCACGTGCGAAATCCGACGTCGCCTCGATCCGCACGGCCGATGCAGTGTGTCCGATGACACAGCCTGGCCCCGGAATCATCACGAACACGAACGGTTGTAGGAAACATCATGAACGACTCCATTGGTCTCTACTTGAACGACATCGGCAAGGTCCCCCTGTTGACCGCCGAAGACGAGCGAGAGCTGTCGCGCATCATCGAGACTGGCCGCGAAGCTCAGGAACAGCTCGACGCCGGCAAGCGTGGCGTTGCCCTCAAGCGCCAGGTGCGCGAAGCCGCCAAGGCCAAGGATCGGTTCATCCGCTCCAACCTTCGCCTCGTGGTCTCCATCGCCCGCCGCTATCCACTGCCCCAGGGCATGGACCTGCTCGACCTCATCCAGGAAGGCAACCTGGGCCTCGAGCACGCCGTCGACAAGTTCGACTGGCGCCGTGGCTTCAAGTTCTCCACCTACGCCACGTTCTGGATCCGTCAGGCCATCGGCCGGGCACTCGACCAGAAGGCCAGCCTCATCCGCATCCCCGGCGACCGCTCCGCCAGCCTGCGCGCCGCGCTGCGTCAGGCATCCGGCGACGGCGAGACCCTCGACCAGACCAACGCCGAGCTGCACCGCCTCACCACGCCGGTCAGCCTCGACAAGACGGTCGGTGACGACGGCGACGCAACCCTCGGCGACCTGATGGCCAACGGTGACGGCACCCCCGAGGACCACGTGATGACGCTGGTCGACAGCGAGCTGCTCGACGAGCTGCTCGGCACGCTCGACTCGCGGGCCCGTTTCGCCGTCGAGTCCCGCTTCGGCCTCGTCGACGGCGAGCGCAAGAGCTTCCGCGAAGTCGGCGAGCAGCTCGGCGTCACTGCCGAAGCCGCCCGTCGCCTGGTCAGCCGCGCCGTTGCCGGCCTGCGCGACGACGCCGAACGCATCCTCGCCGTCTGACGCAGCGATTGGTGTCCGACACCGATCGACACCCGAACTGAGAGCGACCCGTTGAGAAACGGGTCGCTCTTGTCGTTTTCGGCGCCGATAGCCTTGCCGCATGCCTGACGCCCGTGGGACCTGGTCCCCCTCCTCCTGGCACGACCATCCCGTCGCGCAGCAGCCCGAGTGGCCCGACTCCGGCGCGCTCGAGCAGGCCCTCAAGCAGATCTCCACCATGCCGCCGTTGGTGTTCGCCGGCGAGGCACGGTCGCTGCAGTCCGAACTCGCCCGCGTGGCCAACGGACGCGCCTTCCTCCTGCAGGCCGGCGACTGTGCGGAGAGCTTCGAGGAGTTCTCGGCCGACAACATCCGCGAGAAGCTGCCGCGTCATCCTGCAGATGGCCGTCGTGCTCACCTACTCCGTCGGCGTCCCGATCGTGAAGGTCGGGCGCATCGCCGGGCAGTTCGCCAAGCCCCGCTCCTCCCCCACCGAGATGGTCGGCGAACTCGAGCTGCCGTCGTTCCGCGGCCACATCGTCAACGACGCCAACCCCTCCGAGGCGGCCCGTCAGCCGAACCCGGAACGACTCGTGCAGGCCTACCACCAGTCCGCGTCCACGCTCAACCTGCTGCGGGCGTTCACCAAGGGTGGCTTCGCCGACCTGTCGCGGGTGCACGCGTGGACGCAGGAGTTCGTTGCGTCGAGCCCGGCCGGCGAGCGCTACGAGAACGTCGCCGCCGAGATCGAGCGCGCCCTGGCCTTCATGCGCGCCTGCGGTATCGACACCGAATCGAACCCCGCCCTGTCGCAGGTCGACATCTACACCTCCCACGAGGCGTTGATCCTCGGCTACGAGGAGTCGCTCACCCGCGTCGACACGCTCACCGGCGCATGGTTCGACTGCTCGGCACACATGCTGTGGATCGGCGAACGCACCCGCGAACTCGACGGCGCGCACGTCGAGTTCCTCCGCGGCGTCGGCAACCCGATCGGCTGCAAGATCGGTCCGACCACCAGCGCCGAGTTCGTCCTCGAACTCTGCGAGGTGCTCAACCCGTCACGCATCCCGGGCCGGCTCACCCTGATCAGCCGCATGGGCGCCGACAAGATCGAAGACGGGCTTCGGCCGCTCCTGCGTTCGGTCACCGACGCCGGGCACCCGGTCGTGTGGGCCTGCGACCCGATGCACGGCAACACCTACACCGCCGCCAACGGGCTCAAGACCCGCCACTTCGACGACGTGATCGCCGAGGTGGGCGGGTTCGTCCGAGCCCACCGCGCCGAGGGGACGTGGCCCGGCGGCATCCACATCGAGCTCACCGGCGAGAACGTCACCGAGTGCCTCGGTGGCGGTGATGCGCTGTCGGACACGGACCTCGACCATCGCTACGAGACGATGTGCGATCCCCGGCTCAACGCCCGCCAGAGCGTCGACCTCGCCTTCAGGGTCGCCGAGCTGCTGCGCCAGTTCACCTGAGCGAGTCGAGGTCGACCGCCGTGACCGCCCTCGACCTCACGACCAGCTGGCCGGTCGACCACGTCAGCGCAGCCGTGCTGCGCGGCGGCCAGGTGGTGGTCACGATCGGCGACGTCGACCGGGTGCAACGGCTGGCGTCGATCTCCAAGCCGATGGCGGCGTGGGCGACGCTGGTCGCCGTCGAGGAGGGCATCGTCGAACTCGACCAACCGGTCGGCCAGCCGGGCTGCACGCTGCGCCATCTGCTCGCCCACGCCGGCGGCTACCCGTTCGACGGCGCCGATCCGATCGCTCGCCCCGAAGCGACGCGCATGTACTCGAACACCGGCATCGAACTCGCCGCCGACGCCGTCGAACGAGCGAGCGCGATGGCCTTCGCCGACTACCTGCGCGAGGCGCTGTTCGCTCCGATCGGCATGCACGACAGCGAACTGACCGGCTCGCCGGCGCACGGTGTGCAGTCGACGCTGGCCGACACCTGCCGGTTCGCGGCGGAGGTGATGCGACCCACCCTCATCCACGCCGACTCGGCCGCCGAGGTCGAACGCACCCACTACCCCACGCTCGCAGGTATCGTTCCCGGCGTGGGTCGCTACGAGCAGTGCCCCTGGGGGCTGGGGTTCGAGGTGCGGGGCACGAAGAAACCCCACTGGACCGGGACGACGAATTCGCCGCGTACGTTCGGCCACTTCGGCGGGTCCGGCACCATGTTCTGGATCGACCCCGATCGCGACCTCGCACTCGTGGCGCTCGCAGACCGCGACTTCGATCAGTGGGCCGCCACGGCGCTGAAGGTCTGGCCCGAACTGTCCGACGCAGTGATCGCCGAACACGCCACGGCGACCGGACCCGGAGCGCCGGTGTGACCAGGTTCAACCACGGCGACCGGATCCGTTACGCCACCACCGGCGAGGACGGTCTGCCGCTGGTTCGCTACGGCTTCATCGGGGGCGTCAGCGGCGACAACGGTCCGATCGTGGTGATGCTCGACGGTGAACTCGGCGGCGACGTCGTCGATGCCGACCACGTCGAACCGGTGCACATCTGCAACGTCACGCTCACGCTCGGCGGCTCTGACCTGCTCGACGACCCGTCGCTGCGCCAGGGCCTCGTCAACCTGTGGGCCGCCGAGGCCGAGAGCGCCGGCCTGCAGCTCGCGTCGCTGCACTGCATCGGCACGGGAGTGCGCGACTCGAGCGAAGGCTACGCGCTCGCCGAACTGTCGAGCGGCGGCGAACAGTACGTGCTGCGAGCGACGCGTTGCATCAAGCAGTACGACGCCATCGTGGTCCACGCCGACCGTCCCAACCGCTGGGAAGTCCTGTAGGCGAACACCGCCCGCGTCAGTACTCGATCCGGAAGGACCGTTCGGCGGCAGGAACCTCGTCGCTGATGGCCATGCCGGTGACAACCGCGCGTGGCGGGCCCTGACGGCACCACGTCAACAGCGCCTCGACCCGCTCGCGCTGACCTTCGGCAACGACCTCGACCGAACCGTCGGGGCGGTTCCTCACCGAGCCTCGAACGCCGAGGCGCGTTGCCTCCCTCCGACAGCTGTCGCGGTAGAAGACGCCCTGCACGCGTCCGGTCACCACCACACGGACTCGGACGACGCTCATCGCCGCAGTCTGGCGCAGGCGTTCGGCGCTGGCACCGCGTCGCTCAGTCGTGAGGCAACTCGTGGGGTTCGATCGAGTCGACCACCGAGGAGTGCTCCGGATGGTCGTGCAGGATGTGGTCCTTGACCTCGTTGTGGTAGCTGAAGATCAGCTCGCAGTAGGGGCACGCGTGCGTCGTCGATCCACTCATGGTCTGATGATCCACCCTCGGCAACCTGCACACCAGGGCCCTTCGGTCCACACGCCACGTGGCCGTCGCACGGCACAGGGATAGGTTCGAGCGGTGATGGAACAGGTGATCGCAGTCATGGACGTGGGCGGCACGTCGATCAAGACGGGCGCCGTCCGCTTCGACGGCGGTCGCGACGACCCACGCATCGAGGTCGGGCCGGCCCTTCCGACCAACTCCAACGAAGCTGCCGACGTCGTCCTCGACTCACTCGCCGCCGGCGCCGACGCCGCGCTCGACGTCGCCGGACGCGACGTCACCGGGCTCGCGATCGGGATCTGCGGCCCGTTCGACATCGACGCGGGCATCTCCCGAATGCGCGGCGTCCACAAGTTCGACGACATCTACGGCATCGATCTGCGTGCTGCGTTGCGCGAGCGCTCGACGGTGTCGGGGCTGCCGATCCGCTTCGCCCGCGATGCGGAGTCCGCGGGGACTGGCGAGTCGCTCGCCGGTGCGGGCGCCGGAGTCGACCGGGTGTTGACGATGACCGTCGGTACAGGCCTCGGGACCTGCCTCACCGACCACGCTCGACCGGTCGAGTTCGTCGGCGACTTCGGCGTCGAGCACCTCGCAATGCGTCACACGCCGTGGGGTGGCCGCGCCGACGACGTGCTGTCGGCGCACGGCCTCGCCAACCGCCTCGGGGTGGCGATGGATGATCTCCGCGCGGCGGTCGATGATCCCGCGAACGCCGACGTGGTCAGCGACCACGGCACCCGGTTGGGCACGTTCCTGGCGCCGGTCGTCGACGAGTTCGGGGCCCAGCTGGTCGTCATCGGCGGCGGGTTCTCGGGAGCGTTCGATCGGTTCGGTCCCGCACTGCAGGTTGCGATCGGCGCCGTGCCCGTGCGCCCTGCGGCGCTCGGCCCCGCCGGTCCCCTGCTCGGCGCCGCCCACCTCACCTTCCGCGCCTGACCTGCTTCGCCAACCCACCGCCCGTCGATGAGCCAACGGTGGCCCATCCACCCCCTTCGCTCATCGCGCTCCCGATCCACCGCCCGCCGATGAGCCAACGGTGGCCCATCCACCCCTTCGCTCATCGCGCTCCCGATCCACCGCCCGCCGATGAGCCAACGGTGGCCCATCCGCCCCCTTCGCTCATCGCGGGGACGTGGGGTGCAGGTCAGCGGGTGTCGCAGACGCGGAAGAGCTCCGCGCTGTGACCCTCGGGGAGGCCGTGTTCGGCGGCGAGTTGCTGGAAGCGGGCGCCGACGCGTTCCATCATGGCGTCGGGGTCGACGTGCTGGCTGACGTGGCAGCGCAATGCCCGGAACTTGCGATCGACCTGGGCCGTGATGTCGACCACAGCGAGATCGGGATCGCCGCCCATCGGTCCGGCCTGGATCCACACCTCGTGCACCTTCCAGTCCTCGAGCTCGGCGCACGGCATCCCGGCGAACGCGAACGGGTTGCGGGCGTCGGGATAAACGGCACACATCGTCGCCTCGCCGGTCGCCGTGTGGTCGGGATGCGAGCCGTACGTCGAGGCGAGGTTGCGCAGCGGCGACTGGGTGATGACCACCTGTGGGCGAACTTGGCGGATGATCAGGCTGATGTCGTGGCGCAGCTCCATCGTGACCTCGACCGTGCCGTCCATGAACCCGAGGAACCGGAGATCGGTGACGCCGACCTCGGCGGCCGCCTTGGTCTGCTCGTCGCGGCGGATCGACGCCATCTCCTTACGCGGGATCGCATGGTCGAAGCCACCGGCCTGCCCGTCGGTCACCAGGCAGTAGACGACTTCGACGCCTGCGTCGGTCAACGCGGCCACCGTGCCGGCGGCGCCGAAGTCGACGTCGTCGGGATGGGCGGTGACGACCAGGACACGCTCGATCTCGGAGAACTGCAACATCGGCCCAGTCAACGCCGGATCGCGACGGTTCTCAACTCGGAAACCACATCCGCCTGGTGCCCATCGGAACGACTCGCTCTCCTACAGTCGCAGCCATGACGATGACCGCACCGTACGACGACGTCGCCCTCTCCGACATCGATCTGTCCGATGGCGACTTCTGGATGGCTCCGCGAGGCTTCCGGGAGGGTGCCTTCAAGACGTTGCGGGACACGCCCGGCCTCGTCCACTTCCAGGAGCGCGAGATCCCCGAGCTGCCGTTCCCGCCGGGTCCCGGCTACTGGGCGGTGACCCGCCACGACGACATCTGGCACGTCAGCCGCAACCCGAAGCTGTTCTGCTCGGGGCACGGCTCGAACATCGGCGATCTCCCCCAGGAGATGAACGAGTTCTTCGGCTCGATGATCAACATGGACGACCCGAAACACTTCCGGCTCCGTTCGATCGTGTCGAAGGGTTTCACGCCGAAGGAGATCACTGCCGTCGAGGACGTCGTCAAGACCAAGGCCAACCAGATCATCGATCGACTGCTCGCCGGCTTCCCCGACAAGACCTGCGACTTCGTCGAGCACGTTGCCGCCGCACTTCCGCTGGAGATCATCTGCGACATGATGGGCATTCCGCCGGAGGACTACGCCAAGGTCTTCAAGTGGACGAACACGATCCTCGGCGGCGGCGACCCCGAGGTCGCCACGTCGTACGAGGAGTTCACCGGCCAAGCGCTCGAGATGTTCATGTACGCACAGGCGTTGGGTGAGGACCGCAAGGCGAACCCGCAGGACGACATCACCAGCGTGATGATGGCGGCCGAGGTCGATGGCGAACAGTTGACGGCACAGGAGTTCGGGTCGTTCTTCATCCTGCTGGTCGTGGCCGGCAACGAAACCACCCGCAACGCGATCAGCCACGGGATGAAGGCGCTGACCGACTTCCCCGACCAGCGCGACCTCCTCTACGGCGATTTCGACGTGCATGCGAAAGCTGCCGTCGAGGAGATCGTCCGCTGGGGCACACCGGTGATCCACTTCCGCCGCACCGCCACCGAGGACACCGAGTTGGGAGGCCAGGCGATCGCGGCCGGTGAGAAAGTGGTGATGTGGTACAACTCCGGTAACCGCGACGAGCGGGTGTTCGAGGATCCGTTCACGTTCGACGTCACGCGTGAGCCGAACCCCGCCCAGATCGGATTCGGGGCCGGCGGACCGCACTTCTGCCTCGGCGCCAACCTCGCTCGCCGCGAGATCGCCGTGATGTTCGACACGATCCGCGAGCGGCTCCCCTCGCTGCGGATCACCGGCGAACCCGACTACCTCCAGAGCGGATTCATCAACGGCATCAAGCGGATGCAGTGTGCCTGGGACTGAACCGACGCCCGAGCGTCGGGTCGACCTCGTCCGCAACCTCACCATCGCCGGCTGGCTGCTGCTCGGCGGACCGATCGGCTTCGTCGCATTCCAGTTCGAGCGCGTCCGCAGCATCGGCGACCAGCCGTTCGCGAGCGTGTGGGATCAACGGATCGAGGTACTCAGCTTCCTGATGCTGCCACCCAACCAGGTGGTGCTCGTCCCTGCGATCGTCGTCGCAGTTGCGGCGGTCTGGCTGGCTGGCGCTGAACGAGACAACTGGCTGAACACGCTGCTGCGTCTGACCGCAGCGTTCGCGATCACGTACGTCGTGATCGGTCTGATCTCGATCGTGAGCATCCTGGCTCGCGACGACGCCGGATCGTTCGACACCGACAGTGTGTTCCTGCGCTTCGGCGGCGTGGCCATGGCAGCGGGACTCGCGCTCGTCTGCCGCACCGCCGACCGCCTCGGCTCGTGAGCCTCCCAGCGCTCGCCTGAGCGACCAACGATCAACGCGCAAGGCGTGCCGGAAACCGGCACAGTTCGCGCACTGATGGGCGGGACCGAGAATCTGTCACAGCCCGTCGTCCCGCGGCCGCATGTGCCTTCACTGCGATGGATTCTCGTTCGAGCAGACGATGCTCGATTCTCGTCGCCGGTGCCCGGCTTCTCACGAAAAATCGAGCCATCCACGACCGCACGACGATCGCCACCTGGTGACCGCGCCAGTGAGCGCCGACGTCGACGGGGTGTGACCGACGACCGGACACCACGGCCGCGTCGGGCGGCCCTCCTCCTGCGTCGCCTCGTCTACAGTCATCGACGGGGACGGGAACCGGGGCCATGGCAGACGACGTCGAAGCACAACTCGAGGCAGCGCAACGCCGTGAGGCTGCGCTCGCCGGTGTGCTGCGTGCCGTCGCCGAGGCCAAGGGTGACCTCGATGTGGTGCTCTTCGGCATCGCCCGACACGCCGCCGTCTTGACCGGCGTCGAGAGCGCCTTGGTGTTCCGTGACGCAGGCGATGTCGTGCGCATGTACATCGATGGGCCGGATCGGGCTCCGAGGATTCAGGACTTCTCCGGTGATGCAACTGCCGCCGTGAATCAGGTGCTCGAGCATCGACGAACCGTCGTCTTCGACGACCAGCAGGCGACCACCGATCCCGAGCAGGCCACCAGCCGTCGGGTCGGACAAGAGCACGACCTCCGAACAGCTGCCTACGTTCCGGTGCCGGCGGGCGGCCCGGCAGCGGGTCTCGCCGTGTTCAAGCGGATCGTCGAGCCGTTCGACGACGAGGACATCGAGATGCTCGAGACGTTCGCCGTCCAGGCCGGCAACGCAATCACGAGTGCCGAGATGGCGAGCGACCTCGCTGCGAGGAACGCCGAACTCGCCGAGGCGCTCGAGTTGCAGACTGCCACCAGCGAGATCCTGGAGCTGATCAGCGCCCACCCGGGCGACCTTGCAACGGTGCTCGACGGCGTGCTCGGCAAGGCGGTCGGACCTGCGATGGCGCGACCAGAACATCAACCAGGTGCATCGGCGACTCGACCGTCATGATCGCAACGCATGGGTGGCTCGCCGGAGTGCCTGGGCTTCACGTTCCCAACGCCGAGCGCCTACGCCGAGAGTTCGCACCGAGCACGACTCCGTTCTTCTCCGACGAGCTGGCAGGAGTTCGACCTCGAGGGACCTATCGGGCCGGTGATCGCCGACATGAAGGTCCGCGGAGCAGCGTCTCAGACGCCGCTCGTCAAGGACGGGGGTGGTTCGGGGACCTCGAAGTCAGCCGTTTCGAGGTGCGCCCGTTCGACGAGCGCGAAGCACGCGATCCTGCAGACGTTCGCCGATCAGGCAGCGATCGCCATCCCAACGCCGGACTGTTCAACGACCTCGAGGAAGCACTGGCGCTCCAGACGGCGACGAGCGAGATCCTCGAGTTGATCAGCGCAAACCCCGGCGAACTCGGCGTCGTCCTCGAGGGCGTGCTCGACCGTGCAATCGACCTGATCGGGGCCGAGACCGGGTCCATGCAGCTGCTGCACGGCGACATGGTGCGGATGGAGGTGGCCCGCGGCGGCGCAACAGGGTCGGTGGGCAACCAGATCCCGTACCAGGACTTCGACGAGGTCTTCCCACAGGAGCCGTCCTTCCACGACGACCGCTGGGCCGAGGACTACAGCGAGTACCCACAGCTCGACGAGTTCTTCCGCAGCAGCGGCATCCGCAGTACCGCGCAGGTGCCGTTGCGCATCGACGGCGAGTGGATCGGTCAGATCAACCTCAGCCGGAGCGAGGTCAGGCCCTTCGACTCGAAGCAAGCCGCAACGCTCCAGACCTTCGCCGACCAGGCCGCGATCGCCATCCGCAACGCCGGTCTGTTCAACGACCTGGAGGAAGCGCTGCAACTCCAGACGGCGACGAGTGAGGTGCTGGCGCTGATCAGCGAGCACCCCGGCGACCTGACCACGGTGCTGGAGGGCATCCTCGCCAACGCAGCCAGGCTCTGCGGCGGCGAGGCGGGTTCGATCACCATGAATGGAAATGACGGCACCCGGTACGTGGCGTCGCATGGCCCCGCCATGGAGCCGTACATCGGCACGACGATCAGCGCAGGGACCACAGCTCCTCGCGAGCTCCTCAACTCGGGGCCCGGGGGCGTGTCCCACACCGATGACATGAAGGCGATCGCCACGGGCCACCCGTACTTCGAGGAGCTGACGGAAGTCGCCCGGGTGCGGAGCTACGCCCGGGCGATGCTGACCCTCGACGGCGCCCCGGTCGGCGGACTGCACATGTACCGCCACGAGGTCCGGCCGTTCGACGATGCCGAACTCAAGGCGCTGGCGTCCTTCGCCGAGCAGGCGTCGCTCGCGATTGCGAACGCCAGTCTGTTCAACGACCTCGACGCCGCCCTCGAACGCCAGACCGCCATGACCGACGTCCTCGAAGCGGTCGGGACTGCCCGCCTCGACGTACAGCCGGTGTTCGACCGCATCGTCGAGCACGCCCAACGTCTCTCCGACAACACCTACGCCTTCGTGTCCGTTCGGGACGAGGCCAACGTGCGTACCGTCGCAGTTGCCGGCCCAACCGGACCGAACACGATGGACAATGAGTTCTACGGACCGGAGAACTCCCGCGACGACGACACGTCGACCACCGGCACGGTCTACCTCACTGGGGAAGCAGTCCACATCCGCGATTGGGACGATGTTCCTGTCGATCAGTACCCCAACACCCGAGCACGCGGCAGTCCCACCCGGTCGCTGCTGGCACTACCGATGCGACGCCGAGGCGAAGTCGTGGGCGTCATGACCTTCGTGCGTGTCGAACCCGGCGGATACACCGACGCGGAGGTCACACTCCTCCAGGCGTTCACGGATCAAGCCGCCATCGCCGTCGACAATGCCCGACTCCTCCGCGAGATCGAGGAACGCAACCAAGACCTGTCCGAGTCGCTCGAGCTGCAGACCGCCACGTCGGACGTCCTGCGCTTGATCAGCGCCAATCCCGGCGACCTGACCACGGTGCTCGCAGGAATTGCCGAGCGGGCTGCGGCGCTGTGCGATGCGCAAGTCGGATCGGTGCTGCTCCGTCACGACGACATCCTCCGCATCGAAGCCGAAACGCGCTAGCCGACGCCTCGAGGGGACCACGAGCCTCCTGGGCGTGAGTTCATCGCCGAGCGGACGATCAACCGACGAGCCGCGAGATGCCCGCCAACCGGTCTTCCTCGATGACTTCCAGGACGTGCAGGACTCGGTCGGCATCGAGGTTGCTCGTGACCTGCCCGATCTCCACAGCTTTGCCAGCGTCGCGCTTGCTCCTCGATGACGAATGGATCGGCAACCTCAATCTCGCACGCGACGAGGTGCGACCGTTCGATCCGAAGGTCGCGCCGATCATGCAGGCGTTCGCCGACCAGGCCGCCATCGCCGTCGCGAACGCCAAGCTGTTCAACGACCTCGACGCCGCCCTCGAACGCCAGACCGCCATGACCGACGTCCTCGACGCCGTCAGCCAGGCCCGGCTCGACCTGCAACCCGTCTTCGCGAGCATCGCCCACCACGCCGATCGGCTCGCTGACGGCACGGGTGCCGTGATCGCCCTGCGCGAGGATCGCGAGTTCGTCATTGCCGCCGTCGCCGGACCCTCGCCGATCGACCGCGACCAGACGCGCTACCCACTGGACGACACGACGGCGACGGGTGACGTGATCCTGCGCGGCGAACTCCTCCACATCACCGAGTGGACCGAAGACTGGGCTCGCGCGAACTATCCGAACACCCCAGCCCTGACGCACGGCCATCAGAGCGCGCTCGCCATACCGATGATGCGCGAGGGCAAGGCGCTCGGGGCCATCGTCTTCACACGGGAAGCTCCCGGTGGCTACAGCGACGACACGATCGAACTCCTCGAGTCGTTCGCCGATCAGGCCACGATCGCCGTCAACAACGCCCGTCTGCTCCGCGAGATCGAGGAACGGAACACGGACCTGTCGGAGTCGCTCGAACTCCAGACAGCCACGAGCGAGGTGCTGCAGCTGATCAGCGCCAATCCTGGCGACCTGACCGTCGTGCTCGAGGGCATCATCACACGAACAGCGGCTCTGTGCGACGCCGAGACCGGACTGCTCTGGCTCAAGCACGGCGACGAACTCCGCTGCGAAGCCCAGGTACTCACCGGCGACGGCTCATTCGTCGGGCTGATGCAAGACGCACGTGAGAAATCCGTCTACAGCGTCAGCGCGCGGCGCGGGCTCCCGGTGTTCCTGGACGACGTCGCTCAGTTCCCACTGGGTACCGAGCTCGGGGAGCAACTCCGCATCGCAGGTGTCCGCTCGGGCGTGACGATTGCGCTGTTCCACGATGACGAGTGGATCGGCAACATGAACCTCGCCCGACGTACGGTGCACCCGTTCGACCAGAAGCAGGCGACGATCCTGCAGGCCTTTGCCGACCAGGCGGCGATCGCCGTGGCCAACGCCAAGCTGTTCAACGACCTCGACGCCGCCCTCGAACGCCAGACCGCGATGACCGACGTCCTCGACGCCGTCAGCACCGCGCGCTTCGATCTCCAACCGGTGTTCGACCGCGTCGTGCACCATGCGCAACGGCTGTGCGAGGACACCGCGGTCTTCGTCCACATGAGAACCCTCGATGAGAACCAGATCGTCGCCGTTGCGACGGACACCGGCATCGTGCAGAACGCCGGTTCGGAATGGCGGAACTCCTGGGGCGTGGAGGACGGCACGACGACGACGGCCGTGTACGCAACAGGGCAGCCGTTGCACATCCGAGATTGGAACGACGTCCCGCCCGACCAGTACCCGAAGTCCCAGGTTCGCGGATCCGGCTCCAGGAGTCAGCTCACCCTCCCGCTGTCGCACGGCGGCGATGTGTTCGGGGCAATCACGTTCCTCCGCGTGGCACCGGGCGGGTTCAGCGACGTCGAGGTGACCCTGCTGAAAGCCTTCGCTGACCAGGCGGCGATCGCGGTCGACAACGCCCGGCTGCTCGCTGAGATCGAGGAACGCAACACCGAGCTCGGCGAATCGCTGGAGCTGCAGACGGCGTCGAGTGAGGTGCTGCAGCTGATCAGCGCCAATCCCGGCGACCTGACCGTGGTGCTCGAGGGAATCATCACCCGCGCGGCAGCCCTCTGCGACGCGGAAACCGGACTGCTCTGGCTGAAACATGGCGACGACCTGCGATGCGAGGCCGAGGTGCGTGGCCAAGACGTCTCGTTCGTCGGCGATGTCTGGGACGCACGCAGCACGAACTTCTTCACCCTGAGCGCGCTGAGCAAGCAGCCGATCTTCACCGACGACTTCCTCGCGGTGTGGGACGGGGACGTCCCGGAGAAACACGTTCGAAGCGCAGTGCAATCGCTCGTCACGATCCCGCTCTTCCACGAGGACACCTGGATCGGCAACATCAATCTCGGGCGTCGCGAAGTCAGACCGTTCGACGAGAAGCAGGCGGCGATCCTCCAGGCCTTCGCCGACCAGGCCGCCATCGCCGTCGCCAACGCCAAACTCTTCAACGACCTCGACGCTGCGCTCGAACGTCAGACGGCGATGACCGAGGTGCTCGACGCCGTCAGCACCGCCCGCCTCGACCTCCAGCCCGTGTTCGACACCGTCGCCCACCACGCCGACCGGCTGTGCAAGGGGACGGGTGCATTGGTGGTGGTGCGCGAGGACGACCTCCTCCTGCTCCGCGCCGTGGCCGGGCCGAGCCCGATGCCGCAGGATCGCGTCGGCTACCGGCAGTGTGCCGATCGACGAGACGTCGATCACTGGTGCGGCAGTCGTGCGTCGCGAGATCGTCCACGTCCGTGACTGGGACGACGAGTCCGCCAGCCACCTTCGCCGATTCGCCCGCTCGCCGAATGGGACATCAGAGCGCTCTCGCCGTGCCGATGATGCGCGGCGGGGAGGCGATCGGCGCGATCGGCTTCACCGCGAGAACAGTCGGGTGGCTACAGCGACGCCGAGATCGCCCTGCTGGAGGCATTCGCCGACCAGGCAGCCGTCGCCGTCGAGAACGCGCGCCTGCTGCGCGAGATCGAGGAACGGAACCACGAGCTGTCCGAATCGCTCGAACTGCAGACCGCGACGTCGGAGATCCTGCAGTTGATCAGCGACAACCCGGGCGACCTCGACGCCGTCTTCGACGGCATCATCGACGGAGGCGGCTCGCCTGTGCGACGCTGACGCAGCCGGAGTCGTTCGTACGGGACGGTGACGAGTTCGTCGTCATCGGCGTCAGCGACAACGTCGTTGACCCCGGAGCCCGGATCCCGGTGAGCGACGCATACGACTATCGGGAACCGATCTTCCTGGACGACGTGTCCGTCGAGGACTACCCCACGCTCGGAACTCCGGTGCGGACAGTGGTCAGCGTCGGCATGTTCGTCGACGAGATCGCACTACGGCCAGATCAACGTCAACCGGTTGCGAGGTCCGGCCGTTCGAACCTCGCCATGGCACGGATCGCTCCAGGCGTTCGCCGAGCAGGCCTCGATCGCGATCTCGAACGCCAGTCTGTTCACCCGTCTCGAAGAGCAGACCCGGCTCGCCGAGGAGGCCAACGAGGCCAAGGGGTCGTTCCTCGCCACCATGAGCCACGAGATCCGCACACCGATGAATGCCGTGATCGGCATGAGCGGGCTGCTGCTCGATACCGACCTGCAGCCCCGACAGCGCGAGTTCGCCGAGATCATCCGCTCCAGCGGCGAGTCCCTGCTCGGCATCATCAACGACATCCTCGACTTCTCGAAGATCGATGCCGGCCGTCTCGAGCTCGAAGTGGCACCGTTCGACCTGCGCAGTTGCGTCGAGTCGGCGTTCGACCTCGTCACCGAACCCGCCGCCCGCAAGGGCCTCGAGCTGGCGTTCCTGATCGACCCGGCGATCCCCGACGGCATCTCGGGCGACGTCACCCGACTCCGCCAGGTGTTGGTCAACCTGCTCGCCAACGCCGTGAAGTTCACCGAGGTCGGCGAGGTCGTCATGACCGTCGATCCGGGCGACGCACCCGACGAGATCCATCTCGCGGTTCGCGACACCGGCATCGGCATCCCTTCCGACCGGGCGCACAAGCTGTTCGAGGAGTTCAGCCAGCTCGACTCGTCGACCACCCGCAAGTACGGCGGCACCGGCCTCGGCCTCGCGGTGAGCAAGCGGCTCGCCGAGCTGATGGGCGGCACGATGTGGGTCGAGAGCGTCGAAGGCGAAGGCGCCACGTTCCACTTCACGATCAGCGCCGCGCCCGCGGACGTGCCGTCCCGGCGAGCAGCCGCCGGCATCCCTGCCGAACTCACCGGCAAGTCGATCCTCGTCGTCGACGACAACGCGATCAACCGGCGCATCCTCGACCTCCAAGCCGAGGCGTGGGGCCTGCGCTGCCAGTCGTTCCCATCGGCCGCCGAGGCACTCACCAGCGTCGACTCGGGCGACGACTACGACCTCGCGATCCTCGACATGCACATGCCCGGCATGGACGGCCTCGAACTCGCCAACCGCCTGCGAGCCGAGCGCCCCGACCTCCCACTCGTGCTCTACACGTCGCTCGGCGGTGCCGAAGCGAGCGACCCCGTCTTCGCCGGGGTGCTCGCCAAGCCGGTCAAGCAGTCGCAGCTGTTCGACATGCTCGTGTCGGTCCTCACCGACGTCGAGTCCGCGGCCACTGCGACGGCAGTGGCAGCCGACGCCGATGGTCCTGCCGAGAAGCTCGGCGACCGGCATCCGCTGCGGATCCTGCTGGCCGAGGACAACACGGTCAACCAGCAGATCGCGATCCTCGTGCTCGAGTCGATGGGCTACCGCGCCGATGTCGCCTCCAACGGCATCGAAGCCGTCGAAGCCGTCGAAGGGCTCCCCTACGACCTCGTCCTGATGGACGTCCAGATGCCCGAGATGGACGGTCTGGAAGCCACCCGGCAGATCCGTGCTCGGCCGACGCCACCCGAACGCGGCAGCCGCCCGATCCGGATCGTGGCGATGACCGCCAACGCCATGCAGGGCGACCGCGAAGCGTGCATCGCCGCCGGGATGGACGACTACCTCGCCAAGCCGATCCGCCCCGAGGAACTCGCCGCTGCATTGGAAGCAACGCCCAGGCGGTCCGACCCCACCGAACCGGCAGCGGACGACCGATCTGCCATCGACGCCGAAGCTGCGCCGGCGACCGACGATGCTCCCGATGGGGCCGACACGGCCATCGATCAAGCGGCTCTCGACCGCCTGCGGACGATCGCCCCCAACGACGCAGCCTTCGCCCAGCTGATCGCCTCGTTCGCCGGCAACGGCGCCAACACGCTCGCACAGCTGGTCGACGCCGCGGGGGCCGGCAACATCGACGACGTGATGCGGTTCGCCCACACACTGAAGTCGAACGCCGCAAGCTTCGGCGCTGTCGACCTGACCGACCGGTGCTCACGACTCGAGACGCAGGCTCGGAGCGACACGATCGACGATCTCGACGGCCAGGTGGCCGAGATCGCCGGTGCGTTCGAGCAGGCGAGAAGTGCGCTCACGCGCATCGGTGGACAAAGATGAACGACGTGCTCGCCCCTCCCCCACCTGCCGGCCCGGCAACCGTGCTCGTCGTCGACGACGACCCACTGAACCGACAGCTGCTGGCGATGTCGATCGGGCACCTCGGCCACGCCGTGGTCGAAGCCGGCAACGGCCGCGAAGCAATCGAGGTGCTCGGCGAGCACCGCATCGACGTCGTGCTCACCGACATCGAGATGCCCGAGATGGACGGTTACGGCCTGCTCGAACACCGCGCCGGCGACGACCGGCTCAGAGCAATCCCGTTCATCGTGATCTCCGGCGTCGACGAGATGGCATCGATCATCCAGTGCATCGGTCTCGGCGCCGAGGACTACCTCCCCAAGCCGTTCGACCCGGTGCTGCTCCACGCCAGGCTCGGCGCGTGCCTGGACAAGAAGCGCATGACCGACGAACTGCAGCAGCTCAACGAGCACCTCACCGAACGCGTCGACGAGAAGGTCGCCGAGGTCGAGCGGCTCAACAGCCTGCGCCGGTTCGTCAGCCCGCAGCTCGCCGAGGCACTCGCCCACGGCGGCGAGGACATCCTGGCGAGCCACCGCCGCGAGATCACCGCCTTCTTCTGCGACCTCCGCGGGTTCACTGCGTTCTCCGAAACCGCCGAGCCCGAAGAGGTGATGGACGTGTTGCGCGAGTTCCATCACGCTGTCGGCCCGATGATCTTCGAGCACGAAGGCACGATCGCACAGTTCACCGGCGACGGGCTGCTGGTGTTCTTCAACGATCCGGTCAAGCTCGACGACCCCGCCTGGAACGCCGTGGCGCTTGCCGTCGCGATGCGCGACCGCACCGCTGAGCTCTCCGCCGAGTGGAAGCGGCGAGGCCACGACCTCGAACTCGGTATCGGCATCGCCGTGGGTTACGCCACGTGCGGCGAGATCGGCTTCGACGGACGCACCGAGTACACCGCGATCGGCACGGTCGTGAACCTCTCGGCGCGGGTGTGCGCCATCGCCGCCGGCGGCCAGATCCTGGTCACCAACAAGGTGTTCCTCGCCGTCGACGACCGCGTCGAGTCGACGCCGCTCGGCGACACCGAGTTCAAGGGCCTCACGCGCCCCGTCCCGATCCACGAGATCACCACGCTCCGCACCCCGTAGCCCCCAACGATCAGAGCGCGAGGCGTGCCGGAGACCGGCACGGGTGGGGCACTGATGGTCGGGTCAGGCGCCGAGGTCGCCGCTGCGGAAGTGGGCCCGGCAGAGCAGTTCGTAGCGAACGGTGTCGCCGAAGAGCGGCGACTCGTTCGGGTTGGTGTCGCCGACCATCACGGTGTCGCCCTCGTACACGACATCGCCGTTGACCACTCGGGCGTTGTGTGTGGCGCGGGCTCCGCACCAGCAGCGGGCCTCGACCTGCAACGGGGTGTGCTCGTCGGCGATCTCCAGCATGCGAGCGGTTCCCTCGAACAGGCGACCCCGGAAATCGGTGAGCAACCCGAACGCGTACACGTCGACATCGAGTTCGTCGACGACGCGGGCGAGCTGGTCGCACTGGGTCGGCGTGTAGAACTGCACCTCGTCGCAGATCATGTAGTGGATCGGCCAGTACCGCACCGCCAAGGCATGTAGATCGAGGTCGGGCGCCACTTCGATCGCCGGTGCGGCCACACCGAGCCGGCTCGTGACCTGGCGACCCTCGCGGTCGAGCGTGGTCAACAACAGACCGTAGAGCTCGCGGCTGGACAGGTTGTGATGGATCTGCAGCGCCACGGTGCTCTTGCCCGAGCCCATGGTGCCGAAGCTGAAACGAAGCGACGCCATGTGAGCGCTCGACCCTATCCGCCCTCGGTGGCGGGCGGCGCGGTCGGATCGGTGGCGAACGGATCGAACGACGGATCGACGACCGCCGGACCGTTGATCCCACCGATCGACGGCGAGTCGTCGTCACCACCGTCCGAACTGCTGCAGGCCGCCATGACCAGCGCGGGAAGCATCACGACCACCAAGGCCCTGGTTGGCCTCACGAGGCCACCTCCATGTCGCGGCGACCGTAGAGGATGAGTTCGTCACCCTCTCGGAGGTCGATGTCCGCGGGTGGTTCGCCGACGAACTCGCTGCCCTTGCGAACAGCCAGCACCGTCACACCGGGCAGCGCGTGCGCGAGGCCCCGTAGGCTCCGCGCCTCCTCGACCGGCGCCGTGAGCCGAACCGACTGGATCGCGAAGTCATCGGACAGCACCAACAGCTCCCGACGCTCTTCGCCGAGCGCTGACATCAGGTGGCGCTGGATGTACCGGTGCCCGACACCGGTCAACCAACGCTGGATGGGCCGGTTGACGATCGCCATCAGGATCAGGAACAGCCCCGACACCGTGACGAGGACCCGGGAGGTGGTCGAACCCGGCCCCGGCGCGATCAGTCCGACGAGCACGGTGACCACCAGCGTCGGCGTCCCCAGGCTGCCGACCAGCATCGTCGTGCCGATGATCCGGCGGCGCACCGGTTGGTTCACCACGTTCTCGGCCTCGGTGGTGGTGAAACCTGCGCCGCTGAAGGCCGATCGCGCCTGGAACGCCGCCAGTTCCGCCGGCATCCCCGTCGCCATGAGCGCCCCGGTCGCCAGCTTGGTGAACGCAACCGTGATCACAGCGACGATCAGGAACGTGGCGACGGCGTACATCCCCCGATCATCGCGCAATGATTGCATCGCGAGCCTGACCCCTCACGTGATCGATCCCGGGCGCAATCGTCGTGGGACGATGGTCACTTTCGGCGGGCCGTCCCGTTCGCGACCGATCGTCGGCCACTACGGTGGCACCTCGACAGGCCCGGCAACGGAGCCGGGGCGCTGACACTCCTGGGGGAGACAACATGACGGACACGATCGATCGGCCGGCGGCCGACGGCGATGATCTCGGAGAACATGTCCTCGACCACCTGATCATCCGATTCGCCGGCGACTCCGGCGACGGGATGCAGCTCACCGGCGACCGCTTCACCTCGGTGAGCGCGTCGTTCGGCAACGACCTCTCGACGCTGCCCGACTTCCCGGCCGAGATCCGGGCGCCGGCGGGCACCGTCAACGGCGTGTCGGCGTTCCAGGTCAACATCGCCGACCACAAGATCACCACGCCCGGCGACGAACCGAACGTCCTCGTGGCGATGAACCCGGCGGCGCTGATGGCCGACCTGCACCGTCTCGGAGCCGGGCGGCACCGTGATCGTCAACGAGGATGCCTTCGAGGAACGCAACCTCGAGAAGGCCGGCTACAAGGCCAACCCGCTCGACGACGACACGCTTGCGCACTACCGCGTGCTGCGGGTGCCGATGACCAGCCTCACCAAGGAGATCTGCGCGCCACTCGGGGTGAAGCCCCGCGACGCCGAGCGATCGAAGAACTTCTTCGCGCTCGGCCTGGTGTCGTTCATGTACACCCGACCGGTCGATCCCACCCTCGAGTGGATCGCCGAGAAGTTCGGCGGCAACGAGCAGGTCGAAGCCGCCAACAAGGCGTCGTTCCTCGCCGGATTCAACTTCGGCGAGACCACCGAGGCCGTCGGCCACCGCTACGAGGTCAAGCCCGCCAAGCTGCCCGCCGGCGAGTACACCAGCGTCACCGGCAACACCGCCCTTGCGTGGGGCATCGTGGCGGCCGGTCAGCTCGCGAAGCTGCCGATCACGCTCGGCTCGTACCCGATCACCCCGGCGTCCGACATCCTCCACGAGCTGTCGAAGCACAAGCATTTCGGCATCCGCACCGTGCAGGCAGAAGACGAGATCGCCGCCATCGGCATGGCGCTCGGCGCTGCGTTCGCCGGACACCTCGGCGTCACCACCACCAGCGGGCCCGGTGTCGCCTTGAAGAGCGAGACCACCTCGCTCGCCGTGTCGATCGAGCTGCCGCTGCTGCTGGTCGACATCCAGCGCGGCGGCCCATCCACCGGTCTGCCGACCAAGACCGAGGCGTCCGACCTCAACATCGCGCTCTACGGACGCCACGGCGAGGCACCGCTCCCGGTGATCGCCGCCTACACGCCGGCGCAGTGCTTCCATGCAGCGATCGAGGCGGTGCGCATCGCCCTCAAGTACCGCACTCCGGTGATCCTGCTCTCCGACGGCTATCTCGCCAACGGCTCCGAGCCGTGGAACTTGCCGTCGATCGACTCGCTGCCCGACATCTCGGTGCCGTTCACCACCGAGCCCAACCACGTCGACGAGGACGGCAACGACGTGTTCTGGCCGTACCTGCGTGACGAGACCACGCTCGCTCGACCGTGGGCGATCCCCGGCACGCCGGGCCTGATGCACCGCGTCGGCGGCCTCGAGAAGAAGGACGGCACCGGCAACATCGACTACACGCCCGCCAACCACGAACGCATGGTGCACCTGCGTGCCGACAAGATCGCCGCCATCGCCGCCGACATCCCGCCGACCGAGATCAACGGCGATCCCGATGCCGACGTCCTCGTGCTCGGCTGGGGCTCGACGTGGGCGGCGATCGATGCAGCGATCCAGCGCAGCCGTCGCGCCGGCAAGAGCGTGGCATCGGCGCACATCATGCACCTCAACCCGCTGCCACCCGATCTCGGCGACATCGTGCGACGGTTCAAACGGGTGATCGTGCCCGAGCTCAACCTCGGCCAGCTCACCACCCTGATCCGCGGCAAGTACCTCGTCGACGCCCAGTGCCTCAGCAAGGTGCAGGGCATGCCGTTCAAGTCCCGCGAGATCGAAGCCGCCATCGACGAGGCGCTCGCCTCGATCGCCAACTCGACCGACAACTCGAACGGAGCAACGTCATGAGCACCGCCCAGGTCGCTGTCACCACGAAGAAGGACTGGTCGAGCGACCAGGAGGTCCGCTGGTGCCCGGGATGCGGCGACTACGGCATCCTGCTCGCCGTACAGACCCTGATGCCCGAGCTCGGCATCGCCCCCGAGAACACCGTGTTCATCTCCGGCATCGGCTGCTCCAGCCGGTTCCCGTACTACATGAACACCTACGGCATGCACTCGATCCACGGTCGCGCCCCGGCGATCGCCACCGGCGTGGCCGTCGCCCGCCCCGACCTCGACGTCTGGGTGATCACCGGCGACGGCGACGGCCTGTCGATCGGTGGCAACCACCTGATCCATGCACTGCGCCGCAACGTGAACCTCAACATCTTGTTGTTCAACAACCGGATCTACGGGCTCACCAAGGGTCAGTTCTCGCCCACGTCGCCGGTCGGCAAGGTCACCAAGTCGACCCCGATGGGCTCGATCGACCCGCCGTTCAACCCGCTCGCCGTTGCGCTCGGTGCCGAGGCGAGCTTCGTCGCTCGCACCCACGACCTCGACCGTCACCACATGATCGAGACGTTCCGAGCTGCACATGCGCACCACGGCGCGTCGTTCGTCGAGATCTACCAGAACTGCAACGTCTTCAACGACGGACAGTTCGACGAGGTGACCAAGAAGCAGGCCCGTGACGAGATGATGATCAACCTCGTGCACGGCGAGCCGATCACGTTCGGCGCCGACCAGCAGCGCGCCGTGGCGATGGGCGTCGACGGCCAGCTCCGCCTCGTCGAGCGAGCCGACGTCGCCGCCGACGAGATCCTGATCCACGACGCGCATCGCCACGATCCGTCGCTGGCGTTCGCGCTCGCCCGCCTGAGCCACGACGACCACTCGCCGACGCCGTTCGGTGTGTTCCGCGACATCCAGCGTCCCGAGTACGCGAACGCCGTCGCCGACCAGGTGATGGCCTCCAGCGAACGAAAGGGTCCCGGCGACCTCGAAGCGCTGCTGCGTTCCAACGGCACCTGGACCGTCGACTGAGCTCAGCCGATCCGTCGGTCGTCGGCGCGGTCGAACACCACGTGGTGGTGCACCCGGAGGCGTACCGCGCTCCCGATGGCAGGTGGACGACCAGCGGCGGGGGCCACGCCGACGCGTGCGCCGGCAACCTCGCATGTCACCCCGCCGCCACCGAGCCGCGCCGTCGACTGCAGGGTTGCCGCCATCGTTCCGGTCTCGGCGATCTCGACGTGCTCCGGCCGCAGGCCGACGGTCACGTTCGTGCCGACGTAGGCGGCCAGGGCAGGCGACCATGCCCGGATCCTGACCAGTTCGCGTCCTGCGGGATCTTCGCGCTGGAGCCAGAACCCCTCCTGCTCGGCAACCACGGTCATCTCGATCAGCGACAGCGGTCCCGTCGCCACGGCAGCGAGCAGGTTGACCGGTGAGCGTCGCACCACCGACATGTCGCCGAACTGCACGAGTCGGCCGCTGTCGAGCACCGCAACGGTTGCAGCGAGCGCTTCGACGTCGGCGCTGTCGTTGGTCGCCAGCAGCGTCGTGACCCCGTAGCCGGATTGCAGCACGGCGAACTCGGCGCGCATCCGGCGCCGGAGCTGCTCGTCGAGCGAGGCGAACGGCTCGTCGAGCAACAAGACGTTGGGGACCCGGACGAGTACCCGAGCGATCTGCACCATCTGCTGCTCGCCGACCGACAACGTGGCCGGATTGCGCTCGAGCAACTGCTCGATGTGCAGGGCCCGCGCCTCGGCATCGACGCGCTGGCGGATCTCCTCGGTGGCCATGCGCCGAACGTCGAGCGGGAACGACACGTTGCGTCGCGCCGACAGGTGCCCGATGAGTGCCGGCGACTGGAACACCATGCCGACGTCTCGTTCCCCCGGAGTCGCACGAGTGACGTCCCGACCGTCGAATCCGATGGCCCCCTCGTCGATCCGATCGAGCCCCGCGACCGCCCGCAACAGCGAGGTCTTGCCGCTGCCCGAGCCTCCGACGACCGCGACGAGTGCGCCGTCGTCGACGGACATCGACACCTCGCTCAGCCGGGTGGTGCGCCCGGTGCGGACGGTGACGCGGTCGAGGTCGACGGCCGACATCAGGGCACCACCCCGAGTACCCAGCCCTCCTCGACCACGGCGTCGGCCTCGACCGCGGGCGCCAGCTGCGGCGAGAACAGGTCGTCGAGCCCGCCGGATGCGTCGCCGTCGGCAAGCCAGCGAGCGGTGGCGCTCACCTGGGCGGCGTCGCGGACAGACCCGTCGTGATCGCCGAGGTCGTGCATCGATGGCCACACTTCGGCGACCACGATCGCTCCTCGGTCGAGGACGGGTGGACGGAATCCGGTCGTGAAGGGCCAGACGTGGAGCCGCTCGCCGAACCGGCGTCGGAACCGTTCGAGCATCGGGATGCCGAGCAGGCTCTGGCTTCCCACGGCCCCGGCGCCGAGGAGCTGCCACGACGAGAACGGGCGTCGACCCTGTGCGCGCAGCACCTCCTCGGTGCCTCGGAACGCGCCGAGCGCCGGCCAGTCGGGTGGCTTGGTCGACGTCAGATGCTCGCCCGCCCGTGATGGCGGGCATCCCCAGAACGGCGACGCCGTGCCGGTCAGCTGTCGGTTGAGTTCGGCGGCCACGGCGAAGCGGTTGTTGGCGTTGCGGTCGTCGTCGACGATGCATCGGGTGAGCAGCGCCCACATCGCCGACCACGGCGTGCCGACGGCCCCGAGCGCTGCGGCCGTGCCGGCTGGATACCCGAGCGAGACGTCGACGCCGACCAGCGTGGTCGTGTCCTGTTCCCCGTCGAGCAGTTCGATCAGGAGCAGCTCAGCCGACCGGCGGGTCGGCAGGTTCGTGACCGATTCGACGCCGGAGGAGTCGAGCTGTCCGATCCAGATCGAGTCACGGCCGAGTTTCGGCGTCGAGTTCGCACTCCAGTCGACGACGACGAACCGGTCGAACATCGACTGCCCCGCTGCACCTAGGCGACGACGTCGACCACGGCGGCGAAGTGCAGCGCTGCGGCGAACACCGTGAGCAGGTGCCACACCTCGTGGTAGCCGAACACGGTCGGCCAGGGGTCGGGTCGACGCAGGACGAGCACCGGGAACCCGATCGTGTAGGCGAGTCCGCCGGCGACGATCAGCCCGAGCTGGGGGCCGGTCAGGCTGTCGACCAGGACCGGCACGGCAACGATGGCGACCCACCCCATCACCAGGTACAGCGAGTACGACACCTTGCGGGCTCCATGGAACCAGGCGAGCTTGAGCACCATGCCGGTGGCTGCGAGCGTGCCGACGATGACGAGCATCGGGATCCCCCACGCCGGCGGCAGCGCCACGAGGCACAACGGCACATAGGTTCCGGCGATCAGCAGGTAGATCATCGAATGATCGAGCCGCTGCATGATCGTGCGTGCGTACTCGGACTGCGCCAGTCGGTGATAGGCCGCCGAGGTCCCGAACAGCAACAGCAACGTTGCGGCATAGATCGAGGCGCCGACGGTTGCGGCGGCTCCATCGGCAACGGCGATCAGTGCGATCCCGGCCGGGATTGCCGTGAAGAACGCAATGACGTGCAACTTGCCGCGCCAGGCCGGTCGGGCCTCGAGCAGGTACGGCGTTGCAGCGACACTCATGACCTCACCGTACCCCCATCGCGCGGCGCCGCTCCCGCGGGGCTCGTCACTGATGACGTTGCATGAGGGCGATCACTGCGTCGCCGTACCGTTCGAGCTTCGCGGGCCCGACCCCGGAGATCCGGCCGAGGTCGCGCAGCGTGGTGGGCGCCTGGCGAGCGATGGCCGCGAGGGTCTTGTTGTCGAACACCACGTATGCCGGCTTGCCGTCGCGCAGCTCGTTGCGCAGGTCGCGCAACGCCGCGAAACGCTGCTGGCCGGCGGCGTCGAGGTCGGCGGTCGGGTCAGCCGAGCCCGACGACGCAGACGAGGAGCTACGAGTTCGGGCAGGAGCGGGGTCGGGGCGGTGTGACGACACGACCCGAGCCTCCGATGGCTCGGTGGTGAGTTCGGCGACGAACGGGCTCGGACGGGCGCCGGTGACGATCGTGGCATGGCGGCTCGCACGGGTGATCGCCACGTGGAACAGGCGACGTTCCTCCTCGACGTCGTCGGCGAGGCGGTGTGGGTACTGCTCGGCGTCGGCGAGGTGCACCACGACATGGGGCCACTCCTGGCCCTTCACCCGGTGCACCGTGGACAGCAGCACTCCGCCGGGCGCCCGCTTGACGGCGAGCTGGCTGCGCATCCACCGTTCGAAGGTGTTCGGATCGTCGTGCTGCGCAGCGAGGTGCGTGACCGCGGTGAGATCGTCGCCTTGCGCCGACCGATTCATCCCGCGCCGGTTGGCGTCGAGCGTGGCCACCGATCCGGCGAGCCCGATGTCGTCGATCAGGGTGAGCACCAGGTCGGAGGTGCTGGCGCCGGACGCGACGAGCTTCTGCAACCGCTGGACGTCGGCGGCGAAATCGACGACACGTTCGGCGTCACGCTCGTTGGTGAGCCGTCCGGCGAGCTTGTTGAGGTCGACGACCGACGACTGTTCGCTGACCCAGTCGGTGATGCGCGGGTGGAACGAACGCGAGGGCCGCCGCAACGCCTCGCGGATGTCGTCGGGCGCGAACGATCCGCTGCGGCCAGCGGTTGCCAGCCGGAGCCAGGCGAGCACCGTGCGGACCGCAGTACGGTCGGCGAACTCGAGCCCGACGCCGCCGGCGATCGGAACGCCGGCCACCACCAACGCCACCTGGACGGGAGCGAGCAGCGCATTGACCCGGCTGAGCACGGCGATGTCGGAGGTGGACGCACCTGCTGCGAGGGCGTCCTCGACCGCACGGAGTGATGCGCCGACGGCATCGACGTTCGTCTCGACCGTCCAGCCGTCGGGGTCGACCGACGCGGCACGGATCGTCTTGGCGACGCGCCGGTGGTTGTGGCGCAGCAGCCGGTCGACGACCTCGACCACGCCGGCCGGGCAGCGGTAGTTGACCTCGAGTGGGTGCTCGCCCGAGCCCGGGAAGAGCCGAGCGAAGTCGATCAGCCACGCCGGGTCGGCGCCGTTGTAGCCGTAGATGGTCTGGTCGTCGTCGCCCACGCCGAAGACCGCCCCGCCCGGAGCGGCCAGGAGCCGGATGAGCAGGAGGTGCGCCGGCGTGAGGTCCTGGAACTCGTCGACGAGCATGATGCGGCAGGCGCGCTGTGCCGCGCGGCGAGCGGTCGGGTCTCGCAGCAGCACGAGCAGTGCCCGGTAGATCTGGTCGTCGAAGTCGACCGCACCGCGCCGCTCGAGCGCCTTGCGGTACAGCGGCCACGTCGCAGCCAGGCCGTCGACGTCGCCGTCGTAGCGACCCTCGACCTCGTCGGGTTCGACGAGACCCAGACGGATGACGGTGAGCGCCTCGATCCACGGCCCGATCGGGTCGCTGTTGCGGCGACGCGGGAAGTCGACGAGGTCGCCGATGATGCGCCGCACGTCGGGTTCGTCGATGGTGCGCCACGACTGCGACTGGGGAGCGAACGGCGGCGTGCCGTTGACGATCGCGAGCGCGATGGCGTTGAGGGTGCGCACCTGCAGACCGGGGAGGTCGCGGGTGCGCTCGACGATCTCCTCCTGAGCCCGTTTGTTGAACGCCACGAGGCTGACCGCGCTCGGCGGGAGGTTCCAGGTGGTGAGCAGATGGCGGGCCCGCTCGGTGAGGACGCGGGTCTTGCCGGACCCGGCGGGGGCGATGATGCGGGCGCCGCCGCCGGCGTGGGTGACGGCGGCGAGCTGATCGGGTGCGAGGTCGGCCACCGACACGTTCGGCGCCGGGATCGCCATCGACCCGTGTTCGACGGCAACAGCGGCGACGACCGGTACCCCGTCGATCGGATCGACGTGGCGGACCGGGCCGCCGTCGATCCAGACGACGGTGCCGTCGGGCAGCGTGACATCGCCCACGCCGCCGGGTTCGACGGCGCGGGCGCCGGCGGCGATCGCCCGATCGAGCCCGAGCCACACGGGGCGTTCGGGCACGCGAGCGTCGACCGAGTTCGCCCAGACCAGATGGTGGAGTTCCTCGAGTTCGAACTGGAACGTGGGGCCGAGTTCGTACGGAGCGGCCTCGGTCATCAGCATCGGTTCGCGCTCGAACGACGCGCCGAGTTCGATCACGAGACGGGTCGAGGTGTGGTTCGCCTGGCGCAGGCGGTCGAGCGCCCGACCGGGGGCCGACAGTGTGGCGTCGTCGATCACGAGGCGGTCGCACGCGGTCCACGGGGCCCGAATGTCGGCGCCGGGTTCGATCAGCAGGTGACGGCCGAGCGGATCAGGACCGGCGCCGGCCGGCGCGACGCCCCGTTCGATCGGCGCCGTGATCCTGGGTGCGGTGAGCTTCGGCGCAGCGCGGCGAGGTGCGGTTGCCCGTGTGGGGTTGGGCGGTGGGTCGGGGTCGAACAGTGAGTCGGCCGGGTGGGGATGCGGATCGTCGGCGACGCCGATCTCCTGGCGGCCACCGTCGTTCCAGCACTGGCGCACCTGGGCGGGGGTGACGTGTTCCCCGTTGCAGTACGCGCATGCGATCGCCATGCGGCGACCTTACCGAATGGCCATGCGCATCGCACACACGTTCGATCGCCGCGCGATCACCAGGCGATCTCGGGCAGGCCGTAGGTGACGCAGAGCCCCGCGCCGTTCACGAGCAGCAGCGACACGATGATGCCGGCCACGACGATCCGACGCGAGCGGGTCCGTCGCACCGGCCCGCCGATCGGCATGTACCAGTCCGGCAGCAGCCCGGGCACCGACGGGCCACCGAACGGCTCGGCGTCGTCGGCGATCGGGGCGTCGGGATCTGCGGCCAAGGCCTCGGCTTCGAGCTCTTCGTCGGTGATCTCGACCACGGCTGCAACCTAGTCAACGCAGGGGGTCAGACGATCTCGGGCTTGCCCATCCGTCGCCGGGCGACGTTGCGAACCGGAGTCCGAATCGCTTCCAGGCCCAGGTAGAACGCGGGGAACGCCAACAGGACGAAGAACGTCGAGCTCACGAGGCCGCCGATCAGCGTGAAGCCCAGCGATTCCCAGAACGGGTCGCTGAGCGCCAGTGGCAACAGCCCCACCACCGTGGTGAGCGTCGTGGCGACGAGCGGCCGGAACCGCCGGGTGATCGCCTCCTGGATCGCTTCGCCCGCCGTCTTGCCGGCGCCTCGGGCACGGTTGGCGGCGTCGACGAGCAGGATGGTGTTGTTGACCGCCACGCCGATCAGGGCGATGAAGCCGACGGTGACGAGGAAACTCAGCGGGTTGTCGGTGACCGACAGGATGCTGAACACCCCGAGGAAGCTGAACGGGATCGCCAGGAAGATCAACAGCGACTGTGCCAGCGAGCGGAACTGCACGGTGATGACCACCAGCATGAGCAGCAGGGCCACGAGGCCGGCAACGCCGAGCGCCGCGAAGTCGTCCTGGTTGTCGGATTCGAGGCCGAAGTCGAAGCCGAGCGCATCGGGGGCGAGTCCGCGGGCTTCGAGTTCGCTCTGCGGGTACCGATCCTCGAGGTAGTCCTGGGTGGCGTTCAGGTTGCCCGTCACTTCGTCGTTGTCGTACTGGGCGCGCACCTCGACGAATCGTTCGCCGTCGGTGCGAGCGATCACCCCGTCGGTCGACACGATCGCATCGAGGATGGTGACGGTGTCGCCTCCGACCTGGAGCTCGAGTCCGCGCAGTTCGTCGCGGATCTCGACCGCGAGCGCCTGCCCCGCTTCGGCGGTGACGTCATCGACAGCGATCTGCGCTGCGAACGGGAACTCCAGCACGGGTGGCCCGTTCTCGGCAGCAGCCACGGTGATGCGTGCGCCCTGGATCCCGGCGATGCCGGCCTCGATCTGCTCGACGAACTGCGGTGCGGTGGGACGGTCGCCGATCGGGCTGAGGTCGACGAAGGTCTCGGTGAGTCGTTCGTTGCCTCGCAGGTACTGCGACCGTTCGAGATCGTCACCGAGCACGTCGAGTACGACAGCATCGACCCGGTCGGCGATCTCCTCGGCCTCCTCGATCGTGGTGCCGGCCGGGAACTCGGAGTTGATCGCGATTGCCACGGCGTCCTTGCCGGCCGGGAAGATCGAGAATCCGAGCGTGCCCGCGATCGAACCGCCAACCATCACCATCACGATGGCGAACGCAGCCAGGCCACCGCCGACGGCCCAGCCCTTGGGTCCGTTGCCCGACGGGTACGCCGCCAGACGGCCGGCGCGTACGGCGAGGCGCCGTTCGATCCGCGCCACCGGGTTACGGACCGGGCGATCGTTGATGAGGAACCAGCGCGCGATGGCGGGGATGAACACGATCGAGAACAGGAACGACAGCAGCAGCGTGATGATCACGGTGGTCGGGATCGGACGGATGAACTCGCCGAGGATGCCCCCGACGAACAGCATCGGCGAGAACACGACGACGGTGGTGAGTGTTCCTGCGAACGACGCCGAGCCGACCCGGTCGATCGCAGCTCTGATCACCCCGACCGGTTCGGCACTCTCGCCCTTGTTGGCGTCGATCGACTCGGAGATCACGATGGCGTCGTCGACGATGAGCCCGAGCGTGAGAATCAGGCCGAAGAGCGTGATGGTGTTCAGCGAGAAGCCGATGCCCCAGAGCCCGGCAAGCGATCCGAGCGTGACGAGCGCCATGAAGCCAGCGGTGAGCACCGCGACCCGCCACCCGATGAGGATGAGACTGACGAGCGCCACTGCGGCGAGTCCGGTGAGCAGGTTGGTCGTCAACGACGAGAGCTGCGAGCGCACCCCCGTGGCGAAGTCAGCGGTGACGAAGGCGTTGTAGCCCTCATCGAGCACCCCGTTGTCGGCGGCGAGCAGGCCGTCGAGGCGATCGCTGAACTGCAACACGTCGAGATCGGCATCGTCGGCGCGGATGATGCCGACGGTGATCGCATCGTCGTATCCCTCGCTCGACAGCGCTACGCGTGTGAACCGCGTCTGGCGTTGTTCCTCGGCTCCGGTCGCCGGGTCGATCGACGTCGTGACGAGGTTGCGAACGTCGGCGGTGTCGATGGCGTCGTCGGCGGCCAGGTAGCCGGCAAGCGATGCCGCTTGGGCCTCGAGGTCGGACGGCTCGGCGCCGGACGGACCGATCACCGAAACGAGCACGTCGTACTGGCCGACGAGTTTGGCTGCGTTCACCGCGTTGTACGTGACGTCTGCACCGTCCGGTGGCGTCAGGTCGAGGTCGGTGAGCAGCGCGGTGCCGGTGGCCGAATCGATGTCGGAGTCGAACTCGACGACGATGGCGAACGAACTCGGCCGCGCCTCGGAGTCGACCGAGACGACACCCTCGACGGTTTCGAACTGTTCCTTGAACGGCCGCACGAGATCGTCGTCGACGACGGTGGCATCGTCGACGAACCACGTGCCCGACACGATCGAAATCGGTGTGTTGATCGGCGGGAAGCCTTCCCGGTCGAGCCCGAACGTGAACGCTGAGAGCCCAGCGACGACCACGACTGCGAAGAACGCAGCCGTCGCCTTCCACTTGGTGGTCGCGAAGACCGCAATGGAGGTGATGACCGACCGCCTGGGGCGACTCGGGGTTGATCCGTGCATGGTGTGGAGACTCCGTCCGAAGGCGATGTGGTGTCGCCCTCGCTGTTCGATATGGGGGGATGAGCAACGATGAGCAACGTTCGACGTCGACCGACGCACGGCTGTTCACTGCAAGGTGTTCGGTGCGGTCAACCGCCCGGACGGCCCGGAATTCCCGATCCGCGAAGATTGAGTGGTAAACGACCGTACGGACGGTCAGTCGGAAGCATCCGGCTCGGCGACCACTGGAGGTCTGTTGTCGGGGTCTCCCGCCTCGGCGGCGTTACCACCGGATCGGCGCGGGAGGCTCCCCGAACCCGGGTGTCGGCCAGGTCAGACTGGGCGGATGCGCCTCCGATTGAGCCGAATGAGGGAATGGATCCGAGCGAGCCTGTTCTTCGTTCCGGTGGCGGGCGTCCTCACCGGCACCGTCGGTGCGGCGGTCATGATCTGGATCGACAGCCAGCTGGACCTGCAGGGGGGCGAGGTGCCGCTGGGGGTCACCTCGACGGTCGACAGCGCGCGCGTGGTGCTGAGCACCGTTGCCGGGGCGACGATCTCGTTCGCGGCGATCGCGTTCTCGATCTCGCTGCTGATCATCCAGCAGGCATCGAGCCAGTTCTCGCCGCGGGTGGTGCACACCCTGTTCCGCGACCCGTTCAACAAGCGAGTACTGGGTCTCGTGATGGGGACCTTCACGTACTGCCTGGTCGTGCTCCGGTCGGTGCGATCGTCCGCCGAGGTCGGCGCGGATGCGGTCATCCCGAACCTCTCGGTCGCCCTGGCGGTCGTGCTCGGCATCGCCACGATCATCTCCATCGCCGCGTTCTTGAACCACAGCGCCCACTCGATGGACGTGAGCCAGATTCTCGATCGGGTCGAGCACGAAGCGACCGGCCATACCCATCGCGAATGGAGTGTCGCCGAGTCCGACACGCCGATCCCGGGATCGATCGACGTACCGGATCATCCGGCGCACATCGTCCGGTTCGACCGCGCCGGATGGGTCCAGCAGATCGACACCGACGCACTCCTGGCGTGCCTCCCCGACGGGGCCACGGTGTGGGTGAGCGCCTACCCCGGCCGATACGCGATCCCAGGGGCGTCGTTGTGCGCCTTGTCGGTGGTGCCCGATGACGTCGAGGCGACCGAGCACGCCATTTTCGACGCTGTCGCGACCGGCAACACCCGGACGATGCAGCAGGACTCTTCGTTCGGACTGCGCCAGATGGCCGATGTCGGTCTGAAGGCGCTCTCGACCGGGATCAACGATCCGACCACGGCGCAGGACGCGATTTTCCACATCGCCGCGGTTCTCGCCGAGTTGCTCCGACGCGATCCGCCGCCCCGGGAGCTGACGGGCGACCGGGATTGCCGTGTGCTGCTCGTCGAGCAGCCCACCGGCGACGATCTGGTGCGCCTCGCGTTCGGCGAGCTCCGACGCGCCGCAGCCACGCAACCGACCGTGTGCATCTACCTCTTGGAGGCACTGCACCTCCTCCGGGAAGGGCTCGACGCAGCGGGGCTCTCGTCGAGGACCGCGGTCCTCGTCGAACAGGCGCGCCTCGTTGTCGCCGGATGCGAGGCATCCGACGTGTTGTCAGTCGACCTCGACGGGGTGCGTGGCGCATACGACAAACGATTCGCTGCCGACCCGCTTCAGCGTGTGGGCTAGCGGCGTGCGACCGCGGCCAGGCCGCATCCGAACAGGCTCCTTCCCGCCGAACTCAGCGGCCGGTGAACTCGGCGGGGCGGCGCTCGAGGAACGACGCAACGCCTTCACGGTGGTCGTCGCTCTTGAAGCACGCTGCGAGCGCCGTCGTGTGGCGCTCCATGTGCTCGTCGACCGGGGCCGTCAGTCCCTCGTGGACCAGCGACTTGATCAGTCCCAGGCTGTGGGGTGATCCGGCGGCGATCGTGTTCGCCAGGGTCATCGCGGCGGGCAACAGATCGTCGCTCGGGAGCACCTCGATGACGTAGCCCAGCGCGAGCGAGGTGTCGGCGTCGATCATCTCGCCGGTGTACAGCAGTTTCAGCGCCGGCTGCACTCCGATGATCCGCGGAAGCAGCCACGTGCCTGCACCGGTGTCGGGCACGAGGCCCCGATGGACGAAGTTCCAGGCGAAGCGGGCCTGGGTGCCGGCCAGGCGGATGTCGCACTGCGACGAGAACTCGGCGCCCATCCCGACCGCCGGACCGTCGATCGCCCCGATCGTGGGCTTTCGGGCCTGGGCGATCGGCCACCACTTGTGCTTCTCCTGCGCCGAACCGCGCAGGCCACGGGTCTCGCCGGGAACGGTTGCGAGGTCGGCGAGGTCGGTGCCGGCACAGAACGCGCCGGGCACGCCGGTGACCACGAGCACCGCGGTGTCGGGGTCGTCGTCGGCGCGGCCGACGGTCTCGATGAAGTCGCCGAGCATGGCGTAGGTCATCGCGTTGCGCTTCTCGGGCCGGTCGATCGTGATGATGCCGACCTTGCCTTCGACGTGGTAGCGGATCAGTTCACGGTTTCCGTCGCTCATGCTGCGACGGTACTGGTCGCCTGCCGGCAGATCTCAGCTGCAGCCGCTGGTGCTCCCACACGACGTGCAGACGTAGCAACTGCCCGAACGCATCATCGTGACGCCGCACTGCATGCACATCGGCGCATCGCTCGGCCTGACCATGCCCTGTGCCGGGGTGTCGTCGCGAGCCGGCGCGAACGACAGTTGGCCGGTGTCGTCGGACTTCGGATCCGGAGCGAGATCGGAGCCCTGACTGGTTGCGGTCACTGCTTCTTCGACGCCGGGCAACGTCGGCTGGAGCCGTTCGTCAACCGAGAAGATGCCGAGTTCGGCGCGCTCTTCGTAGGTCATGTACTCGATCGCCAGGCGGCGGAAGAGGTAGTCCATGATCGACGACGCGAAGCGGATGTCGGGGTCGTCGGTCATGCCCGCCGGTTCGAAGCGCATGTTGGTGAACGCCTCGACGAACGCGCGCAGTGGAACGCCGTACTGCAGGCCGTACGACACGGACTTGGCGAACGCATCCATCACGCCGGCCATCGTCGAGCCCTGCTTCGAGACGGTGAGGAAGATCTCGCCCGGCTGGCCGTTGTCGTACTCGCCGATGGTGGCGAAGCCCTTGCAGTCGGCAACCCGGAACTCGAACGTGCGCCCACGGCGCGTCCGTGGCATCTTCTGGCGCACCGGATGGTGCACGATGCGCTCGATCACCTGCTGCACACCGGCCTCGACCGCAGCGGGTGCAGCGAGTTCGGCCGAGACGTCGCTCGATCGGCGCTTCGTCGACGACAGTGGTTGGCCGAGCTTGCAGTTGTCGCGGTAGATCGCCACGGACTTCAGCCCCAGTTCCCACGCCAGCATGTGCAGCCCCTCGACGTCCTCGACGGTGACGTCTTCGGGCATGTTGGCGGTCTTCGAGATCCCTCCGCTGAGGAAGGGCTGCACGGCGCCCATCATGCGGATGTGGCCCTCGTAGTGAATCGTGTTGTCGCCCATCGAGCAGGCGAACACCGCGAGATGTTCGGCGGCGAGGTGGGGAGCACCGAGCACGGACATGTTGTCGTCGATGTAGGCGACGATGTCGTCGACCTGTTCGGGGGTGTAGCCGAGGCGGCGCAGCGCCCGCGGGATCGTCTGGTTGACGATCGACATGGCACCGCCGCCGACCAGCTTCTTGGTCTTGACCAGCGCGAGGTCGGGCTCGATACCCGTCGTGTCACAGTCCATGGCCAGGCCGATCGTGCCAGTCGGCGCCAGGACGGTCGCCTGGCTGTTGCGGACGCCGTGGCGGCGGGCGTCGAGAATCGCGCGGTCCCACGAGTCGGCGGCTGCGTCGACCAGGTCGTCGGGGAGGGCGTCGTTCTCGGCAAGCCGATCGTTGGCCTCCTGGTGCATCTCGAGCACACGGAGCATCGCCTCGGAATCCGCAGCGAACCCGTCGAACGGACCGACGCGTGCGGCCGTTCGGGCGCTTGCCGCGTACGCCGACCCGGTCATCAGCGACGTGATCGCTGCCGCCCAGGCGCGGCCGTCGTCGGAGTCGTAGGGCAAACCGAGCGCCATCAGCAGCGCCCCGAGGTTGGCGTACCCGAGCCCGAGTTGGCGCAGCGCCCGAGTGGTGTCTCCGATCTTCTCGGTCGGGTAGTCGGCACGCCCGACGAGGATCTCCTGTGCCGTGAACACGGTGTCGACGGTGTGCGTGAACGCTCCGACGTCGAACCCGCCGTCGTCCTGCAGGTACTTCAGCAGATTGATCGAGGCGAGATTGCACGCGCTGTTGTCGACGTGGAAGTACTCGCTGCAGTTGCGAACCACGACGCCGTTCACGACGTAGGAGTGGTTGCGAGGCTCAGACAGGTTGTACGTGAGTTCGATGCCCTCGTCGGACCGCTCGACGAGTCGGATCGAAGTGTCGACGTCGGAGGTCTCGTGGCCGATGACGGCGTCGCGCAGTGTGTCCGACTTACGCGACAGCGAGAATCCGATCTCGGCAGCAAACCGTTGCATGCTGCGGCCCGTGAGGCGCAGATCGTAAGACGCCTTCGACTCGTAGTTCGCAACGGTCCCGTCCTTGCGCTCGTACGAGAAGTGCGATGCACCCGGTCGGCGAACGTTGTACATGCGCGAGGTGATCCCAAAGGTCGAGAGCAGGCGCTGTACACCGCGCAGCAACTCGACCGAGATCGACCCGAGCCCGACGTAGGAGCCCTTCTCAGGGTTGCGCACGACACAACCGTCGGCATCGAACAGGCCGCGGAGAAATGCAGCGACGATCTCCGGCGGTGCCTGCTCGATCGCCCACGGGACGGTCTTGTGCTCGCCGGTCACCGACGCCACGCCCAGCGCTTCGACGAACTTCTTCAGCGGGCGCCGAGTGAGACGGAGCTGGACGGTGCCGTTGGCCTGCTCGCTCAACTTGATCGGGCGTCCGTCATTGATGTCCTCGAGCAACTCCTGATGCGCTGGAAGTATCTCGTCACGATCATCCGCAGCGCCGTAGATCGTCACGGTCGACGCACCAGACGTCGATCCGTCGCCCACCAGCCAACCGATGTAGTGGGCAAATGTGTCGTTCCAGACGTCAGGGAGTCGAAGTGGGAGATCACGATCGCCCGTCGCCCGGTAGTGCTCCCAGTCGGTGCGTACCGGGATCGCCCAGTCGGCACTGACCGCCGGAGCTGCGAGGTCCAACGATCGGACCCGGTCGCCGGCAGTGAGCTCCTCGGCCTCGACATACCCACGGTTGAGCGTGAAGATGCGGTGCGTCGGCGTGCACCGCAGCTCCATCCCGTTGCTGAACCGGAGCCGCTGGACCGGCTTCTTGCCGGTGATCATGAACGCCTCGGGGGTGGTGAGGTGCATCTCGTCGACCGGCGCGTCGAGGTTGGTGACGTCGTGCGTCCACACCCTGAACTCTTCGCCGATGTTCGCCCTGGCGAACAACTCGTCGAAACGAATCAGGCCCTTGTCGGTATGCACCAGCGCATCACCGGTGAAGCACGGGTTACTGGCCGTGATGCGACCGTGGTTGGGGGCGGTGTGCCAGCGGTTGATCGTGGTGTCGAACTGCAGTCCCGGGTCGGCGCATTCCCAGGCGGCTTCGGCGATCTCGCGCCACAGTTGGCGGGCCTTCACGGTGCGCAGCACGTCGCCGGTCGTGACCGCGGTGAGATCCCAGTCGGCGTCGTCGACGACGGCCTGCATGAACTCGTCGGTCACCCGGACCGAGTTGTTGGCGTTCTGGTACTGCACCGAGAACGAGTCGACGCCATCGAGGCCCATGTCGAAGCCGGCATCTGCGAGCACCCGCGCCTTGCGCTCCTCGATCGCTTTCGTCCAGACGAACTGCTCGATGTCGGGGTGGTCGGCGTCGAGGATCACCATCTTCGCCGCGCGTCGCGTCTTGCCGCCCGACTTGATCGTGCCCGCCGAAGCATCGGCACCGCGCATGAAGCTCACCGGACCTGACGCAGTCCCGCCGCCCTCGAGCGGCTCGAACGACGAACGGATCCGTGACAGATTGACCCCGGCGCCGGAGCCACCCTTGAAGATCAGGCCTTCCTCGCGGTACCAGTTGAGGATCGACGGCATCTCGTCCTCGACCGCCAGGATGAAACAGGCGCTCGCCTGCTGCGGCACTCCGCTCACCCCGATGTTGAACCAAACCGGACTGTTGAAGGCGGCTCGCTGTGTCACGAGGATGTACTTCAGTTCGGCGCGGAACACCGCCGCCTCGTCACCGTCGAAGTAGCCGTCGGCGACGCCCCACTCGGTGATCGTGTCGACGATCCGGTCGACCACCTGCTTGAGCGACCATTCCCGCTCGGGTGTGCCGGGCGCGCCCCGGAAGTACTTCTGCGTGACGATGTTCGTGGCGTTCAACGACCAGGTCGCCGGGAACTCGACGCCGAGTTGCTCGAAGGCGACCGACCCGTCGAGCCAGTTCGTGATACGAGCATCACGCCGTTCCCAGACCACCTCGTCGTACGGATCGACACCAGCGGAGGTGAACAGGCGCCCGAGGCCGATCGTGCCGTCAGCGGTGCGGTCGGGTGCGAGCGACATGAGCGATCCTCCGAGGGTCGAGAGAGTTCCAAACTACAGCCGTGTCGCCCGACCGGCACCCGTCCCTCGGAACCCGGGGCGGGCGAATCGCCGACTGGGTGCGACACACAGGTCGAGGGAGCTCCCCAAGCAGACACCGTCCACGACCTCGTGAGAGGTCGGCACCCGCCTTCTTGTCCGTGCGTCACACCACAGTCGGCACTGGCAGCGCACTCTACGAAGAACACCCTGTGGGGAGAAAGAGGGACAACCATGTGAATTTCGGCAAACAGGATGTGGACACGAGGTGAACAACCACGAGTTGTCCACACCGTCACATCGCGTGCAGGCGAGTCAAGCCAGCTCGTCGCTCGCCATGCAGAGCGGGCGCAGACGTGATGCGATCCGGGTCGGCCCCGACGTTGTCGTGGCTGCATCGTCGAAGATCTCCTGCGAGCGGGCATGATGGGTCGATGCGCCGACTGCTCCCCGAGCCCGCCGACGACATCACCGTGGACGACGCCTACGCGGCGCCGCTGCGGACGCCTCAGGACCGGCCGTGGGTGGGGCTGTGCATGGTCGCTTCGATCGACGGCTCGACCGCTGTCGACGGCACCTCGGCGAAGTTGTCGAGCCCGACCGACACCGCCGTGCTGGCCCGCCTCCGCGAGGTCGCCGACGTGATCGTCGTCGGTGCCGGAACGGTGCGCGAGGAGGGCTACGGAGTCCCACGCAAGGCCGGCCAACGGATCGGCGTGGTGAGCCAGAGCGGTCGGATGGACTACGACGCCGAGCTGTTCACGTCGGGCGCCGGGTTCGTGATCAGTTGCGAGACCGGAGCGCCCGACGTCCCCGCCGGCATCGACGTGCTCCGGGTGGGCTCCGACGTCGTCGACCTCGCCGGCGCCGTCGACGCGCTCGCCAGTGTCGTCGGCACCGCCGACTTCGTCCAGGTCGAGGGAGGCGCGGCGATCAACGGTGCGTTCTTCGACGCCGACCTGATCGACGAGATCAACCTCACCACGTCGCCGGCCACCTTCGGTGGTCCCGGACCGCGGCTCGCAGCCGGCGCCCCACCGCACGCCCACCGGTACGACATCGCGCAACTCGCCATCGACGACGAGTCGTTCGTGTACACGCGCTGGCTACGGCGTCGAGACTGACTTCTCGAGCAAGGCCAACTCGCGATGGAAGTCGGCGGCAGCATCGAAGTCCTTGTACACGCTCGCGAAGCGTAGGTAGGCCACTTCGTCGACGATCCTGAGCTGGTCGAGCACCGCCAGGCCGACGCTGGCGCTGGTGACCGACGAGCCGAGCAACCGCATCGAGTCCTCGACGACGGTGGCGATCGCCTCGAGCCGTTCGGCGGACACATTACGGCCCTTGGTTGCGGCGCTCAGGCCGCCGATGAGCTTCTTGCGGTCGAACGGCTCGCAGCCGCCGTGCGATTTGGTGACCGACAGCGGTGCGTGGTCGACGCGCTCGAACGTGGTGAAGCGCTGCGCGCACGCGAGGCACTCACGGCGACGGCGGATCGCCGTGCCTTCTTCGGCGACACGGGAGTCGACGACCTTGGTGTCGTCGGCACGACAGGCGGGGCAGAACACACCGCCGAGGATACTGCGCGGCCGCCGCCGGGCCCCGGCAGGACGGCCCGACGACGACACGCGAACTGGTGCGCCGTGGCGACGGCGCACGACCACGCAGGATCAGGGGAGACGGATGGCCTGCCCGGCTTGGATGGCGACGCCGCCGTTGACGTCGATCAGCGCATCGACGAACCGGCTGTGGCCGACCTCGCCGCGGTACTGGTCGGCGATCGACCACAGCGTGTCGCCCGGCTGGGCGACGTGGATGCGCACGACCGGAGCGGTACCGATGTCGGAGGCCGCGGCAGGCCGACCGTCGACATCGAGCAACGCCCCGATCGACGCCGACGCAGCCACCGCCACCAGGGCGAGCCCGAGCACGAGGACCAGTGCGGCCACGGCCCGGCGAACCGCATAGTTCGCCTGCTCGTTGCGGCAGGCGGGACGGAGGCCGTTGGCGGCGGCTGGCACGTCGGTGGAGGTCGGGGTCAGGGTGGCGATCATGGTGTGCTCCGGCGGTTCGGGTGTTCTGTTCCGGTGTTCTGTTCTGGTGTTCTGTTCTGATGTACTCGGCCGTTCGATCGATCCTCGACGTGGAAACACCTGTTCGTTCGAACGACTGTTCGACAGTGAACCACCTCGAACACGGGTCCGTCAACCCCACGAGTCAGATTTCTCGAACGTGCGTTCTCGGTACAGATGTTTGACCGATGTCCGCTCGATCAGTACGCTGTTCGTATGGCTCCCACGATCAGTACGCGTCAGCGAGACATTCTCGAGTTCATCGAACAACAGATCCGCGAGCGCGGCTACCCGCCGTCGGTGCGCGAGATCGGCGACGCGGTCGGCCTCACGTCACCTTCCACGGTCCACAGCCACCTCAACACACTCCAGCGGCTCGGCTATCTGCGTCGCGACCCCACCAAGCCCCGGGCGATCGAAGTCCGCTACGACGTCAACAGCGGCGCCATGATGGAGCGCCGGCCGGTGCGTCACGTTCCGCTGGTCGGCGATGTCGCCGCCGGCACCGACGTGTTGGCCGAGGAGAACGTCGAGGAGCTCCTCCCCGTGCCGGTCGACTTCACCGGCGACGGCGAACTGTTCATGCTGCGGGTGCGTGGCGACTCGATGGTCGAGATCGGCATTCTCGACGGCGACTTCGTGGTGGCCACCCAGATCGCCAACCCGAACAACGGCGACATCGTCGTGGCCGGCATCCCCGGCGGCGAGGCCACCATCAAGACCTACAGCCGTTCCGGCGCCGAGGTCACACTCACGCCGGCGAACTCCACCATGGAGCCCATGCAGTTCACCGCCGACGAGGTCGAGATCTACGGCAAAGTCGTCACGGTGATGCGTCGCTACTGAGCCACTGCTCGGCCACCACTACTGGGCCACCACTGCTGGGCCACCACTGAGCGGCTACCGAGCCGGCGGCCCCCACGGCGATGCGGGCGGCGCTGATGTCGGCGGGGATCCCGGTGCCGGTGGTGGCGGTGCCTGCGGAACTGGTGGCGAGCTGAGCGGCGGCCCGGCCGGTCCGACCGCACCGGTCGTCGGTGGCGGCACCGGGAACCCGGGCGGGCTCGCAGGCCAGCCGCGCCCATCGGGCGTCCACGGCGCGGCGGGTGTCGGTGCTGCGGGCGGTCGACGACTGCCGAGAACCAGCAGCACTCCACCGACCACGAGGCCGACGATCGCTGCGGCGACGGCGCCCCAACGCAGCAGGGCAACGCCCTCGTCGGGTTCGCGCCCCACCGCGATGGCGAATGCGGCGCCACCGGTGGGGGCCACGGTGAGCACGTGATCACCCTCGGCCTCGATCTGCACCTCACCGATCGAGGACCCAACGAACCCGTCGATGTCGTAGCGGACCTCGGCGTTCTGGTCGAGATCGACGACGTCGCCGTCGGGGTCGCGCAAGGTGAGGTCGACGACGGGCACGTCGTCGGGATCACGGTCGTATTCGAGCGGAGCGTCACACGCTCCGGCGAGCGCGCCGAACTCGCCGCTGGTCTCGGTGTACAACAGGAACGTGCCGGTCGATTCGAAGTCGAGGGTCGTCTCACAGCCCACCGGCGCTCGGGCGAAGCCGGCCACGTTGTCGGCCTCGCGGTCGGTCCCCGCGATCCACAGCGCCACCGCAGCGCCCAGCAGTCCGACGATCACCAGCGCTCCGAGCGCCAGCATCCAACCGCGACGACCGGCGCGTTCGGTCATCGACCGGCGTCCTGTGCCGTGATGTCGCCGTGGATCTGGAGATGATTCGTCATGGGTTCACCGGGTCGCGGCTGCGAGGCGGTCGGCCACGAGCTGGACGCGTTCGTCTGGTTGTACCACGGCGACGCGCACGAATCGAGCACCATCGGGCCCGTAGAACTCGCCGGGGCTGACGAGCGCTCCCCCGTCACGCGCCAAGCGTTCGGTGTAGGCCCACCCGTCGTCGACCGGAATCCACAGATAGAAGGCACCATCGGGCATCGGCACCGACTCGCCCGACCAGTCGGACAGCACCGACGCCAGCAGCTCGAGACGGCTGCGGTACCTGGTGCGCTGGAGTTCGACGTGGGCGTCGTCGTCGAGTGCCGCGATCGCTGCGGCCTGGGCAGGTCCCGGCACCATCATGCCGACGTGCTTGCGGACCTCCTGGAGATAGGTCACGAGTTCGGCGTCGCCCGCATAGAACCCGACGCGGACACCCGCCAGGTTGGAGCGCTTCGACAACGAGTGCACGGCGACCACTCCATCGAGGCCCGATTCGAGGATCGTGCGGCCCCGTCCGGTCCACGTGAATTCGACGTAGCACTCGTCGGAGAAGACCGGGACGGCGTGGGCCCGTCCCCATCTGGCGGCGGCGGCGAGGTCGTCGAGCGCCCCCGTCGGGTTGCCGGGGCTGTTCACCCAGAGCAGCAGCGCACGCTCGGCGTCGGTTGGGTCGATCGAGTCGAGGTCCATCCGTCCGTCGGGCAGCGACTGCACAGGGACGGGTCGGCACCCGGCGAGGATGGCGCCCATCTCGTAGCTCGGATACGAGATCGCCGGATAGAGCACCGTGTCGAGCGACGGTGTGCGCAGCTGCATCCACTGTGGCAGCGTCGCCACGAACTCCTTCGATCCGATCGTGGCACCGATCTGGCCGATCGGCACGTCGACGTCGAAGCGACGCTGGATCCACCGCTGCGCCGCCTCGCGGAACGGCACCGTGCCGATGCTCGGCGGATACGACCGCTCGGTCCCGCTCGACGCCAACGCCTCGATCACCCGGTCGGGCGGCGGGTCGAACGGCGTGCCGATCGACAGGTCGACCGTGCCGCCCGGGTGCGCCTCGGTGATCGGACCCAGGCGATTCAGACGGTCGTAGGGATACGGCGGCGGGACGAAACCGCTCACATCGGCGCCTCGGAGGCGAACTCCGACAGACGGCCCGCAGACGCGTCGGACAGGCGTGCGCGGATGGTCCAGGCCTCGGGTCCATCGGCCACCGAGACCACCTCGCCCTCGCGATGCACGGCCGCGAGGATGTCGCCGCGGTCGTAGGGCACCACCAGTTCGTGCACGACCGTGAGGGCGCGCAAGCGATCGGCAAGCGTTCGCAGGAAGACGTCAGTGCCCTCGCCGGTGACCGCCGAGATGGCGACCGATCCCTCGTGGTCGTCGACGAGCTGCTTGGCGACGCCCGGGGCGAGATCGGCCTTGTTGAACACCAGGAGCTCGGGCACCGCCGTCGCATCGATCTCGCCGAGCACCTCGCGTACTGCGTCGATCTGGCCCTCGGGGTCGGGCGCACTGGCATCGACCACGTGGACGAGATAGTCGGCCAACGCAGCGACTTCGAGCGTGCCCTTGAACGACTCGACCAGGCCGTGCGGTAGGCGGTTGATGAACCCGACCGTGTCGGACAGCAGCACCGGCTCACCGCCGGGGAGCGACAGCCGTCGCGTGGTCGGATCGAGCGTGGCGAAGAGCCGGTCCTCGACCAGTACACCGGAGTCGGTGAGCCGGTTGAGCAGCGACGACTTGCCGGCGTTGGTGTACCCGACGATCGCCACCGACGCCAGCCCGCTGCGCCCGCGGCCCTTGCGTTGGAGTTCGCGGGTGTCGGCCAGCGAATCGAGATCACGTTCGAGCTTGTTGATGCGTCGCATGATGCGTCGACGATCGACTTCGATCTTGGTCTCGCCACCACCGAAACGAGCGCCGACGCCACCGCGCTGCTGGGAGAGTTTGGCGTCGGCACCACGGCGCAGCCGTGGGAGGCGATAGCGCAGCAGGGCGAGTTCGACTTGCGCCTTGCCTTCGAGGGTGTGGGCGTTCTGGCCGAAGATGTCGAGGATGACCGCGGTGCGATCGAGCGCCGTGCGGCCCAACAGCTTCTCCAGGTTGTACTGCTGGGCTGGTGAGAGTTCGTTGTCGAACACCACCGTGTCAGCGTCGACAGCGAGGCAGAGCTGCTTGAGCTCTTCGGCTTTGCCCTTCCCGATGTACCAGGTGTGATCTGGGCTGTCGCGGCGTTGCACCATCCGGGCGACGACGTCGGCGCCGGCAGTGTCGACCAGCAGTTCCAACTCGTCGAGGCTGGCGTCGACGACCTCGTCGGCTTCGCGAGGGTCGGCGACGGCGACGAGCACGATCTTCTCACGGATGGTCCGGTCGATCAGGGTGCCGGCAAGCGCCTCGTTGTAGGGAGTGTTGCTCATGCGACCTCGGCCTTCACATCGTCGTCGATCTCGACCTGGATGGCGGCGATGAACGTGGCGGGTCCGGTGAGCGTCGCGCGCTCGGGGACGTCACTGTCGAAGCTGACCGTTGCCGTGCCACCGTCCATGTGGACAATGACCTCACTGGCGCTGCGTGCGACCAGCCCCCATGAACGTGCGGCATAGGCCGCTGCACAGGCCCCGGTGCCACACGCCTCGGTGATGCCGGCGCCTCGTTCGTGGACACGCATCGTGATGGCGGTCGCTTCGGGGCCGGGCTCGACGATTTCGAGGTTGACGTGCGGAAGCTGGCTGCCGAGATGGTCGAGATCGACCGCTGCCACCTCGTCGACGCCGACGACGCTGTGGGGGTTGCCGAGGCTGAGGTGGGCGACCGGCCGGTCGGGGTGGCAGCCGAGCGCCGACCATCCGTTGGGCTCGTCGAGGGCCGCGACGTGACCCATCTCGACTCGGGCGGTGATCGTGGCCGGGTCGTCGGTGGCGTCGAGCACGACCAGGCGGTCGCCGGCGTCGGTCAGGATCAGCTGGTCGGAGAGGTCGCCGCGCCGTTCCGCGAGCGCTTGCGCGAAGCACCGGATGCCGTTGCCGCTCATCTCGGCCCTCGAACCGTCGGCGTTGTACAGCGTCATCCGGGCGGCGTACCCCTCGGCGGTCTCGGCGACGAGCAGACCGTCGGCGCCGACCCCGCGCCGTCGATCGCACAGCCGGCGGGCGAGGTCGGCGAGATCGGCAACCCCGGGGTCGAACGCGACGAGGAAGTCGTTGCCCAGGCCGTGGTGTTTGGTGAGGGTCAGCGTGGTCATGCGGTGAGAGCGTCGATCACGATGGGTGCCGCCTCGGCCACGGCATCGAGTTCGATGTCGATCCAGCGTACGCGTGGATCGCGACGGAACCATCGCTCCTGGCGGACAGCGAACTGGCGGGTGCGGGTGATGATCATGGCGATCGCCTCATCTTCGCTGATCCGGCCCTCGACCACGTCGAGGATTTCCTTGTAGCCGAGCGCCTGGGCTGCGGTTCGGGAGAACCCGACGTCGGCCAGCGCCCTCACTTCGTCGACCAGACCGTCGGTGAGCATCTGCTCCACACGCCGGACGATGCGGTCGGAGATCACCTCCCGCGGCCAGCGCAGCCCGATCTGGGTGACGGCTGAGGGTGGATAGTCGTCGACGCCAGGCCCGAACGAGCTGAACGCCCGGCCGCTGCCGAGGGTCACCTCGAGCGCCCGGACGATGCGACGCCGATTGGTCGACTCCATCTTCGACGCGGCCACCGGGTCGAGGGCTCGGAGACGATCGAACAACGCAGCAGTGTCGGGATCGGCCTCGAGCTCGCTGCGGACGACGGGCCACTGGCCCGGCAGGTCGAAGTCGTCGATCACGACTCGGTGGTACAGCCCCGTGCCACCGACGAGGAGTGCTCGATGGTTGCCGGCGCTGATCGTGTCCAACGCGTCGGCGTAGGCGTCACGGAACTCGGCCACGGTGAAGTCGTCGGTCGGCTCGACCAGGTCGAGCAGGTGGTGTGGGATCTCGGAGCGTTCGGCCGGCGTCGGCTTGGCGGTGCCGATGTCCATGCCCCGGTACACCTGCATGCTGTCGATCGAGACCAGTTCGACGTCGCCGAGCGTGCGAGCCACTGCCAGGGCGACCGCCGACTTCCCCGATGCGGTCGATCCGACGATCGCCACCCGGGTCGGTACCTGAGCGGTCAGAGTTGCTCGCCCTCGGCGATGCGCTGATGGTGATGGATGACCTCGGCCACGATGAACCGCAGGAACTTCTCGGTGAACACAGGGTCGAGCCCGGACTGCTCGGCGAGCGCCCGCAAGCGCTCGATCTGGACGCGTTCGCGGTCCTCGTCGGCGGCGGGCAGTTCGACGGTCGCCTTGTAACGACCGACCGCCTTGGTGATCTTGAACCGCTCGGCGAGCAGGTGCACCAGCGCGGCGTCGATGTTGTCGATGCTGGCGCGGTAGTCGGCCAGCTGCGGATCGACGTTGCCGACGCTCTTCCTTCCGGTCATCGACACGACCGTACTGCGAGGCGCATCGTCACAGCGCAGCAACGGGGATGCGGAGCTTGTGCGTGGGTTCGGAGATGAACTCGCCGAACCGGCCTTCGAGGAAGTGCGGGGCGCCGCGGGTGATCTCGACCGTGGCGTAGCTGCCGGTACGAAGCGGACGGGGCGGCACGAAGTGCACCAGCTTGTTCTGACGGGTGCGACCGCTGGTGACCGACGGATCACGCTTGCTGGGACCTTCGACCAGCACCTCCTCGACACGCCCGACGCGGGCTTCGTGGCGTCGCAGCGCTGACCGTTCGACGACGAGGCGGAGCCGTTCGAAACGTTCGCTCACCACCGCCGGGTCGACGAAGTCGGCGTCCATGCCTGCTGCTTCGGTTCCCTGGCGGGGCGAGAAGACGAACGTGTACGCGTAGTCGTACTCGGCTTCGGCGGCCACGGCGAGGGTCTGTTCGAAGTCGGCCTCGGTTTCGCCGGGGAACCCGACGATGATGTCGGTCGACACGGCCAGGTCGTCGACGGTCGCACGGGCCTCGACCAGTCGGGCGAGATAGCGGTCGGCGGTGTAGCCGCGGTGCATCAGGGCGAGGACACGATCGCTGCCCGACTGCAGCGGGTAGTGCAGGTGTTCGCACACCGCCGCGGTGTCGGCCATGGCGGCGAACGTCTCGGGCCGCATGTCCTTGGGATGGGGGCTCGTGTAGCGGACGCGCCGGATGCCGTCGACTGCGCCGACGTCGCGGAGCAGGTCGGCGAACAACGGGCGCAGGCGGGCGGACTCGTCGCCGGCCTGCCGGGCGGCCACCTGGAGGTCGCGCCCGTAGCTGTTGACGTTCTGGCCGAGCAGGGTCACCTCGGTGACTCCGTCGTCGCGGAGTTGGGCGATCTCGGCGAGGATGTCGTCGTAGGGGCGACTGATCTCGACGCCACGCACAGCCGGCACGATGCAGAAGGCGCAGTTGTTGTCGCAGCCGATCTGGATGGTGACCCAGGCGTTGTACGACGTCTCGCGACGCGCCGGCAGCGCCGACGGGAACAGCGCCTGGTCGTCGATGACCGCCTCGGTCAGGATCTCGGTGATCGGGCGATCGGTGGTGCGCGACTGCGCGAGCAGTTCCGCCGCACGATGCACGTTGTGGGTGCCCATCACCACGTCGACGTGGCCTGCCCGTTTGGCGACGAGTTCCTGGTCCTTCTGGGCCAGACAACCCGACACCACGATCTGGCGGCCCTCTCGCTCGCCCTTCCAGGTCTTGAGGTGGCCGAGGTTGCCGTAGAGCTTGTTGTCGGCGTTCTCGCGGATGCAGCACGTGTTGAGCACCACCACGTCGGCGTCGGCCTCGCTGTCGGCGCGCACCAGCCCGTCGGCTTCGAGCAGACCGGAGATCCGCTCCGAGTCGTGCTCGTTCATCTGACACCCGTAGGTGCGCACGATGTAGCTGCGGGACATGGACGCACAGGGTACTGGAGGCGGGCTCACGGCGGCGGTTGGCGGTCCGGCCCGGAGGGGGACGATCAGAGGGCGCGGTCGCTATCGTGCCGCTCGTGCTTGCCATCCTCGTTCCCGAGAACAACGACCTGTACCGGATCCTCTACTTCGTGCACCTGCTGGCGGCGATTGCCGCCTTCGGTCCGTTGTTCCTCTATCCGCGTCTGCAGCGTGCCGGCGCCTCCACCGACGTCGCTCGCCTGCACATGGTGCTGGTGTTCCCGGCGCTCGTGCTGTTGTGGGTGGCCGGCATGGGCATGGCCGGTGTCGGCAAGATCAACCTGGTCGGCACGCCGTTCGTCACCTCGACGATCGTGCTGTGGCTCATCGCGCTCGCCGTCAGCTGGTTCATGATCCGTCCGGCACTCACCGACACCGCCGACGATGCCCGCAAGATCATGGCCGCCGGCATCGGCATCACGCACCTGATCCTCGTGGTGTCGCTGTACCTGATGATCTTCAAGCCGGGCGGCTACGAGTTCAACTCCTGAGCCACTCGCCGCTGGTCGGCGTCAGTTGCCACCCATGACAAGGCGGCCGTCGTCGTCGAGGCGCGCATACGGGTTGTGGGCGAGCTCCCAGAGATGGCCGTCGGGATCGGCGACGTACGACGAGTAGCCACCCCAGAAGGCGGTGTGCGGCTCGACCACCGATGAGGCACCGGCCGCGATCCACTCGGCGAACACCGCATCGACCTCGTCGGTGGTCGCCAGGTTCATCGCCAACGTGACCCCGCGAAAGCCGGAGCCCTCGGGCGCGACCTTGGCGTCGTCGGCCAATGCCGACCATTCGTAGAGCCCGAACACCGGCCCGACCGTGTCGAAGAAGGTGATCGTCGGCATGGACGAACTCGACTTCGTCCAGCCGAGCGACTCGTAGAACGCCGTCGACACGGCGAGGTCGGCGACGCCGAACGTGACGATCGAGATGCGGTTGGGAACGGTCATGTGATCCTCCTGGGGTGGTGTCCCATCATGACCGAACCCGTCCGCTGCGGTCGCAGTCCGATCAGAACGCTCAGGCGAGGTCGATCGGGGCCTCGTCGGCCTCGGTGAACTCCTCGGCGACGTCGGCCACCTCGGGCTCGTCGGACTGCTTGAGGCCCGACACCGTCAGCACCTTGTCGCTGATCTCCATCATGATCTCGGGGTTCTGCTTGAGGTAGTCCTTGGCCTTCTCGCGACCCTGGCCCAACTGCTCGCCTTCGTAGGTGAACCAGGCGCCCGACTTCTTGACGATGCCGAGGTCGACCGACAGGTCGATCAAGGAGCCCTCACGGCTGATGCCCTGGCCGTACATGATGTCGAACTCGGCCTGACGGAACGGGGGTGACACCTTGTTCTTGACGACCTTGACCCGAGTGCGGTTGCCCACCACTTCGGCGCCGTCCTTCAACGATTCGATCCGTCGGATGTCGAGGCGCACCGACGAGTAGAACTTCAGCGCTCGCCCGCCCGGGGTGGTCTCGGGCGAACCGAACATCACGCCGATCTTCTCGCGGAGCTGATTGATGAAGATCACGATCGTGTTGGTCTTGTTGATGTTGCCCGTGAGCTTGCGCAACGCCTGACTCATCAGACGGGCCTGCAGCCCGACGTGGGTGTCGCCCATCTCACCCTCGATCTCGGCGCGGGGCGTGAGCGCCGCGACCGAGTCGACCACGATGACGTCGATGGCACCCGAACGGGTGAGCATGTCGCAGATCTCGAGCGCCTGCTCACCGGTGTCGGGCTGGGAGATGAGGAGTTGATCGACGTCGACGCCGATCGCTCGGGCGTACACGGGATCCATGGCGTGCTCGGCGTCGATGTAGGCGCACACGCCACCGTTGCGTTGGGCCTCGGCGACCACGTGCATGGCGAGGGTGGACTTGCCCGACGACTCCGGGCCGTAGATCTCGGTGATGCGGCCACGAGGCAGGCCGCCCACGCCGAGTGCGAGGTCGAGCGCCAACGCGCCCGTCGGGACGACCTCGATGGCCATGTTGGTGCGTTCGCCCATCTTCATGATGGCGCCCTTGCCGAACTGCTTGTCGATCTGGGCCAGCGCCATCTCGAGTGCTTTGTCGCGGTCGTTGCTCATGGTGTTCTCGCTTTCGTCGTGCGGCGGGCGAACCCGGTGCGGTTGGTGATGTGCACCGTAGAGAGGGGGTGTCACAGAGTTGATCGGGGCGGTTGATCGGGCGGTTGATCGAACCCCGGGGCAATCGAATGACAACACTGTAACCAACGAACAGTCGTTCGGTCAAGCATCATGCAAGCGAACGAGGAGATGTCCGATGGCGCGCTGGTTCCGGTGCGACGACCCGACGCAGACCAGACGGGGTCGGGCGGGTTCAGGCGCCGCGCTCGGAGTCGGAATCCGAGTCGGCGTCGGGTGCCGTCGCCGCCTCGAGCGTGACGTCGCCGACGATCTCGAAGTCCTCGGGTTCCGGCGGGCGCAGCAGGATGTCGATCGCCTGCCACATGCAGTACGCCGGTCCGTAGGTGAAGAACGGCAACACGATGGCCAGCACCACCAGCACGACGAACATCGGAACGACGTTCACTTCAGGCCACGTGTAGGCAACCATGCCGGCGAGGATCAGCATGAGCGGCCCGAAGGTGATGATGGCCGTCATTGCAGCAGCACCGAGTTCGTAGCCGACGTCGTCACGCCGCCACTTCAGGCCGCAGGACTGGCAGTGCTCGGCCTTCTTGAACCATCCGGTGAAGAACGCGCCCCGTCCGCCGCACCAGGCGCAGTGTCGAAAGGCCCCTCTGAGGAGCATGCGGAGCAGTCCAGGTCGCTTCACAATGCAAGGTTACGTGCGAGATTTGTCAGACTCTCAAAATGCGCAGATCACTCGGGGGCCTGATGTTGATCGTGGCCGCGGTCCTCATCTCGCTCTCCGTGGGCCTGTGGTGGCTCCAGCGGGTTGCGTTCACGCCGTCGAGCGACTCCTCGGTGGCGCACTCGATCCTCGGCGACGAGGAGATCCGAGGACAGGTCGCCACGATCGTCGCCGGGGCCGCCGCGCCCGCACTCGGACAGTCACCCGCCGAACTCCGCGAGTTCATCGAACAGATCGCACGAATCCCCGAGGGCGCGGCGTTGATGGGCAACTTCATCGGCGACGCACACAGCCGATTGATCGGCGCCAGCGACGAGCGCGTGGTGATCGTCGCTCAGGAACAGGTCAACATCGTGCGCAACGAACTGGTGGGCGAGGCTGCACCAGTGACCCTGCCCGTCCAGCGCGTCGGATCGATGGCGTTCCTCGACGACTGGCTGGGTTGGGTGGCGCTCGGCGCCCTCGGCATCGGTCTGCTCGTTGCGATCGCCGGCATCTTCCTGCGCCCCGAACGCGGCGAGGGCACGTTCGCGCTCGGGGTGCTCTTCGCGAGCACGGCGGGATCGTTGGTGGTCTTCGGCTACCTCGTACCGCTGCTGGTGTTGCCGGCGTTCTCCGACGAACCGTGGATGGGTGTGTTCTCCCGCCTCGCCAACCATCATCGGAACCTGACGCTGCTGTTGGCGGTGGCGTGCCTCGTGGTCGCCGCGCTGATCGTGTTCGGCACGAGCAGCCGCCGCGAACGGCGACAGCACTCGACGCCGCTCAACGTCGGTCGCTACCGCGACGAACGCAGCTGGAGCCGCTGACCGCACCAGGCCGAACCAGGCCCACGTGCGGACGATTCTCGGCGGATCTGGTCGCAACCGTCGAAACCCAGTCCGCCGAGAACTGCACGACTCACGGGTGGAACGTCAGGGCGCGGTCAGCTCGGCGAGCTGGCGCTGGTAACTGGCGAGATCGAAGTAGTCACGCCACAACGTGATCAGGCCGTCGTCGTCGACCTCGAAGACCCCGGCGAGTGGGAGCTCGAGCCAGCCGTCGCCGATCTGAAAGCGGTCGATGCGCTCGTTGAACACCACGTTGCCCACTGCGTGCTGGCGCACGATGACCCAGTCGACCTCGTTCGCGTTGCCGAGGAACATCTCGAGCGTGGCCGCCATCGCCTCGCGGCCGACGATCGGCTGCATCGGCATGTTCTCGTACGAGATCGTCGGCGACACCATGGCAGCTGCGCCGGCGACGTCCTTGCGCTCGATGGCTTCGATGAACGCGCTGACGGTCTCCGAGGGCGACATGGGTGCGAGCGTAGCGATCCGCTCGATCCCCCACATTCGTGCGTTTCGTGATGCGCGCCTCGGTCCCTACGATCGTGAGGACGATTCGAGACCCGAGGAGGGCACGCGATGTTCCAGTGGAGTGACGAGCACCAGATGATCCGCGACGCGGTGAAGCGCTTCGTCGACGACGAGATCCGACCGCACGTCGACGAACTCGAACACGGCGACCTTGCTCCGTACGACATCCTGCGCAAGCTGTTCGCCACGTTCGGGATGGACGCCATGGCTCGCGAGAGCTTCAAGAAGGGGATCGAACGCGAGCGGGCGATCGAGGCCGGCGAGACCGTGCCCGAACGCGAGTCGAACGGCGGCGGTGGCGGGATGTCGCTGATCCCGATCATCGAGCTGTGCCGGGTGTGTCCCGGCATGGTCACCGCGATGGGGGTCTCGATGGGCCTCACGTCGGCATCGATCATGTCGAAAGGCACGATTGCCCAGAAGGAGCGTTGGGCACTCGACCTGCTCACGATGGACAAGATCGGCGCGTGGGCGATCACCGAGCCGGGCAGTGGCTCCGATGCGTTCGGGTCGATGCGCTCGACTGCCCGCCGCGACGGCGACGAGTACGTCCTCAACGGCTCCAAGACGTTCATCACGAACGGCCCCTTCGCCGACACCACGGTGTTCATCTGCAAGCTCGACGACGGCGAGACGCCGCCCGACCAGCGCAAGGTGCTGTCGTTCGTGCTCGACCGGGGCATGCCGGGGTTCGTCCAGTCGAAGCCGTTGCGCAAGATGGGGATGCACTCCTCCCCCACCGGCGAGTTGTTCCTCGACGACGTCCGGGTCGGGCGCGACCGCCTCATCGGCGAGACCGAGGACCTGCCGGCCGGCGGGCGTGACGGGGCGAAGGCCACGTTCCAGCAGGAGCGTTCCGGCGTGGCGGCGATGGCGCTGGGCATCATCGAGGAGTGCCTGCAGCTGAGCGTGCAGTACGCGAAGGATCGGGTGCAGTTCGGCAAGCCGATCGGCGAGTTCCAATTGATCCAGGACAAGCTCGCCCGGATGGAGGTCGCTCGTCTCAACGTGCAGAACCTGGTGTTCCGCACCATGGAGATGGGCGCCGCAGGCGTCGACATGACCCTGGCGGAAGCGTCGGCGATGAAGTTGTACTCCGCCCGCGCCGCCACCGAGGTGGCGCTCGAAGCGGTCCAGCTGTTCGGTGGCAACGGCTACATGAGCGAGTTCCGGGTCGAACAGTTGGCCCGTGACGCCAAGGTCCTGCAGATCTACGCCGGCACCGACGAGATCCAGATCACCGCGATCGCCAAGGATCTCCTCCGCTCGTGACAGCAGGGGGCAGACCCAGCCGCTGACGTGCTCGACCTCAACGGCTCCAGAAGTCGAGGGGATCGCGCTGGGGGTGGAAACCGGCGGCTTCGGCCATCGCAGCAGCCTCGGCGAAGCCGTCGCCGACCCGCGCTCCCTCGTGGGCGTCGGAGCCGAACGACACCGCGGCGCCACGCTCCTCGTACCACCAGGTCAGGATCACTGCATCGAGCGGACGGCGGGTGTTGATCTCCAACACCCGGTCGGCGTCGCGGATCGCCCGCAACGTCGTTCGGTACTCCTCTTCGAATGCCGCCGGGTCGTGACGACGTCCGGCGCGTTCGATCTGGCGGGTGAGGTAGTCGATGTGAGCGAACACCTCGAACACGTCGCTGGCCTCGACGAGCCCGATCGCCTCCGCGAGGTAGGAGCGGACGGCTGCGGCGTCCTGCTCGAGCGTGGTGACCTCGGTGTACCACTCGTCGAGCAGCCGGACCTCGGCGTCGACGTTCGTCGAGTGGAGCGAGCCGAGCACGCGGTCGAATTGTCCGGAGGCCAACAGCTCGGCGGTCTGTTCGGGGAACCAGTGCGGCTCACCGATCTCCAGACCGCTCAGGATCCGGAGCGCAGGGAACTCGGACCGACACCGCTCCACCGTGTCGAAGTAGCCCTCGGTGTCGATCCGTGGTGCGGTGAAGCACCCGTGTTGGTCGAGACCTGCAGCGATTCGCGGATCAGCAGCGGTTCGGGGATCGTGGATCACCCACGCAGTCATGTCGACGTGTTCGGTGAACGCGATCGACGGCAACCCGAGTTCGATTGCACGCTCGCACGAAGCCCGCATCGAACCGTTCGTGGCGTCCCACGAGAACTCGGTGTGCACGTGGTTGTCGGGCGGGATCGTCACGCCCGGAGCCTTGCACACCGTCCACACGGCGAAGCCGTGCGGCTCGTGCTTCCCCTGGGATTCGAACCCAGAACCAATGGATGAAGAGCTGCTCGATTGCCCGTGATCGTGCTTCCCCTGGGATTCGAACCCAGAACCAATGGATTAAGAGTCCACTGCTCTGCCATTGAGCTAGAGAAGCTTGCGGCGGGAGAGGGTACCGAGCGATCGCTCGCCCGACACCCTCTCAACGCCTGCGTATGGGGTGGCCAAGGGGACTTGAACCCCCAACCGCCAGGATCACAACCTGGTGCTCTACCTGTTGAGCTATGACCACCATGTGGGCAGACAGTCTGCCAGGTCGGACTGCGAACGCCACCAGCCGTTCTCCACCGGTGTCAGGGATCCGGCACGAGGGCGACCTTGCCGGCGACCTTGCGGTCGGCGAGGTCACGCAAGGCCCGCGCGGCGTCGTGCAACGGGTAGGCCAGGGGCTCGACCGGCGCGAGGTCGCCGGCGGCGATCCGCTCGACGACCTCGGCGAGCAGTGCCCGGTTGGCGTCGCCGTTGCGACCGACCCAGGCACCCCAGTCGACGCCGGTGATGCGCCGGTTGCGCAGCAACACCTGGTTGGCCGGGAGCTTCGGGATGCCGGCGACGAAGCCGATCACGAGATACTGGCCGTCCTCGCCCAACGCGCGGAGTGCAACCTCGCCGCCTTCGCCACCGACCGGGTCGTAGACCAGGTCGACGCCGCCACGGTCGGCTCGATCGTCGAACGTTGCAGCGAACGCCTTGGCCGCATCCTTGATGCCCGCCGGGTCGAGCGTCGAGTTGTCGATGGTTGCCATCGCGCCGCGCGACTCGGCGAGTGCTCGCTTCTCGGGCGTGGATGCGGCGGCGATCACACGCAGTCCGAGGGCCGCGCCGATGTCGACCGCGGCGAGCCCGACACCACTGCCGGCGCCGATGACGAGCATCGTGTCGCCAGCCGACGCGCCCGCCCGAACCCGGAGTGCGTACCAGCCCGTGAGGTAGCTCTGCATGAACGTTGCCGCCTGGCCGTCGCTCAGCGAGTCGGGGATCGCCACGAGCTGCCTCGGCGACACGACCACCTCGCTGGCGAAGCCACCGAGGCCGACGTTGGCGAACACCCGCTCGCCGATCGCCAGACCCTCGACGTCGGCGCCGAGTTCGGTGATGCGCCCGACGACCTCGCCGCCGGGCACGAACGGTGTCGGCGGCTTGATCTGATAGCGACCCTCGACGAACAGCCCATCGACGAAGTTCACCCCGGCCGCCGACACGGCGAGACGGACCTGGCCCGGTTGCAGTTGCTGGGGGTCGCGTTCGACGACGCGCAGGTCCTCGATCGGCCCGAAGGTTGCGCACTCCACGACGGTGACGCTCATGTGTCCGTCACCCGCTCAGCCCTGCATCCGCTCGCGCCAGGCGTCGGGCTTCATCCCGAGTTCCACCATGCGCTCCTGCGCCCAGATCGGCGGTTCGAAGTCGCCGCCGGCTTGGAGGCGCTGCACCTGCTCGCCGTCCTCGGCCCACACGTGACACGTGTTGAGGTTGAACCGCCACGCCATCTCCCGCTGTTCCGGGCTCGGCTCCTGCGCCATGCCGCCACCTCGCTTGGCCTGCGAGGCCCGCATCGACCACATGCACTGGATCGCAACCGGCGCCATCGCCTGCAGCAACGCGGTGGTGTGCGTGCAGCCACGCGGCCCACCGAACAGTTCGCGCACCTTGTGGGTGAAGCCGCGGGCGATCGAGAGCCCGACGAGCTTGTCGTAATGACCTTCGATGCTCGGACACGACGCACTCGGATGTGTCTCGATCCCGACGGTGGCACCGACGATCTCGAGTGTGGGGAACGCGATCTCGAGGTCGATCTGCATGTGGTGGATCGTCATCGGGTTCGGGTCGACCTCGATGTACAGGCCCGGCGGCTTCTGGTCTCGTACGGCGCCACGGATCAACAGCAGATCGTCACGCTTGCGGAACGCCCGCACGCGGTACTCGCGATCGTGGAGCACCTCCAACGGCTGTCCATCGTCACCGGTGGGATCGGTCGGCAGGATGGTCGAAGTGTCGAACAGGTCGTCGGTGGGGGTCGAGTCGGCCATCGGTGCAAGGTATCCCAGCGGAATCGACGGCCTCCGATCGGCCAGACTGCACGACGATGACCCGTCTCGCTGTCTCCTCGTTGACCGGCCGACATGTGTCGTTGGAACCAATGGCGCTCGATCATGCCGAGGCGATTGCCTCGGCTGGCGCCGGCGACCGCTCGACGTTCGGGTACACCCAGGTGCCCGACGGCCCCGACGAGGCCGCGGACTACGTTGCATGGTTGCTCGACGATGCCGCCCATCACCGGGCGGCCCCCTTCGTGCAGCGACGGGTCGCCGACGGCGCCGTCGTGGGCTGCACCCGCTACCTGAACCCGGCATGGCCACTCGGGCGCTCCGACCCCGACGAGGTCGAGATCGGCGGCACCTGGCTGTCGCCATCAGCGCAACGCACCCCGATCAACACCGAGGCCAAGCTGCTCCTGCTCACCCATGCGTTCGAGGTGTGGAACGTGCAACGCGTGGCGATCTGCACCGACGCCCGCAACGAGCAGAGCCGCCGGGCCATCGAGCGGCTCGGCGCTCCGTTCGAGGGAGTACTGCGTCGCCATCGTCGCTCGACCCGAGCCGGTGAGGACGACCGACTGCGCGACACCGCCGTGTACGCGATCACGGTCGACGACTGGCCCGGCGTGCACTCGTTGCTCACGGAGCATCTGTCGGGCTGAGCCGGCGGGGAACTACACACACCGCGACGATCCGCCCTAACGTCGCTGGCGGTGCCGCTCTCCCACAGTTCCGTCAAGTTCAGCCAGGCCGTGATCGTCGGTCTGGCGGCCGGACTGCTCGGCGGGCTGTTCGGCGTGGGCGGCGGTTTGATCATCGTGCCAGGACTCGTCTCGCTCGCCGGGATGGACCGGCGGCTCGCCCACGGCACCTCGCTCGCTGCGACCCTGCCGATCGCGGCGGCCAGCCTGATCACCTACGTGTCGCACGGCAACGTCGACTGGGCGGTGGCGTTCTTCCTGGCGATCGGTGCAATCGCCGGAGCCATCGTCGGCACGACGTTGCTGCAGGTCATTCCGAAGAACGTGTTGATCATCGTCTTCGTCATCACGGTGCTGGCCACGGCCACGCGCCTTGCGATCAGTTCCGACTCGACCGGGCGTTCCGACCTGACCGTGGCGATGGCGTTGCTCCTGATCGTGATCGGCCTGCTCACCGGCACGCTCGCCGGGCTGCTCGGCATCGGCGGCGGTGTGATCATGGTGCCCGCAATGGTGGTGATTCTCGGCATGGTCCCGGTGGTCGCCAAGGGCACCTCGGTCGCGGTGATCGTGCCGACGGCGATCATGGGCACGATCCGCAACCGCAAGAAGGCCAACGCCGACATCCGAGTCGCCGCCGTGGTCGGCGGGTTCGGCGCGATCAGCGCCATCGTGGGTGGCACGATCTCCGATCGGATGAGCGACCAACTGTCGAACATCATGTTCGCCCTGCTCCTGGTGTTCGTGGCGATCACCCAATTGCTCTCGCTGCGATCGAAGCCCACCGTCGAGCAACCCGCGCCCTCTCTCCCCGCGAGCGACTGACGTGCTGGCTCTCGTCGTCGTCGCGCACCCCTCAGGTGACAGCTACTGCGGCGCCCTCGCTGAACGGGCCGAAGCGGGCCTCGAGGCCGCCGGCCACGAGGTGATCGTGCTCGACCTGTATGCCCTCGGGTTTCGGGCGGCGATGACCCCCGAAGAGCGAGCGGCCTACCATGGCGACTCGCCGATCCTCGACCCGATGGTTGCGGAGCACGCTGCGCTCGTGCAGCGTGCCGAAGCGATCGTGTTCGTGTACCCGACCTGGTGGGGCGGCCTCCCGGCGATCCTCAAGGGGTGGCTGGAGCGGGTGATGGTACCCGGCGTCGGCTTCGTCCTCGACGAACGCACCAACAAGGTCCGTCCCGGTCTCGGCCAGATGCGCCGCCTCGTGGGGATCTCCACCTACGGCTCCCCACGGTCCTACGTCCGGATGATCAACGACAACGGCCGACGGATCGTCACCCGAGCGCTGCGGATGAGCTGCGGGCTGCGAGTGCGCACCACATGGCTCGGGCTGTACGCCGTCGACACGTCGACACCAACGCAGCGCCGCGAGTTCCTCGCCCGGGTCGAACGGCAGCTGGCGGAACTGCGATGAAACGGGCGCTCGTCGTGTACTGCCACCCGTCAGCCGGGTCGTTCGTCGCGGCCGTTCGCGACCGCGTCGTCGCCGGATTGTCTGCCGCCGGCGCCGAGGTACGACTGACCGATCTGTACGCCGACGGGTTCGATCCGGAGTTCAGCGCGACCGAGCGGGCGAATCACCTCGAGATGGGGACCGATCCGTCGATCGCGGTGTACGCCGACGACCTGCAGTGGTGCGACACGCTGATCCTCGTGTACCCGACCTGGTGGTCGGGCCAGCCGGCGATGCTGAAGGGCTGGATCGACCGCGTCTGGGTGAACGGCGTGGCCTGGACCTTGCCCGAGGGCGCGAATCGACTCCGGCCCGGTCTGCGCAACGTGCGCCGCCTCGTGGCGGTCACCACGCACGGTTCATCGAAGTTCATCAACATGGTCGAAGGCGAGAGCGGCAAACGGACGCTCACACGGAGCATTCGGACCATGTGCCATCCGCTCGCCCGAACCACCTGGGTGGCCATGTACGGCATCGACAACGCCACCGACGACGAGCGCTCCGCCTTCCTCGACCGCGTCGAACGCCGCATCACCCGCCTCGCCTGACCCATAGCGGCCACCCCCACTCCCCACGATGAGCGAACGGGGCGCCGACACCACCTCACGCTCATCGCGCCGCGGGGCGTCTCGAGCGCGATGAGCGAACGGGCCGCATGCGCCACCGCTCGCTCATCGCGATGCGGGTGGGGCTGCGGGACTGGGGCCGGCACACCGGGTCAGGTGCTGGCGACGGCGACCGCCACCCGGGCGGCGATCGAGGCGTTGTTCTCGGCGAGGGCGAGGTTCGCGGGAATGCTGCGACCCTCGGTTGCAGCACCGATGCGACCGAGCACGAAGGGCGTGATGGCCGCACCCGTGATGCCGGCGCGTTCACACTCGGCGAGCGCTGCCTCGAGCACCTCGTCGAGGTGCGCGGTGTCCAGTTCGGCAGACACGGGGATCGGGGCCGTCAGCAGGATGCCGGACGACGGCCGGCTGCGTGCGGCGAAGATCCGAGCGACCTCCTCGGCGGACTCGACACGGTGCGGGATCGGCAGGCCGGACGATCGCGTGTAGAACGCCGGGAACCAGTCGTGCTGCCAGCCCAGCACTGGTGCGCCCGCTGCCTCGAGGAACTCGAGCGTTCGCGGGAGATCGAGGAACGCCTTCGCTCCGGCCGACACGGTGATCACCGGATGCGAGGCGATCGCATCGAGGTCGGCGGAGATGTCGCCGGTCGACTCCGCACCGCGATGGACGCCACCGACTCCGCCGGTCGCGAACACCGAGACGCCGGCGGCACCAGCGATCGCAACGGAGGCTGACACCGTGGTCGCACCGACGTCCCATCGCTGGCCGACGGCGACGGCGACGTCACGCTCGGCCGCCTTCCTCGCCGGCCCGAGGATCCGCTCGTGCTCGTCGTCGGTCAGACCGAGTCGCACCACGCCGTCGAGCACGGCGGTGACTGCCGGGACCCCTCCCCCTGCGCGCACCGCTGCGGTGCACCGCTCGAGCGCTTCACGGTTGTGCGGCGAGGGCAGCCCGAGGTGCGAGAAGATCGTCGACTCGAGCGCCACGACCGGTCGCCCTTCGTCGATGGCCGCACGGACTTCGTCGGAGCACACGGGCGTCAGCACGCCCACAGGCTACGGCCAGGTCCGACGCTCGGTCAGCGATGAGCCAGGAGTGCTGCCCGCACCCCGTTCGCTCATCGCGATCCGGGGTCGCGTCAGAAGGTGCCGAAGAAGGCGCCGTCGGGGTTGCCGTTGCTGATCACGCCGGGGTACTGCTCGATCGTGATCGCCAGCGCGTCGACCGGACCTTCGATGGTGAACGTCTCGATCTCCGGATTCGGACCGAAGATGCCGAGCGAGATCACATCGCCACCTTCGACGACACCCCACAGCTGATACGTCTGCCCCACCGGCAGCGTCGGGAGGTCGCGAGCCAGCACGTAGCCGTGGCCGTCCTGATCGATGACCGCCTCGGCCGATGCGTCCGAACCGTCGGCGACGAGCGTCGTCGTGAGCGAGTCGCGGTCGGCCTGGGCAACTTCGACCGCAGCGGCGAGCGGGTCGTTGGGTGCGTCGGCGTCGTCGGCGACGAGGCCAACCGCCACGAAGATGATCACCGCAGCGGCTGCGGCGGACATCAGCCACGGGGCCACCGTCGAGATGCGCCGTCGGCGAGAATGTTCGTCGAGTGACATCACCTTGGCGAGTTCGGGACCGGGAGGCGGGGCGACTTCGCCGATCTCGCCGGCGATGCGGCCCCACAGGTCGTCGGGGGCGTCCATCCCGGTGAACGCCAGCATGGTGGCGACCTCGCGGTGTGCCTGCACCTCGGCCGAGGCCCGAGGGCTCACCTCGAGGTAGTCGTCGACACGGCGACGTTCGTCGAGGTCGACGGCGTCGAGGGCATACGCACCCAACAACTCGTCGAGCTCGTACGTGTCACCGGGGGGCCCGGTCATGTCGTCCATCGCTCCGCTCATCTCACTCACCACCCACGGTCACACCGGCTTGGACCAGTTCGCCCCGAAGACGCTTCAGGCCAGAACGGATCCGGCTCTTCACCGTGCCTTCGGGTTCACCCAAACGGTCAGCTACTTCCTTGTACGTCAACCCGCCAAAGTAGGCGAGCTCGATCGCCTCGCGCTCGCCCTGCTGCAAGGTTTCCATCGCCTCACGCACGTGGCCGGCAAGCGCCATGTCCCACACCTCGTGAGCGACGTCGTACCCGCCGACCGCCTGCTCTCGGGCTTCGCGTTCCTCGCGCGTCCGGCGCGAGACATCGGAGCGGATCAGGTCGACCGAGCGGCCGTGCGTGTGCGCGAGCAGGAAGCTCCGCAGGGTGCCGCGCTCGGGATCGTACCGGTTCGGCTCGTTCCAGAGCCGGACGAACACCTCTTGCACGACCTCCTCGGCGCGAGCATGGTCGTTCAGCAACCGCTTGGCGAGCCCGAAGCTGGCGCCGGCGTGACGCCGGTACGCCTCGGCGAGCGCGGCTTGCTGGTACCGGCCGATCGACACGACCAGTGCCGCGTCGGAGGCGTCGGTGTACTCGCGTTTCACATCGTCTGTTCGTTGCAGGGCGTCCTCCCGGATGACTTCGGACCAAGATTATTTCACGACGACCGCGAAACGAACCTGGTGACCGTCTCGACGTGGTGGGTGTTGGGGAACAGGTCGAACACCTCGACCCGTTCGGGCACGTACCTGGCATCGGCGAGCAGCGAAACGTCCCGAGCCAACGAGACCGGGTCGCAGCTCACCAGCACGAGCACCTCGGCACCCGTTGCGGCCAGCGCCGCCACGCCGGGCTTGGCGAGCCCGGTGCGGGCCGGATCGGCCACGACGACGTCGACGGCCGGTGTCGGCCCCTCCCCTGTCGGCGGCGTCCATCCCGAGACGTCGGCGCGAACCACGCTGGCACTGCGGCCCGCCAGGTTGTGCTCGGCGTCGAGACATGCGGACTTCGACGACTCGATGACCGTCACGTGCTGGGCCGACTCCATGGCGGCCACGGCGAACAACCCGACGCCCCCATAGGCGTCGACGGCGTGCTGTGCCGTCTCGAGTTCCGGTGCGGCACGTTTCACTGCGGCCACCAGGAGCTCCGCGGCCTGCACACCGGACTGGAAGAACGACCCGGCCGACACCCGCAGGTCGTGACCGGCCACGTGCTCGGTGAGCCAGGCCCGTTCGCCGATGTGCACCTTGGGTGGCACGCCGCGGATGCTCTTGCGGTACTTCTTGTCCCAGATCGCGGTGATCGCCCCGGTGGCCACCGACGTCCGCAGGGTCAGTTCAGCACCCTCGTCGGCTTCGATCACCGCGAGCAGGCGCGACAGCTTCGACGCTGCGATCGGACAGCTGGTCACCTCGACGACGTCGTGGGAGTTCGCCGCCCGATAGCCGACGGCACCGTTCGGCCCGCCGACGACACGAATCGTGGTGCGGTAGCCGAACGGGCTCACCGCGCCACCGCGCTCGACGAGGCTGTCGACAACGTCGGGATCGACGCGACCGATGCGCCGCAGCGACTCGCGGACGATCTCGACCTTCGCGTCGAGTTGGGCGTCGGGCTGCAGGTGCATCCAGTCGCAGCCGCCACAGCCGTTGCGTCGATGCGAGCACGACGGCGAGTCGCGCAGCGGCGAGGGTTCGATGATCTCGACCACGCGTCCGCGGGCGAAGTCCTTCTTCGCCACGTCGATCTCGACCTCGACGACTTCGCCGGGAAGCGCCCCGTCGACGAACACGACGCGACCGTCGGTGTCACGGGCCATGGCGTCGCCGCCCGCGACGAGACGTTCGGGAGTCAGCTGCATGCCCTCAGCGTACGGGCGACTGTTTGATCGATCCTCGAACATGCGACACTGGGACCATGAGCGAGGACACCGAGTGGTACTGGGATCTGGTCCGCAAGGTCGCCGTTCCTGCGGCGCACCGTGGCCCGGGCGACCAGGTGCTCGGCCCGTACCCCTCGCGTCACGAGGCCGAGAACTGGAAGTCGAAGGTCGAAGAGCGCAACGAGGGTTGGGACGAGGCCGACGAGACGTGGGAACACGCCGGGGAGTCCGACGGCGACTGACCACAAGCCCGACGACGACTGGCTCCGGCGTGGCGGCGAGCTAGTTTCGCCGTCGATGAGTCGCCCGATCCAGATCGCTCCGTCCGTCCTGCCCGCCGACTTCTCCAAGCTCGGCGACGAGGTCGCTGCCCTCGAAGCTGCCGGGGTCGACCTGATCCAGTGGGACGTGATGGACGGGCAGTTCGTCCCGAACCTCACGTTCGGCCCCGACGTCATCGCCTCGGCGCGCAAGCACACGACGGTTCCGTTCGAGGCGCACCTGATGGTCTACACGCCCGACGTGATGGCCGAGCAGTACATCGACGCCGGGTGCTCACGCCTGATCGTGCACGCCGAGGCCTGCACCCACCTGCACCGCACGCTCGGCAACATCAACGACCTCGGCGCCAATGCGGCGGTGGCGCTCAACCCGGCGACGCCGGCGTCGACGATCGCCCACGTGCTCGATCTCGTCGACCTCGTGCTGGTGATGACCGTCAACCCTGGCTTCGGCGGCCAGGCCTACATCCCCACGATGGAGCCGAAGATCGCCGAGATCCGGGCGATGATCGACCACGCCGGCCTCGCCGACTCCGTCGACCTCGAAGTCGACGGAGGCATCGGCCCCGCCACGATCGCCGGAGCAGCCGCAGCCGGAGCCAACGTGTTGATCGCCGGCAGCGCGCTCTACCAGGACCCCGAGGGCCTCGAACACGCCGTCACCGACCTGCGCTCCCGAGCCGAAGCCGCCCGCACCCCCTGACCGACCTCGCTGCTCGTGAGCTGAACGCCCGGCAGTCAGCCCGCAGGTGTCGTGCATTCCTCGGCGGATCTGGTCGCGACAGTTGCGACCAGATCCGCCGAGAACCGTTCAGCGCGCCGGACGGTACATGCCCCACATGTGCGGCCCGGTCGGGACGTCCCACTCCGAGCGCACGTCGAAACCGTGGTGTCGGTAGTACGCGACGTTCTCGACCGTCTCGGTCTCGAGCCAGCACGGAAGACCCTCGGCGTCGGCCCGCTCGAACATCGCGTTCATCAGTGCGGCGCCGATGCCACGACGCTGCCAGTCGGGATGCGTCGCAAGGAGTTGCAGGTACCAGTGCGGCTCCGCTGGCGTGTGCTCATCCATCAGCGCGCCGAGGATCGCGAAGCGCTCCAACCGGTCGGGTGGAGGTTGCGGCGCCGGCGGGTCGATCGTGAAGTCGATCTCGGGGCGACCCGGCGGGATCCACACCGCCAGCCCGACACCGTCGTCGGTGCACCACACCTCGCCGAGGCCGATCCAGCCGGTCATCGCCGGCCGGAACACCTCGCCACCCGGCGCGAAGAAGACCCCGTCCTCGGGATACAGCCACCGCATGACCGGGTCGTCGGCGAACGCTCGCATCGCGGTGACGCTGATCGCCGGCCGATCGTCGGGAGTCGCACGACGCACACGCATGCCACGATCGTAGGCCCGCCCGGAGAACCCAGACGGAGGGGTGGTCAGCCCATCGGCCCCGGGTTGATCCAGGCATACCTCGGCAAGCGGGGCAGCTCGGCGACCGGAACGTCCTCGCAACCAGCCGGCACGGGCTGCGACCGGTGTGGCGCGTCACCCAGCCGCGACTGTTCCCGCCACATCGCAGCTTTCAGCTCCTCGCGAATGTCGGCGTAGACCGGGTCGGCGTAGACGTTGTTCACTTCGGTCGGGTCGGCCTCGAGGTCGTACAGCTCCCACTCGGGCGGGTAGGTCCAGAACCCGGTGAACGGAAGACCGAACCCGTCGTTGTAGTAGTAGATGAGCTTGTAGCGGTCGGTCCGGTAGCCGTAGTGGGCCGGCGCCTTGTGGATCACGTCATCGTGCTCCCAGTACCGGTAGTAGAACCCGTCGACGGGGGGCTCCGAGCGACGTTCGACCAGGTCCGGCCAGAAGCTGCGGCCCTGCATCCGGTCGTCATGGCCGACACCTGCTGCGTCGAGGATCGTCTGGGCCATGTCGACGTTGGTGACGATGCCGTCGAACGACCGGCCGGCGTCGACCTGGCGCGGGTAGCTCAACACGAACGGCATACGCAGCGACTCCTCGAACATGAGCCGCTTGTCGAACCAGCCATGGTCGCCGAGGAAGAACCCCTGGTCCGACGAGTACAACATCATCGTGTCGTCGAACTCGTCGCGGTCGCGGAGCCAGTCGGTCAGCCGGCCGACGTTCTCGTCGACCGAGTGGACACAGGCCAGGTAGTCGCGCAGGTACACCTGGTACTTCCACGCCGCCTGTTCCTCATACGACAAACCCTCGGGCGGGTTCTCGCCCTTGAGGTCCTCGGAGTTCAGGTGGTCGGCAACGCGCATCGCGGCACGACGAACCGACACACTGCGCGACGAGTAGTCGTCGTGGAACGTCTCGGGCAGCGGCCGCGGGTCGGCGAACAACTCGCGGTGCTCGGGCTTGGGTTCCCATGGTCGGTGCGGCGCCTTGTGCCACACGAGCATGCACCACGGGTCGTCGCCCTCGAGCGATTCGACCCAGTCGATGGCCAGGTCGGTGATGATGTCGGTTGCGTAGCCCTCCACCTTCCGTCGCCCATCCGGAGAGATGAACGTCGGGTCCCAGTAGTCGCCCTGACCGGGGACGACGTCCCAGTAGTCGAAGCCGTCCGGGTCGTGACCGTCGCCGTGGCCCATGTGCCACTTGCCGATCATCGCGGTGCGGTATCCGGCGTCACGCAATTGCGAGATGAACGTCGGTTGACTGGAGTCGATCGGCGTGAAGAGCGAATAGACGCCGTTGACGTGGCTGTACGTCCCCGTGAGGATCGACGCCCGCGAGGGGGTGCACAGCGAGTTGGTCACGAAGCAGTTGTCGAAGCGCCATCCGTTGGCGGCGATCTCGTCGATGCGCGGTGTGGCATTGACGACCGAGCCGTAGCAGCCGATCGAGTGGGCAGCATGGTCGTCGGTCAGGACGAAGATGATGTTCGGTCGACGGTCCATGGTGTGTGCAGTCCTTCGTGTCGTCGGGTCGACTGCATGATGTCAGGCTTCGCTGCGTCGTAGCGGTTGGATCCTGCGGTAGGTGCCGCATCGCCACGCCCACTCGAACGGGCCGTAGCGGAGCCGGGTGAGCCACCAGGTCGACCACCAGAGCTGCAACGCCCAGACGCCGAGGATCCACACGGCGATCATCGTTCGAGTGAGGTCGACGGAATCGCTCAGCCACCAGGTGAGCATGCCGACGCCGAGAATCGACTGGGCGAGGTAGTTGCTCAACGCCATGCGCCCGACGTTGCGGACCCGTTCCCGATGTGGCCCGGTGCGACGGTTCCACAGGATGATCAGTGCCATGTAGCCGAGCGCCATCGGGATCGTCCCGAGGCCGGTCGGCATGCGGCTGACGAGCGCCACGTCGGGCGACCAGTCGCTGGCGATCTGGACCACCATGCCGATGGACGTGATCGCCGTGCCGACGCCGACGCCCCACCAGGCGAGGCGCCGGTAGTAGGCGTCGCTGCGCTCACCCTGCACGACTCCGACACGGAACAGCGCAACGCCGATCAGCATCAGCCCGAGCGCTCGGCCGAAGGCGTCGGCGTAGAACCAGGTCGCGACCGCTCCCGAGAGCGGCTCGCCGCCGGCGAACCAGAATTCGTCGAGGCCGGCGCCGTCTGCACCGATCGTCGACTCCACGAACGGCGCGGCGAAGGTGCCGGCGAGCGCGAGCACTGCGCCGAGAACGAACAGCAGGGTTGCGGGGAGCCGTCGCAGCAGCAGCACAACCGGAGCGCAGAGCGCATAGAGCGCCAGGACGTCGCCCGAGAAGAGTTCGGTGTGGACGAGGCCGATCGCGAGCAGGAGCGCGAATCTCCACAGGCTCAGCCAGATCACGCGACGGCCCTTCGCCGCGGCGCGATCGGCGAACACCACCACGCCCACGCCGAACAGCAGCGAGAACAGCGCCATCATCTTCTGGTCGACGAACAGCATGGTGAGCACGCCGATCACCCAGTCGAGCGGTTGCTCGACACCGTCGGCGGCCACGTTGAAGTAGGCGGCCGGCTCCAAGGCGAAGTACAGCGCGTTCATCGGCAGGATCCCCAGCAACGCGATGCCGCGGATCGCGTCGAGTGACGTGATGCGTTCGGCGGCCGACACCGGCCCGGGCCGCAGCCGGCTGGATGATGTCTGCTGGTCGGTCATGTCGGCCATGCCGACCATCGTGGCCGAAAACGGCTGTGCTCACATCGGACAGGAGTCGTCGTCATCTCAGCTCCCGAGATGAGACGGCTCAGCTCTCCGGCTGATGCCGTCGAGACGATTCCGGGAGATACTCGGCTATGGCCGACGTCGACGCCCGAGCCACCCGATCCCAGACACCGACACCGACGCTGCGACCCGTCACCGCGACCCGTCGCTGAACCGCTCGGCAACACTTCGCGGGTCGGCGCTGGTTCGCTGGTGTTCGCCCTCAGCATGCTCGCGTGGGCCAGCGGGCAACTGATCTACGACGACACCGTCGCAGGCGCCTGGCTGCTCTTCGTCACCGGCGGCGTCGGCGTCGATCGGCTCACCGAACGCGAACTCGACGTACTGCGTGTCGTCGGGAGCGGAGCGACGAACGCCGAGGTCGCCGCTGAGCTCTTCGTCAGCCAGGCCACGGTCAAGACCCACCTCGGTTCGGTCCTCACCAAACTCGAACTCCGCGACCGGGCGGCGGCCATCGTGTTCGCACACGAGTACTCCCTCCTCGACGATCGGTGAGATCCGCCCGCCGCCGTCGCAGCGGCGACACCGCGAACTCTGGAGGCACGGCCAACTCTGTGACACCGCTTCTCTACGATCGGTGACGTGCCCATCTCTGCAACCCTCGTGGCGCCGGAGCGTGCGCTCGGCGCGCTCGCGTCGGCGATCGCCGATGCCAAGGGCCCGGATCCGCTCGCTCCGGTCACGGTCGCCGTTCCCACCAACACGTGTGGGGTGATGACCCGGCGGGCGCTCGGACGTCGGGGCGGGATCGCCGGCGTCGACATGGTCACGCTGAACCGGCTCGCTGAACTCATCGCCGGTCCGGAACTGTCCGCGGCGGGGCGCTCGCCGATGTCCACGCCCGTCATCGACCTCACGATCGCCAGCGTGCTCACCGACGACCCCGGCCCGTTCGGTGTCGTGGCCACCCACCCGTCCACCGTCGTGGCGCTGCGCGAACTCCACACCGAACTGCGCCTCGCCGAACCTGACGCCGTCGATCGGCTGCGCTCCCAGTCGCTGCGGGGCCGGCAGGCCGTCCGGATCAGTTCGGCCATCACCACTGCCCTCGAGGCGCAGTGGTACGACGAGGCCGATCTGTACGCCACGGCGACGCGATCGGTCGAACGGGCGGTCCCCGACGGGTTGCGGAGCCTGTTGCTGTATCTCCCGGTGGAGCTTGCGGGTCGCGCGGTCGCCTTCATCCGGGCCCTCGGCGCCGGGCTCGACGTCCACGTCGTGTCGCACCTGACCGGCGATCCCACGGTCGACGCCGACACCCGCCACCTGGTCGATGCGGTCGGCGCAGCGGTGACCACCGACGAGTTCGGCAGCGACGGCGCAGTGGCCCGCCCCGTCGCCGTCGTCTCGACCACCGATGCCGACGAGGAGGTCCGCGAGGCCACACGCCTCGTCGTCGACGCCGCACGGTCGGGCACGCCGTTCGAACGCATCGCCGTGCTGTGGCCGGCACAGCGCCCCTATGCCCGCCTCGTCGAGCACCATCTGGCCGCGGCCGACATCCCGTGGAACGGTCGCCCTGGCACCACGCTGGCCGAGCGTCTGGCCCCGCGCCTGGTGCTCGACCTGCTCGACGTCGATCGCCGTGGGCTGCGGCGGCGCAGCCTGTTCGACATGCTCGCCGACCTCCCGCTGCGCGACGGCGACGGCGAGTACCTGCCCACCGCCAGCTGGGAGCGCGTCAGCCGCGAAGCCGGCGTGGCACGCGACGACGACTGGGACCGCCGGCTCGGGGCGCTGAGTTCCAGCGAACGGTGGGGCACGTCGGCGAACTCGCTGCGGACGTTCGTGGCCGACCTGCGCACCCAGTTGGGGCGTCCTGGTTCGACTCGAACGTGGGCCGAGTGGGCAACGTGGTGCAGCGACCAGCTCGAACTGCGGCTCGGGCGTCACACCATCGAACGGCTCGCCGAACCCGAGTACCGCGCCTACGAGGCCCTCACCGCAGCGCTCGACCGGCTCGGCCACCTCGACCCGGTCAGCGAGCCGGTCACCCGCCACCGCTTCCGAACCACGCTCGAAGCCGAACTCGATGCGGTTCCCCCGCGTCAGGGGCGTGTCGGCCAGGGCGTCACCGCAGCACCACTCGCAGGGGCCGTCGGTCTCGACGTCGACGTCGCGATCGTGCTCGGGGCGGCCGAAGGGATGTTGCCGCCGCGTCCCACGAGCGACCCACTGCTGTCCGATGCCGACCGTGGGCTCGCCGGGCTGCCCACCGCGGATGCTCGTGCCGTCCGGTTGCATCGGGTGCTGCTGTCCACGCTGGCCACCTGCGCCGTCACGCTCACGGTGCCACGGGGCGATCTGCGCTCGACGTCGTCGGCCGAGTTCTCGCGTTGGATCGCGCCATGGGCCGACGGCCATCGTGCGGTCGCGTCGCATCATGGCGGCGTTGCGTCGGTCGCCTTCCCGGCCAGCACCTTCGAACACCGGCTTCGAGGTCGGCTGCACGATGGTGTCCACGCGGCCGGCCGGCACGATCCGGTCGTGCGCCGCGGGCTGGCAACGATCGACGCTCGCCACCGCGACGTGCTCACCGTGTACGACGGTGACCTGTCGGCGATCGAAGTGCCGCGACTCGACGACGTCGTGTCGCCCAGCCGGCTCGAGACGTGGATGGCCTGCCCCCACGCGTACTTCGGCCGCTACCTGCTCGATGTCGAGCCGGTCGAGGAACCCGGCGACGAGATCAGCATCACCGCCCGCGATCGCGGCACCGCGCACCACGCGGCGCTCGACCTGTTTCATCAGGCAGTGGTCGACGGCGCCCTCCCGCAGCCCGGACCGCAGGGTTGGGTGGGCGAGCACCGCGACGCGCTCGCCGGGTTCTTCGACCAGGTGTGCGAGCGCACCGAGCGGCGGGGCCGTACCGGTCGCCCTGCGTTCTGGGCCGACGAGCGGGCCCGCATGCTCGACGATCTGCTCACGTGGCTCCGCCACGACAGCGAGCACGTGGTCGCCCGCGGGTCGACGGTGCTCGCCTCCGAGATGCGCTTCGGCGCCGACGACGACGCGTCGATCGCACTCCCCGACGGTCGCCGAATCCGGTTGAAGGGGTCGATCGACCGCGTCGACCGCACACGCGACGGACGTCTCGTGGTCACCGACCACAAGTCGGGCGGCAAGAACAAGTTCAAGGACATGACCGCCGACGACCCCACCGTCGGCGCCACGCTCTTCCAGCTGCCCAGCTACGCCGCTGCGGCCCGGGAGCGGTTCGGCGAGCCCGACACGCCGGTCCACGCGGAGTACGGCCTGCTCCGCAAAGGCGACTACGCCCGGCCTGGCTTCGAGATGAGCCGCGACGTCGACGCCAGGGTGAGCCAGGCACTGGCACTCGTCGTGGCGGGCATCGAAACCGGGTACTTCCCCAATCGCCCCGAGCGGCCGGGGTGGCGGTTCTACGTTGGGTGCCACTACTGCGAGCCCGACGGTCTGGGCACTGCGGAGCGCTGGGCCGAATGGGAACGCAAGCACCACGACCCTCGATTGGCACCGTGGTTCGGCGTCGACGAGGCAGCCACATGACCGGCCCGCAGCCACCTGACGAGGCCGAACGCGAACGCATCCGCACCGACCTGCACTCCACACTGTTCGTCGAAGCCGGCGCCGGTGCCGGCAAGACCAGCTCGCTGGTGGCCCGTATCGTCAACCTCGTCCGGTCGGGGGTCCCGATCACCGGCATCGCCGCGATCACGTTCACCGAGAAGGCCGCCGCCGAGCTGCGCAGCCGTACCCGGCAACGCCTCGAAGCCGACCCGAGCGCCGACACCGACGCGGCGCTCGCCCGCCTCGACCACGCACCGATCGGCACGTTGCACTCGTTCGCTCGCCGGATCCTGTTCGACTTCCCGATCGAGGCCGGCCTCCCGCCCGGCTTCACCGTGCTCGACGAACTCGAGAGCGGCCTCGCTTTCGAAGAGCAGTGGAACGACCTGCTCGACGCGCTGCTCGACGACCCCGAACCAGCGGCGGGTCTGATTGCCGGCGGGCAAGCGTTCGTGGAACTGTGCGAGTTCGACGGGTTCGGCGTCGACAAGGGCGCGCGCCGCATGGCCGAGGACTTCCGCGCGAACTGGGATCTGGTGCACGACCGCGTCGAGCTGTCCGACCCCGGCCCGCTCGATCTCGACGTCTCCGCCATCGTGGGGCTCGCGGCGAAGATCCAGGCGACGCCGATCCCCCACGACGACACCCAGGTCGACACCGTCGCCGAACTGGTCGCACTGGCAGCCGGTCTGGGCAGCCAGAGCCTGCGCACCCGACTCGAAGCGGTCCGCGCGCTCGACGACAAGTACGGGCACTGGGGCACCGAACGAAAGAGCTTCCCCGGCGCCAAGGGCAAGTGGACGAGTGCCTTCGGTCCCGACGGCGCCGAGGCGCTCGAGGCGCTCCGTGCCGACGAGATCGAACTCGGGCGACTCGCCCGCGAGACGCTCGAGGGGGTCAAGCGGCACCGACGGCTGCTGCTCGGCGCCATCGTCGGACGCTTCGTGCTCGACGGGTCGACCGAACGGGCGGCGTCGGGCCAGCTCGAGTTCCACGACCTCCTCGTGCTCGCGCGACGCCTGCTCACCGACCACGCACCCATCCGTCGGCTGCTGCACGAACGCTACGAGCGGGTGCTGCTCGACGAATTCCAGGACACCGACCCGATCCAACTCGAGATCGCCGTCCGACTCACCGCCGCCCCCGACGATCCGGCCCAGACCGTCTCGGCCGACCCGGCCGATCACCGGTCGTGGCGCGACCTGCAGCCACTCCCCGGCCGCCTCTTCATCGTCGGCGACCCCAAACAGTCGATCTACCGATTCCGGCGCGCCGACATCTCGCAGTATCTGCGTGCCGCCGAGCAGGTCGGCGCCGACAACGTGCGGTTGTCGGCCAACTTCCGCTCGACGCGTGCCGTGATCGACTTCACGAACGACGTGTTCGGTCGCCTGATCGCCTACCGAGCCGACGCGCAACCGGCCTTCCAGCGCCTCGATGCGTGCCGACCGGAACCCCGGCTCGATCATGGCACCGTGTCGCTGCTCGGTGTCGAGCGCCACGACGACCTCGTCGCCAACCAACGCACCGCCGAGATCGGATCGGCCGACGCGCTCCGCCTCCGCGAAGCGGCCGACGTCGCCGCGACGGTGTCGACGGCGCTCGCCCACGGTTGGCCGGTGTTCGACGAAACCATCGACGCGCTCCGGCCGTGCCGCCCCGGCGACATCTGCATCCTGCTGCCCACCCGCATCTCACTGCCGGCACTCGAAGCCGAACTCCGCAGCGCCGGGCTCGCCTACCGCGCCGAGAACTCCTCGGTCGTGTACGCCACCAGCGAGATCCGCCAGCTGCTGCTGGTACTGCGTGCCGCCGACGACCCGACCGACACCTTGGCGCTCGTCGAATCGCTCCGCAGTCCGCTCTACGGCTGCAGCGACGTCGAGCTGTGGGAGTGGAAGTCCGGCGGCGGCACCTGGAACCTGTGGTCAACACCACCGGCCGACCTGGCAGACCATCCCGTCGCCGACGCCCTCGCCCACGTCCGCTCGGTCGCCGAACGGGGCGCGGGCACCTCGGCGGCCGACCTGATCGCTGCCGTCGCCGACGAGCGACGCGCCTACGACCTGGCGCTGTCGGGCCCCGACGCCCGCGACGTGTGGCGGCGACTCCGGTTCGTGATCGAACAGGCCCGTGCCTGGGCCGACGCTGGCGGGCACGGGGTGCGGCGATATCTGCAGTGGGCCACGCTGCAGGCATCCGAGAGCCGCGTGGCCGACACCATCCTTCCCGAGCACGATCACGACGCCGTGCGGGTGATGACGATCCACGCCGCCAAGGGCCTCGAGTTCCCGATCACGATCGTGGCAGGGCTCACCACCAAGCCGCGCCGCTCCGTCACCAACGGCGTCGTGTGGGCGAACGACACCTGGATGCTCGCCGGTCGTGGCGACGACGGCGTGTTCGTCGCCCAGCAGCCCATCGACGAACAGATGGGCGATGCCGAACGACGACGTCTGCTCTATGTGGCATGCACCCGCGCTGTCGATCATCTGGTCGTGTCACTGCACCGTGGCGCGCCGACGCGGAACAACGCCGACTACGCCGACTGGGGTCCGCTGACCTCGGCCGAGTTGCTCTGGGCGGCCGACGCCGCCAACGAGACGTCTGGCGCTCGCCCCGCAGCCAACGAACTGCACCTGATGGCGGCGGCGACCACGGAGCCGGGCTCCATCGAGTGGGGCGACCACGACGCCTGGGCAACCGAACGCAACCGGGTCTTCGCCACGGCATCGCGGCGCACCGGTATCGCTGCCACGCGGCTGTCGGAAGAACTTGCGGCGACGGGCGAACGCGACGAGATCGACGACCCGGGTCTCGACAAGCGGCCGGTCAACGTCGAGCTGCCCCCGTGGCAGCGTGGCCGCTACGGCACCAGCATCGGGCGCGCCGTGCACGGGGTGTTGCAGTTCTGCGACCTGTCCAGCGGCGCCGACATCGACAATCTGGCTCGGGCCCAATGTGCCGCCGAAGGGGTCATCGGTCTCGAATCGCAGGTCGCGGCGCTCGCCCGATCGGCACTGGCGACGCCGATCGTGCAGACCGTCGTCGACGGCGCCGAGCACTGGCGCGAGCTGTTCGTTGCGGCACCGATCGGCGACCGGGTGCTCGAGGGCTACGTCGACCTGCTGGTGCGCACGCCCACCGGGCTCGTGATCGTCGACTACAAGACCGATCAGTGGTCGGGGCCCGTGCAGTCGGCCGAGCGGGTCGGCCGCTATCGCCTGCAACTCGCTGCGTACGGTGCAGCGCTCGCGACCGCGCTCGACGAAGCGATCGTCGGCGGCATCCTCGTTCGCTGCTCACCGAAGGGCAACGCCGATCAGATCGAGATCGAGGCCTGGGCCGAGGCGATCGACGAGGTCCGCCGCGCCGTTCGGTGACCTTCAGTCCTCGGGGTGCGCCGACGCCGTGTCGAGGTCGGTGGAGCGATGCGACCGGACGCGAACCGCTCGATGATCCGGCACCGGGGTCACCGCAGCGCGACCGAGTTGGAAGACGCCACGAAACGCGAGGCCGCCGAACACTCGCAGCACCACGAGCGCGAGCAGCACTGCGAACACGATCATGGTCGGCACCGCCAGCGTGGCCAGCAACAAGCGTCGGTCCTCGGTCATCAGGCTGATCACGCCGGAGTCGACGCTCGTGCCGTCGACCTGCAGCGTCCTCACCGGATCGTCGAGCGTCGGACAGTCGACCGCGAGGTCGTCGACGCCCACCACGTCGTTGCCGCCGAAGGTGGGCTCCGGCGGCCGAACGGTCGATGCCGGCACCTTGTACACGGGATCGAGGCCGACGCCGATCAGGTACTGGTCGCCCTTGGCCAGGAAGCGGTAGTCGGGCCCGTAGCGCACGTCGATCAGACCGTTGACCGCCCACGGCTCGGCAGACCCGGCGCGCAGCTGATCGATGCGGAATCGCACCACCTGGGTGACGTCGTCCTTGCCGATCATCGTGCCGGTGAACACCGCCGCGGCCGGCTCGGGCACCGGACAGCCGACGGGCACCGGGATCAGCGACCCGGGCACCACCCCGGGGTCGGGCGGAGCGTTGTCCTGCGGGAGGGTCACCGGCGGCGGGTTGTCAGGGGGCGGCGCTGCTGATGCGGATCCCATCGCGAGCGCTGCCCACAGCGGTACGGCGCACAGGAGACCGCCCAGGGCCGCGTGGTGTCGCCGACGTGCCATCCGGTCAGGCTAACGACTGCAGGTCAGTGCCCGCCGTCGGTCCGCCCGGTCGTGCTGCGGTGGAGGCGCTCGGAGTGCTCGTTGAGCCCGACCAGTTCTGCGCTGATGCCTCGCTGCGCGAACTTCTCGACGACGGCGTCGAGCGCAACCACCGCCGAGGTGTCCCACACACGGGCGTTGCTCAGGTCGATCTCGACACGCTTGACCTGCACGGCGTCGTAGTCGAACGAGTGCACGAGATCGTTCGTCGAGGCGAAGAACAGCTCGCCGCTCACGTCGTACAGGCGCTCGACGTTGTCCGGGTCGACCACGCTGGTGACGTTGACGACGTGGGAGACATGCCGCACGAAGAACACCGCCGACAGGGCCACGCCGGCACCGACGCCGTAGGCAAGGTTGTGCGTCAGCACCGTCATGGCGACGGTGACGAGCATCACGATCGTCTCGGTCCGCGGCATGATGCGAATCGTGTCGGGCGCCACGCTGTGCCAGTCGAACGTGCTCACCGACACCATCACCATCACGGCGACGAGTGCGCCCATCGGGATCTGGGCCACGAAGTCACCGAGGGCGAGGATCAAGATGATCAGGAACACGCCCGACGCGAGCGTCGACAGCCGGGTCCGACCGCCGGTGCGGTGGTTGATCATCGACTGGCCGATCATGGCGCAACCGGCCATGCCGCCGAGGAAGCCGGTCGCAACGTTGGCGATGCCCTGGCCACGCGACTCGCGGTTCTTGTCCGAGTCGGTGTCGGTGAGATCGTCGAGGAGCTGTGCGGTCAGCAACGACTCGAGCAGACCGACGAGCGCGAGCGTGACCGAGAAGGGGAGGATCACCAGCAGCATGTCGAGGTTCCACGGCACGTCCGGGAGCGCGGGGATCGGCAGCGAACTGGGGAGGTCGCCCATGTCGCCCACCGTCGGCAGACGGAGATCGAACACGATCGCTCCGACGGCGAGCAGCACGATGGCAACCAACGGCGACGGCACCACGTTCGACACGCGAGGCAGGCCGTAGATGATCGCCAGACCAACGGCGATGAAGAGCAGGTTCATCCAGAACTGGCTCGAATCGGCATCGTCGCCGTTGAGCAGGATGTGGGGCACCTGCGCGAGGAAGATCAGGATGGCGAGCGCGTTGACGAACCCGGTCATCACGGTCCGCGGGATGAAGCGCATGAGGTCGCCGACGCCGAGGTACCCGAACCCGACCTGCAGGATGCCGGCGAGCACGGTTGCCGCGAAGAGGTAGCCGACGCCGTACTCCTCGACGAGCGGCACGATCACGAGCGCCATTGCGCCCGTCGCCGCCGAGATCATCCCGGGGCGGCCGCCGGAGAACGAGATGATGATCGCGATCGAGAACGACGCGTACAGGCCGACCTTGGGGTCGACACCGGCGATGATCGAGAACGAGATCGCCTCGGGGATCAGGGCCAGGGCGACGACGAGGCCCGACAGCAGGTTCGTCTTCGGGTCGGTGAACCACTCGGAGCGGCCGCCGGGCAGGAACCGGGCGCGCGGCGATGAGATCGTGGGGATGGACATGGCACCTCGGGGAGATCGGCGTACGACGCCGATTCACTCACAGCGCTCAGCGGCCCACCCTACAGGGCTCAGCGGCCTTCGAAGACGGGGTCGCGCTTCTCCATGAAGGCCTTGATCGCCTCGATGGTGTCCTTGGTACCGAAGTTGACGGTCTGCGAGAGGCCCTCGTCGTCGAGCGCCTCTTCGAGCGTGACGTGCATCGAGTTGTTCAACAGACGCTTCGACATCGCCAACGCAATCGGCGGACCGCCGGCGAGCCGGGCGGCCCAGTCGTCGACGAACGCATCGAGTTCGCCGTCGGGCAGTACCCGGTTGACGAGCCCCATCTCGGCGGCCTGGTTCGCGTCGATGATCTCGGCGAGCAACGCCAGTTCCTTGGCCCGGTGCATTCCGACCAGTCGCGGCAGCAGCCACGAACCGCCGAAGTCGAGGCTGAGGCCGCGCTTGGCGAAGATCTCGGAGAACCGGGCGTTCTCCGACGCGACGATCAGGTCACATGACAACGCCATGTTCAGCCCGGCGCCGACGGCGACACCGCGCACCTTGGCCACCGTGGGCTGCGGGATGCGGTGCAGCGCCAGACACACGTCGGTGATGTGGCGCATCGCCGACAGCTGGTGCATCGGCGGGCCGTCGCCCGAGCTCTGCCACAGGTCGGCGCCGGAGCAGAAGTTGCCGCCGGCACCGGTGAGCACGACCGCCCGATCGGCGGGATTCGATGCGATCGAGCGGAACTCGTCGAGCAGTTCGTTCCACATCGCGCCGTCGGCAGCGTTCTTCTTCTCCGGCCGACGCAGCGTGATCGTGACCACCCCGTCGAGTCGTTCCACGGTGATCGATTCGAGCTCGCGAGTGTCAGAGGCCATGTCGGGCGACGATACTGACCGGCATGGGATTCAACCCGCACCGGAAGCACCGGGCCAGCCCGGCCGACTACGCGCTCGTTGCGTCGGCGCTGCTGGTCTCGCTGGGGCTCCTGGTCTGGGCCATCGCCGGCTGACGCTGCTGGCGGTCAGAAGGCGTCGGTGATCAGTTCGAGGTCGGTGCCGGTGATCGCGACGACGTCGAAGCGGATCGAGTCGGCGTGCACGTCGTGGGCGCGCAGCCACTCGACGGCAAGCTGACGGATCCGCCGCTGCTTGGCGGCGGTCACTGCGCCCGAGGCGGGACCGAACTCGGCGGTGCGACGCGCTTTGACCTCGCTGAACACATACGTCGCTCCGTCCGTGAGCACCAGGTCGAGTTCGCCGGTGGACGAGCGCCAGTTGCGATCGACGATGTCGAGGCCGAGCCGTCGATAGTGGGCTGCGGCGAGATCCTCACCCCACTGCCCGCGGGCACGGTTGGCGAGATCCGGCGTGGTGGAACGGTGTTCGGGCATGGCTGACCTCCGTCGTGAGACTTCTGGAGGGGCCTGGCGCCCGAAGTTGGACGCCGTGGGCGTCGACGGCTCGCACGAAGCGAGCCCGGTGATCAGAAGTCGCGCTTCTCGCGAATCTTGGCAGCCTTGCCCTTGCGGTCGCGCAGGTAGTAGAGCTTGGCGCGACGGACGTCGCCGCGCTTGACGACCTCGATCTTCTGCACGGTCGGGGTGTGCAACGGGAACGTGCGCTCGACACCGACGCCGTAGCTGAGCTTGCGGACCGTGTAGGTCTCCTGCAGCCCACCACCTTGGCGGCCGATGACGTCGCCCTGGAACACCTGGATGCGCTCCTTGCCGCCTTCGACGACGCGGACGTGCACCTTGAGCTCGTCACCCGCCTGGAAGTCGGGGATGTCGTCGCGGATCGAGTCGTTGTCGATGAGGTCAGTGGCTTTCATGGCGTCTACCTGCGTTGTCGGGGCTGCGTACGTGCTGCGAGCCGGATGGCCGTTGCGATTTCGCCCGACGGTGTTGCTGGGTGTCGGGTGGCCTGATCACGGACGCACACTCGCGCCGATGGGGCCCATCAATGATACGGGACGGGAGGGAACTCTTCCAACAGTGCCGCGTCATCTGTCGACACGCCGCCGAGCTGCTCGATCAGGTCCGGACGGTCACGCAGCGTGCGATGGAGACGTTGCGCCCGCCGCCACCGTTCGATCCGGGCGTGATCACCACTGCGCAGTACGTCGGGAACCTCCCAGCCGCGGAACTCGGCGGGGCGGGTGAACTGGGGTTCCTCGAGCAGGCCGGACTCGCCGAAGCTCTCCGTGACCGTGCTGACGGCGTTGCCCATTGCACCGTCGCGCAAGCGGGTGACGGCCTCGATGACCAGGCACGCAGCGACCTCTCCACCGCTGAGCACGACGTCGCCGACACTGACCTCACCGTCGACGAGGTGCTGGCGCACGCGATGGTCGACGCCTTCGTAGCGTCCGCACAGCAGGCTGAAGCCATCTCCGGCGGCCAGTTCGGCGGCCATTGCCTGGTCGAATCGGCGTCCACCGGGGCCCAGCAGCAACAGGGGACGAGGCGGGTCGACCGCTTCGACCGCGTCGAAGATCGGCTGGGCCCGCATGACCATGCCCGCTCCCCCGCCGAACGGGGCGTCGTCGACGGTGCGGTGCACGTCGGAGGTCTGCTCGCGGATGTCGTGACACCGCAGGTCGAGCACCCCGTGCCCACGTGCCTTGCCGAGCAGGCTCTCCGAACAGAACGCGTCGACGAGGCCGGGAAACAGCGAGAAGACATCGATCCGCAGCCCGGCGGACATCACGACTCCAGATCGAACAGGCCGTCGGGGGTGTCGACGTGGACCGTCTCGGCGTCGATCGACACGACGAAGTTCGACGGGACCAGTGCACCCGAGTCGAGTTCGAGGAGGTCGGCGGCCGGATTGGCGAGCACCGACACGCATCGACCGCGGTCGGTGCCGTCGGCATCGACGACGCGCCGCCCGATCATCTCGTGCACCCACAGTGCGTCGGGATCGTCGATGGGCCGCCCGCGTAGCGTCCGATTGGCATACGTCTCCGCAGCCGTGCGGTCGGCAATCTGGGCGAACTTGACGACGCGACGACCGTTCGAGGCGACCCGGGATGATTCGACCACCAGGCGTTCACCGTCGGCGAACAGTTCGCTTCCCGGCGCAACACGCGCGTCGGAGTCGGACAGCAGTTGGACGAACACGTCGCCGCGCAGGCCGTGGGCTCGACGGATGTGACCGACTTCGAGCAAGCCGTCGTCGGTCAAGGGCACCGCTCAGTCGTCGAGGAACTCGATGTCGATCTCGACATCGTCTTTGCTCGCGGCGGCGCGGGCAACGGTGCGGATGCTCGAAGCGGTGCGACCGCGGCGGCCGATGACCCGGCCGAGTTCACCTTCGCCGACACGGACGTTCAAGGTGAGGCGGCGACCGGAGTCGTCGACCTCGACGTCGACCGCATCGGCATCGTCGACGAGCGACTTGACGATGTGCGTCAAGACGGCAACGGCCGTGGGCGCCAACTCGTCGGACGACTCGGGGGCGGTGTCGGCGTCGACGTCGCTCACTTGCTTGCCTTGGCGGCCTCGAACTGCTCGATGGCACCCGAGATCTGGAGCAGCTTGGCGACTCGCTCGGTGGGCTGGGCGCCGTCGGCGAGCCACTTCACGGCCTTGTCGTTGTCGACGGTGAGCACCGACGGATCCTGGCGCGGATCGTAGTGACCGAGAATCTCGATGAACCGACCGTCACGCGGCGAGCGGGCGTCGGCCGCGACGATGCGGTACTGGGGCTGCTTCTTCTTGCCGATGCGGGTGAGCCGCAACTTGACTGCCATGTGAAATCGATACTCCTGGGTGCAAATGAGAACGTTGCAAGGCTAGCGGCGGGCGCCGGAATCCCCTCGCCCGTGAGGTGAACGGATGGTCGGCGTCAGCGGTTCGGGACGCCGGGGAGGCCCGGCATGTTGGGCATGCCCGGCAGACCGGGGATGTCCATGCCGCCGGTGGCGTTCGGGTCGAGCAGACCGGGCGGGAGACCGCGGCCCTTGCTGGGGCCTGATCCCTTGCGGCCCTTCTTGCCCTTCTTCCCCTTGCCTGGGCGCCCTCCACCGGGACCGCCCATGCCCATCTTCTTCATCATCTTCTGCATCTCGCCGAACTGCTTGACGAGACGGTTGACGTCGCCGACCTCGGTACCCGAACCGTTGGCGATCCGTTGGCGGCGGCTGCCGTTGATGATCACCGGCGTGGCCCGTTCCTCGGCGGTCATCGAGCGGATGATCGCCTCGATGGGCTTGAGGTCGTCGTCGTCGATCTTGGCGCCCTTCAGCTCCTTGGGCATCCCGGGCATCATCCCCATCAGGTTGCCGAGCGAGCCCATCTTCTTGATCTGCTGCATCTGTTCGAGGAAGTCGTCGAGGGTGAACTGGCCCTCCATCAGCTTCGCGGCGGCCTGTTCGGCCTGGTCGGCTTCGAAGGCCCGTTCGGCCTGCTCGATCAGCGTGAGCATGTCGCCCATGCCGAGGATGCGCCCGGCCATCCGGTCGGGGTGGAACTGCTCGAACTCGGTGAGCTTCTCGCCCGTGGAGGCGAACGCGATCGGGCGGCCGATGACCTCCTTGACCGACAGCGCCGCGCCACCGCGGGCGTCGCCGTCCATCTTCGACATGATCACGCCGTCGATCTGGAGGGTCTCGTGGAACGCCTCAGCGGTCTGGACGGCATCCTGACCGGTCATCGCGTCGACGACGAGGAACGTGTAGTCGGGTTGCACCGCGGCCGAGATCTGGCGGACCTGCTCCATCATCTCGGCGTCGATCGCCAGGCGACCGGCGGTGTCGACGATCACCACGTCGCGACCGAGGCGCTTGGCCTCCTCGAGACCGGCCGCCGACGCCCTGACCGGGTCGGACGGGTCGGAGAAGACCGGGACGTCGATCTGGCGTCCGAGCGTGCGCAGCTGTTCGACCGCCGCGGGGCGCTGGAGGTCGGCGCCCACGAGCAGCGGCTGGCGCCCCTGACCTTTGAACCACGTCGCCAACTTGGCCGAGTTGGTGGTCTTGCCCGAGCCCTGGAGGCCGGCCATGAGCACCACGGTCGGCGGCTTCGACGCGTACGTGATCGCAAGCGTTTCGCCGCCGAGGGCCCGCGTCAGCTCGTCGTTGACGGCCTTGACGACCTGCTGGGCGGGGTCGAGGGCGCCGGAGCGGGTCGCGCCGATCGCCGATTCGCGGATTCGGTTGCACACCGAGCGGACGACGGTGACGTTGACGTCGGCTTCGAGGAGCGCGGTGCGGATCTCCTTCATCACCTCGTCGACGTCGGCCTCCGTCAGGCGGCCCTTGCCGCGGATCTTCTTGACGATGCCTTCGAGTCGGGTGGACAGGTTGTCGAACATCAGGGCTCCGACTTTACCGGCACCCCCTGCGAGCGCAGAGTTACCCGCCCGTGAGCACGAGGTATCGCTGAGCGTCCTCGCCGATTCCGGTCAACAACGTGCGGATTCTCGCCGAGTCCCCAGCGAGCAGCGTCGATGCTCTCAGGGCTGAACATCGCCGCCCACTCAGCCGGATCGATCCACCGATGGTCAGTGTGTTCGTGGCTGGTGGCGACGTCACCTGCAACGGGCCCACGAAACGTCAGCTGGAGAAACTCGCGCCCGTAGATGAACATCGGGTAGCAGCCGACCATGCTCGGTGGCGCCGAGAACTCGAGGCCCGACTCCTCTCGGAGTTCTCGTGCTGCAGCCTGCCACGGGTTCTCTCCGGGGTCGACCAATCCTCCCGGCAGGAAGAAGAAGCCGGCCATGGCACTTCCCTCGGCCCGCTTCAGCAGCAGGATCTGGCCGTCGGCGCGCTCGGCGTACACCGACGCTGACAACGAGTACGTGTCGAGGGCGAGCTCGGATTCGAACTCGGGCGACAGCTGCTCGTCGGTCATCAGGTTCAGTTACGCGGGACTTCGTTCCACGGGCACCGACTTGTCGACGCGAGGTTCGCCGGGAAGGCCGAGGACCTGCTCGCCGATGATGTTGCGCAGGATCTCCGAGGTTCCACCCTCGATCGAGTTCGCCCGCACCCGCAGGAACGAATAGCGGGTGCCGTGGGTCCCACCGGTGACGTCGAGATCGCCGGGGCGGCGGAACGTGTAGTCGTAGCCGATCAGTGCATCGGCGCCCATCAGGTCGACGCAGAACTCGTACAGCGGCTTGTTGAGTTCGGAGAACGCCAGCTTGGCGATCGTCATCTCGGGGCCCGGGTTGCCGGCCTTCGCGTTCTCGCCGGCGCGGCGGTTGGTGAGGCGGTTGACCTCGGCTTGGCACCACAGCTGCATCAGACGGTCCTTGCGGGCGCCGTCCTGTTCGGACGGGTCGAGGCCCTTCCAGATCTCGACCGCGTCATTGGCAGCGGCGCCGCGACGAGCGACCGAGCCGCTCCCTGCGCCGCCACCCGTGCCGATGGCATTGCGCTCGTTCATCAGCGTGGTGAGGCTGGCTCGCCACCCCTCGCCCACGTCACCGATCCGGTGTGCGTCGGGGACTCGGGCATCGGTCATGTAGACCTCGTTGAACTCGGCCTCACCGGTGATCTGGCGCAGCGGGCGCACCTCGACGCCGTCGGCGTGCATGTCGAGCGCGAAGTAGGTCATGCCCTTGTGCTTGGGCGCGTCGGGGTCGGTGCGGGTGACGAGCATGCCGAAGTCGGCCAGGTGGGCCATCGTGTTCCACACCTTCTGGCCGTTGACGATCCACTCGTCGCCGTCGCGTTCGGCCTTGGTGGCCAGGCCGGCGAAGTCGGATCCGGCGCCGGGCTCGGAGAACAACTGGCACCAGACCTCCTCCCCGGTGAACATCGGGCGCAGGAACCGCTCCTTGGCTTCGTGGCTGCCGTGGGTGACGATCGTCGGCCCGGCGAGGCCCATGAAGAACGTGACGGGCTCGGTCGGCTTCGCTCCGGCCTCCTTCAAGCGCGTCTCGACGAGCTTGTTCAGCTCCGGACGCACACCGAGGCCGCCGTAACCCTTCGGGAAGTGCACCCAGGCGAGGCCGGCGTCGTACCGGGCGCCACGGAACGCGACGTTGTCCATCGCAGCCGGGTCGTGCTCGGCCAGGAACACGTCGATCGCCTCGGTGACCTCCCGGGTCTCGGGGTCGGTGCTGGTGGTCGGGCGCTCGTCGAGGGTCGTCATCGCGACAGTCTGCCAGGGCACCGTTCTCGGCCCCGAACTCGCCGAATTGGCGCGGTGCTGTTGCGCTGAGCGCAACGCCACCGCAATTTTTCGGCGGGCTGCCGGGGACTGCTCGGGGTGGCCGGCGGCGCGATGAACGCTCAGGGCTCGACGAGGGCGGCGACGAACTCGGCGGGATCGAACGGGATCAGATCCTCGATCGTCTCACCGATGCCGACGAGCTTGACCGGGATGCCGAGTTCGGTCTCGATGGCGAACACGATGCCGCCCTTGGCCGATCCGTCGAGCTTGGTCAGCACCACGCCGGTGACGTCGGTGGCCTCACCGAACTCGCGGGCCTGGGTCAGGCCGTTCTGGCCGGTGGTCGCATCGATCACCAGCAGCGTCTCGGTGACGCGACCAGCGCCCTTCTCGGCGACGCGACGGACCTTCTTGAGTTCCTCCATCAGGTTCGACTTGGTGTGCAGCCGCCCAGCGGTGTCGGCCATCACGAGGTCGATGTTGCGTGCCGAGGCTCGCTCGACCCCGTCGAAGATCACGGCGCTCGGGTCGCTTCCCTCGGCGCCTCGGACGATCTCGGCACCGGAACGTTCCGCCCAGGTCGTGAGCTGTTCGGCAGCGGCAGCGCGGAACGTGTCGCCGGCGGCCATCAGGACCGTGCGACCGTCGCGGATCTGCTGGTTCGACAGCTTGCCGATCGTGGTGGTCTTGCCGACGCCGTTGACACCGACGAACATCCAGACGTTCGGACTGCCCTCGTCGCCCGCCTCGAAGGTCAACGAGCGATCCGACCCTTCGAGGCGCGACACCATCTCGGCTTCGAGTGCGTCGATCAGTTCCTGGGGCTCGGTGATCTCCTTCGCGCTGACCTTGGCCCGCAGTCCGTCGAGCAGCTCGGTGGTCACACCAACGCCGACATCGGCGCGCAGCAGCGCCTCCTCGAGATCCTCGAAGCTCTCCTCGGTGATGCCGCTGCGGCCGAGTACACCAGCGAACGCTCCGGTGAACGCAAGCCGCGCCTTGGCGAGGCGGTCGCGGAGCGAGGCGGGCTTGACCGGCTCGGGCTCGACGACCTCCTCGACCGGCGGCTCGGCGACGAGCACGTCGCCGTCGGCAGTCGGCTCGGGTGGCGGGGTCGTCGGGCGGGCGGGGCGGGCCGGCGGCGCCGACGTCGACGCCGAGTTGCGGCGGCTGACGACGATCACGCCGATGCCGAAGGCAACGACGGCGATCGCCAGGATCAGGAACAGAATCTCGATACCCATCGGTCCCCGACGCTACCGTCCAGGAGACCCCTGGTCTCCGGAGACCTGGGCTCGGGGAACTTGGTTCCCGGAGGGTCAGGGGGATGCGGTGGTGATGCGCTCGGTGACGACCTTGCTGGAGCCGCCGGGTTGCATGCTGACGCCGAGGAGGCAGTCGCCGGCTTCCATCGTGCGCTTCTGGTGCGACACCACGATGAGCTGGGCGTCCTTGCGGAACTCCTGGATCAGACCGAGGAACCGGTGCAGGTTGACGTCGTCGAGCGCCGCCTCGACCTCGTCCATCACGTAGAACGGCGAGGGCCGCGAGCGGAACACGGCGAACAGGTACGCCAGCGCGGTGAGGCTGCGCTCGCCGCCCGAGAGCAGCGAGAGCTTCTTGACGTTCTTGCCGCTCGGCTTCGCTTCGACCTCGATGCCGGTGTTCAGCATGTCGTCGGGTGTGGTGAGCTTGAGCTTGCCCATGCCACCGGGGAACAGCAAGCCGAAGAGCTGCGTGAAGTTCTCGCTGACGTCGGCGAAGGCGGAGGCGAACACGTTCTGGATCTCGGTGTCGACGGCAGCGATCACCCGCGACAGCTCTCGGCGCGTGGAGCGGACGTCTTCGAGCTGCTCTTCGAGGAACGTGTGCCGGGCCTGGAGTTCGTTGAACTCCTCGAGTGCGAGCGGGTTGATCGGCCCGAGCAGACGGAGCTCTCGTTCGAGTTCGCGCACCCGACCGGCCGGCGTCGCGCCGTCGGGAAGCACCGGCATCGGCGCCGCTTCGGCGACCGCGGGTTCGATGTCGAGGTCGCGTCGCAGCGTCTCGATCGCCGTCTCGAGGCGCAGCTTGGCCTCGGCCTCGCCGAGTTCGGCCTGGCGAGCCCGCTCGCGGGACGCGTCGAGCGTGTGCTCCTTCTCGCTGCGCTCGCGACGGTGCTGGTCGAGTTCGGCGGTCAGCCCACGCACCTCGTCGCTCTGACGGCGGCGCTGCTCGACGAGGTCGATGTGCAGGACCTCGACGACATCTCGGTGTGCTGCGACGCGCTCGACGAGTCGATCGATCGCCCCGATGTCGCGTTCGATCGTGACCCGGCGCCCCTCGGCGGCGATCCTGGCCTCGGCGTCGGCCGCCAGGCGACGCTCGGTTTCGTCGAGGCGCCGTTCGAGCAGCTGGTGACGCTCGTGCAGCCCGGCATTGTGGACCTCGAGGTCTTTGCGACGTGACGCGAGCGCGGCAGCTCGGTTCTCGAGTTCGGCGCGCAGCTCACCGCGAGCGCGAGCCGCGTCGACTTCGGCCTGCTCGTCGGACTCGAGCGCCGGCAGCAACGCTTCGAGCTCGCCGATGCGCTGCTCGTCGCGAACGATGTTGGCGGTGACATCGTCGATCGACCGCTCGAGGTTGTCGAGCTCGGCTTCCGCTTCGCGGTGCTCACGTTGGGCCTGGGCCAGGCCCTCCGACGCCGCACTGAAGCGAGCATCGTTGGCATCGAGCCGCTGAACCAGTTCGGCCTCAGCCGAGCGGGCGGCGTGCAGCGCTCGCTCCGACGCGGCGACGGCCTCGGTGGCTCGTTCGAGCGCGTCTGCGGCGATGCCGGCCCGTTCGAGCGCATCATCGAGCGCCGCTGCCGTTGCGCCGCTGCCGGCAGCACCGACACGCCACCCGCTCAGGCCGAACCGATCGCCCGCTGCCGTGACGACCACGGCGTCGGGGTGGCTGAGCGCCGCGTCGACCGCTGCGCCCAACTCGTCGACGCGCACGGCCGAGCCGAGCAGACCGTCGAGCAGCGCGTCGACACCGGGGCGTGACGAGCGGGCGTGGGGCCGCACTGCGTCGCCGACGTCAGGTCGCGGCTGGCCGGCCGGGCGTGTACCCAAGGCGATCACGGCACCGCTCGTGTCGGAGCTGCGCAGCGCGTCGAGAGCACGACGACCTGCTGTCGGGTCGTCGACGACCACCGCAGTCAACGACTCGCCGAGCGCCGCTTCGACTGCCGGCTCCCAGCCGGCGTCGATCTCGATCAGGTCGAGCAGCGTGCCGAGCACGCCGTCGACGCCGGCGAGACGCTCGGCGCCGGCGCGGGCTCTGGCGGCATCGAGTGCCAGCTCGAGCGCTTCGACACGTGCAGCGCACCGCGACGCTTCTTCGGCGGCGTCGTTGCGCAGCGACTGGCGCGCCTCGTGAGCGGCCACCGCGTCGGCCAGTGCCGCTTCGGCGACTTCGACCTCGGCAACGAGGGGTTCCTCGACCATGCCCGCTTCGTCGCAGTCGGTCCGGAACCGCAGCGCGCGTTCCGAACTGGCGTCGCGTTTGGCCGCAAGCGAATCGAACCGCTCGCGGAATCGGCGGAGATCGCCCGTGGAACGTTCGAGCGACGAACGCACCGAGCGCAACTCGCCACGGACCTCGGCCGCCGCGCTCGCTGCCTGAGCACCACCCTGCTCGGAGCCGACGGCGTCCATCATCTTCGAGCGTTCGAGACGGAACGCCTCCTCGTCGGCGATCAGCACCTCCGACGCCGGTTCGATCTCGGCCAGCGAGGCAAGTACCTCGTCGAGTTCGGATCGGAACCGAGCGGCATCGGCCTCGAGGTTGGCGACAACGCCGGCGTCGAGCAGTTGGCCCTTGTCGCGCTCGAGCGAGCGGCGGCGCTCGACCAGGACGGCGGCGAGCCCGCGGGCGCGTTCGCGCAGCTGCTCGACGCGCACCAGCCGGTCGCTCACGTCGCTGGCGCCGCGTGCGGACAGCTGCGCCTCGATGGCCATCACCTGGGTGTCGAGCGTGGCGAGCGCAGATTTCAGCTCGGATTCGATCGTGGCGCTCTCGAGTCGAGTGGCGGCGAGCGCCTCGAGCTTGGCCCGCCAGCTAGCGATCTCGCGGCCCGACACGAAGGTCTTGACCTCGGTGAGTTCGGTGACCAGCGACCCGTGACGCTCGGCCGCCTGCGCCTGACGCTCGAGGGGCCGCAACTGTCGGCGCACCTCGCGCAGCAGGTCCTGGACGCGCAGGAGGTTCGCCTCGGTGGCGTCGAGGCGACGTTCGGCCTTCTCCTTGCGCTTGCGGAACTTGAGGACACCGGCGGCTTCTTCGATGATCGCCCGACGTTCCTCGGGTCGCGCATTGAGCACCGCGTCGATCTGGCCCTGACTGACGATCACGTGCTGCTGACGACCGACACCGGCGTCGGACAGCAGCTCCTGGACGTCGAGCAGCCGGCACGGCACCCCGTTGATCGCGTACTCGGAGTCGCCGGTGCGGAACAGCACGCGGGTGACGGTGATCTCGGTGAGCTCGACGCCGAGGGTGCCGTCGGTGTTGTCGATGGTGATGCTGACCTCGGCGCGCCCCAGCGCCGGTCGTGACGCAGTGCCCGCGAAGATCACGTCGTCCATCTTCTGCGAGCGGACGGCCTTGGGCGCCTGCGCTCCGAGCACCCACGCAATGGCGTCGACCACGTTGGACTTGCCGGACCCGTTGGGGCCGACGACGACGGTGACCCCGGGTTCGAGCACCATCGTGGTGCTGTCGGCGAACGACTTGAACCCCTTGAGGTTGAGACTCTTCAGGAACACAGCAGCAGCGAAGCTACCCGTTGCAGCCGCCCTCGGCCTCGATTGCCGCCCTCGATCACCGAGATCGACAACCCGTCAGCGTTGGCAGAGCGGACACCAGTGGGTGCCGCGTCCGCCGGTGACCGATCGACGGACCCATCCGCGACCGCAGGTGACGCATCGCTCTCCCCCACGCCCGTACACCCGATGCTCGTCCTGGTACGAGCCGCCTTCGCCCATCAGGTCGACGTACTGGGCATCGCCGAGCGTCGAGCCGCCGGCATCGATCGCCTCGGTGAGCACGTCGACGATCGATCGGTGCAACGTGGCGATGCGGCGTCGGTCCAGGCTCGAGGCCGGACGGTCGGGACGCAGGCGCGCCCGGTGGAGGATCTCGTCGGCATAGATGTTGCCGATACCGGCCACGACGTGCTGATCGAGCAGGAGCGGCTTCAGCGCACGCGCGGTGCTCCCGAACGCCACCCGGAGCGTCGATGCGTCGAACGGCTCAGCGATCGGGTCGACGCCGAGGCGGGCGAGTTCCGGGAGCTCGACATCGACATGGTCGGGGTCGAACACGACGACCTCGCCGAAGGTCCTCGGGTCGACGAACCAGGCTTCGTGGCCATCGTCGAGGTGCAGCACCACATGGGTGTGCGGCGGACGCTCCGCGCCGGCAGCCGCCAGGAGCACCTGGCCGCTCATGCGGAGGTGGATCATGCACGAGTCGCCGGAGTCGAGCGGCAGCAGCAGGTACTTGCCACGTCGGTCGGCCGCTTCGATCACCGTGTCGGTGAGCCCGGCGATCACCGCCTCGGGCGAGGTCCGCCGAACCGAACGTTCTCGGCCGACCTCGACGCGTTCGACGCGACGCCCGACGAGATGCCGTTCCAGCCCACGGCGGACGGTCTCGACCTCGGGCAGCTCAGGCATCGCCGAGCGCGACGCACGCCTCGGTGGCGGCGAGTTGCTCGGCAGCCTTCTTCGACCGTCCGATGCCGACGCCGAGCACGTCGCCGTCGATGAGCACCTGCGCCCGGAACGTCTTGGCGTGATCGGGACCCTGCGACGACACCTCGTAGACCGGCGCGCCACGCCCGAGGCGGGCGGCCAGTTCCTGCAACTGCGTCTTCTGGTCGAACTGGCCGACCGCGTCGGCCGTGTCGGGCATCCGTGGCACGACGAGCCGCTCGACCATCGCGAACGCAGCCTCGGCGCCGCCGTCGAGGTACACCGCCCCGAGTACCGCTTCGAACGCATCGGACAGGATCGACGGCTTGTCGGACCCACCGGCGGCGGCCTCGCCTCGCCCCAGCAGGATGTGGTCGCCGAGCCCGATCGATTGGGCGACTTCGGCGAGCGCGATCGCGTTGACCACGCTCTTGCGCAGGTCGGTCAGTTGGCCCTCGGCGACGGCGTAGCGGTGGTAGGCAATGTCGGCGATCGCCCACCCCAGCACCGCGTCGCCGAGAAACTCGAGACGTTCGTTGCTGATGGATCCGGGCGTCTCGGCACACCACGATCGATGGGCCAGCGCCCGCTCGAGGAGGCTCCAGTCGACGAACCGGTAGCCGACCCGGTCGGCAAGTGCGAGGAGACCGGACGCCGGCTGATCGTCGCCGAAGCCAGCCACGGCGGCGTCAGCTCGCCGTGGCGCGTGCGTGGACGTAGTCGATGGCGTCTCGCACCGTCTTGAGGTCTTCGAGGTCTTCGTCCTCGATGCGGAAGTCGGGGATGCGATCGCCGAGTTGCTCCTCGAGCGCCTCGACCAGTTCGATCAGCGCCAACGAGTCGGCATCGAGGTCGTCGACGAACGACTGCCCCTCGGTGATGGTCGACGGCTCGATCTCGAGGATGTCGGCGAGTCGGTCACGGACGATCTCGAAGATCTCATCGCGTTCGAGTGGGGCGGAGTCTGCTGGCACGGGCGCCGAGTGTACTTGTCGGCGTGAAGGTGACAGGGAGATCAGGCCGCGTTGCCCGCGATGGCAGCGCGGATCTCGCCGACCATGTCGTGCTCGACCATGTCGCGGGCCACACCGATCCCGTTGGCGATCGCCGTCTCACCCGACGAGCCGTGGGCGATGATGCAGACGCCGTCGACGCCGAGCAGCACCGCACCGCCGTAGGTGTCGGGGCTGAGCGTCTCGTACAGCGGCAACAGCGCCGGCATCAGCGCGTCGGCGTGCGGCTTGTAGTGCTCCTCGGCGGCGAACGCGTCGAGGAGCGCCTTGATGACCACCTTCATCCCGCCTTCGAGGGTCTTGAGCACGACGTTGCCGGTGAAGCCGTCGGTGACGCAGACGTCGAGGTCGGCGCTCATCACGTCGCGGCCTTCGACGTTGCCGACGAAGTTCAGGTGCGATGCGGCTCCGAGGAGTTCGTAGGCCTCTTTGCGGAGGGTGTCGCCCTTGCCGGGTTCCTCGCCGATCGACAGCAGCCCGACCCGCGGCGTGTCGATGCCGAAGCGATGGTGTGCGTACACCGAGCCCATCAGCGCGAACTGCACCAGCCACTCGGCCTGCACCTCGGAGTTGGCACCGGCGTCGAGCAGCACGGTCGGCGTTGCGCCGGGCACCGGAATCGGCGTGGCGATCGCTGGACGCTTCACGCCCGAGATCCGACCCATTCGCAACAGCGCGGACGCCATCGTGGCTCCGGTGTTGCCGGCCGAGATCATTGCGCTGGCGCGGCCGTCGCGTACCGCCTCGGCGGCGCGCACGAGCGTCGAGTCCTTCTTGCGACGCACGCCCTGGGCGGGGTCGTCGTGCATGCCGATGATCTCGCTCGCCTCGATCAGGTCGAGCAGCGAGCCGTCGGGCCCTTCGCGACCTCTGAGGTCGGCCGGACCGACGAGGACCACGGGGATGCCCGTTGACGCAGCGCGGTGCGCTCCGGCGAGGATCGGCCCGGGAGCGTGGTCGCCGCCCATGGCGTCGACGGCGACGGGGAGCATGGTCGTGGTCAGGAGATCAGCCGACGTCGACGACGACGCGATCGCGGTACCAGCCGCACGAGGGGCACACGACGTGCGGGGTCTTCGCGTTGCCGCAACGCGGGCAGAGGCTGCGAGCGGGAGCGTTCAGCTTCCAGGCGCTCGCCCGACGGCTTCGGGTCTTCGACTTGGAGGTCTTCTTCTTGGGAACGGCCATCGTTCGCTTCCTGGTTCTCGGGGACGGTCAATCGTGCGACCGGAATTGGATTCGGGACCCGGATTCGGGCGCACCGTGCCGCAACGGCCGCATCACGTTATCGGGGGGCGAGGCCGTTGCCATCCGGCCGGCGAACGCGTTCAGTCGTCGTCGGGGACGAACCCTTCGAGCGCAGCCCACCGCTCGTCGCGCACGTCGGTGTCGCAGGAGCAGTCGGTGGCGTTGCGATCCACACCGCAGACCGGGCAGAGCCCAGCGCAGTCGTCGCGACACAGACGTTCGATGTCGAGTTCGAGCAGCACCGTCTCACGCACCAGCGGTGCAAGGTCGAGTTGGCCGTCCGCGATCAGGTAGGCGTCGGGGTCGAGTGGTTCGATCTGGTACAGCTCGTCGACGATGCCGACGGCCGTGCCCGACACGTCGACGAGACAGCGGCGGCACACCGTGGCCCAGTCGGCGCTGATGATGCCGTCGACGTCGATGCCGTCGTTCCGTGCCGTCAGGCGTAGCTCGACGTGGATGTCACCCACGAGCCGTTCGTGCTCGGCGTCGAGCGGTGGCAGCGGCGACGTCGACGGTGACGTCGCGGACCGCTCCGGGTTGGCGGAGCAGCTCGACGGCGTTGATCCGCAGTGGTCGCAGTGGGTCGGCCACGGCGCGACTCCGATCAGTGATCCTGATCGAAGAACCCCTTGGTGGCGTCGTCTTCCTCGACCACGTTCGTCTCGTCGACAGCACCGCCGATCGACAGGCGTTGGCGGCCGGCGCCGACGGTCTTCTGCAGCTTGTCGAGCAGGATCTCGAACGAACCGAGGCGCTGGTCGAGGAAGTCCTCGGTCTCGTGCTTCAGGCGCCGCGAGTCGGCTTCGGCGGTTTCCATGACCTGGCGTGCCCGTTGCTCGGCGGCGCGCACCACCTCGGTGCGCTGCACCATTCGCTCGGCGCGGACGCGGGCGGCCTCGAGCAGTTCGTCGGCTTCGCGACGTGTCTTGGCGACGAACTCCTGGCGCTCCTTGAGCATCCAGCGCGCCTGACGCAGTTCCTCGGGAAGCCGGTGCAGCGACTCCTCGAGCAACTCGATCATCTCGTCGCGATCGATGCGCGGCGACGACGACAACGGCATCGTCGGTGCGGTCGCGATGATGTCGATCGCTCGCCGCAGCAAGGTCTCGGCGTCGCCGACGAACCCGCCGGGGACGCCGGGGTCCGGGTACTCGTCGTCGATGTCGTCGTAGGCGTCGTCGCCGTCGTCGTAGCTCATGGTTCGCTCAGTTCTGTGCGCTGCCGTTGACACGGCGCAGGGCGTCGGCCACGTGCGCCGGGACGAGATGGTCGATGGATCCACCGTACTTCGCGATCTCGCGCACGAAGCGGCTGCTGATGTACCCGAGTTCGGGGCGGCAGGGAAGATACACGGTCCGCACCCCGGTCACCGCGTGGTTGTTGTGGGCCATCTGCTGTTCGATCTCGAAGTCGCCAGAAGTTCGCAGGCCCTTGACGATGAAGTCGACGTCGGCGCGCTGGGCCGCCTGAACCGCCAGGCCCGTCTGCGCGACGACGGCGACACCGTCGAGGTGTGCGAGCGCCGTGCTCGCCATCTCGACGCGATCGTCGACGCTGAACAGCCCCGACGGCTTTGCGTGGTTGTGCATGATCGCCACCACCACCGAGCCGAACAGCTCGTGGGCCTGTTCGATGACGTCGATGTGGCCGAGATGGATCGGATCGAAGCTTCCGGGGTACAGCACCCGCAGTGACGCGCTCATTGGGTGTCCGACCGTACTACTGCATCGCCGGGTGCCGGGGCGACGGTGCGTTCGAGGAACGTCACGCGGGTGCGGCCGTACTTCTTGTCTCGGGTGACGTCCCAGCCGGCGGGTGCCTCCACGACCGCGCCCGCCTCGGCGATCACGAGATCGGCACGGACCCGCGAGAGCAGGTCGGCCCAGGCGTCGAAGTCGTAGGGCGGATCCGCGAACACGATGTCGGCGTCGATCGTGGCGACCACCGACAGCGCATCGGACGAGAGCACCTTCGAGCGGTCGCGCAGGTCGAGTGCGTCGAGGTTGTCGTTCAGCGCTCGCAGCGCTGCGCGATCACGTTCGACGAAGATGCAGCGCTCGGCGCCGCGCGAGAGCGCCTCGATGCCGATGGCGCCGCTGCCGGCATACAAGTCGGCCACGATGGCGCCCTCGAGCACGCCAGCACTGCCGAGCGAGTTGAAGATCGCCTCGCGGACCCGGTCGGTGGTGGGCCGGGTCGAGGTGCCGTCGGGCGCGACCAACCGGCGTCCTCCCAGTGCTCCCGCCACGACTCGCATCGTTCGGAGGATACGCACAGATGCCGACACGCCGTCGTCGACCGGCAAGACTGGGTGTCGTGCTCACCCCGACGCCACAGATCACCTGCATCGACTGCGGCGGCCGCTGCTTCCTGCTGTCGCACCCTCCCGAGGACGGCATCTGGGAGCCGGGCGACGTCATTGCCTACCGGTGCGAGGACTGCCTCGACCGGTGGGACATCGTGATGTCCGACGAGGACGACGCCGAGATCGCCAGCGGCGACCGGCCCGACATCTGAACGCTCAGCTCTTGGCGAGGAACGCTTCGTCGGACTCGCTGAACACCAACGCGAGTTCGTCGGCCAGCTCGGGGTGACCGGCCAGTTCGGGGTCGGCGTCGACGATCTCGAACGCCGCCTCACGGGCGAGTTCCACCAGGTTGCGGTCGCGGCGCAGCGACGCGAGCTTGAGGTCGCTGCGACCCTTCTGTGACGTGGACATCAGGGTGCCCTCGCCGCGCAGGTCGAGGTCGATTTCGGCCAATTCGAAACCGTCGGTTGTCGCCACCAGCGCCTCGACCCGAGGATTGCCCACCGGGTCGCCGGGCTCGTTGCGCTGCTGGGTGACGAGCCAGCACGTCGATGCGTGCTCGCCGCGACCCGACACGCCCGCGGAGCTGGTGCAGCTGGGCGATGCCGAACCGGTCGGCGTCGAGGATCGTCATCACCGTGGCGTTGGGGACGTCGACGCCGACCTCGATCACCGTGGTGGCCACCAGCACGTCGAGGTCGCCGGCTCGGAACGAGTCCATCGTCGCCTCCTTCTCCGCCGAGGTGAGCCGGCCGTGCAGGAGCCCGAGGCGCAGACCCGACAGTTCGTCGTGGGCCAACCGCTCGAAGGTCTCCTCCGCCGATGCGACCTCGAGCTTCTCGCTCTCGCCGATCAGCGGACACACGACGTAGGCCTGGCGGCCCTCGGCGACCTGGTCGCGGATGTCGGCCCACACCTCGGCCTCGAGCAGCGGGCCGTCGGCCCACTTCGTGACGATCGGCGTCCGACCCGGAGGCAGTTCGTCGAGCACGCTGACGTCGAGGTCGCCGTACACGGTCATGGCGGCGGTGCGCGGAATCGGTGTCGCGGTCATCACGAGCATGTCGGGCACGGCGCCGCCGACCGTCTTCGCCCGCAGCGCAGCGCGCTGCTCGACGCCGAAGCGGTGCTGCTCGTCGACGACGACGGCGCCCAGGCTGGCGAAGTCGACGGCGTCCTGGATCAGCGCATGGGTGCCGATCACGATGTCGACGGTGCCGTCGGCGAGCCCGCTCAGGACATCCTTGCGGTCCGATCCGGTGACCCGGTTGGTGAGCAGCTCGACTCGCAGCGGTCGGTCGCCGAACAGGTTGCCGGGATCGGGAACGCTCACACCGTCGAGGAGCGCTCGCACGCCCGTGGCGTGCTGCTCGGCGAGCACCTCGGTCGGCGCCATCAAGGCGGCCTGGTGGCCACCCTGCACGGCCACCATCATCGTGTCGACGGCCACGACGGTCTTGCCCGACCCGACGTCGCCCTGCAGCAGGCGGTGCATCGGATGCGGCGCCGCCAGGTCGTGCTCGATCTCGGCGATGGCACGCCGCTGGGCGCCGGTGAGCGGGTACGGCAACGCGTCGTGGAACCGCTGCACGAGGTCGCCGGACAGGTCGTGGGCGATGCCGCGTTGGTCGCGTTCCATCGCCCGCTTGCGCAGCACCAGCACCAGCTGCACCCGGAGGAGTTCGTCGAAGGCGAGCCGACGCCGGGCCTGCTCCTTGTCGCGGATCGACTCCGGCAGGTGGATGTTCGACAGGGCGTCGAACCGGCCGAGCATGCCGTGCCGGCCCAGGATCGCCGCCGGTACCGGGTCGGCGATCCCTCGGTCGCGGCAGCGCCGCAGCGCCTCTTCGACCCACCCGGCGATCTCCCAGGTGTTGATCTGCACCTTCTCGCTCTGCGGATAGATCGGCACGATCCGACCGGTGCGGTCACCGATCAGGTCGACGACCGGGTTGGCCATCTGCAGACCACCACGGTAGACGTCGGCCTTGCCGAACAGGGCGATCTGCAGGCCCTCGCGCAGTTGGCGCTCGCGCCACGGCTGGTTGAAGAACACCACCTCCATGCGCCCGGATCCGTCGCCGACGTTGACGTTGACCATCGTGCGACGGTTGCGGGTGACACGCTTGGTCACCGATCGGACGGTGGCCAGCACCAACGCTTCCTCGCCCGGTGCCAGGTCCGCGATGCGAGCCTCGTTCGAGCGGTCGACCCATCGCCGCGGGTAGAAGGTGACCAGGTCGAGCAGATTGTCGACGGCGATGGAGGCGAGCGCCGACCGCTTCTTGTCGCCGACGCCCTTGAGCCGCCCGACGTCGATCTCGGCGAGGTCTCGGAACGACAGCGCGTTCACTCGACTCTGCACCTCATTCGAACCCGGACCTCACTCGACCCCGAACTCACTCGACCCCGAAGAGGTACGGGTAGAGCGGTTGGCCGCCGTGGTGGACGTCGACGTGGATGTCGCCGCGGTGATCGCTCAGCCAGCCGACGATCTGCTCGGTCACGCCGACGTCGGCGTCGGCGCCGGTCACCATGGTGACCAGCTCGGCCGAATCGCCGACGATCACATCGAGCAGCGCCATCGCTGCGCCCTCGACCGACGGTGCCACGGCCACGATGCCGTCGCCGCGTACGAGCCCGATCCAGTCGCCCTCGACGATCGCGCCGACACTGCTCGAACTGTCGCGGACGGCTCGGGTGACCTCGCCGGCGGTCACCGAGTCGGCAGCGGCCGACATCTCCGCAGCGTTGTCGGTCGCCGGTGCGTCGGGGTCGTAGGCGACGAGGGCGGCCAGCGCCTCGGGCATCGATCGGGTGGGGACCACCAACACCGTCTTGTGTGTCAACGCGCCGACCTGCTCGGCGACCGGGATGATGTTCTTGTTGTTCGGCAGGATCACGACCTGGTCGGCGTTGACGCGCTGCACGGTTTCGAGCAACTCGGCGGTGGACGGGTTGAGCGTCTGGCCGCCGGTGACGACGCCCTGCACGCCGAGCTGGGCGAACAACTCGACGAGGCCACTCCCCGAACACACCGCGACGACGGCAGTGGTGACGGTGGGCAGTTCCTCGGCCACCGGCGCGTCATGCGCCGTCGAGGCGAGTTCGGCCTCGCGACGTTCGTGCTCCTCGTCGACCTCTTCGAACAGGTCGGAGACCCGGATCGACTTGGGCCGGCCGCCGAGGTCGAGCGCCACCTCGATCGCCGCGCCGATCTCGTTGGTGTGGACGTGACAGTTCCACAGACCATCACCGCCGACGACCACGATCGAGTCGCCGATCGCACCCCAGTGCTCCTTGAACTCGCGGATCCGGTCGTCGGGCAGGTCGAGGAAGTACATCACTTCGTAGCGCTGCTCGCTGACGTCGAGTTCACCGGGGGCATCTGCATGGCGGTGCGCCACCACGTCGAACGCTGCCCCGACGGCACCGGCGGTGCCGTCGTCGGGCTCGGCGACCGGGAGGGGTTCACCGTCGACGACATACAGCACCGAGTCGAGCAACAGCAGGAACCCCGCGCCGCCGGCGTCGACGACACCGGCGTCCTTCAGGACCTGGAGTTGTTCGGGCGTGTTGTCGAGCGCCTTCTTGCCCGCAGCTCGCGCGGCCCTGGCGACCTCGACCAGTGACCCACCGGCGTCAGCAGCGACCTTGGCGCCGTCGGCGCTCTCGCGGGCGACGGTGAGAATCGTGCCCTCGATCGGCTTGAGCACAGCGTCGTAGGCGCCGGTGGCGGCGGCCTGCAGTGCCTCGGCGAACTTCGCGCCCTGGACGTCGGCGTGTTCCTTCACGATGCCGGCGAAGCCGCGCATGATCTGGCTCAGGATCACACCGCTGTTGCCGCGGGCTCCCATCAACGAACCGTGGCTGATCGCGTCGCACGTGGCGTCGTGGTCGTCGTCGGCGGCAGCGTCCATCTCCGCCACGACGGCATCGAGCGTCCGCGCCATGTTGGTACCGGTGTCGCCGTCGGGCACCGGATAGACGTTCAGCCGGTTCAATCCGGGGGCGTGCTCACGCACAGCATCTCGAAAGGTGCGGACCGTCTCGCGCAGCGCAGCGGTGTTCAACCGTTCCAGAGTGGGCACGGCCAGCGAGCTTACGGCGATCCGGTTCGAGCCGCGGCGTGGGGCCGACCGATCCGCTTGGTAGCATTTCATGGCTGTCCCGTCAGGCCGTCCGGCCGGTCGGGCACCACCAACGTGATCGAGCCGGGAATCCGGCAGCTCTGCAGGAGAATCCAATGGCATCGAAATGTGAAGTGTGTGGCAAGGGCCCGTCGTGGGGCATGTCGGTGTCGCACTCGCATCGTCGTACGAAGCGGCGCTGGAACCCGAACATCCAGCGCGTCCGCGCCAGCGTCAACGGCTCGGCCAAGCGCGTCAACGTCTGCACGGGCTGCATCAAGTCCGGCAAGATCGTCAAGGCGGGCTGAGCTCTCGTCATGCAGGGCGTCATCAAGGCCTATGACCCCGCAACCGGTGACGGACTCGTGATGTCCGACACCGATCTGAACGACTACGAACTGGCCGCCGATGCGTTGGCCGGTTCGATCTTCCGCATGCTGCGCCAAGGCCAGCGCGTGGTGTTCGAACTCGACGATGCCGGCTTCGCAACCCGCTTGCGGCTCGGCTCCGAGGTCGACATGGCCACCCCCGGCGCCTGAGCCGGCCCACACCTTCGACGCTCGGCACGGCGCAAGATCGTGACCTTGTGCCCTCCGTTCTGTTTCGTCGTTCGTCGCCGCGCGCCCTACGCTTGAGACCGAGATCGATGCCGCCCATCCCCTGATGCGCGGTCACACCCCCGGAACTCGACGAGGAGTCACCAGATGAGTGGAACGACCAGCAACCAGCGCCTGAAGGACTGGGTCTCGGAGTGGGCAGCAGTGATGCAGCCCGCCGACATCTACTGGTGCGACGGCTCCGCCGACGAGTACGAGCGTCTGTGCCAGGAACTCGTCGACTCGGGCACGTTCACCAAACTCGACGAGGCCAAGCGCCCGAACAGCTACTGGGCCCACTCCGATCCCGGCGACGTCGCCCGCGTCGAGGACCGCACCTACATCTGCTCGGCCACCGAGGAAGAAGCCGGCCCGAACAACAACTGGCGTGACCCCGCCGAGATGCGTGCCGAGATGAAGCGCCTCTACACCGGCTCGATGAAGGGCCGCACGATGTACGTCGTGCCGTTCTCGATGGGTCCGCTCGGCTCGCCGATCGCCCACATCGGCGTGCAGCTCACCGACTCCGCCTACGTGGCGGTCAACATGCGCATCATGACCCGCATGGGCCAGGGCGCACTCGACGTGCTCGGCGACAACCAGTGGGTGCCGTGTCTGCATTCGGTCGGTGCCCCGCTCGAGAACGGTGCGGCGGACGTGCCGTGGCCGTGCGACGCCGAGAACAAGTACATCGTGCACTTCCCCGAGACCCGCGAGATCTGGTCGTACGGCTCCGGCTACGGCGGCAACGCCCTGCTCGGCAAGAAGTGCTTCGCGTTGCGCATCGCCTCGGTGATGGCACGCGACGACGGCTGGCTCGCCGAGCACATGCTGATCCTCAAGCTCACCAACCCGGAGGGCGAGGCCAAGTACATCGCCGGCGCCTTCCCGTCGGCGTGCGGCAAGACCAACCTCGCCATGCTCGTGCCGACGATTCCGGGCTGGAAGGCCGAGACGGTCGGCGACGACATCTGCTGGATGAAGTTCGGCGACGACGGTCGGCTGTGGGCGATCAACCCCGAGGCCGGGTTCTTCGGCGTGGCGCCGGGCACCAGCTACCAGACCAACGCCAACGCGATGGACACGCTGTGGGGCAACTGCGTCTACACGAACACGGCGCTCACCGACGACGGCGACATCTGGTGGGAGGAGATGACCGACACTCCCCCGGCGCGTGCCACCGACTGGAAGGGCAACGCCTGGAACCCCGAGGTGGAGACGCCTGCGGCGCATCCCAACGCCCGGTTCACCGCTCCGGCGTCGCAGTGCCCGTCGATCGCATCCGAGTGGGAAGACCCCGCCGGCGTGCCGATCTCGGCGATCCTGTTCGGTGGCCGTCGGCGTACGACGGTGCCGCTGGTGACCGAAGCGAACGACTGGGAGCACGGCGTGTTCCTCGGCTCGATCATGGCCTCGGAGAAGACCGCGGCGGCCGAGGGCGTCCAGGGCGAGCTGCGCTTCGATCCGATGGCGATGCTGCCGTTCTGCGGCTACAACTACGCCGACTACTTCGCCCACTGGTTGGGCATGGAGAAGGCGACCGACCCGGACAAGCTGCCCAAGATCTTCTTCGTCAACTGGTTCCGCCGCGACGACGACGGCCGCTTCCTGTGGCCGGGCTTCGGCGAGAACAGCCGAGTGCTCAAGTGGGTGTTCGAGCGGGTGAACGGCACCGCCGACGCGATCGACACGCCGATCGGCAAGCTGCCGACCAAGGAGGCACTCGACCTCGACGGCCTCGAGATCGACGACGCCGACCTCGAAGCGATCCTTGCGGTCGACATCGATGGCTGGAAGTCGGCGATTCCGCAGATCCGCGAGCACTACGCCCGCTTCGGCGACAAGCTCCCGGCTGCACTCAACGTCGAAGTCGACAGCCTCGAAGCCAAGCTCGCCGACGCCTGAACCGTTCTCGTGAACAACTGTGCGCATGGAGCGCACAGTTGTTCACGAGAAGCCGACTGAGGACGCGAAACGGCCCGGTCTCCTTGCGGAGGCCGGGCCGTTCGTCGTTGAGTGCGTGTTGGTGATCAGGCGTCGACGGGGAGCACGCTGACCGTCTTGCGGCCCTTCGTGTTCCCGAATTCGACCGTGCCGTCGACGAGGCTGAACAACGTGTCGTCCTTGCCCTTGCCGACGTTCTTGCCAGGATGGAACTTGGTGCCGCGCTGACGCACGAGGATGGTGCCGGCGGTGATCTCGCTGCCGCCGAAGGCCTTCACGCCGAGGCGCTGTGCGTTGGAATCGCGACCGTTGCGGGTCGAGCCGCCACCTTTGGTCTTGGACATGAGTGTTCTCCGTTCGGATCGGGCCGGTGCCGGTCAGACCGTGATCGAGGTGATCTCGACCAGGTGGTACTTCTGGCGATGGCCGTAGCGACGATGGTTGTTGGTGCGGCGTTTGAAGGTGTAGCCGTTGATCTTCGGACCCTTGACCTGGCCGACGATCTTGCCGGTGACCGACGCGCTCTTCAGCTCGTCCGGGGTGGCGAGCACGGTGCTGCCATCGACCACCATGACGGGGGTCAGCGACACGTCGCTGCCCTCATCGGCGTCGAGCAGTTCAACTCGTACCTGCTGGCCCGTGGCCACCTTTTCCTGCTTGCCGCCTGAGGCGATGACTGCGTACATAGCGTTGTCCGATGCTAGCGGCGGATCTGGGCGCCTCAACCCGAACGGCCGGTCAATCGCGATCGGCGACCGCTTGGGACTCTCGGGCGGCACCAGCGAAGATGCCTTTGGCCATCAGTGACGTCTCAGCGGCCCGTCGAGCCATGTACACGGCGGCGCGACCGGTATGGACGCCGGCGTCGTCGGGAGCCGCCCACGCCGCCAGATCGGCGAGATGGCACGCCAGCCGGTGATCACCGGCTTCCGACACCGCCGTCGCTCGGTCGATCAGCACCGACGCTCCCCCAGCAAGATCTGCCAGCTCGGCAGCGAGCACGGCGTCAGGCGCCGGCTTCAGGCGGCTTGGAGCACCGTCCCACCAGCCACCGAACTGGCGCCAGATGTTGCGCACGACGAACTCGGGCTCGTCGTACAGCGGCCGCAGGTAGGGCTTGGCGAGCACGTCGTCGGGAACGTGCACGCTGTGGACGATCGTGTCGAGGACCTCGCCCGCGTTCATCATGTCGACCACCTCGACCACGAGGCGCTCGAGCGCCCCTGCGATGTCGCCGAGGACCATGGCGATGCGGTCCCGGCCCTCGATCGGCAGGCCGTGCGCAGGGAGCAGCAATTCGGGGCCGTGCGCGATCATGTCGCGCAGGGCGGCGGCCCACTCGATCGGGAATCGCTGGACCTTCTGGGGGTTTCCGGCGTTCGGGAAGTTCCAGATCACGAAGTCGCCGACGAACGCCCACTTGCGATCCGGGTCCCAGCCCCACAGGTGGTCGTCGGTCTCGCCCCGGGCGTGGCGGAGTTCGATGGTGCGATCGCCGACGGTGATCGACCCGTGATCGTCGACGACATGGGTCGGCCACAGCGTGGTGGTCGGGATGAAGTCGGGGGTCTCACCCATCCCGAAGTCGCCACGGACGCCGCCGAACTGACGGGCGTTGATGCGCACGTTCCAGTCGTTGGTGTACCGGTATCGATCGAAACGCGGGCCGACGTTGGCATGGCCGACGACGGCCATCTCGCCGAACTGCTCGGCGAACGCCGGGCTTCCGCCGACGTGGTCGGTGTGACCGTGGGTGTACACGAGGTGCGTGACCGGCGTCGAGGTCCACCCAGCGATCGCTGCCGCCACCGCGGCGCCGGTTCGTTCGTGTGACGCATCGAACGCCACGAGCCCCTCGCCGGCATCGAGCACCACCGAGTGCGAGAAACTCTCGACGACGGCGAGGCCATCGGCGATCTCCGACAGTTCGTTCGTGATGCGATTGATCGGTTCGTCGGCCACACCCGAATCGATCACCCGAGACGACAACGCGAGCAGATCAGCCATGGACCGAAACCATACGTTCCGGTGACGCGGTGCCAGGCACCGGCGTCACCGTCAGATGTCGCAGGCGTCGTCGGACGGGCCGCTGGCACGGAACTCGACGGCGAGCGACTTCGACAGGCGGCCCTTGGTGACCACACGCATCGACTCGGCCATGCCGATCAACGTGGGCGTGATCAGGATCTGGAACCGTTCGTGGCGCAGCTTGCGGTAGGCGCCGATGTTCTTTCCCTTGACGTTGGTGTCGACCGACACCTCAGCGACCTTTCCTCAACCGGTGGGGCGGATGAAGTCGATCGACATCGTGCCGCCCTTGCGTTCGAGCAGCGCACGGGCGTCGTCGGTGATCTCGATGTTCATGCTCACTCCAGCAGGCTGTAGTCGACCCGGACGCCACGACCCTCGCAGTCGGGGCAGATCTCCGAGTACTCGGTGAGCAGCCCCTCACCGATGCGTTTGCGGGTCATCTCGACGAGGCCCAGTTCGGTGATGTCGAACACCTGTGACCGGGTCTTGTCGCGAGCGAGCGCGTCGCGGAACTTCTCGATCACCTTGGCCCGGTTGCCCTTGATCTCCATGTCGATGAAGTCGATCACGATGATGCCGCCGATGTCGCGCAGCCGCAGCTGCTTCGCGATCTCCTCGGCGGCCTCCATGTTGTTGTGGAACACGGTCTCTTCGAGGTTCGACTTGCCGACGTTCTTGCCGGTGTTGACGTCGATCACCGTGAGGGCCTCGGTGTGCTCGATGATCAGCGAGCCGCCGGACGGCAGCCACACCTTGCGGTCGAGCGCCTTGTGGACCTGCTCGTGGATGTGGAACTTCTCGAACAGCGACAGCGCACCCTCGGCGTCGCCGGCGTCGTAGTACTCGATGCGATCGGCGAGCTCGGGATTGAAGGCGCCCACGTAGTCGCGGATCTCGTGGTACAGCCGCTCGTCGTCGATGACCACACCGCGGTAGTCGGCGTTGAACTCCTCGCGGATCACCCGCACGGCCAGTTCGGGCTCGCGGTACAGCAGCGCCGGGCGCTGGGTCTTCGCCGCCTTCTCCGCGATCTGGTCCCACTGGCGCAGCAGGATCGTCATGTCGGCCACCAACTCGTCCTCGGTGGCGGTCTCGGCGGCCGTGCGCACGATCAGGCCGTGCTCGTCGGGCTTGACGCGGTCGAGGATGCCGCGCAGCCGCTTGCGGACGTCGTCGGACAGGCGCTTGGAGATTCCGTACGTCTTCGAGTTCGGGATCAGCACCACGAATCGCCCCGGCAGCGACACCTCCTGGGTGAGGCGCGCCCCCTTGTGTGCGATCGGGTTCTTCGTGACCTGACAGGTGATGATCTGCTTGTTCTTGAGGATGTCCTCGATGCGCGGGTCCTTACCGCCCTCCAGCACGTCCTCAGGGTCGTACTGGACGTCACCGCGGTACAGCACCGCGTTCTTCGGCGTGGCGATGTCGACGAAGGCGGCCTCCATGCCGGGCAGCACGTTCTGGATGCGCCCCACGTAGATGTTGCCGTGGATCTGGCTGACGTCGTCGGCCGGGCGGCTGACGTAGTGCTCGATCAGATTGCGGCCCTCGAGGACCGCCACCTGGGTCATCCCGGAACGAACCTGGACCGCCATGAAGTAGCGCCCGATCGGCTTGCCGTTGCGTTCACGGCCGCGGCGCTGCTCCAGCGTGGCGGCGTCGAGTTCGCCGCCATCGGAACGGCCCTTGCCGCGCCCTCGACCCCGACGGCTCTTCGACGAGCCCGACGGCTGGTCGTCGGAGGGACCCTCGGTGCGGCCACCTGCTCGATCACCCGAACTCCGACCCGAGCCGCCCTTCGACCCCGATCGGCGACGGCGCTTCTGGTTGCCACCGGACCGATCCTCGTCGGCCGCGGCCGACGCAGTAGTCGCCGGAGCGGGTGGTGGCGTGGTGGGCATCGGCATCGTGTCGCCGATGCGGGGCTTGCGTACGAGTGCCTTCTCGGCGGCCTCGGCGGAGGGGCGCCCCTCGCGCATCGGCCCGGGCAACTCGATGTCGTTGCGATCGTCCATCACGTCGGCGTCGACGTCACGTGCGGTCGAGTCGGCGGTCACGTCTGCGGTACCGCTGGTGCCCTGCCCGCTGCCACGACGTCGTTGGCCGCCGCGCGAACCACGGCGGCGTTTCGCTCCGGCGGAACTGGTGGGGCTGGTGGACGCGCCCGCGGGCGCGTCAGACGACGAGGTTTCGGTACTGGGTTCGGTCGAACGCTCGGAGTCGGTGTGATCCATGGGCGAAACGGTCCCTTCTGGCACGAGCGGCCGCAACGGCGCTCGGCGTGGCCCGTACCGTCTGCGCGGTGCAGTGGGGACGAGCCGATCGTGTACGTCGAGTCCGCCGGTTGACGGACTCGTTGCATGCGCCGGAGGTCAGCGCAACGAGCATGACGACGACCAACTCGGCCGCCGGTGACCAGGCCTCGACACGGCTCGGCATCGCGGGCGCACGGCTACCGGAAACGTCCGGGGTGTCGCTCGTGTTGGGGAGTCGTCCGATGTCGAAGGCCACTGGGACACGAATTCTACGCCGTCGCAGCCGTCCTGGCGGGATGGGCAGAGATTTGGGGGCTCACCCGGTCAACGCATGCGGCGCATGTGGACCGACTGCACGAGCCCGAACAGGGCGAAGTACACGATCAGGCCTGATCCGCCGTAGGAGATGAACGGCAACGGCAGGCCGGTGACCGGCATGATCTGCACCGTCATCGCCACGTTCTGGAACGTCTGCCACAGCAGCATCGTGAACACGCCGGCACAGAAGTACGTACCCAGGAGGTCCCGCGACAGGTGCGCGATGCGCCAGATGCGCACGAGAGCGATCACGATCAGCCCGAGCACCACGGACGAACCGACCAGGCCGAACTGCTCGCCGATCGCCGCAAACGGGAAATCGGCCCACATCACGGGGATGTCACGGCCGTTGGTGAGCGGTCCCTGCAGCCACCCCTTGCCCCACACGCCACCGGTACCGATCGCACGCATGGCGTTCTCGGCCTGGTACAGGTCGTCGGAGTCGGCGGCACCGGGGTTGACGAGCGCCCGGATGCGCGCTGCCTGGTAGCTGTTGACGAGTCGTCCGACGAAGGCGGCGAGCACCGTTGCAACCGACAGCACCGTGATCAGAGCGATGTAGCGCGCCTTGGCGCCGGCGACGAGCAGAACGCCCATCGCCATCGACACCAGCACCGACGCCGAGCCGAGGTCGGGCTGGATGATCACGAGCACCGCGGGCGCACCGACGATCATCAGCCCGCCGAGGAATCGGGCGTACGACACCTCGTCGCTGCGTTCCTCGGCGAGGTACGCCGCCAGCATCAGCAGCGTCGTGAACTTGGCCATCTCGGCGGGCTGGAAGTTGAACGGTCCGAGGTCGAAGGAGATGCGATCCTCGCCGGAGGCGATACCGAGCAGGAACAGCAGCGTCAGCAGGACGAGAGTGAGGCCGTACAGGAAGCGGGCTCGGTCCTTCCACCACTCGTAGTCGACGGACATCACCACGACCATCACGACGACAGCGAGGATCGCGAAGACGACCTGTCGGGTGGCGAACGCGTACGGATCGGCCGAGATGCGTGTCCTCGATGCCGAGAACACGACGAAGAACCCGATGATCGTCAGCGCGAACTGCACCGACATCAGGACCCAGTCGACGTTGCGGCTTGGGTCGGCCGGGCTGGCGCCGATGTTGCCGAGACCGGAGTCGGGTCGACGGGACAGGAACGAGGTCGCCATCGGCGGCTACTCGGTGGTCTGTACGTTCGAGAAGCGACCGTCGAAGCAGCGTGTGTCGGCGAGCTCACGGGCCGGCGCGGCGACCAGCACGTTCGTGTCGAGCGCATCGGAGAGCCGTACCGGGTCCGCCTGGGTGAGCCCTGACATCTGCATGAACAGACACTTGACGACCGGAGCGGCCGCCTGCGAGCCGTAGCCCGACTTTTCGAGATACGCGCTCACCGTGTACGGCCTCGACGGGTCGCGGCTGTAGGCCGCGAACGCGGACGAGTCGTTCCACGGGTAGTTGCCGGCACCCTGGGCCGTGCCGGTCTTTCCGGCGAGCGGGATGGCGCCTGGGGTCTCGCGGTAGTAGTAGAACAGCTTCTCGCCGGTGGTCGACCGGTAGCCGCTCGAGGTCTGGGTACCCGGCCCGGTGATGACGCGTTGGAGACCACGATCGATCTCGTCCCACGATTCCTGGGCGAGTGGGAGTTGACGGATGACCTCACCGGCCACGTTGGGTTCCTGTGCGAGCTGTGCCTGGGTCAGGTCGGCATAGCCCTGCACAGCAGAGTCGGGGACGCCGGGCTGGTACACGGCCTTGATGATCTCGGGCTTCATCACGAAGCCCTTGTTGGCGATGGTCGAGTAGCCCATCGCGAGTTGCAGCGGCGACGCCGACAGCAGACCCTGGCCGATCGCCAGCTGGACGTTGTCGCCGGTGAAGTACCCCGACGCTTCGGACTCGCTGATGACGCCGCGTTCGCCGTACTCGGCCTTGAGCTCGGCGTCGGGCACCGTGCCGTCGAAGGCGTAGGGCAGTGCGATGCCGGGGTCGGAACCGAAACCGAACTTGCGCACCTCCTCCTGCAGGATCGGCTCGTAGTTGTTCTCGGTCATGATCGTCTCGCCGATGCGGTAGTAGAACGTGTCCGACGACACGGCGAGCGAGGTCTCGACGTCGACCGAGCCATAGACACATGGCCGCCCGTTGAAGCTGCACGTGGCGTTGCGATACACGCAGCGCACGAGCCCTTCGTTGCACTTGTCCTCTTCGACCGACTCCATGCGGTAGGTGCCCTCGTCGACGTAGTAGTCGTTGATGCCCAGCAGCCCGGTGTCGAGTGCCGCGAAGGCGACGAACGGCTTGAACGTCGAGCCGAGGTTGTAGCGACCCTGGATCGCCCGGTTGACGAGGATCGATTCGTCGGGGTCGATCGGGTCGCCGTTCGCGTCGACCGACGGGAAGATCTCGTCGAACTTGCCGTCGCCCAGATCGGATTCGAACCACCGGTTGTCGAACGTCGGATAGCTGGCCAGCGCGATGATCTGGCCGTTCTGGTAGTTCTGCACGACGACCGATCCTGCCGGCGCCTTGTACGGAACTTCGCGTGGGTACTCAGGGAACACCAACTCCTCGAAGTTGGTCTCCGGGTCGCGGGGGTTGATCGCGATCTGCTGCTGGCGGATCTTCAGCTGGGTCTCGAGCGCCTGCTCGGCGAACTGCTGCTGGTCGAGATCGATCGTGAGCTGAACGTCGTTGCCGTTGATGGGCGGCACTCGTCGCACCTCGCGCACGATCCGGCTGGCGTTGTCGACCTCGTAGGTCACGTAGCCCCACTTGCCGTGGAGTTCCTCCTCCATGCTCAGTTCGATCCCGAACTGGCCGACGCGCTCGTTGAGGTAGTACCCCTTGCTCTGGTAGAAGTCCTTGGTCTCGGCGGTGATGCGTCCCATGTAGCCCACGACATGGCTGGCGATCGGAGCGTACGGATACACGCGTCGCGACTGTTCGAGGATCTGGACACCCGGGAGGTCTTCGACTCGTTCCTGAATGGCGATGGCGGTGCGCTCGTCGATGTCCTCGGCGACCGGCATCGGCAGGAACGGGCTGTACACCTCGCTGTCGAAGCGGGCCTCCATCTCCTCGACCGGGACGTCGACCCAGCCCGACAGGCGACGGAAGATCTCGGCGCGGTTGTCGCTGTTTCGGATGACTTCCCAGTCGACGCCGACGGTGAGGACCCGGTCGTTGTCGGCGAGGATGCGGCCCTCGGCATCGAAGATGCGGCCGCGCTCGGGCAGCAGCGGAACGGTGCGCAGTTTCGTCGTGTCGACCTTGGCCTGCAGCGACTCCTGCTCGACGGTCTGGAGGAACCACAGACGTGCGCCGACCACACCGAACAACAGCATCCCCACGAGCGCGAGCATGCCGAGGCGGGCCGCGCGCTTGTCAGCGGCCATGCGGCATCAGCCCGTTGCTCCACATCGGTTCCATCATGACTGCTCGTATGTTACAAACGTGTTGCAGCCAACGGGCGGCAGGGACTCCGAGAACTCGGTGAGAGTTCGGGTGCGCCGACCTGTGACCGACCCGTGACTCACGACGTCGATTCGGCGACCGGCTGTTTCCACTCGGGTCGACGCATCCGCAGGCACCACCGGGCGAGCGGCACCAGTAGCGGACTCATCACGGCCGCGGCGGCCGCGACCACGGCGAGCACCACGCCGAGCTGTCGTTGAAACGGCTCGGACTCGCCGATGAAGGCTCGCAGCAGCGGGATCATCGCCACGCCGGCGGCGGTGCCCAGCGCGGTGAAGATCGCCTCGAGCCACCAGTGCGGATCGGCGGCGATCAGCGCCAGCAGTCCTCCGACCGCACCGGCGATCGTCATCGCCGTCGCCGACGATCCGAGCGGCGTCCCCTCGGCGAGGTCGAACATGATGCCGAGGGTGAACCCGACGATGGCGCCGCGTTCACTCCCCCCGGCGACACCGGCGGCGGCGGCCATCGCCATCATCAACTGGACGATCACGCCACCGAACTGGATCTCGACGAAGAGCGTTCGCTGCAGAGCGAGCAGGATCAACCCGAGCGGGATGACCCGCACCAGCGGGCCCTGAAGGAACGACGCGAACATCGACGATCAATCGTCGACTTCGGAGAGCGGCTTGTACAGCACGACTCGCACGAAGTTCAACCGAGCGAGATCGGCGTAGAGCTCGACGTCGAGCAACGGCCCTCCCGACCCCGGACGATCGGCGCGGTTGACGACGCGCCCGACCGGAATCCCCGTCGGCGCCAGACTCTCGGATCCGCCGGCGGTCTCGACGAGGTCGCCGGCGACCAGCTCCGACAGCGACGGTGAGTCCTGCACGAACTTGATCTGCGGCAGGCGCAGGCGGCCGCGCCCTTCGAGCGCGCCGTACTCCTTCTCGATCACCTCGGGCACCGTCGTCGTGGTGGTCGTGGTGGTGGTTGCTCCGGCTGTGCCCTCGGTCGCGACCGCTTCCCCCTCAGGCACGGTGGTCGTGGTCGTGCCCGACTGCTCGGCCTGCGCAGCGAGCCGATCGAGACCGGCGATCTGTTCCGCGGTGAGCGCCCGGCCCGTGAGCGGGTCGATCAGCGGCTGGCCGTTGGCGCCCACCACGGTCCCCGGCAGCGTCGTGTCGGGCACGGGTGAGCCGTCGGGCAGCGTCACGCCGGGAACGATCGGGCCCAATGGCCGCGGGATGGTCGTGGTGGTGGTGCCGGCGGCGGCGATCTCGGAGGGGCTGAGTCCTGACGGCGACGTGTTGGTCGGGAACACGTCGTCGGCCGCTGACGCCGAGGTGACCTTGACGGCCACGGTGTACCGACTGTCGGTGACGAGCATCACGCGTGCGGTGGTGCGCGTCACCTGGGTGACCTTGCCGACGAGTCCGGCCTGGTTGACCACGGCCATCCCGACGTCGATGCCGCTCGAGCTCCCCTTGTTGATCTCGATCACCTGGTCGAGGTTGCTGACGGCACGCCCGACGACGCGGGCGACCTCGGTGTCGATGCCCGACAGCGACGGGAGGCTGTAGAGGGCCTGGAGCTCCTTGCCCTCGATCACGGCGGCCTCCGCTGCTGCTTGGGTGCCGATCAACCGGTCGACCTGCTCCTGCAACGCGATGTTCTCCCGTTCGAGATCGTCGTAGTTGCTGATGCCGTGCCAGATCCGTTCGATCGGGTTGGTCACCACGTTCGTGGCCGTCTCGACCGGCCGCATCACCTGCTCGAAGCCCTCCCGTGCGGCATCGATTGCCGGGTTGCCGCGCATGTCCAGCGTGAGCAGGAGGGCGGTGGTGAGCAGCAACGCGAGGATGACTCGCTTGCGCCCGACGGAGTAGATGGCCATGGTGGTCGTGGTGGTCGTGGTGGTGGTGGACGAACGTCGGCGACGCCGACGCGTCAGTCCTCGCCGCCCAGTGACATGAGGCCGCGCATGGCGTCGATGTTCTCGAGCGCCCGGCCCGATCCGATCACGACGCTGTAGAGCGGTTCGTCGGCGATGCGGATCGGCATGCCGGTCTCGTGGGTGAGTCGTTGCGCGAGCCCGCCGAGCAACGCGCCGCCGCCGGTGATGGTGATGCCGTCCTCCATGATGTCGGCCGCCAACTCGGGCGGCGTCTTGTCGAGCGTGGTCTTCACGGCATCCACGATGGCAGAGATGGGCTCGGCAACGGCTTCACGCACCTGCTCGGTGGTGATCTCGATGGTGCGAGGCAGCCCCGAGATCAGGTCGCGGCCGCGGATGTCGGCGGTGAGTTCCTCGTCGAGCGGCCAGGCGGAGCCCATCTGGATCTTGATCTCCTCGGCGGTGCGGTCGCCGATCGCCAGCGAGAACTCCTTCTTGACGTACTGCAGGATCGCCTCGTCGAGTTCGTCGCCGGCGACACGGATCGACTGGGCAGTGACGATGCCGCCGAGCGAGATGACGGCGACTTCGGTGGTGCCGCCGCCGATGTCGACGATCATGTTGCCGCTCGGTTCGTGCACCGGCATGTCGGCGCCGATCGCCGCAGCCATCGGTTCTTCGATGATGTGCACCGGCTTGCGGGCGCCCGCGTACTCGGCGGCATCCTGGACGGCGCGCTGCTCGACACCGGTGATGCCCGACGGCACACAGATCACCATGCGGGGCTTGCTCCACTTCGAGCCGGCGACCTTCTGGATGAAGTAGCGCAGCATCTTCTCGCACACCTCGAAGTCGGCGATCACGCCGTCCTTGAGGGGGCGGATCACCTTGATGTGGTTCGGCGTGCGGCCCATCATCCGCTTGGCTTCCATACCAACGGCCACGGGGCGTCCGTCGGTTGCGTTGATGGCCACCACGGACGGTTCGTCGAGGACCACGCCGTGGCCACGTACGTAGACCAGCGTGTTCGCCGTACCGAGATCGATGGCGAGGTCACGCCCGAGGCTGAGCGGATTGTTGCGGGCCATTGGCTGGCCACCTTTCGCGAGCTGTCACAAGATGCCTGGTCCGGCACTCCAACCGTGCCAGGAACCGGAATCTTGAAATGTTACAGATTGGGGAAGAAAATCCCGATCTCGCGCTCGGCCGATGTCAGCGAGTCACTGCCGTGGACCAGGTTCTCGGTGAAGAGGATGCCGAGATCGCCACGGATGGTGCCCGGTGCGGCCGTGCGCGGGTTCGTGGCCCCCATCATCGCACGAACGACCTCCCAGGTGTCCTCGGGGCCCTCGATCACCATGGCGACGACCGGGCCGCGGCTCATGAACTCGACGAGGTCGGTGTAGAACCCCTTGCCGACGTGTTCTTCGTAGTGGCGCGCCAGCGTGTCGGCGTCGAGCGTGCGGATGTCCATCGCCACGATGTCGAGGTTCTTGGCCTCGAATCGCGAGACGATCTCGCCGACGAGCTTGCGCTCCACGGCATCGGGCTTGAGCAGGACAAGTGTGCGATCAGACATGTCGCATCAAGCTATCGGCCCTCACCACGAGTCCGTGGGCGGAAGGTCTGGTCGGGCCGATTCCGGCTCGTCGCTGGCGCTTCCCTCGCCGGCGTGCTCACGGCCGCCGCCGCGAGCGCCAGCGAGCAAGGCTGGCGTCGGGCCGACCAGGCGTGGCCAACCACCGAACTGCCGTGAGGCCCGACCAGGGATGGAGGCCCGACAGACCTAATTGGCGTGGCGTTGGAGGACGGGTCTGGCGGCGCCGGCGGTGTAGAGGCTGCCGGTGGCGAGGACGGCGTCGTCACCGTCGGCGTACTCCATGGCGCGCTGGCAGGCAGCCTCGACGGTGTCGAACACGTACACGTCGTCGCAGCCGAGTCGCCGGGCGGCATCGGCGACCGCGGTCGCGGGCACGCCGCGCGGCGACGGGGCGGTGCAGGCGAACACGACGTCGAACTCGTCGGCGCGGAGCGCTGCGAGCATCTCTTCGGGATCGCGCAACGTGCCGACGACGAGCAGGCGACGACCCTCGGGATCGAAGTCGTCGAAGAACACCTGCGCGCACATGTCGGCACCGGGCGGGTTGTGCGCGCCGTCGACGATCGTGAGCGGCTGACGGCCGAGCACCTCGAAGCGGCCCGGCATCACCGTCTCGGCGAAGCCTTCGAGCACGACGTCCTCGGGCAGCGGCGCCGCGAAGAACGTCTCGACGGCAACGAGTGCCACGGCGGCGTTCGAGCCCTGGTGGGTGCCGTGCAGCGGCACGTACACGTCGGTGTAGATCGTCGTCGGGGTACGGATGTCGATCAGGCGCCCACCGACCGCCAAGCGGTTGCCGACGATCTCGAAGTCGTCGTCGGCGACGAGCATGCTCGCTCCGCCGGCGCCCGCGAAGATCGACACCAGTTCCGGGCGGGTCTCGCCCACCACCGTGGCCGAGCGCGGCTTGATGATGCCGGCCTTCTCGCGGGCGATGTGCTCGAGCGTCGGGCCGGCGAACTCGGTGTGATCCATGCCGATGTTGGTGATCACCGCAACGGTCGCGTCGACGACGTTGGTGGCGTCCCAACGTCCGAGCAGGCCGACCTCGATCACCATCACGTCGACGGCGACATCGGCGAACCAGCGAAACGCCGCTGCGGTGACGATCTCGAAGTAGCCGGGCCGCCGGCCGACGATGCCTTCGAGGTCGGCGATGGCCGCGATCTGTTCGGCGAAGTCCTCGTCGGAGATCGGCTCGAGGTTGCGGCTGATGCGCTCGTTCACGCGCTCGAGGTGCGGGCTGGTGTAGGTGCCGACCGTCAACCCGCTGGCCACCAACAGCCGCGAGATCATCTGCGCCGTCGACCCCTTGCCGTTCGTGCCGGTGAGGTGGATGACCGGCGCCGCGTGCTGCGGGTCGCCCATCGCTGCGCACAACGCCGCGATGGTGTCGGTCGACGGCGAGGTGATGCGGCCGGTCTTCTCGTAGGTCGCGTGCTCGTCGAGATAGAGCAGCGCGTCGTCGTAGGTCATGGGGCGCTCAGGCTACGGCCGGGCGGCCGTGACGCTCAGGAGGCCGCTTTGCGTTGCCGACCCGTCGAGCGGGGCACGAGCGTGGGATTGACCTTCTCGGTCACCGTGGTCTCGTCGATCACGACCTTGCCGATGTCGGTGCGCCCGGGCAGGTCGTACATCGTGTTGAGCAGGACCTCTTCGAGGATCGCCCGCAGGCCACGTGCCCCGGTGCCGCGCAGGAGCGCCTGGTCGGCGATCGCTTCGAGACCGTCGGGCGTGAACTCGAGTTCGACGTCTTCGAAGCTGAACACCTTCTCGTACTGCTTGACCAGGCTGTTCTTCGGCTCGACGAGGATCTGTACGAGCGCGTCCTTGTCGAGGCTGCCGACCGCGCCGATCATCGGCAGACGGCCGATGAACTCGGGGATCATGCCGAACTTGACGAGGTCCTCGGGCAGAACCTGAGCGAACAGCTCACCGGGATCTCGGTCGACGGCCGAGCGAACCGTGCCATGGAAGCCGACGCCCTTGTGGCCGATCCGCGACTCGATGATCTGTTCGAGCCCGGCGAATGCACCACCGAGGATGAACAACACGTTGGTCGTGTCGATCTGGATGAACTCCTGATGCGGATGCTTGCGGCCGCCCTGCGGCGGCACCGACGCCTGGGTGCCTTCGAGGATCTTCAGCAGGGCCTGCTGGACGCCCTCGCCGGACACGTCGCGGGTGATCGACGGGTTCTCGCTCTTGCGGGCGACCTTGTCGATCTCGTCGATGTAGACGATGCCGGTCTCGGCGCGCTTCACGTCGAAGTCGGCGGCTTGGATCAGCTTCAACAGGATGTTCTCGACGTCCTCGCCGACGTAGCCGGCCTCGGTGAGCGCTGTGGCGTCGGCAACAGCGAACGGCACGTTGAGCTGGCGGGCCAGGGTCTGCGCGAGGTGGGTCTTGCCGCAGCCGGTGGGGCCGAGCAGCAAGATGTTCGACTTGGCGAGTTCGACCTCGTCGCGGCGACCGACCGTGGTGGCCTGGTTCTGGTGCTGGATACGCCGATAGTGGTTGTAGACCGCAACCGAGAGGATCTTCTTGGCCGACTCCTGGCCGACGACGTAATCGTCGAGGAACGCCCGCACCTCACGCGGGTTCGGCAGGTTGTCGAAGCTCAGCTCGGCGGTCTCGGTGAGCTCCTCTTCGATGATCTCGTTGCAGAGATCGATGCACTCGTCGCAGATGTACACGCCCGGGCCCGCAATGAGCTTCTTGACCTGCTTCTGCGACTTGCCGCAGAACGAGCACTTCAGCAATTCGCCGGTGTCGCCGAATTTCGCCACTTGTCGGTTCCCCTTCGAGTCGTTGCTGTGCCGTGTGATCCGTCGTTGGATACTTGGCCGACCGTATCAAGTCCGGCCATCGGAGCTGGACAGTCTGGCGCGTCCACTCTCACGAATCGTGGACCCGCCCGACGAATCGGACCGATCCCGTCCGGTCAGCGGATGGGGCCGGTGCGGTCCACCGCTTCGCGAGACGAGATCACTCTGTCGATGATGCCATAGTCGAGCGCCTCGCCGGCCTCCATGACGAAGTCACGGTCGGTGTCGGCGTGGATCCGCTCGATCGGCTGGCCGGTGTGCTCGGCGAGGATGCCGTCGAGGAGTTCACGCATGCGCATGATCTCCTTCGCGGCGAGTTCGAGATCGGTGACCTGGCCGTAGCCGACCTGGCCGCTCGGCTGGTGCAGCAGCACCCGGCTGTGCGGCAGCGCCAGGCGCTTGCCCTTGGTGCCCGCAGCGAGGAGGACCGCAGCCGCAGACGCCGCCTGGCCGAGACAGATCGTGGCGATGTCGTTCTTGATGAACTGCATCGTGTCGTAGATCGCGAACAGCGCCGTGATGTCGCCACCCGGGCTGTTGATGTAGATGTTGATGTCCTTGTCGGGGTTCTCCGACTCGAGGTGGATCAACTGGGCGCACAGCAGGCTGGCGATCTGGTCGTCGACCGGCGTCTGCAGGAAGATGATGTTGTCCTTCAACATCCGGCTGTACAGGTCATAGGCGCGCTCGCCCCGACTCGTCTGTTCGACGACGTTCGGAACGAGGTAGTTCACCGCATCGAGATTCATGACGTCTCCTCTTCGCTGTCGTCTTCGCTGGATTGATCTGTGTCGGCCGAATCGGTGGCGGCCGCTTCGATGTCGGCTGTGGCCGCGGCATCGGTGGCGGCGATGACGGCGGCGGCAGCCGACCGCACGTCGACGTCACCGTGATCGTGGCCGTCGTGCTCGTGATCGTCGTCGTCGTGGCTGTGGCCGAGCAGCGTGTCGCGGTCGATCGCGTTGCCGTCGGGGTCGACGAAGTCGATGTGGTGGAGGAGCCAGTCGAACGCCTTGGACTTGCGGATCTGGGCCGCGAGTTCGGGCACGGCCTCGTTGTCCTCGTAGGCCTTGCGGATGTCCTTGGCGCGCTGCTGGTACTGCATTGCCATGCGGGCGTACTCGGCGTCGAAGTCGTGCGGCTCGACCTCGATCGACTCGGCGTCGGCGACCGCACGCAGTGCAAGGTCGACCTTGACCGCTTCGACAGAGGCGCCGCGCATCGACTCGATGAACTCGTCGGGGCCCTGGCCGGTGGCCGCGAGCCACTGGCCGAGATCGATGCCCTGGGCCTGGAACTGCTGGACGATGCCCTGCACCCGCTGGTTCAGGTCGGCGTCGACCATGGCATCGGGAACGTCGTCGGTGACGAGTTCGGCGAGCGCTGCGTTCATCGCCCGGACGACGGCCTGGCGGGCGTCATTGAGCTTCTGGTCGGCTTGCGAGGCGCGCAGGCTGGCGTTCCACTCCTCGACGGTGTCGAACTCGCCGATGTTGTCGGCCACCCAGTCGTCGGTGAGCTCCGGCACGACCTTGGTCTGCACGGCGGTGATCTTGACGACGAAGTCGGCCGGCTCGTCGAGGCCCTTCGGCGTGGAGGTGAACGTGAGCTCGTCACCGGCGGACGCGCCGGTGATCTGCTCGTCGAAGTCGTCGGTGACCCAGCCCTGGCCGAGTTCGTAGCCCCAGTCCTCGGTGTTGAGGCCCGTCAGCTCCTCGCCGTCGCGGGTGGCGGCAAGGTCCATCGTGAGGTAGTCGCCGGCCTCGGCGGGGCGATCGGCGTCGGCGAGCGTGGCCGTGCGCTCGAGCTCGCCGGCGTGCACGGCGGCGAGGTCGTCGTCGGTCACCTCGAGCGACGGCAGCTCGACGCGGAGGTCGCCGTAGCCCTCGAGCGTGATGGTGGGACGCACCTCGCAGGTGGCATCGAACTCGACCGGGCCGGACTCGGCACCGTCGGTGATCTCGACCTCGGGGGTGGCGATCAGGTCGACCTGGTGTTCGCGCACCGCTTTGGCAAGGTACTGCGGCACGGCGTCGCGCAACGCCTGCTCGCGGGCGGCGCCGATGCCGATGCGGGCCTCGAGGACCCTGCGAGGCGCCTTGCCGGCACGGAATCCGGGCAGGTTCACCTCTTTGGCGATCAGCTTGAAGGCACGGTCGATGTCGTGATCGAACTCCGCCTCATCGACTTCGACGTACAGCTTGACTTTGTTGCCCTCGAGGGTCTCCACGGAACTCTTCACAGAGCGGCGAGTGTATCGGTGGCCCCCGAATTCGGAACGAGGAGCGGAGTCCCGTATCGAACGCCGGATCGACGGAGTCGCGCGTTGACGGCCCGACCGGGCAGAATGGCGACGATGGAGTACTGGAAGCCGCACGCACTCGCCACGCCGCACGCGGGTCAGATCGACCTGCGGATGAACGACAAGGTCCGCACCACCGTCGAGATCCACGGCGTACCGGTCGGCACCGAAGGCAAGGTGATCCTCGCCAACGGCTTCAATTGGCAGCGATACCGCGTGCTGTTCGAGAACGGCGCCGAGATCGGCGACCTCGACCACCGCCACCTCGAACCGATCGGGCGCGCCGCCAAGCGGCTCGAGAAGGCCGCCAAGAAGAAATAGCCCCGAAGCCGTCGCTCGTTCGAGCGTCGAGCCTCGCGGACTGCCACGCTTCGGTGGTGCAGCTTCCACGATCGATCGAGCTCGAACCGGACGCCCGACTCGCACTCGGCCAGATCATCGGGATCATGTCCGACCAGGCACTGTCCGGTGTCGTCGGCCGATGGGACGTCGAGCGGCTGATCGAACTCGAAGCGCGGCTCGGCGTGATCCCAGGCGGCTACGGCGTCGAAGCGCTCTCGGAGCGCACGAACGACACGAACGGCGCGAACGACACATCGGACACGTTGACCGTCACGTTGGGCATCGACGACGCAGCGCTCCTGCTCGACGGCATGGCGTTCACCGAGGTCGCGTCGGCCGACCTCCCGTGGATCGAGATGGTCCGCTGGACGTCCGACTTCGTGACCAGGGAGCTCCGAAGCCACTGGACCGAAGCCGAATGGCTGGCCCTGACCGCCGATTCGCCCTGATCAGCGGCGTTTTTCGGGGTTTCCTCAACAAAGTCTCAAGAAGAAGTAAAGGTCGAGACTTCGCGCGCCGATGCACCATGCATGAATCGAACCGCGCGAATCATCCTGGCCACGGGCGTGGCACTCACCGTCGTCCTCCCGCTGTTCGGAGGCGTCGCTTCGGCGGCACCGGCCGGCAGCTCCACCAGCACCACCGACGAGGCGAGAACGACCACCGACACGACGGTGACGGTGCGAGACGGCGACAGCCTCGCCGGGCTGGCCTGGCGCCACGGCGTCCGGCTGTCGGCGTTGCTGCGGGCGAACTCGCTCGAGCTGAACAGCGTGATCCATCCCGGCGACATCCTGACGATTCCCGCGGGTGCCCGGGTCAGCACGGCCCCCGCCTCCCGCGCATCGTCCATCGCCTCCCCGGCAGCGGTCACGTCCGCTGCTGCGGCGCCATCAGCGAGCGCCAGCGAGTACGTCATCGTCGCCGGTGATGCGCTCGCGAGCATCGCATGGCGCAACGGGGTGAGTCTCGGCGCGCTGCTGCGCGCCAACGGTATCGAGGCGTCGAGCCTGATCATGCCGGGCCAGCGTCTCCAGATCCCTCCCGCCACCCGGCCGATTCCGACCAGCATCGTCAACCCGGCCACCACCACCGCGGCCCCGACAAGTTCCACCCCGACCGCCAGTGCGGCTCCATCCACGCCGGCACCCCCGGCAGCGACCGGAAGTTCGCTCGACACGCTGCTTTCGTACGCAACGGCCCAGGTCGGCATGCCGTATCAGTTCTTCAGCGCCGGCCCAGCGACGTTCGACTGCTCCGGCCTGGTCGTGGCAGCGTTCCGTCAGATCGGCATGAGCGTGCCGCACCAGAGCCGGGCCCTCGCCCGCATGGGCAGTCCCGTCGACTGGCGGGCCGAACCGATCGCAGCGGGTGACCTCGTGTTCACCTCGTCGATCGGCGACCCGGCCCACATCACCCACGTCGGCATCGCCCTCGATTCCCAGCGCTGGGTCCACGCCGTCGGCTTCGGCCGCACCGTGAGCATCCATTCGCTGCCCGCCCCCGACCGCATCATGGCCGTGCAGCGCATCGCACTGCCCTGACCCGCAACGACGGTCCGCACGCCGCCCGACCCCGAGCGATGAGTCTTCGCGCTGCGGGCAGGTCTCGCGCGGAAACTCATCGCAGCACGGTCACTGCTGAGCGAGTGCCGCTCGAAGTTCGCCGTCGGGATCTCGGTACGGCGCCCCCATGCCGTCGATGACGACTCGGCGAAGGATGCCGTGGTCGATCGCGAACGGTGACGTGTAGGCGTCTGTCACCGAGGCACCGCGCTGGTACCCGACGGTGAATCCCTCGACCCCGAACGAGATCGGCACGGTACGTTCGACGTGGCCACTGCCGACCGGGACCTCACCGTAGAAGAGCTCGACGTCGCCCTGGAACCGACCGGTCGCCGTGAACACGACACGCGCGGTCGTTTCGACGCCCTGCGGTAACGGCGTCGACGCCGAGACGACGCTCGACGATGCGCCGAGCATGTTGTGGACGTAGTGGAGCCGGCGGTTCCGGATGTACACGGCGTACCCACCTTGGTGCCCGCCATGAGCGACGACGACGCCGTCGGGATCGACGTCACCGGTGAGGTCGAGTTCGGCGAGCAGGTGCCAGCTGCGATTTCGCAGGTTCGGGGCGACCGCCTCCGGCAGCGCGCTGATCCCGGGGTGGTACACGTACCGGGTGCGGCGGAAACGGCGGTCGTTGCCGCCGCCACCGGGCAGGTTGAGCGGGAGGACCTGGAAGCGTTCGGCCTCGCGCCACCACATCTCGATCATCTCGGCGAGCTTCTCGGGCTCCGTCTCGGCGAGATCGTCGATCTCGGAGGGGTCGTCGGCGACGTGGTAGAGCTCCCAGTCGTCCTGGTCGAAGGGCGCACGGGCGTCGCGGCCGTCGCCGTAGTCGACGTTGACCAGCGGGTGGAACGCCACGACCTTCCAGCCGTCGTGGTACAGCGCACGCGAACCCATCATCTCGTAGTACTGGGTGACGTGGGGCGCCGGAACGTCGGCGTCGTCGAACGTCGGCGCGAAGGAGACGCCCTCGATCGGACTTTGGGCGACACCGCCGATGTACTCCGGTGGCGTGATGCCGATCTCGGCCAGCAACGTCGGCACGACGTCGATCGCGTGCAGGTACTGGTGGCGGGTCTCGCCGGGATGCCCCAGTCGCTCGGGCCAGTGGACGATCAACGGGTCGGTGACGCCGCCTTCGTGGGTCTCGCGCTTCCAGCGCTTGAAGGGGGTGTTGCCCGCCCACGCCCAGCCCCACGGATAGTGGTTGTAGGCCCGCGGCGTGCCGAGGTCGTCGATGCGGGACAGGTTCTCCTCGAGGCTCTCCGGTTCGAAGTTGAAGAAGTAGAGCTCGTTGAACGAACCCTGGGGGCCGCCCTCGGCGCTGGCGCCGTTGTCGCTCATGATCATCACGACGGTGTTGTCCAGCTCGCCGAGCGACTCGATGAAGTCGACGACGCGCCCGATGCAGTGGTCGGTGTGCTCCAGCATGCCGGCGTACACCTCCATCATCCGGGCGTACAGGCGACGCTCGTCCGCGGAACACTCGTCCCAGGCGGGCACCCACGACGGGCGCTCGCTGAGGCGCGTGCCCGAAGGGAGCAGACCGCTCGCGATCTGGCGTTCGAAGACCTGCTCCCTCCACGCGTCCCACCCCTGGTCGAAGCGGCCGCGGTACCGCTCGATGAAGTCGGCGGGCGCCTGGTGCGGGGCGTGCGCCGCACCGGGAGCGAAATAGCAGAAGAACGGTCGGTCCGAGACCGCACGGAGGTCCTTGACGTACCGGATCGCCATGTCGGCGAGATCGTCGGTGAGGTGATACCCCTCCTCCGGGGTCGCTGGCGGATCGACCTGATGGTTGTCGTGGTAGAGGTCGGGGTGGAACTGATCGGTCTCGCCACCGAGGAACCCATAGAAGCGCTCGAACCCTCGGCCGAGCGGCCAACGGTCCTTGCGTGCGCCCGCGCTCATGTCGGTGGCCGGCGTGAGGTGCCACTTGCCGAGCGCGAAGGTGGCGTACCCGTTGTCGCGCAGGATCTCGGACAGGAACCCGTTCTCGTGCGGAATCGTCGCGTTGTAGCCGGGAAAGCCGACGGCCTGCTCGACGATGCGTGCCATGCCGTTGGTGTGGTGGTTGCGCCCGGTCAGCAGGCAGGCCCGCGTCGGCGAACACAGCGCCGTGGTGTGGAAGCTGCTGTAGCGCAAGCCGTTGCCTGCGAGGCGGTCGAAGGTCGGCGTCGCGATGTCGCTGCCGTAGCAGCCGAACTGCGCGAAGCCGACGTCGTCGAGCAGCACCATGAGGATGTTGGGAGCGCCGTCGGGCGCCCCCTCGATGTCGGGCCACCACGACGTCGACTCCTCCATCGTGCGGCCGATGGTGCCGCCGAACTCCTGACTCATGGCCTGGCGCCCCGTTCTCTCGCTGTGGATGTTGATGCGGTGGACACCGATGTCACCCTCCGGTCCCCTCGAGGTAGCGCTTGCGCAACTGATGCTTCTTGAGCTTGCCGCTCGCCTCGCGAGGCAACGCAGGATCGACGTCGATCGACGCCGGCACCTTGAACGGCGCAAGCCGCGCCCGGGCGAACTCGGTGAGCGCCTCGACGTCGAGTTCGACGCCATCAGCGGGTTGCACGACGGCCTTCACCTCCTGGCCCCAGTCGGGGTGTGGGAGTCCGAACACTGCGGCGTCGGTGACGTCGGGATGCTGCGTGAGCACCGCTTCGATCTCGGCCGGGTAGATGTTCGTGCCACCGACGATGATCAGGTCGACGCGTCGGTCCGCCAGGAAGAGGTAGCCCTCCTCGTCGAGCCAGCCGACGTCGCCCACGGTGAAGCGCCCGTCGGGTCGCACCATGGCCGCGCTCTTCTCGGGGTCGCCGTGATAGGCCGGGGTGCCGTCGACGCGCTGTGCGTGGATCGTGCCGATCTCACCGGCCGGGAGATCGTTGCCGGCGTCGTCCAGGATGGACAGCTCGAGCATCGCGGTCGCCTTCCCCACGGTTCCCGGTCGGGCCAGCCACTCCTCGGACGTGGCGATGACGGGCCCGACGCCTTCCGACGAGCCGTACAGCTCGACGATGACGGGGCCGAACCACTCGATCATCTGGTGCTTGGCCCACTCGGGGCACGGCGCCGCCGTGTGCAGCACCCACTGCAACGACGACACGTCGTAGCGCTCACGTACCTCGGGGTCGAGCTTCAGGAGCCGGATGAACTGCGTCGGCACCATCGGCACGCCGGCGACATGATGTTCCTCGATCAGTGCGAGCATTCGGACCGGATCCCAGCGATCGGTGATGATCAACGGGTCGCCGAGCGCCATCGACGCCATCAGCACTCCCCCGCCGAGGGCGTGGTAGATCGGCGTGACGAGCATCATCTGCGCGCCGCTGGGCATGTGCGTCATCGCGCCCCACTGCGCGAACGGTCGCGCGAGGTTGCTCGCCGGAACGGAAGCGCCCGACCGGATGACACCCTTTGATCGACCCGTCGTGCCGCCGGTGTACTGCAGCGCCGCGCCGGCGCTGCACTCGGGCAGGGGCTCGGGCGACTGGTCGGCCAGCCACGCCTCGTAGTCGGCCCCCAGGACGATGACCCGGTCGATCCCGACGGCGGCGGCGGCCTCACGGCCGACCGCTTCGTCGTCGGCGCCCACGACGAGCAGCTTCGATGCGGAGTCGGTGAGCAGCTCGGCCATCTCCGCTGCGGTGAGGTGGTAGTTCAGCGGCACGTACCGGGAGCCGGCGCGCGCATTGCCGAGCGCGAGTTCGGGCCATTCGAGCCGGTTGCGCGCCAGGATCGCCCAGGCGTCCTGCTCGCCGACGCCCTCGGCGCGCAGCCCCTGGGCGACTCGGCGGGCGCGATCTTCCAGCACGGACCACGACATCGACCCCTGCTCGGTCCACACTGCGACCGCGTCGGGTTCCTGCGTGGTGCGCGGCAGTACGAACAGCGCCTGGATCGCCGGATCGTCCTCGCCCCGGTCGGACGCGCTCACGTCGCCTGCAGAGCCGGGAACACGACGGGGATGGTGCGCGGACCGCGCACCTGACCGCCCGCCCAGGTGACCTCGCCGTGCGGATCGAGTTCGAACTCCGGGATCCGTGCCAACCACTCCTCGATGGCGACGCGCATCTCCATGCGGGCGAGGTTCGATCCGGCGCAGCGGTGGATCCCCGCTCCGAATGCGACGTGCCGGTTGATCTCCCGATCGATCTGGACGACGTCCGCGTTCGGGAACGCGTCGGGGTCGCGGTTGGCGGCGGGGAAGTTGAGCAGCACCCGGTCGCCCTCGTGCATCGGGCATCCCCCGACCTCGACATCGGAGGCCACGATGCGCGCCATGGTCACCGGCGAGTACGCCCGCAGCAGCTCCTCGACCGCGGTCGGGATCAGTTCGGGATGCGCGACGAGACGTCGGCGGTCGTCGGCGTGCGTCGCCAGGTGCCACAGCGCCGAGCCGATTCCGGACCACGTGGTGTCGACACCGGCGACCAACGTCAACGCGACCGTGCCGAGGATGTGGGCGTCGGGAACCGGTGCGCCTTCGTGCTCGGTCCGCAGCAGCGTGCTGATCAGATCGGGTCCGTCGCTGCCTCGGCGTGCTTCCATCTCCCCGAGGAAGTACGTGACCAACTCGGTGCGGGCGGCACTCCGACGCTCGAGGTCGTGCGCGAACTCGAGGACGTCGCGCACCCAGCCGGTGAAGGTGTCCGACATCTCCTCGGGCACGCCGAGCATGACGCCGATGACCCGCACCGGGATCTGCTGGGAGTAGCCCACGGCGGCGTCTGCGTGCCCCTGCTCGACGAGGTCGTCGACCAGACGGCGGCACAGCTCACGGGTGGCGATCTCGTACTCGGCGACGCGGTCCTTCGAGAACCACGGCAGCAGGAGCCGCCGCGTCCACGTGTGCTCGGGCGGGTCGGCGCTGATCGGCGGGACACCGGCGGGCAGTTGTCCGTCCTCGTCGTCGGGCGGCGGAACGACGCCGACGCTGCGCGAACTGAAATGCTCGACGTCGCGTGCGATCGCCGTGACGTCGGCATAGGTCGTCGGCAACCACGACCCGCCCCATCGGTCGGTGTGAGCGATCGGACAGGTGTCGCGAAGGTCGTCCCAGATCGGGAACGGATCGTCGATGTATGCCGGGTCGAAGATGTCGAAGTCGTTCGCCCAGTTCGTCACGTGGTCGCCCATCGGTTGCTCTCCCCCTGTTGACCTGGCTGTCGAGCGTCGGTGTCGAGCTCGTCGATTGACATGAGATTAGCCGGATGGCTAATCTCATGTCAATGGGTGGCATCGACGACGAGGGCCCAGGGCCCGCACACCGCACGGGCACGGGGCGCGACGCGCTCGTCGAGGCCGCGAAGCAACTGCTGACCCTTCGTGCGCCGGGTGCGATCGTCGGCCGAGATCTCGCCGACGAGGCAGGCGTCAACTACGGGCTGATCCACCACTACTTCGGCGGCAAGGACGCGGCACTCCGCGCCGGCCTGGACGCGCTGCGTGCCGACTTCGTGGCCACCCATGGCGACGTCACAACCATGCCGTTGCTCACCACGAGCGACCCCTACCTCAAGGCGCTCGTCCGCTGGCACCTCCACGACGGCGACGCTGTGTCCGCCGACGGCGAGTTCCCACTCGGTGCTGCGCTGGTCGCCGCCATCGCGTCCCGCATCGAGGGCGACGACGACGTGCTCGCCGAGGCGAAGGCGCGGGCGATCGCCATGACCTCGCTGCAGCTGTGCTTCGCGGTGTTCGGACCCGTGCTCCTGGAGGCGACCGGCGCTGGCGGCGACGAACGCCAGTCGGTCGAGGCCGCGCTGGCGTCGCTCTACGACTCGATCGCATTGCGAGCTGACGAACAGCCGTCTGGTTCGCCGCCTACCGGCCCGGTCTGACGGACGCGTTCCCCATCGCGTCGACGACCGAGCGGCACGTCACGGACGGGACTCAGGGCGACAGCTGGGTCGGCCACTCCCCGGTGGCGGACCATTGCTGGCCCGCCGCCTTCTGGCGGGTCTGGAAGTCCTCCAGGCACTTGCCCGACAGGAACGCATCGATCGAGCAGTTCTCGCCGGCCGGGGCGGTGAGCCCCATGCCGTTGTCCTGGGTGACCTGGGCGTCGGGCGGATCCTGCGGCAACGGCAACGACGGGTCCGTCGACTGCGGGCACGGTGCACCCTGGGTGACGTCGTTGGCGCTGAGTGCGTTCTCCCAGTTCTGGTTCTGGCCCTTCTCGCGGACGAGGAGCATGTTGGGCGCGAGATCGGTCTGCCGGCCGCTCTTGAGCAGGTTCCAGCCGTTGGCTTCCACGACCGCGGCGATCTGGTCGATCTGGTCCTGCGTGGCCGTGTCCGGGTAGAGCACCACGGTGGCACTGCCGTCGGGGTTCTGGGCGATCTGGGTGTTGCCCAGCTGCGAGTTCTGCAGCGTCCCGAAGGCGTCGAGCTGCTTCTCCGCGCCGTAGATCACGATGCTGTAGAAGCTGACGTCGTAGTCGTCGCCGGTGTTCAGGGTCGCCTCGGTCGCGCCCGTGTAGTCGGGGAAGCTCGGAACCTGTGGGATGTGGACCAGCGACACCACGTCGTTCGGGAGGTTCGCCATGACGTACCCACCGCAGGCGTCGGGCGGGTTGCCCTTCGGCGGGGCGGAACTCACGTCGGCGTACGGCGCGTTGGTCGCGACGTTGCGGTAGAACTGCACCTCGTTCGGCACCGGCGACGGCGGGAACTCCTCCCCCATCGCCCCGGAGAACGACCCGGTCTGGACGAGGAACTTCGGCAGGTCGTCGAGGTCTTCCTTCGAGGGCGGGTTGGCGTCGGCGAAGGTGATGACCGGGCTGTTCGTCTCGGCGTTGTACCAGAACTCCTGGGGCAACTGGCTCTGGGAGCCGCAGTCGTCCACCGGCGTCGACGTGAGTTCGCCGGTCGACGAATCGGTCAGGAACGCCGTCATGGTGGGATACGGCGTGTTCGTGTCGCCGGCGAACCCGAAGCGGTCGTAGTTGCCGATGCCGTCGTTTCCGAACGACCAGTAGCTGCGCGACACGACCGAGACGCCGGGAGTGTCGCCTTGCGCCGGAAGCAGTGCGACGTTCTTGCCGTCGGCCTGCATGTCCGACACCACACTGGCCGGGGTCGTGCTCGGCATGAAGTAGAGCGTGAACGAGCGCTCAGGAGCGAGAATCGGATTGCCGTCGACGAAGGGGTTGGTGGAACCCTCGTCGGGGATGATGTCCTGGTCGGACACTTTGTAGATCGGGACACCGTTGGTGTCGTACAGGTACCAGGCCATCCAGTTCGAGTACGGGAAGTCGCTCTCGACGACGTAGGCCCAGTTGGCGGTGTCGCTGTTCAGTTTCTGCCCAGCCGCCGTGTAGCCGGCCGAGAAGCTCGGCTGGATCGGGTAGAAGTCGGCGGACGATGCGTCGACGACCATCGGACAGTCGTTGCCGGTGACGGCCGGGTCGGTGTCGCTGGGCGTCGATGATGGCGTCGATGACGCCACAGACGACTCCGGCGTTTCCGGCTCTGACGTCGCCGATGTGGAAGCGGGGGACGTGTCGGGCTGCGACTCGGTGCTCGCCGAGTCGCCGTCGGACGAGCAGGCGGCGATGAACAGTGCGCCGGCGGCAACGCCGATCGCCATGGTTCGCGTGCGCCTGCGTCGGGTCTGGTGGTGCTTCATTGCGGTGGCTTCCTGTCTGTCGCCGGGCGCGTGGGCGAGCCCGAGTGTTCGGTGGGGGGAGATTCGTTCGTCACCTGGTGGCTCGATGCACGTGTTCGGCGATCAGCGCCGATACCGCGGGAGCCTGGTCCTCCTGGAGGAAGTGACGCGCCGGCACGATCGACATCGATGGCAGACCGGTGGCCTCGAGCGCGCGCCAGCCGAAACGCCGCATCGTCAGGATCGGATCCTTCGCGCCCCACACGATCTGCACCGGGTACGGAGCGGAGTCGACGTGCAGCAGCGGCCGGTAGTCCTTCTTCTCGCCCCGGGTTGCGTGCAGGCCCCGCATGATCTGCAGGTACGCGGCGCCGTCGTCGGCGACGAGCGCGAGGTCGCGGTACGCATCGACCTCGGCCTCGGGAACGGCCGACCGATCGAGGATGCCGACCCGGTACATCATCGTGCGCCAGACGACCACCGAACTCATCGGTCCACCGACCTTGCGCGTGAGCCGGGCCAGGAACTCGCCGGGGAACGGCGTGGCGTCGATCTCGGGGATCGTGTTCAGCACCGTCAGGGACTGCACCCGGTCGAGCAGTCTGGCAGCAGCCTCGAATCCGATCGGCCCGCCTGCGTCGTGAACGACCAGGTGGAAGCGGTCGATGTCGAGTGCATCGATGGCGGCGGCGACGAACAGGCCGAGTCCGGACAGCGAGTAGTCGAAGTCCGTGGGGCGATCGGCGAGGCCCAGCCCCGGGAGGTCGAACGCAACCGGCCGGAGCCCCCGACCCGCGAGCTCTCCGATCACCTTGCGGTACAGGAACGACGAGGCCGGCAAACCGTGCAGCAGCACGACCGTCTCTCCCTCGCCCGCAGTGCGCATGAAGGAACGAACTCCCGCGACGTCGAAAAACGACCCTGCCGCCCGGTGGACGTCGATGACGGAGGCGACGTCTGCGGTCACGTTGCGATGGTACGAATCGACCGTGTCGAGCTCACCACCCGTTCGGGGTGAAACGCATCACCCCTGAGCGTCGATCGCTGTCGGTCCGAGAAGGCCGAGCTGCTCGGCGGCGCGTACCGCTCCGCCTCGTGACGTGGTGCCGAGTTTCCTGAAGATCGATGCCGTCTGCGACTTGATCGTGTTCCGGGACACGTAGAGACGCTCACCGATCTCGCTGTAGGTGAGATGGGTGGACAGCAGCGGCACGAGCCGAAGCTCGGCTGCCGTCAGCGACGATGCTCCCACGAGGGTTGGGCCGGCCCCGTGGAGCTTGCCACGCAACACGTCGCAACGATCGATCACCACGTCGAGGCCGGATCGCGCACCGAGGACGTCGTTGATCTGGCGGAACACCGCCTTGGCGCCTGCGGGGTCGGCAAGTGCGACGTACGCCTCGGCGAGTTCGACCAGGAAGACGGCGCTGAAGGGCACATCGGCAAAGCACAACGGTCGGTTGCGCACCGCCAGCGCCAAGTGGCTGCGAGCTTGTTCGAGGTTCCCACGCCGAATTGCAACTCGTGCGGCGACGGCGTGGACGACCGTCAACTGCGCGTGCATGTCGAGGTGGGCCTCGGTGGCGATCGAAACGGCGTCGTCGGACAGCGCGTACGCCGTGTTGGTGTCGCCGCACCCGAGCGCACTCGAGGCACGCAGTGACAGCGCAGCGAGTCCGGTCGTGATGCCGCCGTACCGAAAGCACGTCGCGGCGGCGATGGTGAACAGTGCGTCGGCTTCGTCCATTTCGTCCTGGAGCAGGGCGGCGATACCTTCCAGGACGATCGCCGGTCCCCTGGAACTGGCTGTCGTACCGGAGCAGGCGTGCGGCCGTCGCTGCGCTGAACCGCATGCCGGGTGCGCCGTCGCGGCACCGGCACGCGTCGACCAGCGCGAGCAGTCCGGCGACCGGGCTTCCGTCCGGGGCGAGCGCAGCGTGGTCGCCGGCGCGGGCCGCCGTGGCAAGCAGATCGGCGCTCGCGCCGTTCCCGGTCAGCGCCGACGCCAGCGCCCAGGTCGCAGCGACATGCGGGTACCGTTCGAGCAGTCCCCGGTCTTCGAACCAGCAGATCCAGCGGTTCAACGTTTCGATTCGGCCAGCGGCGTAGACCGCTTGACAGATCTGACCGTAGACGCGTGCCGCTCGGTCGGGATCGTTCGCCGCGAGCGCGTGATTGATCGCGTTCTCGGGCTGGTCGTTGGCCTCGAACCATGCGGCGGCGCGGTCGTGGAGCTGCGCGATCAGGTCGGGTTCGTTCCGTTCGAGGTCGGCGCGCAGCAACTCCAGGAGGAGGTGGTGACAGCGATACGAACGGCGCTGTCGATCGAGCGGTATCAGCAGCAGATTCGAACGTTCGAGCGATTCGAGCATGCGCTGAGAACCTGGGTTGCCGATGACGGCGTCGCAGAGCGGTCCGCTCAGCTCCGAGAGGATCGACGTGTGAGTGAGAAAGGTGACCTCAGCCGCGGACAGGTTTGCGAGGACCTCGCTGCGCAGATAATCCGCGACCATCCGGTCGTCTCCCTGCACGCCAGCGCGGTGAGTGCTGGCGGCTCGTCCGGATCGACTGGTCAAGGCGCCGAGGTACAAGCCGACGGGCCATCCCTCCGTGCGTTGCACCAGTTCGTGGATCTCCGTCGCTTCAATGCCCGCGTGCACTTCGCCGAGCAGCGCAGTCGCCTCGGATTCGTCCATCGCCAACTGCTCGACGCCGATCTCCTCGACGGCGCCCTCGGCTCTGAGCCTGGCCATCGGGAGTGGCAGCTCGACGCGTGACGCGAAGGCGATTCGACACCCGGGCGGCAGGTTGAGTGCGACCGTGGCGAGCAAGTCGCCTGAGCGTGGGTCGGTCACCGATTCGGTGTGGTCCACGACGAGACCGAATCGACGTCGACGCGACGACACGAGCATCGCCAGGCGACGCAGGGACCAGTTCGTGTCGACGGCGGCCTCGGCCAACAGCGATCGGCACAGCTGCGGATCGGCTGGCTCGATGCGGTTCATGATGGCGACCAGGTACTCCAGCAGAATGGCCGGATCGTTGTCGTGCGCGTCGAGCGTGAGCCAGAAGACGGGGACGTCGCTGGTGGCTGCCCACTGACCGAGCAAGGTGGTCTTGCCGTAGCCGGCGGGTCCGACGACCGCAACGACCGGGGCAGCGGGTACGTCGTCAGTCGCTCGACGAGCGCAGGCCGACCGATGATTCCGGGACGCGTCCACGGCGCTTGGAACTTCGAATCGACGAGCCCGAGGTCCTCCCACTGAACTGCGCCGTCGATGACTTCAGTCGGGGCAGCCAGGAAGCCGTCGCTCACCATGACGGCTGATCGTACAGACGGCTCGAGACCGTCTGCGCGGGGCCAGAGCCACACCTGCCAGGTCACGATTCGGCGTCGTCGACTCCCAGCTCGGCGTCGCCGCCGGTGCCTCGGCCCAGGCGAACGAGAAGATCATCGCGTTTCTTGCGCCCGCTCTCGGTGCCCAGGATGTAGCCGAACGCGACGGCAAGGAGCAGTGCTGCAAACGGCACGGTGACGTTCATGGCTGATCTCCTTGGTGTGATGGCCACCAGCTCGGAATGTGCGGTGGAAGAAGTCGGAATCATGCTGACGGGATCTCGAGCCGGCCGGAGTCGATGGCGTCCTCGAAGGCACGGAAGTCAGCCAGGTTCTGAGCGGCGTACGCCTCGCAGAAGGCAGCGATGGCGTTCGAGAATTGGCGGCCACCACCGAGGTAGGCCGCGATCGCTGCCGCGTCCCCGGTTCGCGCGTGAGCGCGTGCCAACGTCGTGCCACAGAGCTTGGCGTAGAAGCTGAGTTGGCGGGGGGTGGCACCCTCGACTTCGACCGACCCCTTCCAATCGCGCAATTGGCGGATGTAGTAGTGACGTTGCTCGAGTTCGCCGGTGGTCCATCCGAGAAAGATGTCCGACTGCGCCTGCGACAGACGCTGACCCTCGACGATTCGCTGACCGTGGTTGTCGTACGGACTCGGTTCGAGGAACTCCTCGAGGACGGATGCCTGCGCCTCCTTGGCTTGGAGGAAGAACACATCATTCGGCGAGCGCCCCTCGAACAGCAGGATGAGGCATCGTGTACCGACGCTGCCGACGCCCACCACCTTGAGCGCGACGTCGACGAGCGTGTAGCGGGCCAGTAGTGAGCGGCGTGCGTCGTTGAGCGTCGACAGGTACGAGTCGATGGCGGCGCGAGCGGTGGCTTCGACCTCGGTCGGGTCGTACCCGTCCGGCAAGGATCTGATCGGGTACACGACGGGCGGCTGGTCGATGATCCGGCGGGCACCGTCGACGATCTCGGTGAGCTTTCCCACCGCCTGGCGACCATCTTTCTTTCGGGCACGCTCCTCGAATCGATCGACCCGTCGAGCGAGATCTGCCTTGGTCATCCCCGCCTCTGCTCGGACGTCCTCGATGGTCAGCAGGCGATTCCACAGGTCGAGGAAACCCATCTGGCTGAACTGCGTCATTGCCTGCTGGTAGGCACCGGTGGCGTCGGCGGTGAGCTCCTTCGACAGCTTGGCTCCGAATCCGAGGTGCTGGGCAGCGATGTAGACACTCGCGGCCAGCCGCTTCACGTCCCACTCCCACGGTCCGCGAAGCGTCTCGTCGAAATCGTTGGCGTCGATGACGAGCTGTCGCCCGGGAGATGCGTACGCACCGAAGTTGGAGAGGTGCGCATCACCGCCGAGTTGGACGCTCAGCCCGCTGTTGGGGGTAGCAGCCAGGTCGGCCGCCATGATCCCTGCGGCTCCTCGGTAGAAGGTGAACGGCGACGCGCGCATCCTGTCGTGGCGCACTGGGACCAGCCACGGAACACGGGTCGCGTTCTGTGCCTCGATCATCGCGATCGGGTCGCGCCGTTCCGGGGCGGGCTCCCACTCGGCGTGCGTCGATCTCGGGACCGACTTGCGCGCACTGCGTCCGCGCTCTTCGGCCGCTGAGTGGGCATTGCGCTCGGCGGGGGATTCCTGCAGCGACCACCATCAGTCGATGCTGAACCAGGCCCGAACCTGGCCCTCGTGATCGACGTACCGGTCGCCGGAGACGTCGACGATCACCTTGTCGATGTCACCGCCGACGAACGACGAATGGCGCTTGGTAGTTCGGCGTGACAGCCGAGGCGCTGTCGCGCCCGACGCAGATCCCGTCGCCTGTCAGGCAGAAGTAGCCCGGCTGCGTGACGATGGGAGCCGAACCGACCGGGCGGTCGTCGACATACAGGGTGAGCGTGCCGGCCGCTCCCGGCATCGCCGGGTCGGAACTCGGACCGTGGCCACGAACTCGGCGATCAGCACATGGCTGCCCGGCGAGAGTTCCTCGTCAGCGACGACATCCTGCAGGACGGTGCCGATCCAGTTGAACGTGTAGTGCAACCGGCGATCCTTGACGTACAACGAGTGGCCACCCGGAACGCCACCGGCAGCCCACACCACTCCCTGCGCATCATCGGTGTCGATGCGGACGCCTGCGGCGATCGTGTAGGAACGCCCCGGAAGCGCCGGACCTGCGGACTCGGGAACGTCCGCACAGTTCGGATAGAAGATGTAGCGGTCGCGATCAGGTGCGCCACGGGGACGCTCGGCAAGCACCTGCTCCAACGCGCTGCGGTCGTCCAACGGCAGACCGTTGTAGATGCCGGCGTTGTAGAACCACAAGCCCTTCAGTGCCTCCAAGCGCTCCGGATGCTCGGCGGCGACGTTGTGGGTCTGCGAACGGTCGACCTCGAGATGGAACAACTCCCATTCGTCTCGTTCGAAGTTCCCCCAACTCGACAAGGGCGGATGCACCGTGCATGCGAGCCAGCCCTCGTGGTAGATCGAACGTTGGCCGAGCATCGTGTAGAACTGCGTCGCTTTGCCGGGCGCCGATGGATCGGTCAGCGCCGCCGCGAAACTCTCGCCCTCGATCGGACTCTGCAGGTACCCGTTGATCGTCTCCGGTGGTTCGATGTCCAAGAGGTCGTAGATCGTGGGCACGATGTCGACGGCGTGGACGTACTGCGGTCTCGGACTGGTGTCGGCAGGGATCTTGGCCGGCCAGGACACCAGGCACATGTCGGCGACGCCGCCCTCGGCACCCGCCCACCGCTTCCAGTACGGGAAGGGCGTGTCGAACGCCCACGCCCAGCCCGTGTTGTAGTGGTTGTTCGAGGCCGGCGTACCGAGCTCGTCGATGTGCGGCAGCGTGGTCGCGGCGGTGTCGGGGACACCGTTGAAGAAGCGCCATTCGTTGAAGCTCCCGTTCGGGCCGCCCTCGCCGCTCGCGCCGTTGTCGGACACGACGACGATCAGCGTGTTGTCGATCTCGCCGGACTCCTCGAGGAAGTCGAGCACTCGACCCAACCGGTCGTCGTTGTACGAGATGTAGCCGGCGAACACTTCCGCCATCCGGCTGAACAGCCGACGTTCGTCGTCGGAGAGGCTGTCCCACGGGCGCACGGTGTCGAGCAACGGCCAAGGCTGCCCGTCGGGGCCCGTCCGGTTCGGCTCGCCGTGCGGGTTGATCGGTGAGAGTTCCGTGTCGGCGGGCAGAAGGCCGAGTTCGATCTGGCGTTGCAGGATCCCCGCACGAATGGCCTCGTAGCCCTCGTCGAAGACGCCCTTGTAGCGGTCGGCCCACTCCGTCGGAACGAGGTGCGGTGCGTGACCAGCCTGGGGAGCCAGGTACATGAAGAACGGCTTGTCCGGATCGATCACCTTGGCGTCGCGGATGAACTCGACCGCCTTGTCGGCCATGTCGTCGGCGAGGTGGTAGCCGTCCTCGGGACGAGCGGGCGGCTCGATCGGATGGTTGTCGTACACGAGGTCGGGGAAGAACGAGTTCGTCTCGCCGCCGAGCCAGCCGTAGAAGCGCTCGAAGCCGCGACCGAGCGGCCACCGCCCCTTGTAGGCCGCCAGATTGCACTCCTCACCCGGGGTGAGGTGCCACTTGCCCACGCAGTAGGTGTTGTAGCCCCGTTCCGCAAGGACCTCGGAGATGAACCCGTTCTCGAAGGGGATCCGAGTGGAGATCCCGGGGAACCCCGATGCGAACTCGGCGATCGTCGCCATGCCGTTCGACGTCGCGTTCCGCCCCGTCAGCAGCGACGCTCGGGTGGGCGAGCACAGTGCGGTCGTGTGGAAGTTGGCGAACTTCACACCTCGTTCGGCGATGCGGGCCATGTTCGGACACTGGACCGGGCCACCGAACGTGTCCATGGTGGCGTAGCCGAGGTCGTCCCAGGCGAGGAACAGCACGTTCGGTGCGCCCTCGGGAGCCTTCGGAGCGAGAAACGGCTCCCAGTCGGGTTCCGAATCGCGGATGTCGAGGGCGATCTTGCCGTTGAAGTTTTTCGTCATCGTCGTGTCCGGCGCTCAGGCCAGCAGCTTCGCCTTCTGTGCTGCGAACTCCTGCTCGGTGATCACTCCGCTGTCGCGGAGGCCGGCGAGCTTCTCGATCTCGTCTGCCGAGCCGCCGGTTCCGGCGGTCTCCTGCACGTAGGCACGGAACTGGGCATCGCTCTGCTGAGCGGCCGCGATGTCACGTTCGGTCATCTCGTTGCCATGGGCAATGACGTACACGAACACTCCGAGGAATGGCACGAGGATGACGAAGATCGACCAGAGCGCCTTACCCCAACCACCCATCTCCCGGTTGCGGAAGATGTCGGCGAACACGCGAAACAGCAGCACCAGCCAGGCGAAGAACAGGAAGAAGACGAACATGGACCAGAACAGGCCCAGCAAGGGGTAGTCGTATGCGAGCATTTCTCACCTCCGAGGAACGCGGGCAACCGAGCGCCACCCGCTGAGCCACCACCGTCTCACGGCCCGGGCCGGCCATCGACACCCCGAAAGGGTGAAAGCGCGATCGGCATCCCTGCGCCGTCGACGTCGGCGAATTCGCTGAAGGGCCAGCCGGACGACGGCCAAGAATGTTGCGGCACCGACAACCAAGATCAATTCGGCGCCGGAGACGGCACCCTTGCCGCCCGTCGAGCAGAAGTGTACACTCTGTACACTTCATGACCAAGCGGGCCTACCTCAAGACCGACGACCGACGCCGTCAGCTCCTCGACGCCGCGGCGCGGCTCTTCGTCCGCGACGGGTATGCAGGGCTGACGATGGTGGCGGTCGCCGCCGAGGCCGGGGTGAGTCGGCGCCTCGTGTACGACCACTTCGCCGATCTCGCGTCGTTGTACGCGGCGTTCTTCGACGACGTGGCGGCGCGCTACCTCGCGTCAATCAACGAGGCGGTCGACGCCGCCGGTGACACCGCCTCCGCCTTCCCCGCCGCGTTCACCCAGCTGTTGGCGATGCCGGCCGACGATCAGCGAGCGATTCGCGTCCTCGTCGCCGATCCAGGTCTCCCCGATCTCGACCCCGTGCGCGAGCGCTTCCGCCGACATGTCGAGGAGCAGTGGTTGGGCCGCATCCCTGCGATCGAGGGCGACCACGCCCGTGCGGTGCTGTGGACGTTGGTCGCCGGCCTGTTCGGTCTGGCCGACCTCGTGTCGCGCGGCGAGGTCTCGAAGGACGCTGCACTGACGATCGCGACGAACCTCGTGACCGCACTGCCCGCGTCGATGCGTGACAGCCACCTCGATACCAGCCCACTGAAAGAGGAACACCGATGGCAACCTGGCCCACCCATGAACAACTCGAGACATTCCTGGCCGGTCCTGCCGATCAGCCGGTCGTGATGTTGAACATGCTCACCTTCAAGCAGGAGGCCGACGCATCGCACGCCGGCCTGAGCGGGCAGGAGGCGGTGATGCAGTACTCGCGCGCGATGCGGACGTTCGTCGAATCGCACGGCGGCACGTTCGTACTCGGCGCCAACATCGACTCACAGCTCATCGGCGACGGAGGCGAGCACTTCCAGTTCGTCGGCATCATGCGCTACCCGTCGCGCCAGGCGTACCTCGCACTGGCCGGCGATCCGGAGATCGCGAACACGATCGGCAAGCATCGCGAGGCCGGTCTCGAGAGCCAGTGGCTCTTCGCCATGACGGAGGTGGCCGAATGACCCACGTGCACGACATTCCCACCGCCTACACGCCTCCCGGCGGGTACGGCGCCGAGATGCCACCGCCGATCCTCGCCGAGTGCGACGACCCACTCGTCGACGGCGCGCCGGACCTCCGGGGAGTCTGGAAGGTGGTCAGCGGCGAGTCGAACGGCGAGCCACTCGCCCCCGACAACCCGATCTGGGGTCACGTGGAGCGCATCGAACAGGCCGCTGATCGCGTCGTGGTCACCTCGGCCGGAGTCGTCCACGACATGGTGGCCGACGGCACCCTCGAGTCCGGGGTGAACGACGTGATGGCCGCCGACTTGACCACGCCGATCCGGGTTGCGGCGAGCTTCGAGGACGGCGTGCTGGTGCTGCGGCCCGACGGCATGCCCGGCGTCGAGGTCCACCGTCGGCGCGACGGCGAGCAACTCGTCTGGACATACCACACGTTTTTCACCGTCCGCATGGAACGGCTCGACGGCGCGACGTCCGCCTGACCAGCCTGCTCGACCCCGCTGCGGGTCGCCGTGATCTCGCGTCGGTGCCCCGACTCGGTCGTCGTCGGTGGGCGAGGAGCAGATCGTCCTGACAACGTCCACTGCTCTACGTGTCCGAGCGGCCTCCACCCCCGACAGAGACAGCGAAGCGTTCGGACCGTTCTCCTGGATACCGGTCGACGTGGTCGGGATGGGGAGATTCGAACTCCCGGCCTCCTGCTCCCAAAGCAGGCGCGCTAACCAAGCTGCGCTACATCCCGGATACCGAGCTGATGCTACTGACGGATTTCAGATCAGAGCGCAATCGCGGTGCCGGTCGCCTCCTCGGGGGGCGGCGCCCAGGTTCGGGCGCCGACGACCAGGTCGGCGGCGTCGAGTGCCTGGCGAAGCTGGCCGACGTGCAGCTGGTGGCGTCGATCGCGCGAGTCGAGATTCGTGATGACGGCAACGATGTCGAGGTAGGCGGCGAGATACACCGGGGAGTGCCCAGCGGCAGGTCCGGCGAGCGCATGGGCCAGCTCGTGCGCCGCCGTTGCGATGGTGGTCTGCGCCGCGGCGAGCCGGATCACCGTGCTCGTACCGCCGTCGCCGCGAGCGCTCGACGCGGCAGCATCCCGTCGGGCTCGAACGACGCGCACCTGCGGCCCGGGCCACCATGCGGTTTCGACGACGGCGGCCATCACGGCCGACACTTCGTCGAACGGCCGAACCACCTCCAGGTCGGTGCCGTCGAACGCCGCCGACTCGGCGGCGTAGACCTCGGCGCGCCCGCAGTCGCGCCTCACCCGGGACCCAACGATCGTCGGCCTTGGACTCGTTGCCGGCCCAGGTCCGCCCGCTCGGCGGCCGCGCTACCGGCGCTCCAGCCGCCGAGTTCGGCGCCGGCAGAACTGCGCGCCGTTCGCACACGGCCGAACCGGGCGCTGACGAACTCGTCGACCTGCCGGGTCCGCTCGAGCCGCGCCAACGGCCTGCCGGAACCGTCGACGGTCACGGGCGTGGCCGCCGAGGCCTGTGCGTTGGCGCGCACCTCGTCGAACGACTTGGCGACGCGGTCGGCGTACCCGAAGAGAAACGACCGCCGGTGCCGCTGCGTGGCGGACGGGGTCGATCGACGCTCGGACGCCATCTGGGCGGCCGCTTGGGCGTGCAACGAGGTGTACATCACCTCGACGAGTTCGAGGTCCGAGGTGTGACCGGCGACGTAGGCAACGGTACCGGTCGGCGTCGAGGCGAACACGACCCGCGAGTCGTGGGCCTCGGCAACCGCCATCAGCAGCGCGAGACGCGCACGAACGTAGGCGCCACGACCGAGGGCCATCTCGCGAACAGCGAGTTCGTCCCCCCTCGATTCGGCGAGCGAGTCGGGGTCGATCCGGTGCCGCGCAATCAACTCGGCTGCCTTCCGCGAGAACGCGTCGGCCTCGTGCACGTTGGACGTCGCCGCGGCCTTGTCCATCAGTTTGCGCACTCGCCAAACAAGCGACTCGTCGACCGCGGCCGTGATAGTTTCATCACCGGTCAGCGGTTGCGACACATGATCGTTTGACTTCGGCATCCAGTGGTGAGCGTAGGGGTATGACAACAGGACCAGATCTGACAGCGGCACTCGAGGTCGAACACGTCGACGGGCGCACGCTTCGGCGAACCCGCAATCGCACTGCGGTGATTGCGGCACTGCTCGCAATCATTCGTGAGGGCAACCTCCGGCCCGGAGCCTCCGAGATCGCCGATCGAGCCGGCGTGTCACATCGGTCGATCTTCCGCTACTTCGAGGACCTCGACGATCTCGTCCTCACGGCCATCGATCACGCCTTCGACGAAGCGGGACCGTTGGCGGAGATCCCCGACATCGGCTCCGGTTCGCTCGACGAGCGAATCGCCACCCTGGTCGACGCCCGCATCGAATTGTTCGAGTCCGTCGACGGCACGATGCAACTCGCCCGGATGCGTGCACCGTCGATTCCGTCGATCGACGAGGGCATCGCCGAGATCGCCGTCGTGTTCCGAGCGCAGATCGCCGAGCACTTCGCGACGGAGCTCGCGGCGGTCGACGAAGCCGACCGGGACCTCCTGGTCGACGCGGTGCTCGTGCTGACGAGCTACGACTCGTTCACGATTCACCGTCGGCTCCTCCACAGCGACACCGACCGCATTCGCGCAGCCTGGCTGTGCGCGCTCGGCGCACTGTTCCGCTGACGCGAACGGGCCGACGCCGCTAGGGTGTCGGCTCTTGCGGACGTAGTTCAACGGCTAGAACCTCAGCCTTCCAAGCTGATGATGCGGGTTCGATTCCCGTCGTCCGCTCCACGCGAAACCCCTGGTCAGGAGTGAATTCCAGGCCGGGACTCGTGTAACGCCGGGCCCCGGAAACGGCCGTCGTGCCTACACGTGCCTACAAGTTGGCATCGAGCACGAGGAGGCCGTCATGGCCCGAGCCCGTTCCTTCGGCAGCATCCGCAAGCTGCCCAGCGGCCGGTACCAAGCGCGCTAGTGGCGCCTCGGCAAGCAAGTCGCTGCCGACACGAGTTCGCCAGCAAGACCGACGCGAGACGCTGGCTCGCCACCGTCGAGGCCGACATGATCCGAGGCGTCTGGGTCGACCCCGACGCCGGTCGCATCCCGTTCGGCAAGTACGCGACGCGGTGGGTTGCCGAACGGCCGGTCCGTCCGCGGACGCGCGAGATCTACGAGGGCCAGCTCCGACACATCGTTCTGGTGTTCGCCAACGTGCACCTCTGCGACGTCCACCCCGTCGACGTGCGGACGTGGCACGGCCGGCTCGCAGCGAGCGGCCTGCACCACAACACGGTCGCGAAGATCTATCGGCTGTTCCGTTCGATCATGACCACCGCCGTCGACGACGGGTTGATCGCCCGCAATCCGGTCCGTATCAAGGGCGCCTCCGCCGAGCGGATGATCGATCGCCGCTCCTCCGGTGGGACGACGTGCGCGGCGCTCGCCGGCGCAATCCATCCGAGGTTCGAGTGCCTGGTGTGGACGGCGGCAGCGAGCGGGCTGCGGTTCGGCGAGCTCGCCGGCCTGACGATCGAGCACGTCGACCTCGAACGCCGGGAGTTGCGAGTGATTCAAGCCCTGCACGACATCAAGGGTCAGGGCCCGATCCTCGGCCCACCGAAGACCGAGAGCGCCGTGCGAACCGTCCCGGTCGCCCAGTCGATCGCCGAGCGGCTGGCGGCTCTCATCGAGGAGTACGTCGAGGACGGCGAGCCAGGCGCGCTCGTCTTCACATCGCTCCGAGGCGGCCCGCTCCTCAACACCTACTTCGCTCCGCAGTGGTCGAGGGCATGAGATGCGGTCGGTCTGCGCCACGCCCGCTTCTACGACCTCCGCCACCTCGCCGGGACGGAGGCGGCTACGGCTGGGGCATCACTGCGGGAGGTGATGACGATCATGGGGCACGCGTCGAGTGCCGCGAGCCTGCGCTACCTCAAAGCATCAGACCACCGTGGCCGAGAGATCGTCGAAGCGGTCGGTCGCCGAATCGAGAGCTGACTCATCGCGGGGACGAACGACGCGCGAGTTCGAGTCGCCGCTCGAACTCCTCCTCGTGGCGACGGCGTGCTCGTTCCCGACTCGGCTCATGCAGTCCCCTCGTCCGCCGATCGTCGACGTCGCGTTCCCACTCAGCGAGTTGCTCGACCAGCCAATTGATGCCGTGCGGATCGTGCGTGCGCATCCTGCCGAGTGCTCGTTCGTACTTCTGGGCAAGAATCCACCGGCTCAGCACCAGATCGTCGTATCGCTCTTCGACACGGAACAACTCGGCGCGCAAGACGCTGATCGTCGCGTCGCAGTCGGAGTGGTCAGCGACGCGCTCCGGAGCGACTGCGGTCGGCGGCGTCGGAATCGCTGCGACTGCTCGGGCGTCGATCGGCATCGGCTCATCGTCGTCACAGACGCCGGCACCGCTGGATCGCGGAGTCGTTCGCTGCGATGCCGCTTCTCGCTCGGCGCGCTGCGCAGCGCGAGTCGCCCGCATCCTCTCGGCGTCGGATGCCTACTTCCGCGGCCGCCCAGGCATCCGCTTCTGTTCTCCCATCTGAGGCTCCTCTCTCTCGGAGACCTCTCACACTCGAGTTCCCACTTCCCGGAAACCCTCCCAAGTGCCGTTCCCGAGTTCCCGGAAACCCTCCCGAGTACCGCCTGCGAGCATGTCCAAGACGGTCGGGGGGGTCGCGATTATCGAGCACTGCACTAGGGCTTCGCAGTAGCACGCGAGCGTCTCGTCGTTGATGGTGAATACGTGCGGCGATATGCCGCACGGCGGAGTATGACGAAGTATGATCGAGTTGTGACCGTCGAACGACTCACCGTGTCGCTGGAATCAGAACTTGCGATCGCCGTCCGCGAGGCGGCAGACGCTGACGAGCAGAACGTCTCCGCGTGGCTTGCCGACGCTGCTCGCCGCCAACTCGCTCGCCGCGGGCTTCGTGACATCGTTGCGGCCTGGGAACACGAGCACGGCGCCTTCAGCGATGACGAACTCGCTGCCGCTCGTGCACTCGTAGACGGATGACCACACTCGTTCTCGACGCTGGTGCGCTGATCGCCCTGGATCGCAATGACCGTTCGGTCTGGGCGATGCTGCGCAACGCAGCCGACGACGCCGCTGAGGTGTCGGTACCTGCAGGCGTGATTGCGCAAGCGTGGCGTGACGGGAGCCGCCAAGCGCTGCTCGCGCGGGCGCTTGCGCACTGCGACGAGGTACCGCTCGACGGACCGCTCGCACGGGCCACGGGGCTGCTGTGCGGACAGGCTGGCACCGCTGACATCATCGACGCGTCCGTGGCGGTGGTCGCAGCCGCCCAGGCAAGGCACAGCGCAGTCGCCCTCGTCACGTCCGACCCAAACGATCTCAGACACCTCCTGCAAACGCTCGGCACATCGGTTCGACTCGTCACCGTCTGACACCGAGCGAGAAATCGAACTGGGATCGTCTGGCGTCACGATGGGGCGGCGATGCAGCGGAGTTCGCAGTACTCGACCGAATTGCGGCATGCACGCTGTGTCGCGCTTGGGCCGCATCGGCGGTCGGGTCCTCCCGGCGGCCCGAGACACGTACTGCCCTGAGGGGGACACCTGCGCGTGGCTGAAGGGTGGTCCAACCACGGTCGCTCGGTGCCGTTCGCAGCACTGTCGCGGTGGACTGAGAATCCCAGTCGTTGTTCTTCGTCCAGGCGTTGCCGACAGGGTGGCGTTGGTCCGATCTCCCTGTGCTCCGACAGCGCGACCGGTCGGAGCCTCGGCTTCTCAGTCTCGAGCCGAGGTCTGGACAATCAGTGCTGACGCTTCGCGATAGTGAGCCGACTCCGAATAGTCGGCGAGGAGTTCGCGTACTCGTTCCGCGTGGGCGTGGGCGTGGGCGTCTGCGGTGCGGCCTTGCGAGGCCTCGAGTTTGGCCAACTCCAACTCGAGGGACGGCGTCATCGCGGGGTACTCACAGATCTCGATCAGCCCGGTGAGCCGTTCCCGGCCTTTATGGGACTCTTCTGCCCGATCTGTGGGTGAGTTGATGGCCTATCCGCGGGTGCACCCCGCCTGATTCCTAGGTTTCGCGCTGTCGAAGGCTCGAAACCAGCAGGAAGGCAGACGGGGTGCTGAACACCAAGGTATGGGAGAAGGCGTGCGGGTTGACGCGCACGGTTGTGGAAGGGGTCCGGGTCGACGACCCGGATGGATCGATCGTCGTGTCGGTCCGACCGAACGCGAAGGCTCGCGGCCGGTGTGGGCGCTGCCAGCGACGGGCGCCTGGCTATGACCAGGGTGATGGGCGGCGACGTTGGCGAGCGTTGGACGCCGGCACGACGAAGGTGTTCATCGAGGCCGACGCACCACGGGTCCGCTGTCGCACGCATGGTCCGACGGTCGTGGCGGTGCCGTGGGCGCGTCACGGCGTCGGTCACACCCGTGACTTTGACGCGATGGCGGCATGGCTTGCCGTGCGCACCTCGAAGTCGGCGACGTGTCAGCTGCTACGGGTCGCGTGGCGAACGGTCGGAGCGATCGTCACCCGGATCAACAACGACGTCGAGGAGCGGGTTGATCGTCTCGACGGGCTGCGCCGGATCGGGATCGATGAGATCTCCTACAAGCGCGGCCACCGCTACCTGATCGTGGTGGTCGATCACGACACCGGGCATCTGGTGTGGGCCGGCCCGGGTCGCAGCGACGCTGCGCTCGAGGTGTTCTTCGACGAGCTCGGCGATGAACGTGCCGCCCTGTTGACCCACGTGTCAGCGGACATGGCCGACTGGATCGCCCGCGTCGTCGCCAAGCGTGCCCCGAACGCGGTGCGTTGCGCGGATCCGTTCCACGTTGTCGCGTGGGGCATCGAAGCCCTCGACGTCGAACGCCGCCGGGCCTGGAACCAGGCGTCCGGTCGACGCAACCCGACCACCAGCCCCTACCGGCGAGGCCGGGCGATGGGCACCTCGCTCGGGATCGCCCGCGCCCGCTACGCGCTCTGGAAGAACCCTGAGGACCTCACCGACAACCAACGCGTCCAGCTCGACTGGATCGCCAAAACCGATCCCCGGCTTCACCGTGCCTACCTGCTCAAAGAAGGCCTGCGCTACGTGTTCGCCGTCAAAGGCGACGCCGGCAAACACGCCCTCGATCGATGGCTGTCCTGGGCACGCCGATCACGCATGCAGTCCTACGTCGAACTCGCCCGCAAGATCACCAAACACCGAGCAGCAATCGATCACGCCCTCGACTCGGGCGTCTCCAACGGACTCATCGAGTCCACCAATACCAAGATCCGGCTCCTCACCCGAATCGCCTTCGGCTTCCACGGACCCGAACCCCTCATCGCCCTCGCCCTCCTCGCACTCGGCAGCCACCCACCCGTCCTCCCGGGCCGAACCTGACCCACGGATCCAGCAGAAGAGTCGCATATGTGTAGGAGAGGCAGAGGAAGGCGGCTGTTCGCAAAAGGCGCCAGTCACGATGGACGTGCGCGAGGGCCAGGGTCGGCACGGACAGACACGTGGGGAAGCTCGGCCGGCAACGTCTGCCATTCACGGCTGCATCGCGAAGATGCCGGACGTCGCCGAGGAGCCGAACATCGCAGTTGCGCGATGATCGCATTCTTGCGATACTGAGTCTCGTGGCCGACGTCGAACTCCACGACGAAATCGTCGACTGGATGTCGAGCCTCGATGACGCTGACTGGAACCGCACCGTCGTCGCAATCGATCGACTCGCCGGCCTCGGTTCCACGGCACGAATGCCCTTCTCCCGAGCGCTCGGCGACGGCCTGTTCGAGCTTCGCTTCTCGCTCGGGCCGACAGCACGACGGATCACCTATCGATTCACGACCGACAACCGAATCATCCTGCTCACAACCTTCCGCAAGCAACGCAACAACGAACGAGCCGAAATCGCCCGGGCTCGCAAGATCGCCGACGAATGCGCTCGGCTCAACCCGTAGGAGCACCGACATGGCCAACTACTCCCGATGGGACGACATCAAGAAGCAGCGGCCCGGCCCCACCGACGAGGAACGGGCGGCCATCGAGCAGGACTTCGCGCTCGGTGAGTTGATCTACGAACTTCGCACCAGCGCCGGGCTCAGCCAGCGCGAGCTCGCCGAGCGGATGGGTACCACGCAGTCCGTCATCTCACGACTCGAGGAAGGCGGAGGAGGCCGTCCGCGACTCGACACCCTCGCGCGGGTCGCCACCGCCCTCGACCGGCACTTGGTCGTGTCCTTCCCCGACGAGGTCCCCAAGCGCCTCAAGAACGCCATCCAGGTCGCCTGAGAAGCGAGCGATTCGGAGCAGGTGTGAGCGACGATGCGAACGGCCACCGCTGCATCTTCTGCTGGTCGTACGGCGAAATGACACGCGAACACCCGATGTTCGCCTGGCTGTGCGCCGCAAGGAGCTCCACGGCCACTCTTCCGGCTCCGGTGCAGTTCTCGCCTACCGGCCGGGCGAGCGACCCAGTCGCCGGCGCAACTCGAGAAGCTCGGGGAGCGCTTCTCGATCTTTGGCACGATCTGCGTGCTGCTTGGAGTTGATGATGTCGTCGAGCGACGCAACCGGAACGCGGATGTCGCCGGCCGCAACATCAGTGGAGCGGTCCCGCAGATCGGCATAGCCCACGTCGACTCCGTTGAGGTCTGGGATCCCGGCAAGCAAGTCGATACTTCCCGAATCCGTGCGCCACGTCGACGCAGCCGTGCGAGCGAAGAAGTCCGGCTGGAGCAGTTCCTTGGACAGTTCCGCGGCCGTTTCATCATCGACGCCCGCGATCCGTAGACGGGGTCTGCCAATCTGAACGAGTGCGTCGATGAGCCGTCGATGGTTCTCGATCGTCTGCTGGGCAACACAATCGATGTCGCGGGTCAGCGCGTCCAGCGCCCCACAACAACGAACGCAACGTCGTGATCCGCGAGCGCCTGGAAGATTGAGCCCTCGTCGAGCTCTCCATATTCGTCGTCACTCATGAGGTCAGCAGGCCTTCATCTCTCAACTGGGCCACGAACGCCGCGAGGTCCGCCGCGGTCCGGATCTCTTGACCGTCTGACGTGCGAGTCACATCATCGGAGGTCGGACCAGGCTGCCCCTCGAAGCGGTCGACCACCTCCTCCATCGAGTCCGGCAAACCGACGGGACGAGCTGACAGTTCGAGCCCGCACGCACGCAGCAAACGATCCAAGGTCGCACTTCCCGGATCAACCAGACCGTTCTCGTACCGCGAGATCGTCGGCACCGACGTCCCAGCCCGCCCAGCCAGTTGCGACATCGTCAAACCAGCCGAGGTCCGAGCCTCGCGGATCAACTCAGCTGCCGTCGCCATGACCCTACGTTATCAGATCACGCAACAGCCCGACCGTCCACCGCATCCGACTCTGATGCGTCGGGCGCGTCGTCCCAGAGGCCGTGATCGCCCGTCGGCCGACCGCGTCGCAACCGACACCGAGAGTGATCGGATTATGTGCGGCCGATCGGCCCCACTTCGTGACCGACTTCGCCGGATACCGCTCGCCGAGATGCCCGTTGAGCCGCGCGATTACCGAGCGGGTCTCGATCAGCGGGGCCGGTAGGCCGTCGCGCGGTGCTCGATGCGGTAGACGATCACCAGTCGGTCGGTGTCATCGATCTCGTAGATGATGCGGTACACGCCGCGTCGAGCCGAGCGCATGCCGGCCAGCTCGCGTTGAAGCACTCCACCGAGTCGATGGGGGTTGTCGAGGAGTGCGCCGAGCATGAATTCGACGATGGCGGCTGCGGTGCCTTCGGGGAGCCGGTTGAGCTGCCGTTCGGCTGGACCGGTGACGCGCAGCGCGTAGGCGGGTTCCTCAGCGCTCACTTGGTCAGGTAACGGCTGCGGAGTTCGTCGCCGGTCACGAAGTCTCCTGCTGCGTATGCCTGTCGTGACTCGTCGAGTTGGCGCATGGCGTCCGGGTCGGAGAGCAGCTCGAGGGTGTCTTCGAGTGATTCGAGTTCCTCGGGGCTGATGAGCACGGCAGCGGGGCGGCCGTTGCGGGTGACGATGATCCGATCGTGGGTGTGCTCGACTCGGTCGACCATTTCAGAGAATTTCGACTTCACGTTCGCCAACGGCAGTGTCTCGGACATGACCATTATTGTAGTCACAATCTCGTGGTGAATGGAACCTCAGAGTCTCGCAGGCGCCTCCCGGCCAATATCGGGTGGATCGTGGGCGCACTTCGCCGGAACCCGAGCGCAGGCCCGGGCGTTCCGGGCGCGATTATCGCTCGGGTCCGAGGGGCCACGTGGCCGACCGGTATGTGCCGTGATGGGCGATGAGCACGGACTACTCCGGATACGTCGACCCCGCCTACCTCGACAACGCGTCGCGTCTGCTGTCACCGGCGAAGCGGCGGACCTACGAGCTGATGGAGTTGCAGGAGGGGCAACGTGTGCTCGATCTGGGTTCGGGCCGGGTTCGGACACCATTGCACTCGCTGGCCTCGTCGGTGAGACGGGCCACGTCCACGGCGTCGACTTCGACTTGGAAATGGTCGTGGAGGCGAATGAGCGGGCGCACGCCGCTGGCGTTGCCGCTCAGGTGGTGCATCAGCAGGCCGATGCCGCATCGCTGCCTTTCGACGACGACTTCTTCGACTCGTGCCGGAGCGAACGTGTCTTCCAGCACCTGTCCGACCCGGCGGCTGGGCTTGCCGAGATGATCCGTGTGACTCGTCCCGGAGGTCACATCGTGGTACTGGACACCGACTATGGATCGATCAGCATCGCCAGCGGTTTCCCCGAGATCGAGCGACGTCTCGCCGAGCACCACCCCTCCATGAGGCGCCATACGGGCCGCAGGCCGACGGTGATCTTCGATCACCCGTATAACGGCAGGTATGGCGCGCACAACCGAACTAGTCGAAGCAACGTGTGGCCACCCACGCCGCTTGAAGGCCTGTGCGTCAGAGGTGGAGCTGCTGGCGGGCGATGCCGCGACGGACGTCGAGCAGATGATGCTCGGCGTCGTGCAGTGCGTGTCGAATGACGGCGGTCGTGTTGATCACCCACCCCTCGAGGTAAACAGCGACAACGACCTGCTCTTCAGGTGTCAGTGACTCGGCAAAGGTCGCCATCGACCTGGCCACGGCACCGAGCGACTCGAGCGTGTCGGCGATGTCGAATCGGTCGCAAGCGTGTGTGTCGTGCTCGAAGACACCAGGGAGTGAATCCTGCGACAGCTCGTCCCAGTCAGGCGAGCGGCCCGCTGCGAAGACGCGGGCAGCCCACTCGATACTGGCGATGGCATTGATGACGTGCTGCGCGTACTCGACGGCGCACCACGTGTCGGGTTCGGGGCGCGCTCGGAGCCGCTCCTCATCCTGCGACATCACGTCCGACCATCGGCCGGGGAGAGCGCGAATTCGAGCGACGGCGGCAGACGAGTCGAGCGTGCCGCCGTGGAATCCGCACTCGTCGCAGATCTCGTGGAAGTCGCTGCCAACGGAAAGCATTCGGTACACGCCGCGAGCGTACTGCTCGGTGGTTCGCGTGCCTGGAGCGAACCCCACGGCAGCCGAGAAGAACGGCAGTTCGGCGCTTCTAGCTGCGTGTCGCTCCCGCCTCGCAGAACGACGTCGATTCCGCAGAAGTCGATCGGCATGCTCCGTCAACCAACTGCCGGGCACCGAGCGCCTGTCCCATGTCTACGACGTACTCCACCTCGTCGTTGCCGGGGCAATTGTGATCACGCGGATCCGGTGCTCGCACAGTGAAGGTGATCACCACCTCATCGTCGCTGAAGTCGAGCACCGGAGGCAGGACCTCTCCGGTCACGCCGTCGTTACATTCCAGACGTGTCACAAGCGCGGTGAATGAAGTCGTATCGGAGCCGAGCGCCTGCGTCGGCGCCAGGGTCCAGACGGCGGTTTCACCGGCCGACTCGGGACCTGCGATTGGCGTCGTGATCGGCTCGGAAACCGGTGGCAGCTCGCTTGTTGTGGATAGGTCGGAGAAGGTCGTGGTTGACGACGACACCAATGATGTCGTGGCGGATGGAGCGTTGGTGCTGCCCTCTGTCGATCCGCAAGCCGCGACGAACAAAATGGCTCCGATCGTCGTCGGATCGAGCCTTCCCCTCCCGCGCATGCGCGCCCAGATTGCCCGGCATGTGCGCCCGACGCAAGTGGTCGAGCGAGTGCCGGGGTATTCGCAAGACTGCTCGATAATCGTCCGGATAATCACCGGCGATCTGGCACGGCTCGCGACCGACTGCGGCCCAAGCCGAGCACCTGATAATCCTGTCCGCCAGCCGAAACCCCGGCCGCCGATGGTGGCCGGGGTACGGGCGAGCCGACACAGGTGCAGGCTCTCAGAACGCGCCAGGCCATCGCGCGGACGGCTATGGGTCCTCGACATACAGTCGGTCGAGTTCAGCGAGAGCGGCCTCGAGGTCGGCTGTGTCAAAGCACACGTGCCGGTTCGCTCTCCGTAGTGACGTGTCCAGACGCCAGCAAGCGATGTGCTTGACGATCATGCCGTTCCCGTAATCGATCTGCATCACGATCGCTGCACATCGTTCACCGCGGGTCGCGACCACCTCTGAGATCGTCCAATGCGGTCGCCCTTCGGTCAGCCCCCAGTTCGACTCAAATAGCGCAGTGATCGCGTCGGCATCATCGATCCGACCGAAATTCGCGCCACCGCGCCGCCGGTCGTCAAACACGTGGTCATCGGCGAGGGCGCTCGCGACCTGCCTCCCGTCCGCGGGCTCGTCGAGGGCGTTGAGAGAGTCGGTCGTGAACCGCAGCCATCTGAGCGCTGCGTTGTCGTTCGACATCGCGACAACGTAGTTGGCGACCAATTGACCAGGAGAAGACGGCCAGTCCGGTGAACGTCACGTACATCCCGACGCGCCGATCTCGCGCGATTCGAGCGCGGTGTCGACCAGGGTGAAGCTCGAGGGTGAGCGCAACCTCGTCGAGGAACTTGGTTCTCGTGAGGAATCGTTCGGTCCTGCCCGTGCGAGCCCTGCTGCGGTCGTGGTCGGCGGCTTCGGTCACCGCCGTGTGGAACGCGGAACGGCAGCGTCGTCGAAGGCGAGTTCACCAACGACAGCGGCCGCCAAGGAGTCCATGCTTGAGAACGTGGGTCTGTGATCTTTCATCTGACCGATGACGAGGTCGATGGCGGCCGGCCCGGTCTCCCGGCCCTTGTAGGGTCTCGGCATGGCCCGCGTCGTAATCGTCTCGGGCGGGTATCTCGGCGACGTCGCTGTCTACATCCCCATCGGTCGCCGGTTGGCCGAGGTCGGCCATGCGGTGACGTTCGTGGCGCCTGCTGGGTATGCCCCGGTGCTTCGGTCCGAACCGTTCGAGCACCGCCACCTCGGCCTCGACTTCTCGGCGGCGGCCATGCACGCCGACCCGACGCACACCCGGCTGATGCGCCACCCCTTGGCCAACATGCCCCGCCTCGCCAAGTACTGGCTGGACCGGACCTACCTCGACGATCACGACGCCGTCGAGTCGTCGATCGCCGAAGCGTTGGCGGGAGCCGACGTGCTCCTGACGCACCCGGTCGGGGCGATGTTCTCGTTGCCCCTGGCGCACGCCGCGGGGGTGCCCGGCGTCGTGGGCCACATGTTCCCGATGCTGCTCCCGACCGAGCAGTGGACGCCAGCGATGCCGTACTCGTTCGCTGCCCCTCGGCGGGTCAACCGCCTGGCGTGGAAGGCCTACGACCTCTCCGGCAAGCTCGCGTTCCCCGAAGCCGAGATCAACGACCTGCGGCGTCGCAGCGACATGGCGATCCGAGATGGCGCTGCCGTGTCGGCATACCTCGATGCCGCGGAGACGGTCGTGCTCGCCTCACCGAACTACGCGCCGCCGGCCGACGACTGGCCGCCGGTGACGATGGCCGGCTTCTCGGTCTGGGATGGTCCCGCCGACGCCGAGATGCCGGCCGATCTCGACGCCTACATCGATGCCGGCGATCCGCCGGTCCTGGTCACGCTCGGGACTTCAGCGGCGACGGACGCGGCGGAGCGCTTCGCCCGCATCCGCGCTGACCTCGCAGCTCGGGGACTTCGATCGATCGTGCTCGCCGGAAGCGAGGCGAATGCCGTGGCGCTCGCCGGGGAACCCGGAGTCGCCGCGTTCGCCCCGTTGACTGCGCTGCTGCCGCGATGCAGCGCCGCGGTGGTGTCGGGTGCGTACGGCAGCGTCGCCGCCGCGGTGACGGCGGGCATCCCCACGGTGGTGCACCCGCAGTTGTTCGACCAGTTCTGGCATGGGCGCCAGGTCCGGACGCTGGGCGTCGGCGCGCTGGCCCGCACCGTCGGCCAGGTCGCCGACCGAGTCGAATCGATCCTCGGCGACGACGTCCGGGCGAAAGCGCGGGACTTGGCGGCATCGATGGCCAACGAAGACGGCGTCGGCGTCGCCGTGGAAGCCATCGAGCGCGCCATCGGCACCACCGCCTGAATCGCGGCGCTGATTCTGTCGAAGTCCACCTCGCGCGAGCGGGGATCGAAGGTTCGGCTCAGCGTCGTCGAGATGCCATCGTCGTCCATCCCGTCTGCACGGGAAGAGG
>CAVQSI010000021.1:0-45784 GCA_963715825.1 Ilumatobacteraceae bacterium
CATCCGCACCGTCCGCGGCCGTCGCCGCGGCTTTGCGCGGCGACTGGGCGACTGCGGCGGAACGCTGGAAGGATCGTGGATGTGTCGTCGAGGCTGCGCTGTGCGCAGCACGCAACCTCGATCGCGTCGACGCGCGATCGGCCATCGACGACCTGCTTCGAATCGGTGCACGGTCGACGGCGGATGCCGTCCGCCGCGACCTCGCAGCCGCCGGGATGAGCGCCGTGCCACGCGGCGCGCGACCGAGTTCGCAGACGAACCCCGTCGGCCTCACGGCCCGCCAGCTCGACGTGCTCGAGCGCATCGCAGCCGGTGACGGCAACGCCGAGATCGGCCGACGACGCATAATCTCCGAGAAGACCATCGACCACCACGTGTCGGCCGTCCTGGCGAAGCTCGGTGTCGCGAACCGCCGTCAGGCAGCCGCCACCGCAGTCGAGCACGGCTGGATTCGTCTCGGCTGACCGCTGCGACCCCCTGCCCGAGTCATTAACTGACTCGCCCTCAGCTGAGCAGAACCACCCTGTCGATGCACCACGCGCAGTGCCGAACGTGGCGATGGGCGATCGATCTACTCGTCGCGTCGAGCTTCATAGAAGCGGTCGAGGTGTTCGAGGTCCTTGGCGCGCCCGGTTGCCAGCTTGAGTGCTTCCCACTTGGCGACGGTGATGACCATCACGTTGTGGCCATCGAGTTGGGCCGCGATGGTGTGCTCGGCGAGGTCGGTGTAGCCCGATGGTGCGCCGTCGGGGTTGAACACGATGTCGATCGGCCCTGCGTTCGTCATGAGGTGCAGCGTGTCGTACTGCGACCAGTGTTCGACGGGCGCGCGCGGGAACCAGGTGCCTGCGTCCTCGGCGGTGTACAGACCTGCTTCGAGCTCGTCGAAGGCGCGGGCGAGGCGTTCGAGGTTCTCGTGGTCGCGGGCGGGGGTGACGTCGATGTCGACGGTCGCTGGCACGGGGAGATCGTGGAGTTCGGCGGCGATGCCACCGATGATCACGTAGGCCACGCGGTGCTTGTTCAGCACCCGCACGATGGCGCCACGGTCGAGCTCAGGCACTGGCGCGGTGTCGGGCGAGGCGGGAGCGTTGGCGTTCGCGCTGTTCGGCGAGTTGCTCGGCGGGCAACAGCGCCTCCGCGGCAGCGAGCGCGGCGGCGTGGGTGTCGGGCGGGGCCAGGCGCATCCGGAGCTCGAAGCCGGTTGCGGCGAGGATACGGACCAGCGTGTCGACCGAGGGGGAGCGCCGTCCCGATTCGTAGGCTGAGATCGCCGCCTGGCTGGTGCCGGCGCGCTGGGCGAGCGCGGTCTGGGTGAGGTCGGCCTGGCGGCGCGCCATTCGGATGAGATGTCGGGAGTAGGTCTCTGACGCCACACTTTGAGTATATCGGTACCGGTGTATCGATGTGAAGCGGTTGGCCGGTACCTCATGACGTCATGGACGGGGGAAAGGCTCAGGCAGCCCGACGTCATCCCTCCGAATTCCGTCCCGCGTCGCCTCGGTCGGCCGGCACGAGCAAGCGGCTGCTCGCTGCGTGCCTGGTCAGCGCCACGATTCGTCCGGATTCTCCCTGGTCAACCGGGGTGTTGGACGGGGGAACGAGCATTCCCTCCATCGCCCGCATTTCCCCTGGTAGATGGCGCTTTTCGTGGAGCTGGGGGGAATCGAACCCCCGTCCATCAGCCGGTGAACGAACTTGCTACGACCATTCCCGGTGTTGACACTGACGCTGTGACACCGACGGGTCGGCTGTCCGCTCGAGGCGGACCACGCTCAGTCTTTCCTGTGAGTCAGCGGTCTTTCTCGCCGTCAGCAGTCTTTCCTGCCGTCATCCCTCACTTCTGTTGCCGGGCTGTGATGGATTGGCCCCGTGCGACATTTCTGCTCACGATGACTCTTCACTCACCTGGAATCAGGCGGCGAGAGCGAACTGCTCATCGGCAATTCTTTTGGTTCCCCCGTTTAGCGAGTCTGAGGAACTCGGGTCGCAAACTCGAACAGCGTTACTGACGTCGAAACCAGTCAGCCCCGTGTTGGATATGTGCAGCCACGCCGAAACGAAACTGATCAGGCAAGACTACCGGCGCACCGATGGCGTTCGAACGGCTCGGGTGCGCACACACTGCCAGGGTCGCCATGCCGACCACGACCAGGCCGTCGTCGGATCGAGCGATCAATGCCCCCTGCAGCGCCCCGGCTCCCGTGGCAGCAACCGACAGAGCGAGCGGCGTCTCCGATGCGAGATCGGTGAGGCCGATCACGGATGCGTCGCCCAGCCGTCAACGGGACCGCCGGGGACGACATGGCGGTGGTCGACGACCCTGGCGACACGGCCGGCACCGTACCAGCGGGCTCACGACGGTGGCGCCGACGTCGAGCCGGACCGCAGGCGACGTGCCAGGCGGCGAGTGGTTCGGTAGAGCGCCACGGCCACCACGATCGAGGCGATCGTGAGCAGTGTGACGACCACGGCCGTGAGCGCGGGGTTGGCGATCGCCAGCACCATCACGGCCGCCACCAACCCATCCTCTGCGAGGCTCACGGCGACGTTCGACGCCGGCTCGGGGGACGTGTTCACCAACACCCTGGTCGAGGCCTTCGCGCTGTGGCTGGCCAGTGCGAGCACCACACCCGACACGGCGAGTGCAGGCACCGACACGTCGGTGTCCGCAGTGCTCATCAGGTAGGCGCCCACCACCGGGCGGATGACGGTGTGCACCCCGTCCCAGACGCTGTCGAGCAGTGCGATCTTGTCGACGACGAACTCCACCAGGAACAGCACGACGGCCCCGGCGATCACCCAGCCCTGTTCCACGAACGCCGGTGCATCGATCCAGTCGAAACGCCCCGCAACTCCCACCAGCGCGAGCACCCCGTACACGCTGATCCCCGCCGACCACCCTGCGCCCATCGCGGTCCCGAGATCCACGCCCATGGTCTAGACGATCCGGTTCGACGATCCGAGCAACGGTTGCTGCGGGCGCGAAACTCGACCCCGATGCCCGCACCTGCCGATGGAACCTCGTCGATGTCCACCACGGGCGCCCGCTCGGCGCTGGTGGTCGGTGGCGCCTCGTGGAACCAGTTGGTGTACCTCGAGCGGTTCCCGGCCCCCGTGCCCCAGACCGTGTTCGCACGCGGGCTGCACGAGACCGTCGGGTCGAGTGGCGCCGGCAAGGCGCTCAACCTGTCGTCTCTCGGATGGCGCACCACACTGTGGGCGCTGGTCGGCGACGACGAGCCTGGTCGGCGAGTCCGAAGTGCCCTGGCCGAAGCGGGTGTGGAACTGCGCAGCGTGCACGACCCTGGTGGCACGATGCGTCACGTCAATCTGATGGACGCGGGCGGGGAACGGATCTCGATCTTCGCCAACTCCGGAACGCTCGATCTCGAGGTGGACGCCGACGAGGTGATCGAGCTCGCCCTCGCCGCGGACCTGGTCTCGGTCACCATCTTCGAGCACTGCCGGCCCTTGCTCACCCCGTTGCGCGAGGCAGGTGTCCGACTCTGGATCGACGTGCACGACTACGACGGCGAGAACCCCTATCACCATGACTTCATCGCAGCCGCCGACCATCTGCAGGTGAGCAGCGTCTCGCTCGCCGGCTGGCGGTCGTTCGCCGAGTCGCGCATCGATGCTGGCGCGACGACGGTCGCGTGCACCCACGGCAGCGAAGGCGCATCGGTGCTCACGACGGACGGTTGGGTCGACGTCGGCGCACGTGCCGTCGACGAGGTCGTCGACACCAATGGCGCAGGCGATGCGTGGTTCGCTGGGTTCGCCACATCCTGGTTGTCCGACGGCGACGCGGAGCGTGCCGCAGCCGCAGGGGCAGCGGCGGCCGCCGAGGCTGTGACCTCCGCCGATCTGGCGCCACGTCGGCGGCCTCAATAACGCAGGATGGCCGCGATCCCGTCGCTGTCGGCCAGGTCGCCGTCGGGGACGATCACGGCCCGACCGCCGCGGTGCAACACCTCCTCGATCACCTCGTCGACGACATCGTCGACCACCCCGGGCAGTGAGGCGTCGTCGGCCAGTGGCCAGATCTGCTCGATGCCGGCGGCACACCGTCGAGCCGAACGAGCAGCGTCGAGCCGTGCCAACGCGTGCTCCCGGTCGAGTTGCAACCACTGGTCGACCACCGGCCAAGCGAGCTGGTGCAGGTCGCAGGGGAGGTGCGACCATGGTTGCCGAGAACGGATCCGACCACCGCTCCTGCGCCGACGAACTCGACGGCGCGGCGTACCGAGCGGTCCACACCTGCCACAACGGTGGGCAGCCGGTACAGCGCCTTGCCGTCGCGGAGCCGGTCGGAGACCATCTGGCGCCATGCATCGTCGGCAAGTTCGTCGAGCGTCGCACGCAAGGCGGCGGTAGCAGTGGAGGTGTGCGGGGATGGATGCCTTTCGACGGACGGATGGGTCGGTCGAAGGTCTCTCCCACTCCGTGGAGCCGTGGAGCCGTGGAGTGGCCGTGCCGGGGCAGTCGCGTGTGCAGCCGGCGCGCGTAACTGCGCAGGCGCGTCGTCAGCGGTGGGCGTCGCCGTACTTGTTGGCCCGGTTGAACTCGGTCTGGATCTCGCGGTCGGCGTCGCGCTCGGCCATGTGCTGGCGCTTGTCGCCCTTGGTGCGACCCTTGGCGAGACCGAGTTCGAGCTTCGCCCGGCCGCCCTTCCAGTAGAGCCGCAGCGGGACGATGGTGAGGCTGCCCTGGGCGACTCGCTGGTCGAGCTTGTCGATCTCGGCGCGGTTGAGCAGCAGCTTGCGCTGCCGGTCGGGATCGTGTGCGCCGAATCCGATCGCGTTCGTGTACGGGGGGATGTGGATGCCGTCGATCCACATCTCGCCGCGCTGCACCCGGGCGTAGCCCTCGGCGATCTGGGCGTTGCCTTCGCGCAGGCTCTTGACCTCGCTGCCGGTGAGCACCATGCCGGCCTCGTAGGTGTCGAGGATGTCGTAGTCGCGGTAGGCGCGCTTGTACGAGGCGATGAGCTGGGTGCCGTCGCCGGTGCCCTTGTCCTTCTTGGTCTTCTTGCCCTTGGCCATGTCGGTGCGCCTCTCCGAGGAGTCGCAACCCTACCGAGCCCGGGCGCCTCGGACCCATGAGTTCCGATGCCGATGGCCTGGTGGCCAGGCATCTACGTTCGGCGCCATGAAGATTCGCAACGGAGTGATCGAACTGCACGTTGCCGACGATGGCGACCCGTCGGCGCCCCCGATCCTCCTGCTCCACGGGATCACCTCGTTCGGGGGAACCTGGGACTGGATCGTGCCGGATCTCGCCGAGCGCTTCCGTGTCCTGCGGCTCGACTTCCGCGGCCACGGCGACTCCGACCGCACGCCCGGCGAGTACTCCCCGGCGGGGTACGTCAGCGACGCCGTCGCCGCCATCGAGCAGGCCGCCGGCCAGCCCTGCGTCGTGATGGGCCACTCGCTCGGAGGGGCGACCGCAGCGGGACTGCTGCAGCAGCACGCCGACCTCGTCGTCGCGGCCGTGCTCGAGGATCCGCCGCTCGGGCTGGCGGGTGCACCGCGCGACGGCGACGTCGAAGAAGAGGGAGCAGGAGCGGCCGCGCTCGAGGGCAACTCGCTGCTCGAGTCGTTCCGCGTGATACGCGAGTCCGCACCGCAGTTGCAGCAGTCGGGCATCACCGTGGACGTGCTGTCGGGAATCCTGGCCGCTGCACCGGCGGCCAGTGGCGGCACGTTCGGTGAGTTGCTGCACCCTGACGCGATCACGTCGATGGCGGGATCGCTGCTCCGCGTCGACGCGAGCGTGCTCGATCCCGTGTTGACCGGCACGATCCGTTCGTTCCTGGAGCCCGATGCCCCCTTTGCGGCGCCGACGTTGATCGTCTGCGCGGACCCCACCAAGCCGGATGCCGTCGCCGACCCGGCGCTCGCCGAGCACTACTCGTCGATCTCGCCGGCGACCGAGTTCGTGGTGTTGGAGGGCGCAGGGCACCTGATCCACGACGAGGTCGGTTCGCGTGATCGGTTCCGCGAGGTGGCGCTCGGCTTCATCGACCGCGTGACCGCGAGCTGACCCTCGAGATCCTGCGACGAGGTGCGCCCCCAGTGCGATGAGGTCGGCGCGATCGTTGCCACGATCGCCTCTGCTGGGCCTACATCGCCGGCTTCGACGAGGTACCAGGGGTCCACCGGCGGCTGTCGAACCTCCCCGACATCCGCCGGCGCATCGACCTGATCGAGACCGCCACCCGACCGGGCCGTGAGAAGGCCGTATCCTCGCCGTCGTGATCGAGATCTCGCGCCAGGCCTACGCACGGATGGTGGCAGCGGCCCTCGACGCCTATCCGCTCGAGGCATGTGGACTGATCGCCGGGCCCCCGGCGGCAGGTGGGGGAGCGGGCGACCGGGCTCCCGTCTTCTACCCGTGCGCGAACGTCGCGGAATCGGCGCGGGTGTACACGATCGACCCGATGGATCACCTGCGCGCCGAGCGCGACGCCGACGACCGTGACTTCGAGATCAACGGCGTCGTGCACAGCCACACCCATTCCGAGCCGTACCCGAGCCCGACCGACGTCGCCGCCGCGCCCGACCCGTCGTGGCACTACGTGATCATCAGCCTCAAGCGCGACGCCCCCGAAACGCGCAGCTACCGGATCATCGACGGCCAGATCACCGAAGAGCCCATCGCCATCGTCTGACCGAGATCGTGGTGGGACGCGATGAGTTTCCGCGCGACCCGTACGCGCGAAGACTCATCGCTTGCGGGTGGAGCGGTCGGGGGATGACGGGGTACGATTCCTGACAGAAACCATCGGATTAGTCGGAATGCTTCCGCGCTGGATGGTGTTGGGAGAACTGTGACGAACACTCTGAACCCGAACTTCACGATGACCGGCCACCTCCCGGGTCTTGTGAACGACAGCGTGCTCGACATGATCGGCAACACCCCGATGGTCGACGTGTCCAACCTCTCGCCCAATCCGGACGTGCGCATCCTCGCCAAGATGGAGATGCAGAACCCGTTCGGGTCGGTGAAGGATCGCATCGCCAAGTCGATGATCGAGACCGCCGAGAAGGAGGGCCGCCTCCTCCCGGGCCAGACGATCCTCGAGCCATCGTCGGGCAACACGGGCATCGCGCTCGCCGCGATCGCCGGGATCAAGGGCTACCCGATCAAGATCATGATGCCGACGAGCGTGTCGATCGAGCGTCGCCAGATGCTCGAGGTGTTCGGCGCCGAGTTGATCCTCACACCCGGTGAGGAAGGCTCCAATGGCGCCGTCGCCCGGGCACTCGACCTCGCCGCCGAGCATCCCGACTGGTACTTCCCCTACCAGTACGCCAACGACGCCAACCCCCGCGCCCACTACGAAGGCACTGGCCCCGAGATCCTCCGCGACGTTCCCGAGCTGACCCACTTCGTCGCCGGCCTCGGCACCAGCGGCACCCTGATGGGCGCCGGTCGCTACTTCAAGGAACAGAACCCCGACATCCAGATCATCGCCGTCGAGCCGCCGCTCGGCGAGCGTGTCGAGGGGCTCCGCAACATCGGTGAGGGCTACATCCCGCCGGTGTTCGAGAACTGGAACGGCTTCGACATCCTCGACCGCAAGCGCGTGGTGCGGCCCCGCGAGTCGATCGAGTGGACCCGCCGGCTCGTCCACGAGTGCGGCATCTTCGCGGGAATCTCTGCGGGCGCCGCGCTCGCTGGCGCCGCAAAGGTCGCCAGCCAGATCGACACCGACGCCGACGGTCCCGCGACGATCGTGTTCATCGTGTGTGACGGCGGCTGGAAGTACCTGTCGACCGGTGCCTACACCGACGACCTCGACGCCGCCGAAGCCAAGGCCGAGGAAATCATCTACTTCTGAGCGGCTCGAGCGCGCCGCCCGGCGTGCCGGCCAGGGTGTGACGCCTGCCTTCATGGGGCTCCGATGATCGACCGGTATGGTGCGATCGAGCGTGCCGCGACCGCCGCATTGCGGTGGCCGAACGTCGTCGCCGAGGCAGGTGTCCCACAACACCGCGCCGCCCAACCCCCAACTCCCAACTCCTGAGAGCAGGTTCCCCCATGCGTTCCACTGTCCGCGTCATGTCCGTCGCGCTCGCCGCCACCCTTGTCGTTGCTGCGTGCGGCTCCGACGAGTCCGGATCGAGCGAGCCCACCGAGACCATCGCGGCTGTCGACACCACGGTGGCCGACACGGTGGAGACCACGGTTCCGGACACCGTCGCGCCGACGTCGACGCCCGACGAGGTGACCCAGGATGTCGAAGCCGACACGGCCGCCGCCGAGGCAGCGCTGCTGCTGCTTGCCGACCTGCCGGAGGGCTGGACGGAGACACCGGCCGCCGATGGCGCCGCCGCACTGAGCACCCGTCTCGCCGAGTGCGTGGACGTCGACGGCGACGCGATCTCCGCCGCCGACGCCTCAGCAGCGACCGCGCTGTTCGCTGCCCCCGAAGGCACCTCGTCGATCAGCCAGCACGTCGGGGTGCTCGCCACCGAGGCGGACGCCCGCACCGTCGTTGCGTTCACCGTCGAGCCCGACGTCCCGGCCTGTTTCGAAGCGGCCTACGCCGACCTCGGAGGCGATGCCCTTGCGATCGGCCTCGCCGACGGCGCCCAGACCGGCGCGCCTGCGGCCACTCGGCTGCAGGTCGGTCCTGCCGGTGACGCCACTCAGGCGATCCGCGTGATCGTGCCGGTGACGGGCGATCCGGCCGTCACCGAGGTGACGGTCGATCACGTCATCGTGCGCAGCGGACGTTCGCTTGCCACCGTGACGTTCTCGAGTTCGGCCGAGCCGACCGCCCTCGAAGCCCTCGATGAGGTCACCGCCGTCGTCGCCGAGCGCCTGCCGGCCTGATCAGGCCGACGCAAAGCGGGCGATGCTCGCCGCGGTCTCCCTGCTCACATCGGGGAGCACCGCGGTGAACACGTCCAGGCCGTGGCTCGTACCCATCACCATGCGGCGCAGCGGATCCGCCTCGTTGACGCTGACGAACGTGCGGGGCAGACCGGCGACGTCGTCGACGGTCGCAAACGACGGCCACGCCAGCGGATTGCCGGCCTCGAACTGCTCGATGCCGTAGGCAACGGCACCGCGGTTGTGGTGCAGGTTGAGCAGGATTCCTTCGTTCTCGGTCGACGACGGGAACCGATCCTGCGGCCACCACCCGGCGATGTAGGGGCACAGTGCGTAGAGCCCGCTGATCAAGCCGACGTCACCGTCGCTCAGCAGCTGCAGCCCGGTTGCCAACGTCAGGTTGCCGCCGCCCGACTCGCCGGCCACGACGACGCGCTCGGCGTCGATCCCCAGATCGGCGGCGTGCGCAACGACCCACTTCAGGCCCGACACGCAGTCGTTCAGTCCGGCCGGGAACGGCTCGACCTCGGGCACCGACGACGGCGTCACGCAGTTGCGGAAGTCGACCATGGCGACAGCGACGCCCTGTGCGGCGAGCACCCGCGCCCACACGCGATACATGGCCCCGAAGGCGGAGCCGTTCTGCATCCCGCCGCCGTGGATGTAGTACACGCACGGCAGTGGCGCCTCGGACAGGGGCCGCACGAACCGGATCTTGATGGTGTTGCCGTCAGGCGTGGACTCGACGTCGTGCGTCGTGATCGACAACCCCTCCGATGACGCCACCTCCTCGGTGTCGAGGAGGTCGTACAGCGCCTCCATCTTCTCGCGCAGCGCGATCGCCTTCGGGCTGTTGGAGATCTCGAGCAGTCGCTCGCGGCTGTCGACGTCGCCGAGCGATGTGACGGGAACGTTGCGCAGCGCCCACGTCACCCGCGGGTCGAGGCGTCGATCGTCGGCGATGTCGGGCACGTTCAGAGGCCTTCGCCGCGGGCCGCGATGTTGAAGATCGCATCGGCGATCTGCGGCCAGTAGCGGCGCGGTACGTCGTGGCCCATCTGGCCCAGCACCATCAGGTCGGCCCCCGGCACCGCTGCGGCGGTCGCCTCGCCGCCCGACAGGGTGATCAGTGAATCCTGGCGGCCATGGATCACCAGCGTCGGCACATCGAGCTGCTGCAGGCCCTCGGTGCGGTCGCCGCTCGCGGCGATCGCGGCGATCTGGAACATCGTGCCCACCGGGTGAAAACAACGGTCGTACGACTCGGTGGCGATCCGTCGCGATTCGACCTCGTCGAACAGGTCGCCCGAGATCAGCCGCGACGTGTTGACGGTGGCATCGATCGCTGCGGCTCGACCCTCGGGAACGGGGGACAGCAGCGCCATCATCGCCTCCGGATCCGGCTGGCCGACCTCGGTGTGGCCGGTGGTCGACATGATGCTGGTGAGCGACAGCACCCGGTCGGGGTGCTCGATGGCGATGGTCTGCACGATCATCCCACCCATCGAGGCGCCGACGATGTGAGCCGCCGGGATCTCGAGGGCGTCGAGGAGCCCGACCGCGTCGGACGCCAACAGCGACAACGTGTAGGGCGCCTCGATGGGCTGCCCGGCGGCGAACGCCGCGTACAGCGCCATCACGTCGGGCGGAGGTCCATCGGTCTTGGTCGACAGGCCGACGTCGCGATTGTCGAAACGGATCACGCGGAACCCTCGATCGAGCAACTCCGACACGAACCCCGGCGACCACAGCGTCATCTGGGCACCGAGACCCATCACCAACAGCAGCGGTGGGGCCTCGGGGTCGCCGAAGCTCTCGTAACAGATCTCGATGTCGTTGACGGCAATCGTGGGCATGTGGAGATCATGTCAGGCACGCCCGCGTCAGCAAGATCCCCAGCACCGTGATCGCCGGCTGCCGTCACGGAACCGTCAAGGTCCGCCGAGGTCCGACCGAGAGCTGTCGGCATCTGCGACACTGGACTCATGAGCGACCCGAACGCGCCCGGATCGGTGCCCCCCAACCCGCCCACGAACCCACCCACACCGGGACCCGCGACCCCGCCGCCGGGCGCTCCGACTCCGCCACTCGGGACGCCGGCGCCGCCCGCCGGCGTGCCGACGCTGCCGGATGGGGTGCCCGGATCCACCGAAGCGACCACGCAGATGCCGACCACGGGCGCAGGCCCTGGCATGCCACCAGGCCCTCCGCCCGGCACCGGGTTCGGCGACCCGCTGGAGGACGAGCCGCCCACGCCGTGGTACAAGAAGCCCGGACCGGTCATCGCCGCGATCGTCGTCGTGGCCGCGATCGCCGGCGTCGCTGCCTGGTTCTTCCTCGGCGGTGGCGACGATGACGACCCGGCCGCATCGGCCGCGTCGAGCCTGCTGGTGCTCGAGGTGACCGACGAGACCGGAGCGCCCGTCGATGCCGGATTCATCGTGGCGGTCAACGGCCCGGCGGCTGCACAGTTCGACTACACCTGGATCCAACCCGAGTCGGCCGTTGCCGGCGAGGTCGCCGGCGAGAGCACCGGCTCCGACGGGATGGTCGAGTTCGAGTGGGAGCCCACCGGCGTCGATTCCGACCCGACCACATGGGCGGCCACCGTCACGATCCTCCAGCAGGTTCCGGCCGGTTGGACACCTCCGGGCCCCATCGTCGAGTGCGTGCTCGCCCGAGCCGACACGCAGGACAGCGTGGTGTCGATGGCCGTGGCCGTCGACGTGCCCGATCCCGCCGCCGACCAGATCGCCAACTACTCGTTCCCGAACTACCAGTTCCTCGCCGGCGACACGGTGACGTGCCAGCTGTCGACCATTCGGCCCGTCGAGACGACGACGACCACCACCACGACGACCACCATCGAGGAAACGACGACCACGCCCGCCACCACCGTGGTGGAAGACACGACGACCACGGTCGCGCCGGCCACGACGGTGCCTGTGGTGACCGTGCCGCCGCAGCCCGAAGCGACGCTGTGGGATGTGATCATCAACAGCCCCGATCTCAGCGAGCTGCGGGCGCTCGTCGAACTGGCAGGACTGCAGGACGTCCTGTCCGATCCGACCCAGACGATCACCCTGCTCGCGCCGAGCAACGCGGCGATCACCACCGCTGCGGGAGGTGTCGGTGCTCCCGACTTCACCAACCCGGCGATCGTCGAGTCGGTGCTGTTGACCCACATCGACAACACGCAGGTGTTGCTGATCACCCAGCTTCTCGCACTGGCACCGCCCGAGCTTGTGGTCGTCAATCCCGGTCCGCACGCCATCGACGCGGCGGCGAACCCGCCGACGGTCGGTGGCGCCCAGATCCTCGTCGCCGACGTGGAGGCCTCCAACGGCGTCCTCTACGTCATCGACCAGGTCCTGCTCCCGCAGGTACTGCCCGAGTGATTCGCTGACGGCGTCCACGGTGTGTCAGACACATCGTGGACGCCGTGAGCTCTAGGCTGGCGAACCGTGGATCGGCCCATCGGGATGTTCGACTCGGGGTTCGGTGGGCTCACCGTCGCCCGGGCGATGATCGATCTGTTGCCCGCCGAAGACCTCGTCTACATCGGCGACACCGGCCGCTATCCGTACGGATCCAAACCGCTCGACGACGTCCGCGGTTACGCGCACGAACTCGCGTGGAGCCTGGTCAAGGACTTCGACGCCAAGGCGATCGTCGTGGCGTGCAACACCGCAACGGCGGCCGGCCTCGACGATCTCCGCCTCGAACTGCCGGTACCGGTGATCGACGTGATCGCGCCCGGCGCCAACGCACTGGTCGCCACGACCGTGACCGGCCGGGTCGGGGTCATCGGCACCGTCGGAACGATGGCGTCGGGTGCCTACCTGCGCGCGGTGAACGCCACCGGCGCACCGGTGACGCTGGCCAGCGCCGCCTGTCCCGGCTTCGTCGAATTCGTCGAGCGCGGCCAGACCACCGGTGACGAGGTCATGGTGCTCGCCGAGCGGTTGCTCGCCCCGATCCGCGACGCCGACGTCGATGCGCTGCTGCTGGGCTGCACCCACTATCCGTTCCTCGCACGCACCATCAGCGACGTGATGGGGCCGCACGTCACCCTGGTCAGCTCCGCCGACGAGACGGCGTTCGCGGTGATGGACCGCCTCGGATCGCTCGGCCTACTGCGCGAACCCGACCGCCTGGGCCGCCATCGCTTCGTCTCCAGCGGAGACGTCGAGCTGTTCCGCGAGCTGGGCGCACAACTGCTCGGTCCCGAACTCGACCACACCGAGTCCTGGAACCCGTCCGGTTCCTGAACGCGCGTGGCACCCTGTGAGCCCGACCCCACCCGATCGCCAACCCAGCCCACCACCGTCACCCCACGAAACGGAGACCTCCATGGCTCGCCCCGACGGCCGCACCGACGACCAGCTTCGCCCGATCAGCTTCGAACGTGACTTCACCGAGATGGCCGACGGCTCGTGTCTCGTGTCGTTCGGCAGGACCCGGGTGCTCTGTACGGCATCGATCGACGACGACGTGCCGCGCTGGATGCGCAACTCCGGCAAGGGCTGGGTGACCGCGGAGTACTCGATGCTTCCCGGCGCGTCGCCCGAACGGATCGACCGTGAGGCCGCCCGCGGCAAGCAGAGCGGGCGCACCGTCGAGATCCAGCGACTGATCGGCCGCTCGCTGCGCGCGGCGTGTGACATGCAGGCGCTCGGCGAGCGCCAGGTCGTGGTCGACTGCGATGTGCTGCAGGCAGACGGCGGCACCCGCACCGCCAGCATCTGCGGCGGTTTCGTCGCACTGCACGATGCGCTCGAGCGCGTCGTCCAGCGCGGCGATCTCGCCGCCAACCCGCTGCACTCGTTCTGCGCGGCGATCAGCGTCGGCATCGTCAACGGCACGCCGGTGCTCGACCTCCCGTACGTCGAGGACAGCACCGCCGAAGTCGACATGAACGTCGTCATGCTTCGCCCGATCGCCGGTGGCGAGGCCAAGTTCGTCGAGGTGCAGGGCACCGCCGAGGGCATGGCGTTCTCGCGTTCCGAGCTCGACTCGCTGGTGCAGCTCGCCGAAGGCGGCCTGACCACGATCGCCGACCTGCAGGCCGGCCTGATCGCGACGGCGCCGGCCGAGCGTCCAGCTCGTTGAGCCGCCTCGAGCAGCCGCCGATGATGCAACTGGTGTGCGCCTCGGCGAACCCCGACAAGGTCGTCGAGATCCGACGTCTCCTCGCCGGCGTCGTCGACCTGCTGCCCCGTCCCGAGCACGTTCCCGACGTCGTCGAGGACGCCGACACGCTGCTCGGCAACGCCCGGCTCAAGGCCGTCGCGCTGTGCGCAGCCACGGGCCTGCCGGCGGTTGCCGACGACACCGGCCTGGAAGTCGACGCGCTCGGCGGTGCTCCCGGCGTCTACGCCGCCCGGTACGCCGGGGAGGGATGTTCGTACGCCGACAACCGGGCGAAGCTGCTCGCCGAACTCGACGGCGCGACCGACCGTCGAGCGGCGTTCAAGACGGTGGCGATCGTGGTGTGGCCCGACGGGTCGGAGCTCGCGGTGGAAGGGTTGTGTCCCGGGGTGATCACCACCGAGGAGCGCGGCGACATCGGGTTCGGGTACGACGCCGTGTTCCAACCCGACGAAGGTGACGGTGGCACGTTCGCCGAGATGGGCCTCGACGCGAAGAACGCGATCTCGCATCGAGGACGTGCGTTCCGGGCACTGCTCACGGCGTTGGCGACACGCTGACCACGAACCCCGTGTGATCGCTGCCGGGGATGTCGAAGTCGTCGACGTCGGTCGACACGAGCCCGTCGATCGTGAGCGCATGGTCGAGGCGCACGAACGCCGGCACGATCTTGTCGGTCGGCCACGACGTCGAGAAACCGCGTCCGTTCGCTGTGTGTGCATCGACGAAGCCGGCATCGAGCAGCGCCCGGAAATCGGGGTGCCAGTACGACGTGTTGAGGTCGCCGATCAGCATGGTGGGCCCCGTCGCAGTACGTCCGATCTGCGCCGCGGTGTGCAGGTCGCGACGCCAGTTCTCGAAGCTGTTGATCGGCGTCGGCATGTGCATCGCCACGATGCGGACGTCGCCGTCCGGCCCCTCGACGACGACATCGAGGCTGGGCGTGGAGGTGTCCGACCGTTCGCCGCCACTCGCAGGCACGGTGCTCCACACCGCGATCCCGCTCGCGCGCCGGCCGATGCGATCGATGCGATACGGGTACTCGTCGAACAGCGCCGAGTCCTCGAGGGCGCGCTGGTGTTCGGCGGTGTACTCGTGGAACACGATCACGTCGGGCGCCAGGTCGATCAGCAAGGAGGCCACGTCGTCGATCCGTCCGTTGTCGTAGAGCAGGTTGGCCGACGCGACGCGCAGGCCGGTCGCTCCCGCTACCGGCGGCGGCTGGTCGTCGGGGAAGGCGAGTGGCGTGGCCAGGATCAGGATGCCGAAGCCGATCGCGGCGCCGACCGTGACGAGCAGCAGCCGACGTCGCCACATCGCGATGGCGACGACCGCGGCGAGTGCCACCCCGAGGTACGGGGTGAGCGACTGCACCACGGCGACGAGGCGTGTGCCGGCCCACCCGAACGCCTGCGTGAGAATGACCGCGCCCACGAGCGCGACGAACAGCCAGCCGATGAGTTCGATCAGATGGGCCCGGGTTCCGCCGTGAGGCACCGCAGCAGGGTACGAGCCCGGGTAACGTCAACCACTCGGCCGACGTAGCCCAATTGGCAGAGGCACGGCGTTTAGGTCGCCGTCAGTGAGAGTTCGAGTCTCTCCGTCGGCACGGAGCGCTGGCAGGTGCTCAGTCGACCGGCACCCACGCGAGCGCGAGGTGGGTGACGTCGACGTCGGTGCGTTCGAGCCCGATGGTCATCGCGGTCACCGAGCCCTCAGCGGCCTCCCATCGGGCCGTGATGTCGGCGACGTCGTGCTCGAGTTCCGCTTCCAGTTCGTCGTACTGGTCGACGAGGCGCTGCACCTTGTTCTCGGCGGCGTCGACGCGACGATCCGACGCGCTGGTGCGCCCGCGTCGCCCTGCAGCGGTGCCGGCGTCGCCGAGCAGATCGCCGACCATCTTGGTCTTCGACTTGCTGCCGCCGAGCAGTCCGCCGAGCATCGAGCCGGCGGTGGAGAAGAACTCGGAGGTCTTCTTGCCCTTGGCCTCTTCGGCCAGCACCGCCGTGCGGTCCTCGGCGGCGTCGATCTGGTCGCGCAGCTTGGTGGCCTTGGTCTCGTACTTGTCGCGCAGCGCGGCGATCTCGGCGTCGGCGCGTTCGTCGGCGGCCTGCGCGCAGCGGGCGCCGAACTCCTCGGTGGTCTCGCCGGGCCGTCCGAAGAGCTTCAGGTCGGCGTTGGTCGGGATCTCGATCGTCAGGCTGCGGGTGAGGTGGTCTCGGAGGTCCCGTTCGATGTTGTTGAAGAACGTCTTGGTGTCGATCCGTGCCTCGGTGAGTCGGTAGATCGGTGCTGGCGGGACGTCGGTGCGCAGGTCGCGGTCGTCGTAGTCGACTCGGACGAGCGTCGACACGTCGACGGCGTCGGTCAGCGGGAACAGCACCGCCTCGAACTCTTCGTCGTGCACGAGGTCGGCTTTGGTGTCGTCGTACCGGATGGCGACGCGCGCCACGACGGCCGCCTCGAGCACGCCGCCGCGGGCGTCGCCGCCGATGTCGCCCAGCCACGGCGCGGCGACGTCGACGTAGCGCACGGCGACGCCATCGGCCACGTCGGGAGCAACCGTGCTCTGGTCGCTCGGCAGCACCTCCGAGGGAGCTGGCGCGTCCGGGACCGTCGACGGCGCGGGCGCCGCCGCCTGCGCCGGGGTCGTCGCCGGTGTCGTCGCGGGTGTCGTCGCATCCGTCGCTGGCGTGAGCATGGCGATCTGATCGCGGGTCATCGGGCCGCGCAGGTACGACATCGCCCATCTGGTGGTGAAGACCTCGGGTTGGTCCGTGCCGGCGCGGCGCAGGACGAACTCGCGCTTGCCCAACCCGGAGATGGTGGCGTCGATCGCCGCGATGTCGACGCTGCCGGCCGCCGATGCCATGCCGTCGAGCAGACGCGCCTTGTCGCGATCGGTCTGCAACCGCCCGATCATCCAGGTGCCGGCGTTCGACATCGCCTTGTAGTCCAGATCGACCGGGTTCTGCGTCGACAGGACCACTCCGACACCGAAGGCGCGCGCCTGCTTCATCAACGTCATGATCGGCTTCTTCGTCGGTGGCATGGCGGTCGGCGGCAGGTAGCCCGCCACCTCGTCCATGTAGAGCATCGCTCGCAGGTCGGTGGTGCCGCTCTGGCGGCGCATCCAGGTGACCAGCTTCGACAGGATCAGCGACGTGACGAACTGCCGCTCGGCGTCGGAGAGATGCGCCGTGGTGATGATCGCGCAGCGCCCCCGGCCGTCGGCGGTGTACAGCAGCGACTGGATGTCGAGCGGCGATCCCATCGCCCACGACGAGAACGACGGCGACGCGAGCAGCCCGTTGAGCTTCATCGCCAGCGCCATGCGGTCGTCGGCCGGGAAGAACTGGTCGACGTCGAACACGCCGAGCTTGCGGATCGGCGGTGAGGGAATCAGGCCGACCAGCGTCATCAGGTCGAGGGCTCGGCCCTCGTTCCACGAGTGCTGGATCAGGTTCGACAGCAGGATGTGTTCACGACTGGCGAGCGGATCGGCGGCGATACCGACCAGGCCGAGTAGTCCGGTGACGTAGCCCTCGATTTCGTCGGCGATCACTTCGGTGTCGGTCATGTCAGCGGGCACCTGCAGCGACCCGACCAGGTCCAGCGGCACGCCCGCCTGCGAGCCGGGCGTGTAGATGGTGAAGTCGGTCCGGTTCCGAAGCGCGGCGATGTCGCTGCCGCCGAGGTTCCAGCCGGCGAGCCCGGTGGTCCACAGCCCCGCCTGGCTCGCAGCGAACTCGTCAGGGGTCTCTGCCGTTGTTCTGGGCTTGGGCTTCGTCGATCCAGGGTCGGAAGTCGGCCGGTGCCAGATCGGGGAATGTGAGACAGAGGTTGGTGAGGTCGCCCTTCGGGTCGATCGCCAGCACCGGCAGGCCGGCACGCAGCGCCTCCTCGATCAGGATCACGCCGAGGCCGGTCTTGCCCGACCCGGTCATGCCGACGATCACCCCATGGGTCGTCAGCGAGTCGGTCGCCACGACGAGATTGCCGTCAGCACCGAGGCTGGTTCGTTGGTGCGAGGTGGGGTCGACGGTGCCGCCGAGGAAGAGGTGTGCCACGGTCAGAACCTAGGTGATGTCACCATCACCCTCCGAGCTGCTACGCCTCGGCGTCGACGCTGGGGCGCTCGACCCAGGGGGCGCTGTCGATCGCGTCCTGGTAGCCCTCTTCTGCGCTCAGCTTCTGGGCAATGGCTGCCAGGAGCACGCCGTAGACGGCCTTGGAGCTGATGTCGGCGAAGCTGTAGATCAGGTTGCGGGCGACGACGCCGTTCGGATCGTCCCAGATCTGTGGCATCAGGTACGCCAACGGGTAGATCGACCACGACACCAGGAACAGGATCCACACGGCGCGAACATCTTCGCCACGCCGGGCGACGACTTGGCTGGCGTCCGGATGGTCTGGTAGGCGACGAAGAGGAGCCAGACGTAGAACACCGTGCTCACGCGCCCCAGATCCAGAACTGGGCGCCACCTTCGACCTCGTCGAATTGGCCGACATAGCCGGTCCAGATCATGGCGAGGCCGGCGACGACGAACGCCGCCCAGCGACGGAAGAACAGGGTGCCGGTGATGCCACCGACGATGAGGAGCTGCGTCAGCAGCACCGGCACGTCGATCGACCAGTTCATGTAGCGGAATCCGTTGGAGAACAGGGCGTCGCCCAGCACGTAGGCGGAGCCGTCCCAACTGAAGGCATTCGACCACTGGAGGGCGAGGAGGCCGAGCTCGAGGAACGCCGAAACCATCACCACGCCGGTGAGATACGACGTCAGCTCGAAGGACATCGTCGAACTTATTCCTGGGGGACAACGAAGGAGACATGGTTCCCGTCGCCGTGCTGAGGTGAGCTCGCCGATTTCGGTCCGATCGAGCGGCTGCGCCGAGCAGCTACCGTCGCACGCATGACGTTCACGGGTTTCCCGGTCGGGGGCATCGAGTTCTACGAGCAGCTCGAGGCCGACAACTCCAGGTCGTTCTGGCAGGCAAACAAGGGCCGTTTCGACGAGTTCGTCAAGCAACCGATGATCGAGCTCACCGACGAACTGGCCGAGTTCGGGCCGTTCCACATGTTCCGGCCCTACAACGACGTGCGCTTCTCGAAGAACAAACCGCCCTACAAGACCGCCCAAGGTGCCTACGGCGAATCCGAGGGTGGGGCGGGTCACTACGTCCAGTTCTCGGCCACCGGACTGATGGTCGGCGCCGGCTACTACGCGATGGCCAAGGATCAGCTCGAACGGTTCCGCACGGCGATCGACGCCGACGCGATCGGCGGCGAACTGGTCGAGCTGGTCGCCGACGCCGAGCGCCGCGGGTACTCGATCGACGCGATCGATTCGCTGAAGACCGCTCCACGCGGGTACCCGAAGGATCACCCGCGCATCGAGCTGCTGCGCCGCAAGGGCCTGATCGCCGTCCAGCAGTTCGGCACCCCGAAGTGGATCCACACCAAGGGCGCAGCGAAACGCATCCGCGACTCCTGGACCGGTGCCGCCGAGCTGTGCGCCTGGCTCGACACCCACGTCGGCCCCAGCACCCTCCCACCCGATGACCGACCGTTCTGACCTGCACACAGGGGTCGGGTGATTCTCTTGACAGAATGTCAAGCGTGACCGCTACTGCCGACGTGCTCGACCCGACCGCCGAATCCCGTCGGGAGGCGTTGGAGAACCAGTTCGGCCTCGCCGACCGGATCGTCGACGAACGGGCCCTGGCCAACAGCGTCGAGCGGTTCCGCGAACAGGGCATCTCGCTGCCGACGTTCGCTCAGCTCGAAGACCCGTCGAGCTTCGATCACGCCTCGCAGGTGGGTGACGCCGACCCGCAGGGTCCCGACGCTCGCAACCTGTGGCGTGTCCACTGGTACAACGACCTCGCCGGCAACCGCGTCGACGTGCCCGACCACGTCGTGCTGCCGTCGAGCCTCACGGGCGTCGAGAGCCCGATCATCGTGGTGTTCGGCGATCGCTTCCCGATGATCACCGCCCACAAGGTGCTCGCTGCGTATGCGTGCCTCGCGCCGCGGGTGGTCACCGGCCAGTTCGACCCCACCCATCACCGAGCGATCTGGCCGTCGACCGGCAACTACGCCCGCGGCGGCATCGCGATCAGCCGGATCATGGCCAGCCGCGGCGTGGCGATCCTGCCCGAAGGCATGAGCCAGGAGCGCTTCGACTGGCTCGACCAGTGGTGCGCCAACCCGGCCGACGACGTGATCCGCACCCACGGCACCGAGTCGAACGTCAAGGAGATCTACGACGCCTGCAACGAACTGCGCCTCGACCCGGGCAACTTCGTGCTCAACCAGTTCTCCGAGTTCGGCAACCACCTCGGCCACTACCGGGTCACCGGTCGGGCGTTCGGTCACGTCTTCGACACGGTACGCGAGCGGTTCGCCGCCGAGGGGCGCGACCTGAACCTCGCAGCGTTCACCTCGGCGACCGGGTCGGCGGGCACCATCGCCGCCGGCGACCGGTTGAAGGAGGAGTACGGCACGAAGATCGTCGCCGTCGAGGCGCTCGAGTGCCCGACGATGCTCGAGAACGGCTTCGGTGAGCACAACATCCAAGGCATCGGCGACAAGCACATCCCGCTGATTCACAACGTCACCAACACCGACGTCGTCGTGGGCATCTCCGACAAGTCGACCGACGAACTCGATGTGATGTTCAACACCGACATCGGTCGCCAGTACCTCGTCCAGCGCAAGGGCGTGCCCGCCGAGATCGTCGAGACCCTGGAGCACTTCGGGTTCTCGGCGATCTGCAACGTGCTCGCCGCCATCAAGACCGCCAAGCTCCTCGACCTCGGACCCGACGACGCCATCATCACCGTGGCCACCGACGGCGCCGCGCTGTATCCGAGCGAGCGCGCCAAGCTGCTCGCCACCCGCTACGGCAACGAGTTCACCGTGACCGATGCCGCCGAGGTCTTCGGCGAGCACCTCGGCTCGGTCGACACCGACAACACGATCGACTGCACCGAAGCCGACCGGCGTCGCATCTTCAACCTCGGCTACTACACCTGGGTCGAGCAGCAGGGCACTCCGTTCGAGCTGTTCGAAGCCCGCCGTGACCAGACGTTCTGGAAGGGACTTCGCCGCTACGTCGACGTCTGGGACGAGATGATCGACGACTTCAACGCCCGCGTGGCGGGCTGACACCGATCGATGCGTGTCACCGGCTGGCGCTGCGCCGTCTGCGCGGCCGAGGTGGCCATCGCCACGCCGTTCCCGTGGCGCTGCCCGCACTCGACGCTCGACGACCGTCGTCACGTGTTGCAGATGGTCGAGGGCGACGACAGCGACGCAGCTTCCCGGAGACGTGGTCGCGGAGCACCACGATGACGTCCACCCGTTCCTGCGCCACGACGCCGACTTCGGATGGGCCGCGTACGCGGACGCGAACGGGATGGACCTCGCAGCGCGGCGCTCCCTCGTCGTCGACCTCGACGACGCCGTTCGGGACGTTGCCGGCGTCGGCTTCGTCCCCACGCCGTTCGGGCGGTCCGATGCGCTCTCCAACGCGCTCGGGTTCACCGCCGACGGCGGCGTCTGGGTGAAGGACGAGACCGGGGGAGTAGGTGGCAGCCAGAAGGCGCGCCACCTGTTCACGATCCTGCTGCACCTGCGCGCCGCCGAAGCGCTGGGGCAGCTCGCGGAACGTCCACCGCTCGCGATCGCCTCGTGCGGCAATGCCGCGCTCGCCGCATCCATCCTGGCGACGGCGGCGGATTGGCCAATCGACGTGTACGTGCCGACGTGGATGTCCGACGGCTTCGGCGACGAACTCGACCGGCTCGGCGCCCGGGTCCACCGCTGCGCCCGCCGATCGGACGACCCTCCTGGTGACCCCGCCATGTTCCGATTCCGCGAGGCCGTGGCTGCCGGCGCGATCCCGTTCACGGTGCAGGGGCCGGAGAACGCGCTGGCGCTCGACGGCGGCCGCACGCTCGGCTGGGAGATCGGCGAACAGCTCGCCGAGCAGGGTGTCGGCGAACTCGACCGGCTCTTCGTGCAGGTGGGCGGCGGCGCGTTCGCGTCGTGCGTCGGCGCTACTCACCCCGCCCGTCGGTTCCACGCAGTCCAGGTCGAGGGGTGCGCGCCGCTGGCCGCAGCATGGGAACGCGCCGCCGAGCTGGTCGGCGACCCTGCACCGAGCGAGGTCGCCGCTCGGTGGGCCGAGCTCATGACACCGTGGCCCGACCCGCACTCGATCGCCGACGGCATCCTCGACGACGAGACCTACGACTGGGTCGGCGTGTTCGAGGCGATCGGTGGCGACGCCCCGATCGTGGCCGCCGAGGCCGATGTCGTCGCTGCGCACGACCTGGCCCGATCGGCGGGCTTCGACGTCAGCGCGACCGGCAGTGCCGGGCTCGCCGGGCTGCTGGCGATCGTCGACACGATCGCCCCCACCGAGCGCGTCGCCGTCGTGATGAGCGGCGTGGCCCGCTGACACCGCATCGCGGTTACCCTGGACGGTACGCCCGAAGTCTCCACACCGAGCCGGGGCCGCACGTGGGCTCTCGGAGCAGCAGCCGCCGTCACGGTCGGCCTGGCCAGCGCGTTCGCGTCCACGACCGGCGCCCAGACGGCGAGCGATCCGATCCGTGTCGAGCTGGTCTCGGTCCCCGTCGACCCGGCGGCGGCGGTCCAGGTGCTTCCCGCCGACGCAGCCGTGGCGATCTCCGACACCGGTGCTGTGGCCGCCTACGAGGCGACGACGCCCGATGGTCGACGCGTCTGGATCCGCGACCGCGTCGGTGGCACGAGCCGACCCGTCGCCGAGATCGAGAGCGCCGCTCCGGGCATCAGCGGCAACGGCTGCATCGTCGCCTACTCGGCACGGCGCGACGGCGGCGTCGCGTTGACCGTCGTCGACCGATGCGCCGCGGACGGCCCGCCTGCGCTGCTGCCGGTGGGGGCCGTCGTCGATCTCCTGGTCACCGATCCCGGTGGGCTCGAGCGCGCCGGCGTTGTCCTTCGACGGCTCGACGATCGTGTGGTCGACCGGAAACGAGATCCGTCGATATGCCCGGCCGGCAGCTGGCGGGGCTCACCAGCTCACCCACTCCATCGCTCCGACGTCCGACGACCCGACCGGAGCCGGCTCGGCCATCGTCACGGGCGCCGACGTCGACATCTCGGCCGACGGCACGACGGCGGTGTTCGTCGCCGGGCCCGGTGTGGCGCCCTACGCACCGGCCCCTGCCAACGTGTACCTCTGGTCGAGCGCGACGCCGGACCTCGAGCCCGAGCTGATCTCGACGACCTCCTCGGGTGAACCGGGCCTGCTCGACTCCACGTCGCCGACGATCACCGCCGACGGGACGTTCATCGTCTTCGGGTCGGTCGAACCGGACCTCGCTGTTGCGACCGGGACGGCAGCGATCGCTCCGTTCGTGGTCGGCGTCGACCGCACCGCCGGCGCGGCGCAGGTGCTGTTCGACGAGGCCGCCGACCCGGTGGTCTCCGGCGACGGGAACCACATCGTGTATCGACGCGGCGACGCCGTGGGCGTGTGGTCGTTCGACGGAACGAAGACGACCGACGAGCCCATCGCCGAACTGGCTTCGGCCCAACCGGTCAGTCGGCCCTCGATCTCGCAATTCGGCCGATGGGTGGTCGTCGCCACCGCCGCCGACCTCGTGGCGGGTTCGTTCGACCCGACGTCGTCAGCCGACGCACCGTTGGTCTGGGCGGTCGATCGACGCTCGTCGGCCGTCGACGTCGCCGACACCACGTCGACGACCTCCACGACGCTGCCCCCCACTCCGACCACCCCCACGACGCCGACCACGACCACCCCCACGACGCCGACCACGACCGCGCCGGGAGGCACGACCACGGCGCCGGGTGCCTCCACGACCACGCAACCCGACGTCGTCAGCCTGCCGACCGTGCCCGGCTCGACGCTGCCGGCGTCCGTGGTGATCACACGCTTCCCGACCTCGGGCAGCCCGTTCCCGAGCATCGTCGTGCCGCCGACACCGCGCCGGTCACTGCCCACGACCACTGCGCCTCGGCCGTTCGAACCCGAGGTCAGCTTCGTCGCGACCGCCTTTGCATCGCCCGTCGAGTTCGAACCGACCGTGGTCGATGCGGGACGTCGCACGGTGCCGGTCACGCTCACCAACGCCACCGCGTCAACGGTACGAGTCGGCGCCATCACGGCCGAGGTGCCCGGCGTGTTCACGCTCGTCTCCGACGGCTGCTCCGGGCTGGCGATCGCTCCGGCCGCATCGTGCTCGGTCGAGGTGCAGTTCACGCCGGTCACGGTTGGTCGTTCGGTGGGCTCCGTCGCGTTCGAGCTGCTCGACGGCACGTTCGTCACCGCCGCTCTCGGCGGCGAGGGCGTCGACGCTCCCACCCTCGACCTCCTGCCCGCCGTGGCGGGGGCCGGACAGACCGTCACGGCGTTCGGTGCCGGCTTCCCGGCTGGATCGACCGTCGAGCTCATGCAGCCGGGTGTTGCGTCCGCCGAACCGATCGTGGTCGACCCCGATGGCACGTTTGCGCACGTCGTCGTCGTCCTGCCGAACACCCCGACGGGACCGACGTCGCTCACCATCAACGGTCAGGTCGACGTGTTCGGCGACGTCGCCGCCGAGCTGTTGGTGTCCACCCGGGGAAGCACCTCCGACGATGTCGCGCTGCGCGGCGGGTCGGTCGGCGCATTCGGGCGCTGAGGCGGTCAGCCGGATTCGTCGACGAAGCCGACGAGTGACGCCGCCACCGGGCACGTGCTCGCACCGGCGCCGGGAGTCCGGCATTCGACGGTCAACACGATCTCGTCGGTGTCGTCGAACTGGTACGGCGCCACGAAGTGGAGGTCGAAGTCGCGGAAGTTCGCCAGCTCCGACTGCAGGAGCACCTCGTCGCCACGTTGCAACGACACGGTGCCGACCGCCCCGGTGGGGTTCTGGAACACGACGTCGGTGATCGACACGATCGTGCCCGAGTCGATGCTCGCCGCGTCCTGCTCGGTGTTGCCGCCGGTGGGGGCGACCTCGAGCCGGATGTCGGTGGGGGTGCCGAGCGGCAGTTCCTCGGCCTCGGCGGCAGCGGCCTCGAGTTCCTCGATGCGTTCCTGGAGTGCCACCCGGTCGAGTTCGATCGCCTCGGCAGCGGCCTCGTCGGCGGTGTCCTGCACCCACGGCCGCGCGAAGGCGAACCAGGCGATTGCACCCAGCACGAGCGCGGCGAACGCACCGGCAGCCGCGGGGCCCACCCAGTTCGGCAGCCGGGGCCGCTGCTGGTAGGTGCCCACCAGGGCATCGGTGCGACCATCCGATGACGTTGCGAGGAGTTCGACGTCGTGGTCCTGCGTCGGGCCGCTCCAGTAGGTCGTGGCCGGCGTGACGCGCACCATGGCCTCGCCGGTCAACCCGGGTGCGATGCTCAGCGATGTCGGTTGGATCGACAGGCGGACGCGGCCGTCGTCGACCGAGTCGGGCGATGAATCTGGCGATGAATCCGATGGCAGAGCGGGGGAGAGTTCGAGCGCCAGCGCCACGTTGCCGGTGTTCGCGACCCGGACCTTGTGGCGACCGCCTCGGGACCCTTTCGACCTCGCCGGTTGCAGCGCGATCGAGTAGTCGCTGTGGACGCCGATGTCGACGGTGGCGCTGGCGGCGACCACCTCGGGTGCGGTCGGTGGCCCGGGGATCTCGCCGTCGGCGTTGTCGCTGTCTGTCGGTCGCCGGTGTGCTCGTGGGGGCGACGGTTGCTTCGGCGGTGATCGTGTAGGTGCCGGCGTGGACCGTCGACGGAGCGAACAGGGTGGTGGGCACGTCGACGATCTGGTTGGGATCGAGTGTGACGATCGCGGTGTCGAGGCGCACGTGTTCGTTCAAGTCGCCCGACGTGGTCAACGAGACCTCGCGGCGGTCTGCGTGGCCGTTGTAGAGCCGCAGCGTCGACGTGGTCGGGGTGTTCGGCAGCAGATCGATCCGGTCGGGGACGAACTTCGCGGTGACGGCCATGCCGCGACGGTAGTGCCCGCGCCGCGCTCGTGATTCGCTCGCGGTTGCGACCGATAGCCTGCGAACCATGTCGGAACTCATGCAACCAGCAGCACTCGAGGGCGGATTCGATCCCCGCTCGGCCGTCTTCGACCGCCTCCTGAAGAACCGGGTGGTCATGCTGGGCTCCGATGTCAACGACGACATCGCCAACCAGATCTGCGCCCAGCTGCTCTACCTCGAGGGCGAGGACCCCAACCAGGACATCTGGCTGTACATCAACAGCCCCGGTGGTTCGGTCACCGCTGGTATGGCGATCTACGACACGATGCAGTTCGTCGGATGCGACGTCGCCACCGTGTGTCTCGGGCTCGCCGCCTCGATGGGCCAGTTCCTGCTGACCGCCGGCGCCGCCGGCAAGCGGTACACGCTGCCCAACGCCCGCATCATGATGCACCAGCCGCTCGCCGGGCTGCGCGGGCAGGCGTCCGACATCGCAATCCAGGCCGAGCAGCTCCGCTACACCAAGTTGCGCATGGCGACGCTGATCGCCGAGCACTCCGGCCAGACCCTCGAGCAGATCCAGGCCGACTCCGAGCGCGACCGCTGGTTCACCGCCGAAGAGGGCCGCGACTACGGCCTGGTCGACAAGGTCATCCTGAGGCGCGGCGAAATCGCCTGAGCCGACCGGTCAGGGAACCGTCGTCGGCGCCGTGGTGTCGATCGGCGGTGCGGTGATCGTCACCGGGCCCTGCGGCACGATCGTGAACACCGGGCCGATGTCGACGGCGCAGTTGGAGATCAGCCACGCCTCGATCGCTGCGGCCGACTGCTCACTGGAGTACACCGCGGTCAGCGCTGCCTGCTCGGATTCCTGATCGCCGATCACCACGGTGCTGGCGGTCTCGTACGCCGACACCACCTGGTTCCAGTCGTCCTGGACGCCGAGCGGCGCGAGCGCGCCGATGTCGCGGTACAGGTCGAGTAGCGGGTCGATGTCGTCGGCGTAGATGATCTGCGGATTGGTGAGCGCCTCTTTGTTGGCGTCGACCTCGCCGCAGAACCGCTCCGCGCTCGGTGCCTCGTCGTTGCCGCACACGCTCAGCGTCGCAAGCAACGCCACGGCGGCCGTGGTGGTGACGGCGGTGATCGCGCGGACGCGATGGGAGGGTTCGAAGCGGACGTTCACCACGGCGAGGCATTGTCGCACGCACGCCCCCCGAACGGGCAGCAGCCCCGTATCGGCCCGTACACGGCGTCGCGATGAGCGAGAGGGGCTGTATGCGGACGTTTCGCTCATCGCGTGCGGTGGCCCGACTGTCGCGATGAGCGAGAGGGGCTGTATGCGGACGTTTCGCTCATCGCGTGCGGTTCGACGGGTGGGCGGGCCGGGGAGTGTGACACCCGTTCGGTACAGTGCGTCGTGCGACCGAGGCCACGGCCCGGTCGGGGTCGTGGGGCCCCGTCGCCCCTCCTCGATGTCCCCGCGGTTCGCCGCGTCGTCCCGAGGAGGTTCGCATGTTCGCATCCGTCCCGTCTGCGGTGCTCTTCTGCGCGGAAGGGCATCTGATCCACGTCGAGGTCCAGGTGTCCGGAGGGTTGCCGGGATTCAGCCTCGTCGGCCTCCCCGACGCCTCGATCCGCGAGTCGCGAGATCGAGCGCGTGCCGCCGTGCTCAGCAGTGGGCTTCCCTGGCCGAAACACCGGATCACGGTCAACCTCGCGCCGTCGGGCGACCGCAAGGCCGGCTCCGGACTCGACCTCGCCATCGCGGTCGGGGTGCTCGCTGCGAGTGCCGTCGTGCCGGCCGACGCCCTCGAGTCGATCGCGTTCATCGGCGAGCTCGGCCTCGACGGATCGTTGCGGCCGGTCAACGGCGTCGCCCCGATGGTCGGCGCCGTCGGCGACCGCGACGTGGTCGTGCCGATCGCGAGCGCCACCGAGGCCAACGTCGTGGCGCTGGGCCGGGTCCGACTCGTGGCGAACCTCGGCGAGCTGGTCGAGGTGCTGTGCGGCGAGGCGCCGTGGCCCGACCACGACCCCGTCGAGCGCGTCGATGACGAGCGGCGCCCGGCCCCGGATCTTGCCGACGTGCAGGGCCAACCGATCGCTCGCCATGCCCTCGAGGTCGCAGCGGCGGGCGGCCACCACACGCTGTTCATCGGGCCGCCGGGCGCCGGCAAGACGATGCTGGCATCACGGCTCCCCGGTCTGCTGCCGCCACTCGAACGCGACCGTTCGCTCGAGGTCACGATGATCCATTCGGCCTCCGGCATCGCGCTCCCACCTGGCGGACTCGTGCGCGACCCGCCGTTCCGGGCGCCACACCACACCTCGTCGCAGGTGTCGCTCGTCGGCGGTGGATCCCAGTTCATCCGGCCCGGCGAGGTGTCGATCGCGCACGCAGGTGTGCTCTTCATGGACGAACTCGCGGAATTCGCCCCGTCGGTGCTCGACGGTCTGCGACAGCCGCTCGAGTCGCGCGTCGTCCAGGTGAGCCGCTCCAGCATCCGGGCGGTGCTGCCGGCCGACTTCTTGCTGGTCGCGGCCATGAACCCGTGTCCGTGCGGTGGGGGTGCACCCGGTGCCTGCGTGTGCGGCGACGCCGTCCTGCACCGCTATGCCCGGCGGGTGTCGGGCCCCCTGCTCGACCGGTTCGACCTGCGCGTGCCGGTGCATCGCCCGGCCGTCGACGATCTGCTCGTCAACGAGCCGGGGGAGTGCTCGGCGGTCGTCGCCGCTCGCGTGCTCGCTGCGCGGGAGCTGGCGCTGGCGCGCCAGGGGTGCCTCAACAGTGCGTTGGCGGTCGACCAGCTCGACGCTGTCGCCGGACTCGATGCCGGCTCGACGGCGCTGTTGCGTCACGAACTCGAACACGATCGCCTCAGCGGACGCGGGTACCACCGCATCCGGCGTGTGGCGCGGACGATTGCCGACCTGCGGGGGCACCTCGCTGACGGCGTCGACGAGTACGACGTCGCCATGGCGCTGCGCTTCCGAGCCACGTTCGCCCGATCGGTGCCGAACGGACGGGCCGCATGACCGGCGACACCCCCGGCGACATCACCGGCGACATCACCGGTCACGCCACCGGGGACACCGTCGGGCCGATCCCATCAGCGGCCTTCGTCGCGTCGCTGGCCGGCTTCGAGCGGATGACCACCAGCCGCCTGTCGGGTCTGCTCGCCCGCCGGTCCGCCGAGCAGGCGTTTGCGATCGCCACCGGAGCGGGCGCTCCGCCCGAGCCGTTCGCCACCTTGTTCGCCCGCGAACCCGACCTGGCGGCAGCGTGGCGTCGTTCCGGTGCTCGCCGCGCACCAACTCAGGTGTGGCAGCAGTGCCTCGACGCCGGCATCGCCGTGGTCGTCGCCGGCGACGCGGCGTATCCGACCCCGTTGCTCGACGATCCCCGGCGACCCCCGGCGCTGTTCGTACGTGGCGATCTCGGAGCGCTCGACGCTCGCCGGGTCGGGATCGTCGGCACCCGCAATGCCACCCAACGCGGGCGTGAAACGGCAGCGCAGTTCGGCTTCGAGCTGGCCGCCGAGGACGTCACGGTCGTGTCCGGTCTGGCCAAGGGGATCGACGGCGCTGCCCACCGTGGTGCGCTCGCCGTCGATGGCGCCCGACCGGTGGCGGTCGTGGGGACCGGACCCGACCGGCCGTATCCGACGGTGCACGCTCGGCTGTGGGAGGAGGTCGCCGCCCGCGGTGCGGTCATCTCCGAGTGGCCGCCGGGTACCGGCCCCGACGCGTTCCGGTTCCCGTTGCGCAACCGGATTCTCGCTGCGCTGGTCGAAGTGCTGGTGGTGGTCGAGAGCCGCGAGCGGGGCGGCAGTCTGATCACCGCTCGCGAGGCAGCCGAGCGCGGTGTCGAGGTGTTCGCCGTGCCGGGAGCCCTCCAGAGCCGTGCGGCGCTGGGCACCAACAAGTTGCTGTGCGACGGAGCGTCGCCCGCAACGGAGACCGCCGATGTGCTGATGGCACTCGGGCTGGACCGTCGTCGAGCCGGCCGCGCCCGCCACGATCCGCGATCGCTGCCGAGCGCACACGATCGCGCACTGATCGATGCCTGCCGGTCCCAACCCCAGACGCTCGAGGCGGTTTCGCAGCACTGCGGTCGATCGCTCGTCGACACGGCGCTCGCTGTTGCTCGGCTCGAACATGCTGGTTGGCTGCGCGAGACCTCGGGGTGGTTCGAAGCGATCGACGACTGGGCCGACCTCGCATGACGCGGCCATCCACGATGCAACTCCCTCTCGGGCAATACCATCATCGCCGTGGACTCCTGGCGCATCGACGACTTCGCGCACTCGTTGACGTCGTTGTCGGACAACACGGTGGCCGCCTACACCTCCGACGTGCGGTCGTTCGCGTCGTGGTGCGCTCGCAGCGACCTGCTCGAACCGGGCGCCGTCAGGCGGACAACGATCCGTCGCTACCTGGCCCACCTGACCACCCGCGAGTTCGCCAGGCGATCGATCGCCCGCAAGACCGCCGCGATCCGGCGCTACTACCGGTGGCTGGTCGCCAACGGCGTGGTCGACGTCGACCCGACCAGCGGCGTGTCGGTGCCCGCCGGTGGCGGCCGCTTGCCGCGGGTGCTCGATCAACGCGAACTCACTGGGCTCCTCGATGCCCCGGTCGCCGACGACGAGCCCGACTGGCGTCGGCGGCGCGACGACGCCGTGCTCGAGTTGCTGTACGGCTCGGGGTTGCGCGTCGGCGAGCTGTGCGGTTTGCAGGTTTCGTCGGTGTCGGTGGCCAACGGCGCGGCGAACGTGTGGGGCAAGGGATCCAAGGAGCGTCGCGTGCCGATCAGCGAGCCGGCGGTCGCCGCGCTCCAACGCTGGCTGGCCGTTCGCCACGACGTGCTGCCGCCCGAGGCGGGCGACGTGCTGTTCGGCAACGAGCGCGGACGCCCGCTGACGCCGCGCGACGTGCGGCGCATCGTCGATCGTCGCTCGCCGAGCCCCACCCATCCGCACGCACTGCGCCACACCTTCGCCACGCATCTCCTCGATGGCGGCGCCGATCTTCGAGCGGTCCAGGAACTGCTCGGCCACACCGACGTGGCCACCACCCAGCGATACACCCACGTCAGCCGCGAACGTTTGTCGGCTGCTTACCGCGAGGCCCACCCCAGAGCATGAGCATCGTTCCCGAAGACGCCGACCTCCAGATGCAGTGGACGCGGTGGTTGAACCGCCGCAACTCGGCTGCCCGAGACCATTTGATCGTGCACTACTCGCCATTGGTGAAGTTCGTTGCCGGCCGTGTCGGTGCGGGCCTCCCGTCGAGCGTCGACCCGGGCGACCTGGTCAGCTCGGGCGTGTTCGGTCTGATCGACGCGATCGAACGCTTCGACCCGGAACGTGGCGTCAAGTTCGAGACGTTCGCCGTGCCCCGCATCCGCGGCGCCGTCTACGACGGGCTGCGCAAGCTCGACTGGGTTCCCCGGTCGATCCGCAGCCGGGCGCGCAGTGTCGAGAAGGCGATCTCGGAACTCGAGCACAAGGAGGGACGCGCCCCGACCGACGAGGAGCTGGCGGCGCACCTGCACATCTCCACCGACGAGCTGACCCGCTGGTTGGCGGCGATCGCCAGCACCACGGTTGGTCCGCTCGATCGGGCCATCGCCGCTGGCGCCGAGCCGGCGGCACTCGACGGACCGGGTTCCGGTTCGCCGGCGTCGGTGGTCGAAGACCACGAACTCGGCCAGATCATGCGCGCCGAGATCAAGAAACTCCCCGAACGCGAAAAGCTCGTGCTGTCGCTGTACTACGACGAGGGCCTGACCCTCGCCGAGATCGGACAGGTCCTCGGTGTGACCGAGAGCCGCGTGTCCCAGATCCACACCAAGTCCGTGCTGCACCTGCGCTCTCGGCTGTCGGCTGCCGGCGTCGGCTGACCGTCACGCTGCGCCGGGCCTGATGTGACGCATCGGCGCGCCGCGCCCGACGTCTCCACTCGGCCGTGCCGAGTCCTGCGCAAGGGTGGCACATGTCTGCACGATCCAGCGTCGTCCAATGGTGCCGAACGCTCCGCGTCGGTGCGCCGGCACTGATTGCCGTGCTCCTCGGCGCGTCGGCGCCCGCATTCGCCGCGCCCTGCTGGTTCCCGCCCGTGGCCGGCACGGTGGTCGATCCGTTCCGTGAGCCGGCGTGTCCGTGGTGCGCCGGAAATCGGGGCATCGAGTATCGAGTCGCGTCGACAACGACGGTCCGGGCAGCCGCCAGCGGACGCGCCGTGTTCGTCGGCACGGTCGTCGATGTTCGCTACGTCGTGGTCCAACTGGCCAGCGGCTGGCGCCACACGTACGGCCACGTGACCTCGACCCGCCTCGAGTCGGGTGATGTCGTGTTCGCCGATCAGGTCCTCGGCACCGCGTCCGACACGTTCTTCTTCGGCTTGCGCATCGGCGACGACTACGCGGATCCGGCGCCGTACCTCGGCGTGTCGTACCGACGTCCTCGGCTGATCCCCCTCGACGGCACACCTGCCCGCCCAGCGCCTCCGGCCCGTGCGAGATGCCCGGCGCCCGCTGCCAACTACCGTGCGACGAATGATGCAGGAGCGCGCTGACGGGCTCGGTGACATCGACCGCGATGCCGTCAGCCGATACTGGGAGCGGATCGTCGCAGAGCAACTCGTCGGGTCGGCAGCGACGTTGGCCGATGCCTTCCAGTTCGGCGATTCAGCGGAGCTGGCCGACCGGCTGCTCGCGCTCGTGACCGATGGACCCAAGCGAGCAACGGCGAGCTGTCGCCTCGACTACGCCGACGACGGCCACGACCTTCCGACCGTCGGTGATCTGGCGGTCGTCTGCGACGGTCGTGGCTCGCCGAGAGCGGTGATCCGGACGACCGACGTACGAGTAGGGCCCATCGCATCGGTCGACGACTCGTTCGCATGGGACGAGGGCGAGGGCGATCGGAGCCGTGACGACTGGCTGGAGATGCACACGCGCTACTTCTCCCGGGTGTATCCGGCTGTGTGGAGCGAGCTCGGCGACGGCTTCCCCGTGGTGTTCGAACGCTTCGAGCTGGTGTGCCGGGAGCCAGGAACTGCCCGATAGCATCGCTCGGGTCGATTCACCTGGATCGGCCGCTGTTCGCAGCGACGTCTCACTGTCTCACCGATCCAATGCGGTCGCTCGTCGAGAGCGCCGATCGGTGGGATCAACCGCAACAAGGAGAACCATCATGGCTGTCATCACCATGCGGCAAATGCTCGAAGCCGGAGCCCACTTCGGTCACCAGACCCGTCGGTGGAACCCGAAGATGAAGCGTTTCATCTTCGGTGAGCGCAACGGCATCTACATCATCGACCTCGAGCAGACGCTCGGTCGGGTGGAAACCGCGTACGGCTTCGTCCGTGACCTCGTCGCCGGTGGCGGCACGATCCTGTTCGTCGGCACCAAGAAGCAGGCCCAGGATCCCGTCAAGAGCTACGCCGACAAGTGCGGCATGCCCTACGTCAACGAGCGTTGGCTCGGCGGCATGCTCACCAACTTCGAGACGATCTCGAAGCGCGTCAACAAGATGCTCGAGTACGAGCGCATGCAGGCCTCGGGCGAGTTCGACGCCATGATCAAGAAAGAAGCCCTCCTGCTCGACCGCGAGCTCACCAAGTTGCAGCGCAACCTCGGTGGTCTCCGCGGCATGAAGAAGGCCCCCGACGCGATCTTCGTGCTCGACACCAAGAAGGAGCACATCGCCGTCACCGAGGCCAACAAGCTCGGCATCCCGGTGGTCGCCGTCGTCGACACCAACGTCGACCCCGAAGTCGTGCAGTACCCGATTCCCGGCAACGACGATGCCATCCGGTCGAACAGCCTGTTCGCCCGCGTGATCGCCGACGCCGTCGAAGAGGGCCGCTTCATCGCCAACAAGCGCAACCCCGCCCCGGCCCCGGTCGCCGAGCGCAGCCCCGAGGAAGAGGCCGAGTTCGCCGCCGCCCAGGCAGCCGCTCGCGACGCCGCCGCGCAGGCCCAGGCCGATCGCGACGCCCGTCTCGCTGCCGCCAAGTCAGCGCCTGCCGAGGAAGCCGTCGCCGAGGTGGTGGAGGAAGCTGTCGTCGCCGAAGTCGTGGCCGAAGAAATCGTCGCCGAGGTGGTGGAGGAAGCCGTCGCCGAAGAAATCGTCGCCGAAGTCGTCGCCGAAGAAATCGTTGCCGAAGTCGTCGCGGAAGAAGCTGCCGCCGACACCACCACCGAATCAACCACGGAGAACTGAACATGTCATTCACTGCACAAGACGTCAAGGCCCTGCGCGAGTCGTCGGGCGCCGGGATGATGGACTGCAAGAAGGCCCTCGAGGAGAACGGTGGCGACCTCGAAGCCGCCAAGACCTGGCTGCGTGAGAAGGGCCTGGCCGCAAGCGCCAAGCGCGAGGATCGCGATGCGTCGCAGGGTGTCGTCAGCCTCGTCATCGAGGGCAATGTCGGCGCCATCGTCGAACTCAAGAGCGAGACCGACTTCGTCGCTGGTTCCGACCAGTTCAAGGCCGAGGCCGATGCCCTCGCCGCACTCGTCGCCGCCAAGGGTGTCGACGCCGTCAGCGAACGCGCCACCGAGCTCGAAGAGCTCAAGGTGACCCTCAAGGAGAACATCGGCCTCGGCGACATCAAGCGCATCGAGGCCGCCGACGGCAACGCCATCGGCAGCTACCAGCACATCCAGGGCGGGCGCGGCGTCAACGGCGTGCTCGTCGAGGTCGCCGGTGGCACGCCGGAGCTCGCCCACGACATTGCCGTGCACATCGCGTTCGCGCGTCCGACGTACCTGAGTCGCGACGACATCCCCGAAGACGTCGTCGCCGCCGAGCGCGCCACGCTCGAGACGATCAGCCGCAACGAGGGCAAGCCCGAAGCGGCGCTGCCGAAGATCGTCGAAGGGCGCATCAACGGCTTCTTCAAGGACGTCGCGTTGCTCGATCAGCCCTACGCCAAGGACGACAAGCAGTCGGTGAGCCAGTTCATCGGCGGCGCCTCGATCGTCAGCTTCGCCCAGGTCGAGATCGGCTGATCCCGACGTTGGGCGGGTCAACGTCGCCTCTAGTACGGTCGGGAGTCGATGAGCGACGAGCCGATCCATCCCCGCGGAGGGCCTCGGCCCAGTTGGAAACGGATCGTCTTCAAACCATCCGGTGAGGCGTTGGCCGGCGAGACCGGCAAGGGCCTCGACGGCGCCACGCTCGAAGCGACCGCCCGCGACATCGTCGATCTCCGCCAGAATCTCGGCGTCGACGTGGCCGTGGTCGTCGGCGGCGGCAATTTCTGGCGGGGCCGTACCGGCTCGCTGAGCGGGATGGACGCCACCCAGTCCGACCACATCGGCATGCTGGGCACCGTCATGAACGCACTCGCCCTCCAGGACGCCCTCGAGCGGTTGGGTCAGGACACCCGGGTGCAGTCGGCCATCGAGATGCCGCGCATCGCCGAGGCCTACATCCGGCGGCGTGCGGTGCGCCACCTCGAGAAGGGCCGCGTCGTCATCTTCGCTGCCGGCACCGGCAACCCGTTCTTCACCACCGACACCGCGGCCGCCCTGCGCGCCGCGGAGATCGAGGCCGACGTCGTCATCAAGGGCACCCACTCGGGCGTCGACGGTGTGTACTCCGCCGACCCCCGCCACGACGCCACCGCCACGAAGTACGACGAGGTCGGCTACCTCGAGGTGATGACGAAGAACCTCAAGGTGATGGACGCGACGGCGATCGCCTTCTGTCGCGACAACGGCATCCCGATCGTGGTGTTCGACATGTCCAAACCCGGTTCGCTGCGCAGCATCGTGCAGGGCGGACACGAGGGAACCCTCGTCCACGAGGTCTGACGAGACCGGGCGTCATGGTCTGACGAGACCGGGCGTCATGGTCTGACGAGACCGGGCGTCACTGCGTGAAAAGACCCGGTGTTCTGGTCGAACGGGTCGGTCTGGGTACGCTGGCTGCCGTGATCGACGACGCCATGCTCGAAGCAATGGAGAAGATGGACAAAGCGGTGGAACACACGCAGTCGCAATTCTCCACGGTCCGCACCGGACGAGCCACGCCGTCGCTCGTCGAGCGGATCTCCATCGAGTACTACGGCACGCAGGTGCCTCTGCAGCAGCTCGCCTCGATCTCGGTGCCCGAGGCACGCCAACTGCTGATCAAGCCGCACGACCGAGGCACGCTCGAAGCGATCGAGAAATCGATTCGCGACAGCGACCTCGGCGTGTCGCCGAACAACGACGGCATCTCGATCCGCATCTCGCTGCCGCAGCTCACCGAGGAGCGTCGACGCGAGTACGTCAAGGTGGTCAAGCACATGGCCGAGGACGGACGCATCGCCGTGCGCGGCGCCCGGCGCGATGCCCGCAAGGCGATGGAGACCGCCGAGAAGGCCGGCGAGATCTCCGCCGACGAACTCGAACGGGCCGAGAAGGAACTCGAGAAGGTGACCCACGACCACGTCGAACACATCGATGCGGCGCTGGGGCGCAAAGAGCAGGAACTGCTCGAAGTATGAGTCACGCGGGAACTGCTCGGATTTCGCACGTTGGGGGAAGGACACAGTCATGAGTGAGTGGGACGACGACGACAAGGCGGCCTCGCGTCGCAAGCCGGGTCCGTTCGAGGCCGAGATGGACTCGTTCGACGACGACGAGTTCGGTGGCCCGCTCTTCGGGGCGACCACCGAGCAGCCGGCCGTGGGCTTCGACGACGATCTGGGGCGCGAACCGCTCAGCCTCGGGTCCGACGACTCCGGCGCCCTGCCGCACTGGACCGACCCGCCGACCGGTGAGGTGCCGCGCATCGATGCCGCTGCCGCGGCGCCGGACCCCACCGACGATGTCGACGTCTGGTCCTCGTTCGCCGGGTCGTCGCCGGACGACGCCGTGGCCGACGCCCCCAAGGACCCGACCGGCGAACTCACCTGGCACGACGATCCGACGGTCGACGACGCGCAGGTGGCGCCCGCCGCGCGCGCCTCGGGCGCGGTTCCCGTCACCGAGCCGGCTGAGCCGGCACGTCGCGAGCCGGCTCGGATCACGATCGGCACCGATCCGTCGGGGATGCCGCGTCGGCCCGACCCGAAGCGTCGCGGGGCCGCGCCGCAGCGCCCTCCGAGCGCCAACCCTGCCGCCCCGAGCGGTGGCGGCCGCAACCTGCCGGTGGCGGTGGCATCCGGTCTTGCGCTCGCTGCGGTCTTCCTCGCGCTCGCGATGTGGCGTCCGGCGGGCGCATTGGTGTTCGTCACCCTGGCGCTCGGGTTGGCGTCGGTCGAGTACTTCGCCCGAGTGACCGACAAGGGCTATCGCCCCGTGATCGCCGTCGGCGTGCTGGCGTGCGTGTCGGCGCCGCTGGCCGCGTACTGGGTGGGCGACGCGGCCATCCCGATGGTGTTGGCCTTCGGATTCTTCGCCGCTGCGATCAGTTTCATCGCGGCCGACTCCGTCGAGGCCGGACCGATGCCGAACATGGCCATCACGATGCTCGGCGTGGTGTGGATCGGCGTGTTGGGCTCGTACGCCGCGCTGATTCTCGGCTGGTCGAACTTCGGTACGGGCACGCCGTGGGGCACCGACACGCTCGTGCTGATCGCCGTCGGCGTGGTCGCGAACGACGTCGGCGCCTACTTCGTCGGCACGGCGTTCGGCCGCACGCCGCTGCGGCCGTGGATCAGCCCCAACAAGTCGCTCGAAGGCCTGCTCGGCGGCACGATTCTGACCCTCTTGGTGATGTTGATCATCGGCATGCAGGACCTCAGCGACACCTGGTCGAGCACCAGCCACCTGCTGATGCTCGGCATCGTGATCTCGGCGATGGCGCCACTCGGCGATCTCACCGAGAGCATGTTCAAGCGGAACCTCGACGTCAAGGACTTCGGTGCGATCATCCGGGGCCACGGCGGCGTACTCGACCGCTTCGACGGGTTCCTGTTCGCCCTGCCGGCGGTCTACTACCTGATGCTGGTGGTCGAACCCTGGACGGCGCTCTGAGCACCTGATGACGTCGCCGACCCGCGTGGCGATCGCCGGGTCGACCGGCTCGATCGGCACCCAGACGCTCGAGGTCATCGAGGCCGAGAACGCCAGGGTGCCCGGCTCGTACGACGTCGTGGCGCTGGCCGTCGGGAGTTCGGCGGCCTCCGTGATCGAGCAGGCGCGCCGGTGCGCACCCACGCTCGTGGCCGTTGCCGACGAGCGCGCTCGGCGCGAGGTGGCCGCAGCACTGCCCGGGGTCGACGTCGTCGCCGAGCTGGCCCAGGTGGCCGATGGCGCCGATGTCGTCGTCAACGGCGTGGTCGGCTTCGCCGGGCTGGCGGTCACCATCGAGACGCTGCGCTCCGGCAAGCGCCTCGCCCTCGCGAACAAGGAGAGCCTCATCGCCGCTGGTCCGGTGGTCCAGCCGCTGCGCGACGTGCCCGGTGCCGAGTTGGTGCCCGTCGACAGCGAACACTGCGCGCTCCATCAGTGCCTGCGATCGTCGGTGGCCACCGAACGTGAGGTGTCCCGGCTGTTGCTCACCGCGAGTGGTGGACCATTCCGCGGTCGCACCGCCGAACAACTTGCCGAGGTCACCGTCGAAGCGGCGCTCGCGCACCCCACCTGGAGCATGGGTCCGAAGATCACCGTCGACTCGAGCACGCTGATGAACAAGGGCCTCGAGGTCATCGAGGCCCACGAGCTGTACGGCACGCCGTACGACCACATCGACGTGGTCGTGCACCCGCAGTCGGTGGTGCATTCGATGGTCGAATTCACCGACGGCTCCACGATTGCCCAGCTCAGCCTGCCCGACATGCGCCTGCCGATCGGATATGCGCTCGGCTATCCCGACCGCATCGGCAGCGCGTTCGGCCGCATCGACTGGACGGCGCTGTCGCGGCTCGACTTCGAGGAGCCTGACCGGGCCACGTTCCGCTGCCTCGATCTCGCCTACGACGCCGGTCGGCGCGGCGGCACGGGTCCCGCCTGGTTGAGTGCCGCCAACGAGGTGGCGGTTGACGCGTTCTTGGCGGGAAACTTGCGATGGAATGAGATCCCTGACGTCTGTGTTGGTGTACTTGCGATGCATGATGGTGCAACCCCCCACACCGTCGACGACGTGATCGAGGCCGACGCCCAGGCTCGGCGGATCGCTCGTGACCTGCTCTCGAAGAGATTGACATGACCGACCAACTGACTCCACCGGACCAGCAGACCGACCAACCGTTCGCTCCACCGCCGGCCCCGCCACGGCGAGGCGAGCGCGTCAAGAGCGAGATCATGGCCGGCGGCTCGGTCACCGAACTGAACGACGACGAACTCGCCAACGGCTGGACCGGCTGGCTGGCGATGGCGGGTTTGGCGGCGCTGTTCGTGTGGCTGGCCTTCGTCAACATCTGGATCTTCGTCTTCGTGGTCGGCGTCGTCATCTCGATCTTCCTCCACGAACTCGGCCACTTTGCCACCGCCAAGTGGACCGGCATGAAGGCCACGCAGTTCTTCCTGTTCTTCGGGCCGCGCCTGTGGAGTTTCCGTCGGGGCGAGACCGAGTACGGCGTGCGGGCGATCCCGCTCGGCGCGTTCGTCCGGATCGTCGGTATGAACCGCATGGACGACGTCGACCCCGCCGACGAGGGTCGCTCGTACCGCCAGGCCACGTTCCCACGCCGCCTGCTCGTCATCTCGGCCGGTTCGATCATGCACATCCTGATCGCGATCGTGCTGTTGTTCGGCGTGTACTCGACGACGGGTGAGATCACCGCACAGGACGAGCCGAGGGTCATCGTCGGCACGGCGGCGCAGGAACTTCCCGCCTGGGGTGCAGGCATCCGCGACGGCGACGAGATCGTCTCGGTCGACGGGGTCGCCGTGACGTCGCCGGTCGAGCTGGGCGAGACCATCCGCACCTTCGATCCGGGCGACGTGGTCGACCTGGTCGTGATCCGCGACGGCGACACGCTCACCATCCCGGTCGGCCTGGGTGCCAACACCTCGGCGCCCGAGGACGATCCGCGGTTCGGCAGTGCCCTGCTCGGGGTCACCTCCTACAGCCCGGCCGTCGTCCAGGAGCACGGCATCGTCGGCTCCGCGGTCAACTCGGTCACCGACATCTTCCCGGTCACCTGGGAGTCGACGAAGGGCATCGTCAAGGTGCTCAACCCGGTGAACCTCGTCGATCAGCTCACCGACACCGAGAACGCCGACCCGACCGCCCGCCCGACCACGATCTACGGCATCGCCACGGTGTCCGACGACGTCGGCGACGCCGGTGGGCTCGCCGGGGTGCTGTACCTGCTGGCGATTCTGAACATCTTCGTCGGCGTGTTCAACATGATGCCCCTGCTGCCGCTCGACGGCGGTCACGCGGCGATCGCCGTCTACGAACGCATCCAGGAGCAGCGTCGCCACATGACCGGGCGCTACTTCGCCGACGTCGAGCGGCTGATGCCGTTCGCGATGGGCGTCATCGTGGTGCTGGCGATGCTGATGTTCAGCGGTCTGTATCTCGACATCACCGATCCGATCGGGATAACGCGTCCTCGTGGACGTCTCCAGCGCACTCGTTGCTCGCAAACCGACTCGCCAGATCTCGGTTGGCAACGTCAAGGTGGGCGGCGACGCCCCGATCACGGTGCAGTCGATGACGATCACCAAGACCGCCGACGTCGAGGGCACACTCCAGCAGATCTATGCGTTGGCCGCGGCCGGCGCCGACATCGTTCGGTGCACGTGCAACGAGACCGAGGCGGCTGAGGGCCTGGCGCAGATCGTGCCGCGGTCGCCGGTGCCGATCATCGCCGACATCCACCACCAGTACAAGATGGCGCTCGCTGCCATGGAGGCCGGTGTCCACGGACTGCGCCTCAACCCCGGCAACATCCGGCGCCCCGAGCACATCAAGGCAGTCGCCGCCGAGGCCCGCGATCGCGGCATTCCGATCCGCATCGGGGTCAACGCCGGCTCGCTCGATCCGGCCCTGTACGAGAAGTACGGCAGCGCGACGCCCGAGGCGATGGTCGAGTCGGCCCAGCAGGAGATCGCCTACTTCGACGAGGTCGGCTTCACCGACATCAAGATCTCCGTCAAGGCGTCGAGCGTCCCGCTGATGGTCGAGGCCTACCGGCAGCTGTCCGAGGTCACCGATCACCCGTTGCATCTCGGCGTCACCGAGGCCGGCCCGCCACCGGGTGGCCTGATCAAGGCGACCGCCGGTATCGCCACGCTGTTGATGGAGGGCATCGGCGACACCATTCGCTACTCGCTCACCGCCGACCCCGTCGAGGAGGCCAAGGCCGGGCGTCAGCTGCTCGAAGCGCTGGGGCTTCGAGAACGCAAGAACGTCGATCTGATCGCCTGCCCGTCGTGCGGGCGAGCCGAGGTCGACGTGATCGAGGTGGCGAACCGGGCGATGGAGGCCTTCGCCGACCGCGAGATCCCGCTGCAGATCGCCGTGATGGGCTGTGTCGTCAACGGGCCGGGTGAGGCGCGTGACGCCGACCTCGGCATCGCCGCCGGCAACAAGCGCGGGCACCTGTTCGTCAAGGGTCAGAACGTCGCCGTGGTGCCCGAGGACGAGATGGTCGATCAGCTCGTCGAGTGGGCCGAGTTCATCCAGGAACACGGCATCGATGCCGCGCTGGCCCGTGTCGACCTCGTCAAGGCCGCCCGCGAGGCGGAGAAGGACCGGGCGCGCCTGCTCAGTGAGCAGGGCGACGACGCGAACCAGACCACCGAGAAGATCGTCGAGATCCGCAAGACCACCCGCTGACGACCTCCGCCCGTCGCCCCAGCCGCGATGAGCGAGCGGTGCCCCGGGCGGCCCGTTGGCTCATCGGCGGGTGGTGGTGGGAGGGTCGCGATGAGCGAGGGGTGCCCCGGGCGGCCCGTTGGCTCATCGGCTCGTGGCGGTCAGGATGTGACGACGACGAAGGTGGGGGTGGCCGGGGTCAGGGCGGCGCCGGGCGGGAGGTAGAGGGTGCGGCCGTCGAGGTCGACGGCGAGTTCATGGCCGGTCGAGGTGTGGGTGCGGCCCGGCTCGACGCGCACCAGGGTGCACCCGGCCTCGGGCAGGCGATAGCGACCCGAGCGTGCGGCTGTCTTCATGACCGGTTCGGCGAGTGGCCTGGTGTCGAGGATGCGCAGCAACTCGTCGACGTCGACGTGCTTCTCGGTCAGCCCACCACGCACGACGTTGTCGCTGGCGCCCATCAGTTCGATACCGGCGCCGCTCAGGTAGGCGTGGAGGTTGCCGGCGGTGAGGTGGATCGCCTCGCCGGGCTGCAGCGTGACCCGGTTCAGCAGCAGCGTCACCACGACGCTCGGATCGTCCGGGTACTCGGCGGCGAGACGGGTGACGAGTTCGGCCTCCGGGCGCTGGCTCCGACCGCAGGCGACGACGGTGGGGTGATGATCGATCGTCCCGCGGTAGAGGCCGCGGATCACCGCGCCCACCCCGTCGTAGCGGATGGCGGTGGCGAGCGGCTCCGCGCCGATCACGCCGAGCAGTGTGAGCGTGGCGGCGATCGGTCGGATGCCGCACAGCGCGTCGAACCGGGTGAGCGCGCAGAGCAGCTCGGGCTTGGCGCGGTCGTCGGGGTACACGCCGCGGGCATGACCGTCGAGCGCCTGCTCACGGGTCGGGTGCACCTGGAGCGACAGGGGACGGGTGGCGGCGAGCACCTTGAGCAGATAGCCCAACTCACCGGTCGCCTCGACGAGCGGACCGCCACCGTCGATCGTCGCCGGACCGTTGGGATGGGTGCCCAACCACAGCTCCGCCCACGGTCGGCCGTCGGCGGTGGTGTGCAGCAGTTCGGGGATGAAGGTGATGTCGCCCCACGCGTAGTGCTGGACGACACCGGTGATCGGGATCGGCGACGTGGCCATCGGTGACGTCAGAGCCCGAGTTCGGCGACGCGGGACAGCACACCGTTGCGTTCGGCGCCGATCGTGGTCGAGTCGCCGTGGCCGGTGTGGACGACGGTGTGATCGGGCAGCGCAAGGAGCGTGTCGCGGATCGAGCGCAGGATCGTGGGCTCGTCGCTGAAGCTGCGTCCGGTGGCACCCGGACCGCCGCAGAACAGCGTGTCGCCGCTGAAGACGACCCCGGACGCAGCGTCGTGGAAGCTGCAGCAGCCGGGGGAGTGGCCGGGCGTGTGCAGCACGGCGATCTCGTGTCCGCCCACGGTCAGTGCTTCGCCTGGCGCCAGCGCCCGATCGGGCGACTCGCCGGGCCACACCACGTCCCAGAGCATTCGATCGGCGTCGTGCAGCAGGATCGGCGCGTCGACGGCGTCGCGCAGCGGGACGGCAGCGTTGATGTGGTCGTTGTGACCGTGCGTCAGCACGATGGCCGACACACGCCGACCGTTCACGGCGTCGACGATCGGCTGGTGGTCGTGGGCGGCGTCGAACACGACGACCTCTCGGTCGTCGCCGACGATCCAGATGTTGTTGGTGACCTCCCACTCGCCGCCGTCGAGCGCGAAGATCCCGTCGGTCGTGACCAGTTCGATCGTCACGTCAGAACACCCTCATCAGAAGACCACCACGCTGCGCAGCACCTCGCCGCGCTCCATCTTGTGGAACGCCTCCTCGACGCCGTCGAGGTCGATCGTCTCCGACACGAAGCCGTCGAGGTCGAGGCGGCCCTGGAGGTAGAGGTCGATCAGCATCGGGAAGTCGCGCGATGGCAGGCAGTCGCCGTACCACGACGACTTGAGGGCACCGCCACGGCCGAACACGTCGATGAACGGCAACTCGAGCGTCATCTCGGGGTTCGGGACACCGACGAGCACGACGGTGCCGGCGAGGTCGCGGGCCTCGAAGGCCTGCTTGTACACCTCGGGATGGCCGATCGCCTCGATGCACACGTCGGCGCCGAAGCCACCGGTGACCGAACGGATGAACTCGACCGGGTCGGTGTCCTTCGAGTTGCACACGTGCGTGGCGCCGAAGCCCTTCGCCCACTCGAGCTTGCGGTCGTCGATGTCGACGCCGATGATCGTCGACGCGCCGGCCAGGCGGGCGCCGGCGATCGCCGCGTCGCCGACGCCGCCGCAGCCGAACACGGCGACCGTCTGGCCGCGGGTGACGCCGGCGGTGTTGAGCGCCGCGCCGATGCCGGCCATCACGCCGCAGCCGAGCAGACCGGCAGCCGCGGGCGAGGCGGCCGGGTCGACCTTGGTGCACTGGCCGGCGGCGACGAGCGTCTTGTCGCAGAACGCCCCGATGCCCAGCGCCGGCGACAGCTCGGTGCCGTCGAGCAGCGTCATCTTCTGGGTGGCGTTGTGGGTGTTGAAGCAGTACTGCGGCTCGCCCCGTCGGCACGCACGGCAGTCGCCGCACACGGCGCGCCAGTTGAGGATCACGTAGTCGCCGGGTGCGACGTCGGTGACGCCCTCGCCGACCGACTCGACGATGCCGGCGGCCTCGTGGCCGAGCAGGAACGGGAAGTCGTCGTTGATGCCACCCTCGCGATAGTGCAGGTCGGTGTGGCACACCCCGCACGCCTGGATTGCCACGACCGCCTCGCCCGGCCCGGGGTCGGGGACGACGATCGTCTCCATCGTGACCGGTTCGCCCTTGGCGCGAGCGATGATGCCTCGTACGTGCTGACTCATGCCTGCGAAGGTAGCGGCTCGTGTGGAACTGTGCTGGCGTGGGAAGCGTCGAACCATCATGAAGAAGCGCTTCGTTCCCGCCCTGTTCGTCGCTGCCCTCGGTCTGGCTGCGTGCGGAAGCGACTCGGCGTCGCCGGCCGCCGACGATTCGTTGCCCCCGCAGCCAGCGATCCCGAGCCTCCCGCCACCGACGGCTACCAATACCCGACCGGCGCCGACGACGTCGTCATCGAGTACGCCGAGGTCGGCGGCTTCGTCCCCCGCGAGTTCGCCTTCCAACAGACCCCGAACGTGCTCGTGTCCGGCGATGGCCGCGTGTTCGGCCCCGGCGCACAGATCGCGATCTATCCCGGCCCCCTGCTCCCGGCGGTGCAGGTGCAACCGGTCACCGACGAGGGAATTCAGGCAATCCTGGCCGCCGCCGACGAGGCCGGCCTGTTCCAGCAGATCGACTACGAGCAGCCGACGAACATCGCCGACGCCTCGACCGCGCAGGTCACGATCAACGTGAACGGCGAGACGTGGGTGCACGAGGCGTACGCCCTCGGCCTCTCCATCCCGGGCGAGCAGCGGCCAGGAGACGACGCCCGAACGTCAGGCGCTCGCCGACTTCATCGCCCAGCTGAACGATCTCGCCGGCCTCGTCGGCGCCGTGAACCTCGGCGAGCAGGCCATCTTCGAGCCCACCGAGTACGGCATCGCCGCGCCGGTGGTCGACGACCTGTCCGCCTACGGCTCCGACGGCATCGAGCCGACCGTCGTCGACTGGCCCGCCGACGACGAGCGTGCGTCTGGCCGACGCGACGACCTGCACGGTGGTGCCGGCCAGCGAGGTCGGCGAAACGCTCGAAGCAGCGAACCAACTCACGTTCTTCACCGACGCCGGCGTGACCTACCAGGTCCTCGCCAAGCCGATCCTCCCCGGTACCGACTGCTGACCTGTACGAGCGGTTGGGCCTGAGGTCCGACCACAGATCCACCGCCGCTACGCAGGGACTTTCGCGGTGGCTAACGCTCCGCAAACGGGGGGTCCGTAGGTTCGCCCGCAATGGGGAACACCGGTGACTCTCTGGCGATCAGCCGCCGCGGGTTCCTGAAGGTCGTCGGGACCGGGACGGCGCTGGTCGTCTTCGACGCCCGCGGCGTGTTCGAGGGCAGCCCGCTCGCAGCCCTCACCGACGACAACGGTGTGCTCGTCACCGAACTGTTCC
>CAVQSI010000022.1:0-28673 GCA_963715825.1 Ilumatobacteraceae bacterium
CATCGGTGTGTGGATCGACGATCTGGCGGCGTGCGTCGACTGGCTCACCGAGCAGGGAGTGCGCTTCACACCCGGCGGCATCCGCAAGGGAGCCGCCGGCCACGACGTGTGCTTCATCCACCCCAAGGGCAACGACGACACGCCGCGCAGCGGCGAAGGCGTCTTGATCGAGTTGGTGCAGGCGCCGCCCGACGTGATCGCTGCGCTGGGCTGATGGTTGGGTCGACAGGCGACATGGGGGGACCGGGACCGCTCGCCGGGGTACGGGTGGTCGAACTCGGCGTGTGGGTGGCGGGGCCCGCTGCCGGCGGGATCATGGCCGACTGGGGCGCCGAGGTGATCAAGGTCGAGCCGGCCGCCGGCGACCCGCAACGCGCGGTGTTCGGGTCGGTCGGTCTCGACGGCTCGATGCCGGTGCCGCCGTTCGAGGTCGACAACCGGGGCAAGCGCTCGATGGTGCTCGACCTGCGTGACTTCGACGACCACGCGATCTTCGACCGGTTGTTGTCGAGCGCCGACGTGCTGGTCACCAACATGCGGCCGGGAGCACTGGAGCGCCTCGAACTCGGGCCCGATCGCGTGTGTCACCGCCACCCGAGGCTCGTGTACGGGGCGATCTCGGGCTACGGGCTCGACGGCGAGGATCGCGATCGTGCCGGCTACGACATCGGCGCGTTCTGGGCCCGATCGGGCCTCGCACACACGATGGTGCCGCCTGGGGAGATGCCGCCGGGGCTGCGCTCGGGTATGGGCGACCATCAGACGGGGATGACACTCGTCGCTGGCGTGATGGCCAAGCTGTTCGAGCGCGAGCGAACCGGCCGGGGCGGCCTCGTGTCGACGAGCCTGCTGCGGACCGGGATGTACTCGATCGCGTGGGACTACGGCATCCAGCTGCGCTTCGACCGGCGCGAGTCGACCAGGTCGCGCGACAAGAGCCGGGCGCCGCTGATCAACAGCTACCGGGCAGGCGATGGCCGGATCTTCTGGTTGATCTGCCTCGAGGCGGACCGACACTGGCCGAAGGTCTTGGAAGCGTTGGAACGACCCGATCTCGCCGATGATCCCCGCTACACCGACGCGACCGGGCGGATGACACACGCCGCCGATCTCATCGCCGACTTCGACACGGCGTTCGCGACCAGACCCCTGTCGGAGTGGGCCGAGCGCTTCGACGAGCACGACGTCTGGTGGGCGCCGGTGCAGTCGATCGTCGACGTGATCGCCGATCCGCAGGCCCAGCCGGGATTCGTCGAGATGTCACCCCGCGACGGTGGCGAACCCTTCCGGGCCGTCGCCACCCCGGTCGACTTCGACGGGTACACGCCGACTGCCGGGCCGGTGCCGTCACTCGGCGAACACACCGCCGAGATCCTCGACGAGCTCCGCAACGAGTGAACGTCGTGTTCTCCACGGCCGCCTCAACGGTGGCCACAACGGCCGCCTCCACGGTGGTCTCAACGGCGTGCTCGTGCGTGGCGTGAGACATCTGTCTCATTGACAGTCAGGTGCGCCCGTGTTTGGGTACGGGCGCCGGCGCGGGGGCGTCGAGCACCACTTCGATCAGGGGGCATCGACATGACCACGGTTCCGATCACGGCTTCGGCTGAGCAACTCGTTCCGACGACGACGGAGGAAGCGACGGCGGAATTCCTGACGATTGCGCTGCGATCGTCCGGCGTGCTCGACGATGACAGCGCCGTCGCCGAACTCGAACACGATCGGATCGGTGAAGGCGTCGGGCTGATGTGCAACCTGGCCCGGCTGACGGTCCGCTACCGGGGGCCGGCACACGGTGCGCCGTCGAGTGTCATCCTCAAGGTGCCGTCGAGCGCTCCGGAGAACCGCAACGTGGGGAACCACTTCCGGCTGTACGAGCGCGAGGGCCGCTTCTACGAGCACCTCGCGGACGCGGTGCCGGTCCGCACCCCGCGCTGCCTGGCGAACGTCATCGACGTCGACACCGACACCTTTGCGCTCGTGCTCGAGGACTTCGGTGCTCGCACGATGGTCAGCCAGGTGGCCGGCCTCGATGCCAGCCGGGCTGCCGAGGCGGTGCGGGCCCTCGGGCGTCTGCACGCCCGGTTCTGGGAGTCGCCGGAGCTCGACGCCCTGGCCTGGATGCCGCGAGCGATCGACCCCGAGGTGTTGGGCGCCGGACAGGCGTATCGCGAGGCGTGGCCCGTGTTCCAGGAGCGATTCCTCGACGACCTGCCCGACGGCGCTGCAGCGTTGGCCGAGCTGGTCGGCTCGACGTGGGAGACGGTTGCGCTCTCGATGTACGACGACTCGCCGCACACGGTCTGTCATGGCGACTTCCGGGCCGACAACCTGATGTTCGACGACACGACGAGCGGTGAGCATCACGTCGGCGTGCTCGACTGGCAGGTCTCGATGCGGGGTCCGGGGGCCGGTGACGTGGGGTATCTCCTCGCACAGTCGCTCACCCCCGATGTCCGCCGAGCTCATCAACGAGACCTGGTCGAGCAGTGGTACGACGAGCTGTCGACCAACCTCGGTGGCGAGCCGGAGGGATTCTCGTTCGACGACGCCTGGGACGGCTACCGCCGCAGCACCGCATCGATGACGGCGCTGCCGGTGATCGGTGGGGCGCAGACCGACCTCTCCAACGAACGCGGGTTGCAACTCGGACGCGAGATGGCCCAGCGCGCCTTCTCAGCGGCCCTCGAGCTCGACGCTGCATCGCTGCTCGCCGGCTGACGAACCGGTTGACCTGACTGAACGGCTGTCACTAGCTTCATGACCACTCGGCGGTGCGATGGCGCCGGTCACCGAGTCGACAACGGGGGATGAGATGGGGAATGTTCCACTGGTGACCGACGACGCCTCGGCGGACTGGGTCACGCACGCGTTGCGTTCGACCGGGGTGATCGATGCCGACACCACGGTGGCCGAGGTCGAACACGACCGGATCGGCGAAGGCGTCGGCCTGATGTGCAACCTGGCCCGGCTGACCCTGCGCTACGCGGGGCCGGCGCACGGTGCACCGTCCAGTGTCATCCTCAAGGTGCCGTCGAACTTCCCCGAGAACCGCGGGATCGGCGACCACTTCAACTTCTACGAACGTGAGGGGCGGTTCTACGAGCAGGTGAGCGAGTCGCTCCCGGTGCGCACGCCCCACTGCTACTACAACCACATGGACGTCGAGGCCAACGAGTTCGCGCTGATGATCGAGGACTTCGGCGGGCGCACGATGGTGAGCCAGGTCGCCGGCATCGATCCCGAACGGGCGGCCGAGGCCGTCAAGGCGCTGGCACTGGTTCACGCCGAGTGGTGGCTGTCGCCGAAGCTCGAGTCACTGACGTGGATGCCGAGGGCGATCGACCCGCACGTCATCAGTGCCGGCTTCCAGTACCGCAAGGTCTGGGATCACTTCGTCGAACTGTTCGCCGACCGGATGCCCGACGGCGCGATCGAGCTGGGCGAACGGATCGGTCCGTCGTGGGAGGCGGTGCAGACCGCGCTCCACGAGACGACACCGACCACGCTCTGCCATGGCGACTTCCGTGCCGACAACCTGATGTTCGACGACTCGGCGACCGGACGCGAGCACGTCGGCATCCTCGACTGGCAGATCTCGTACCGCAACGGTGGGATCGGCGACGTCTGCTACCTGACCACCCAGTCGATGACCGTCGAGGATCGCCGGGCCCACGAGCGCGAGTTGGTCGACATCTGGTACGACGCCGTGTGCTCGGCACTTGGCGCTCAGCCGGAGGGGTACACCGCCGAGACGGCGTGGCGGGACTATCGGTCGGCGACGGGCAACATGACCGTGTACGGCGTCGTTGCCGGCGGGGGAGTGGACCCGTCCAACGAACGCGGGCTCGAACTCGTCACCGACATGGCTGTCCGCTCCTTCGTTGCCGCCCTCGACCTCGACGCCGCCAGCTTCATCCCCTGACGACGCTCATCGCCTTGGGGTCGGGGTGGGTCAGAAGTTGGGTGGGCGCTTCTCGGTGAGGGCTGCGAACACCCTCGCGGTACTCGGCGTTACCCATCGCCTGATCGAGGAGGCGCAACGAGTCGGCGATCGATCCGGCAGGGTCGTGGCGGAGGAGGTCGGCGGTGAGCTGGCGCTTGGCCGTGGTCACGGCCGTCGGGCCGGTCGTGGACGCAAGGAGTCGGCCGTAGTCCTGCGCTGCGGCGAGCGTTGCCTCGCCGTCGGGTTCGACGCCGTTCCACAGGCCCCAGTCGGCGGTGTCGGCGCCGGTGACGACACGGCTCGACAGGAGCAGGTCGTTGGCGCGGGTGACGCCGACGAGGCGGGGGAGAATCCAGCTCATGGCGTACTCGGCGGGGAGGCCGAGCTTGGCGGCGGCGGTCGTCAGCTTCGCGTCGGTGGCGACGAAGCGGAGGTCGCACCACAGCGCGAGGGCCAGCCCCACGCCGGCGCACGCACCGTTCACGGCGGCGATGATCGGGAGCCGGTAGCCGAGCTGCCAGACGAAGTCGGCGTCGAGGCGCTCGCCGCCGCCCGGAGTGGCCGGCTCGGCGGCGAGTCCGCTGTCGTAGCCGCCGCGCTCGCCATGGGCCTGCAGTGCCTTCGAGTCGCCGCCGACGCAGAACGCCGGCGGGGTACCCGTGACCACGACGGCGCGGAGGTCGTCGCGGTGCTCGAGGTCGGCCATCACCTGGCGGTACTCGGTGTGCATGGTGCCCGTCCACGCGTTGTGACGGTGCGGGCGGTCGAGCCACACGGTGGCCACCCGATCGATGGCCTCCCAGCGCACGGCCGTCAGTTCGCCGCTTGCCGGCGCCGATCTGCTCACCCCCACATCGCCTTCAGGACGGCTTCGGCCAGCTCGGGTCGGCACACGATGAAGTCGGGGAGCCAGGGGTCGCGGTCGTTGTAGACGATCGGCGAGCCGTCGAGGCGGCTGACGTGGAAGCCTGACGCCAGCGCGACGCCCGCTGGCGCTGCGGAGTCCCACTGGTACATGCCGCCGTCGTGGACGTAGATGTCGGTCTCACCCATCACCACCGACATCGCCTTCGCTCCGGCGGAGCCGAGCCGGACGGCGTCGCAGTCGAGCCCTTCGACAACGAGCACGGCGGCGTACGGGGCGCGGGATCGTGACGTGACCAGGATCGGACGTTCCCGATCGAACGGCGGCATCGGCGTGGGGTCGTCGGTGGTGAACGTGCGCCCGACGGCGGGGAGGCTCACGGCGGCGGCGCCGAAGCCGTCGCCGGTCCACAGGGCGATGTGCACCGCCCAGTCGATGCGGCCCTGCTCGCCGTACTCGCGTGTGCCGTCGAGCGGATCGACGATCCACACCCGGTCGGCGCCGAAGCGGCGCGGGTCCTCGCGGCCCTCCTCCGACAGCACGGCGTCGTCGGGCCGGTGGATCGCGAACTCCTGGGCGAGGAACCGTTGTGCAACTGCGTCGCCGGCGTCCTTGACGTCCCACGTCGACGCTCCCGCGGCGAACATCTGCTCGCGGAGCTCCAGGAGGAGGTCGCCGGCCTGCGTCGCCAACCGCGTGGCGAGCTGACCGTCGGTCTCCGCGGAAGGCATCGGGTCAGTCTGCCAGCCTGGTGTGATCAGGCGAGCTTCTTGTACTTGATGCGGTGCGGCTGGTCGGCGCTGGCGCCGAGTTCCTTCTTGCGGCGCTCCTCGTACTCGGAGAAGTTGCCCTCGAACCAGCGCACCTGGCTGTCGCCCTCGAACGCCAGCACGTGGGTGGCGACACGGTCGAGGAACCAGCGGTCGTGCGAGATGATCACCGCGCAACCGGGGAACGACTCGAGCCCGGCTTCGAGTGCCCGCAGGGTGTCCATGTCGAGGTCGTTCGTCGGCTCGTCGAGCAGCAGGACGTTGCCGCCCGACTTCAGCAGCTTGGCGAGGTGCACCCGGTTGCGTTCGCCACCGGACAGGTCGCCGACGCGCTTGCCGTGATCGGTGCCCTTGAAGTTGAAGCTCGACACGTACGCCCGACCGTGGATCTCTCGGCCGCCGACCTCCAACACTTCGGCGCCGCCGGTGATCTCCTCGTAGACCGTCGCATCGGGGTCGAGGTCGTCGCGGTCCTGGTCGACATACGACAGGTCGACCGTGTCGCCGATCTTGATCGAACCCGAGTCGGGCTGCTCGCGGCCCGCGAGCATCTTGAACAGGGTGGACTTGCCGGCGCCGTTGGGGCCGATGATGCCGACGATGCCTGCCGGCGGCAGCGTGAACGACAGGTCCTCGATCAGCAGACGATCGCCGAAGCCCTTGCTGAGGTGCTCGACCTCGATCACCTGGTCGCCGAGGCGACGACCCGACGGGATGGCGATCTCGAGCGCCGACTGGCCGGGCGCCTGCGCCTTGTTCTCGTTGTAGAGCTTCTCGTAGGCGGCGAGGCGGGCCTTGCCCTTGGCCTGGCGGGCCTTCTGGCCCATCCGCACCCATTCGAGCTCGCGGGCGAGCGTGCGCTTGCGGGCCTCGTTGCTGCGCTCCTCGCGTTCGAGTCGCTCCTGCTTCTGCTCCAACCAGCTCGAGTAGTTGCCTTCGAACGGGATGCCCTTGCCGGCGTGGAGTTCGAGGATCCACTTCGCCACGTTGTCGAGGAAGTACCGGTCGTGGGTGATCGCCACGACGGTGCCGGTGTAGTCGGCGAGGAAACGCTCGAGCCAGTCGACCGACTCGGCGTCGAGGTGGTTGGTCGGCTCGTCGAGCAGCAGCAGGTCGGGGCGCGAGAGCAGCAGACGGCACAGCGCCACACGGCGCCGCTCGCCGCCGGACAGCACGGTCACGTCGGCGTCGTCGGGCGGGCAGCGCAGCGCATCCATGGCGATCTCGACGTTGCGGTCGAGGCTCCAGGCGTCGGTGGCCGCGATCTTGTCTTCGAGGATCGCCTGTTCCTTGCCGATCTTGTCGTAGTCGGCATCCGGGTCGGCCCACTTGGCCATGACCTCGTTGTACCGGTCGATGATCCCCTGGACCTCGGCGACGCCGTCCATCACGTTGCCGCGAACGTCCTTGGCCGGGTCGAGCTGCGGCTCCTGGGCCAGGTAGCCGACGCTGAAGCCGGCGGTGAGGCGGGCCTCGCCGGAGTAGCCGTCGTCGAGCCCGGCCATGATCTTCAACAGCGACGACTTGCCGGCGCCGTTCGAGCCGAGCACGCCGATCTTGGCGCCGGGGTAGAACGACAGCGAGATGTTCTCGAGCACCGTCTTGTCGGGCGGGTAGTGCCGAGCGAGCTTGTAGGCCTGGTAGATGAATTCGTGCGCCATGGTGCACCCGAGGCTAACGGCCGACTCAGTGTCGCTTGACGCCGCCGTACTTCATGCGGGTGTCGCTCATCGCGGCCGATCGTGCGTCGTCGTCGCGAATCTCACCGGCGACCATCTCGCCGACGAACAGCGTGTGGGTGCCGAGGTCGAGCGTGTGACGCACCTCGCAGTCCATCCAGGCAATGGCGTCGTCGAAGACCGGCGCGCCGGTGGTCGCCGCCCGAACCGCCCATCCGTTCAAGGTGTCACCGTCGTCGACGGCCGGCTTCGAGAACTTGACGAACGGGCGGGTGTTCTCGCTGTCCCACAGGTTGACCGTGAACGATCCGCCGCCCGAGATCAGTCGATGGGTGACCGCCGAGTTGTCGACGCCGATGCCGATCAGTACCGGTTCCATCGACAGCTGCGTGATCCAGCTGGTGGTCATCGCGTTGCGCTCACCGTCGTGCGCCGAGCCGACGAGCGCCAGCGCGTTGGGGATCTTCCAGGTGATGCGGTTGATGAGTTCGTCGTCGAGGGCCATGTGTCCAGGGTAGGAGCCGTCGCTAGGTTCGGACCATGGAACCTGTGCTCCTGCCGGCTCCCGTGGCCGAGGCGATGCGGACGTGGCTCGACGCGCACGACGAGGCCGCTCCCGGGGTGATCGAGGGGCTCTACGTCGTGGGCTCGGTGGCGTTCGACGACTGGACACCGCACAGCGACATCGACGTCGTCGCCGTGGTGGCCGACCCGTCCGACCCCGATCTGTTCGCCGACCTCGCTGCGGCCCAGGTGCTGGTCCGCGAGCGGACGTCGATTGCGGTCGACGGCCCCTACGTCGCCTGGGGCGACCTCGTCGTGCCGCCGATGGCGGTGCATCGTCCGTGGGTGCTCGACGGCGAGTACCACGTCGACGGTGAGTCGTTCGAGATCAATCCCGTCGTCTGGTACACGCTGGCCGCCCGCGGGTTGGTGCTGCGTGGCGATCCGGTCGACCGGATCGGTGTGCACGTCGACATCGGCGAGCGGCGCAGTTGGGTCCGCGAGAACCTCCTGACCTATTGGCGCGGCGTCGGCGAGCGGCTCACCTCCGCGATCGAGGCCGATCCCGCCAGCGACACCGCCGACGGCGCCGTGCTCGAATGGGTGGCGCTCGGCGTCGCTCGGATGCTGTACACGTGGGAAACCGGTGACGTCGCGTCGAAGTCGGCCGCCGGCGTGTGGGCCGCCGAGCGCGCTCCCGACTTCGCCGACATGCTCCGCGCTGCGGTGGCGGTGCGAGCCGACCCGGCCCCGGCAACGCGCTCGCAACTCCTCGACGCGGCGTTGTTCGTCGACGCCGTCGTCGCGCTCGTCACCGTGTAGTGCGATTGGTGTCCGACAGCAATCGTCACGTCAGCCGGCGAGGCGGGCGACCGTGGCGGCGAACTCGGCGATCGTGTCGTCGATGATCTTCGACACGGACTCGACCGATTCGATGCGTCCGGCCACCTGACCCGACAGTGCGATCGCGGCGTTCATGTCGCCGCCGAAGTAGAGATCCTGCGCGTTGCCGAAGTCGCCGAACACGTTGTGGTCGGCGTTGACGAGCGCCTCGGTCTTCTCGGTTCGCAACGCCCGCAGCGCGGGGGAGTGGCGCTGGTTGAGGAACAGCGTGTCGGTCTCCTTGGCGTCGATGATCGCCTGCTTCCAGTTGTGGTGCACCGGCGACTCGGCCGCTGACACCATCCGCGTCCCCATCTGGACACCTTCGGCCCCGAGCGCGAACGCCGCGGCCATCGTGGCGCCGTCGGTGATGCCGCCCGCGGCGATGATCGGCACGTCGACCTTCGAGCGAACGAGCGGGAGCAGCACCATCGTCGACACCGGTGTCGGGCTCTTGAAGCCGCCGCCCTCGCCGCCCTCGACCACGAGCCCGTCGACACCGGCATCGACGGCCTTCAACGCAGCTGCAAGTGTTGGGACCACGTGGTACACGGTGAGGCCCGCAGCTTTGAGGACGCCGGTGTACTTGGTGGGCGACCCGGCTGACGTGGTCACGAACTTGACGCCCTGGTCGATCACGAACTCGGCGATGGCGGGGTCGCGCACGAACGCTTGGGCGATGTTGACACCGAACGGGCGGTCGGTCAGATCACGCATCTTGCGGATCTCGTCCTTGACAGCATCGAGCTCGCCCGACGACGTCTCGATGATCCCGCAAGCACCCGCCTGCGACACCGCCGAGGCAAGCTGCGATCGGGCGATCCACCCCATGGGCGCCTGCACGATGGGGATGTCGACGCCGAGGTCGCGGCTGACTCGGTTGGCGAAGGCGGCAGGCAGTGGGGGAGTCATCCCGTCATCTTGACGTACACGATGTGCCTGGCACGATGTGTACGTGAGGTGAAGGTCAGGTGATGACGAGCGGGAACCGGGGGTCGTCGCCGAGCGGGCCGCCGACCACGAGGTCGTTCGGTTCGTAGGGCGGCGAGGTGGTCCACGGGCGTTCGCCGAAGCGGGCGTCGTCGCCGAGCCAGCGCAGGCTGACCGCCCGGCGGCGCGTCGACAGCGAGTTGCCGGGGGCGCCGTGCAGCGTGCGGTAGTGGAAGGCGAGCACGTCGCCGGGCTCGACGTCCCAACCCAGCACCCGCTGGCCCTCGACGAGTTCGTCGCCGTCGGGCAGCAGCTCGAAGCGGTCGTCGGCGTCGCCGTACGGGCGCTGGTCGATGAATCGCCGGGGAACGAAGCGTCGACCCCAGAGGTGGGAACCGGCGATGAACTGCAACCCCGACGTGGCCGGTACGGCGTCGAGCGCGATCCACATGCTGACGTTCTGCATGCCGTCGATGCCGTAGTAGGGGTCGTCGTGATGCCAGGGCGTCGGCTCGATCGCCCCCGGCTCTTTCACCAGGACGTGGTCGTGGAAGAAGCGCACCGTCGTCGAGCCCATCAGCTCGCCGGCGATCGCTGCGAGCCCGCTGTCGAACACCACCTCGCGGTACTGCTCGACCACCGGCCACGTGACGTAGTCGCTCCAGAACCCGACGGCCTCGTCGGCGCTGGTGTACCAGTGCGACCACGCGCTCGGATGGGTTCGGTTGTACTCGACGCCCTCGGCGAGCAGGTCGAGCCACCGCTGCGCCACGACGCCGCGCAGGACCACCGCCCCGTCGCGCCGGAACGCATCGATCGTCGCGCGGTTCGGCATGGCATCGGAGCGGTCCATGCGCTCAGCTTTCCAGCCGGTCGCCCGGCTCCACGACGTGCACGGCGCCCGATGCGGCGAACCGGACGCGTGCCGGCGCGTCGTTGTCGGGAGCTGCCGTCACCCGTGTGCGGAGTCGGTCCTCGGCGGAGCGGTCGATCTCGATGGTGAGGCGTTGACCGCGGACGCGTACGTCGTAGGCGAGCGACGTCCACGATGCCGGGAGTGCCGGTGCGAGTTGCACCACCCCGTCGGCGACGGAGAATCCCCCGAAGCCGAACACTGCCGTCTGATAGGCGCCGGCGTTGGCCGCGGTGTGCATGCCACCGATGAACGTGCCGCCGACCACCGAGTGGGCGTCGGAGCGCAGATCGAGCGCAGCGGTGTCCATGAAGTACTCGTCGGCCTGGTCGAGATAGGCGGGGTCGAATCCGGCCAGCCGTGCAGCGACGGTGGCGTGTACCGAGTGGCTGAGCGACGACCCGTGCGAGCACCGTGGTTCGTAGTGGTCGTAGTTCGCTCGCTGCACCTCCAGCGGAAACGACGGGTCGACGGCGAACATCTGGACGACGTCGGGCTGCTTGGACACCTGCGTGTGCACGGCAACACCGTTGGGCCACCCCCAGTACTCGCCGGGAGCGAGCAATCGCTGGCGCAGGTCGGCGGGTCGACAGTCCTCGAGCGCCGAGAACCCGTCGAACGGCTCGATCACCAGCGTCTCGGGGTCGGGGGAGTGCTCGACGAGCAGCGATTCGATTCGCACCCACGCAGTCAACTCGTCGGCATCGAGGCCGAGGCGCGAACACAGCGCATCGAGACGCTCGGGCGAACGTTCGGCGAGGAGTGCATGGATCGCACCGGCGTGGCGCAGCGCCAGCCTGGCCAGCCGCGCCGTGTAGGTGTTGTTGTCGACGTTCTCGTGCCACTCGTCGGGCCCGAGCAGACGGATCAGTTCGTAGCGCTCGCGCACCTCGTCCCATCGCACCCGCGACCGCAGGAACCGCGCCACCTCGAACACGATCTCGGCGCCGTGGTCGATGAGGAAGTCGAGGTCGCCCGTGGCATCCCAGTACCGCCACACCGTGTGGGCGATGTCGGGGCTGATGTGGATCTGCCACACGTTGAAGTGGTTGCGGATCGGGCGTCCGGTGAGCACGTCGGTGAAGAAGAAGTCGGGACACAGCTCGTCGCCGGTGTCGCCGCTGATCCATGCGTAGAAGGCCCCCTCGTACCCGAGCCGCTGCGCCTTGCGTCGGGCACCGTCGAGGGTGCGCCACCGGTACACGAGCAGTCGGCGAGCGACGTGCGGCTCCGTGAACAAGAACGCCGGGAGGTTGAACATCTCCTGATCCCAGAACGCCGCGCCCTGGTACGCCTGGCACGACAGACCCCGGGCCCCGATCGGCAGCCGGTCGCTGTGGGCGGGGGTGGCGATGCGGTTGTGGTAGATCGAGAACCGGAGCGCGGCCTGCGCTGCGAGGTTGCCCTCGATACGGACGTCGGTGGTCGCCCAGAAGTCGCTCCAGCGCGCGGCCGACGCGTCGAGCGCACGGCGGTAGCCGAGGTCGGCGATGCCGTCGGCGGACGTCAACGCAGCGTCGAGCGGTGCGTTGTCGACGTCGTCGTCGTTGCTGGTGGCGACCGCCATGGTCGAGTTCACCGTCACGGTGTCGCCGGCGACGATCGACCCCGCCCATCGATGGCCGGCCACGCCCCGTGCGGACTCCGCTGGTGACAGGGCGCTCGCGGGCGGGCCCCATCGGTCGATCGACGTCAGTGCCACCACGGCGATCTCGGTCGCCCGTTCACCGGTCACGCACCGGCTGGTCGTCACCGCCGTGGCACCGTCGGCAGGGCGCGCAGCCGTCTCGACGGTCGCAAAGTGGTCGCCGTTGAGGCTCCAGACGTCGTCGTCGATGCCGGTCACGACGGCGAGCTCGCCGTCGGTTTGGGGTTGCACGGTCAGCTGCTGGGCCACGACGTGGTGGTCGTCGAGGCTCGCGAACCGTCGCAGTGTGACGAGCGCCGTGGCGCCGGCATCGGTGGACGCGAACCATCGGTGGCTCACCTCGGCGGACTCCAGGGTGAGTTCGATCTCGGCCGGCCGGTGCTCGTCGAACCGCAACGGCCGACCGTCGAACTCGATCTCGACGTACAGCCCGTTGGGGACGGTGCAGAGTTCCCGCCACACGCCGTCGGCCATGTCGTAGGTGTCGGCGACGACGCAGCCGACGAACTCGCCGGCACGCTGGTCGGGTCGGGTACCCCGGTAGCCGAGGTAGCCGTTGCCGACGAGGAAGCACGAACCCACACCGACGCCACGGGCAGCCGTGGGAGCGGTGTCGACCACCTCCCAGCCCGTGTCGGTGCGGACGTGTTCGCTCAACGATGTGGTCCCCATCACTCCGCAGTGTCGCGCACGGAGATGAAAGCGCTTACACCCGAGCGGCCGTCGGCCGCTCACGGCCGACGCCGCTCGTGCGGGTACCGTCGTCGTCATGCTTCCCACCGCACCGTTCGGGTCCACCGGCCATCTGTCCACGAGGGTGATCTTCGGCGCCGCCGCTCTCGGTGGCATGAGTCAAGAGCGCGCCGACGCCACGCTCGCGAAGGTCGCAGCGTGGGGGATCAACCACATCGACACCGCAGCGTCGTATGGCGCGTCGGAAGACCGGTTGGGGCCCTGGCTCGCCGAGCACCGCAGCGAGGTGTTCCTCGCCACCAAGACCGGCGAACGCACGGGTTCAGCTGCGCGTGCCGAACTCGAACGATCGCTCGAGCGGATGGCGGTCGATCGTGTCGACCTGATCCAACTGCACAACCTCGTCGAAGCCGACGAGTGGGAGACCGCCTTCGCGCCGGGCGGTGTCGTCGACGCGCTGAGCGCAGCACGCGACGAAGGTCTCGTATCGCACATCGGCGTCACCGGCCACGGCCTCCGGATCCCCGGAATGCACCTGCGTAGCCTCGAACGCTTCGACTTCGCGTCGGTGCTGTTGCCCGTGAACTTCATCCTGCTCGACAACCCCGCCTACCGCTCCGACGTCGACGAGCTGATGGAGGTGTGTGCCGAGCGCCAGGTTGCGGTGCAGACGATCAAGTCGATCGCCCGCGGGCGTTGGGCCGACGGCTCGACGGCGCGCTTCAGCTGGTACGACCCGCTGACCGATCCCGCCGCGATCGCCCGCGCCGTGCGGTTCGTGCTCGCTCAGCCGCAGATGTTCCTCAACACCACCAGCGACGCCCGGTTGTTGCCGATGATCGTCGACGCAGCACGCGGCGACCTGTCCGCGCCGACCGAGGACGAGATGCGCGCCGACATCGACGAGCAGGGCATCACCCCGCTCTTCGACGCCGACGAACTCGAACGCATCTGACCCCGTCCGGACGGACCCAGGCCGTGCGATGAGTTTCCCCGCGACCTGTGCGCGCGAAGACTCATCGCGTTCGAGGTGCGATCCGAAGTGATGAGTTTCCGCGCGACCTGTCGCGCGAAGACTCATCGCTTGCGAGGGACGAGTCGCCTCAGGTCGTTGTGACGGGGGCGATGCGGACGGGGCCGCGGCGCTCGGTGACGTCGGCGTACTCGGCGACGATCGACTTGATCTGCTCGCCCTCCAACTCGTCGCTCTCGCACAGCCCGTCGGCGATGCGCAGGAGCGCGTCGCGGTACTTCGACGTCATCAACGCAGCACGGTCGGCGCCCTCGACCATCAGCGCTTCGGCCGCTGCCCGGCTCGGTTCGTCGGAGAGCACCTTGGCAACGAGGTTGCCTGCCGTCGGCATTCCCGCAGCGTCGAGGCTCAGCAGGCCGTGGCCGTTTCCGAGCTGACCGACCAGCTGCGAGGCGAGGTTGGTCGCGACCGCGAGGTCCGACGAGATGCCACTCGACGCCTCGCCGTACTCCTGGAGTTCGGCGGCCCGACCGGCGAGCGCGACGCAGATCAGGTCGCGGGCGTCGCTCGGGGTCTTGAGGAATCGCTCCTCGATGTCGCCGTGGGCGACCAGGCCGAGCGCCGCCGAGCGACGAAGGATCGACGCCATCTTGACGTCGCGCCGCGTGAGCACGGCGGTCAGCGCATGGCCGGCCTCGTGGATGGCGATGCGGCGACGCTCGTCGGGGTGGTAGCCCATCTCGTGGGCCACGCCGACCTCGGTGACCAACTGGGCCTGGAGCACGTCGGTCACCGTCATCGAGGTGCGGCTGTAGCGCAGCGCGATCACGAGCGCCTCGTCGAGCAGCTTCTCGATCTTCACCGGTGTGTACCCGGCGGACAGGTCGGCGATCAACGATGCCGTGACGGCCTCTTCATGGTTCTTGCGGTCGAGGTAGTACTGCGCAATCGACACCCGATCAGCCCGTGGGGGCAGGTTGAAGCGCGATCACGCGGTCGAACCGGCCCGGTCGCAGCAGCGCCGGGTCGAGGTCGGCGGCCCGGTTGGTGGCGGCGACGATCAAGATGTTCGCTTCGCTGCGCTTGGGTCGCGGACGGCGCTTCTCGTCGGGCAGGAACCCGTTGAACCAGTCGATGAAGTTCGCCTTGAACTTCTGGCGACCGGTCGGCAGGTCGAAGCTCTGCATCTGCACGAGCAGTTCGTTGACGACGCCGACGATGCCCTCTCGTTGCGAGCCGGTGTTCATGCCGCTGCGGGCGCCGCCGATGGCGTCGAACTCCTCGATGTAGCCGATTGCGCCGCCCTCGTCGCGGGCGGCCTTGCGCAGCGCCTTGAAGAACGAACGGATCTTCTTGTTCGTCTGGCCGTAGTACATCGACTGGAACTCGCTGGCCGACACGAACAGGAAGGGGACCCCCGCTTCGGCCGCCATTGCCTTGGCGAGATAGGTCTTGCCCGTGCCGGGAGGCCCCTCGAACAGCACGCCGCGGCGGGCATTTCCGCCCATCTCACGTTGGAAGGTCTCCGAGGCGAGGAAGAGGTTCATCGAGTCGATCGCTTCGCGCTTGGTCTGGTCGGCGCCGACCACGTCGTCGAGGCGGATGTTCGAGTCCGAGGACCGCAGCAGCGTATGTGGCGACCGGCCGGCGGTGAGGAACGGAATGAAGATGACGGTGCCGAGGATCAGGATCAGGCCCAGCGCGATGATGATCTCCGGGTTGCCCATCAGCCAGCCGGGGATGCCGAGCCGGATCGGGTTGTCGTTGACGAGCCGCCACAGCAGGTAGGCGAACACGAGTCCGAGGATCACGAGCCACTTCCGGAGCCGCCTCTGGCGCGTGCGCTCTCGATTGGCGTTGGCGTCGATGTCCTTGCCCGACAGCATTTCGCCGGTGCTCAGTCGTGCCATCTCCATGAGGTTCCCCTTCGGTTGCCGAGTTGTCGGGCGCCGCACCAGGGGTCTGCATCCTGCCGCAACGACTGGTCACCGAACGTAGCCCGACAACACCCTGCGTGGTCAACGTGCTGACGTCAAGGAATGGTCAAACTTTTGTCGACCGGATCGGACGATCCGGTCGCCGACGTTCACGACGTGGCCGGTCCGCGACACCACCCGACCGGTACCATGGCGCCCGTGGCAGCACCAGATGGTCAGGGGTCGGGGTTCGGGGCGAACTCATGGCTCGTCGAGGAGATGTACGAGCAGTTCGTGGACGATCCGGCGTCGGTGAGCGAGTCGTGGCGGGAGTTCTTCGCCGACTACCACTCCCAGGCGCCCAGCGTCGCCGCTGCCGCTGCCACCTCGCCGGCCGTGCAGGCAGTGGTGGAAGCGCACCGCGATCCGGGCACTGACGTGCACTCCAACGGCAAGAACGGCAACGGTGCCGCACCGGCAGCCACCCCGCTCGCTCCCGCTCCCGCTCCCGCTTCTGCTCCCGCACCCGCTCCCGCTCCGACGCCAGCTCCCGCTGCGACTCCCGCGTCCGCTGACGCGAAGGTCGACGAGCCCGGCACGCCCATACGCGGCGCCGGCGCGGCGATCGCCCGCAACATGGAAGCCAGCCTCACCGTGCCGACGGCGACCAGCTTCCGCAACGTGCCGGCCAAGCTGCTCGAGGTCAACCGCAAGGTCATCAACGGCTTCCGCGCCCGCACCGGTCAGACCAAGATCAGCTTCACCCACCTGATCGGCTGGGCCATCGTCCGCGCCATCGCCGATGCGGTGCCGGCCATGAAGAACACCTACGTGATGGGTGACGACGGCAAACCGCGCCTCATCGAGAACTCGCACGTCAACATGAGCCTCGCCGTCGACAAGGAGAAGCCCGACGGCAGCCGCACGCTGCTCGTGCCGGTGATTCGCGAGTGCGACACGCTCGACTTCAACGGGTTCCTCGCCGCGTACGAGGAGATCATCCGCAAGGTCAACACCAACAAGCTGACCGTCGACGACTTCCAAGGCGCGAACATCAGCCTCACCAACCCGGGCGGCATCGGCACCGTTCAGTCGGTGCCGCGGTTGATGCCGGGCCAGGCCGTCATCGTCGGCGTCGGCAGCATCGACTACCCGGCCGAATTCGAGGGGTCCGATCGCCGCAACCTCAGCTCGATCGGCGTCAGCAAGGTCGTCACGATCACGAGCACGTACGACCACCGGATCATCCAGGGCGCCGAGTCCGGGCTGTTCCTCAAGCGCGTCCACGAACTGCTGCTCGGCGAGCACGACTTCTACGAGGACGTCTTCCAGGCGCTCGACATGCCCTACGAGGCCGTCAAGTGGCGCCCCGACACCTTCGCCATCGATCGTGAAGAGGCAATGCTCGCCAAGCAGATGGCGGTCGCCAAACTGATCCGAGTGCACCGTGTCCGCGGCCACCTGATCGCCGATCTCGACCCGCTCCGCTGGAAGGAACCGCTCACCCCGCGCGAGCTCGATCCGGCCACGTACGGCCTCACCATCTGGGACCTCGACCGCGAGTTCCTCACCGACGGTGTCGGCGGCGTCGACAAGATGCGCCTCGGCGATCTGCTCGGCGTGCTGCGCGACGCCTACTCGCGCACCATCGGCGTCGAGTACATGCACATCCAAGACACCGACGAACAGCAGTGGATCCAGGAGAAGTTCGAACGGCCGCAGGAGCCGGTCTCCAAGGAGAGCAAGCACCGCATCCTCGAGCGCCTGAACGCCGCTGAGAGCTTCGAGAAGTTCCTGGCCACCAAGTACGTCGGCACGAAGCGGTTCGGCATCGAAGGTGCCGAGTCGGCGATCCCGGTGCTCGATGCGATCCTCTCGAACGCTGCCGATGCCAGCTTCGACGGAGCCGTGCTGGGCATGGCGCACCGAGGTCGCCTCAACGTGTTGTCGAACATCATGGGCAAGAGCTACGAGGCGATCTTCTCCGAGTTCGAGGGCCACATCGACCCGTCGTCGGTGCAAGGCTCCGGCGACGTCAAGTACCACCTCGGCATGAAGGGCAAGTACGTCAGTCCGTCCGGCGCCGACGTGCCGATCGAGCTGGCGGCCAATCCCAGCCACCTCGAAACGGTCGGCCCGATCGTGATGGGCATGGTGCGCGCCCAGCAAGACCAGATCGACCCGCCCGGAGCGTTCAGTGTGCTGCCCGTGCTGATCCACGGCGATGCCGCATTCGCCGGACAGGGCATCGTGGCCGAGTCGCTTGCGATGAGCGACATCGGTGGCTACCGCATCGGCGGCACGATCCATCTGATCATCAACAACCAGATCGGCTTCACCACCGCCCCGCAGTATCGCGCGGTCGTCGCTGTACTGCTCTGACGTCGCCAAGACCATCCAAGCCCCGATCTTCCACGTCAACGGCGACGACCCCGAGGCGTGTGTTCGTGTTGCGCAACTCGCGTGGGACTATCGCCAGCGGTTCCACAAGGACGTCGTGATCGACATGGTGTGCTACCGGCGTCACGGTCACAACGAGGGTGACGATCCCAGCTACACCCAGCCGCTGATGTACAAGGCGATCTCCGAACGGCGCAGCGTCCGCAAGCTGTACGTCGAGTCGCTGGTGCGTCGCGGCGACATCACCGTCGACGAGGCGGAGGCGGCGTTGAGCGACTTCCACGACAAGTTGCAGGTCGCCCTCGACGAGACCCGTTCGCAGGCGCCGGCTTCGTTCCCGGTTCCCAAACCCCCACGTCCGCTCGGGGTGCTGCCGCACATCCCGACCGGTGTCGAGCGCCACGTGCTCGATCGGACCTTCGCAAAACTCACCGACTATCCCGACGACTTCACCATCCACCCCAAACTCGCCCGTCAGTTCGATGGCCGAACCAAGCTCTACGAGGACGGCGAGGTCGACTGGGCCACGGCCGAAGCGCTCGCGATCGGTTCGCTCACGATCGAAGGACACCCCGTTCGACTCGCCGGACAGGACTCGCGACGCGGCACGTTCAGCCAGCGACACGCCTCGCTGATCGACTTCGACACCGGCGAACCCTGGACGCCGCTCGACGCGCTCGAGCCGGCAACCCGGTTCTGGGTGTTCGACTCGCTGCTGTCCGAATACGCCGCGCTCGGCTTCGAGTACGGCTACAGCCATGCGAACCCGAACGCGCTCGTGATGTGGGAAGCCCAGTTCGGCGACTTCATCAACGGCGCACAGATCGTGATCGACCAGTACATCGTTGCCGCCGAGGACAAGTGGGGCCAGCGCAACGGCGTCGTCCTGCTGCTGCCGCACGGCTACGAGGGCCAAGGTCCCGAGCACAGCTCGGCACGCATCGAGCGGTTCATGACGCTTGCCGCCGAGGACAACATGCAGGTCGTCAACACCACGACGGCAGCGAACTACTTCCACTTGCTTCGCCGCCAAGTGCACAGCGAGCGTCGTACGCCACTGATCGTGTTCACCCCGAAGCAGGGGCTGCGAATGAAGCAGACCCGATCGCCGATCACCGACCTCACCCAGGGGTCGTTCGAGGAAGTACTCGACGATCCGGGCGACATCGATCCGAACACGGTCACCCGCATCGTGTTCTGCTCCGGCAAAGTGGCCTGGGATGCCATCGACGAACGTGACCGTCTCGGTGCGCCGCTCGCGGTGGTCCGCGTCGAGCAGCTCTACCCGCTGCCGACCGAGCAGATGCTCGGCATCCTCGAGAAGTACCCCAACGCCCGCGAGCTTCGCTGGCTCCAGGAAGAGCCCGAGAACATGGGTGCGTGGCGCTTCATCGAGGCCAACACCTGGCGGGTCAAGGAGCGGGGCTACGACCTGCGCCACGTCGCCCGCGTCGAGTCAGGCAGCCCCGCCACCGGTTCCAAGGCCATCCACGACCAGGAACTCGCCGATCTCATGGAGCGTGTGTTCAGCGGCGTCTGAATTCCGCGAGCGATGAGACTTCGCGCGGACAGGTCGCGCGGAAACTCATCGCAATGCGATGCCGAGGACCGCTCGAGTGCGGCGATGGCGGGTTCGGCGGCGCCGACCTTGATGGTGGTCATGCCCATCGCCTTGGCGGGCTTGAGGTTGATGCCGAGGTCGTCGAGGAACACGCATTCGCTCGGATCGACCCCGACGAGCTCGCAGGCGATCTCGTAGAAGCGCGGCTCGGGCTTGCGGCAGCCGACCTTGCTCGACTCGACGACGTGGTCGAACATCACCATCACGTCGCCCACCTCCATGCGTTGCTCGCCGCCGACCACGTTGTTGGTGAGGCACGCGGTCCGGTACCCGGCGCGGATCACCCGATCGAGTGCCATCACCATCTCGGGTCGGACCTCACCGGACAGCAACGCCAGCACATCGGCGCCGGGGATGCGGTGCCCGAGCGCCTCGGACTCGTCGGCGAACAGCGCGTCGAACTGCTCCGGTGTGACGTCGTTGCGTTCGAGCAGCGCCCACGCGTTGGTGTCGGGATCGGTTGCATTGACGCTGCGGATGAAGTCGACCGGAAGGCCGTTTGCGGCCTCGTATCGATTGAACGCTTCGAACGGACTCGACAGGATCACGCCGCCGAAATCCCAGAGTACTGCTCGGATCATGGTCGACGAGCCTACGATGGCGGTGCGGCAGCGGACGTGATCGACCCGGTTCAACCCGGATGTCATCTTGCCCGGCTGCCCTCAACGACTCGAAAGAGAAGCAATGACATCATCCAAGGGGCCCAGCCACGTCGTGGTCGACGGGTCCAACATCGCCACCGAAGGCCGCTCGCTGCCCAGCCTCGCCCAGTTGAGCGAGGCGGTGATGGCGTTCATGGACGAGTACCCGGACGCCTCGATCACCGTCGTCGTCGACGCCACGTTCGGCCACCGCATCGACAAGTCCGAGGTCAAGGAGTTCGAGGAAGGCATCTCGAACAATGAGCTCGTCGCTCCGCCTGCCGGCGCCGTCGGACGCGGTGACGCCTTCGTGCTCGCAATCGCCCAGAAGTCGAAGGCCTCGATCCTGTCGAACGACTCGTTCCAGGAATTCCACGGCGACTACGAGTGGCTCTTCGACGAAGGTCGCCTGATCGGCGGCAAGCCGGTTCCGCACGTCGGTTGGGTGTTCGTCGATCGCGTGCCCGTTCGTGGTCCCGTCAGCCGCAAGGCCACCGGCTCGTCGCGGGGCGGGTCACGTCGCAGCTCGAAGAAGGACGGCGACCAGGGTCGCAGTGGCCGCAAGACCAGTCCCGAGGCCATGGAGCCGATGCCGGTGCCGAAGTCGCCGCCACCCGGCCGCCAGCCGGCGACGGACAAGGGCCGCTCGGCGACCTCGGCCACCCCGGCTCCCAAGGCCGAGTCCGATGGCGGGCGACGCGAGCGTTCGCCCAAAGCCGGCGAGGTCGTCAACGAACTGATGCCGTTCCTCGAGTTCGTCGAGCATCACCCGGTGGGAACCAGCGTCAACGGCACCGTCGAGTCGTACTCGTCGCACGGCGCCTACATCTCCATCGGCGAGCAGGGTGTGCGCGGCTACGTCCCGTTGCGCCTGATGGCCAAGCCGGCGCCGACCAGCGCCCGCAAGATGATGAAGCTCGGCGAGTCGGTCACGCTCGTCGTGGTGAGCTTCGCGCCCCTGCGGCGCAGCATCGACTGTGCGATGCCGGACATGGCCGACGCTGCAATCGCCGAGGCGAAGGCCGAACAGGCGGCCGAGGCTGCTGCGGAACGCCACTCGGTGACGGCCGAGACGCCCACGCAGGAGGCGAAGAAGCGCTCGCCTCGGAAGTCGCCCGCCAAGAAGTCGTCCGCCAAGAAAGCGCCGGCCAAGAAGGCGCCGGCCAAGAAGGCGCCGGCGAAGAAAGCTCCGGCGAAGAGAGCTCCGGCGAAGAGAGCTCCGGCGAAGAAGGCCCCGACCGAGCCGGCCGAAGTGAGCAAGGCTCCTGCCAAGAAGTCGCCCGCCAAGAAGGCTGCGACGAAGAAGGCCCCGGTGAAGAAGGCTCCGGCCAAGAAGTCCGCGACGAAGAAGGCGCCTGCCAAGAAGTCCGCGACGAAGAAGGCCGCGACGAGAAAGGCTCCGGCGAAGAAGGCGCCCGCCAAGAAGGCTCCGGCCAAGAAGGCGTCTGCCGCATCGCAGCAGGGCGACTGACATGCGCGTCGTGACGTGGAACATCAACTCGCTGCGCGCCCGCCAGGAACGTGTCGAGGAGTGGGTCGCCGAGGTCCAGCCCGATGTCCTGCTCCTTCAGGAGACCAAGCTCGCCGACGACGCATTCCCCGCGCTCGCCTTCAGCGCGTTGGGGTACGAGAGCGCTCACTACGGACAGGGTCAGTGGAACGGCGTCGCCATCCTGTCGAAGGTGGGACTCGACGACGTGGTCACCAACTTCGCCGGCGACGTCGAACCGGACCCTGACGCCCGCATCATCACCGCAACCTGCGCGGGCGTGCGCGTCAGCAGCGTGTACGTCCCCAACGGGCGAGCGCTCGATGACGACCACTACACCTACAAGCTGTCGTGGCTCGATCGACTCGTGGCGCACCTCGATGCCGACACCGACGCCTCACGCGACGTGGTCGTCGGCGGCGACTACAACATCGCCCCGGACGACCGCGACGTGCACAACCCGGCCAAGCTCGTCGGTGCCACGCACGTCAGCGAACCCGAGCGCGAGCGTCTCGCTGCGCTCGAAACGTGGGGGCTCGTCGATGTCTTCCGCCAGCAGCACTCCGAGGACCGCGTGTACTCGTGGTGGGACTACCGCGGCGGCGACTTCCATCAAGGACGCGGCATGCGCATCGACCTGCTGATGTGCTCGGCGTCGGTGGCGCAGCGAGTCGACTGGTGCGTGGTCGACCGCAACGCCCGCAAGGGCAAGCAGCCCAGCGATCACGCGCCGGTCATCGTCGACCTCGCCGACTGATCGGCACCGTCGACCGTCCGAACGATCTCGAGGATCTGTGGCGCAAGACGCTCCGCGGTGATCCGGCCGAACGAGGTCGCAGCTTCCAGTTCGTCGGCGGTGGTCGGCCGCGTACGGGCGATCGCCGCGAGGTCGCGGTCGCTGCACAGCTGAACGGGAAGCACGTCGATGCGTCGAGCCGAATCGGCTCGCCACTCGTGCAGCGCGCCGATCAGCGGGTCGACGCGGGCCCGGACCCGTCGTGGTGGGGGAGCGGGCGTGGGCTCGCTCAGATCGAGCGCTTCGACGAACGGGCTGACCGTTCGTGCGTATCCGCCGCGCCGTGCGGCATGGGTGATCAGCAGACGATCGGTCGCCCGGGTGAACGCCACGTAGAGCAGTCGACCCTCCTCGGCCCTGCCGGCCACCGTGCTTGCCGACTTGTGTGGCACCAAGCTGCTCTCCACCCCGGTCACCACGACGGCGTGCCATTCGCGTCCTTTCGCAGCGTGAAAGGTGAGCAGCGACACCCCTTCGGTGGAGGCATCGTCGAAGGGATTGGTGGTGGCGACCCACGCCCGGAACGTGGCACCGTCGGCGAGTGGCTGCTCGCGCAGGAAGTCGAGCACCGCCGCTGCGACGCGACGCTCGGGGTCGGCGTCCGCTCCGGCAGCTGGTTCGGCGCGCGGTGGTGTTGCGTCGCGCTGGCGCAGCGACTGCGGCGCCGGCGGCGCGTCGAGGATGTCGTGCGCCCAGCCACGCAACCGCGACGCGGAACCGAGGGCCGACGCTTGACGAACCGCTGCTTGGAGCGGGGTGCCGTTCGCCGTGGCGTGACGCCGGACCGGAAGCCCGGCGCGTTCGATCGCATCGGCGATCGGGCCGAGCTGGGCATTGGTTCGTGCGAGCACCGCCACTTCGCCGGTGCGGACCAGGTTCGGATCACACCGCAGGAGGAACTGGACGACGTGGCGGCTCTCGTCCGCCTCGTCGTCGGCGACCAGCCGCTGCACGATCGGCCCGTCCGCGCGGTTGGACACGAGCGGGCTGGCCTGGTCGGTGGCGGTCAGTACGTGGACGCCCGCCGTCACGATCTGCGGGGTGCTCCGGTGGTTCACCGGCAGCCGGATGACCTCGATGCCGGGGAAGCGGGTCTCGACGTCGACGAGCAGGCTGGGATCGGCGCCGTTGAACCCGTAGATCGCCTGCGACGGGTCGCCGACGAGGAACAGGTCGTCGCGGCCCGTTCGCAACAGGTCGACGAGGGCGTGCTGGAGCGGGTTGAGGTCCTGGGCCTCGTCGACGAGGAGGTGCCGGAATCGCCACCGCACGGTCTCGGCGAAGTCGTGGTCGCGACGCAGCTCGCGGATCGTGTCGGCCAGCACGTCGTCGAAGTCGATGACCCCGCGACGCTTCTTCAAGGTCGTGAAGTCGGCGTAGACAGCGGCGCAGCGATCGATGCCGGGGCCGGGGTGGCGCTGCTCGCGGCGGGCCGCCGAGGCGTAACGCTGGGCATCGATCCCGCGCGCCGACGCCCAGTCGATCTCGGCGAGGTAGGCGGAGAGGCTGCGCCGGTCGCCGGCGTCGATGGAATCGCCGATCAGCCGTCGACGGTCGTTGACGACCGTGAGGGGGCGCCGTTCGATGTCGGCCCATCGCTGCTTGAGCACCCCGAGCATCACCGAGTGGAACGTGCCGGCCTCGACGTGCTCGCGGATCCCGAGCCGCATGAGCCGCTTGCGCATTTCGCCAGCAGCCTCACGGGTGAACGTGAGCGCCAGCGTGTGGCGGGGGTCGGCCGAGTCGGTGGCGATCCGGTGCGCGATGCGGCGGGTGAGTACCCGGGTCTTGCCCGATCCGGCGCCGGCAATCACCGCAACCAGTCGCGACTCGGTGGTGACCGCGGCGCGCTGGTCTGCGTCCAGATCGGCGATCAGCGCGTCCGCATCCACCTCGCCACTGTAGGACCCCCCGCCACCCCACCCGATCCCTCCCGCGATGAGCGAACCGGCCACATACGCCACCTCTGGCTCATCGCCCTCGGGTGAACCTGGTCAACGATGAGCGAACCGGGCGCGGAGGCCACCGCTCGCTCATCGCGGGAACGGGTGGGAGGGGCGGAAGGGCTGGGAGCGAACATGTGTTCCCGGGGTAGGCTGCCCGGATGGCTGACACTGCCACGCCCGACACCGCCACGCCCGACACTGCCTCGCCCGTGACCTCCGAGGTGCTCGCTCCCGACGAGGTGCTGTTGCACGCAGCGCCGGCCAGCAACTACGCCGCGCGCGACGACGCCCGCTTCCGCGTCGTGTCCGACTTCGAGCCGGCGGGCGATCAGCCAGCCGCGATCGCGGCGCTCAGCAAGGGGATCGACGGAGGGCGAACGGTTCCAGACGCTGCTCGGCATCACCGGGTCCGGCAAGTCGGCCACGATCGCCTGGACGATCGAGCAGACGCAGCGCCCCACGTTGATCCTTGCGCCGAACAAATCGCTGGCCGCGCAGCTGGCGCAGGAGATGCGCGAGTTCTTCCCCGACAACCGGGTCGAGTACTTCGTCAGCTACTACGACTACTACCAGCCCGAGGCGTACATCCCGAGCAGCGACACCTACATCGAGAAGGACTCCTCGATCAACGACGAGATCGACCGCCTCCGCCACTCGGCCACCGCAGCGCTGCTCACCCGGCGAGACGTGATCGTGGTCGCCTCGGTGTCGTGCATCTACGGCATGGGCAATCCCGACGAGTACAAGGGCAACCTGCTCGACCTCTCGGTCGGCGTCGACTACGACATGCGCAACATCCTGCGCCGTCTCGTCGACATGCAGTACGGGCGCAACGACATGACGCTCGGGCGTGGCAACTTCCGCGTGCGCGGCGACACGATCGAGGTGCACCCGGCGTACGAGGAGAGCGTGCTGCGCATCGAGATGTTCGGCGACACCGTCGACCGCATCACCACGATCGACCCGCTCACCGGCGAGCAACTCAGCGAGCTGCAACGCGCCCACGTGTTCCCCGCCACGCACTACGTCACCGGCCCCGAACGTCTGCGCACCGCAATGGTCGGCATCGAAGAGGAACTCCAGCAGCGCCTCAAGTTCTTCGAGGAGAACGACAAACTGCTCGAAGCGCAGCGCCTGCGGATGCGCACCCAGTACGACCTCGAGATGATGAGCGAGGTCGGCTACTGCAACGGCATCGAGAACTACTCGATGCACATGGACGGCCGTGTCCCGGGCCAGCCGCCGTTCACCCTGCTCGACTACTTCCCCGACGACTACCTGCTGGTCATCGACGAGAGCCACGTCGCCGTGCCGCAGCTGCACGGTCAGTACGCCGGCGACCGCAGCCGCAAGGACATGCTCGTCGAGCACGGCTTCCGCCTGCCGTCGGCGCGCGACAACCGGCCGCTCACGTTCGAAGAGGTGCTCGAACGCGTCAACCAGTGCGTGTTCCTGTCGGCAACGCCGAGCGACTACGAGCTGCGGGTGTCCGGCGGCAACATCGTCGAGCAGATCGTGCGCCCGACCGGCCTGGTCGACCCCGAGGCGATCATCAAGCCCACCAAGGGCCAGATCGACGACCTGATGGAGATGGTCAACGACCGCATCGCCCGCGGCGACCGCGTGTTGGTCACCACGCTCACCAAGAAGATGGCCGAGGACCTCACCGACTACCTGCTCGAGCAGGGCCTGCGGGTGCGGTACCTGCACTCCAACATCGACACGATCCAGCGCATCGAGATCCTGCGCGGGCTGCGCCTCGGCGACTTCGACGTGCTCGTCGGCATCAACCTGCTCCGGGAAGGCCTCGACCTGCCCGAGGTGTCGCTCGTGTGCATCCTCGACGCCGACAAGGAGGGGTTCCTCCGGTCGGAGACCTCGCTGATCCAGACGATGGGACGCGCCGCCCGCAACGTCGACGGCCAGGTGGTGATGTACGCCGACACGATCACCCGCTCGATGCAGGCGGCGATCGACGAGACGCAGCGGCGCCGCAAGGTGCAGATCGCGTACAACCTCGAGCACGGCATCAACCCGCAGACGATCCGTAAGGCCGTCGGCGACATCCTGTCGCTGCTTCGCCCCGACGATTCGGCGCCGGTGCCGGGCAAGGACCGCCGTCGCCAACGCGAGCGCGACAAGGTCCAGCGCGACCTCAAGTCGCTGCCGCAGCAGGAGCTCGCCCGCCTCATCCAGACGCTCGAGGAAGAAATGCACGAGGCGTCGGCCGAGCTGAAGTTCGAGTACGCCGCCAAGCTCCGCGACGAGATCAACGATCTTCGCCGCGAGCTTCGTGACGCCCAGTAGCCCTCGGGCTCTGGCGGATCCTGACCCGGATCGCGACGAGCGCGGCGAGAACGGCGATCGGGATCAGTGCCATCCACGATTTTCGGTTCATGCAGGCTTCGTCTCGACGGTCGCCCCACAGCCCGTTGCAGTCGATGTCGACCATCAGACTGATGACCAACGCTGCGCCGACCGCAATCACCGTGAGGACGACCCAGGCGAAGCACTCGAGGACCGCGAGAACCCGCGATCGCCCGGACTTTTCGGACACTTCGGACACAGCCGTCGCTGCAGCGACGGATCGGCGAGATCGACGGCTCACTGGAACTCCTCGCAGAACTGTTCGAGCAGCGACCGCTGCTCACCGCTGCGACGACCGACGGGCAGGAGTGGCCGCTCCGAGCGTTCGATCAGCGCCGCGATCGCAAGGAGGCCGACGCCGCCGACGGCGATCCAGACCCATGTCGGTGTTGCAGCGAGGCGAGTGCCGGCCGAGACGACGATCGTGGCGACCACCAGGAGCGTGCCGAGCACGAGCGGTGCGCCGAGACGTCGCACACCGCCGATCGCGAGTGTGAGCACCCCGAGGATCAGGGCGGCGAACGTCGCCCAGTCGGTACCGGCTTCGAGTTGCGTGGCGATCAACCACGTGCTGGCCATGCCCAGCCCGGGGGAGTAGGCGAGCCACGACGACACGGGGAACGCCCGGCGCAGGAGCCAGCCACCGACCACCAACGCCGCCGTCACCGCGGCGAGGGCGACGTCACCGCCGTCCGCTCCGTACGGGGCAACGGCGTCGATCACCCACTGGTTGGTTCCGGTCGTCCACCACAGGCTGATCGTTGCGCCGACCGTCAGTGCGGCGCCGGCCGGGATGGCCCAGCGGCGACCAGTCGACACACCGACCGCAGCAACTTGCGCGCCGAGCACCGCCAGCGCAATGGATGTGAAGATCGAGCTGGCCCCGCCGCTCGCCACCACGGCGACGGCCGAGGCGACGAAGCCCGCTGTCTGACCGACGGCCATGCGACGGTCTGCCGCAGCGAGACCGGCGAGTCCGATCCCGACGAGGCTCGCGGCAATCGTGCTGGTACCGGCATCCACGCCGGCCGCAACCAGTGCCAGTCCTCCAGCGACCGTGGCGATCGCAGCGGCGATGTGGGCACTCGTGCTCGTGATCGATCGCGATGTTCCGGCGACGGCAACTGCGTAGAGCGCCACTGCAGACACCTGGAACCAGCCGATCTCGAAGTCGGGGTTGTCGGTGACCACGGTCAACGCGGCGTACCCGGCGACTCCGAGCGGCCACACCGAACGCTCCGGGCGGATGCCGACGCCGACGGCGATCAGGGCGATGAACAGCAGCGTGCCCAGTTGTGGGGGTGACCAAGCAGCCGGATCGGCCATCCCTTGGGCGATCACGCGGACGCTCAGGGAGGCAACTGCTGCAGCAGCGATCACCCGGAATCCCGCATCCCTGCGACCGACCACGGAACAGCTCACGACGGTGGCGGCACCGGCGACGGTCAGAGCGACGAGCCAGAACGCCGCGGAACCCTCGTCGACCAACGCAGCGAACGCCACCCAGGCGGCCAAGCTCGCTGTCGTTGCGTCCCACGACGACCACGGCGTGACGGCGCTGATGGCGACCCAACCGGCCAACGCAGCGATCGCCACGGTCCACATCGGTGCGCCGGCCATTGCGAGTGCGGCCAACACTGCTCCGCTCGCAGCGAGCGGAGCAATCGAGCGCCATGAGCCACCGGCGCGTCGGG
>CAVQSI010000023.1:0-53612 GCA_963715825.1 Ilumatobacteraceae bacterium
TCGTGACCGACTTCGCCGGTACTGGGTGGCGAAGCTCGAAGGATCGGCCGGGATCGTCGCCTGCCTCGATCCGTCCAGCCAGGGCGTGTTGACAACAGTTGATAACACAGGCAGGCTGGTGGAGTGAGCAAGACCACCATGAGCTTCGCTCTGCCCGACGAGCTGCGGCGCTACATCGATGACCGCGTCCAATCCGGCGAGTACGGCAACACCAGCGAGTATCTGCGAGAACTGATCCGACGCGACCAGCAAGACGTGGCCGAACGGCGGCTACGAGGCCTCATTGCTGACGGACTCGAGTCCGGCGACGGACGCCCCGCCACCGCCGACGTCATCGACGAGATCCGTCAACGCGCGTTCGCCGCTGACACGTGACCGTCGCCCGGCTGCGACCGCTGGCTGAGTCCGATCTCGTCGAACACGCCCAGTACTACAGCAGTCAAGGCGGAACCGATCTCGGCGTTCGCTTCTTCGATGCTGCGGTTCGGTCGCTGCGAGCCATCGAAGAGATGCCCAACGCCGGATCGCCACGTGTCGGTGAGCTGTGCGACATTCCGGGGCTTCGAGTCCGACGAATCGAGGGCTTTCCCGTCGGCTGGTTCTACTTCGTGCGGCCGGATCACGCCGACGTCGTTCGCCTCCTGTCCGACGCCCAAGACCTGCCCATCATCCTGGTTGATCTCGACACCGACTGATCCAGCGCACAGATGGGCCTCGTCCGTGCGGATCACGGCAGGTGGTCCAGGAGGCGGGCGGCGTGCGGACCGGAGGCGTCGGGGCAGGCGATGGTTGCCTTTGCGATCACCCGGAGGAGGGCGACGACGGGGTCGTCGGTGCTGAAACGCCAGGGGATTCCGGCGATCGACGCCAGCTCGGCGGCCGCCGCGGCCAGGAACGGCAACGACTCGGTGCGGATGTCGGCGATCTCCATGCGGGCGAGCCGGGCCGAGACATCGGCGGCTGTTGTTGTCGCTCGGGCGTCGAGGTCCGGCCAATCGTTTCGAATTGGATCTGTTCTTGTGCTCGTCATGGGACTAGTTTGCGGCAGGGTGATGACGTCTTCGAGCTCCAATTCGGCCAAAGTGGGGACCAATCAATTGGTCCAATTGTTGGGCCAATGGGCAAAGGGTTCGGGTCCGCTGTATCGCCAACTTGCCGATCGGCTGACGATGTCGATCGACGACGGAACACTGCGGGTCGGTGATCGACTTCCGCCGGAGCGGTCGTTGGCCGAGGCGCTGTCGGTGTCGCGTGGCACGGTGGTTCGTGCGTACGACGAGCTTGCTGCGGTCGGATTGGTGCAGCGGGTGCAGGGCAGCGGTACCACGGTGCGAGGCCACGATCTTCGTGCCGGAGCGGTTCGGGATCGGTTCGTGGGTGAGCGGTTGTGGGCAACCGATCTCGCGTCGGTCGATCTCCTCAAGGCGATCCCGACGATGCTGCCTGCGGTCGCTGAACTGGTCGCGTCGATCGATCTCTCGGCGCACGTCGGCGATCTCGACGACGCCGAACCGCTGGGCTGGTGGCGGCTGCGGGAGCGCATTGCGCACCTGCACACCGACCAGGGTCTTCCGACGTCGCCGCACCAGATCCTGGTGACCTGCGGTGCGCAGCAGGCGATCTCGTTGACCGTCGCCGTCATGGTGCGTCCTGGTGACGTGGTGATTGGTGAGGACGACACGTGGCCGGGGCTGATCGACGCGGTGCATCATGCCGGTGCCCGTTTCGAACCGGTGCTGCTCGACCACGACGGGATCATCGTCGACGATCTCGCCGCCAAGATCGAGCGATACCGGCCGAGTCTGATGGCGTTCAATCCGCAGCATCAGAATCCGACGGGGTCACGCCTACCTGCGGAGCGGGTCCAGGCGGTCGCAGAGTTGTCCCGACGTCATCGCGTGCCGGTGCTGGAGGATCGGGTCGCTGCGGACCTCGGCTTCGACCGGCGCCACCTCCCGGCGATCGACGAGTACGACACCGGCGGTTACGGATTGTTGGCGGGGTCGCTGTGCAAGGTGGCGTGGCCGGGTCTGCGGCTCGGCTGGTTGCGCGCCGACGCCCAGATCATCAACCGCATGCGCTCGCACAAGGCGGTCGCTGACATGTTCACGCCGGCGCTGAGCCAGTTGTTGGGACTCGACATCGTCGAGCGCTACGACGAATTCGTCGCTGCACGTCTGGACCAGCTGCGGCCGTCGTTGGATCTCGTCGTCGACGCGCTGAACAGCGAGCTCCCGGAATGGTCGTTCCCGTCGGTGCGTGGAGGGTTGTCGGTGTGGGCCACGCTCCCCGACGACGCATCGGCAACGGCGTTCGTCCAGCACGCAACGCGCCACGGCGTGTCGGTGGCCTCGGGCCGCGAGTTCTGCCCGAACGACGTGGACTGCCCGAACATCCGTCTGCCGTACACCGCGGCCCCCGACCTGCTCGCCGAGGGAATGCGCCGCCTCGCCGACGCATGGCGCACCTTCGATCGAGCGCCCGTGGAAGCCTCCTTCATCTGAGCCGGTGGTGGCATGAGCCTGCTCCCCGAGCAGCGCAAACGCGCAGATTCCGAGCGTCATCGACAGCATCAGCGACTACTCTCGCCTTCCCCGCACACGTGCAGCAACGATGGCGTTCCGTGCCGCTTCGAAACGGGCATCATCGTCACCACGGTGACGGCCGATGCGGTCCGAAGTGCGTTGCCAGGTTGATGCCGTTGTGGGTGGTTCGACACGGGTGTTCGGCGGGGCGGGGATGTGGCGGCGCCGAGGACGAAGACTCGTTGGATGCACCGGCGGGAGCCGTCGAGCGGGCTCATTGGTTGGCGCCTTCGGTGAAGGTGTGTTCGAGTCGGTCACCGATGCCTGGCTCGGTGATGAAGTAACGCGGTCGCTCGGGTGTGGGTTCGAGCTTCTTGCGGATCTGGGCGATGAACACGCGGAGGTCGTTGCCCTCGTCGCCGTATTGGGGCCCCCAGACGTCGCGCAAGAGCTCGCTCTGGAGCACCAGCTGGTCGGGGCGGTGTGCGAGGCAGGCAACGATGCTCGGCAACGCCTGATCAGACAGCGGAGTGCGTGATCGGAACCCGTTCGGGATCGGCACGACCGCGTGCATTGATTCGTGAGTTCGACATGGGAGGCTGCGTTCCATGAGCCGCCAGTCATGGTGCAGCTCGCTTGGCACTTCGGCACCGTCGCAGATGGGTCGATCCCGGAACCCCTCTGCTTCGTAGAGCCGATGGGCTGACGTCATGAACGGGCCGGAGTCGAGCCGCATGCTCGCATACCCGAACAACGCCGCGTCGGCGATCAGGCGTCGGACGATGGTGGCTCCGACCTCGCCGTCGCGACGCACGAGGTAGAACACACCCTCTGGTGGTGTTGCGGCGCACAGCTTGTCGAGCGTGGCGGCCACATAGTCGGCGATCGGCTGCCCCAACAGTGTCGGCAGGTCGAGCCCGAAGGCGTGTTGGATGTTCATGTCCAACCAGCCGAGGTACGCGACGTTGAGCTCGGTCAGCACCGCCCGATCGCGGCGGGCGTCAGCGGGTTCGAATGTCGTCGCCATCGGCGCCCCTTCTCTGTCTGGAACGCCGAACCTACTGCGACGTGGCGGACGTGAGGTCGACGGTTGCCGGAACCGCTCGGTGCGCCGCGCCGAGTCGACGACCGCCGGATCTGCGGTCTTCGCTCATCGCGCCACCATGCGACCTTCCTCACCCGGCTGCCACTCGGTGCGTCGTTCCGCTACGCTGCGTGAGGTTCAGGAGTCGGGACCGCTCGGCGGTCGGGCGGCCGTCTCCATGACGAATCGCAATCAGGCGGAAGGACGGGGCGCATGCGGAGCGACCCACGACAACACCACACGAGAGCCCGCCGTCTCGTCGCGCTCGTCGTGGCCCTGACCGCCGTCGCTGCGCTCGGTGTGTCGACCGCAGCACCGCTCGCCCGAAGCGCCACCGTGCACGCGTCCGCGGGATCGTTCTCGTCGGTGCCGCTCGCGTCGTGGCGCACCAACGGCGTGGGCCGAGCGGTGTTGAAGCTCGGCGACGTGGTCTACGTCGGCGGGTCGTTCAGCCGTGCGACGTCGCCTGACGGCTCGCAACGAGCGGACCGAGGGAACCTTGCCGCTTTCGACGTCCGGACAGGCGTATTGATCGGCACCTTCCGCGCCGACACCAACGGACGCGTCGACGACCTGCTGTTCGACGGCACCTCACTCTTGGTGGCAGGAGCGTTCACGACGATCGGCGGCGTGACCCGCTCGCGGATCGCCGCGCTCGATCCGACCACCGGGGCGGTGCGCACGGCGTTCCGCGCCGACGCCGACAACGCGGTCTCCTCGATGTCGCTTGCCGCCGGACGCCTCTTCGTCGCCGGGTCGTTCGGGGCCATCAACGGTACGACGCGAGGCGGCGTCGCTGCGGTGTCGCCGTCCACAGGTGCGGTCGACGCGACCTTTGCGCCGTCGGCCAGCGGGATCGTGAAGACCGTCGCCGCGAGCCCGGACGCCTCGACGGTCTACATCGGCGGCCCATACACCTCGGTGAACGGCGACAGTGGCGCAACGGACATCACGCGACTCGACGGCACGACGGGCGCCATCGTGGGGCCGGCGTTGAGCGGGGTGACCGGCTTCGTCGACGACCTCGAGGTCTCGCCGGACGGTCGGTACCTCATCGCCGCGCACTCCGGCATACCCGGGGTGGGCAACCGGACCGCGGTGTACGACACCGCCACCGGCGCTCGACGGTGGCGCGACGTCGTCGACGGCGACGTCCAGTCGGTGCACCTCATCGGCGACACCGTCTGGTCGGGTTTCCACGACGGCGCCAACGGCGACGGCTCGCTCCGCGTGCTGGGCTACGACCTGGCAACGGGGGCTGAGGACACGACCTTCCGTCCCCACTTCGACCGGTTCATGGGTGCGTGGGAAGTGCACGGCGATGCCAGTGCATTGGTGATCGCCGGCGACTTCTCCACCGTCACCGGCGTCGGCGTCGAAGGCTTTGCGATCTTCCCAGCGACGGGGCCGACGACGTTCGCCGCGAGCCTGCTGGGCAACCAGCCGTGGCAGTACCTCGACGACGGAACCGATCAGGGCGCCGCATGGAGACAGGTCGACTTCGACGACCGCGGTTGGAGATCGGGCGTCGGCGAGTTCGGTTACGGGGACGGCGGCGAACGGACTCTCATCAGCTTCGGGTCGAACCCGAACGACAAACACATCACCACCTACTTCCGCACCACCTTCACCTCGATCGGCGCCCCCAACTCGGCGTCGATCTACATGCGCGTCGACGACGGCGCCGTCGTCTACATCAACGGCGTCGAGGCGGTCCGCGACAACATGCCGAGCGGTCCGGTCGGCCACGACACGCCAGCGCTGGCCCGCAACGGCGGCGCCGAGAGCTCGAGTCGCCACCACCCCATCGAACCGAGCCTGATCCGACCCGGCACCAACACCATCGCCGTCGAGATCCACCAGACAAGCGCCGACTCCGACGACCTGTCCTTCTTCCCCACGCTCACCGCCCACACGACCAACGCAACGCCACCACCAGCCAGCACCACCGCCAGCACCACCAGTACCGCCGACGTTGCCACCGGTACCGACGCCACCCGCGGCACCGTCGCCGCCACCGCCCGCCGCACCACCAGCTCCACCCACGCCCCCGACACCGGCCGCGCCGACGGCGAACGGAGCGGCGATCACCGCCACCGGCGCCAACGTCCTCGACCTGCGAGGTCCCCTCCCGTGGAGCGTTCGCCAGCCAGGGGCAACAGTCGAAGCCGGTTGGAACACCGCCACCTTCGACGATCGCTCCTGGGGGTACGCCATTGCCCCGCTGATCGTCGATGCGAACCTGCCGCCGGCGGTCGGCGGAGTCGGACAGGTCCGGGCGGTCCGGACGCGATTCACCGCCGACCCGAGCCAGCCGATGCTGCTGGTCGTCCGCGCCGCTCCGGGCGCGACGGTCTACGTGAACGGGATCGCCGTCGTCAGATTCCCCATCGCCGTCGACACTCCACCGGGCAGCCTGGCCACGGCGCGACGCCTCGATCGCCAGATCACCGTCGACGCCCGTCTGCTCACCGGTGGCACCAACGTCGTGGCGATCGACTACGGCGGCTGAGCCCGGTCGGGCCGTCGGGGACCTCAGTCGAACGCGATCACGCTGCGTGCGATGTTGCCGGTCTTCATGTCCTCGAAGCCATCATTGATCTGGTCGAGCGTGATCGTCTTCGACACCATCTCGTCGAGGTGGAGCCGACCGTCGAGGTACATGTCGACGAAGCGGGGCATGTCGGTGCGGAACTGGTTCGAGCCCATGTTCGACCCGGTGAGGGTCTTTTCGTACAACAGCTCGGGGCCGTGGATCTCGATCCTGGTGCCGACGGGGATCATGCCGATCACGGTGGCCTGCCCCCCGTTGCGCAGCATTTCGTAGGCCTGTTCCGCGGTCAGCTTGAGACCGACGGCCTCGAACGAGTGGTGCACTCCCCCACCGGTCAACTCCTTCACCGCCGCGACCACATCGTCGACGGACGCGTTGACGACATGGGTGGCGCCCATCTGCTGGGCGAGTTCGAGCTTCGACTCGGCCATGTCGATGGCGATGATCTTGTTGGCGCCGGCGATGCGGGCGCCCTGGACGGCCGACAGCCCGATCCCGCCGCAGCCGATGACGGCCACGGTCTCACCGGGCGCGACACGAGCGGTGCGGAAGACCGCACCGAGCCCGGTGGTGACACCGCAGCCGATCAACGCAGCCTTGTCGAGCGGCATGTCACGGTCGATCTTCACGAGGGCCTGTTCGTGCACGAGCATCTGCTCGGCGAACGACGACAGGTGCAGGTACTGGTTGACCACCTCGCCGCCCGACCGGCTGAGCCGCGGCGCCTCGCCGGGCTGACGCACGAGTTCGGTGCCCTTGTTCTCGCACAGCGACAGATGGCCGTCGGTGCATTGCGAACAGTGCCCGCAGAAGGCGGACAGACAGGTGATGACGTGGTCGCCGGGTTGCACGTAGTGGACCATCGAGCCGACCGCTTCGACCACACCGGCTGACTCGTGACCGAGCACCGCCGGACACGGAAACGGGTACTTGCCCTCCATGAAGTGGAGGTCGCTGTGGCACAGGCCGGCGGCCACCGTCCGGATCAGGACCTCCCGCGGGCCGGGCGACCCGATCTCGATGTCCTCGATGTCGAGCTGACCCGGAATCGAGTTGAGCACTGCTGCTTTCATGACCGCTCCCCGTGCGTCGCCGTGTGATGGATCGAGAACGTAGTAGGTCGACACGCTCGCGACGGCGTGGAGGTCGCGTTCGCGCCACGCGACCGGGCAGAATCTCGCCCGTGTCCGAGGACCTCACGACGAAGAACGATCAGAACTCGACGAATCCGCAGGCAGTGCCACGACCGTGGAGCGCCTCGGATCGCCGGGTCCCGCGCGCGGTCGTGCGACCACTGCGACGCTTCGCCGACACCGAGGCCGCCGGCGGCGTCGCCATGCTGGCGATGGCCGTCGTGGCGCTGGTGTGGGCGAACTCGCCGTTCGGCGATTCCTACGTCGAGTTGTGGGAGACCCTCATCTCGGTCCACATCGGCGACCTGATCCACATCGACCTCGACCTGCGGGGTTGGGTCAACGATCTGGCGATGGCGATCTTCTTCTTCGTGGTTGCGCTCGAGATCAAGCGCGAACTCGTCCGCGGGGAACTCCGTGATCCTCGTGCGGCCGCACTGCCGGCGCTTGCCGCGGTCGGCGGGATGATCGTGCCGGCGACGATCTACGCCGTCCTCAACGTCGGTTCGATCGGCGCAGATGGTTGGGGGATCCCCATGGCGACCGACATCGCCTTCGCCGTCGGCGTGCTGTCGCTGCTCGGTCGACGGGTCCCGTCGTCGCTCGTGGTGTTCCTGCTGACGCTCGCGATCGTCGACGACCTCGGGGCGATCGTCGTGATCGCCGTGTTCTACACGTCCGGTCTCTCGTTCGGCTGGCTCGCCGTCGGGATCGGCTGCATCCTCGCGGCGGTGGTGCTCAACCGCTCCGACGTGCGTTCGCTCGTGCCGTACTTCGTACTCGCAGCGTGCTGTTGGCTGGCACTGCACGAGTCGGGCGTGCACGCAACGCTTGCGGGCGTCGCCTTCGGGCTCATCACCCCGAGCCACTCGTTCGTCCGGGCAGCGCAGTTCGGTCCGCGCGCACGCGACCTGGTCACGCAGGTCGACATGGCCAGCGCTGCGGAAGGCCAGCCGAATGGCAACGACGAGGAAGCGCTGGAGGCCGACGCCCTGAACGAACTGATCACGCTGTCGGCCGAGAGCCAGCCCCCGCTCGATCGGCTGGAGCACCGGCTGTTGCCATGGACGACGTTCGTGATCGTCCCGGTCTTCGCGCTGGCCAACGCCGGTGTGCGGTTCGGCTGGAACGACCTGACCAGCGCCTTCTCCGAATCGGTGACGCTCGGGGTCCTGCTCGGCCTCGTCATCGGCAAACCGCTCGGCATCATGGCGTTCTCGCTGCTCGCCGTACGCCTCGGGATCGCCAAGCAGCCAGCCGGTGCGACATGGCCACAGATCCTCGGCGTCGGCATGCTCGGCGGCATCGGGTTCACCGTGGCGTTGTTCGTCACCGAACTGGCCTTCGAACCGGGCGTCCTCGCCGACCAGGCCAAGATCGGCATCCTCGCCGCCTCTGCAATCGCCGGCGGCGCCGGCTACCTCTACCTGCGCGCGGTCGGACGAGACGCCGACGCTGGCTGAATCTCGGCCAAGGGGCTCTGGATCTCGCAGCCATCGAGGACGATCACTGGGTGGCGTGGATGACACACCGTCGTGCACGCAACGCCGAACCGGGCTCGCCGTGTTCTGTCGATGCTCGCCGCGGCGGGCGTGGCCTGCGTCGCCGTCGGTGTGGGACTGGTCCCACACGAGCATCTGTAGCCGGGCTCGTCACCCGGCGAGTTGAACCTGGACCGCACGACACGATGAGCCAACCGTCAACCGGTCGCGCGGATCGAGCGTCAGCGTCGTGCGTCGAGTGCTGCGACGTCGCGTGCGGGCGCCGTGAGCCGGTATGACGCGTCGAGCAGCTCAGCGATCTCCGACCAGTCGGTGCCCTCGTCGAGGTCGACCCCGATCCATCCCGACGGCCCGAGGTAGGCAGGCACGAAGACCCGATCATCCTCGAGCAGCGCGCGGCGATCGCTCTCGTCGGGTTGCACGACGATCGAATGCGGGTGCTGGATCCACTCACCATCGACCTTGAGCGAGCCGCCGTAGTAGGCAAAGACCTTCTTGGTGAAGAACGCCGGTCGACCATGCGACACCTTCTCGCCGGTGTTCGGGAGCGCCGCAGCCAGTCGCCGGATCTGCTCGAGGAACGGGTCGTCGTCATCGAACATCTGGGGATGTACCACACGTCGATGGTATGCGACTCGGCCGATCGTCTCGGCGAGGGTCGTTGCGCGGGGCGCTGCGGACGGCGAACATGACGCCATGACGAGCACGAACCAGCCGACACGTATCACTCGAGCCTTCGTTCGCTTCCAGAACAACCCATCATCGGTTCGGTACGCATCGGCCGCGATCATCAGCACGATCATCGTCCTGGTCGTTCTCGGAGCCGTGCTGATGCGAGCCCTCGACGCCGAGCAGTACACGTCGTTCGGCGAGGCGCTGTGGTTCACGCTGCAGACGGTCACCACGGTCGGCTACGGCGACAACACGCCGACGTCCGGCGAGGGCCAAGCGGTCGCAGCGGTGGTCATGCTCGTGTCGATCGGCCTGATCAGCGTGATCACCGCCGTCGTGACGTCGATGTTCGTCCGGTCGGTGGGTCGCGACGACCAGGAGTCCGACCGGCGCGTCCTCGCAGAGGCACTGGCACGGATCGAAACGAAGCTGGCCGAGGCCCACGAGCGGCTCGAGCGCATCGAGCACACTGCTGCAACGGCGCCGGGAGAGCCAGAGGACTGAGGGCTCGTTCGCCGTCGCAACCCGCTGGAATACGTGGCCGAGGCGGCCGGTTGGACCTGGGGCAGACATACCCCCAGCAGTATTGGAGTCCCCCGTCATGGCCACCATCGAACTCACCATCGAGAACTTCGAGCAGACGATCAGCGACAACGACACCGTGTTCGTCGACTTCTGGGCCGAGTGGTGCGGCCCGTGCCGTCAGTTCGGCCCGGTCTTCGAAGCCGCCGCCGAGCAGCACACCGACATCGTCTTCGGCAAGGTCGACGCCGACGCCCAGCAGGAACTCGCCGGCCACTTCAACGTCCGGTCGATTCCGACGCTGATGGCCATTCGCGACAACGTCGTGCTCTTCTCGCAGCCCGGCGCCCTCCCGGCCCACGCACTCGAGGACCTGATCGGACAGATCAAGGAGATCGACATGGACGACGTCCGCCGCCAGATCGCCGAGCAGCAGGCGACCGCCGAGCAGCAGGCGACCTCCGACTGATCGCCCGCGATCAGGTTGCGAAGCCGTCAGGCATCGACGTCGACTCGCCATCGGGCAGGGCCAGTCGATCGATGTCGCTGACGGCACTCGGGTGACTTGCCAGCAGCACGCTGCGGCGACCACCTTCGAAGCCCGCCCCGGTGAACCCTGGCGCCATCGTGCACCCGAACAGGGCGTACGTGCCACCCGGGGCGAGCTCGCCCGCCTGCCACACACCCGCCGGGACGACGGCCTGCACGCGCTGGCCGACGCCAACGTCGGAACCGAGCCACACCTCGTCGACCTCGCCCCCTGGGTGCAGCAGCACCAACCGGATCGGGTCGCCACCGTAGAAGTGCCACACCTCGTCGCTCGGCAGCCGATGGAACAGTGACCGGCTGAGCGGTTCGTGGGCATACAGCCCGACCATCGCGGTTCCGACGGGCGCGCCGTCGGTCAGTGAGCCGCTCGACCGATAGGTGCTGGCGAACAGCGTGCCCTCGACCGGCAGCGGTTCGAGCCCGTAGGCCTCGATCAATGCCGCCACGGTCGGATCCACGTCGCCACGCTACGTTCTGACGATGAGCTCCGCTGCACCGATCGACACCTGCATCGCCAACTGGCACCGCCACATGCGCGGCGATCTCCCCGGAGGACTCGACTCGATCCTGCACGAGGACTGCACGTTCCTCTCGCCCATCGTGTTCACCCCGCAGCAGGGTCGCGACATCACCAAGCTCTACCTCACCGCCGCCGGCGGAACCCTCGGCGGCAACGACGGCGACGTGACCGACGCGATCAACGCAGGATCATCCGATGGCGGCTTCCGCTACGTCAAGGAGGTCCTGCAGGGCCACCACGCGGTGCTCGAGTTCGAGACGACCGTCGAGGGCAAGTACGCCAACGGCGTCGACATCATCACGTGCGACGACGACGGCTTGATCACCGAGTTCAAGGTGATGATGCGCCCGCTGCAGGCGATCAACGCCGTCCACGCCCAGATGAAGGCGATGCTCGAACAGCTGGCCGACTGACGGGGCCGATCAGCCGGTGGAGCGGGCGGTCGGCGTGAACCGAACCGGGAGCCGCTTGATGCCGCCGACGAGCGGAAGCCCAGCGGTGTCGAGCGGGACCGCCGGACCCGTCACCTCGAGGTCGGGCAACCGCTTGAAGAGTTCGCGGAACACCACGGCCACCTCGCGCCGCGCCAGGTTGGCGCCGAGGCAGAAGTGCGGTCCGGGGCCACCGAAGCCGACGTGCGGGTTCGGTGACCGGCGCACGTCGAACCGCTCAGGGTCGTCGAAGACTCGTGGGTCGCGGTTGGCGGCGCCGTAGAACATCACGAACTTGTCGCCCTCGTGGAACTGCTCGCCCGCCAGCGTGACGTCGCCGGTGGCGGTGCGGCGCATGAACGTGACCGGCGACGCAACACGGACGATCTCCTCGACGGCGCTCTGGGTGACACCCTCGACGTCGGCCTGCCAGATCGCACGCTGGTCGGGGTTCTTCGACAACAGGTTCACACCATGGCTGATCGCCGTGCGAGTGGTGTCGTTGCCGGCAACGGCGAGCAACACGAACAGCGACGTGATCTCGGCGGAGGTCAGCAGGTCCTCGGGCAGCTGGTTGTGGACGAGCTTCGACGTGAGGTCGTCCGTGGGGTTCACCCGGCGCTCCTCGATCAACTCACCCATCAGCCCGGCGAGCGAGATGCCGGCGTTCAAGAACGCCTCGATGCCGCCGTCCTCGCCGATGAACTCGGGGTCGCCGCCACTGAGGATGACGTTGGTTGCGTCGAGCACCGTCTTGAACTCGCTGCGGGGGATTCCCATCATGTCGCAGATGATCAGCAGCGGGAACGGCTGCGACAGCACCTCGACCAGGTCGGCTTCGCCCCGCTCGCAGAACCCGTCGATCACCTCGGTACAGATCGACTCGACGGACGCAAGGACACCTTGCAGCTCGACCGGCGTGAACGTATGCGCCACGATCCGTCGCTGGTGCGCGTGGCGGGGATTGTCCATGTTGATGAACCCCCCGAAGAACTCGAGCATCTCCATCGGCAGGTCGAACACCGAGGTGGCGCCCTTGCCGGAGCAGAACTGGTCGGGGTTCTTGCTGACGTGGACGACCTCGTCGAAGCGCGGCAGCGCGTAGATCGTCTCGACGGTGTCGCCTGCGAGCGCGTTGACCACTTCGACCGGCAACACCGCGCCCAGCTCCCGGATCGCAGCGAATTCGGACATCCGGTCCTCGAGCGTCTGGGTCCAGAAGCTGGGCTCGATCAGTCGGGATGCACTCGCGGTCATGGCTCTCCTGGAACGTACGCGCGGCCGGGGTGCCGCAAACGCTCACGCTAGCGAGCGGGCCTGGGCGAGGACCATCGCTGCGTCCGGCCCGACGAGCGTCAGGACCGCCCGTCACCAGCGGTAGAGCGCGGCCACCGGACCGTTCAGCATCGCGACGCGAGGGATGACCGTGACGTCCGCGCCGGAGCGCAGCGCCACCGCGATCGCTGCATCGACCACTCGGGCGCCTGCGGGCACCTCGCCGACCGGCTCGTCGGTGACGTCGTCGTCCGATCCGTCGTCGTGCACCAGCAGGTGTTCGACGCGACCCTCGACCAGGCTCGCCAAGATGTCGGCCACGTCGGTCGACGCCGTACCCGTGCCGTGACGCTCCTTCACCCGTTCGATCAGATCCCGGACGCTCCGGGCGGCGTGGTCCGCGAGCAGGCGCACCACCTCGTCGGCAACACCCTCGGGCGAACCTGCTTCGATCAGAACGGTACGACCGCGCTCGCGATCGGGAAGCGCGTCGAGGACCAGATGTCGCGCGCGGACGTCGCCGGCGACGAAGATCATCTCGGCCTCGTACTGCTGGGCCATGTCGACGATCTGCGCGGCGACGTCGTCGGCATTGCGCTCCCAGGTGTTCTCGGCGCGTTGCTGGAACCTCCGCTGCGACCACCCACCGGGATGGCCGCGGTGGATGTGTTCGGTGTCGCCGTCGACCTGTTCGGTCTCCAACACGCGACCGCCATCGAACACGTGGATGTCGGCGCCGGATCGATCGGCTTCGACGACCAGGTGCGCAATCGCCCGCTGACGCGCTTCGATCACCAACGCCAGGCGCGGCATCACGCCCTGTGCGATCACCGACTCATGGACCGGTTCGTCGAGGAACTCGGCCAGGGTCGTGCCGTCGGCCGCGCTGATGAGCACCAGCGACGCGCCCCCATCGTGGGGCAGCGAGGCAACGAGCGCGTCGAGTTCGGCGACGTCGTGGGAGGTCCACCGCGAGGACTCGAGTACACGCCTCGCGTTCTTCCAGCGGATCTCGAAGCGGTGCTGGGCGTCGTCGAGTTCGCTCGGCGTCGGCATCACCACGGTGACGAACGGACCCCGCGCGTCGGCGAGGCGCGCAAGGTCGTCGAGTTGCGCGGTCGAACTCATGAGGTGCGGATTGCCTGCACGAGTTCGCGCTTGCTCATGGTGCTGCGGCCGTCGATGTCGAGTTGTTGAGCCCGTTCGTACAGGTCGGCCTTCGTCCAGTCGTCGAGCGATGCGGGCCTGCCGTCGCCGTCGGGCTCGATTGCCCTCGATGCGTCATCGAGCAGGGCGGTTGCCGACGTCTGGGCGGCGCGACCGGTGCGCTTCGTCTGCGCTCGGGTCTGTCCGATCGCTTCCTTGCTCGTGCGGCGCGCCGTCGACGACGTCCGCTCGACGGCTGATCGGCTCTGGCCGACACTCGTCGAGAACGCAGTACCAGCAGTCGAACCCAATCGGCCCAACTGGCGACCCACGTCGTTGGCCACGTCGGAGGCGGTGGCGTTCACCCGGTGCGCGGTCGCCCGGGTGAGTCCGAGCGCCTTGGACGGGATGGGTGGCAGCTCTGCTTCGAGCTGGTCGAGGCGTCGTGTGAGTTCGTCGAGGCGACGGGAGATCTCGGAGTTGATGTCGGTGGTGTCCATGGGCGAGAGGTACCCGTTGCCCGCTGGACGAAACCGTCCCCGAACCGCCCGACTGTCACGCAGCCGCCGTGGCTCCATCCGCGACTCGAAGGCCCTGCTCGTCGTCGCTGGACCGGCGTCGGCGCATCACCCACACGACGGCGACCACCAGTACAACGGCCCCGGCAGCCACCAGCAACTGATTCCTGCCGATCCGGCGGCTCTGCTCGGTGACGCGTTCGAGGACGTCGTCGGCCCGCGGAAGACCCGACGGCACCAGGTTCGACGGCAGGTCGCGCGTCACCCGCTCGCCGACATCTCGCAGCGTGTCGACAGCGGTTTCGTATGTGTCAGAGAGGTTGAGGGTGTTGGACAAGGTGACCTCCTCGGTCGGGCTCGCGGTGAGCGTTGAACGTGATCGGCGTTCCCGATCGGCGCTCGTCGAAACACCTGTTTGGAGATACAACCGCTCGGGCACACAGAAGCCATGCAGCACCATGGGCCCGACGACGGCCATGCTTCGAGCCCGACCACCGATCGAGACACTGCCGCACAGCAGTGGCAGCGCAGGCTCGAGACGCTGCACGGCACCCCCGCAACCACGGGGAACGAGATCCGTGTGCTCCGCAACGGCGTCGAGATCTTCCCGGCGATGCTCGGAGCGATCGACGCCGCCGCCGACACCGTCGACCTGGTGACGTTCGTCTACTGGGAAGGCGACATCGCGCGCCGCTTCGCCGACACCCTGTCGGGGGCCGCCCGTCGTGGATGTCGCGTACGGGTGCTGCTCGACGCGGTGGGGGCGCGCAAGCTGGACCGAGCGCTGGTCGAGGAGATGACGGGGTCGGGCTGCGACGTGCGATGGTTCCGCCCGGTGGCCGACAGCGTCCCGAAGATCGGCGACCTGGACCATCGCACACACCGCAAGATCCTCGTGTGCGACGCCGAGGTCGGGTTCGTCGGCGGCGTCGGAATCGCCGATGAGTGGGACGGCGACGCACGCAACGCGGACGAATGGCGCGACACTCACCTGCAGATCCGCGGGCCCGCCGTCGCCGGACTGCTCGCCGGGTTCATCGACAACTGGTCCGACCAGAACGACGACGGCTTCGATCCCAGCTCCGAGCGGGTCGTCGCCGCGGCCGCCAACGGACCGACTGCGGCCGGATCGAGCACCTGCGCAGTGATACGCGGGTCCGCCGAGACCGGAGCCAGTGAGCTGTGGCGCCTGATGCTCGGGCTGATCTCTTGCGCTACGCAGCGTGTCCGCATCGCGACGGCCTACTTCAACCCCGACGACCGCCTGTGCGCTGCACTCACCGACGCCGTGCACCGCGGTGTCGAGGTGTCGGTGTTGCTGCCGGGCGAACACGCCGACAAGCGTTTCGTCCAGGTCGCTGGGGAGTCGATCTACGCCTCACTGCTCGACGCAGGCGTCGACATCCGCACCTACGACGTCTCGATGATGCACGCGAAGGTGATCACGATCGACAGCGTGGTGGCCACCGTCGGCTCGGCGAACATGAACCAACGCTCGACGCAGTTCGACGAGGAGACCAACGTCGTCATCTTCGACCCCGACGTGGTCGACGTTCTCGATCGCCACCTGGACGACGACTACCGACATGCGACGCTGCTCGACCCGGCCGACTGGGCCGAGCGGGGCGTGTTCCAGCGAGCTGGCGAGAAGATGGCGGACGTCGTGAGTGGCTGGCTGTGATCACCACGGTCCGGCTGCGCCAGTTCGCGGACCGGATGCGTCACAGCCTGTCGTTCATCCCCACGCTGTACGTGCTCGCCTCCGTCGTGCTCGTCCAAACACTGCTGTGGATCGACCGCCAGCTGACCGAGCAATCATTGCCTGTGGTGCTCGAGACCACGGTCGACAGCGCCCGAGCACTCTTCGCCGCCATCGCCGGCGGCCTGATCACCTCGACCACGTTGTTGCTGTCGTTGATGCTCGTCGCGGTGCAATTGGCGAGCTCGCAGTTCTCACCACGCACACTGCGCAACTGGCTGGGCAACCGCACGGTCCAGCACGCGGTCGGTTTCGTGCTCGGCACCACGGTGTTCTGCCTGCTCGCGTTGCGTTCGACGCGCAACTTCGGCGAGGACGGGGCCGGGGTGGTGCCGCACACGACCGTCCTCGTTGCCGTGGCGCTCGGAGTGCTCTCGCTCGTCGCTGTCGTGCGAGCGGTCGACCACATCACCCACAGCCTGCAGGTCGGCTCCGTCGCCGCCCGCATCGCCACGGAGACCATCGAGGGCATCGAACGGGTCTTCCACCCCGACCGGGGATCGATTCAGGTCGGCGTCGAGTCCGGGGCGTTGCGCAGGGACGGCTCGATCGACGTCCCGGTCGGCGCGACCGCACTCGAGACGCCCAGCGCCGGGTGGATCCAGCAGGTCGACGACGACGCCGTGCTCGCTGCGCTCCCCGAGCACCGCACCGGCTATCTCGCCAGCACGGTCGGGAGCTTCGTCACACGATCGAGTCCCGTCATGTGGGTCGCACCGGCACCCGACGACCCCGAGGCGTGTCGCACATCGCTGCTCGACGCAATCGCAATCGGCGACAGCCGCACCATGCAGCAGGACGTCGAGTTCGGCATCATCCAGCTGACCGACGTCGCCGTGCGGGCACTGTCACCCGGCGTGAACGACCCGAGCACCGCAAGCGACGTCATCGTCCACCTCGGCAGCGTGATGACGGCACTGTGGGAGCAACCCGCCTTGTCGACGACGCTGCGCTCGGGGTCACGGACGCTGGTCCGGTACCGGGCCGACCACGCGGCACTGCTCGATCGGGCATTCTCGCCGATCGTCCACTACGGGGAGTCCGACCGTCAGGTGATGGCCACACTCACCCAAGTGCTCGGCGTGTTGCGTTCCGAGGTCGAGCGACGACGGCTGCCCGGTCCCGTCGAACCGCTCGACGATCTCATCGCTGCGCTGCACTGACGAGGCCGACGCGGTCGAGGCCGACCCGATCAGGCGGGGGCGTCGCCATCGGCGACGTGGAGGTGGCCGACCAGGCCGGACACCTCGAGGAGGCGAGCGACCGGCTGGCTCGGGTGACGCAGCACGAGGCGGCGCGAGGCCTGCTCGGCGCGCTGGTGGATCTCGATGATCACCCGCAGCCCGCTCGAATCCATGAAGGCGACCTTCGACATGTCGATGGCGAAGTCGCCGTCGCCGTCGGGGAGCTCGGCATAGCGCGACGCGAGGTCAGCAGCGGTGTGCGCATCGACCTCGCCGTCGAGCGACATGGTGGACGCATCCAGTTCGGTCACAGTGAGGCGCACCGGCACGTCGGACATGAACTGCGATTGTATCGGTGGCGACCGGACGGCTGACAGATCGGACCCAGGCCGCAGCGGTGCTGCTCGCTCAGCTCTTGTCGTGGGTACTGCGGTGTACGACGTCGCCGGTCGCGTCCTTCAGGTGTGCCCTGACGAACCACTGGAAGAGTTCCAGATCGGCGACGTGCCCGATCAGCAGGTCCTCGGTGATCGGATCGATCTCTCCAACGGTGGAGATCGCCGAACGGTGGTCGCCGATCACTCCGCTGTAGACGTTGTCGAGGGCGACCAGGTGCTGCACGCTCGGTGCGCGATCGAGGCCGTAATCGTCCCAGCTGCGCATCTCCACGACCGCTCCGGGTGTGCCCTTGGGTTCGCCGCCGAGGATCGCGATGCGCTCGGCGACGGCGTCAGACTGCAGACGCACGGCGTCGACCTGTGGGTCGAGCATCTCGTGGATGGCGATGAAGTTCATCCCCACCACGTTCCAATGCACGTGCTTCAGCGTGAGCTGCAGATCGATCAATGCAACCAGTCGGTCCTGCAGGGCCCCGATCACGTCGAGTGAAGCCTGCTCGGACATCGACGGGACGGTGGTCTTCAAGTTCGTGACGTTGCTCATGGTGTCGCGGTACCCACGAGACAGCCGGGTAAACGTCCGCGTCGACGATCTCGTCGCGCCGCGCCGGGCCTCAGACCACCTCGCCCGCGGCGCGCATCATCCGACGCAGCATCGCCGGGAAGATCACGGCGTGGACGGGTACGAGCACCCACCAGTAGAGCCGCCCGAAGATCCCGCGCGGCACGAAACGGGCCCGCTGCGTCACCTCGGTGCCACCCGCCGCCGGTGAGGTCCGCCATTCGAGCCAGGCGTCGCCCGGCACCTTCATTTCGGCGTGGAGGCGGAACAGATCGTCGTCGACGGCGTCGACGCGCCAGAAGTCGAGGGCCTCGCCGACCATGATGTCGTCGGGGTGACGGCGCCCTCGACGAAGCCCCACGCCCCCGACCAACTTGTCGAGGGCGCCGCGGACCGCCCACAGCGGCCCGAATCCGTACCATCCCCGCTCGCCGCCGACGCCACGCACCACTCGTTGCACGTTCTCGACCGGGGCGGCGACCGTGAGCGTGCGCCGGTCTTCGTACACGGTTCCTCCGGCCCAGTCCGGGTCCCACGGCGCCGGCCGGGCTGCGAGCTGTCGCGACGAGTAACCCGACCAGCGCGTCGGGATGTCGAGATCCTCGATCGCCGACAGCGCTGCTTCGATCGCCGCGACCACGCCGAGCGGCTCGTGGTCCGACAGGGCCGACGCGCTGTCGTCGGTGACCACGACGTCGTTCTTCAGGCTGCCGATCAGGCTGTCGGCGAGCGCCTTCGGCAGGGGCGTCACCAGGTTCACCCAGTGCGCCGACAGCCTCGGCGTGAGGAACGGAATCGGGATGATCAGGCGTCGGCGCAGCCCGGCGACGTCGGCGTAGGTGTGCATCAGCCCGCGGTAGGAGAACTCCTCGCGGGCGCCGATCTCGACGATGTCGTGGTGATCGACCGGTCCGCGTCGGATCGCGGCCACGAGGTAGGTCAGCAGGTCGGAAATGGCGATCGGTTGCACACGGGTGCTCGTCACCCACCGCGGGGCGAGCATCGCCGGGAGCACTTCGACCAGGCTGCGAAGCATCTCGAACGACGCGGAACCGGCACCGAGAATGATCGCTGCGCGCAGCTCGGTCACCGGGACGTCACCGGCGGCCAGCTCGACGCCGACGTCGTGACGCGACTGCAGGTGCGGCGACAGTGTGTCGCTGTCGTCACCGAGGCCGCCGACGTAGACGATGTGACCCACGCCGGCGCGTTCGGCAGCGACTCGGGCATGGTGCGCCGTCACCCGCTCCTGCTGCATGAAGTCGTCACCGACACCGAGCGAGTGCACGAGATACACGATCTGGTCGACGTCCTCGAACGCTGCGGCGATCGACGACAGGTCCGACAGGTCGCCCTCGACGACCTCGACGTCGGGTGCCCACTGGGTGCCGCTCAGGCCAGCGGGCGTGCGGGTGAGGCACCGCACGGCAAAGCCGGCGCCGACCAGCTCGGGGACCAAGCGGCCGCCGACGTATCCGGTGGCGCCCAGCACCAGCACTCGACGTTGTTGCACGTGGGCATCATGCCCGGAGATCGCGCCGACCAACCCGTCGTGCTCGAGACGGTTCGAATCGGCGAGACGCGGGTATGCCACCGCCATGGCCGACTTCATGCCCACACGTCGCGACGCGCCGGTCACCGAGCACCGGTTCGACGTCGCCGTGATCGGCGGCGGTGGTGCCGCCGAGGCGCTGGTCGGCGCGCTCGAGCCACACGGCCTTCGGACCGTCGTCGTCGAAGCGCACCGGGTCGGCGGCGCCTGTCCGTTCGTTGCGTGCATGCCGAGCAAGGCAATGCTGCACGACGCCGTTGACCTCGTGGGTTCGATGCGTTGGAACCGAGCAGTGCAGCGCCGCGACGAGGTCGTCGAGTACCTCGACGATCAGGAACACGCGAAGGAACTCACCGGGCGAGGCGCACGGCTGATCCGCGGCACCGCACACCTCGTCGACGAGCACACCATCGACGTCGACGGCACCCTCCTCCACGCCGAGCACATCGTGCTGGCGACGGGGTCGAAACCGATCATGCCGGACATTGCCGGCATCGACGACCTCGGCGAGCACCTGTGGACCAGCGACGATGCCCTGACCACCCTCGAGCGCCCGGTCCGACTGATGGTGATCGGCGGCGGCCCGATCGGCTGCGAGCTCGCCCATCTCTTCGCCGGCTTCGACACCGAAGTCCACCTCCTCGACACCTCCGATCGGGCGTTCCCGGACCTTCCCTCGGAGATCGGCGAGATCGTCGACGACGGTCTGCGCACCGCCGGCGTGCGGGTCTGCCGAGGCCGATCGGCGGTGCGGTTCGAGCGGCGTGGCGGCAACGTGCGAATCACCCTCGACAACGACAGCACCGTCGTCACCGACCGCGTGGTGGTGTCGATCGGGCGAGCCGCCAACCTCGACGGTGTCGGCGTGGAACGCCTGGGCCTCGAAGCCAACCAACCGCTTCCCGTCGACGACGTCGGGCGCGTCGCCTGCGCCGGGTCGGTCTGGGCAATCGGCGACGTGGCCGGCAAGGGCCAGTACACGCACTTGGCCACTCACCACGCCGAGGTGGTCGCCGACCATCTCGCGGGCGCCGGAACGCGCCGACTGGATGACGCCGTCGTCCCGGCGTGCATCTTCACTCGACCGCCCGTGATGATGGTCGGCCCGACGCCCGGCGAACTCGACGGCGACGTGGTCTGGGTGAGCGCCAAGCTGTCCGAGGTGGCGCGTTGGACCACCGACTCGCTGGGCGACGGATTCCTGACGGTCGCCGTCGACCGGTCGACACGATGCGTCGTCGCAGCGCATGGCGCGGGCGCCCGATTCGACGAGCTCGCGGCCGCACTGGTGACCGCCATCGACGGGCGTGTGCCGGTGGACCGCCTGGCGATGTCGATGTGGCCGTTCCCCAGCGTCGGGGAGTTGCTCGGCCCGATCTACCGGCGCGCGCTCGACACACTCGACGGCTGACCGGCTCGCTCAGTCGAGCAGTGCGCCGAGCCCCTCGGACGCCCCTGGGGCTTCCTCGAGCCAGTCACGCATCTGCTCGAACGAGCGCCGCAACAATCGCGACACGTGCATCTGGGAGATGCCGATCGCGTCGGCGATCTCGGTCTGCGAACGCCGTTCGTAGAAGCGCAACCTGACGATCTCCTGCTCGCGCTCGGGAAGCCGCGAGATCAACTGCACGATGAGATCGCGATCGTCGACGTGCCCGTAGCCGTGCTCGTCGGCCGCGAGCGCCCGCTGACGATCGCCGGGAGCGTCGGTGTCGTCGTCGGCAGCGCCACCGTCGAGCGTGCCCACGCTGTATGCCGCAGTTGCCGACAGGCCGCGCAGCACGTCGTCGCGATCGACCTGGAGGTGCGCTGCGATCTCGTCGATCGTGGGCGATCGGCCGTTGCGCTGGGACAGCTCCTCCGACGCATCGCGGACGCGCAGATGGAGTTCCTTCGCGCCGCGTGGGACCCGGACCGACCACGACCGGTCGCGGAAGTGACGCTTCAGCTCTCCTTCGATGGTGCGACCGGCGAACGCCGAGAACGCGGCGCCGTACTCGGGATCGAACCGATCGACGGCCTTGACGAGTCCGACCATGGCCACCTGGCGGAGGTCGTCGTCGCTGCCACCCTGACGTCGGAAGCGATTGGCGATGTGGGCAGCCAGTCCCATGTGACGTTCGACGAGCTGATTGCGCAGCCTGCGGCTCTTCGTGGCAGCGAACTCACGGAACAGCTCGAGGTCGTCGAGCGCGCCCGCCGTGGACGTGTTCGCTCATGCCTCGGGTGCTGCGGACTCGACGTCAGAGCGGCCGGCGCTGGCGGTTTCCGATGCCAGCTTGACGATGGTGACCGCTGAACCATCGACGACGAACTCGTCGACGACCGAGTTCAGGATGCTCGAGGCGAGCTCGTCGAGTTCGATGGCCGCGTCGCCGCGCCGTGTCGTGATCGTCACGGCGACCCGCGACCCTTCGGTGACGAACGACGCATCGACACGATCATCGGGGGCAGTACGGTCGGTCAGCGAGGACACGACCTCGCTGATCGCCAGGCGCAGGTCGTCGATCTCGTCGATCGAGAACCCGGCGTCGGCGCCGATCGACGCAGCGACGGTCCGCAGCGTGGCGATGAACTCCGTTCGCATCGGGACGCTGATCTCCACCACATCGGATCCGACAGGGGCGGGAGCAGATGCAGATTCGGTCATGGGGCGCACAGGATACTGACCTCGGACATGTCCAGGGTCTGCCCGGCGGGCACCACCGGCAAACCGGGTCCGGGTCCCGGTCATGGTTCGGTGTCCGGACTCAGGACCGTGTTTGGAGTGGTCGCGGTTCGGGCATCAGCGGTGCGTCGTCGAGAAGTACTCGCCGTCGTCGGTGCGCCGACACGATCGAAAGGACTCACCCATGGGCTATGGAATCGGAGGCGTACTCGTCCTCATCTTGGTCATCCTCGCCATCATCTACTTCGCGAAGCGGGTCTGACGATGGGCGCAGGCGCCACCACCGAGAGCGAGACGATTCTCGACGCGTTGCGCGGCGACCACGAGACGCAGCGCACGCTCGCATCGATCCTCGTGGACACCCACGGCGACAGCGACGGGCGACGCGAGGTGTTCGACAAGCTCCGCCGGGAGCTTCACGCACACGCAGCTGCCGAAGAGCGTTACTTCTACGTACCGTTGCTGGAGTCGGACGCCACGCAGGAGCAGGCGCGTCACTCCGTGGCGGAGCACAAGGAACTCGACGACTACGTCGAGCAGCTCGAACGCTATGACATGACCGCTCCGCAGTGGTTGATCACGGCGCGTGAACTCACCGAGCGGCTCGTGCACCATCTCGACGAGGAGGAGACCGAGGTCTTCCCCGTCGCCGGTCGAGTGCTGTCGGACGACGACAAGGCATCGCTCGCCGACTCCTACCACGCCGACATGGAACGCCACCGCACCGACGACGGCTGACAGCCGGACCGGCGAGCCCTGCCCGAGCTGTTCCGAGCGTGTCGATCCGTCGACACGCTCGGCTCGCGTCACGGCTCGGGGAGCTCCCGCAGCGCTGCTGCCTGTCCGGCGGACGCCGACGGGCCGCAGGGACTGACGAAGACGCCACCCGCACCGCACTCGGGGCGGGTGATCGCCGACACGTGCAACATGTCGGCCGGGTCGCTCGCCCCCTCGAGTCGACGTCAGCGCGGTCGGAAGGTGCAGTGCACCGTCACGGTCGACTGGTCGGCTTCCACCGACACCTCGTCCGTGATGGCCCGGACGATCGCAAGGCCTCGCCCCGTGCGCTTCGCCGGCAACGGCCCGGCCCACATCGACGGGTCGGCGATCTCGGCAGCCGTCCGCGCGGAGCTGACCGACACGACGAGCGCCGCTTCGTCGGCGGCCACCCGCACCGTCACCAGTTCGGCGAGGCCGTACTCGACGGCATTCGTCACCAGTTCGCTCACCGCGAGCTCCACGTCGCCGACCAGGTCGTCGTCGACCTCGCCGGGCACCGCGCCACGGACGAAGCGGCGGGCGGCGCCGATCGACGCCGTGTCGGCAGTGAACTGTCGTTCCGCCACGTCGGGAGTCGCCGGCTCAGCCGTCATCGACGCGCACGATCTCGGGCCCGGTCCACCAACGAAAAACGGTAGCGCGCGGCGACCCCGAGGCGGGGCACCGTCGCTTCTCGTACGAACACGCCGGCGCACGTACCCGTTTCCACCAGCAAGCAATCATTCACGCCGCGTCGTCGACCGCCACCGCGAGCGGTCAGATCCCCCTGGCATCCAGATCGCCGATCGCCTAGTGTCAAGGGTTGATCAAGGCGAAGGCGGAGGTCGGGGATGCGGATCCCGAACACTGGGCGCTCATCTCTTCGTGCAGACGCACGACATGAGGGCGCGAACCACACGACATGGAAGCGGATGGCCACAGCGCTGCTGTGCCTGGCGGCGGCGATCCCGGTTGCCGTGTCCTCGGAATCGGCGCCCGTTGCGGCGGCGGGCGAGTCGTACTCGTCGATTCCGATGGCGTCGTGGCGTCTCAACGGCGTGGGCCGATCGATCCTCAAGGTGGGCAACACCATCTACGTGGGCGGCTCGTTCACGCAGGCGATCAGCCCGGACGGCACCCAACGCGTCGACCGCCGCAACCTTGCCGCATTCGACGCAACCACCGGAGCGCTCATCCCAGCGTTCCGCTCTGATGCCGACAATGCGATCTACGACATCCAGATCGAGGGCAACACGCTCTACGTCGGTGGCGTCTTCACCTCGATCGGTGGCGTCAGCCGGGCTCGGCTCGCCGCGCTCGACGCCACCACCGGCGCCGTGCGCACGGGCTTCTCGGCTGACACGAACGGCAACGTGTATGGCTTGTCGCTCGCCGGCGGGAAGCTCTACGTCGGCGGCTCGTTCACGTCGATCGGCGGCCAGTCGCGGACCCGCGCCGCTGCCGTGTCGCCCACCACTGGAGCCGTTGATCCGTCCTTTCGACCGGCGATCGACGGACTGGTGAACGCCATTGCCACGACACCGGACGGCGCGACGACGTTCGTCGGCGGAGCATTTCAGTCGGTCAACGGTCGCGGCGACGCAGACATCAGCACACTCAACGCAACGACTGGAGCAACCACGGGGCCCGAGATCACGAGTGTGGTCGGAGATGCACTCGAGCTGGAGGTGTCCGGCGACGGCGCCTCGCTGATCGCTGCGCATGGCACCAGCGGCAACCGGGCAGCGGTCTACGACACCACGTCGGGCAGACGGACGTGGCGCCAGACGGTCGACGGGGACACCCAGGCCATCGCGCTGGTCGGAGACCAGGTCTTCTCCGGGTTTCACGACGGATCGAAGGGCGACGGCGCCAGCCGAGTCGCTCTGTACGACCAGTCGACCGGCGCCGAGGACACCGGGTTCAGGCCGAGCTTCACCCGGTTCATGGGAGCGTGGGCCGTCGACGGCGACGAGTCGGCGCTCGTGATCGCCGGCAACTTCTCGACGATCTCGGGCGTGCGCGCCGAGGGCTTCGCCATCTTCCCGCGATCCGCCCCGACCGAGTTCACCGCCAGCGTGTGGGGGTACGAACCGTGGAGCTACCTCGACACGGGTGTCGAACCGGCCGCCGACTGGCGCCAGAACGGTTTCGACGATTCGACGTGGCAGCAGGGAATCGGCGAGTTCGGCTACGGAGACGGCGGCGAACGGACGCGGATCTCCTACGGCGGTTCGGCATCGAACAAGAACATCACGACATGGTTCCGACGCGAATTCGACTCGACGGCACGACCGCAGTCGGCAGCGATCTACATGCGCGTCGACGACGGCGCCGTCGTCCATGTCAACGGCGTCGAGGCGGCCCGAGACAACATGCCCGCCGGTCCGGTCGGGGCGACCACCCTGGCGTTGGCCAGAGACGGGTACGCCGAGTCCGACGTCAGATACTTCGCGATCGACCCGGCGTTGATCGTGCCAGGGCGCAACACGATCGCCGTCGAGGTCCACCAGACCGCGCCATCCTCGAACGACCTCACCTTCTTCGCCACCGTCGTCGCCTACGGCGCGGCAGCTCCGACCCCCACAACCACAACCACGACCACGACCACAACCACGACCACGACCACGACCGTTCCGGTCACCACGACCACGGCTCCCACGGCGACGACCACGCCTGCGACGTCGACAACGGTGGCCGGGCCACCGCCACCATCAGCCGGCATCGACATCACCGCCGACGCCACCTGGGCCTACCTCGACAACGGCACCAACCAAGGCACCGCCTGGACCACCACCGGCTACGACGACACCACCTGGGCACGCGGCATCGGCGAATTCGGCTACGGCGACGGCGACGAACGCACCGTCGTCAGCTACGGACCCACCGCCAACCCCAAACACACCACCACCTACTTCCGCCACCGATTCACCGCCGCCGGCATCCCCGACGACCTCACCCTGCGACTCCGCGTCGACGACGGCGCCGTTGCCTACCTCAACGGCACCGAGATCGCCCGCTTCAACCTGCCCGACGGACCCATCGGCCACCTCACCCGCGCCCCCGACGCCATCTGGGGCGCCGGCGAACGACTCGACCGCCCCTTCACCATCGACCCCTCCCTCATCGAGGTCGGCACCAACGTCCTCGCCGTCGAAGTCCACCAGAACACCCTCGGCTCCTCCGACCTGACCTTCCTCGCCAGCCTCACCGGAACCGGCACCACAGCACCCACCACCACAGCACACCACCACCACCACCACCACCACGGTGCCCGTCGCAACCACGACGACAACGACCGTGCCCGCCACCACCACGACGCCGCCCCCGACCACCGTCGCTCCGACGACGACGGCACCGACGACGACGGCGCCTCCGCCCACGACGATTCCCACACCACCACCACCACCACCACCACCTCCACCACCTCCACCACCGCCACCCCACGCCACCACCACCGCCGGGCATCGCTGCATCGGTCGCCCCTGACGCCGAGTGGTCATATCTCGATGACGGCAGCGACCAGGGCACGGCGTGGAACGAGCTCGACTTCGACGACTCGACCTGGGCCCGCGGTGTCGGCGAGTTCGGCTACGGCGACGGCGACGAACGCACCGTCGTCAGCTTCGGCCCCACCGCGAACCCCAAGCACGTCACCACCTACTTCCGACACCAGTTCACCGCCGCCGGCACCCCGAGCGACCTGACGCTGACGTTGCGCATCGACGACGGTGCCATCGTGCGCATCAACGGCGTCGAGGCGTACCGGTTCAACATGCCGGCCACCGGCGTCGACTACCGGACCCGGGCCGACGATGCGATCTGGGGATCGGCAGAACGACTCGACCGGGCGATCACCCTCGATCCCACGCTGGTCCGTCCCGGCGTCAACGTGATCACCGTCGAGGTCCACCAGGACACCTTCGGCTCGTCCGACATCACCTTCCTCGCGTCGTTGACCGGCCGCTCCTGATCCACCCACCCGAGGCAGACCGCGCCTGCGGGGCGTGCCAGACTCCGGTGATGGCAACGCTCGTACTCACCGTGATCGGCGACGATCGCGCCGGGCTCGTCGATGCCCTTGCGGGGCCCATCGCACGCCACGGTGGCAACTGGGACCGCAGCCACATGGCACGACTGGCCGGCAAGTTCGCCGGCATCGTCGTCGTGTCGGTGCCCGACGAACGCACCGACGACCTCACCGCCGAACTCGACACCCTCACCGCCCAAGGGCTCCTCGACGTCACCGTTGCCATCGCCGCCAACGACGGCCCCGTCGACCTCGACGACTTCCTGCACCTGCACCTGATCGGCCAGGACCGTCCCGGCATCATCCGCGAGATCGCCGGTGCCCTTGCGCAGCGCAACGTCAGCATCGAGGAACTCGAGACGTCAGCAGCGTCGGCACCGATGTCCGGCGAGTTGCTGTTCGAAGCCACCGCCACGCTGCGCGTTCCCGCCGACGCCGACCCCGCCGACCTGCGTGCCGCACTCGAATCGATCGCCAACGAGTTGATGGTCGACCTCGACGTCACCGAACGAGGCACCACCGAACGCAGCACGACGAGGGGGTGACGATGAGCGAACTCGACGAAGCCGGCAACCAGCGCGAACGGATCCGGCTGACCCAGTTCAGCCACGGCGCCGGTTGAGGCTGCAAGCTCGCTCCTGGCGAGCTGGCGCACGTGGTGCGCCACCTCAACTCCGCCCATCCCGATCGGCTGCTCGTCGGTCCCGACACCGGCGACGACGCGGCCGTCTGGCTGCTCGACGACGATCGGGCGCTCGTGTCGACCGCCGACTTCATCACGCCGGTGGTGGACGACGCGCGCACCTGGGGCCGCGTCGCTGCGGCGAACAGCGTCTCCGACATCTACGCGATGGGAGGCCGCCCGCTCTTCGCGCTCAACCTCGTCGGCTGGAACACCGACAAGCTGCCGACGGCGTTGCTCGGCGAGGTGCTTGCCGGCGGTCAGGACATCGCCGACGAGGCCGGCTTCGTCATCGCCGGCGGCCACACGATCGACGACCCCGAACCCAAGTACGGCATGGCCGTCACCGGCGAGGCGCACCCCGACCGTCTCCTCACCAACGCCGGCCTGCGCGCCGGTCAGGACGTCGTGCTCACCAAGGGGCTCGGCGTCGGCGTGTTGACCACCGCGATCAAGGCGGGGCGGGCCTCGGCCGAACAGGCCGACGCTGCCGTCGCGTCGATGGTGCGACTGAACGATGTCGCCGCCCGCGTCGCGCTCGCCGCAGGAGCCACCGGGTGCACCGACGTGACCGGCTTCGGACTGCTCGGCCACCTCGGCCGTATGGCGCTCGAATCGGGCGTGTCGGTCGCGATCGAGTTCGCCGCCGTCCCCTTCCTGCCCGGCGCGGTCGACTTGGCCGGCGACGGCGTCATGCCGGGCGGCAGCCGACGAAATCTGACATGGGCGCTGGACTTCGTCGACGTCGGCGACCACGACGAGGTCCACCAATTGCTGCTCGCCGACGCCCAGACCTCAGGTGGCCTCGTGTTCGGCGTCGATCCGCGGGAGACGGCATCGGTGCTCGACCAACTTGGCGCCACCGGCCACCAGGCTGCCCACATCGGTACCGTCAGCGCCGGCACACCCGGCATCACCGTGCGCTGAGCGGCGCCCGACTCAGGGGCAGCAGGAGGTCGAGGCGCCGGGGGTGATCACCTGGTGGTCGAGTTGTTCGGCGTCGGCGAGCTTCACGTACCACTCCCAACGGTTGCCGTCGGGAGCGTGGACCCACGTCTCGGTCTTCTCGGCGAAACAGCAGACCGTGTCATCGACTCCCGTGGTGTCGATGCCGTCGTCGCTGAGGCGAGCCTCGGCGGCGGTGACCTCCGCCGCCGTCTCGACCTCGACGCCGAGATGGTTGATCGACCCCGGCTCGCCAGCACCCTCGAAGAGCACCAGCTTCAGTGGTGGGTTCTCGATCGCGAAGTTGGCGTAGCCCTCGCGCACCTTGGCGGGCGGCGTGGCGAACATCTTGCTGTAGAAGTCGATCGCCGTGTCGAGGTCGTCGACGTTGAGTGCGAGTTGGAGGCGCATGAGATTCTCCTGACATGTTGTATCGAAGTTGATCGATACGTTAGCGTCTCGAATCGATGAACGTCGATACGACAATCGGAGCGAGTGCGGCCACCTGCTGTGGATCGGTGAGCGGTGATGCTCTCACCGACGAGCAGGCGCACGAGCTCGCCGCTGCACTGAAGGTGTTGGCCGATCCGGTGCGCTTGCGGCTCGTCTCGATCATCGCCACGTCGCCGACCGGCGAGGTGTGCGCCTGCGATCTGCCCGAATCGCTCGATCGCAGCCAACCGACTGTCAGCCATCACCTCGGCCTGCTGGTCAACGCCGGCCTGCTCGAACGCGAGCAGCGCGGCAGATGGGCGTGGTTCCGTCTCCGCTTGGAGCGGCTCGCCGAACTCAGCGCGCTGCTCGCTCCCCCGATCCCCACCGGAACCGCTTCCGAATCAGCGACCGAATCAGCTACCGAATCAGCTACCGAAGGAGTCACCTCGTGACCGATCAACGACCTGCCGTGCTCTTCCTGTGCGTCCACAACGCCGGGCGCTCCCAGATGGCCGCCGGCTGGCTGCGGCACCTCGCCGGCGATCGCGTCGAGGTGTTCTCGGGTGGGTCCGAACCCGCCGACCAGGTCAACCCCGCTGCGGTCGCCGCGATGTCCGAGGTCGGCATCGACATCGCTGGTGAGCAACCCCAGCGATGGACCGAGCAACACGCCCGAGACGCCGACGTCGTGATCACGATGGGTTGCGGCGACGTGTGCCCGGTGTACCCCGGCAAGCGCTACGAGGACTGGGAACTCACCGACCCGGCCGGCCAGCCGGTCGAGTTCGTCCGGACCGTTCGCGACGAGATCCGCGGCCGCGTCGAGCAGTTGATCGACAGCCTCGACGCCTGATGGCGACCACGACGTCCTGGGCGCCCGATGTGCGGCGGCTGACCGGCGAGTTCGTGGGCACCGCCTTCCTCCTCGCCGCGGTCGTCGGCTCGGGCATCATGGCCCAGACCCGTTCCGACGATGCCGGACTCCAGCTCCTGCAGAACGCGTTCGCCACCGCCGGCGTGCTCGTCGCGTTGATCCTCGCGTTCGGCGCGGTGTCCGGCGCCCACTTCAACCCGGCGGTGACGCTCACCGACCGGTGGTTCGGCGGCATCGACACCCCCACGACGGTCTGGTACATCGGCGCGCAGATCGCAGGAAGCATCGTCGGTGTGATCGCGGCGAACCTGATGTTCGATCTCGACGCCGTCGAGTGGTCGACGACGGATCGATCCGCCGCCAACCTTCTGTTCGCCGAGGGCGTGGCGACGCTCGGACTCCTGCTGGTGATCTTCGGGGTCGTGCGATCGGGACGAACGACGGTCGTCGCGTTCGCTGTCGGGGGGTACATCGCCGGCGCCTACTACTTCACGTCGTCGACGAGCTTCGCCAACCCGGCCGTCACCATCGGCCGCATGTTCTCCGACACCTTCGCCGGCATCGAACCAGCCAGTGCTCCCGCCTTCATCGCCGCTCAACTCGTCGCCGTCGGCGTCGCCATTGCGCTGATCAAGGTCTTGTGGCCGGACATGGGCGACGTGGCGGATCGTGTTGTCCTCCCCCACGACGACGCCACATCCGGGGCCTGACCCCCTCGCTGCAATCCGGATGTCATACCGGAGGTGCATGGCGGCGGGCGACGGGGCAGACTCTCCGCCATGACCGTCGACGAGAGCCCGACCGACACGAGCCAGCCCGATGGCGATCTCACCGCCGCCGATCTCACCGCCGCCAATGTGGCGTGGGACATCGACACGATCCTGCCCGAGGGCTCGACGCCGGGCGACCTGTTCGATCGCGCCGACGCGCTCGCCGACGACCTCACGTCGCTACGCGGACGCGTGGGCACGCTCGATTCCGGTGAGTTGGCGGCGGCGATGCACACGCTGGCCGAACTCCAGGACCTGATGTCGCGCGCCGGCTACCACGCGATGCTCGCCTTCTCCACCGCCACCGACGATCCGGCGCACGGCGCAGCGATGGCCGCAGCCCAGGAGCGCTCGACCGCCATCGGCACCAAGCTGATCTTCATCGACCTCGAGTGGGCGGCCGCCGACGACGACCACGTCGCCACCGTGCTGGACGATCCGCAACTCGACTTCTGCCGCCATCACCTCGACAACCTCCGGCTCAGCCGCCCGTACCTGCTGTCCGAAGCCGAAGAGACGATCGTCGCCGAGAAGAGCCAGACCGGCTTCGCTGCCTGGACCCGTCTCTTCGACGAGCTGACCTCGGCAATCACCGTCGACCTCCCCGACGAACTCGGCGGCCCCGGTCGGCCGCTGATGCAGGCGGCGTCGATTCTGCAGCATCCCGATCGTGCCGTGCGCAAGCAGGTCGCCGAGGGGATCACCGCCGGCCTCGAGCCCGGCCTGCGTACCCGAGCGTTTCTGTTCAACACGCTCCTGCTCGACAAGTCGATCGACGACCGGCTCCGCGGGTACCCCTCGTGGATCTCGTCGCGCAACCTCGCCAACGAGGCATCCGACGAGTCCGTGCAGGCGCTCGTCGACGCGGTCGTCGACAGCTACTCGATCGCCCAACGCTGGTACACGCTCAAGGCACAGGTGCTCGGGCTCGACAAACTCGCCGACTACGACCGCATGGCGTCGGTCGCCACCGCCGACCGCGACATCGGCTGGGCCGAAGGCACCCAGATCGTGCGCGATGCGTACGCCTCGTTCTCGCCCGAACTCGCCGGGATCGTCGACCGGTTCATCGACGAGTCGTGGATCGACGCACCGGTGCGCCCAGGCAAGCGCGGCGGCGCGTTCGCCGCCGGCGTGTCGCCCGATCATCACCCCTACGTGCTGCTCAACTGGACCTCGAAGACCCGCGACGTGGCCACCTTGGCCCACGAACTCGGCCACGGCGTCCACTTCTACCTGGCGCGCGAACAGGGCATCTTCCACCAGAGCACCCCGCTCACGCTCGCCGAGACGGCCTCGGTGTTCGGCGAGACGGTCACCAGCAACCGACTGCTGTCGATGATCGACGATCCCAACGAGCGCTTCGCGCTGCTGGCGTCGTCACTCGAGGACTCGATCGCCACGGTGTTCCGCCAGATCGCGATGAACCGGTTCGAACACTCGGTCCACACCGCCCGGCGCACCGAGGGCGAGCTCAGCGTCGAGCGCTTCGGCGACCTGTGGGCCGAGAGCCAGCGCGCGATGCTCGGCGACTCGGTCGAGATCACCGACGGCTACCGCAACTGGTGGAGCTACGTGCCCCACTTCATGGGCTCGCCCGGCTACGTGTACGCCTACGCCTACGGACAACTCCTCGCACTGTCGGTGTACGCCCGCTACCAGGAGGAGGGTGACGCCTTCGTCCCCGCCTACCTCGACCTCCTGCGAGCCGGAGGGTCGGACACGCCCGAGAACCTCGCCCGCATCGTCGACTGCGACCTCGCCGACCCGGACTTCTGGCGCAACGGCCTGAAGATCGTCGAAGGACAGCTCACCGCAGCCGAAGACGCCGCTCGCGCCGCCGGGAGACTGCCGTCTTGACCTACTGCCTCGCGATCAAGCTCGACGACGGAATCGTCTTCCTCTCCGACACCCGCACCAGCGCCGGCGTCGACAACATCAGCGTGTACCGCAAGATGCACGTGCTGCGGCCCACCCCCGATCGAGCGTTCGTCATCCAGTCGGCGGGGAACCTGGCCACCACCCAGGAAGTCCTCGACCGCATCGACCGCGACCTGGCCGCCACCGACGGACGCGAAACGTTCGCCACGGTCGATCGTCTCTTCGAGGCAGCGCTGTACCTGGGTCGACTCAGCCGTGACGTCGTGGCCAGCCACCGCGACGCGCTCGCTGCCTCCGGCGCGGATGGCACCGCGACCTTCATTCTCGGCGGCCAGATCGAGGGCGAGGACCCGGAGATCTTCCTCGTCTATCCGGAAGGCAACTACATCCGGTCGTCCAAGACGCGTCCGTTCCTCCAGATCGGCGAGACCAAGTTCGGCAAGTTCTGGCTGGAGCTCGCCGCGCTCGTGCGCCCCGACCTCGACATCGGCATGAAGATCGCGCTCGGCTCGATGCTGAGCACCACCCGCGCCAATCTGTCGGTGGGCCCGCCGTTCGACCTGGCGATCTACCGGAACGGCTCGTTGGAGTTCGACGAGCATCGCATCGAGGCGGACTCGACGTACCTCGCCGAGATCCAGGAACGGTTCGTGAAGCACCTGATGGGGGCGATCGACGAGCTGCCGGCCATTCCCTGGTCGCACGGCTGATCTGCCGACACCGGCGCTTGGGTCGCCCCGACGAACGGTCTACGGTGGTCGGGTGACCGACGAACAGCGGCCCTACGGGTCTGGCCAGGCCGATCCCGCACTCAAACGTGTCCGTACCCGACACTTCCAGCGGGCCAAGGAACAGGGCATCAAGATCACCGGGCTGACCAGCTACGACTTCCTGTCGGCATCGATCTTCGACGACGCGGGGATCGACTTCCTGCTCGTCGGCGACTCCGCCGGCAACACCGTGTTCGGCTACGACACGACCATCCCGGTCACCGTCGACGAACTGATCCCACTGACGGCTGCGGTCGTTCGCGGCGCCAAGCGCGCACTGGTGATCGCCGACATGCCGTTCGGCTCCTACGAGAACGGGCCCGACGACGCCTTGGCCACGGCCATCCGGTTCATGAAGGAGACCGGAGCACATGCGGTCAAGCTCGAAGGCGGCGTGCGCAGCGCGAAGCAGATCAGGCGCATCGTGCGCGCCGGCATTCCGGTGATGGCCCACATCGGGTTCACCCCGCAGAGCGAACACGGCCTGGGCGGCCACATCATCCAGGGACGTGGCGAGGGCGCCGAGCAGCTGCTCGCCGACGCCCACGCCGTCGAGGAGGCGGGTGCGTTCGCCGTCGTGCTCGAGATGGTGCCGTCGGCCGTCGCCGCTCAGGTCACCAAGGAGCTGTCGATACCGACGATCTCGGTGGGCGCCGGCCCGGACTGCGACGGCCAGCTACTGGTGTGGAGCGACTGGGCGGGCTTCACCCGGGGCCGCATCCCCAAGTTCGTCAAGCAGTACGCGTCGATCGGCCAGACGCTGCTCGACGCTGCGGTGTCGTTCCGCGAAGAGGTCGAATCCGGCGTGTACCCCGCGCCCGAGCACGAGTACGGCGAGTGACCACCCGCCTGCACGTCGTGCGCAGCGGCGCCGGCGAGCCGATCGTGTTCCTGCACGGGATGGGGACCTCGGCGGCCACATGGGCGCCCTGCATGGACCTGCTCGCCGACCGATTCACGGTGGTGGCCCCCGACCTCCTGGGCCACGGCGAGTCACCGGTGCTCGACGACCCGAGCGAGTACACCCGCGACCGCACCCTCGTCGACCTCGACGACGTGATCGGCGCACTGGATGCTGCGCCGGTGCTGGTCGGGCACTCGCTCGGCGGCTACCTGGCGCTGGCCTACGCAGCGACGCGCCCAGGCGCCGTCAGGGGCATCGTGGTGCTCAACACCGGCCCGGGGTACCGCGACGACGCCAAGCGCGAGGAGTGGAACGCCCGATCGCAGCGCAACGCCCATCGGTTCGGCGTGCCGGAGCAGGTGACCACGATGAACCTCCAGGAGGACTCGGTGGTCATGGACCGACTCGCCGAGATGACCACCCCGACGCTGGTCCTCGCCGGCGGTGACGACCGTCCCGAGTACACCGGGGCCGGTCAGTACCTCGAACGCAAGATGCCGAACGCCCGCCTCGTCGTGATCGACGGCGGAGGTCACTCCATGCACGAAGACTCCCACGCAGCCGAGGTCGCCGCCCTGATCGCCGAGTTCGCCTCCGACTGACGGGGCCAGGCGAGGGCCGGGCTCGAGCGGCGACGCCGTGGTGGCGTCAGGCAGAAGGTGACGACTGGCTCGATCCGGCGGGCGACGAGTTCGCCCCGGGAGGCCCGACGATGTGCAACATCTTCGAAGGCACGTTCTCCGGCGTACCGGACGCTTCCCACCGGCAACCCCGGCTTCCGCGTCGGCGCAGACGCGTCAGCGCGGTGAGCCCGCAGTGAACGACACGGGCAGGATGCGCGGGCCGCGCACCTGACCGCCCGCCCACTTCACCCGTTCGCGGTCGCTCACGTGGAAGTCGCCGATGCGCTCGAGCCACGTGCGGATCGCGACGGTCATCTCCAGACGGGCGAGGTTCGAGCCGGCGCACCGATGAATGCCGGAGCCGAACGCGATGTGGCGGTTCTGGACGCGATCGATGATGAACTCGTCGGGACGCTCGAACTGCTCCGGGTCGTGGCAGGCGGCGGGGAAGTTCATCAGGACCTTGTCGCCCCGGTTGATGTGCACGCCGTTGTACTCGACGTCCGTCTCGGCGATGCGGGCCATCGTCACCGGCGCGTAGTACCGCAGGAACTCCTCGATCGCGATCGGGAGGATGTCGGGGTCGTCGAGGAGGCGCTGTCGATCGTCGGGATGGGTGCCGAGGTGCCAGAGCGCGGATCCGATCGAGCTCCAGGTGGTGTCGATACCTGCAACGATCAACAGGTTGGTGATGCCCACCACCACCTCCGGGGTGATCTTCGCCTCCGGCATGTCGAGCTCCATGAACAGCAGCTCGGTCAGCAGGTCCTCCTGCGGGTCCTCCTGACGCCTGACCACCTCGGCGCCGATGAAGGTCAACATCTCCTCGCGAGCCCGCATCCGCATCACCGGGTCGTTGATGCCCTCACCGAGCAGTGCATTCACCCACTCGACGAACTGGTCAGCCATCTCGGGGTCGACACCGATCAGGTGGGCGATCACCCGCGGCGGAATCTGCTGCGAGTAGTCGACCGCCGCGTCACACTCCCCCGCCTCGATGAACCCGTCGATCAGCGAATGACACAGCCCCTCGGTGAATTCCTCGTGGGCAGCGACAGCGCGTGGAGCGAACGCCGGCAGCAGCATTCGGCGGGTCCAGGTGTGAATCGGAGGATCAGCGGTGATCGGCGCAGCCGCGATCATCTGCTCGTAGCGCGACATCTCCGGTGCGTTCGGCGCCGGCGGCATCACGAGAACCTGACGCGAGCTCAGCTCGGTGGTCATCTTGGCGAGCGCTCGGAGGTCGTCGAAGCGCGTCGGGTTCCAGGATCCGCCAAGCCGGTCGGTGTGTGCGATCGGGCACTTCTCTCGCATCTCGGCCCAGATCGGCACGGGATCGTCGACGTACTCCTCGCTGCGGATGTCGTAGTCGGTCGTCCAGTCGGTGACCGGTCCTCCGGGGGCCCAGATCTCCTCGCTGGTCGCCAGCTTCATCTTGGCGTGCATGTCATCGGTGGCGGTCATGACGCTCCACTGTAGAAAACCCGAGCGATGAGTTTCCCTGCGGACAGGTCGCGCGGAAACTCATCGCTCTGTCGGGCTGGTCGCGGACCCGAGCTCAGCCGACGGTGATGCTGGCGGTCTGGCCGCGGCTGAGGTGGTCGTCGACGTCGCAGATCAGCCGGTAGACACCGGCTTCGTCGAAGGTGACCGTGACGCTGCCACTCGAGCCGGGCGTGATGCGTTCGGTTCGCCCGAGTGAGCTCCCGCTCGACGAGAGCACCTCGAGCGAGTGGTCGAGCTCACCGATGTTCTCGACGTCGAACTCGATCGTGTCACCCGGTGCGATCACACCCGGATCGCCGTTGAAGGCGTACTCGCTCGCTGCGATCTCGATCGTTCGAGCGGACCCGTCGGCACCATCGACACCGTCGGCGCCATCGGCAGCTTCGTCGCTGCCACACCCAGCGCCCAGCGCCGTGCCGAGCAGGATCGCAGCCACCGTCGGGCGGAGCGTCGAACGAAGCACGGCCCGACAGTAGCCCGTGCCGATCGACTCGTTCAGGAACGACTCAGTAGTGACGGATCTCGACGACCAGACCGTCCGGATCTCGGACGTAGAGCGAGGTGCCGTCACCTCGCGCACCGAAGCGGCCCACCGGGCCGTCGACCACGTCGAACTCGCCCGACTCGACCAACGCACCGAGGTCGATGGGGTCGCACACGATGCAGATGTGATCGAGGCGACCGTCGTCGGCCGTTCCGGGCACCAGATCGATGATCGTGTCGGCGTCGATGCGGACCGACGGGAACGGTGCCTCACCGCGCCGCCACTCGTCGACGCGGACCGGTTCGAGGCCGAGCAGGTCGAGATACCAGGCGAGCGTCGTGTCGACGTCGGCGCAGCGGAGTACGAGGTGGTCGAATCCGACGATGCGCAAGATGGTCATGGCGACATCATCACCGCGTCCGCGTCGCCGAATCCAGCCCGCCCGGAGCCAGCGGTGCGATCCTCGCTGCCGACAAGCGGTTGCCCTCCGCGGCGGCGGGGTACAGCGGGCGCATCATGCTCGACGTCCACATCGGTTGGTTCCTGCTGGCCGGAACCGCCTTGCTGGCCATGACCGTGCTCCCCGGGCTGTTCTCGGGACGTCCGCTCTCGCTGCCGATCGTGTACGTGGCGGCAGGCGCCGTGCTGTTCTGGGGATCGGAACAACTCGCCGGGCCCATGCCGCTCACGTCATCGTCGGACGCGCTCGCGATCGAGGTGGCGACCGAAGTCGTGGTGATCATCTCGCTCGCCGGTGTCGGACTGAAGCTGGAACGCCGCCCGGGCTTGGCCAGCTGGAGCTCGGTGTGGCGGCTGTTGGCGATCACGATGCCGCTCACGATCGCCGCGACCGTGGCGCTCGGCGCCTGGTGGATCGGGCTCGGGCTGGCACCGGCCATCCTGCTCGGTGCGGTGCTCGCGCCCACCGACCCCGTGTTGGCGTCCGACGTCCAGGTCGCCGGGCCGAAATCACAGGAGGACGAGGTGCGATTCACGCTGACCGCCGAGGCCGGGCTGAACGACGGCCTGGCGTTCCCGTTCACGTACCTCGCCATCGGCGTGGCGAGCGCGGGCTCGTTCGGCGCTGCGGTGGGTCGATGGGTCACGCTGGACGTCGCGTACCGGATCGTTGCCGGGGTCGCGGCGGGCTGGCTGCTCGGTCGAGGTCTCGCCTGGTTCGCGCAGCGCAGCGAGCGACATCGTCGATCCGACGCCGCCCAGGGGCTGTTCTCGCTCGGATCGATCCTCCTCGTGTACGGCCTGACGGAGGCCATCGAGGGCTACGGCTTCATCGCCGTGTTCATCGCAGCACTCACCCGCACCGACGACGACCAGCGAGTCCGCATGCACGCGTTCACCGAGCAGTTCGAAGCGATCATGCTGGCGCTGGTGCTGATCGGGTTCGGCGCGCTCGTCGGCGACGGGATCCTCGCCAGTCTGCGCTGGCGCGACGCTGCCATCGCCGTGGCACTGGTCGTCGTCGTGCGGCCCGTCGCCGGGCTGATCGGCCTGCTCGGTTCGCGTGTGCCGCGCTGGGAACGTGTGGCGATCGCCTTCTTCGGGATCCGCGGCATGGGCAGCGTCTACTACCTGGCCTATGCGTACAACAACGGCGACTTCACGTCCGGTTCGATGCAGACGCTCTGGGCGATCACGTCGTTGACGATCCTCATCTCGATCGCCGTGCACGGGATCACGGCGACACCGTTGATGGCCCGACTCCGACCCCGACCCGAGAGGTGCTGACATGCCGTCCTCCATTCCCTCGACACCCCCGCCTCCCGAGGCACCGAACCGCCGCCTGCACTACATCGGCCTCACCATCTTGGTGATCGCACTGGTCGGCGGGATGGTCGTGCTCCTGTGACCTGGATGCGCCTGCGGCTCAGGCCATGTCGCGCCGGTCGAGGGCGGCGAGCCCAGCGGCGATCAACACGGCCGCGATCGCCGAGAGGATCACCATGGGCAGCCACGCCATCGGCGCCGCAGGCAGCGCCGGCACGTGCTGGAACGGCGAGAGATTGAGCAGCCACTGCGGCAGGTCGAGCAGGCTGCCGAACATCGCGGCCACGAACACCCAGGCCACGAGTGCCCATGCCGCCAGGGCCCAACGGGGGCGTACGGCGTAGAGCAGCAACGTCGCGCCCGCCAGCAACCACATCGCCGGCACCATCACGAGGCCGGCGGCGAGGAGCCCGCCGACACGGCCACCGTCGCCGAGCACGATCGCCGCGCCGACGCCCATCGACGCGCCCACTACGGCCGCCACGACGACGGTACCCACCAGCGCGACGGCGAGATGGCCCGATGCCCATCGCCGCCGCCCGACCGGCGCAGCGAGGACCGGGTCGACGCGACCGGCGAGTTCCTCGGAGCGCAGGCGCAGCACCGACGACACGGTGAACCCGGTGGCGAACAGCGCCATGATCAACATCGCCGTCGACAAGAAGGCGTCGGTGACCGATGCGACGCCGAGCTGAGCGAAGAAGTCGGCCATGTCGGGGTTGTCCTCGATGATCTGCTCGGCCTGGTCGGCGACCAGGCCGTAGAAGAACGACAGCGCCCCGAGTCCGACGGCCCAGCCGATGAGCGTCCCGCGTTGGAGTCGCACGGCGAGTCCGAGCGCCGTCGACAGCTGCGCGGTGGCCTCGGCGCGTCCGCTGCGCTGTGCCACCAGTCCGCTGCCGTAGTCGCGGTGGTCCTGCAGCGCGCGTGCTGCCATCACCAGGATGACCGTCGCGGCGAGCGGGAGCACCAGCACCCACCAGCGTTCGTTCGCGTACGGGCGGATCGACTGCGCCCAACCGATCGGCGACGCCCACGACAGCACCCCGTTGCCGACGTCGCCGATCGCCCGCAGCACGAACGCCACGCCGACGGCGAGGCCACCGGCGCCAAGCGCCGCACGTGAGCCGCTCGCCACTTGAGCAGCGACGGCAGCGACACCGGCGAACACCATGCCGACGCCCACCATCGACGCTCCGAACGCCATCGAGCCCGCCAGCGGGAGGCCGAACGCGACGAGGGCGATCACGTTGCCCGCTGCGATCGCCGCGTTGACGACCAGGGCTCCGATCATCGCCGAGGCCAACGCCGCATGCCGGCCGACCGGCGCGGCGCGGACCAGCTCGGCTCGCTCGGTCTCCTCCTCGGTGCGGGTGTGGCGGACCACCATGAACACGCTCATGACCGCGGCGGCGATGAAGAGCCATTGCGCCGTCTCGTTCATCACGACCGCGCCGAGGGTGGGATCGTCGAGGCCGTAGCCGGGCCCGGCCTGGATGATCAGCGCCGAGTTGCCGCGCACCGTTCGGGCGTAGCCTTCGAGTTCCTCCTGCGTCGTGTAGAGCGCCACGATGCTCGACGCCGACACCGTCATCAGGCCGACGAGACCGAACATCCACATCGCGATCCGAAAGCGGTCGCGTCGCAGCACCAACCACAGCAGCCGGCGCGTGCCGGTGAACGACGACTCCGACGGTGGCTCGTCGTACGATGTCGTTGCGATGGGCGCACTCGAGGTCGTGCCGATGGCGATGCCGGTCACGGTGCTGCTCCCTCACCGAGGGCAACGCCGGCGTCACTCCGTCCATTCGCGGCGTCGAGTTCGTCGCCGTAGTGACGCAGGAACAACTCCTCGAGCGTCGGTGGCTGACTGACGAGCGAGCGGATGCCGAAGCTCGACAGGTGCCGGATCGTCTCGTCCAACGCGCCGGCGTCCACATCGAATCGGACGTGTCCGTCGTCGAGGACCAGGTCGTGCACGCCGTCGATCGCATCGAGCCCGGTGATCGGTCGCTCGGTGGCGACGGTGATGCTCGTGCGGGTGAGGTGGCGCATCTCGTCGAGGGTGCCGGTCTGCACGGTGCGGCCCTGACGGATGATCGTGACGCGGTCGCACAGCTTCTCGACCTCGGCGAGGATGTGGCTCGACAGCAGCACCGTGCGCCCCTGCGCCGTGGCTTCGAGCACGCAGTCCTGGAACACCGACTCCATCAGCGGGTCGAGACCCGAGGTGGGCTCGTCGAGCAGGAGCAGTTCGGCGCGAGAGGACAACCCGGCGATCAGCGCCACCTTCTGTCGGTTGCCCTTGGAGTAGGTGCGGCTCTTCTTGGTGGGATCGAGGGCCAGGCGCTCGATCAGCTCGTCGCGCTTGGTCAGGTCGACGGCCGAACCTCCCCGGTCGCTGCCGTCGGCTCGCAGGCGAGCCAACAGGTCGATCGTCTCACCACCGGACAGGTTGGGCCAGAGGTTGACGTCGCCGGGGACGTAGGCGATGTCGCGATGCAGGTCGACGGCGTCGCGCCACGGGTCGCCACCGAGGAGACTCACGGTACCGCTGTCGGCGCGCAGCAGGCCGAGCAGGATCCGGATGGTGACCGTCTTGCCGGCGCCGTTCGGTCCCAGGAACCCGTGCACCTCGCCGGTGCGCACCTCGAGATCAAGGCCATCGAGGGCCCGGGTGGAGCCGAAGGTCTTGACGAGTTGCTCGATCGAAATCGCTGACGACACGACATGTCCTTTCGTCGAGTCCAGTGTGCCAGGACCTCGGACGTTCACTCCGCTTCGAGTACGTAGGTGGTCCCCACCACCGACGGGCCGTAGCGCCCGGGGGCGAATCGGGTGGCGAGCGCGGCTTTCGCCCGCCAGCCGGTGCAGTGTCCGGGCGCCACGATCCGCGGCTGGATCAGTGCGTCGAGATCGTCGACCGTCGGGCCGATGCGAGGTTCCATCGGACCGCCCGCCAGGTGGTAGCCGCCCAGCACGACGTCGATCGGAGCGCCCGGGTAGCGAGCCTTCGCACCGAGGCAGGCGTTGACGATGCCGGCGTGCGAGCACGCCGACAGCACGGTGACGCCGCGACCGCGCACCTCAGCGGCCACGAATCGTTCGTCCATGATCATGGGGTCGGCCACCACCACATCCTCACCGTCGGCGCCGGCACCGAATCGGAAGGAGTGATGACCGACGAGTCCGGCCTCGTAGGCCGTCGTCCGTTCGATCGCGCCGCTGCCGAGGAAGAAGCCATCACCGAGCACGTGGTCGTCTCCGTGCTGCTGCACCTGTGCGCCGGCCGCCGTCAGCGCAGCGAGGCTGGGTTCCTCGGGCAGCATGACGAACGTGCCGCCGGGCGACTGGATGCCTCGCTGGTCGGGGCGATCGGGGTGGACGTCGACGACGAGCGGATCGTCGAGGCCGGCGTTGCGGCGCGCCGCAGAGATCGCCCCGAGCGCGACCGGGAGCCCACCGCTGTGGTCCCAGTGCCAGTGCGACAGGAAGACGATGTCGATCGCGGCGAGGTCGACGCCGAGTCGATCGGCGTTGTCGACCCACACGTCGCCGTACGGCCCGACGTCGAACAACATGGTGCGGGTCTCGTCGCCGATGCGTCCGGTGAGCAGCACCGACAGTCCATGACAGGCGACACAGAGGTGGTCGAAGACCGTCACGCAGTCGTGTCCGGCGTGCTGACGCTGCGGCGGGCGACGCACGACGTGTGAGGCGACCTCGGGGAGTTGCGGCACCCCGGCGTCGACGCTCGACAGCGTGTCGGTCTCGTTGTCGACGACGACGGTCAACGTCAGCGCGTCGAGCGGACGAGACCGGGTGGGCGGTGCTGTTGCGGTGTCGCTCATCGATCGGGTCCCTTCGCTCGTGCTTGCCCCCAGTCCATCACGTCCGCACACGCCTGACGTCGCCGGACGGCGCGGCCGCACTGCTCGACGGATCTGGTCGCGGCAGCCGCGACCAGATCGGTTCAGAAGTGCACGTGGCTCCGTTGGTCGTGGCGAACTACCTACTGGTAGGTAGGCTGGCCGCACCGCTTCGAGGAGGGCCATGACCGCCACCACTGCCACCGACGACACCGCGGTGTCGACCGCGACCGGTACGCGAACGCGCCGTGCCGGCGAGCCGATGATCGAGACGCCGACGGGCCTCAAGCCGGTGCTCGACGTCATCCCCGAGCACTGCTACGAACGCTCGACCGCCCGCGGTCTGCTGCTGTTCGCTCGTGACGTCGTGATCTTCGGCCTCGCCGTGTGGGGCCTGCTGTCGACCAACAATCCGCTCCTGCTCGTTCCCCTCTGGATCCTGGCCGGCATCTCCGTCGCCGGGCTCTTCGTGATCGGCCACGATGCCGCCCACGACGCCCTGTTCGACTCGAAGCGCCTCAATGCCGTGGTTGCCCGACTCTCGATGCTGCCGTCGCTGCACGCCGTCGAGGTCTGGGTGTTCGGGCACAATCGCGTGCATCACGGACACACGCTGAAGCAGGGTCTCGACTTCGTGTGGCATCCCCTCACCGTCGAGCAGTACGGCGAACTCGGCCGACTCGCCAAGCTGCGTCACAAGCTCGAGTGGGGCCCGTTCGGTGCCGGCGCCTACTACCTGCGCGAAGTGTGGTGGAACAAGATGGTGCGGTTCACACCGCCGGCTCGCTGGGCCAAGCAGATGCGCCGCGACCAGGCGATCGTGGCCGCGTACGCCCTCCTCGCTCTCGTGCTGCTCGTGGCGCTCGACGGCGCTGGCGGCATCTGGCAGTGGACCAAGGTCGTCGTGATCCCGTTTCTGCTGTTCTGCCAGACGATCGGCTGGGTGGTGCACGTGCACCACATCTCGCCGAACATCCGCTGGTGGCCTCGCCGCGAGTGGAACCGCTTCCGCGGTCAGGTCGAAGGCACCACGATCCTCTGGGGCCCGCCGGGCTGGGACTTCTTCTTCCACTGGATCATGGTGCACCTCCCCCACCACGTCGACATGAAGGTGCCGTGCTACCGCCTCCCCGAAGCCGCCCGGGCGATCGCCGAGGCGTTCCCCGAGCAGGTCGACGAGCGCCCGATCCGGCTGAGCGACTATCTGGCGTCGACCAAGGCGTGCAAGCTGCACGACTTCGAGACCGGCACCTGGCACACCTACCCGACCTGAGCACGCCGGGTACGAGCCCGGCGGCAAGGTCGATGCCACCGAGGTCTGCGAACCATGGCCAGTCGGTGTCGACACCGGACGCGCATCGACGATCACCGCAACCGCGCCTTGGCCTCACGCTTCGCCCGTGTGAGTTCGACGCGCTGCGGGTGCTCCTTGTAGAACGGATCGATGGGGTAGCAGCCCGACACGAGCCCGTTGCGTGGCGCCGTGGTGCAGTCACTGAACGTGCGACAGACCAGAGCCCGCTCCAGCGGGCGACCCGCCAACACGTCGGCGGCCAGGTGGGGATACGAGAGGATCATCCGACCGAGGCCGACCATCGTGGCACCGCCACCGGCGACAACGGCTTGGCCGACGTACGCCAGCCAGTCCTGCACGTAGGAGTAGCCGGACCCGATGATCGTGAGGTCCGGGTGGGCTGCCGTCAGCTCGGCGGTGACGGCAAGCTGACGAGCGACGCCGACCAGCGGATCCTCCGGCGGTTGGTAGCCGTCCGACGGCGGGAAGTAGGCAGGGCGCTGGACGTGGGGGTTGTAGTACGGGCTGCCGGCGGTGGTGCTCACCAACCCGATGCCGAGCTGCGCGAACCGATCGAGCAGCGCATGTGTCTCGGTGAGATCGATGCCGAGCCCCGTGCCGTCGCCACCGAACGCGAACCCATACGACCCTTGGGTCTCCGGCTCACCCACTCCCCCGTCACCCGGGCCGAACGGCGCCATGTCGAACGCCGACAGCCTGACAGCGATCGCCAGTCCGGGTGCCCGCTCGCGGATGCCGGCGACCACGGTGCGGAGGAACTCGGTGCGGCCATCGAGGTCGCCCCCGTAGCGACCCTCGCGCCCGTAGCCGGTGAGCAGTTCGTGGAGCAGATAGCCGTGGCAGTGCTTGACGTCGACGAAACCGAAGCCTGCCTGGTGCGCCAGGACGGCCGCGGTGATGTAGTCCTCGACGAGTTCGTCCAGTTCGTCGTCGCTGAACACGGCGCCCGCGTCCACGCCGATGCGCCGGTCGAGCCACGGGTGCTGGTACGCGGTCCTCGGCAGCGGCGCCCCGTTCGGACGAGACCATCGACCGGAGTGCGTCAGTTGCAGCCCGGTGACCTGGCTCGGGTCGAGCAGTGTGCGCAGCTCGGCGATCTCGTCGACGGTGCGGTCGTCGAGGATCAGCTGGTTCGGGTTGGCACGCCCGTCAGCGCGAACGGCGGTGGCCTCACCCCAGACGAGACCGCAGCCGCTGGCGCCGAAGCGCTGCCATCGCCGGCGGACCAGGTCGGTCGGTCGACCGTCCGTCGTGCCGTCCCAGCCCTCCATCGGCAGCACGGCGAACCGGTTCGGTGCCGTCGTGGTGCCGGAGGCGCCGTCGTTGATCGACACCGGCGCCGCGAGCACGCCGGCCGCGTCGACACTGTCGTCGATCGGGATCTCGACACCGATCGACGCGCAGTGCTCGCGGAACGCTTCGACCGTGTCGAGCTTCTTGACCTGCGTCCACCGCACGCTCATGAGGTCGCCTCCGATGTCCAGGCGTCGATTCGGTCGATGATGTCGGCGAGCACGGCCCGATCCGACTCGGGTCGCTGGGGTGCGCCGCTCGGCGTGGTGCTCGACGACGCCCAGCCGCGGAGTTCGAACGACATCGCCGCGTCGTGGCGATACCCGGGAACCGGCGCCCGGAACGTGAAGTGCCCGAGGTACTGCAGCAGGTCGTTCAGTTCGTGGAAGCGCGGGTCCTGGCTCGCCCACATCCGGTCGCGGAGCGCGAACGCCTCGGGAGCGAACGTCGACAGCCCGAGCAGGTAGTCGGATCCGTACATCACCATGTCGATGGCGAGGTCGTTGCCAGTGAACACCCGGAAGTCGGGACGCACCCGATCACGCACGCCGAGCCGGTCCCATTCGAGCTCGCGACTCAGCGACGAGTGCTTCGCCCCGACACACGACTCGATCCCCATCATCGCCTCGTAGGCGGCCAGCGACGGGATCCGTCCGTACGGCACGAACATCGCACCGAGTTCGAAGCCGATGAACCGATCGACGCGTTCGCCGATGGCGGTGAGGGCGTCGACCCAGCCGTCGTCGTCGAGCGCGTTCAGTCCGTACGAGGGGAAGATCACCGGCGTGCCACCCCGAACGGCGATCGCGTCGCACGTCGCGAGGTAGCCGGCGAGGTCGAAGGCAGCGCCCGGATGGTCGGCGACGTACGCACCAGCGACGAACTCGCCACCGGCGACCGAGGCCGCACGATCGAGCACTTCGGCCTGCTGGGCGTCGGTGAGCAACTGCACGTAGCCGGTGTCCATGTTCACCGCCGGCGTGAGCCCTGCGGCGACGGTGCGGGCGACATGGGCCTCGGCCGCCGACCAGTCGATCTCGCCGCCGGCGGTGAACGGCAACAACACCGCCGACATCCCGGTGATGGTTCTCCCGGGTTCGATCCGGGCGAGCACGTCGGTCTCGTTCATTGCACCTCCGTCCCGTTCACGGACGACATTGGAGTGCGCACCGACGTCGTACGCAAATGAGGCCGCTGACATCCTCGATCACGAGCCGTTCGGCGACGGGAGCGAGCCACGCGCCGACGACCTGCTGCAGGGCCGAGGTGCTCACGTCGCGTAGCGGCGCAGGATGCGGCGGCCGAGGGAGGTCTTGTGGACTTCGTCGGCGCCGTCGTAGATGCGGGCGGCACGCTCGTGGCGGTACCAGTACGCGAGCACGGTGTCGTCGGTGACGCCGAGTGCGCCGTGCACCTGGATCGCCGTGTCGACGGCCTTCAGCATCGTGTTGGCCACCGAGAACTTGATCGCCGCGATCTCGTCGCGGGCGGCCTTCGCGCCGTGCTGGTCGATCATCCACGCCGCGTGCAGCGTCTGCAGGCGGGCGCCGCGGATCTCGGCGTCGAGTTCCGCGGCCCAGTGCTGGATCACCTGGCGGTCGGCGAGCGTGTCGCCATTGGGGTCGATCACCCGCTCGTTGGCGCGGGCACACATCAGGTCGAACGAGCGACTGGCGATGCCCAGCCAGCGCATGCAGTGGTGGATCCGACCCGGCCCGAGACGCTCCTGGGCGATGGTGAACCCGCCGCCTCTCGGACCCAGCAGGTTGGCCAGCGGCACCCGACAACCCTGGTAGATCACCTCGCCGTGGCTGGCGTGGCCGCCGCCGGCGTGGCCCATCACGCTCACGTTGCGCACCAGGCCGAAGCCGGGCGTCTCGGTCGGCACCAGGATCATGCTGGTGCGCGCGTACGGCGGAGCGTCGGGGTCGGTGACCGCCATCACGATGGCGAAGTCCGCGCCGTCGGCCGAACTGGTGAACCACTTCTGGCCGTTGATCACCCACTCGTCGCCGTCCTCGACGGCCGTGGTCTCCAGCAGCAGCGGGTTCGAGCCGGCGGTCTCCGGCTCGGTCATCGAGAAGCAGCTGCGGATCTCGCCGGCAACCAGCGGACGCAGGTATCGCTCGCGCTGCTCGTCGGTCGCGTGCATGTGCAGGATCTCGATGTTGCCGGCATCGGGAGCCTGCGTGCCGAACACGACGTGGCCGAGCGGGCTGCGGCCGAGCGCCTCGCTGAGCAGGCCGTGGTCGACCATGCTCAGCCCGAGCCCACCGAACTCGACGGGATGGTTCGGCGCCCACACCCCCATCTGGCGGACCTTGTCCTGGGCGCTGCGAACCCGTTCCTCGAGCGCTGCCGGATCGCCGTGGAGCATTTCACCCTCGAGCGGGATCACCTCGCGATCCATGAAGTCGCGGACCATCTCGAGGATGGTCGTCATCTGTTCCGAGATCTCGAAGTCCATGGGGTTCCTCCTGTGAGAACGTCGCCCTCTTCACGCTGCCACGAACGCGATGGGGCGAACGAGCCGATCGGGGTACTCTCGGCTCGATATCGATGCACACTTCCATGAACTCCTCTGCCCCTGCACTGATCACCTATGCCGATCGGCTCGCCGGCAACATCGACAACGTTGCTGCGCTCCTCGCCGGCCCACTGGCCGGCGCCTTCGCTGGAGTGCACCTGCTCCCGTTCTTCGTACCGATCGACGGCGCCGACGCCGGCTTCGATCCGGTTGATCACCAACAGGTCGATCCGCGCGTCGGCACCTGGGACAGCGTCAAGCGGCTCGCTGCTCGCCAACAGGTGATGGCCGACCTGATCGTCAATCACGTGTCGTCCCGGTCTGCGGTGTTCCTCGACTGGATCGAGCGAGGCGATGAGTCCCCGTACGCCCGGATGTTCGTCACTCCTGAGGGCGTCTTCGGTCGACTGCCGGATTCCGCCGACGTCGACCTGATCTACCGTCCGCGCCCGACCTCACCGTTCACCGACGTGGAGTTCGCTGACGGCACTCGACGCACGGTGTGGACGACCTTCACCGACGAGCAGGTCGACATCGATGTCGAACACCCACTCGGCTGGCACCACCTGATCGAGATCCTCGATCGTTTCGAAGCCGCCGACATCGCAATCGTGCGCCTCGACGCCGTGGGGTACGCCATCAAGCGAGCGGGAACGTCGTGTTTCATGCTTCCCGAGACGATGGAGTTCATCCGGCGTCTCGCCGCAGCGTGCCACGAGCGATCGATAGACGTTCTCGTCGAGGTACACGGCCATCACCTCGACCAACTCGAGATCGCTCGCCACGTCGACCTCGTCTACGACTTCGCTCTGCCACCCTTGACACTCGATGCCCTGACGACCGGCGATGGCGAGCCACTCCGTCGATGGATCGAGATGCGTGCGCCGAACGCGATCAACGTGCTCGACACCCACGACGGCATCGGTGTGATCGACGTCGGCGCCGACGCCCGCGATCCGAACCGCTCCGGCTTGCTCACACCCCAACGCATTCACGACCTCGTCGAAGGGATCCACGAGCGATCGCTGGGTGTCAGCCGAGCGGCCACCGGATCGTCGGCGTCGAACGTCGACCTGTACCAGGTCAATTGCACGTTCTACGACGCAGTGGGACGCGACGACGACACGTACCTCGCGGCGCGCATGATCCAGTGCATGATCCCCGGGACGCCCCAGATCTACTACGTCGGGCTCCTCGCTGGCGAGAACGACGCGGAACTCCTGGCTCGCACCGGCGTTGGCCGCGACGTCAATCGCCACTACTACTCGCCCGCTGAGATCGAGCAAGCCCTCGAGCGCCCTGTCGTGCAACGCCTGCTCGCGCTCCTGCGCTGGCGTGCCTCCGAGCCGGCCTTCGACGGGACGTTCGAACTGCTCGAGTCGGCCGGTCATGTCGTCGCCGTGCGGTGGTCGAGCCCCGAGTCGACGATCAGGGTCGAGGTCGACCTCACGAGCGGGTCGGTCTCGGTCGATCCGCCAATCACCTGACCCACACCGTCGCTGCAGAGTCCGCTCTCCATCTTCGCCCTCATCACGACCCGTAGAATCCCAGGCGTGCCGGACGATCTGCCACTGCTGCCCGATCAACCGAGCCCGAGCGACAACCTCCGCCGGTTCGGCCCCGCGGTGGCCATCGCCGTCGTTGCGATCCTGTTCGTCCTCCAGAACACCGAGAGCGTTCGCTTCAACTTCCTGTGGTTCGACTTCCGCTGGCCGTTGTGGGCGATGCTGCTGGTGTTCATGATCATCGGAGGGCTGTTGGCCAGTGGTATCAGCCGTCGCCGCGCCCGGCGTTCGCAGATCGACTGAGGGGCGGATCCGTCGGTACCGCTCGCCACGCAGGCGGAGCGAGTGCGGGGCCCGAAACATCATCCGATGTGGGTGGATCACCGTGGCTCGCGCCGTGTCATGATTCGCCGATGACGAACGACCAGACGCACGATCGGTACCGCGAAGCGGCACAGATCCTTCACGATGTCGCCAAGCCGATGCGGGTGCTGTCGGCGCTCGCCTGGCCCGCCGAACTCCGCGAGGAGTTCCTCTCCGGTGGCGCCGACAAGCTCCCCGAGCCCACCTATGCCGGCGTCGATCCGACCTCCGTGCTCGACGGCATCTCGGCGGTTCGACGTCTCCTCCGCCCCGGCAACGTCGTCGACGAGTGGCTCGAGCGCGAGGCGACAGCGATCGAGTCGACGGCACTGATGCTGTCGACGGTCGGCACGCCCGCATTCCACGCCTACAGCCGCAAGCTCTACGGAGTCCCGAGTCAACCGCTTCGCTACGACCCGGCCACACCGCTCGAACTCGCGCAGAAGGTCCACGAGTCACTGGCCGATCTGCAAGCAGCGTCGCTGGTGCCGCCCGTCGTCCGCAGCCGCACGGGCGAAGAGGTCGCCACGTTCATCAAGGAAGCCGTCACCGAACACTTCGGCGACTCGGCACCCGAGGTGCTGCTGGTCGACGAGCTGTCTGCCAACGCGGTGGCATCGACCAGCCGCATCAAGATCCGCCGGGACGCCAAGTTCACGGCGAAGGACTCGGCGCAGCTCCTCAACCACGAGGCGTTCATCCACGTGGCCACCGGGCTCAACGGACGCGCCCAGACCGACATCCCGATCCTGGCGATCGGCCATCCCGGCACCACGCGCACGCAGGAGGGACTTGCGGTCTACTCCGAGTACGTGTCGGGCACGCTCGGCATGGACCGCCTCCGTCGACTCGCCGACCGCATCGTCGCCACCCAGTTGGTGATCGACGGCGCCGACTTCATCGAGCTGTACCGATGGTTCCTCGAGCGCAGTCCCAACCCCGAGCAGGCGTTCGAGTCGACCCGCCGGATCTTCCGTGGCGCTCCGATCACCGGCGGCGCCCCGTTCACCAAGGACTGCGCCTACCTGTCCGGCTATCTGTCGGTGGCCACGTTCATCCGCGCGGCGTTCCGTGCGGGTCGAGCGGACACGCTGGGCCTGCTCTTCTCGGGCAAGCTCGACCTGTTCTCGATCCCGGCGCTCGGCGAGCTGCGCAGCCAGGGCCTGGTGAAGCGGGCCCAGTTCATCCCGCCGTGGGCGTCGGATCCGGGCTGGGTGCTCGCCCACTTGACGCTGAACACCTTCATGGCCGACATCGACCTGTCCACGGTGACCGACGCGATGTCCGACGTGCTCGAGCACTGCCCCCGCGTCGAGATCGAGCTGCCGTCCTGAGGCCGGCTGTCCGTGATCAGTCGCGGACGGTGTCGCGCAGGTGCTTGTTGTTGCGCGGTTCCGACTTGGTCTTCATGTCGGTGATCAGACGGATCATGTCGTCGCGCACCTCGTTGAGCGCCCGATCGAGATCGGTGTTCGACGACGTCGCGACGAGCGGCTCGTGTCCGTCGACCTTGAGGTCGAGGGTGACGTGTTGGCTCTTGGTGTCGCGCTCCTTCACGAACAACTGCATCGACACGGTTCCGGCATCGAACGACCGCAGCCGCGAATCGAGCTTCGACCAGTGGTCGACGAGCTTGTCGAGGTCGGCCTGGTGCATGTCGCCGTGCACGATGAGACTGTCGGCCACAGTTGCCGGATGCTGGTTCGTCATCACTTCTCCTTCGAAGCGGTGGGCAGGAAGCCCGTCCTCATGACTCCATTCAATCCGACTGCGTCCGGCTGCGCCCAAACCGGCGAGTTGGCCTCGATGAGCGCACCGAGCGTCGCAACCACCGTGTCTCGCGCCGAGCGGAGGTCGTCGAGCGAGCGGACGCCCGACGTTCCCGCTCGGTGCATTGTCGTCAGCCGAGGCCGGGTGCGCCTGCATAGGCGGGCAGGCAGGGTTGCCCGCCGAGGTGGCAGTACATGACCTTGGAGCCTGCGGGGATCTCGCCGGAACGGATCATGCCGATGAGACCGGCCATCGACTTGCCTTCATAGACGGGGTCGGTGAGCATGCCTTCGGTCCGCGCCGCGAGGTGAATGGCGTCGATGGTCTGCTGATCGGGGATGCCGTAGGCCGGGCCTTCGTAGCCTGGTATGACCGTGATCTCATCGTCTCGAAGGTCGCGACCGAGGTCGATCGTCGCGGCGGTGTTCTCGGCGATTCTCGTCACCTGCGCGACGGTCTTGTCGAGGGTTGCCGAGGCGTCGATACCGATGACGCGTCGCTTCGGGGCCGACCCGGTGGGATCTTCGAGTGCGAAACCGGCGACCATCCCGGCGTGGCTCGACCCGGTCACGGTGCACACGACGACATGATCGAACAACGTGTCGATCTCGCGCTCCTGCGCGGCGAGTTCGACCGCCCAGTTCGCGAAGCCGAGCCCGCCGAGCGGATGATCTGAGGCTCCAGCGGGGATCGGGTAGGGCGTGCCGCCGGCCGCTTCGACCGAGGCGAGGGCTGCTCTCCAGCTGTCTCGGATGCCGATGTCGAACCCCGCGCCGTCGATGCGGATGTCGCCGCCCATGATGCGCGTGAGTTGGATGTTGCCGACCTTGTCGTAGTTCATGTCGGGCCAGTCGACCCATGCCTCCTGCACCGTGACGCAGCCGAGGCCGAGGTGCCGCGCCACACCGGTGACCGCTCTGGTGTGGTTCGACTGGATGCCGCCGATCGACACGAGCGTGTCGCAGCCCGTGGCCAAGGCGTCGGCGACGAGATATTCGAGCTTGCGGACCTTGTTGCCACCGAACGCGATGCCCGAGTTGCAGTCTTCGCGTTTGGCCCAGATCTCGACCTCGCCGCCGAGTGCCTCGGACAGTCGTGGCAAGGGGTGGATCGGCGACGGACCGAACGTGAGAGGATGACGGGGGATGTCGGCGAGTTGCATGGGACGGCTCCTTCGAGCTTCCGAGTGGGTGGCTTGCGCGTATCCCATAATCGTATACAATCGTGCGTATGTCAACCGTGGATCGTGTCGAACGAACCGTGATCGATGATCTGCTGAGTGGCGAGCTCAGGCCGGGCACGCGCATCCGCCAGGATGCGCTCGCTGCGCAGCTCGGGGTCAGCAAGATTCCCGTGCGCGAGGCGCTCCAGCGCCTGTCTGCGCTCGGCCTGCTCCGGTTCGAGACCAACCGAGGAGCCGCAGTGCCATCGCTGTCGGTTGCCGAGGCGGTCGAGATCTTCGTGCTCCGACAGTCGATCGAGATCGAGATGCTCCGCCGCGCCGTTCCGAACATGTCGATCGTCGACCTCGCCGAAGCCGAACTGGCGCTCGAGCACTCCGATCTCGGGGTCACCGCAGCGAACTGGGTGTTCCACCGAGCCCTGTACCGGGCAGCTGGTTGGAGCCGAGGGTTGGCAATGGTCGAGATCCTGCACGCAGCGGTGGCTCCCTACGTGTTGCTGTACATCGAGAGTCTCGGTGGTGCCGAGCCATCCGACGCCGAACACGTGGCGATCCTCGACGCGTGCCGACACCACGACGTCGACTCGGCGATCACCCTGCTCCACACCCACCTCGCTGACTCATCGGCAGCTGTCATCGGCTTCCTCAGCGCACACGACATGACCGAAGGTGCCGACGATGCATGAATCAGTTGGCCGTGATCCGGCCACGCTGCGAGAGATCGAACGACGGGTGCTGTGGTTGGCCACGCGCATCATCGATCATGCGAACCGCCGCAGCGAAAC
>CAVQSI010000024.1:0-27957 GCA_963715825.1 Ilumatobacteraceae bacterium
GGATGGCCTCCACGCAGCGTGAGCGCACCCCTACACTCGGCGCATGGTCACCACTGCGGCCCAGGTCGCCGACGCGCTGCTGAACAACGTCGACCGCGTCGTGCGCGGCAAGCGCGACGAGATCCGCCTGGCGCTGTGCTGCCTGCTCACCGAAGGCCACCTGCTGCTCGACGACGTGCCCGGCACCGGCAAGACCAGCCTGGCCAAGGCGATCGCCAACTCGATCGCCGGCACGTGGACACGTGTCCAGTTCACCCCCGACCTCCTGCCGACCGACATCACCGGCGTGATGGTGTTCGATCAGCGAACGAGCACGTTCGCGTTCCGCGAGGGTCCGGTGTTCACCAACGTGCTGATCGGCGACGAGATCAACCGTGGCAGCCCCAAGACCCAGTCGGCGCTGCTCGAGGTGATGGAGGAACGCCAGGTCACCGCCGACGGCGTGAGCCGACCGGTCCCGCGCCCGTTCTTCGTGATCGCCACGCAGAACCCGCGTGACTTCCAGGGCACGTTCCCGCTGCCCGACGTGCAGCTCGACCGGTTCGCGATGCGACTCACGCTCGGCTACGCCGACCCCGACACCGAGGTCTCGATCCTCGAGGGGTTCCACCGCCACCGAGCCGAGGACGACCTCGAACCGGTCACCGACCCGGGCGAACTCGACCGTGCGATCAGCGAGATCGACGGCATCGGCGTGGTGACGTCGATCCACGACTACATCGTGCAGATCGCCAACGCCACCCGCATCCACCCCGACCTCCGCCTGGGCGTGTCGACCCGTGGCACCCTCACGATGTTGCGCATCGCCCGTGCGTTCGCCGCCACCGACGGCCGCGACTACGTCACCCCCGACGACGTCAAGTCGGTCTCGGCTCCGGTGTTCTCGCACCGCATGGCGCTCACCGCCGAGGCCGAACTGCGCGGCGCGAGGGTCGAGACCGTGCTGGCCGACATCATCGACGACGTCCCGGTGCCGCGTACCCGAGAGGGCTGAGCGTGCTCACCAAGTCGGGTCTCGGTGCCGTCCTGACGGCAGTGGTGCTGGCGATCCTCGGCTGGTGGTGGAACTACGAGGAGGTCGTGGTCGCTGCGTTCGCCATCGGTGCGGTGCTGCTGGTGGCGGTCTGGGTGTCGCAGCGACCGCTGCGCGCCACCATCACACGTCGGCTGCAGGCGGTCCGGGTTCCGCGCGGCGACCCGATCGTCGTCGGCTATCGCGTGCGCAACACCACCCGATTCCGCTCGGGACGCGCCACGATCATCGACCGCTGCGACGACGCCGAGATCCGCGTCGACGTCGCACCGGTCGCGTCGAACTCCGAGCACACGGTGACCGGCGCCATCCCGACTCGGCGACGAGGCATCTTCGACGTCGGGCCGTTCGAGATCGAACGCATCGACCCGTTCTGGCTCACCGTCGGCACCCGACGCGACAGCGCCCGCACCTCGGTGATCATCCATCCGAAGATCTACGACCTCGTCGGCCCGCACGGCTCCGTGCGCGTCGTCGAGAACGAGTCGGTGCTGCGCCGCGCCACGGCCGATCCGATGTCGGGGTTCGTGTCGATGCGCGAGTACGTCGCCGGCGACGACCCACGCATGATCCACTGGCCGACGACGGCACGCACCGGCACGTTGATGGTGCGCGAGCACGTCGAGGTGCGCCGACCCGAGTTCACCGTCGTGCTCGACACCGCACCCACCGCCGGTTCGCCCGACGACTTCGAGGAGGCCGTCGACGTCGCCGCGACGCTCGCCGTCCACGCGATCCGTACCGGGCTCGACGTGGTGGTACGAACGACGCACCGCGACCACGCCGGACGACCGACACCGCTGGTCACCGACGCCGCGGTGCTCGACCTGCTGACGCCGGTCCTGCAGTCCGCTGACGGCAGCTGTTGCCGGTCGCTGCGCTGTTCACCGGCGGGTTCGACCAGACGTCCGTCGTCTTCGTGACCGGTCCGAACGGGCCGTCGAGCCGATTCGCGTCGTCGGAGCGGATGTCGGTGGTGCGCATCGGCGACGGCGCCGTCGGCGGGCCCGGCATCGTGATCGCCGCCAACGACGCCCGCGAGTTCGTCCGCCGATGGCGGTCGTGGGGACGGTGACCCCATGAGCGAACCCGACGTCAACGGTCCCGCCGCCAACGCTCCGACCGGCGCCGTCGACCCGCGCCTCGTGCGGGCCCGGATCGTCGTGATCGCCGTCGGCTTCATCCTGGTCGGCGCGGCCGCCGGCGGCATCTTCGACCAGCGCGAGTGGACGCTCGTCATTGCACCGGTGCCCGCTGCCGCGGTCGCGTTCGCGCTCGTGGGCCGCCCGGTCTGGCGCGAGCCACCGGTGCCGCCGCCGCCGTGCTCCTCGCCGTCGTCGTCGTCGTCACGGTGGCCGATGGATCGGTCGGCGACGTGGTGCGGGCGTTCACGTCGGGACCGCAGGGTCTGCTGTCGACCGACTGGCCGAGCCCCGATCGGCCCGACCTGCTCGGCACCGTCGCTGCCGCGCTCGCCACCCTGTGCGCGATCAGCGCGGAGATCGCAGCCCGTCGGCGCTTCCACCTGCTCGGGCTGCTCCCGCTGCTGCTCGCCTACCTGGCGGTGGTCGCGCTCAGTGCGCCGCTCGGCGTCACCTGGTCGTGGCTCATCGGTCTGGCCGCCGTGTCGATCGTGTTCGCGCTGTTGCGCAACGACGGCACGTTCAGCGATCGCATGGTGCTGCTGCGCGGCGAGCGACGCCTGCTCGTCATGCTCGCCGCCGCGGCGGGCCTGGTGGTGCTGATCGCGCTGCCGGTGTCGCTCGACGCTCGCGCCGATCCACGACGCAACGACCCGGCCCAGCAGACCGCGCCGCTGCTCGATCCGATCGAAGCCACCCTCGCACTGCGCGGCCTCGACCCGCCCGTCGAACTGCACACAGCGACAGCGACCGACGACGAGGCCCTGCCGCTGCGGTGGCGGACCGCCGCCCTGTCCAACTACGACGGTCGACGCTGGTCGCCGACCCTCACGCTCCGACCGATCGGATCCACGCTCGGTCCCGCCATCGAGCCGACGATCGACGCCGAGGTCAGCTTCCTCGACGACAACCTCACCCTGGTGCCGCTGCCCGGCCCGCCGGTCGAGGTCGACGCGGCCGTCGAGACCGACGCCGACCGCACGGTGGTCCGACTCGCGGAACGCCCGACGCCCGGCGACGTGATCGGCGTCGTCGCCAATGCGCCCGCGCTCGCGAGCGACGCCGTCACCGTCGGGGTGGCACCACGCCTCGTCGACGAAGGCTCATCGGGATTCACGCAGCTCGCCGAGGGCCTCGCCGGCGACGGCGACACCCTCGAACGACTCGGCCGGCTCGAGACGACGATGCGCGAGGACTTCGTGCTCGACAGCGACGTGCAGGGCGGCGGTCTCGAGCAGGCCCTGATCGACCGGTTCCTGCGTGACACCCAACGCGGCACCGCCGAACAGTTCGCGACGTCGTTCGTGCTGCTCGCCCGATCGCTCGGCATCGAGGCCCGCGTCGCCACCGGGTTCGTCGCCGGCGACGACGGCGCCACGGTCACCCCGCCGGGACAGCCGCTGGTGCTGACGTCGGCGGACGCGGAGGTCTGGCCGGAGGTGCAGCTGAACGACGGCAGCTGGATCGCCTACGACCCGGTGCCGGCCGACGAGGCCGACGACGGCGCTCCCCCGCCACCCGAACCCCAGGTGCAGACCCCGGCGGCGCCGCAGCCGCCGATCGCGCCCCCGCCGGAGTCCGACACCGAGACCGCCGACGACGACGAGGTGGTCGACACGGCAACCGAGAGCGCACTGTCGGCCGCGCTCACGTGGGTCATCAGGGGCTCGGTGGTCGCTCGCGGTGATCGTGCTGCCCGTGCTGATCGCCGCCGGACTGATCATCGGCGCCAAGTACCGGCGACGGCGACGGCGCCTCGCGCGCCGACGATCCGGCCGACCGGATCCGCGGAGCCTGGGCGTCGGCGACCGATGCGCTCGTCGACGCCGGCCTCGACATCCGGACGGTCGAACACCGACTCGGAGATCGCGTTCGACGGCGCCTCCCTCGCGCCGGACGCCTCGCCGCAGCTGCGGCGACTGGCGACGATGTCGAGTTCGGCGACGTTCGGGACACCCACGACATCCCGACCTGCTCGCCGACGACGCAGCGTCGTGTCTCGGCTCGGTCGAGCAGGCGGTCGCCGGCGGTACGCACCCGATGGCAGCGCCTGCGCTGGCGGTTGAGCCTCCGCTCGCTGCGTCGCTCGACCGCGGTCACCCGTCACCGAGTGACCATCGACGTCATCCAGCGCCGACTCAGGGCGGTGGAGGCGCCGAAGTCGGCGGCGGTGGCGGCGGTGCGGCGGCGGTGCGGTCGTCGTGGTGGTCGTCGTGGTCGTGGTGGTCGTGGTGGTCGTGGTGGTGGTGGGGGCCGAGGCCACGACCGTCAGCGTGGCCGGCGCCGAGGTCGCCTCGCCGTCGGTGACCTGGTAGGTGACGGTGAAGGTGCCGGGCACCGTCGCCAGAATCGACAGCCGCAGGCCGGTGCGCTCGATGACGATGCCATCGGGGTCGGCGAACGTCGACCCGACGATGCGGACCTGCTGTCCGTCGGGATCACTCGCTTGAAGATCGACGACCGCGGACGTCCCGACCGTCACCGAGATCGATTGGTTGGTCGCCGTCGGCGGCTGGTTCGCGGGCGGGGCGTTGACGGTGACCGTGGCCGTCCCGGAGACGCCGCCGTCGACGTCGCGGACGCGATAGGTGAACGTGCCGACGCCGCGACCGTCGCCGGGGGACACGATGACCCGACCGTCGGACTCGGGGACCACGGTGCCGGTCCCTCCCCCGGAGAAGGTGATCGTGGTGGGCAGCAGTTCGATGACCACGAGCGCGCCTCCCGAGTCGGCGTCGGTGTCGTTGGCGGCGAGATCGACGGTGCGAGCGATGCCGTTGGTGACGTCGACGGTGTCGGGGTTCGCGACCGGCGGACGGTTCTGGATGGTGACGGTGACGGTGACCACGGTCGCCGAGCCCGCCCGGGTCGGCGATCGTGGCGGTGAAGCTGGACGCAGCCCGCGGGGACGCCGACCGACGGTGCGATCACCAGACGGTCGGCCTCACGGGCGACCCAGGCGGGTGCGCCGCCGAGCGCCGTGATCGTCAGCGCCTCGGCGTCGGTGGCCAGATCGGTGACCGGGATCACGACCGACTCGCCCCGGAACACGTTGACCGACTTGGCCGCGCCGACCGGTTCCTGGTTGACGTCGATCGTGATGCGTCCGCTGGCGCGGAGACGACACGAGTTGACCACGGCGTAGCTGACCACGACGTTGCCGTTCTCGCCCTCGGGCGGCGTGTACAGGCCGTTCGCGAAGCCGGGCGGCCCGACCACGTCGACGAAGGTGCCGTTCGAACCGTACGCGCTCAGGTCGACGGCGATCGGCTGGCGGTAGCCGGTCTGCAGGAACCCGTCGTTGGCGACCGGCGACGATTCCGAGCACGGCCGCACGTTGATGCGCAGCACTGCGGTGTCGGTGAGTTCACCGTCGCTCACCTGGTAGGTGATGACGGCGGTGCCGGACGCGCCCGGCGTGGCGGTGAAGCTGATGGTGCGGTTGGCGTTCAACGACGTCGACCCGAGCGACGAGTCCGCGCTGGACACGATCGACACCGTCAGCGGGTCGCCGTCGGGGTCGCTGTCGTTGAGCAGGACCGACACCGTGACCGACCCGCCGTTGACGACGTCGGTGCCGTCGTCGCGTGCGTCGGGCGGCCGGTTGAGCGGCTTCTGGACGGTGAGCGTGACCGTGCGACGTCGCGGTGAGCCCGAGGCCGTCGCGGATGGTGTAGGTGGCCACGACCTGGCCGACGTAGGTCGGCGGGCGCCGAGATCGTGACGACCGATCCGACCAGCGACACGGTGCCGTCGCCGGACACGCGCGACGCCGACACCACGGTCAGCCCGCCGGGGGTCTCGTCCGGGTCGGTGTCGTTGGCGAGCACGTTGAACTGCTGCGGCGTCGCCGGACCGAAGATCGTCAGCGAGTCGGGCACCGCGATCGGCGCCTGGTTGGCCCGCTCGGTGATCGTGACGCGCAAACGGCCGAGCGACACGGCGCCCTCGGCGTCGGCGACCTGATAGTTGATGGTGGCGTTGCCGGTCTGCGTGCCTGCCACGAACGTGATCACACGGCCCGAGCGGGTCGCCGTTCCGAGCACCGGCGCGGTCGACGAGACCAGTTCGAGTTCGGCGTTGCTGCCGTCGGGGTCGCGGTCGTTGGCGAGCACGTCGATCGATGCGGTCTCGCCGACCTCGACGGTCAACGAGTCGAGGTTGGCCTCCGGCGGCACGTTGGTGATCGCCGGCTCGCGCACCGACACGATGATCGACGCCGACGCGGTGAGGCCCCGTGCGTTCGTGACCTCGTAGGTGCACCGGAAGGCACCGGATCGGCCGGGCGGCGGGTCGTAGCGGACCTGGCCGTCGGCGGTGACCGTGGCGATGCCGCCCGACGGGCAGCCGGGGCGACCGACGAGGCTCGGGCGACCACCGGACGGGTCGCCGTCGTTGCGCAGCACGTCGACGGTCACCGGCACGTCGACGAAGGTGAACGTGGAGTCGTCGCGGGCGAACGGAGGCTCGGCAAGCGGCTCGGGCAGCACGGTGACGGTGACGTCGCCGTCCACCTCGTGGCCGTTGCCGTCGCTGACGGTGTAGGTGAAACGAGCCGTTGCCTGGCCCTCTTCGTCGAGCAGCGGCGCCGGTGAGAACTGGATCTTCTCGCGGCTGAACACGATGGCCTGGCCGCTCTGGTCGTCGGGCTGGGTGACCGACACCACGGTGAGTGGATCGCCGTCGGGGTCGACGTCGTTGGCGATGACGTCGAGGACCACCGACTGGCCGACGACGACCTTGTCGGTGTCGGCGGTGACCACCGGCGGACGGTTCGGTTCGACATCGTCGATCACCCCGACGAGCACCGAGCCGCGCACGACGTGACCGTTGCCGTCATCGGCGGTGTAGGTGAACGGCACCAGCGGTGCCGCGCCCGCACGAGCAGTGATCGCCAGTTGTTCGCCTTCGACGGCGACGTCGAGCCCTGGGGGAAGCGGCTCGATCACGGCCAACGTCAACGTGTCGCCGTCGGGGTCGGAATCGTTGACGAGCACCGGCACCGGCGTGGTGACGTCACGCCGCAGACGGACTGCGTCGGGCCGCACGACGGGTGGACGGTTGGGATCGCCGACACGGGCCACCTCGACGCGAACCTCGATGTCCTCACCGACCGCTTCGAGCGCGTCGATGGGCCGGTAGGTGAAGACCGCGGTGCCCTCGAAGCCCTCCGTCGGCGCGAATCGCAACGCCGGCAGACCGGACGGACCGATGGTTTCGGTCACTTCGCCCAACGTCGCTTGGCCGACGCTCTGCGGTGGCGAGAACCCACCGAGGCGCAACGCATCGCGTTCGGGGTCGACGTCGTTGAGCAGCACGTCGACGATCACGGGCACGCCCGGACCCGTGTCGGCGGTGTCGGCGACCCCCACCGGCGGCTTGTTCGTGGATCCGGGCGCCAGCAGTTCGATGATCACCGAGGCCGACGCGGTCTGGCCGCTGCCGTCGACGATCGTGTACTCGAACTCGTCGACGCCGACGTAGCCCGGCTCGGGTGTGTACACGACCGTGGTCGCCGTGCCGATGTCGACCGAACCGTGACCGGGAACGCCGACCGACGACACGGCGATGGCCTCGCCGTCGGGGTCGTAGTCGTTGACGGTGACCTGGACCGGCACCGACGCGCCGGAGCGAGCGGTGACCGGGTCGTCGAAGGCCACGGGCGGGTCGTCGATCCCGTTGTCGTCGGGTTCGCGCACCTCGGGTTCGCTCGCGACCCCGTCGTCGGCGCCGGTGGCGCCCTCGCCCGGCTCGCCCGAGTCGACGATGTCGCCGTCGTCGCCGAGCACGAGGATGCCCTGCGCGTTCTTCTCGATCGCCTGGATGCCCCACGGGTTGACACCCCACACGAAGTCGCCGGCCACGTCGTCGACCCACACCAGGTCGACCGTCGACGCGACGACCAGGGTGGCGTCAGCGGCGACCGACACCGGTTGATCGTCGAGGATCTCGCCGGTGCGCCAGTCGAACCGCACCACCGAGCTGGGACCGCGACGTACGACAGCGGCAGCCTCGCCTGCGATGGCCAGGATGTCGCTGCCGGCGAGGCCGAGGCCGGCGATGGTGGCGGTGTCGTCGACGCCGCCGGCGGACACGCACCACAGGTCGTCGTCGGCGCCCACCCACCCGCAGTCGTCGGGTGGTCCGGGCACCTGTACGAGGATCTCGCTGGGGTCGGCGGCCGTGTCGAGCGCGTGCCAGGCGCCGTCGCCCAGCCGGGCTCGCCGCCCTGACACGTCGACCAGCAGCGGGACGTTGCCGACGAGCGACAGCAGCGCGTCGCTGTCGAGACCCAACCGGGTGCGCTGTGTGGCCGACGACGTGGTGCGGACGAGGTCGCCATCGACCAGCGACCAGATCGCGCCGTCGGGGGCCACCTGGGTGACGTCGCCGGCCTGCACCGTGAACGAGATCGGTTCGCCGTCACCGGGCACGACGTTGGCTTCGTCGTCGTCGGGGTTGACGACGACCAAACCGGCCTGGCCCACCCCCGACAGCGCACGACCGGCGCCCAGCGCCGACAGGCCGAACGGTGTGCCGAGACGAAGATCGACCGAGTCGATCGCCCGCGCTTCAGCGGTGGTGTCGTTCAGCACGAAGGCGCCCGGGCCACCTTCGGCAACCGACAGTTGCTCGCCCGGTGAGCCCGCTTCGAGGCTCGCCAGCGCCCGGCCGCCGTACCCGTCGACCAGGACGACGCGCCCCGTCGGCTGGTGCACGAACCATCCCGTCGCTCGAGCGGAGGCCGCGTCGACTGCCGGTAGCCCGTCGGAGCGCACGACGACGATGACTGCGAACAGCGTCAAGAGCGTCGCCGCGATCGCGGCGACGGCTTTGCGCCAGGTCACGGTCGACAGTGTCACGAGAACCTCAACGGTACGGCGAGTGGCGGAGTCTCACGCTTGTTCATCGTCACCTCGGGTCGCGAACTCAAGAAAATGTTCAGATTCGAGTTGGCGACGTGATCCACCGTGTCGAGACGTCGCTCGACCACCGTCTGGTTCCGTAGTGTTCTTGCCGATGGAGATCGTCGTGCGAACCCCCCACGGTGACGCGGACGTGTCGATCGTGTCGTCCCCGCCGGCGACCACGCTGGGCGACCTGGTTGCCGCCGTGACCGGCCAAGCGGTGCCGCGTCTGGTCCAGGTCGACGACCACGTCGTCGACGCGACCACCCCGCTGGGCGACGCCGGACTCCTCCTCGGATCCGTGGTGACCTCGGAGCCGGCGACGACCCCGTCCGCATCAGATGCCGATGTCGACCTCGTCCAGGTCGCCGGTCACGGGGCGGGGCGCATCAGTCGACTCGCACCCGGCCGCTACCGGATCGGTCCGGGACGGCGATCGAGCGCCGACGAACTCGCCGTCGCGCCCGTCGAGCACGTGATGTTCGAGTTCGTCGTCGAGCCGACCGCCGCCGCCTCCGAGGTCAGCGTCGCCGACCCGGAGCCCGACCGAGCAACCAGCCCCACGGCCAGCCCGGCGACCCAGCCGGCGATCGACGGCGTTCCCGTCGGGCCCCGAAGCCGCTGGTCGCACGGAACGCTGAGCGTCGGCGGGCGGGCGTTCCAGTTCGAGGCACCCGCGCGCTCCGAGCCGTCACGGACGCTGTCGATGCCCGACCGTGACGGCAGCGTCGCCTTCAGCCGGCCCCCACGTCGACGGTCGGCGCCCGAGCGGCGCCCCGTCGTCGACGCCGTCCGCGACGCCGCGGCTGCGTCCCCGGCGCTGTGGGAACGCCGGCCCGGCCAACCCGACGCCTTCGCGCTGCCGATCGGTCTCCGCGACGACGCCGACGGTGCCGCCGCCGTCGTCACCGCCGATCTGAGCGCCGAACGGGCCGTCGCCATTGCCGGATCGGAACACTTCCGCTCGGCACTCGCTCGCACGCTGGTGATCGAGGCGACCACCCTCCACGGCCCCGCCGACGTCGACCTCGTCGTGCTCACCAGCCCCGACCGCCTGGCCGACTGGGACTGGGCGAAGTGGCTCCCCCACCTCCGACTCGATGGCGTGCCGGCGATCTGGAGTGAGCGACGCGACATCTCCCGATGGGCCGACGGCGCGGGCGGACGGGCGGTGCTGGCGACCACGCCATGGATCTCGTCGCACCTCACCATTGCGATCATCGACGATCCCGGCCTGTGGAACCGGCGCGACTCGCCGCTGCGTGCGCTCGTGTCGAACCCACCGGACGACCTCCGACTGATCGCCCTGTGCGACGACGCTGCGCAGGCCCCGGCGATCTGTACGACGGTCGTGTCCGAAACAGCGACCGACCGAGCGCGGCTCCAGTCGTTCGCCCGATCCGACGACGGCGGCGACCTGCGTCCGGCGCTGGCCGAGGCGAGCGTCGCCGCACGTGTCGCGCGTGCGCTCGCCCCACTCGCCGACGTCGACCTGCCACCGGCTCCGCCACCGACGTCACCAGCGGAGGCATCGTCGGGCGGCAGCGACCGGCTCGACGCAGCAACGCTGATCGGCGTCGACGGACCCGACGACGTCGAGGCGCGTTGGGAAGCGAACACACCTCGCCCGTCGGTTCCGATCGGTCGACGCGGTGGCGAATCGGTCGAGTTGGCCGTGTCCGACGACGTCGTCGTGGTGCTCGGGTCGTCGATTGGCGACGCCTTCGACGTTGCGGCGACGCTGCTGCTCGGACAGCTCGTCGACCGTTCGCCCGACGCGCTGTGGGTCGCACCGATCGCGCAAACCACCAGCGAACGATCGGCGTGGTGGTGGCAGCTACCGCATGCGACCGACCCCCACGACCTCGACACCACCATCGACGGGGCCCGGCTGATCTCCCGGCTCCGTGCCGTGCTCGACGATCCCGCCGGCCCCGCTCGGGTCGTTGTCGTCGCCGAGGCCACGAGAGCCACACCGACGCTCGACCTCGCCTGGCTCGAGGCACTGAGTAACGGGGTGCGAGCGACCGATCGCCTGGCGCTCGTGGTGGTCACCGATCGTGCCGAGGTGACCGTCGTCGGCGACACCGTCATCGCCGTCGACCAACGCAGCGCCGGCAGCGGGGCCCCTCGTCGCCGCGACGCCGTCATCACCACCGGCAATGGCGCACCGGGCCCAGCGTTCGTTCCGTTGCAACGCTCGGCGTCGACGAGCGCAACGCTCGTGCTCGAGCCGTTCGTGATCGGGCGGGCCCTGACACCACTGGAGCGTCGGATCGAACAGCAACGTACGCAGGGCGTCAGCGGCCCCGATCCCGACCTCGGCCAGGTCGTCGGCCTACTGCGGCGGGCGGCGGCGAACCGGGCGGCGGAGGCACTGCCCCGAACCGTCGTGCCGCCTCCGCTGCCGACGCGCGTCGACCTCGACGAGCTGTTCGCAAGCTCGCCGGGCGACGGCGTCCCGCTGGGGCTCGTCGACGACCCCGGCGCTGCCGGCTCACGGGTCCTGTGGTGGGAACCCGGACGTGGGTCCATGCTCGTGTTCGGATCGCGGAGGTCCGGCGTCGACCAGGTGCTCGCAACCCTGCTCGTCGGGCTCGTCGATCGCTTCTCGGAACTCGACGTCCGCCTGGTGGTCGTCGAGTTGTCGTCGGCGCGCCGACGGGCGCTCGACGGCATCGATCGGGCGGTCCGGGTCGTCGCCCCGGATCAGGCCGACGAGGTCGGCGCCGCCCTCGACGAGATCGACACCGAACTCGCCCGCACCGCTGACGCGCAGGTCGACGGTGACGACGGCCCGCGCACCGTGGTGCTGATCAACGACCTCGTTCACCTGCGCCGCCGGTACGCCGATCACCCGCTCGGCGCCAGGATCGACGACACGCTGATGGCGGCGACGGTCGACGGAGCCGGCATCGACGTGGTGGCGTCGGCCTCCGAACTCGACGAGGCTGGCCCGTTCGCGACCGCTGCCACCCACCGCCTCGTCGGCGCGTCGTCCAGTCACGACGAACTGCTCGCGCTCGGCGTCCAGCGACCGGCCGAACTCGACGGCATCGCCGGTCGGTGCCGGTCGTTCCCCGATGGCGCCCTGGTCCAACTCGCAACCTCCGACAGTGCCACCGAGACGCTCCTGGCCCGCCGATCGACCGGTGCGGCGACATGACCGGCGTCGGACCCGAGCGCGGCGACGGGGTGGGCATCGAGGTGACCGCCGGTGTCCTCCGCGGGGTGCGGCTCGGCTCCACCGAACCCGGCAGGGTGGTGGCGGCCGCGGAGGTCGCCGTCGCCGACCGCAACGACGACCGGGCGATGGTCGATGCCCTCGTTCGCCTCCGGGCCGAACTCGGCGACGCCCGCGTTCCGACGCGCCTCGCCGTGTTTCCGCCCGGCAGCACGCTGAGCCGGGTCGACGCCACCGGGCTGACCGGCGCCGACCTCAACGCACTTCGGGCCGAGCTGGCGACCACGCGCGCCGCGTCGTCGAGCGTGCTCGTCGACGACGGTGCCCGACGCTGGCTCGTCGGTGTGTCGTGGGATGACACCGAGATCCGCCGCATCGAGGAGCTCACCGAACGCGCCGGCTTCATCGACGTCGCGGTCGACCCGAGCCCACTCGCGCTCGCCCGCGTCGTCGACAGCGACATCACGCACGTCCGCCGAGACGCTGCGACCGACCAGAGCTTCGGTGCCCTGACCTCGCACGGGGTCGTCGTGGCAGCAGCGGCGCTCGACTCGGTGGGGCGGATGACCCCCGGGCTCGCCTGCAGCACCGCTGCGGTGTCGATCGGCTGGTTCGACGACGTCGACGAACCCCAGGAACTGGTCGCGCAGGTCCATCGGCTCCTCGAGGACGCACCGCCCGTCGAGTGCACGCTGACCCTGGCCGCCGTGGACTATCCCGACTTCCCGCCGCACGATCTACGCGCGCCGCAACGTCAGTGCGTCGCGCTCGGCGCCGCGGTCGGTGCCGCCGGGCTCGCCGGACGGCTGCGACCGGTCGACATGCTGCTGCCAGTGGCGTCGACGTCGAACGAACTCGAACGCCCCTGGGCAATCGAGCGGGTGTCGAACCTCCCGACCCCCCAGCAACCCGCCACGATCGGCCCGGCCAAACGGTTCGTGGCCCGCCTCATGCCGCGACGTCGTTGACGGTTGCGTCCGAGCCCTCACGTTTGCTTCAAGCCTGCTGACAGGGCATCGGCGACGCAGTAGCGTCGGTCCGACATCGACTCAGAAGCGAGGGACCATGACGATCATCCGAGTGAACCCGGCCAGCGTGCAGGCGTACGGCAACGCCGCACAATCCACCTTCACCACGATGCACCAAGCACTCGTCACCCTGGTCAACGACGTCGTCGCCGTGCGCTACTTCGGCCCCAACGCCGTCCAGTTCAAGACCCAGTGCGGCCAGACCGCCGCCGACTTCGCCAACAAACTCCACGCCGACATGGCCGCCATGGCCAACGCCGTACGCACCTCCACCACCAACATCGCGTCATCGCTCGGCGGCGCACCGATCAACATCCAGGTCGACCCCAACCCGATCAGCCCGCCAGTGCCTGCATCGGTCGACTACGTCGACGTCGACACCTCGGCACTCGAAGCCGTCATGCCCGTCGTCACCGCACACTTCACGTCGCTGCGCCAAGGACTCGACTCCAACCTCGCGCAACTGCAGGGCACCGACTGGGAGGGCAACGCCAAGATCATCGCCGTCGAACAGGTCTCAGGCTTCACGAACGCGGCCAAGGCCAAATGCGACGCCGCCCAGGAATCGATCCTCAACTACATCCGCCAACAAGTCGAAAGCGTCGTCGCCGCCGACCGCTGACCGGCGCGTGCCCGTCAAGTACCTGCTGCCCGAAGAGCCAGCAGTCTTCCAAGGCAGTGTTCCTATCGACCGGTCGGAGTTCTGACCGTCGCCGGCGACTCCTCAGACCATCGGGCGTTGCGGCTCAGGGGCGAGTGGAGAGGGTGCGCAGATCGGGCACCTCGGGCAGCATCGACGACACCGCACGGTCGAGTTCTTCCGCAGCACCGGCGCTCAGGCTGTTGAGCTGCACCACGACGGGATGCAGGGCGCCGACGTCGGCCTCGAGTGTGGCAAGAGTCGCAGCCGTGTCGTCGGGCAGCAGCCGCCGCCACATCGCTTCGGACACCCGCGACTCCACCGAGGACGGGATCCACAACAAGGCGTCGCGCCGACGAAACCTGAGTGACGACGCCGTGGGAGCATCGGTGACGAGCCGGACATCGTGCAGATCGATCCACCGCCCGGTTCGCCCGAGCAGACCCGACCGGCGACCGAGCTGTGGCCCGTCGAGCACGAGCGCCGTGCGGCGAAGCGCCCACACGATCCAGCATCCGCACGCCCACAGCGCGACCCCGAACGCCACGATGGCGCTGGCACCGTCGTCGAGTCCGCCGTACACGGCAATCGCCCCGGCGAGGCCGAACAGCACGACCACCGAGACTGTCGCGACCGACAGGGTCGGGCTCCTCAGCGGATACGTGACCACGGCCGGAGCGTAGCGAGCATGCCGTCATGACGACGGCGCTGCGTGGCGCACTACCCTTGCGCCACAAGGCGGGAGGGTGACGACGGTGACCAAGCTGCTGACCGAACACGCGACCGAGCAGGCGACCGAACAGGCGACAATGGAGGTGAGCTGATGGAACTCGTCGTGCGTGTCCACCACGGCGCCGCTGCGCCTCGCGACCTGCGCATCGACGCCGACGCCGACCAACGAGTCGCCGCGGTGACCACCGCGATCGCCGCAGCCGTTGACGCCCCGCCGGACGCCGCGGCGTCGCTCACCGTCGCCCGTCTGGGTCGAACCCTCGATCCGCACGCCGACCTCGCTTCGGCCGAGGTGCTGTCAGGCGACGACGTGATCGTGGGCTACAGCGGGCGTGTCACCCCGGTGGCGCCCGTTCCGGTGCGTGCCGCAACCGCCGACGTCCTCGCCGGGCCCGACGCCGGCATCAGCACCATCCTGCTCGAAGGTCACCATTCGGTGGGACGCGACCCGTCGAATCGGGTCGAGCTGTCCGATCCCGACGTCGGTCGCCGGCATCTCGACGTCGACGTCGCTGCCGACTGGTCGGCAACGATCACGCCGGTCGACGACGAACTCGGTGTGCTGGTCAACGACGAAGCGATCGACGGACCGCGGGCGGTGGGGCCCGACGACGTCGTCACGATCGGCTCGACGCGACTGACGCTGCGGCCGTTCGTCCGGTCGGTCGACGATCGCATCGACCGCCTCGGCCAGATCGAGTTCCACCGGACGCCGTATCGGCCGCCGGTGGTGGCGCCGACCGAGTTCGAATCGCTGTCCGGCATTCCGGTGGCACCCGAACCTCGGCGCTTCCAGACACTGGCGGCCATCGCTCCGCTCGGTGCCGGTCTCACGATGTTCGCGTTCACCGGTCAGCCGACGTTCCTCGCGTTGACGATGCTCTCGCCGATCATGCTGATCGCGAACTGGTTCGAGGAGCGCCGCTCGGGTCGCCACAAGCACACCAGGAACGTGTCTCGTTTCCGTGACCGTCTGGACCGACGCCGCGCCGAGCTGCTCGCCGCCGTCGAGAGCGAACGCATCGCCCGACTGCGCGCCGCACCAGACCTCGCCGAACTCGCCCGACGAGCCGAGTTGCGCACGGTCGAGCTGTGGGCGCGCGGGCGCGACGCCCCCGACTTCCTGAATCTGCGGGTCGGACTCGGCACGGTCGCCACCCTGATCGACGCACCGATCGAACGGGGCGGCGACGACGAGTTCCGCGACGAGGCGATCGCCACCGCCGACGGCACCCACGAACTCCACAACGTCCCGATCACCGTCGACGTGATGGACGCCGGTGTCGTCGGGCTCGAAGGCGCCGACCGTCTGGTGTCGGGCATCGCCTCGTCGATGGTCGTCCAGGCGAGCTGCCTGCACAGCCCGGAAGACCTGATCATCGCGGCCGCGGTCAGCGCCGAGCGCCCGCTGCTGCACTGGTTGAAGTGGCTGCCGCACGTTCGGTCGGTCACCTCGCCGATCGGGGGTGCGCACATCGCGGTCGACAACGAGGGCGCCGACCAACTCCTCGGCCGATTGATCGAAGTCGCCGAGTTCCGCACGAGCGGACCGAGCCACGACGGCGACCGACGATGGCCGTGGCTGCTCGTGGTGCTCGACTCGAGCCTGCACCCCAACGCGGTGTTGGTGTCACAGCTCCTCGACGCATGCCCGGAGGCGGGGATGAGCGTGGTGTGGATCGCGGACCACGGCTCCGAGGTGCCACGGCAGGCCACCCGCATCATCGAGGCGAAGCTCGTCGACGGCGAACCGCACGGACGGCTCTGGTCGACCGACCCGGACGTTGCCACGCAGCACATCACGATCGACCGCATCCGACCCGACGTCGCCGAGCGTGCAGCTCGATCGCTGGCGCCCGTGCGCGATGCATCGTCGGGTTCGGTTGCGACCTCGATCCCCCGGACCGCACCGCTGCTCGACGTGCTCGGCGTCGGCACCCCGACCGCGGCGTGGATCACCGAGAACTGGTTGCGTTCGAGTCACTACGGACTCGAGTTCCCGATCGGCATCGGCGCCGACGGCGTGGTCACCCTCGACCTCGTCGAGGACGGCCCGCACACGTTGATCGGCGGCACGTCGGGCGCCGGCAAGAGCGAGCTGCTGCAATCGATGGTGGCGTCGCTCGCCGCCCACCACTCGCCGGAACGTCTCAACTTCCTGTTCGTCGACTACAAGGGCGGCGCATCGTCGAACGTGTTCGGTCCGCTGCCGCACACGGTCGGGTATGTCACCAATCTCAGTGCCGAGCTGTCACTGCGCGCACTGACGTCGCTGCGCGCCGAACTCAACCGACGCATGCGGATCATGGAGGGCCGGGCCAAGGACCTCGCCGAGATGCTGGCCGTCGCTCCTGCGGAGGCTCCGCCGTCGCTGGTGATCATCGTCGACGAGTTCGCCACGCTCGTGAAGGAGATCCCCGACTTCGTCACGGGCATCGTCGACATCGCGCAGCGTGGCCGCAGCCTCGGCATCCACCTGGTGCTCGCCACGCAGCGACCCTCGGGCTCGGTCAACGAGAACATCCTCGCCAACACGAACCTGCGCATCTCGCTGCGGATGCTCGACCGGACCGAGTCCACGTCGGTGATCAACAGCCCCGAGGCCGCCGAGATCCCGGTGCCGCTGAAGGGTCGCGGGTTCGCCCGGCTCGGACCCCGCGAGCTGGTCGCGTTCCAGAGCGCCTTCTCCGGGGCGCCGATGACCGCACAGGACGAGTCGACGCCGATCACCGTCGCCGCGTTCGACGCCACCGGCCACGGCCCCGTGCTCAGTCGGACGGGATCAGGCGCCGGCGCCTCCGGCGGCACCCATCTCGACGCCGTGATCGCGGCGGTCGTCGCCGCCGACCAACAGTTGTCGCTCCCCGCGGCGCGGCGGCCGTGGCTCGACGTGCTTGCCGACCACGTGGTGCTCGACGACCTGCTCACCGACACGCGTTGCGCCGCGGCGTTCGAGCACCCTGGGCGCTTCCTTGCGCTCGGCCTCGTCGATGCGCCCCAGGACCAGGACCAGTACCCGGTGCTCGTCGACCTCGAAGACGGCGGTGGCCTGATGGTGTTCGGCTCGGGCGGATCCGGCAAGACCACACTGCTGCGCACCGCTGCGTTGGCCGCCGAACTGACCGCACCCGACGGCACCCTGGCAATCGTCGGGCTCGACTTCGCCTCGCGCGGGCTCGGCTCGATCGACGTACTGCCCTCGACCGTCACGGTGGCGACCGGCGACGACCTCGAAGCGGTCACCCGGGTGATCGCCCTGCTCGACGACGAGTTGCGCCGCCGGCGCTCGCTGCTGGCCGCCAGCCAGGCCGAGAACCTCACCAGCCACCTCGCCTCGCATCCCGACCAGGCCGGCGAGCTGCCTCGAGTACTGGTGTTGATCGACGGGTTCGGCGGGCTGCTCAGCGCCTTCGCCGATCGAGGCGGCGGCTTCGCGCAGGGCCTCGACGTGTGGCTCGACATGATCCAGACCGTCATCACCGACGGCCGCCAGGTCGGCATCCACGCCATCATCACCGCCGACCGACGCAACGCCGTTCCCGCTCGACTGCATGCCTCGATCTCGAACCGGCTGATCCTTCGCCAGGCCGACGACACCTCCTACACCGAGCACGGCATCTCCACGTCGCGCGCCCGCGACCTCGACCTCGACCCCGGTCGCGGGCTGTGGCAGGGCGACGCCACCATGCAGATCGCGTGCGTTTCGACCGACGACCACAGCCAGGCGCAAGCAGCAGCCCTGGCCGAGTATGCACGCGAGCGTCGACAAGGTGGGGCCGTCGATCGACACGAGGCCACTGCCCGACGTCGTCGCGCTGGCGGCGCTCGCGTCGGGCGAGCTGCCGACGCGGCATGCGGTGGTCGGCCAGGGCGATCTGACGGGCGCGCCGGTGGTTGCCGATCTCACGTGGACCCACTTCGTGGTCAGCGGGCCACCGCGATCGGGGCGCTCGACGACGCTCGCCACGCTCGCCGAGCAGTTCGACGCGGACCACGACGTGTGGATCGTCGGTCCGGCTTCGAGCCCGCTCGCCGGTGACGCACGGTTCGCTCAGTCGGTGTTCGGACGAGCGGCGACGGTGCAGCCGCTCCTCGAACAGCTCGCCACGCTGCTCGACATGGGCGCGCCACGCCGGCCGCAGATGCTGATGGTCGACGACCTCGACGTCCTCGACGACCCGGCGCTGATGATGCTGTGGGACCGCCTGGCGAAGCACGACGACCTGCGGGTGTGCGCCGCCATCGAGTCGCGTTCGCTGCAGGGGTTCTCGCAGAACCCGATGCTCGCCGAGCTCCGGCGCGCTCGGGCGGTGCTGCTGCTGCAACCGGCTGACGCCGCCGAGATCGTGCAGTCAACCGGCGCCCGCGTGTCGCTGCGTCCGGGTCTGCAGATGGTGCCCGGCCGAGGCGTGCTGCTGGCAGACCGTCAACCGACCGTCGTCCAGGTCGCCACCACCGACCGATTCCCCTGATCGACGGGAAGCGGCGGCGCCGACACCAGTTCGTTCGACCGACCGTCAGTCGTCGAAGATCGACGGGCGTTGACCGAACACCGCGACGGCCTGGCGCAGCGGCACGAGGTCGCCACCGTGGCGACGATCCTCAGCAGCGGCGATCGCATGCTTGGCGATCTCGCGGGCTTGTTCGACTTCGGCGCGAAGGCGGGCGTTCTCGATCTCGAGGTGCATCACCCGGCGGATGCCTTCGAGGTTCATGCCCTCGTCGGTGAGCTCGGAGATGCGCTTCAAGATCGCGATGTCGGCGTCGCTGTACCGCCGGTTGCCGCCTTCGGTTCGTGCCGGCGTGACCAGACCGCGACGTTCGTAGATCCGCAGGGTCTGGGGATGCATCCCGGCAAGTTCGGCCGCCACCGAGATCACGTAGACGGCCCGGGTCTGGGATCGCTCGTTCTCGTGTGTGGTCATGACAGTGAACTCCTCGGGTTCACGGTAGTCGCCGCAGCGAGTTGCTCGATCGCCTCGCGCTGCGCGTCGGTCAGGTCGGTGGGGATGTGCACGTTGACGGTGACGATCAGGTCGCCCGTGTGCTTGGCGGTCTCGATGCCCTTGCCACGCACGCGATGACGTGTGCCCGTCTGGGTGCCCGGCTTGAGTCGGAGCGTGACCCGTTGACCGTCGAGGGTCGGGACGTCGATCTCGCCGCCGAGCGCCGCTTCGGCCACGGTGATCGGTACCGACATCGTGAGGTTGTCGCCGGAGCGCCCGAACAGCGGATGTGGCATCACCTTGAGTTCGACGAGCAGGTCGCCGGCGGGCCCACCGTTGCGGCCGGGGCCGCCGCGGCCCTTCAGGCGGATGGTCTGGCCGTCCTTCACACCGGCAGGGATACGGGTCTTGACCTCGCGTTGGCGTTGCTCGACGCCGCTGCCACGACAGGTCGGGCACGGATCGTCGATCCGACTGCCCTGGCCGCCGCACACCCGGCACGGCGACGAGAACGAGAACATGCCCTGGTTGTCGTCGACGACGCCGCGGCCGCCGCACGCCGAACACATCACCGGCGACGTGCCGGGCTTGGCGCCCGACCCGCTGCAGGTGGTGCACTGCGCGTCGGTGGTGAGGTACAGGGTGGTGGTGATGCCGTGGACGGCGTCCTTGAAGTCGACGGTGAGCTGGGCGGTGATGTCGGCGCCCCGGCGTGGGCCGACGCCGGAGGCACCGCCGGCGCGACCGCGGCCCTGTCCGCCCTGTCCGCCCCGTCCGAACATCGAGCCGAACAGGTCGCCGAGACCGCCCGCACCGCCCATGTCCTCGACGTTGAACGTGAAGCCGCCGGGTGCGCCACGGCCGCCCATGCCGCCGCCGACATCGGGCCCATCGCACGGACCTCGTCGTACTCCTTGCGCTTGGCGTCGTCGCCGAGCACGTCGTAGGCGGCCGCGAGCTCCTTGAACTTCTCCTCGGCAACGGCGTCACCGGGGTTCTTGTCGGGGTGCAGGTCGCGGGCGAGCTTGCGGTAGGCCTTGGTGATCTCCTTGGCCGACGCTGTCTTGTCGACGCCCAGCGTCCGGTAGTAGTCCTTCTCGAACCAATCACGTTGTGCAGCCATCAGAGATCACCTCCTCCTCTGCGCCCACCCGGTGCCCGGCACCGGGGGACGTCGTCAGTCTTTCGTCTTGACCATGGCGGCTCGCAGGATCTTGCCCTTCCAGGTGTAGCCGCTACGCAGCACCTCGGACACGATCGGCTCGCCGCCGTCGCCGGGTTCGTGCGCGACGGCCTCGGCGAATTCGGGATCGAACGGCTTGCCCTCGAGATCGAGCGTCTCGAGGCCGTGCTTCTTCAACTCGACCAGCATCTGGTTGAGCAGGGGCCCGACCTCGTCGGGGTGGCGCACGAACGCCGCTTCGGCAGCGTCGAGCACCGGCAGCAACGCCTCGGCGAGGCGACCCGAGGCCCGGTCGGCCTCGGCGAGCGACTGGGCTGCCGAGCGCTTGCGGAAGTTGTCGAAGTCGGCCTGGATGCGCTGCGCCATGCCTTTGTACTCCTCGCGCTCGGCGAGCAGTGCGGGCACGTCGACGTCGGAGTAGTCGATCTCGCCGACGATCGCATCGAACTCGTTGTCCGCGCCGGCGATGCGGCGCATCGAGTCGGTGACGTCGTCGACCTCGCTCTCGCGTTCGGGCTCGTCATCGACCGACTCCGGCATCGGGGGCGTGGCACCGTGGGGAAGCCCCGAGGTGTCCGCCTGGTCGCGCGGCTCGTTCGAGTCGGCCATGTCGTCGGCCATCTCGTTGGCCATGTCGTCGGCCATGTCGCCGTCCATCGGCGCGTCAGGCCTTCTCGTCGTCGTCGACGATCTCGGCATCGACGATGTCATCGTCGTTCACCTCACCAGCACCGGAGTCCTGCCCGGACGCCGAGGTTCCATCAGCGCCCGAGTCGCGGGCGGCGGCCTCGTACAGCTTCTGGCTGAACGCCTGGCTGGCCGACATCAGCGTGTCGGTGGCGGCCTTGATGGCGTCGGTGTCGTTGCCCTCCATGGCCTTCTTGAGGTCGGAGAGCGGCTGCTCGACGGCTTCCTTCTCCTCGGCGGAGACCTTGTCGCCCTGTTCGCGCAGCACCTTCTCGGTCTGGTACACGATCGAGTCGGCGTTGTTGCGGACCTCGGCCTCGTCGCGACGCTTGCGGTCGTCCTCGGCGTGCGCTTCGGCGTCCTTGACCATCTGCTCGATGTCGTTCTTGTCGAGCGTGGACTGCCCGGTGATCGTCATCGACTGTTCCTTGTTGGTGGCCCGGTCCTTGGCCGACACGTGCACGATGCCGTTGGCGTCGATGTCGAAGGTGACCTCGATCTGCGGCACGCCGCGAGGGGCGGGCGGCAGGTCGACGAGCTGGAACTTGCCGAGCGTCTTGTTGTAGCTGGCCATCTCGCGCTCGCCCTGGATCACGTGGATCTCGACCGACGGCTGGCTGTCCTCGGCGGTGGTGAACACCTCGGTGCGCTTGGTGGGGATGGTGGTGTTGCGCTCGATGAGCTTGGTCATCACGCCACCCTTGGTCTCGATGCCGAGGCTCAGCGGGGTGACGTCGAGCAGCAGCACGTCCTTGACGTCGCCGCGCAGCACGCCGGCCTGGACTGCGGCGCCGATGGCGACCACTTCGTCGGGGTTGACGGTCTTGTTCGGCTCCTTGCCGGTGAGGCTCTGGACCAGTTCGGTCACCGCCGGCATGCGGGTGGAGCCGCCGACGAGGATCACGTGGTGCAGGTCGCCCTTGGAGACGCCGGCGTCCTTGAGCGCCTGCTCGAACGGGACACGGCAACGCTCCATGAGGTCGGAGGTCATCTCCTGGAACTTCGAACGCGAGAGCGACTCGTCGAGGTGGAGCGGGCCGTCGGCCGTGGCGGTGATGAACGGCAGGTTGATCTGCGTGGTCTGCACCTGGCTGAGTTCGATCTTGGCCTTCTCGGCTGCTTCCTTCAACCGCTGGGCGGCCATGCGGTCGTTTGCGAGATCGACGCCGTGGGCGGCCTTGAACTGCTGGACGAGCCAGTCGATGATGCGCTGGTCCCAGTCGTCGCCGCCGAGGCTGGTGTCGCCGTGGGTGGACTTGACCTCGAACACGCCGTCGCCGATCTCGAGCACGGACACGTCGAAGGTGCCGCCGCCGAGGTCGAACACGAGGATCGTCTCGTCCTCGGAGCTCTTGTCGAGGCCGTAGGCAAGCGCCGCCGCAGTCGGCTCGTTGATGATGCGGAGCACTTCGAGGCCGGCGATGGTGCCGGCTTCCTTGGTGGCCGTTCGCTGTGCGTCGTCGAAGTACGCCGGAACGGTGATGACGGCCTGGGTGACGGTGTCACCGAGGTACGCCTCGGCGTCGCGCTTGAGCTTCATCAGCGTGCGCGCCGAGATCTCCTGCGGGGTGTAGGTCTTGCCGTCGATGTCGTCGGACTTCCAGCCCTCGCCCATGTGGCGCTTGATCGAGCGGAACGTGCGATCGGGGTTGGTGATCGCCTGACGCTTGGCGACCTCGCCGACGAGCACTTCGCCGGACTTCGAGAACGCCACGACCGACGGGGTGGTGCGGGCACCTTCGGAGTTGGGGATGACGACGGGTTCGCCACCTTCGAGGACGGCGACCACCGAGTTGGTGGTTCCGAGGTCGATGCCGACTGCCTTGGCCATGGTGTTGCTCCTTCTTGGCGGATTGCCGAGTTGCTTCGTGGTGATTCGTTGGGGGATGAACGATCGGTGTTTCGGAAGTCCACGATAGGGACGCGCCGATCCGATCGCAACATCCGAGTGAGAAAACTTGAGTGTAGATGACTCAAGATTGATCGGTGAGGAACTCCGGGCCGAACGAGTGCGGCAGCAGCTGCGCCACCGTGGTGGACCAGAGCGCCCCGGACGCCGACAACGAGTGCACCGCCACGTCGGGGCCGGCGAACTCGCGTATGCGCTGGCGGCACCCGCCGCACGGGGTCCCGGGTTCGTCGCCGTCGGTCACCACCACGATCTCGGCGATGGCCCGTTCGCCCGACGCGACCATGGCGGCGATCGCCCCTGCCTCGGCGCACGACCCCAGTGGGTACGCGGCGTTCTCGACGTTGCAGCCCACGACCACCGCGCCCGACGTCGTCCGGATCGCCGCGCCGACCCGATAGTGCGAGTACGGGCAGTACGCCTGGAGGTGTACCTCGCCGGCCGCCGCAACCAGTTCCGGGTCGGGCTCGTGAACGCTCATCGCCCCATCATCGCCGCCCGACCGCCACCTCCGCTGCACACCGACGCCGAAATGGTCCTCGATTCGGTTGCGCTGAGCGCGAACGTGCACATTTCGGGATGGTCGTCGTCCGGGTCAGCGAGGGAAGCCGTCGGGGTGGGTGCGCTGCCATTCCCAGTGGTCGACGCACATGTTGTCGATCGTGCGTTCGGCGCGCCAGCCGAGTTCACGCTCGGCCTTCGTGACGTCCGCGAACGACACGGGCTGATCACCGGGGCGCCGGCCGACGACACGGCGCGGGATCGGATGGCCGACCGCTCGCTCGACGGCGTCGATCATCTCGAACACCGACGTCCCGCGACCGGTGCCGAGGTTCCAGGTGTGTACGCCGGGGACCTCGGCGAGTCGGCGCAGCGCGGCAACGTGCCCGCGGGCGAGGTCGACGACGTGGATGTAGTCGCGGATGCAGGTGCCGTCGGGGGTGTCGTAGTCGTCGCCGAACACCGACAGCTCGTCGAGCTTGCCGACCGCCACCTGCATGACGAAGGGCATCAGGTTGTTCGGGATGCCAGCGGGGTCCTCACCGATGCGGCCGCTCTCGTGGGCGCCGACCGGGTTGAAGTACCGCAGCAGGGCCACCGCCAGGTCGGCGTCGGCGTCGCCGGCAGCGGTCAGGATCCGCTCGATCATCAGCTTGGTCTCGCCGTACGGGTTCGTCGGCCCGGTCGACGCGTCCTCGTGCAGCGGCATCTCGGCCGCAGGGCTGTACACCGTGGCCGACGACGAGAAGACCAGACGTTTCACGTCGTGGACCGCCATCGTCTCGGCGAGCGCCAGCGTGGTGCCGAGGTTGACGCGGAAGTAGCGCAGGGGCTCGGTGACCGACTCACCGACGGCCTTCAACCCGGCGAAGTGGATCACCCCGTCGATCGGCTGCGCGGCGAAGACGGCGTCGAGTGCCGCACGGTCGGCGACGTCGACGCGATGGAACGCGATCGAGCGGCCGGCGATCGACGCGGCCTCGGTGACGGCGTGTTCGGAGCCGTTGGAGAGGTCGTCGACGACGACCACGTCGTAGCCGGACTCCAGCAGGGCGACACACGTGTGGCTGCCGATGTAGCCGGCGCCACCGGTCACCAGGATCGTCTCGTTCACGTCGAACTCCGTCGCGTCACCATCGGCGCCATTCGACCACAAACGAGCCGGCCCGGCATGCACACCCTCAGACACCGGCGAGGCGGTAGAGCAGCCCTGTCAGCGACATCCCGTCGCGGATCCTGCCGGCACCGATCTCGGCACGGACCGTGTCCCACGACACCCATTCGACCCGTTCGGACTCGTCGGGGTCGGACGGATCGCCGACGCGCGTGGCCGATGTGGCGACGAAGAGGTTGAACGTCATGTCGCTGGTGCCGTTGTGCGGGAAGTACCCGAACAGTGGCGCGAGCGGACCCGGCTGCCAACCGGTCTCCTCCAGCACCTCGCGGGCGGCCGCCTCGATCGGCGTCTCGCCGGCGTCGACGCGCCCGGCGGGCAGCTCCCATCCCCAGGTGTCGGTGATGAATCGGTGACGCCACAGCAGCAGCACGCCGCGATCGGGGTCGTCGACGACGACACCCGACGCCTGCGCAGGCATCCGCAGCACGTGGTGTTCGAACCGGGCACCGCTGGGCAGTTCGACGTCGACGAGCGCCAACCGCATCCAGTCGCTGTCGTAGATCCTCCGTTCGCCGTGCACCGTCCACTCCATCGTCAGCACCCTACGGCTCCGTCTCGACGATCTCGGGTCGATCTCCGGTCGAGCGTCGGCGGGGTCAGATGCCGAGCACGAGGGGCACGACGATCGGCGTGACGATCAGCGTGACCAGGCTGAGCGGCGCGCCGACGATCGTGAAGTCGCGGAACTTGTAGCCGCCGAGGCCGTACACCATCAGGTTGGTCTGGTAGCCGATCGGCGACAGGAACGAACACGACGCACCGATCAGCACGACGATGGCGAACGATCGCGGATCGAGGCCGGCCTCGACCGCGGTCGCCAGCGCGACGGGCAGCATCAGCGCCGCCGCGGCGTTGTTCGACAGCAGCTCGGTGAGGATCATCGTCGCGAGCAGCACGGCCACGAGGCGGCCGACGTCGCCGAACGGGTCGCCGAGGTTGCCGAGCACCATCGCCATCTCCGCCGCCAGTCCGCTGACGGCCACTGCGGTGCCGAGACTGATCGACATCGCGATCGTCAGGACCACGTTCAGGTTCACCGCCCGTCGAGCCTCGGTGGCGCTGATCACCCTGGTGACGATCAGCACGACGGCAGCGAGCAGCGAGGCCTCCATCAGGTCGAGCAGGTTCGTGACGACGGCGGCGATCATCGCCACGATCGCAACGATCACCACGCCGGCCCGGTCGCGTCGCACCGGCGGCGCCGCATCGAGCGAGGCGATCACGCTGAAGTCGCCGTGGCCGCGCCACTGCCGCTCGAACTCTGGGGTCGCCAGCACGAGCAGGACGTCGCCCGGTCGGAGCACGACCGTGCCGAGCTTGCCCGGCAGGTCGTCGTCGTGGCGGCGGATCGCGAGGACGGCGGCGTCGTACCGGGCGCGGAATCCGGCCTCGCGCAGCGTGCTGCCCGCCAGCTCGGAACGCTCGGACACGACCGCCTCGAACAGCCCGGCGTCGGGTCGGTCACCGGCGCCGACCAGGTGCGCGTCCTCGGCGCTCGACAGGCCACGGATCTCGAGCAGGTCGACGACGTCGACGACGTCGCCGGCGAAGTAGCACAGGTCGCCTGCGTTCAGCATCGTGCCGGGTCGCGCCGGAACGACCGTGCCGGCGCGTTCGACCCCGGCGAGGAACACGCCGTGGAGATGGCGCAGGCCCGCGGCGTCGACCGTCTGGCCGACCAGCGGACCATCGGCGTCGACGCGCAGTGCGATCGTGTACGGCTGGGTGACGACGGCGTCGTCGGGTCCTGCGCCACGGCGATTGCGCAGGAGTCGAGGTGCGGTGAGCACGAGCACCGCGATGCCGACCGCTGCGACGGGCAGGCCCACCCCGGTGATCTCGAACACGCCGAGCGGGTCGCCGCCCTGGGCGACGAGCAGGTCCGACACCACCAGGTTGGTCGACGTACCGATCACGGTGATCACACCGCCGAACACCGCGGCGTACGACAGCGGGATCAGATACGGCGACGGCGACACGCCGGAGCGTCGACACCACGTGACCACCCGAGGCGCCGCCAGCGCCACGAGCGGAGTGTTCGGCAACACGGCCGAGAGACCGCCGCTGGCGACCGCCAGCCTGGCGAGCCGGGCCCGGCTGCGCTCGGGGCCACCATCCGAGGTGTCGGAGCGCCCCGCTGGGCCGTCGAGGACGCGATCGATCAGCGGCGACAGCGCCCCGGTCACCGTCGCCGCGCCGGCGAGCACGTAGAGCGCGGCGATCGTGATCGGCGCCGACGACGACAGTCCCGACAGCGCCTGGCCCTGGTCGACGACGTTGGCGAGCAGGAGCACGCCGACCGCGGCACCCATCGCTGCGGCGGTGGGCACGCGGTCGAAGGCGAGCACGCCGAACGTGGCGATCAGCACCACGAGCGTGATCCAGGCGTCGGTCGTCATCGACGATCCAACGTCAGCTCCACCGAGTCGGTCCCGGCCCGCTGATGTCGGACGGTGACGGTGATCGTCGTGCCGGGCACCGAGCGCACGAGCCACGAGCAGCTCGTGCGATCGGGGGTGCTCTCGGTGCTGTTGGTGAAGCGGGCCGACGACGATCCGGCGAGCTGTCCGAGCGCCCGGCGCGCCGCACCGTCGAGCACGTCGATGTCGCCAACAGCGTCACCGGTGACGTCGGCGAGGATCGGCCGCACGAGGTCGTCCTGGCGGGCCTTCGAGCTCACGGTGGTCGGCAGCCACCCGGTGTTCGCGACGCCGATCACCACTCGCCACGTGTCGTCACCGACGGGTTCGGCGCGGGCGTGGCGGATCTCGACGCACGGCGCGGCGAGCGCCTGCGCGACGGCGAAATCGGCGTGGCCGTCGACCTCGTCGAGGAGGCGGTCAGGCGGCGGGTTGGTCCACGAGTAGAGCCCGTTCCAGCCGCCGAG
>CAVQSI010000025.1:0-5729 GCA_963715825.1 Ilumatobacteraceae bacterium
CTACGCAGTGGAGTTCATCGAGCGCGTCAACGCCGAGCAGTCGACGGGTTCGACGCTGGCACAGATGTTGCGGGGCGACGCGCACGGCTGGGCGCAGGCATGGACGGCGGCGATGGACGAGCAGAACCGGATCCTCTACGCCCGCGCGGTGCAGCGGATCGAGAACAGTCGCAGCACGCTCGACAAGATCGGCGGGTTCCTCACTGGCCACGACGACCTTCCCCCGATGCCTCGACCCGCGGCCGTGCCACAGCCGCCGTACTTCTTCCCGACCCGCGCGTTCGCGCGGTACTGATCGGGTATCGGCATGTCCACGTCGTCGGCTGACCCCGAGCACCTCCGGGCCTTCGCCCAGGACGCGATGACCGGACGCTGGTCCGTCGAGTCGGCTCGGCGATCGGCCGACACCATGTCCCGCGCCGTGGCAGCAGCGAGCTCGTACGGCGGTGTGAACTCCTCCACGCTCGCCTCGCTGGCCGCCCTGCTGGAGAACATGGGAGCGAACGAGGCGTTCGTGCGCACCGTGCGCAGCGAGTTGCTCGCCGCCGACACGATCGGCACCGGCGTGGTGTCGGTCGACGACACGGCGATCGCTGCGTCGTTGGCGCGCGGCGGCTACAGCACCACACCGCCTGCGGTGACGATCACGGCGTCACGACTCGTGGGACTGGCCCAGACCTCGGGGTTCGTCGACGACCCGGTGTGCGCGGCCAACGGCAACTTCATCCACTCCGACCACGACCTGTCGTTCCCAGGCGACTCGGCGTTGCTGAACCTGCACCGCTTCTACAACTCGATGACCGCGACGACCGTCGGAGCGTTCGGCGCCGGATGGACCTCGGTGCTCGACGTGCGTCTTGCGGGACTCGGAACCACCAGCGTGTCGGCACACCTTGCGGACGGCGCCACGGTCCGTTTCGAGCAGACCGATGCCGGCTGGACGACGCACGATCGGCGTGATCATCGGTTGGAGGAGTCCGCCGACGGGTGGGAGCTGCGCATCGGACCCGCCGGACGACGGTGTTGGCGTTTCGACACCGACGGGGCGCTGACCGGCTGGAGCATCGATGTCTCGGCGGTCTCGGTCGAGCGCGACGACACCGGCCGCATCGTGCGCCTGGTCGCCGCCCGATCGGGCCGATCGATCGACGTCGGGTGGCATGACGGGCATGTGGGGTCGCTGACCACCGACGATGCGCGGCAGGTCCACTACGTCCACGACGGCGACGTGCTGGTGTCGGCAACGTCACGTTCGGGACGCATCGACTACACCTCCGACGGTCCGTTGCTGCTCGCAGCCCACGACCTCGACGGCGTCACCCAGTTCGTCAACGTCTACGACGAGTACGGGCGAGTGACCGAACAGACCTCGCCGTTCGGTCGGGTCACCTCGTACCGCTACGACCAGACCGGCACGACGGTGATCACCGACGAACGCGGTGTGCGCCAGGCGATGATCCACGACGCCCGAGGCAACCTGACCGCGGTCGTCGACGCCGACGGAACGGCGATGCGGCTCACCTACGACGACGCCGACCGGGTCGTGAAGGTGGTGTCCAAGTCCGGCGCGGTCTGGCAGTACGAGTTCGACGAGACCACCGGTGACCTGGTGAAGCGGGTCGACCCGGACGGGTTGGCGATGTCGTGGACGTGGGACGACCAGGGTCGCAAGCGAAGCGAGACCGGCCGGACCGGAACCACCATCCGCTACGAGTACGCGACCGAGCATCGTGCGCCGACGCGAGTGATCGGACCGGACGGCTCGGCCGCGTCGTCGTTGCTCGACGACGCTGGCCGCGTCGTCGAGGTCGTCGACCCCGACGGCGTCGTCACCAGGTTCGACTGGGATCGCGACGGCCAAGTCGTCGCGATGACCGACGCCGTCGGCGCCACCACCACGTTCAGCTACGACGACGGGGGGCTGCTCACTCGGCTCGTCGACCCTGCCGGCGTGGCGACCTCGCTGCACTACGACCCGACCGGCCGCGTCGAACGCACCGAACGCGGCGAGGCCGTGTCGACCTACGAGCACACACCGGCCGGGCGCATCGCCGCCGGCACCGAGCCGGGCGACGTCAGCTGGTCGGCCACGTTCGGTGCACACGGCGCCGTCGAGACGATCGCCGACGCGTTCGGCTCGACGGTGCGCTGGGACTACGACACGCTCGGCAACGTGGTCGCCGTGACCGCACCCGACGGAGCGACGTACGCCCAGGAGTTCGACGACGTCGGTCGGCTGGTCGCAGTCGTCGACCCGACCGGGGCCACCACCCGTCAGCGCTACGACGTCGAGGGTCGCCTGGTCGACGTCGTCGATGCCGAGGGTGGCGTGATGCGCCGCACCCTCGACGTCTTGGGTCGCACCGTCACCTCGACGACCCCCGATGGGGCCGAGACGTCGTGGACGTACCACCCGAACGGCGAGATCGCCTCGGTGACCGCTCCAGACGGCAGGCGCTGGACCACCGAGATCGACGTGTTCGGACGCCTCGTCGCCGTCGTCGACCCGGCGGGTGGCCGTTCGGTCAACACCTACAGCCCGGCGGGTCGTCTGCTGGCACGCACCAGCCCGGCCGGGCGCACCGAACGCTTCGAGTACGACGCGGCCGGGCGTTGCACTGCGGTGGTCGGCATCGACGGCGTGCGGCGGGAACTCACCCTCGATCCCCGTGGCCTGGTGACCGAGATCGCCGTACGCGACGAGCGTGCCGACGCCACTCCAGGCGATGCTCCCGACGACGCCGAGCGGTTCGGGGTGCGGTTCGGGGTGCGGTGGGACGACCACGGTCGCCTCGTCGGGTACCGGGCAGCCGCCGGCGAGTCGGCGATCGAGCGCGATGCGGCGGGACGGGTGACCCGCTCGGTCGACCCGACCGGCGTCGCCACCGGCTACCAGTGGGACCGCCGCGGCCTCCTCGTCGCCGCGACCGATCCGGCCGGGGGTGTCACCTCCTACGACCACGACGACCGGGGCCGACTGGTCGGCCAGACCGTGCCGGGCGACCGGACCACCACGTGGGCCTACGACGCCGCCGGGCGGGTCGCCGGGTTCCAGGATCCGGCCGGGGTGGTCACCGAGCTGCTGCGCAACGCGAACGGCAACGTCACCGGCGAGCGGCGCGGCAGCACCGGCTGGGACCGCACGCTCGACGCGGTCGGTCGTGAACTCGAGCGGGTCAGCACCGACGGCGATGTTCTCGGCCGCTTCGAGTACGACACCGCAGGTCGGTTGACGTCGGCGACCACGCCGGACCAGGCGGGTCTGATCGGATCGGGGTCGTTCACCGGGTTCCTGTGGGACGACCTCGGCCACGTCAGTCGGGTCACCGATGCCAGCGGCACCAGCGTGGTCGAACGCGACGCCGACGGATGGGTCACCGCGTTCACCAGCCAGGACGGAACCCGCACGGTCATCGAACGAGACGACGGTGGCCGGATCACGGCGGTGCGCAACGCGACGACCGGCGACCTCGAGGTGACGTCACCGCCGGCGGCCGACGCCGGCACGAGGGCACCGGTCGATGCGGCCGGCCGACTGCTGATCGGGCCGACCGGCATCGTGTACCGCTACGACGATGCGGGTCGGCTCGCCGAGATCGCCCCGCCCGATGCCGCGCCGACCACCTTCGACTACGGCCCCGACGGCCTCCTCGCCGCCGATCACGGACCGGCCGGTGACCGGCGGTTCACCCACGACCTCGCCGGCCGGGTCGACTCGATCACCGTGTCCGGGATCGGCACCACCACCATCGGCTACGACGACGCCGGGCGCCGCTCCACCGAGACCGGCCCCGACGGCACGCGCACCACCTACCGGTGGAACGCGCTCGACCGGCTCGTCGCCATCGAGCGGACGCGGCCGGACGGGTCGGTGGAGCGCATCGGCATCGACGTCGATGCCCTCGGGCGGCCCCAGCGTGTCAACGGTCGCGTCGTCGGCTACGACCCGATCGGCGGCGCTGCGAACCGAGTCGGCGACGTACGCATCGTCACCGTCGGTGCCGTGTCGTGGCGTTCGGACGACGAGGCCTGGGGCCGCACTGCGCCGGGCACGCCCGAGGGGCTGCGCATCGGTGGCCTCACCGTGCTCGGCGCCCGCACCTACGACGCGGCGAGCCGGCAGTTCCTGTCGCCGGACCCGTTGGTCACCGTGCCGGGCACCAACGGCGCGGCGAGCGCCTACACCTACGCCTGGAACGACCCGGTCAACTACGCCGACCCGAGCGGCCTGCGTCCGATCTCGATCGCCGAGTACGACGCGATCCGCCAACGCGAGGAACAGGGTCGCCTCGGCCAGGCGTGGGAGGCGATCAAGGAGGACCCGTGGGGCACGCTCGCCGCGGTCGGCGTGGTGGCGCTCGGAGTCGGCCTGTGCTTCACGCCGTTCGCAGCGGTCGGTGCCGGCATCCTGATCGGTGCCGGGGCAACCGCAGCAGCCGGCTTCGCCACCGGCAACCTCGACCCGCGCGCCGTCGCGATCGGCGGCGTGATCGGCGGCGTCACCGGAGGCGCCGGGTCTGCGTTCTCGTCGGTCGGCGCCGGGATGGCCGCCGGTGGCGCCATCGGCGTCGGTGGTGACGTCGGGATGCAAGCCGTCTCCGGGCAACCCATCGACTGGAACCGCGCCCTGATCTCCGGCGGCGTCGGCGCCATCACCGGCGGCATCGGCGCATCGACCACCGGGATCACGAACACCGCAGCGCGTTCGGCACTGCTCGGAGGTGCGACCGACGCCGGCGCCGACGTCGCCACACAGGCCCTCACCGGCGACGGTCACATCGGCCTCGGCTCCGTCGCGTTCTCCGCCGTCAGCGGGGCCGGCACGGCGTCGTTGACCCACCACCTCACCTTCGGCAACGCCGGAGCGGGCTTGCCTGACGACTTCGCCGGGGTACGAGCAGCCTCGCAACACCTCCAAGACACCGGCGTTCCACGCCACATTCGCAAGGAGATACTCGAATCGTTCGAGCTGGGGACCATCCGGGTCCACCACGCCGATGCGAGCACGTACGGACTCCGATACTTTGGAGGCGACTCGGAGGCGTTGGGCCGCTATCTCTCCCCGACACTGCCCGCTTCTCGGATGTCGTTGGCACTTCCTCCAGGGAACGAGATGTCCCAGCTCGCTCAATTCCAGATACGTCCCGAGGCGACCTACTTCACCGGCCGCGTCGCACCCAACTTCGGCTACGGCGGCGGCGGGGTCCAGCACTTCGTGCCCGACCTCGACGACCTGGTACGGCAATGAACGAACAGGCAGCCCTCACTCGTCTGCGGGTCTCATTGGAGGCAGAGCTCGCTCAGCCGAACGAACGTCGAACGTCGAGAGCTTCCGATCAATCGCTCGCCTGGGCGATCGAGAAGCTCCGGGGCGCAACCCAGCGGTGGGAGTCAGGTGATCGACAGGGAGCAGCGCAACATCTCGATGAGATCTCACGACGGGCAGTCGACAGCTGGTCGCTCACCTCGCCGCTGTCGGAGGAGGTGACCGCTTGTGCTCAGTTGGTCCGCCACGCCGGCGCCTAGCCGAATCACGATGTCCAGGACCTCGAACAACGTCCCGAGGCCGACCATCTTCGAACTCGGGGATTCGTTGTCTCCGGGACCACGTGGTGCCCGGATGACACCTGCTCCCGTGTGGTGACCCACACACGCGGCGGCGGTGAAGCATCCCGAGTCGTCGTCACCTGGCGGGGGCCGGAGAAGGCGATCGCGCTCGCCGTTGCGGC
>CAVQSI010000026.1:0-45303 GCA_963715825.1 Ilumatobacteraceae bacterium
ACTCGACCCGTCGACCGTCGGCCGAATCGACCGGCACTCGCCACGACGCGACGAGGTCCCCAACGCAACCGCGAACGATCAGCGCTCGAACCGAAGGCCGATCATCTCGTCCACTCGAGCGGCGAAGAACCGCAGCGCCCTTCGCAGATCGGACTCGGGAAGGGCGACCTCGGGATCCGGGAGGGCGATGCGTACCGACGCAACGCCGGGTTCGCTCGCCGCGACCCTCGGCGCCGACTGCGCGGAGCCCGTCGAGCAGCTGTCGGTTCTCCCACATGACGCTCGCCGTGAACGTCGAGATTCCATCACCGCGGGCATGATCCGCCAGACGACGCAGCAGCGTGGTGGCGATGCCACGGTTCTGGTGGCGGTCGATCACCGTGACCGCGGCCTCGGCACAATCGCGCTCGTCACGACTGCGCACATACCGAGCGAGACCGACGCCCGGGGTGCCCTCCTCGTCGAGAGCAACCGCGACGAGGGCGAAGCGATCGGAACCGTCGACGTCCATCAGGTAGTCGAGCAGCCGGTCGGACAAGTGGTCGGGGGCGTTGAAGAACCGCAGCCGGCGCGCCTCGGGCGACAACTCGAGATAGCGCTCGGCCAACTCGGTGCGATCCGACGGCACGAGTGGACGTACCAGGATCCGTCCACCGTCGGCGAGCGTCACCACGTCGCCGTCGTGCGCAGCAACGTCGGCGATCTCGACCATGAAGGTGCCAGCGTAGTCAGGCGCCGTAGATCGACCCGATGGCTGCTTCGTAGCGGGCGAGCACGACCACTCGTCGCACTTTCAGCGTCGGCGTGAGCTCGTCGGCCTCGATCGTGAGATCGGACGGAAGGATCACGAACTCCCGGATCGACTCGGCACGTGAGACCGTCGTGTTCGTCTCGGCAACCGCCTCACCGATGACAGCTCGGAGTTCGACGCTGTCGGCCGCCTCGCTCACGGTCGCTCCCGCGAGCCCGTGCTCGGGCGCCCAGTCGGCGAATGCGTCCTCGTCGATCGTGACGAGCGCCGAGATGAACGGACGCTGGTCGCCGAGCACCACGGCCTGACTGATGAGCGGGTGGGACCGGAGCCGGTCCTCGAGGGGTGCGGGCGCCACGTTCTTGCCGGCAGCGGTGACGAGGAGTTCCTTCTTCCTGCCGGTGATCTTCACGAAGCCCTCGTCGTCGATCTCGCCGATGTCGCCGGTGTGGAACCAGCCGTCGTCGTCGAACACTTCGGCGGTCGCCGTCGGGTTGCGCCAGTACCCGCTGAACACCTGGGGTCCTTTCGCCAGGATCTCCCCGTCGTCGGCGATGCGGATCGTCGTCCCGGCGACCGGCCGGCCCACCGAACCGGGACGCCACGCTCCCGGTCGGTTGATCGTGAGGGTGGGGCTGGTCTCGGTGAGCCCGTAGCCCTCGTAGATGGAGACGCCAGCACCGTCGAAGAAGTGCGTCAGCCGTTCACCGAGCGGGCCGCCGCCGCTGAATGCGAGTCGCATCTCACCGCCGAGTGCCTGGCGGAGCTTGCCGTAGACGAGCCGCTCGTACAGCCAGTGCTCGGCCGCGGTCCACGGTCGCACCGCGGCACCGTGGCGTTCCTTCGACCATCGAACCGCCACCGATTCGGCGCGATCGAAGATCGGGCCGGTCGGCGTCGCATGAGCCTTGTGGTGGGCGGAGTTGTGGACCTTCTCGAAGATCCGGGGGACGGCGGCGATCACGGACGGGCGGACCACCGCCAATTCCTCGGGGAGACGGGCGAGGTCAGCGGTGAAGCCGGTCGATACTCCCGTCTCGAGGCAGAACAGCAGCGTGCCCTTGGTGAGCGAATGCGCGAGCGGCAGGAACAGCAGCCCGCGGTCGTCCGAACCGACCTCCGAGCCGATCGCGTCGACGACCTGCGCCACGTTCGCGCACAGGTTGCGATGGGTGAGCATGCACCCCTTCGGCCGACCGGTGGTTCCAGACGTGTAGATGATCGTCGCCAGGTCGTCCGGTCCCAACGCCGACGACCGTCGGTCGATCACGTCGTCGTCGACCGATCGCCCGAGTTCGGCCAGCCGGTCGAGCCCGGCCACGCCTTCGGACGGCGCGATCGTGAACACCTCGCGACACGCCGTCGAGCGATCACGCACCGTGTCGTGGAGTGCGCGCAGGTCGTCGTTCTCGACGATCGCAACCGCAGCGCCGCTGTCCTCGAGGATCCAGGCGAGCTGTTCCGCCGAGGACGTCTCGTACACGGGCACCGTGACGGCCCCAGCCGACATGATCGCCAGATCGGCGAGCATCCACGCGAGCCGGGTGTGCGACATGAGTGCGACGCGGTCACCTGGCTCGATGCCACAGGCCACGAGCCCCTTGGCGGCCGCTCGGACCTGTTCGGCGGTCTGCGTGACGGTCCAGTGGACGAGGCGGTCGCCCTGCCGCTCCAGCGCGATCACGCAGTCGGGTTCGGTCTCGAGCAACCGCTGCAGCGGCCGCAGCAGGTTGGCGTCGGCGGCGAGGCCCCCGAACGCCGGTCCACTCACTTCGGTCCGCATGACGCCCCCCTCGTTCGGTCGAGTTCTTCGCGACCATCGCGACACACGGTCCCCTCAGCACACCAGGGGCGAACGTCCCCGATCCCCCACCAACTCCCGCGATGAGCGAACCCACCGCAGACGCCGTTCGCTCATCGGTGGACGTGCCGGCCGTGGGTCTTTCGAGCTGGGCAGGGCACGCGCGAACGGGTCTTGCTACCTTCACGCCGACCAACACACGGACCAACACACGGACGAAAGGGTGACCATGCGTTGCGATCGAGGGGTGCGACGAGCCATCGGCGCGGGGGCCGTTGCGGTGTTGCTCGTGTCGTGTGGGTCCGACGGCGCATCCGATGGCAGCGATGCGGTGCAGGACCCGACTGGTGACGTCACGGCGCCGGCCGACGCCACGGTCCCGGGCGGTGGAGACCCGTCGGGCGGTTCATCGGCGACCATCGACGTGTTCGGCACGACCGCCGCCGCGCCCGTCGACGGTTTCGTGTCGTATGACACGAACTGTGAGACCGCGTTCACGTCGGATGAGCCGGGCTTCGGTGACGTCGACGTGCAGCTCCCGCCGGAGTGGACCGTGATCGGTGTGAGCGGCAACAGCGGCCTGCGATTCACCACCGAGGGCGCAGAACGCACCCTCGAAGTCGGCATCGGCGAGAACGAGGGCCCGCTCGATCTCGCTGCGATCGCCGAGGCCGGCGGCGGCGGTGACGAGGTCGGGACCATCACCTGGGGCGGCGAGTCCTACCCGGTGTTGTTCGATGGCATGGTGTTCCGCGTGTACGCGCCGGCGCTGTTGTTGAACGCCCCGAACCTCCCCGAACTGAACTACGTGTTCGAGGCTCGCTTCGGGAGTTCCGGCACCGGCGACACGACCGCGTTCGGCGAGGAGAACATCCTCGCCGTGCTCGACTCGATGAGCCTCAACGACTGCGTCGTCGACGAGTACCTGCAGCTGTTCCCCGACGCCGAGGTCACCGTCGTCAGCTGAGATCCAGCGGGACTCGTCAGGGTCCGAAACCGCCTCGGAGCGCACCGGTGGGATGCGCCACCGTGACGATCTCGATGTACAGCCGTTCTGGATCCGAGTCGAGCGCTTCCACGAACGGCGCCGGGGCGGGTCCCTCGTAGGACCACTCCCAGCCACCCTCCAAGCTCGTTCCCGGCCCGAAGTTCACCAGCACCGGACCGTCGAGGCCGGGCTCGCCGAGGTGGAGCGCAGCGTCGATGCCCTCGTCCCCGGGCTCGAGCGAGGCTTCGATCAGCACGCGCAGCGAGTCGCCGTCGACCCACACCCGGGCCCGCCCCGTCGCGTCGACCGCGCCGGGCGGCGTCACGACCTGCTCGGCGGTCAGCGCGAGATCCTGCGTCGGATCGGTCGTCTCGTCGGCGTCGCCGGACACGCTGTCGCCGTGGCCCGGCCGCGGCGTTGCATCACCGAGTCGAGTGCCCGACCATGCACCCGCGTCGGCGGCACCCGGGTCCTCGCACCGACCCCATCCGCCCTCGAAGGTCGATTGACGCTCGTCGAAGCGGAACTCGACCGCTCCCCAGTAGGAGTAGCCGAGCCGACGCTCCCCGCATCCGCTGCGGTCCTCGTACCAGACGCCACGCAGCACACCGGCCTCGTCGAGCACCCCGACGATGACACTCGGAAGCTCGCCGCGCGAGGTGTACTCGCCGATCACGCTTCCGTCGTCGGCGATCTCGCCGAAGACCATCTCTCCGTAGGTGGTGCGCCAGCGCGAGTTCTCCACCCCGCTCCCGACGCCCCCATCATCCGATGCCTCCGCCGGTCGGATGCCCTGGGTTCGCAGTGCGCTGGTGATCGCCGCATCGTCTCCGGTGACGGCGAGATCGTACGCGCACCGCGCGAGCGCATTGGGTTCGGTGACTCCGGCGTCTTCGCAACGCGCCCGGGCGGCGTCGAGGTCGTCGTCGGACGGGCCGCCGGCTGACGGAGCGTCGGGGTCGTGGAACGTCTCGGGGCCTTCGCCGTCGGCATAGGTGAACAGCGACGACGCGTCGTCGACCAGCCAGGCCGACGCTCCAACGCCGTAGAGCGACTCCCGATCACGCAGGTCGATGGGTTCGCCGTCGACGGCCGGGTCGTTGGCAGGGTCACCGTCGATCGCGCCGAGCAGGCCCTCGGACGTGTCGAGCGCAGTGAGGCCCGGCCTGACGACGAGGTCGGTGTAGCCGTCGCCGTTGACCGCCATCATGTGTGCAGCCTCGGGCCACACCACGAGGGCTTCCTCGTCCACTCTGATCACGAACCCACCGCCTGCCAGTTCGATCACGTTGTCGTCGTTCGCCACCCCATCGATCAGGAGCCAGTCGTCGTCCGAAGGTGCACCTCCGAGCTGGACGACCGAGTCGCCGACGCGCGCCGCAACTGCCTCCACCACCGACATGAACGGCGTCACGCCCCGCAGGCGCACCTGGATCTCGGCGTCGGGCACCTCGAGGGCAACGAACTCGCCGACGGCGTGGAAGTCGAAGTGACGCCCGTCGGGGGTGACTACGTGCGGATCACCGACGACTGCCCCACAGCTGTCCGATCCGGTGACATCGCCCAGCGGCTGGAACACATCGTTGGCGGTCACCAAGAGGTCGACTCCCCGTGCGACGTCTGCCCATGCCGGCCCGAAGAACCCGGCGAGCGGGCAGTCGCCACCGGCCGGTTCGAACGAGTCGGGGATCGCAGGGGCGGGCGGCGGCGTGGTCACAGGCTCGTCCGGTTCGTCATCGCCGGCCCCGCCGCCACCGCCTGGCTCAGCAGACTCCGGCGGCGCTCCCTCGGGCGGCGCGTCGTCCCCATCGGAGCACGCTGCCAGCGCCAACGCCGCGACCAGCGCGACGCTCCCGAGTGTCGACCTCATCCCTGGATCCTCCGTTCAGGCATCCCGGGCTGCAGAGCACGGGCACTGGGGTCATTGTGCTCGCTGCGCGTTCATCGGTGAACCTCGAGGGCAAAGTTCGTCGATGGGGACCGGCCGACCGAGAGATGGGTGATTCCGCCGACGAGAGAACGGGCGATCAGCGGATCAGTCGAGCGAGTCGAGGCAGCACACACGGCCGACCGGAGCAGGCGTCCCAGGTGGCGAGTCCCCCGCTCAGTTCCTTGAAGCCGCCGAGATCGCAGACCTCGGCGGCCAGCGCGAGGCGAGCGGCGAGTTCCTCGGGCGTGTACGCGGCCCAGTGTTCGGGGTCGTTCGCCGCATCGTCGGCGATCGCTGCGCCGTCGGAGCAGTTCCAGCCGTTGTCGCCGGCAGTACGCGAGCGCAGGATGCGCACCGTGCCCGACGGGCTCACCAGGATCATCCCCGGTTGCAGCGCGGCTCGCAGCATCGGCATGACTGTTCATCGGCGCGGAACCCCGCAGAGTTGAGCCCGATGGCAAGGCAACGGCAACATGCAGTCATGCCCGACGACCGTGGAGTCCCGCTGACCGAGCTGATCGCGACCGCTGCTGCGGCGGCAGCGGCGGCCCGAGCCCACGCGTATGTCCCCTACTCCGGGTTCAAGATGGGCGCCGCCGTCGTCGCATCCGATGGAGCCGTCGTGCACGGTGTACTCGTCGAGAACGTCTCGCTCGGTTTGGCGATGTGCGCTGAACGGGTCGCGTTGTTCTCCTCCGTCACCACCGGCACCCGACCCACCGTTCTCGCGGTGTCGTCCAAGCGCACTGACGGCGAGTTGACGTTCCCGTGCGGCGCATGCCTCCAGGTCGCCCTCGAGATCGCCGGCCCCGACCTCACCGTCGTTGCCGTCGACCCCGAGGGTCACACCGATCACGCCTCGCTGCGCTCGTTGCTGACCCGCGCCCCGAGCCGACACCACCGGTTCTCGTGAGTTCCCGCAGCCCGAATTCGCGAACGACCTCATGACGACGGCAGGCTGGGCGGCGTGACAGGTAACCGCTGGCTGCAGCAGCTCGACGAGAACCCTGACCACTCCGACCGGTACATCGAGCGGTTCCGCACGATGGCGGCCGACGGCGTGGACCTCCACGGCGAAGCCCGATTCGTCGATGCGATGGTTGGTCGCGGTGCGCGCATCCTCGATGCCGGGTGCGGTCCCGGTCGTGTCGGCGGCCAGCTCGCCGTCCTCGGTCACGACGTCGTCGGGATCGATCTCGACGCCGCGCTGATCGCCGCCGCCGAGCACGATCATCCGGGACCGCTGTGGCGTGTCGGTGACCTCGCCGAGCTCGACGTCGACGGCTTCACCGCGGTGGGCGTCGAGCGCGGCTTCGACGTCGTCGTGTGCGCCGGCAACGTGATGGGCTTCCTCGACCCGGCCACGCGGCGACGGGTGCTGGTGAACCTGGCAGCGGCACTGACCGACGATGGCCGCCTCGTCGTCGGTTTCGGTTCCGGCGGCGACTATCCGTTCGACGCCTTCTTCGACGACGTTGGTGCAGTCGGGCTGCACATCGACCTCCGGCTGTCGACGTGGGACCTGCGGCCGTTCACCGATCGCTCGGAGTTTCTCGTCGCGGTCCTGTCGCCGGCAGCCACGCCGGGCTGAGGCGACGCCACCACCGGCGCAATCGTTCCGTTCGCCGATCCACGAGATGACTTCCGGCTCTGGTCGGAACACCTCGCAAAGCGACACGGTCGGGGCAGACCAGTTCCAACGAAAGGCAGAGACAGATGGTGTTCGAAGAGACCGTGGTCCTGGACGGACCGTTCGACGATGTGCTCGCATCGACCAAGGCGGCGCTGGCCGCCAACGGTTTCGGCGTGCTCACCGAGATCGACATGCAGGGAACGCTGCGGGCCAAGATCGACAAGGAGATCGACCGCTACGTCATCCTCGGGGCCTGCAACCCGAACCTGGCGGGAGCTGCGCTCGACGTCGAGCCGCAGGTCGGCGTGCTGTTGCCATGCAACGTCGTCGTCCACGAGGTCGACGGCACGGTGCACGTCGATGCGCTCGACCCCGGCCTGATGGTGTCGATGACGAGCGTCGACGAGCTGGGCCCGATCGCCGCCGAAGCCCGACGCCTCATCGGCAACGCCCTCGCCTCCCTCACCGCCGCCTGACCGTTTCCGTTGCAGATTCGGCGGACCGGGTCACCCGAAGTGCAACGCAAACGTGGTTGAGAACGCGGGTGGGGTGTCAGTGGTGGCCGGCGGCTTCGAGCTGCGGCGCGGGCCGCGACGATCGCGTCGCCGAGTTTGGCGACGATGACGTCGATGTCGTCGCGGGTGATGACCAGCGGCGGCGACATCACGTTGAGGTTGTCCATCGGTCGCACGATCAGGCCCAACTGATCGGCCTCGTTGGCCACCCACTTCCCGACGTTGAGTTCCTCGGGATAGTTCCGCTTGGTCGCAGCGTCTGCCACGAACTCGACACAGGCCATCAGGTGCGATCCGCGGACGTCGCCGACCATCGGCAGGTCGGCGAGCGTTCGGAGCCGCTCCATGAAGTACGGCCCGACGTCCTTGACGTGGTCGAGCAGACCCTCGCGTTCAATGATCTCGATGTTCTTCAGCCCCGCCGCGCACGACACGGGATGCCCGGAGTAGGTGTAGCCGACGGCGAAGTAGCGGCCGTGGCCCTCCTCGGCGATCACGTCGAACACCTCGTCGCTGAAGATCAACGCGCCGAGGGGCAGATAGCCCGAGGTGAGGCCCTTGGCGGAGGTGATCATGTCGGGCTGGATCCCGAACAGCGTCTCCGACACGAACCACTCCCCCAGCCGGCCGAATCCCGTGACCACTTCGTCGGCGACGAAGAGAATGTCATGGTCCTTGCAGAACCTCCAGGCGCGCTGCAGGTAGTCCGCCGGCGGGACGATCACGCCGCCCGATCCCATCAGCGGCTCGGCGAACATCGCCGCCACGTGCTCGGGCCCGCCGAGGTCTGCGACCGTCGTCTCGAGTTCGGCGATCAGGTCATCGGCGAATTCCTGCTCGGTCCGGCCGGCGCCGAAGCGGTAGTGATTCGGGGAACCGAGGTGATGGATCGTGTCGGTCATGAAGCCGAACCCGGGGGGTTTGTCGCCCGGCTTCCCCCCGATCGACGCCGAGGCGTAGGTCGTGCCGTGGTACGCGTCGACCCGGCTCAGGATGTGGCGGCGCTCCGGTTGGCCCTTGGCGTCCCAGTAGAACTGGATGAGCCTGAACGCGGAGTCGACGGCGGTCGAGCCACCACACGTGAAGAACACATGGTTCAGCGAGCCCGGCGCAAGCGTTGCCAGCTTCTCGGCGAGCTCGACGGCCGGCACGTTGGTCATGTCGGCAAACGGATTCGCGTAGGCGAGTTGGCGAACCTGCTCGGCGATCGCGTCGGCCATCTCGTGGCGACCGAGGCCGATGTTCGTGCACCACATCCCGCCGACCGCGTCGATGTACTCGTTGCCGTTCGTGTCCAGGAGCCGGGCTCCGACACCGTCCGCGATGGGCAGGACCGGATCGGTGAGGTAGGTGTCGAAGATCTGATACGGATGCAGCAGGTGTCGCTGGTCGGTAGCGATGATCCGCGCGGTGTCGTAGTGGGCCATGCGGCAGTCTCGCGTGAGGTCTCACGCCGCGCCGGTTTCGGATCGTGTCAAGATGCGACGGGGGTCTGAGCAATGACGAAACACGTGGTGTCGGTGTCACTGGGAAGTTCCACGCGCGACAAGTCGGTGCTCGTCGAGCTCGGCGGTGTGGAGATCCGGGCCGAGCGCCGGGGCGTGGACGGCGACCTCGCCGCGTTCAACCGGCTCATGCGCAACCTCGACGGCACCGTCGATGTGCTGTCGGTCGGCGGCACCGAGATCGCCTTCCACGTCGATGGCGACGTCCTGCGATTCCGTTCGACCGACAAGCTGATCGAAGGCGTCACCCGAACGCCGCTCGTCGACGGCGCCGGCGTGAAGATGACCCTCGAACGTCGAGTGTTCGAACTCGCCGGTCCAGACCTCGCTGGCCCGAGAGTTGCAGGAGGGCCACCGGCACACTTCGAGCAGGCCTTCTTGAACATCGCGCTCGACCGCTGGGGAATGGCGCTCGCGGTTGGTGAGGTGAGCAACGCCGTCGTGTACGGCGACCTGATGTTCAGCTTCGGTGTACCGGTGGCGCTGCACAGCCTCGGCCAGGTGAAGCGGATGGCGCAACTGCTCGTGCCGGTCGCGGGCCGTCTTCCGCTGCGTTGGCTCTACCCGAGCGGCGAGAATCAGACCGTTCGCGAGCCCAAGTTCGCCAAACACTTCGAGCAGTCGGACCTGATCTGCGGCGACTTCCTCTACATCGCCAAGTACGCGCCCGACGATCTGTCGGGCAAGACGGTGCTGACGAACACGACGACCGAGGCGAACGTCGAGTGGCTACGCGATGCAGGCGCGATGCAGCTCATCACCACGACGCCTCGATTCGAAGGCCGCAGTTTCGGCACCAACCTGACCGAGGCGCTGATCACTGCGGCGGTGGGTGCGGATCGGGCGCTGACGCTCGACGAGATGAACGCAGCCATCGACGACCTCGGGATTCGCCCGAACGTCACCACCTTCTGAGGTTCGCCCGTTCGTTCGTTCATGTCACGCCATCGTGAACGGCGTGAGAACAGCGCTGCGACGGCGCTCGGACACACTTCGGACTCGGTACGTTCCGACGCTTCGACACCGAGCCAACCTCCACACCGAGCCAACAGGGAGCACACGTGAGTGGTAACGAAGTCCGCCAACAGGCGATCACCGAAGTGACCAACCGTCCCGATCACGTGAGCGCAGTCAGCGGTCCGCTCAGCGAGATCTGGGCGGCGGACGTCTTCAGCCTGTCGACCATGGAGGAGTGCCTCTCGAAGAACGCATTCAAGGCAATGAAGGAGACCGTGCGTACCGGTGCACCGCTCGATGCGGCAACCGCCGACATCGTCGCAGCTGCCATGAAGGACTGGGCCATGCAGAAGGGCGTCAAGTTCTTCTCCCACGTCTTCTACCCGCTGACCAACATCACCGCCGAGAAGCACGACGGGTTCATCATCACCAATCCGGAGGGCCATGCGATCACCGAGTTCACCGGGAGCTTGTTGATCAAGGGTGAACCCGACGGCTCGTCGTTCCCGAACGGCAGTCTCCGCATGACCAACGCGGCGCGCGGCTACACGGCATGGGATCCGACGAGCCCGGCGTACGTGATGAACACGCCGAACGGCGCGACGTTGATGATCCCGAGCGTGTTCTTCTCGTGGACCGGCGAGTCGCTCGACAAGAAGATTCCGCTGCTGCGCTCGAACACGGCGATGGACGCCGCCGCGCAGCGAGTCCTGAGGTTGATGGGAGAGACCGACATCGACACGCTGAACTCGAGCTGTGGTGCCGAGCAGGAGTACTTCCTCGTCGACGCCAACTTCGCCAACGCCCGCCCCGATCTGCTGTTGGCGGGTCGGACACTCTTCGGTGCACCGTCGCCGAAGGGTCAGGAGTTCGACGACCACTACTTCGGTGCGATTCCGTTGCGAGTCCAGGTCTTCATGCAGGACTTCGAGGCCAAGCTGTACCGGCTCGGCATTCCGGCCAAGACGCACCACAACGAAGTCGCCCCCGGGCAGTTCGAGATCGCCCCCTACTTCGAGGCCGCCAACGTCGCCGCCGACCATCAGCAGTTGATGATGACGATCATGAAGGCCACCGCGAAGGAGCACGGCTTCGTGTGCCTGCTGCACGAGAAGCCCTTCGCCGGGATCAACGGTTCGGGCAAGCACGTCAACTGGTCGATCGGCAACTCCACGCAGGGCAACCTGCTCGATCCCGGCACGACCCCTCACGACAACCTCAACTTCTTGCTCTTCTGCGGCGCCGTCATCCGCGGCGTGCACCTGTTCGGGCCGCTGCTGCGTGCGGTGATTGCCTCGGCCGCCAACGACCACCGGCTCGGCGCGAACGAAGCGCCACCAGCGATTCTCTCGGTGTATCTGGGCGATCAGCTCGAAGCGGTCTTCAACGACATCAAGGAGGGCAACATCGCCGTGTCGAACGACGGCGGCATGATGGACCTCGGGCTGTCGCAGATCCTGCCGTTCACGCGTGATCCCGGCGACCGCAACCGCACCTCGCCGTTCGCGTTCACGGGCAACCGATTCGAGTTCCGCGCCGTCGGATCGTCGCAATCGGTCTCCGGACCGCTGGTGGCGATGAACACGATGCTGGCCGACTCACTCGACTGGATCGCCGACCGACTCGAAGCAGAACTGTCCGGCGGCAAGGGCCAGGTCGAAGCCGTCGCCGCAGTGCTGCAGGAGTTGATGCAGCTGCACGGCAACGTGATCTTCGGCGGCGACGGCTATTCGTCCGAATGGCACACGATGGCGGTCGAAGAACGCGGGCTCCGCAACATCCCCACCACCGCCGATGCGCTCCCCGCCCTCATCGACGAGTCGGTGGTCGCGCTGTTCGAGCGGACCTCGGTGTTGTCGCCGGTCGAACTCGAGAGCCGCTACGAGGTCTATGCCGAGCAGTACATCCTGTCGATCGGCGTCGAAGCGAAGACGACCGTCGAGATCGCCAAGACGATGCTGTACCCGGCTGCGCTGGCCTACGTGTCCGATCTTGCGAGCAGCATCAGCGGAGCGGCCGCGCTCGGCGTTCAGGTCGACACCACCACGATCCAGACGGTGGCCGGGGAGGCCAACGCCCTGATCGCTGCAGTCGGATCGCTCGAGTCGGCGCTCGCCGTCCACGACTTCGACACGACCGAGGAGCACATGCAGTACTGCGCCGGCACGCTGCGCGCGCTGATGGACCAAGTTCGTCTGCACGGCGACACGCTCGAAGCCGAGGTGGCCGACCGGTACTGGCCACTGCCGAAGTACCGCGAAATGTTGTTCCTCAAGTAGGAACTGGACTGCAGCAGGGGCCGAGCCCCTGCTGCAGTCGCCACTCAGCGATACCGATCAGCGCAGACAGTCAGCGCAGACAGTCAGCGCAGGTCGAAGCGGTCGAGCTCCATCACCTTGGTCCAGGCCTTCACGAAGTCGGCGACGAACTTGGCGCCGCCGTCGCTTGCGCCGTAGATCTCCGAGATCGCCCGCAGCTGCGAGTTCGCCCCGAAGATCAGGTCACACCGGGTGCCGGTCCACTTGAGATCGCCGGTCGCCCGGCTGCGGCCCTCGAAGACCTCGGCGTCAGCCGATGTCGGTGACCACTCGGTCGACAGGTCGAGCACGTTGACGAAGAAGTCGTTCGTCAGCGCACCGACACGGTCGGTGAACACGCCACGGTCGGAGCCGTCGTAGTTGGCGCCGAGCACCCGCATGCCGCCGACGAGCACCGTCATCTGCGGTGCGCTCAGCGTCAGCAGCTGCGCCCGGTCGACCATCAGTGCCTCGGCGGACAGCGCCGGCGCCTTGCCGACGTAGTTGCGCCACGCATCGGCCTTGGGCTCGAGCGGTGCGAACGAGTCGGCGTCGGTCATCTCCTCGGTCGCATCCGTGCGGCCAGGGGTGAACGGCACGGTCACGTCGTGGCCAGCCGCCTTGGCAGCGGCCTCGACCGCAGCGCAGCCACCGAGCACGATCAGGTCGGCGAGCGAGACCGGCTTGGCGAAGCCCGCCTTGATCTCCTCGAGCTTGGCGAGCACCCGACGCAGCTGCGGCGGGTTGTTCACCTGCCCAGTCGTTCTGCGGAGCGAGGCGGATCCGGGCGCCGTTGGCGCCGCCGCGCTTGTCGCTGTCACGGTACGTCGACGCCGAGGCCCACGCCGTCGACACCAGCTCGGAGATGGTGAGACCCGAGTCGAGGATCGTCTGCTTGAGCGACGCGATGTCGGCGTCGCCGATCAGCTCATGGTCGACGGCGGGCACGGGGTCCTGCCAGATCAGCACTTCGCTCGGCACTTCCGGGCCGAGGTAGCGCGAGACCGGGCCCATGTCGCGGTGCAGCAACTTGAACCAGGCACGGGCATACGCGTCGGCGAACTCCTCGGGGTTCTCGTGGAAGCGACGCGAGATCGGCTCGTAGATCGGGTCCATCCGAAGGGCCATGTCGGCCGTGGTCATCATCGGGGCGTGGCGACGCTCCGGGTCGTGGGCGTCAGGCACGATGTCCTGCGCCTCGGGGTTCGACGCCTTCCACTGCTTGGCGCCGGCGGGGCTCTCGGTGAGCTCCCAGTCCCAGCCGAACAGCGTGTCGAAGTACGAGTTGTCCCACGTGGTCGGGGTGGGCGTCCAGGCGCCCTCGATGCCACTGGTGGTGGTGTCGACGCCCTTGCCGGTGCCGAAGCTGTTCTTCCAGCCCTGGCCCATCTGCTCGATCGGGGCACCTTCGGGCTCGGGGCCCACGAGGTTCGGGTCGCCGGCGCCGTGCGCCTTGCCGAAGGTGTGGCCGCCGGCGACCAGCGCCACGGTCTCCTCGTCGTTCATCGCCATGCGAGCGAACGTCTCGCGGATGTCGCGAGCCGACGCCAGCGGGTCGGGGTTGCCGTTGGGGCCTTCGGGGTTGACGTAGATCAGGCCCATCTGGACGGCGCCGAGCGGGTTCTCCAGCTCACGGTCGCCGTGATAGCGCTCGTCGCCGAGCCACTCGGTCTCGGGACCCCAGTAGATGTCCTCCTCGGGGGCGAACACGTCGGCGCGGCCGCCGGCGAAGCCGAACATCTTCAGCCCCATCGACTCCATCGCCACGTTGCCGGCGAGCAGCATCAGGTCGCCCCACGAGATCTTGTTGCCGTACTTCTGCTTGATCGGCTGCAGCAGGTTGCGGGCCTTGTCGAGGTTGCCGTTGTCGGGCCAGCTGTTGAGCGGCGCGAACCGCTGTGTGCCGTTGCCGCCGCCACCGCGGCCATCCTCGATGCGATAGGTGCCGGCGCTGTGCCACGCCATGCGGATGAAGAACGGGCCGTAGTGGCCGTAGTCGGCGGGCCACCAGTCCTGCGAGTCGGTCATCAGCGCCGTGAGGTCGGCCTTGAGCGCGTCGTAGTCGAGGCTCTTGAACGCCTCGGCGTAGTCGAAATCGTCGTCGAGCGGGCTCGATGCCGGCGAGTTCTGGTGCAGCATGCGCAGGTTGAGTTGGTTCGGCCACCAGTGTTCGTTGGCGGTCGAGCCGACCGCAGTGTGGCCGGAGTTGGGTCCGTGCATGACGGGACAGCCCTGCTCGCTGTCGTTGATCTGCCAGACGTCGGTGGTGTCGCTCATGGTGTGCTCCTCAGTGGTGGTGGTCGGTGGTGGTGGTGGTCGTGTTGGTGGTCAGTGTTGCTGGGGTCAATGTTGGTGGTGGTCAAGGGTGGTGGTGTGCGGCTTGGCACTCGGGGCACCAGCCCCAGTAGGTGACTTCGGCTTCGTCGATGACGAAGCCGTGATCGTTCGATGCGGTGAGGCACGGCGTGTACTCGACGGCGCAGTCGACGTCGTGCATCGCTCGGCACCCGCGGCAGATCACGTGGTGGTGGTTGTCTCCGGTGCGGTCCTCGTAGCGGGCGGGTGAGCCGGCGGGCTCGATGCGGCGCAGGATCTGCTTGTCGACGAGCATGCCGAGCGAGTCGTACACGGCCTGCCGCGAGATCGATCCGATCGACCCGCGCACCTCGTCGGCGATCGTGTCGGCGGTCGCATGCGGATGCTCGGACACCGCCTGCATGATCGCCAGCCGCTGAGCGGTCACGTTCATGCCGTGGTGGCGGAGGAGTTCGCGGACGTCGTGAGACACGGAGGTCAGACTACATCCATTTCCGGATGATGTCCAGATCTACTTCCGGTTCCCCGCGCCGTCGGAAACGGGAACCGTCACTCGAAACTTCGCACCGGGGCCCGCGCCTTCGACGACCACGTCGCCTCCATGGGCGCGCGCAAGACTTCGGGCGATCGTCAACCCGATGCCGCGCCCGGCTCGAACCGTCCCCGTCCCGGTGCCTCGATAGAAGCGTTCGAAAATGCGGTCGACCTCGTCGGCGGGAACGCCCGGGCCGTCGTCGATCACGTCCACGAACGCCACCGCATTGTCGCGACCGGAACGAATCGTCACCGTTCCCCCGGTCGGGGAATGGCCGAGCGCGTTTCCCAACAGGTTCGACAACACCTGCGTCAGGCGATGAACGTCACCACGAACCGGGATTGGCTCGGAAGGGTCGCCGACCTCGACGACGAGACCGACGTCGGCGTAGTCGAACTGTGGTCGCAGTCGCTCGGCCGCACCAGCGGCCACGGCGGCGAGGTCGAGATCGTCCAGATCGATCCGGAGCGTGCCCTCGTCGGCACGCGAGAGCAGGGTCAGGTCATCGACGATCCGCTGCAGGCGCGACGCCTCGTCGGCGATCCCTGCGTACACCTCCGCTGACGGAGCGATCACCCCGTCGATCAACCCCTCGGTCTGCCCGCGGATCACCGTGATCGGCGTGCGCATCTCGTGGGTGACCTCACCGAGCAGTTGGGTTCGGCGCCGCTCGATCGTGGCGAGGTGTTCGCCGAGATGGTTGACGTCGTTGGCGAGCGACGCGAGTTCGGCCTCCGCCGGAACCGGTACCGGCGTGGCAAAGTCGCCCGCCGCCATCCGTCGGGTTGCCGCGCTCGAGTTCGTCGATCGGTCGAAGCAGCCGAGCGCCGACGAACGTCGCCACCACCGCCGCGACGAGCAGGGCGGCGACCACACCGAACACGAGTGCAGGCATCAGCGAGTCGTCGAGTGCGGCAGTGAGTTGGGATTCACTCGGTCCGAGCTCACGGCCCTGACCGCGCCCGAAGCCGAACCCACCCAGTCGTCGCTCGTAGACCGTTCGGGTGACAACGGCGCCCACGACCAACATGGTGATCGCGCCAGCAGCGACGACCACGACGTACGACAGGAACAGGCGGGTGCGCAAGCGACGAGGAACCCAGGCGTTGCTCACCGCGCGCTTCCGACGCACTTGTACCCCACCCCACGTACGGTGCCGATGAATCGCGGCGCATCCGCTGCATCGCCGAGCGCTCTGCGAAGGTTGCCGATGTGAACGTCGACGAGGCGTTCGTCACCGTAGAAGTCCCAGCCCCACACACGCTCGATGAGCTGCCGGCGGGTGAACACCCGCCCGGGCGCCTCGACGAGCGTGGCAAGGAGCTGGAACTCGAGACTCGTGAGCTCGACCGGTTCGTCGTCGACTCGCACTTCGTGGCGACCGGCGTCGATGGTGAGCCCGTCGAGCCGGGTCACCTCGTCGTCTGTCGGATTCGAGTTGTCGATGCCGACGGCGTCCTTGCGGCCTCGGCGGAGTACGGCACGGACGCGCGCGACGACTTCACGCGGGCTGAACGGCTTGGTGATGTAGTCGTCGGCGCCCAACTCGAGCCCGATCAGCTTGTCGGTCTCGTCCGCTCGGGCGCTGAGCACGATCACGTACACCGCGGAGGTCCGGCGGATCTCGCGCAGGACATCGAGACCGCCGAGACCCGGCAGCCGCAGATCGAGCACGATCAGGTCAGGGGCACACTGGGCGAACTGAGCGAGCGCGTCGCTGCCGTCGACCGCCTCCGCGACCTCGAACCCGTCGTTGCGCAGGTAGGAGCCAACCAGCTCGCGGATTGCGTCCTCGTCATCCACCACCAGTATCCGTTGGCGCGGCATGGAGTTCATCGTAGAAGGCCCGTCGCCGAGGACGCTGGTAGCTGGCAGGTTCCCGGTGCCCTCGTCAGTCGCCCGAGCCCCGCTCGGTGTCGCTCGACACGATCGCATCGAAGGCGGCGACGTCGAGCTGCGTGGGCTCGTAGGCGACCCCGCGGGAGTCGAGCTGCGAAACGAAGGCTCGCAGGTGGTTTCGTGAGCCCCGCTCGAGGTCGGCGTAGACCGCGGAGATCTCGGCGGTCTCCGTGGTGGCGGAGCGAGTAGACAGGTCGACGATGTCGAGCTCTTCGACGAACGCGCCGACCGCCAGTGCGTCGCCGAGCGAGCGACTGCCGTCTGCGACGAGTTGGTCGTAGAGATCTTGCAGCGCAGGTTCGGTGAACGTGCCGGCGTCGTTTCCCTCGGCTGGGTCGTCGAGACCGTAGAGGTCGAGCAGATCCGAGACCGCGCCGAGGTGCGCCGTCTCGGCTCTGCTGATGTTGTCGAAGATCCTCAGGCCCCAGAGGTCGCCGAGCGCTACGTACACGTCGTGAGCGAGCTGTTCTTCCTCGCGCATCCACATCAACCCGGCGATCTCCTCGGCGGTCAATGCTGCGTCACCCGGCACGGAAGCGATCGCAGCGGAGTCGGGAGCACCGGCCTCGGTGTCCGGCGTCGCCTCGACCGTGGTCAGCTCGACCGACACCGGATCGCCGGTGCAGGCCGCGCCGAACACGAGCAGTGCGATCGCTGTGAGTGCCATCGACCGGCTCGCGGTCCGACACCTGGGTGTGGTGTTCATGGCGTTCCTTTCGTGTCGGTCGACGGGGCGTGCCGGGACGAGTCGTCCCGGCACGTCGTCGTCAGCCGTTTCCAGCGCGGCCAGCCGAACCTTGACGCTGCATCGCGCCATCGGCCGTGCGGACCTGGTCCTGCTGCTGGTTCTGGTACTGGTACTGGTGCTGAGCCTGGTCGCCCTGGCAGTCACCACAGTCGGCGTCGTGGAGTTGTTCCTGCGCCCGCTGCTGGGTGCGCACCTGATCCTGCGCTCCCGGCGTTGCCTGGTCGGCCTGGTGGTCTCGATCCCGTGCACGCTCAGGATCGACACAGGTGGGAACCGGCTCTGCCGGTTCGGTTGCGTCGGACTGGGCAGCGACCATCCCAGCAGGGATGGCGAGGAGTCCGACCGTTGTGAGTGTCAACATCATCTTGCGCATGACCACTCCTTTCTGAGTGTCTCGAGCCGACGGCGTTGCCGGAACCTGTTCCCGGGTCTCCGCCGGTCTTCGTTCTTGCACCATCCATTTGGCCGGAGCCGGATCAAGGGCGTATCGCGATCACCATGAAGATGAGATGAAGCCGCCGGAAGGGCTGGCCCACGGCGCACTCGGTCTCCTCGCTCATCGCCAACCCGCCAACCCCGCGACGAACCGACCGTTCATCCGGTGGGGCCGCCGATCTGCACCGACGTCCGCCCGGACACCCGGCGCGGTGGCGCCGACGATGCCGCTACGTCGGTGTGTGCCTCGTCAGCCGTCGCGTGAGAAGCGGGCGCCCCGGCGAATGAAGTCCTCCGAGTGCTTCTTGTGCTGCTCCTCGTCCCAGGCGACCTGGCGGAGCATGTCGCCCACGGTGGCGTGGAAGCCATAGTCGCCGCGGTAGCGCGACTCCCAGGGCGTCTCGTCGAATTCGGGGTGCTCGGCCACGAACAGCGAGTACTGGCGCAGGGCATGATCCTCGAAGTCCGAGTTGAGCTGGTACGACCACTTGGGTCGAACCACGTACAGCACCCACGACAGGTGGTAGTAGACGAACGACAGGATCTGCGGGAAGATCCGATCGAGGAACCAGCGCCGCCTGTAGCCGGACTTCTCGAGGAACTCTTCCATGATCTGGAGATGCCAGAACTCGTTGTCCTGCTCGTCGCGGGCCAGCAGGATGCGGTCCTGGATCTTGCGTCCGAACCGATGCTCTCGATGGTTCTGCGTCTGGGCGATGTGGCCGACGTGTTCCCACGCCATGTACGGCACCCGCGCGACCAGTTCCACGAAGGCGAAGAACTCGAAGCTCCGGCCCTGCGGGAACACTCTGTCGGCCGTCCAGAACAGCAGCCTGGCGGGAATTCCGTAGCGATATGACGGCATCGCCAGGTAGCGCTGCTGGTGGGCGCGTAGCTCGTCGGGCGACAGTGGGATTGCAAAGCACGACTCGTAGACGTCGGGCGGGGTGGGACGCTCGTCGGTCGAACGGGTTTCGATGGCAGTCATCGGACCTCTCTCAGGGGTGGGGGCGGGTGTCCTGTCCTCTCAGTTTCGCGACGAGCAACCGGTTTGACAGCCTGCCGTCCGTCACACGACGCTCCTGCCCGGAATGGCGCGATGGCGTTGCGCTGAGCGCAACGCCGGCGGGATTTTTCGGGCTGGTGGCTGGTTCGGGGCGTGCAGTCTGCGATGGTCGGGGCATGCCGGAAGGTGACACACTGCGCAGGGCCGCCGAGGTCCTCACCCCGGTACTCGAGAACCGGATCGTCACGGCGCTGTGGTTCCGCAAACTGCGCGGGCATCGCCCACGCGTCGGCGACCGGATCCACCGCGTCGACGCCGTCGGCAAGTACCTCCTCATCGAGTTCGACCGCCGACTCGTCCTGCACACGCACCTCGGAATGTCGGGGTCGTGGCGCGCTGCACCGCTCACACCCGCCGTCCCGTCGAGCCCGAAGCTGCGCATCGTGATCGAGACCGACGCCGGAAGGGCCCTGTGCTTCGCCGCTCCCGAGATCGCCACCCACATCTCGGGCAGCGGCACCAGCCCCGCCGACCGCATCGGTCCCGACCTGAGCGACGACGACGTCGACATCCAGACCGTCGTGCTCCGCTCACACGCTGCGGCCGGTCCCACCACGACGCTGGCCGAATTGCTGTTGAACCAGGCCGTGGCAGCCGGCGTCGGCAACGTCTTCAAGAGCGAGGCGCTGTTCGTCGCAGGCCTGCACCCGTTCACGCTCGTCGAGGATGTCGACGACGACACGCTGGCACATCTCTGGGACATCGCCCATCGCCAACTGGTTGCCAATCGGTCGCGACCGTTCCGCGTCACCACCGGATCCCACGATGCGGGGCGCACCTACGTGTACGGGCGGCACCGGTTCGGGTGTCGACGCTGCGACAACGCGATCAACTTCTCACCCGCCGGCGAACGCACTGCGCGGAGCACCTACTGGTGCCCGACCTGCCAGCCCGCGCGATGAGGCTCCTGCTCGTCTGACACGGCGCCATCGTGTTGGTGGTCCGGACGATGATCAGCGGCCCGAGGCCCGAAATGTGCACGAATCGGTGCGCTGGGCGCACCCTCGGCGACATTTTTCGGGGTTCTGGTGACTCGGGCCGGGGGTGGGCGAGCGCCTCGGCATCGGTCGTGCTCGGGTCGGGCTGGGCTACTGTCCGGTCTCGATGGTCGGGGTTCGTTCCGGGGACGCTGGGGCTTCGAATGACTCGATGACCGAGGCCATGGCCAACCGCATACGTCGTGGGTTGCGCCTGTGGGCCAGCGCCGGCAACCAGCCGCGGGCGCGGCGCGCCACCGACGTCGTCCTGCTCACGTTGTCGACGTTCGGCATCGTGCTCGTCGCACTGGTCGCCGTCCCGGAGCCGGGCTTCTCGAGGGCGGTCACCACCTTCCTCACGTCGCTCCCGTCGGCGCTGAGCGGGATGTGGCAGATCCTCGGCGATCTCCCGACACTGTGGGCGCTCGTGGTCCTCGTCGCCGCCTTCGCCCGCGGCCGGGCGAAGGTCGGCCGAGACATGATCCTGGCCATCTTCGTCGGGATCGTCCTGTGGCTGGTGTTGGGCCGGGTGGTCACCGGGGGCTGGCCCGAGATCAGCGGTCTCGTCGGCGACATCGCCCCACCCGCGTTGTTCCCTCCGGCGCGGCTCGGCGTGCCGACCGCGCTGCTCATCACCGCGTCGCCACACCTGGTGCGACCGGCCCGACGCTTCGGCTACGTCGTCATCGCGCTCGGCTCGATCGCCACGGTCGCACTCGGCGCAAGTTCGTCGATGGGGGTCACCGCGTCGCTCCTGTCGGCCGGCGCCGCGGCCGCGATCGTGCACCTGGCCGTCGGATCGAGCGCCGGACGTCCCAGCCTCGACGACGTCCGCTTCGCGCTCGCCGACATGAAGATCGACATCACGGCACTGGGCGTCGCCGACCGTCAGGACGCCGGCAACTTCGCCGTCGCCGCACAGGCAGCCGACGGTGGTGAACTGATCGTGAAGTTGTACGGGCGCGACGCGTACGACGCCGCGCTCGTGTCCACGGTGTGGCGCACGATCTGGCTGCGCGAACCCGGCTCACCGGTCGGGTTCGGCCGTCTCCGGCAGGTCGAGCACGAGGCGTTGATGACCCTGCTCGCGGCGCAGGCCGGCATCGCCACCGACGCGGTGGTGACCGCAGGGGCCACCGCCACCAGCGACGCGCTGCTCGTGCTGCGCCGAACCGGCACCCCGCTCGTCGCTCCGGACCGCTTCCGTGAACTCGACGACGCTCCTGCGCCGATCTTCGACGACTCGGAAGCGCCCGGACGACTCCGCGAGTTGTGGGGGCTCCTCGCCACCCTGCACGACAACGGCCTCGTCCACGGACAGCTCGAGGAGGAACACATCGTCGTCGACGACGGGCGGCTCGGCCTCGTGCAGTTCGGCGCCGCCGCGGTGGCACCGACGCCGGCCCAGTTGCATGGCGACGAGGTGCAGCTCTTCGTGACCTCGTTCGGTCTGTTCGGACCGGAGCTCGCACTCGAAGCGCTGCGCGAGCAACGTTCCGTCGAAGAGATCGAGGAGCTGCTGCCCTATCTCCAGCCGACAGCGCTCACCGCCGACCAACGCCGCATGATGAAGGTCCTCGACATCGACCTCGACGACCTGCGCGCCCAGGTCGCCGACGCTGCGAACGTCGAGGCGCCCCCGCTGATCAAGATGCGCCGCTTCACCTTCGGCACCGTGATGCGGGTGGCGCTGCCTGCGCTGGCCGCCGTGATGCTGCTGTCGGCGTTCGCCGGGTTCGACGTCGAGGAGTTCGTCGATTCGCTGCAGGACGCAGCCTGGTGGCTCGTGGTGATCGGCTTCGTCGTGGCGCAGCTCCCTCGCGTCGCCCAGGCGGTGTCGACGCTCGGCGCTGCTCCGGTGCCGTTGCCGCTCGGCCCCGTCTACGCGTTGCAGCTCGCGATCTCCTATGTCAACCTGGCAATCCCGACGGCGGCGGCACGCATCGCCGTCAACGTCCGGTTCTTCCAGCGCCAGGGTCTGCCGGCGTCGACCGCCGTGTCCACGGGCGCGCTCGACGGGGTGAGCGGCTTCATCGTCCAGGCGATGCTGCTCGGTTCGTTGTTGTTGTTCAGCGGCATGTCGCTCGATGTCGACGTCGCCGGTCCGGCGGCGGCCGCCGTGCGGATCGCCTGGATGCTGGCCGCGGTGCTGGCGGTTGCGATCGTGGTGATCCTGGTGATCCCACGCCTGCGCCGCTACGTACTCGGCGGCGTGCGCCGAACGGTGAGCGAGGCCCTCGCCGTGCTGCGCGGCCTGCGATCGCCACGGCGCCTGGCGATGCTGTTCGGCGGCAACCTCGTCGCCGAGCTGCTGTTCGCCATGGCCCTCGGCGTGTTCGTCCAGTCGTTCGGGTACTCGCTGGCCCTCCACGAGCTGCTGTTCATCAACATGTCGGTCTCACTGCTCGCCGGTCTGCTGCCGGTCCCCGGCGGCGTGGGCGTCACCGAGGGCGGGCTCATCTTCGGGCTGACGTCATTCGGCGTGCCGGCGGAAGCAGCATTCGCCGCCGTGATCCTGTACCGGATCTCGACGTTCTACACGCCGCCGATCTGGGGGTTCTTCTCCCTGCGCTGGCTCGAACGCAACCGTTACCTCTGAGTCGCAAGCGTCCAGGGCCGTTCGCCCCTACGCCCGACGGACTCGGGGTGCGAGCGTTGAACTCCGACCGACGATCGCACCAGGGAGGTCCGTTGTCGTGACGGTGACCCGAACCGACCACCGAAGCACTCGGCCGGACATCGCCGTCCGAGGCTGGGAGGCGCTGTCCTGCGGCCCGGCGACCGAGCCACCACGGTTCGATGCGGCAACGCTGGCCGAGCTCCCACCACCGGCGCAGCGCCTCCTCGGATCCGCGTTGCCGAGCGGAGTGGCGCTGTCGTCCTCCGTCGAGCTGTCGATGGACGGCGAGATCGAGCTGGGCGGGCGCTGGCTCCGGTTCACCGCCGAGCAGATCCTGAAGGCCGGCGAGGGATTCGTGTGGTCGCCGGTGGTCGGGGGGCGGCTCGTCCGCTTCGTCGGCGCCGACCTGCTCACCGCCGACGACGCCCGGATGGAGTTCCGGCTCCACGGCCTGATCCCGGTGGTACGAGCAACCGGGCCCGACATCCGACGCAGCGCGCAGGGCCGACTCGCGGGCGAGACGGTGGCCTGGCTGCCCCAAGCGCTCACGCCGCAGCTGGGCGCCCGCTGGACGTCGGTGGACGACGATCGGGCGGTCGTCACGCTGTCCGTGGCGGGCGCGGACGTCGACGTCGAGGTGTTCGTCGACCGCGACGGTCAGATCCGACGTCTCGTTCTGGACCGCTGGAACGGTTCCGCCGACCCACCGCGGCTGGAGCCGTTCGGCGGATCGATCGACTCCACGTTCGCCACGTCGAACGGTGTGCGGATCGCCGGCACCGGTGTCGTCGGCTGGGGTGCTGGCACCGACGGTGACGACGACGGGGTCTTCTTCCGGTATCGGATCATCGACGCCACGTTCTCGCCACCGAGCAGTTGCGAACCCTGACTTTGTGCCCTGGTGATCGCTGCGGGTCAGCCCGGTAGTGCTGGAAGAGCAGCGGGCCTACAGACACAGGAGGTCGGACATGGGCACCAAACGCATCGTGGCCCTCGTCGTCGGCTGTGTGTTGATCCTGCCGGCGATCGGCATGCTGTTCGCCGGCGGAGCGCTGGCGATCGGTTATGCGACCCAACGCGACGACGACGGCTACTTCGACGTCACCGTCGACCAGCTGCAATCGCCGACAGCGGCGATCACCGGCGAGGACGTGAAGTTCGCCGCGGACCCGGGCTCACCGGACTGGTTGATCGACACGATCGACCTCGACGTCCGGCTCCGAGCAACCGCACTGGATTCCGAGCAGGCCATCTTCATCGGGATCGCCCCGCAGGCCGACATCGACCGCTATCTGGGCGATGTCGCTCACGACCGCGTGGTCCGCATCATCGCAACGGCACCGGTGTACCGCCAGCAGGGCAGCGGGGTCGCCTCGATCCCCGCACCGACCGAGGAGGACTTCTGGGTCGCGACTGCCGCAGGTTCGGGAACGCAGGAACTGACCTGGTCGGCCACCAGCGGGCGCTGGGCGGCAGTCGTCATGAACGCCGACGGCTCGCCCGGCATCGCCGTGACGATGACCATCGGCGCCAAGTCCGGCCTGATCGCTCCCCTCGCAGCGATCCTCACGCTGCTCGGTGTTGCGGTCGCTGCCGGAGCCGTCGCCCTGATCGTCTACGGCGCACTCGGCCTTCGCCGACGCTCGGACACCGACGACAGCGCCGCCGCATCCGATGGGACCACCGCAGCCGGCGGAACGACAACCCGGCTCCCCGCTCCCACCACCGGATGTCCCAGATCTCGATTCGCCACCACGCGACCCGCACTCACACGAGGCCGTGCGATGACCGTCACCGCACACGACGTCGACGCCCCCGAGACGCCCGTCGTCGATGAGCACACCGACGACCGCAGCGACCCGAGCCTCGATGCCTCCGGGTTCGTGGCCGGCATCGCGACACGTCTGCGAGCGCTGCTCGAGCCGGTGTGGCAGGACCGACGGATCGGCATGGCGATCGGCATCGGGATGGCCGGGCTGTGGGGCGTCGTGGCCGCTTGGTGGACACCGCGCAGCCCGCTGACCACCTCCACTGCACTGTGGTCGATGATGATCAGCCTGGTCGTCGCCACGATCGCCGGTCTCGTCATGCACTCACGCTGGGCGATGCTGTCCACGCCACTCACGTTCGCGGTGCTGTTCGAACTCGGCCGGCTCGGCACCGACGGTCCGACCGTGGACGCCCCCGCGTTCAGCACCTACGGACTCCTGGCACTCGCCGTCGGTCGCGGGTTCCACGGACTGGTGTCGCTGCTGCCGATGGTGCTGGGCGCCGCCATCGGCGCCGGGATCGCCCGCTCACTGCGTGTCGCCGACGACCACCCCACGACACCGGCGCGTCGCCCGGTCGGCCGATACGCCCGGCGCACGGTGGCGGTGCTCACTGGGATCGGCCTGCTCGTACTCGCCTCCGGGCTCGCGCGTCCAGCGCGCACCGACGCCATCACCGGTCCCGATGGTGACGACCTGGACGGCAGCGTGGCCGAACTCGTGACGCTCGACGTCAACGGCGTCGACCAGACGATGCTGATCCGCGGGCACAGCGTCGACAACCCGGTGTTGCTGTTCCTCGCCGGCGGTCCCGGCGGTTCCGAACTCGGCGCGATGCGACGGCACCTCCCGGAGCTCGAGGAACACGTCACGGTCGCCACCTGGGACCAGCGCGGGACAGGTCACTCGTATCCGTCGCTCGACCCGACCTCGACGCTGACGCTCGACAGCATCGTCGACGACACGCTCACCGTCACCGACTACCTTCGCGACCGGTTCGGGCAGGACACGATCTACCTCGCCGGCCAGTCATGGGGAAGCACCCTCGGAGTGCTCGCCGTCCAAGAGGCGCCGGAGAAGTACACGGCGTTCATCGGCATCGGCCAGATGGTGAGCCAGCTGGCGACCGACCGCATCTTCTACGACGACACCCTCGCCTGGGCGCGTGCGAACGACAACAACGGCCTCGTCGACGAACTCGTCGCCATCGGACCGCCGCCGTACATGCGCATGCTCGACTACGAGACGGCGCTGTCGTACGAGCACGAGGTGTACCCGTACGACCACACCGGCAACTCCGAGGGCGAGGGCGGCTTCTCCGAGAACTTCCTCGTCGAGGAGTACGCCCTGATCGACCAGGTCCACCTGCTCGGCGCGTTCGTCGACACCTTCAGCGTGGTCTACCCGCAACTGCAGGAGATCGACTTCCGGGACACAGCGACCCAGTTCGACGTGCCCATGTACTTCGTGCAGGGCGCCCACGAAGCCGACGGGCGCGCCGACGTTTTCGACGACTGGTATCCCATGGTCGAGGCGCCCACCAAGGACCTCGTCGAGTTCGACACGTCAGGGCATCGGCCGCTGTTCGAACAGCCCGACGAGTTCGTGGACTACGTGGTCGGCACCGTCCTCGCCGACGACGGCCGGGAGGCAACGCCATGACCGAACACACGACGACCGGACACACGATCGAGATCGACCGGTTGACCAAGCGCTACGGCAAGACCACGGTCCTCGACGATCTCTCGTTCAACGTGCAGCCCGGACGGGTCACCGGGTTCCTCGGGCCGAACGGTGCCGGCAAGTCCACCACGATGAAGATCCTGCTCGACCTCGCCGCAGCCGACGAGGGATCGGCGACGATCGCAGGTCGGCGCTACCGGGAACTCCCCGACCCCGCCGCCACCGTCGGTGTCGTCATCGAGGCCAACGCGTTCCATCCCGGCCGCAGCGGTCGCAACCATCTGCTCGTCGTCGCCGACACCGCCGGCATCGGTCGCGAACGAGTCGACGAGATGATCGACGCCGTCGATCTCACCCCAGCTGCCGACCGCCACGTCGGCGGCTACTCGCTCGGGATGCGCCAACGCCTCGGCCTCGCCGCAGCGCTGCTCGGTGACCCGCCGGTACTGATCCTCGACGAACCGGCCAACGGCCTCGACCCCCAGGGTGTGCGCACGCTGCGCGACCTGTTACGGGCGCGGGCGGCGTCCGGTGGCACGGTGCTGGTGTCGAGCCACCTGCTCGCCGAGGTCGAACATCTCGCCGACGACATCGTGATCCTCGCCGACGGGAGACTCGTCGCGAGCGGGCCGCTCGGTGAACTGCAGCATTCGACCTCGCTCGTGCGCACACCGACGCCCGACAGGCTCCGCTCCGCCCTCGTCGGCGCCGGAGCCGACGTCGACACCGCCACCGACCCGGTCGGCGCGCTCATCGTTCGCGGGCTGCGCACCGAGCAGATCGGCGACGTGGCATTCGACGCCGGCATCGCGCTGCACGAACTCACCGCGCACGCCAGCTCGCTCGAAGAACTGTTCCTGCAGGCCACCACCCCAGCCGCTGGCTCGGGCGCCACGTCGACCACCAAGGAGGCGCAGCACACATGAGCCAGCCAGCGACCATCCCCACGACCGCACCGGTCGTCCCCACCGCTGCGGTGTGGCCTCGTCTCCTGCGCGCGGAACTGCGCAAGCTGACCTCGACCAAGATGCCGTGGGCGTTCCTGGCCGTGCTGGTCGTCATCGCTGCGATCAACGCGATCGCGGTCGTGTTCGGCACCGACATGGACGGCAGCAAGACGTTCGTGTCCACAGCCGACGACCAGCAATCGCTCATTGCGTTCGCTGCCAACGCATTGATGGGTGCCACACTGTTCGGGGCGATGGCCGTTGCACGCGAATATGGCTACGGCACCGTCGTGCCGACCTTCCTCGCCAGCCCCCGACGCCACCGCGCCGTGCTCGCCCAGTTCTCGGCGGTGGCGATCGTCGGCGGCGTCCTCGGCGGTGTCGGAGCCGCGCTGACGATGGTCGCTGTGGCGATGGCGTTGCCGACCACCGACTTCGGATTCCTCGTCCCCGCCGCTGATGTCGCCCGACTGCTCCTCGCCTCGCTCTATTGCGGCGCCGTCGGCGCGGTGCTCGGAGCCGGGATCGGCAGCGTCGTGCGCAACACCGGTGGTGCGGTCACCAGCGCTGTGTTCGTCTTGATCATCGCCCCGCCACTCATCGTGCAACTCGCGAGCGGCACGGGGTCGTGGATGCCCAACACGCTCGCCAACGTGCTGTCGGGGGTGACGTTCGAGGTGTCGGTCTGGGCAGCAGTCGGAGCCCTCGCCGTGTGGGCCATCGTCCCCGCCGCGATCGGGCTGCTCGTCGTCCAACGCCGCGACATCGTCTAGTCCGCGCGTCGGGAGTGCGGCGAGAGCCCACGTTCGACCGGTGCGTGCGACAGACTGGAGCCGTGTGGTGGCTGGCTCATGGGGAACACGAGGTGCCCACGACGCTGGACTGGCTGACCGCTCACGAACGTGAGCATCTCGGTTCCATCCGCTTCACCAAGCGTCGCACCGAGTACCTCACCCGGCGCTGGACCACCAAGCAGTCCGTCGCCACCGTGCTCGGCCTCGACCGTACGCTCGAGTCGGTCGCCCGTGTCGAGGTGCGCCACCGCGACAGCGGCGCCCCCTACGTGCTGCTCGACGGCGGGCCCGCCGACGTCGATGTATCGATGAGCGACCGGTCGGGGTGGGCGGTCTGTCTGGTCGGCCCGCCGGGCAGTTCGGCGTCGGGCACGCTCGGCATCGATCTCGAAGTGGTCGAGCCACGCACCGACGCGTTCGTCGCCGACTTCTTCACCGCGGCCGAGCACGACTACGTGCGCAGCCTCGACGACGTCGCCGACCGCCACGAAGCCGCCAACCTGATCTGGTCCGCAAAGGAAGCGGCGCTCAAGGTGCAACAGGTCGGCCTGCGCGTCGACACGCGCACCGTGGAGGTGACACTCGACGGCCGTGATCGCGGCGAGCGAACCGACGGTTGGCGGCCGATGACGATCACCGGACACAACGGGGCGATGCCGGGTTGGTGGCGACGCGACGGCGTGTTCCTGCTGACGATCGCGTTCGCTGCTCCATCCGATCCGCCCACGTCACTGACCACGGGTTCCGACCTGGCCACGGCAACGCCCCGCCACTCGTGGGTCGAACGGCCGGTCTGGTGATCGCGGTCGGTCAGGTGTGCGTGGCCATGCCGCGCTCGAGCGCGTCGACCACATAGGGCCGCAGGTCGGCCGCCGCGATGATCCGGTCGACCGATCCCACCTCCAGCGCCCGCTCGATCGTGTGGATCGCGTCGAACTCGTCGGCGACCTCACCCAGCTTCTCGGATCGCACCTGCTCGGTGACCTGCACGACCGCGGTGCGCAGCCGGGCCGCTTCGGGTCCGGTGGCTTCGGTCGCCGCCGCGACCGCCTCACGAACTCTGGGGTCGGCTTCGGTGCGCTGCTTCACTTCACGGGCGAACACGGTCGCCGCGGCAGGCGCGCCGCCGATCACCGAGGCGTACGACCCTTCGACCGCGGCGATCTCCATCGACGCGTTGAGCGCCTTGGAGAACACCACGAACGCCCCGCCGTGGTACCGCGACACCACGACGAACACGATCGGGCCGTCGAAGTTGGTGACCGCCCGACCGATCTCGGCGCCGTATTCGAGCTGCCGCCGGCGCATCGACTCGGGAGAACCGTCGAAGCCCGACAGGTTCGCCAACACCACGAGCGGACGATTCGCGCTGGCTGCGTTGATCGCCCGGGCCGCCTTGCGTGACGCCTGCGGGAACAGCGTGCCCGAGGTCCACGCCGGCGGGCCGTCGGCGGGGACGAACCCCTTGCGCCCCACCGTGTGCGACTCGATGCCGAGCAGGCACACCGGGATGCCGCCGATCGTGGTGTCCCAGACGATCGTGGTGTCGGCGTCGCCGAGGTCCTTCCACCGCTCGAGCGGCTCGCCGTCGGCGTCGGCAACGGAACGCATGACCGACCGCATGTCGAATGGCTGCTTGCGCTCCGGGTTCAGCTCGGCCGAGAACACGTCGCCGACCGAGGTGAACACGCAGTCGACGAGCTCCGCGTGCGGGCTCGAGCGGACGTCGCGATCGACGGGGTCGATCGTCGGGCGGCGGCGGGGAAAGCGCTCGCCCGGGACGACATAGGTCAACTCGTAGTGACGGAGCAGGAGCGCGCAGGCCTCACCGAACGACGACGCCCAGTACTGGGCCTGGCCGTTCGGGCCCATCACGCGGTGGTAGCCGCCGATGCCGTGGTTGTCCTCGGCGCTCACCGCGCCGGAGAAGTCGAGGGCCTGTTTGCCGGTGAGCACCATCGCCGACGCGGGCGTCATCACCAGGATGCCCTTGGTGTGGGTGAGCATCGTCGCCTCGGCGTTCCAGTAGGGCTGGCCGCCGACGTTGATGCCGGTGACCACGACGTTGATCTCGCCGCCCGCCTGGGTGAACTCGATGATGCGGCGCAGCGTGAGCGCAATCCAGTCCATGTTCTCGGTGCCGGAATCCATGGCGATCAGTGCGCCGCTCGACACGGCGAACCACTCGACCGGCAGTCGGTGTTCGAGCGCGTAGGCGAGCGCCGCGTTGATGCGCCGGCACTCCGGCTCGGCGAGGTTGCCCAACCCCTGCGTCGGGTCGGACAGGATCGCGACCCTGGTCATCCCCTCGGGCACGACCTCGGAGTGGTTCGTCAGGAGCCCCACCACGACGTGCGCCGTGTTCGTCCCGGGTTCGCGCACCACCGGGATCAACCGATCGTCCGTCGTGGGATCGACATCGGGATCGAGGTCGAGCTCCTCGAACGAGTCAGCCGGCAGCCCCGTCGCCGCACCCGCACTGGTCATCAACCGGACGATCTCGTACGGGTAGGGAGAACCGAAGCGGGCAGCGGTGAGCACCTTCTGCTGGTACGCGCTGAGCGGCCGGACCGGCTCGTCGCCAGCGCGGTCCTCGCGGATCAGGATGCGATGGCCGACGTCCTCGACGTGCAGCACCGCTTCGCGGAGCCCGTCAGGTTGGGCGCCATCGGGGATGCGCACCTTGAGCACCAACTTCTGCAGGCCGACACGGGCACCGAGCGGCGCGAAGCGGTGCGCGAGACGTTCGGTCTCCTCAGCAGGCAACGTCCACGGCGCGGTGACGTCGAGCACCAACCGATTCGCCAGTGGGCGTTCGCGTGGCGCGTACCGAGCGAGTTCGGCGCGCATCGCGGCGAGCGCGAGCAGCCCGACCCGCTCGAGCCGCGGATAGGTCAGCTCACCCGTCACCGGGTCGGTCGCTGCGATGAGGTCGCGGACCTCGGCCAGCGCGAACAGCCGGTGATCGCGCGGGTTCGTTCGTGCCACGCCGTCGAACAGATAGACGTCTTCGGGCGATGGTCGCCGCTCCAACTCGAAGTTCGACAACCGCCAGAGTTCGAGGCGTTCGGCCAGCATCGGGTGCAGGTTGCGGTACAGCGGCACCTCGACGAACGACCCCTCGTCCGATCGCTCGAGCGACACGCTCTGCAGACGGAACCGATCTTCGGCGGGGCCGTCGGTGCTGCTGACGGTCACGTCGAGTCGGCGGACCTCGGACCCCAGGGCGCTGCGCGCGGCGAGGGCGACGACGTCGGCAGCGGTGTCGTCGATCTCTGGCCGCTCACCCTCTCGCCAGGTGACGACATCGACCAGCGTGTCACCGCCGGACCCGAGCGTCGACGCCGCGACGTGCGACCAATCGGGCAGCTCGTCGAGTGCCACGTAGCCGACGATCACGCGGACCGCACCGGTGGGCGCCACGCCGGCGACGCTGGCGAAGCGGTAGCCGCCTGCGTCGTGGAAGCTGACGGTGTCGAGCTGCCAGATGCGGTAGAGCCGGCGCAGGTAGATCTCGAGGACGAGTTGCTGGGCGTGCGGCGAGTGGGCGTGCGACCGCCACATCTCCAGCAGCACCGACCGCATCGGCAGGGGGCACCACACCAGACGGTCGAGTCGCTCGGAGCGATCGCCGCTGTCGGGAGCGGCCACGAGGTGATCGAGGTGGCCGGCCATCTCGGCCCACACCTCGATGGCGGCAGCCTCCATCGGCGGCTCGTCGAAGTAGTGGAATCGCACGTCGCGGGCAAGGTCAGCAATGGTCTGCTGTCGTCCCTGCGTTGCCGCCACCAGCCGGTCGAGGCGTTCGCGCATCGACGCATCGGCCTGCCCACCGAGCGCGTCGCGGTGCATCAAGCGACGCTCCAGAATGGCGATGACGACCGGGCTCAGCTCGCCGAGTCGGGCGAACGACCGGAACAGCCACATCATCGCTGCCTCGAGCGCCGGCGTCCGATCCAAGCTGCGCACGCCGAAGCGTTCGAGCGCACGCTGCAGTCGCTCGCGGTACCCGGCCGGAAGGCCTGCCGCCTCCGGGTCGAGCCACTGCAGGAACGACACCAGGAACTCCTGGGTGTGCTCGGTGCGGATCAGGTCGTCGGTCTCGGTCTCGGTCTCGGGTCGATAGAGCGCCCCGAGTTCGGCATAGATGTCGAGCAGCCCGTCTTCGCAGGCCAGCAACGCCGCGTCGTCGGGGTCGGCGATCTCGGCCAACCGACGCTGCTGGGTGACCAGCTTGCGCAGGGCGGCCGGCGACGAGTCGTAGCCGAGCAGGTAGTCGCCGAGGGGAACGTAGACCCGGTCGCACGGCTTGCGGGTGGGGTCGAACTTGGCGGAGAGACCAGACAGGTCGACGCGGCGGGCGCCGTCGGACGACACCGGCACATCGCCCTGGTGGGGACGGATCCGCACCAGCGGGGCGCCGCGTTCGATCTGTGTGTTCGGCATGATCGACACCGCCATGACCCGGCCCGCGATCGGCGCCGTGACGGTCGTCTCCATCTTCATCGACTCGAGCACGGCAATCGGGTCGCCCACGTGGACCTCGTCGCCGGGTTCGACGAGCGCGCTGACCACGAGTGCGGGCCAGCCGGAACGGAGCACCGCGCCGTCCTCACGGTCGATGGTGTGGCTCGCCGCATCCAACTCGACGCGGAACCCACCGAGGGTCGGCGCGACGACCAGTCGGTGTCGCCGATCACCGATCGTCAGGCGCCGCTCGAACGCGTCGAGCGCGTCGACCGTGACGTCGGCGACGTCGGCCCCGTGCCGCACGGTGTAGCGGTGCGGGCCGACGCAGTCGACGTCGACGACGTAGCTCTCACCGCAGTAGCCGAGCTGGAGCCCGGACCCCACGTCGGCGGGTTGCTGCGGCCGCCCGCGTTCGGCCGACGCGTAGAAGCTCCGCTGCACGTCGGCGCGATCGGTCTCGTACGCCTCGACCGCGGCGGCGAGCAGCGCCACGACGCTCGGTGTCAGCAACGACCGTTCGGCGAGCGTCCGATCGAGCCACTCGGTGTCGAGATCGTTGCGGAGGAAGTCGTCGCGGCCGAGCAGGTCGACCAGCAGCATGCGGTTGGTCGCCCCGCCGTCGATGACGATCGCCGTTCGTTCGAGCGCCCGGCGCAAGCGAGCCACGGCGACGCTCCGATCCGGTCCCCATGCGGTGATCACCGCGATCAGTGGATCGGACGGGTCGACGACGTCGCCGACGCGACGGTTGGCGTCGACCCGGACACCCGTGCCGACTGGGAACGACAGCAGGGCGACACGACCCGATGCGGCGCTGAAGTCGTGATCGGGATCCTCGGCGAGGAGGCGCGCCTCGACGACGATGCCGTCGCCCGCCGGTTCCTGCAGCGGCAGGCGCTCGCCGCGCTGCACGCGAAGGCGCCATCCGATGACGCTGGCACCCGTGCGCTCCTCGGTGGTTGCGTGATCCGGTGCGGCGACGCAGTCGAACCCGACGAGTTCGAAGTCGGTGCCGTCGTGGAAGAACTCGGCGACGCCGGCGCCCCGGTAGCCGACGGCCCGGACCAGTTCGCTCGCCGAGTGACGGATCCGATGCGCAAGGTCGGCGCCGATCGCCGAGCACGGCGCCTCTGCGATCAGCGGCCCGGCGTCTCGTGCGATGCTGACGTCGCGGCCGCCCAGTACCCAGACCGTGCCGTGATCGTCGGCGAGGATGTCGACCTCGACCCGCCGGCGGGGCGAGGACGTCTCGGCGTCTCCCGCCGCCGCGTCGGGGTGGTGGCGGTCGGCCACGTCGGTGACCCGGCGAACCGTCTCGGCGTCGGGTCCGACCACGGCGATGTCGGCCACTTCGCACGCCTGGATCAGATCGACGCGTTCCTGGCTCAGGCGCCCTCCGAGCCACACCGTGTCGATCTGGGCCTGGCGCAGACAGTCCACGACCTCGTCGATCGTCGGCGACACCCCGCAGGTGCGGACCTCGTCGGCCTCACGAGCGAACCACGGCTCGGGATCGACACCGTCGTGGATCAGCACCGTGGTGATCGGTGATGCGTCATCGGCGTTGTTGAGGCCGCCAACCGCGTTGAGGACGCGCACGGCGCACTCGCCGGTCTCGATCACGCCGAGCCGGGCGATGGTCCGATCGCTGCTCACGAGGCGAAGGTCGCGCGCAGGTCGGCGGCGACGTCGTCGGGGATCGGCGCGGGTAGGGCAATGGTCTCGTAGCCGTCGAGACGGGCGACCACGGTGCCGTCGGTGTCGACGACGACGCAGTCGAACACGCCAGGCGTCACCTCGTGGGCGACAGCGTGCAGCGGCCCGGACACGGTTGCAGGATCGGCGAGCACACGGGCGCTGCCGACTCGCATCGGCAATGCGAGTCGATCCTCCCGGCCCGCCTGCCACAGACCGGCGGTCTGGAAGCACAACTCGATCAGCCGCGGCGCCGTGATCACGGCGAGCTCGGCCGGCACATGATTGTCAGGCAACGGATCCGCAAGGGCACCGACCGAGCTGTCGTCAGCCCGCCACGCCGACGACACGACCTGGTAGGCCGGACCGTGGAAGTAGAAGGAGTAGACGCGCTCGGCCTCGATCGTCGGACCGCTGGCCTCACCTGGCGGCGTGGTCGTCTCCCCGCCCGGTGGGTCGGTGGCGAGGCGGACCCGACCGGTGAAGTGCACCGTCCGCTGGGGTTGGTCGGAGCCGGGAAGCATCCGCTCGGCGCTGAGGCGGCACTCGGCGACCAGACCGCCGTCGGGGTCGTCGCCGTCTGGCCGCACGACCGCCTCCACGATGAGCATGCGTGGTTCGTCGCGGTAGAACTTCAGCGGCGCCGCGAACGTCACGTCCTCGACGGCCACGACGTGGTGGTCGGGAGCGATCAACCGTGCCGTCTCGGCGAAGGCCTCCATGCCCATCACGCCGGGCAGTACGGGCGTGCCGTCGATGCGGTGGTCGTTCAGGAACGGCTGAACTGCCGGATCGAGCGTGGTGCGCACGACGACACCGTCGTGCACGCTCATCGTGACGTCACCGATCATCGGGCCCGTCGTTGCGTCCCCGACGAGCGCTGCACCGTCGACCCCGCCACTGTCGTCGTACTCCATGGCCATCATGCCGAGCGTTCCGGCGACGATCACCTCGCCGCAGCCCGCCGACGACACGAGCTCGCGACGGATCCAGGCCACGCCGGCCTCTGGCGGCAGCATCTGGACGCCGGCCATCTCCATGATCTTGGGGATCGACCCGCGGGTGGCCATGCCGATGCCACCCCAGGCAGTCCAGTCGAGCGCGATGGCCCGTGTGTCGGGTCGGGTCCGACGGAGGTGGCTGGTGATCTTGCAGAGCAGATCGTTGGCCGCCGAGTAGTCGGTTTGGCCCTGGTTGCCGAATCGGCCGGCCACCGACGAGAACACCACCGTGGCCCCGATCGGCAGATCTCGAGCGGCGTGGAACAGGTTGAACCAGCCGTCGCTCTTGACGTCGAACACCAGGTCGTACTCGCGTGGTTCCTTGTCGGGGAGGTTGCGGCTGATCTCGAGGCCGGCCGCATGCAGCAGTACGTCGATCCGACCGTTGCGTTCGCGCACGTCGTTCATCGCTGCGGCGACGGCGTCGGCATCGGTGAGGTCGACGCAGTGATAGTGCGCCGTGCCACCGACCGCCTCGACGGCCTGCACCGCGGTGAGCGCCGCGTCGAGCCGTTCGAAGCGGGCGAGCTCGCGTTCGATCGCCACTGGCGTTGCGTGCTCGCCGGCCGCCTTCATCCGTTCGGCGAGGGTCACCTTGAGCGCGTTGCGGTCGCTGCGGAACGCAGCGAGGTCCGGGTCGGCGGCGTCGGGGGTCGGCGTCAGGTCGAGGAGGTGGAACGTGCCGCCGGACGCTGCTGCAAGGTCGGCGGTGATCGCCGACACGATGCTTCCAGCGGCGCCCGTGATCACGAACACCGAGTCGGGCCCGAGTTGCATTCCGGCGTCGGAGTCGGGTTCACCGTGCTCGTCACGCTCGGGGAAGGGTGCCTCGACGAACGCGACACCGAAGCGCTGGCCGTTGACGCGACCGATCTCGACGCACCCAGGGTCTGTGGTGGTCTCCTCGATGAGCCACTCGGCGATCGCCTTGGTCTTGCGGCTGACCGCCACGTCGACGGCCTTGACGAGCGCGTCGGGGCGTTCCTTCTTGTAGGACTTGGTGAAACCGACGACCGGGCCGCCGAGCGGGTTGGTCGCGCCGGCGTCGTCGTAGCCGTGGTATCCGCCGAGGCGGGTGGCCGACACGAGGAACGGGCTGGCGTCGTACAGGTGGCGCATCGTGGCGTAGAGCGCCTTGACGCGCCGGCGCAGCGCCTCGCGCCACCGTTCGAGGTCGTAGTCGGCGAGGTCGCCGTCGTCGTCGAGCGCAGGGAGCCAGTACACGCCGTCGATGGGCGCGTCGTCGTGCCAGGCGCCGATCTGGTCGACGAGTTCGTCGGTCGCCAGTCCGGGCTGCACCTCCAGCGGCGTTGCGCCGGCGGCTGTGAGCAGCTTGACGAGCGCCGCGCCGACGCCGCCCTCGTCGAGCATCACGACCACGCGGGCGCCGTCGAGGCTCACCCCGGTGGGCCGGCACTGCGACACGTCGGGTCGCATCGACGGCATCGGGATCCGGCGCGGGAGCGCATCGACCGCGTCGAAGTCACCCTGGACGACGTGCGATGCGAAGACAGCGCCAGGTGCCGTATCGCCGGCCACCGGTGCGGCCGATACCGGCGCCCCGAGGTCGGCGCGGTCACGTACCCACGCCGCAACGTGGCGCAGGGTCGGGAAGTCACGCAACTGCAAGTTGTCGTCACGCTCCAAGTCGTAGTGACCACGAACCGCCGCGAACACCTCGGCCTGCTTCACCGTGTCGACCCCGAGGTCGGCTTCCAGATCCAGATCCGGCTCCAACAACTCCGACGGATACCCCGTCATCTCCGCCACCACCGACGTCACCACCGACAACACGTCATCGCTGTCAGCCGACACCGCAACGTCCCCGGGCGCGTCGGCCGCACCAACCGCCGGCGCCGCGTCGAGCCCTGCTCGGTCGCGCACCCAGGCCGCAACGTGGCGCAGGGTCGGGAAGTCACGCAACTGCAAGTTGTCGTCACGCTCCAAGTCGTAGTGACCACGAACCGCCGCGAACACCTCGGCCTGCTTCACCGTGTCGACCCCGAGATCGGCCTCCAGATCCAGATCCGGTTCCAACAACTCCGACGGATACCCCGTCATCTCCGCCACCACCGACGTCACCGTCGCCAACACCTCATCGACAGCCGGCGCAGCAGCCGCGCCCGCAGGCGCTGACGCCACCGGCGCAGCGGCAGAACCGGCCACCGGCGCGTCCCCGAGCCCCGCGCGGTCACGCACCCAGGCCGCAACGTGACGCAACGTCGGGAAGTCACGCAACTGCAAGTTGTCGTCACGCTCCAAGTCGTAGTGACCACGAACCGCCGCGAACACCTCCGCCTGCTTCACCGTGTCCACACCCAGATCGGCCTCCAGATCCAGATCCGGTTCCAACAACTCCGACGGATACCCCGTCATCTCCGCCACCACCGACGTCACCGTCGCCAACACCTCATCGACAGCCGGCGCAGCAGCCGCGCCCGCAGGCGCTGACGCCACCGGCGCAGCGGCAGAACCGGCCACCGGCGCGTCCCCGAGACCCGGCGCGGTCACGCACCCAGGCCGCAACGTGACGCAACGTCGGGAAGTCACGCAACTGCAAGTTGTCGTCACGCTCCAAGTCGTAGTGACCACGAACCGCCGCGAACACCTCCGCCTGCTTCACCGTGTCGACCCCGAGATCGGCCTCCAGATCCAGATCCGGTTCCAACAACTCCGACGGATACCCCGTCATCTCCGCCACCACCGACGTCACCGTCGCCAACACCTCATCGACAGCCGGCGCAGCAGCCGCGCCCGCGGGCGCGTCGGACACGGCGCCAGTCGGCGCCTCGCCGAGCCCCGCGCGGTCACGCACCCAGGCCGCAACGTGACGCAACGTCGGGAAGTCACGCAACTGCAAGTTGTCGTCACGCTCCAAGTCGTAGTGACCACGAACCGCCGCGAACACCTCGGCCTGCTTCACCGTGTCGACCCCGAGGTCGGCTTCCAGATCCAGATCCGGTTCCAACAACTCCGACGGATACCCCGTCATCTCCGCCACCACCGACGTCACCGTCGCCAACACCTCATCGACAGCCGGCGCAGGCTCCGGCGCGGCGGCGACCGCCGGAACGGGTGCGGTCACGGGTGGCGCAGCCGCCGGTGCCACGACGGGCGGGACCGGCGCAGCGGCAGCGGGCGCAGCGGCACGTGGTGCAGCGGCAGCGGGCGCAGCGGCAGGTGGCGCAGCGACCGGCGCCGGTGTGTGGCCGTCGAGTTGGCCGGCGTACGGCACAGGGACCGCCGAGTGGTGGTCCGACGTCGCAGGAGCGCCCACGTCGACGACGCGCAGCCGCCGATGGTCGACCTCGAGACGCGCCCCGTCGTGACCAGCGAGCGAGTCGAGCCAGCGCTGCCAGGCCGGCTGGTCGACGATCCGGTAGGCGTAGCCGAGCTGGTCGGGTGCGCGGCGGCGACCGTCGGCCGGTGGCGTCCACCGCAGCAACGCCATCGCGATCTGCGAGCCGAAGCCGGCCGCCAGCCGCAGCGCGTAGCGCACCGGATGTGATCCGCCGGTGGACAGGTTGAGGTCGCCGAGGTCGGGGTCGGGCTCGCGGTAGTTCGGCACCGGCGGCACGATCCCGGTCTCCAACGCCTTCACGGCGACCACGTCCTCGATCCCGGCGCCCATGGCGTGGCCGGTGAACCCCTTCGTGTTCGTGATCACGACACGGCCGGCGTCGGGGCCGAAGACGTGCCGCAACGCGTTGATCTCGGCCGCGGCCGAACCGCCACGCGCCGGCGTGTAGGTCTCGTGCGACACGAACATCGCTTCGCCGGCGATTTCGGCTCGACGCACACCATGTGTCTCGGCCTGCTGGACGACGGCTTCCATGACGGCGCCGATGTGCTCGATGTCGAGACGGGTGCCGTGGAAGGCGGAGTTGGCGGTGATCGCTCCGAGTACCTCACAGATCGGCTGGAGCCCGCGCTCGCGCGCAGCGGCCGCCGACTCGACGACGAACGCGGCCGCGCCCATCCCGACGATCATCCCGTGGCGTCGCCGGTCGAACGGCGTGGCGGCATCTTCGACGTGTTCGTCGGTGGCAGCGGCGCCGCTTGCGAGGAAACCGCTGGCGATCCACGGCATCAGCGAGTCCGCGGTCGCGTCGTCGGCCGACACGACGACGACCCGCCGGCAGCGTCCCGCACGGATCCAGTCCTCGGCCAACGAGATGGCCTGCGTCGTCGAGGCGCACGCGGCGTTCACCTGGGTGTTGGGTCCGCGGGCGCCGATGATCTCGGCGAACTGCGAATGCCCCATCGAGAGCACCCGGAACAGGAACCGCCGATCGAAGGCGTACGGATGGGCCTCCATCTCGGCGCGGAGGTTGGCGATGAGCCGGTCGACCTCGGCAACCGCCGATTCGGTGCCGTCCATCCGACTCCGGATCCCTTCGAGGGCAAGGAGGTGTTCGCGACGGGCGCGGTCGGCAACGTAGGCCTCGACGTCCTCGGCGAAGCGGTCGTAGCCGGGGAAGGCACTGGCGAAGATCACGCCGGTGTCGTCGCGCATCGAGTCCGGAAGTCCCCAGCGATCGGGCAGTTGCGTCCCGAGGGTCGTCGTCTTGTAGCGCATCACGAGCGGGATGCCGGCGTCGCGCAGCGCGTCGAATCCGGCACCGATCGCCAGGCGGGAGGTGTTGTCGAGCGCCTCGTCGCGGGCGGTGTCGACGGCGAACTGCTCGGCGATGTCGAGCGGTGCGTGTCGGCCGGCGAGCTTGATCACCTCGGCGGGGTCGTCGATGGTCTCGAAGCTCGCGCCGCCGGACTCGCTCTTGACGAGCCGGGTGATGTGCATGTCGGCCATCCGGGCGCGCGCCGACTCGGGCAGCGCGTGGATGAACTGCTCGCCGGCGAGGATCCGAGCGATGTTGGCGTCGTCGAAGACCTGCTCGACCCCCGGCAGCCCGAGGGCGGCCCCGGTGATCGTGACCGGTTCTCCGTCGAGACGGCCGCTGCCGTTGTGATCCGCCGCGGTCGCAGCATCGGGCGTCGTCGATGCGCCGGGCTCGGCACCGTAGATGCGCAGACCCTCCTCGATCACGCCGGCGAAGAGCTGACCCAGCTGCATGATGCGGTCGTCGGGTGCAGCCTGCGCGACCGGCGGCACCGCTGCTGCGGCAACGACCGGCGATGGGGCGACCGATCGAGCCGGCGCCGCAGGCTCGTCGAAGCCGACGCCCGACGCCCACAGCCCGCACAAGGCCTGGTTGATCGAGGCAGCGTCGCCGAGCTTGGGGTGGTTGGTGAACAGCGCGAGGACGTCGGCGTGCTCGCCGAGCACGTCGTCGACGAAGCCGTGGAGTGCCCGCTTCGGACCGACCTCGACGAAGACGCGTGCGCCCGCGTCGTAGAGGGTGTGCAGCCCCTTGACGAACTGCACCGGCGACGCGACCTGCTTGCCGAGATGGTCGAGCATCGTCTCGCTGGTGGCGTCGGACGGGTAGAAGTCGCCGGTCACGTTGGCGACCAGTGGGATCTGTGGCGGTTGCACGTCGAGACGCTCCAGCGTTGCGACGAGGGGCACCGAGGCGGGGGCGACGATCGAGGTGTGGAACGCATGGCTCACCGGGATCCGCACCGCCTGCATCCCGGCGGCGCCGAACGCCTCGACCGCGGCGAGCACGGCGTCGGTGGCCCCGCCGATCACGGCCTGGTTGTTCGAGTTGATGTTGGCGATCACGGCGTAGCCGGGTGTCTCGTCGACGATCCGCTCGATTTCGGTGAGCGGCCCGAACACCGCCGCCATCGCGCCGTTGTCCTCGACCGACAGGCGAGCCATCTCGCGCCCGCGGGCGCTGACCGCTTCGAGCGCCGCGGCGAAGGTGAGCGAGCCGGCGGCGACCAGCGCGCCGTACTCGCCGAGGCTGTGGCCCATCACCATGTCGGGGTGCATCCCGTACGCGCCGAGCAGTCGGCTGATGCTCGCGTCGGTGGCGAGCACGGCAGGTTGGGTGATCTCGGTCTGCAGCAGTTGCTGCTCGAGTTGGGCAACGGCATCGGGATCGTCACCGTCGACGAAGATGTACGACGACAGCGGCCGGCCGAGCAACGGCGTCATCACCGCGTCGGCTTCGGTGAACGTGTCGGCCACGATCGGTTCGGCCGCCCGCAGGTCCTGCAGCATGTTGACGTACTGCGAACCCTGCCCGGTGTAGAGGAAGGCCACCTTCGGCGAGGGGCCACGGCCGACGAACACGCCCTGCTGGCGCAGCATCTTGAACACCGCTGGGTTGTTGGTGGTGAGCGCGGTGACCGTCTTGTCGAGCTTGGTGGCCAGGTCGGCGGCATCGGCGAAGTCGACGGCGATGCGGACGGCGGCACGGCCGACGGTTGGGTCGGGTCGCGCCGGGGCCGGCGCCCGCCCGGCCTGGGCATCGGCCAGCGCGCTGCGAACCTGGGTGAGCAGGTCGGCGTCGTCGCGTGCGCCGAGCACGAGCGCGCCTCGCGGCGGCGTCTTGGTCGGGTCGGATGAGACGCGCGACGCGTCAGGCGTCGCTGATGGCGCCTCGTCGCTGTGACCGATCGCGGCTCCGGCGAACACCTTTGGCGCCGGCCGGTGGCGCCCCGGCACGTGCTCTTCGAGCACGACGTGGAAGTTGGTGCCTCCGAAGCCGAACGCGCTCACGCCACCGCGCCGCACACCGCTCGGTGGAGCGGGCCAGTCGCGTAGCTGCGTGTTCACCGCGAACGGCGAGGCGTCCCAGTCGACGTTGGGGTTCGGGTCCTTGAAGCTGAGGCTCGGAGTGAGCACCTTGTCGTGGAGGCTGCGGACCATCTTGAACATGCCGGCCGCTCCCGCGGCCGCTTTCAGGTGCCCGATGTTCGACTTCACCGAACCGAGAGCGATCTGGTGACGGGCGGCGCCGGCGGCCCCGAAGACCTCGGTGAGGCTCTGCAGTTCGGTGGCGTCGCCGACACGTGTCGACGTGCCGTGGGCTTCGACCGCAGTGACCGTCGCCGGGTCCTCGCCGGCGCTGCGCCATGCGCGTTCGACGGCAAGGCGCTGGCCGATCGGGTTCGGCGCGGTGATGCCTTTGCCCTTGCCGTCGCTCGACCCGGCGATACCGAGGATGACGGCATAGATCTTGTCGCCGTCACGTTCGGCGTCCTCGAGGCGCTTGAGCACGAACAGGGCGGCGCCTTCGCCCATGACGAAGCCATCGGCACCCGCGTCGAACGGTCGGGTCCCCGTTGCGGACAAGGCCCCGATCTTGCAGAACTTCACGAATGCCGACACGCCCATGTTGTGGTCGATTCCGCCGGTGACGGCGGCATCGAAGCGATGGTCGACGAGACCTTCGACGGCGACGCTCATCGCCGCCAGCCCGGATGCGCACGCGGCGTCGGTGGTGAAGTTCGGACCCCGGAAGTTGAACAGGTTGGCGATCCGTCCGGCCATCACGTTGGCCAACTCGCCGGGCATCGTGTCCTCGTTGATCTCGCCGTAGTGGGCGAGGAAGTGCGAGCGGGTCTCGTCGATGATCTGCTCGCGCTGCTCGGTGGGCAACGCGGCGAACGACTCGGAGTCCCGGAGATCGCGGAGCACCTCGGGGAGCTCGATGCGCATGTTCGTCTCGTAGTGCTTCTCGCCGCCGATGGCATTGCCGAGGATCACCGCCACGTTGTCGGAGTCGGTGTTCCAATCGGGCCATCCCGCGTCGACGAGCGCCGAGTGCGCTGCGCTGATCGCCCAGCGCTGGCCGTCGTCCATCTGGTCGGCGACCTTCGGCGGGATGGGGAGCTTCCAGCGGACCGGTTCCCACGGGAACTCGCGCACCCAGCCGCCGATCGTCGAGTACGTCTTGTCCGGCTCGGCGTGGTCGGGCGAGTAGTACAGCGCCGGGTCCCAGCGTTCGGGCGGCACCTCGGAGATCGAGTAGCGCCCGCCGGTGATGTTGGCCCAGAACGCGTCGGCGTCGGGGGCGTCGGGCATGATCGCGCCGACGCCGACCACGGCGATCGGCGCGTTGGACGCTGGGAGGTTGGTGGCGGATTCAGACATCGTCGGGTGCTCCTGGAGCGGGCGGGTGGGTGAACGAACAGGCGAGGGCGAAGCGGGACATCACGCGGAGATCACGCGGAGCGGCCGTAGAGCACGTCGGCGACGCGGTCCATGTCGGCGAGCAGGCCTGCCTGGGCGGTGCGGATGGCATCGTGCGGGATCGTGGCGAGCAGCGCCGACACCTCGGCACTGTCGACCGAACCAGCCACCCAGCGCACGCCTTCCTGGCCGACCTTCTGCGCGGCCTCGCGGCCGAAGACCCGGCTCATCGTGGCGAGCGCGTCGCCGTCGAAACGATCGACGCTCTTGTCATGACGGGCGCCGTCGAGCGCGGCGGCGGCTCGCCGGGCGAGCGCCTCCGCGCACTCGGCGTGGGTGATCAGGTCGCCGAGGCGGAACAGGATGTGTTGGTTGCGCGTCAGGCGGGCGACCCGGCACGACTCGAGCACGGCCGCAAGCGCCCGGGCGGCGAGCGCGGCGTGGTCGGCGCCGACGGTCGGGTGCGTTCGGTGCAACGACTCGAGCGATGCGGCCCGGTCGTTGTAGTACTCACCGCGGGTCTTGAGGTGGTGTTGCCATCGGTCGCGGGCGATGGTCATCTCCATGATCTCCGAGGTGCCCTCGTAGATCGTCGTGATGCGGACGTCACGTTTGATCTTCTCGACGACGTACTCGCGGGTGTAGCCGTAGCCCCCGTGCGCCTGGATGGCCGCGTCGGCTGCGGCGTTGCCGGCCTCGGTTGCCATCAGCTTGGCGATCGCGCCCTCGGTGTTCATTGCGCCGTCCTGGCCGAGGCCGCGGTCGATCTTGTCGGCGACGTCCTCGATGTAGCTGCGCGCCGCTTCGAGCCGGACCGCGTGCGGCACGATCAGCTTGTGGGTGAAGCCCTGCTTCTCGGCGAGCGGTGCGCCGCCCTGCTCACGTTCGAGCGAGTAGGCAATCGCCCGGTCGAGTGCTTCCCAGCCGCCGCCCAAGCCGAACGCAGCCACCATCAGTCGCGTGTAGCCGAACACCTGCTGCGCCTGAACGAGACCGTGGCCTTCGACGCCACCGATCAGATGGTCGGCGGGAACCTCCACATCGTCGAGGAACAGCGCCGCAGTGTTCGACAGCCGGATGCCGTGCTTGTCCTCCGGGTGTGCGGCGGTGAACCCGGGGGTGTCCTTCGGCACCACGAACCACGACGGCCCGTCGGGTGTGCGGGCGAGCACGGTGATCATGTCGGCGATCGAGCCGTTGGAGATCCACTGCTTGCGACCGTTGATGCGGTAGCCGGTGATGACACCGTCCTCCTCGATCCGTACCGCAGTGGTCTTCATCGAGCCGAGGTCGCTGCCAGCGTCGGGTTCGGTCGCCCCGTAGGCGAACACCAGGCCCTGCTCGGCGATGCCCCCGAGCCAGCGCTGCTTCTGTTCCTCGGTGGCGCCGACCAGGATCGGGTCGCTCCCGAGGAACGTGGCGAACACCGCGGTGGCGAGGCCGATGTCGTGGCGGGCCATCACCTCGCACACGCGGTACGAGTCGAACGCGCCACCATCCATGCCGCCGTAGGTCTCGGGCACGAAGATCAGCTGGACCCCCAGCTGCTCCGGATCGCTCATCGCACGGACGATGTCCTCCGGACAGCGGTCCTCGTGGTCGAGCTCGAGCTGGAGTTTGGGCGGCAGCGAGTGGCCGACGAACTCGTCGAGTGCGTCGAGCATCATCACCAGCGTGTCGGTGTCGAGACCTCCCCCAACGACGTGGCCGGTTGCGAGCGTGAGCGAATCCGTCATTCAGACATCCCCTTCGATGATCAATCCTTTCACCGATGGTAGGTCGGGTCTGATGGCCGTGGGAACGGCCGAACGTCCCCATCCAGTCGTGGATCGAAGGGGATGCAGCGTCCGGGCGAACGAGAGCGAGGCGAGACCGACGAGCACCCAGAGCACCGCCCGACGCTGGGCGGTTGTGCCGTAAGCCG
>CAVQSI010000027.1:0-273868 GCA_963715825.1 Ilumatobacteraceae bacterium
GTCGGATCGCTGCGACCCGACCGCCGCGCAGGGTCGCCGGTCAGAGCAGGCCGCGCCCCCGTGCGGCATGCACTGCCGCAGCCCGACCGTCGACGCCGAGCTTGCGGTAGATCGCCTTGCAGTGCGTCTTCACGGTGTTGAGCGACACGTAGAGCTCGCCGGCGATCGCGCGTTGCGAGAGCGTCGAGGGCAGGTAGCGCAACACGGCCAGCTCCCGGTCGGTGAGCTCGTCGACGAGTCCCGGCTGCGCGACGGGCCGGTCGGCAAGCCCGTGGCGAGCCTCGACGCGTGCCAGCGCCGGTGCCACGATGCCGGCATCGTGGCACCGGTCGATCGCCGCTCTCGCTTCGCGGAGGAACTCGGGTCCGACCGGGTCGTCGCGTTCGCATGCCTCGTCACCGACGAGCGTGAGCACGTAGCCGAAGGTGAAGGGTTCCGGCGCTCGCCGGGCGAGTTCGACGGCCCGCTCGGCGGCCGTGGTGCGCTGCTGCGGGTCCGACGTCGTCCGGGCGATGATCGCGTGGGACACCGAGAGCTGTGGTGCCTCGCTCACGCCGTGCCGACGTGCGTGTTCGAGGCTCGCGGTGGCGTGGCGTGCTGCAGCCGCACGGTTGCCCGACTCCATGTCGACGACGGCGGCGAAGCCGGGAGCGACGGATGCGGCGTAGTCCGACGGCTCGGAGGCCCCGAGCTCGCGGGCGGTCGCGATGTGTCGGGCGGCGGCGTCGAACAGGCCCGCCCACGTCGTGGCCGCCGCCAGCCCGACGGCCTGGGTCGACTCGGTCGGCTCGGCCATCCGGTCGGCGATGTCGGTGGCCGCGACGAGGTCTCCTTCGGCGAGGCTCACCATGATTCCGAGCGACGCCGTCAGGTTCGCGTCGGTGCCGTCGTCGAGGCGTCGAGCGATGTCGTAGAAGTGGCGGGCACCGGCGAAGCGCCCCGTGCTGAGGTCGATCCAGCCCCGAACGAGCGCACTGCGGGCGTGGCGCTCGGGGAGGTCGCCGAGCCGGTCGAGCAGCCGGATCACCGTGAACACCTGCCCGCCGTTGAGCAGCGCGGTGGCGTGCTCGGCGATCAGGTCGCCGGCGGTGACGAGATCGCCTCCGGCGATGAAGTGCTCGATCGCGGTGTACATGTCACCGTGTTCGCGATGCCAGTCGGCGGCGGCAAGGTGCAGGTCGGCGAGGCGGTCGGGGAGCTCGCGCTGCGCCTCCAGTCGGAGCAGGTCGCGCAGCAGGTGGTGGTAGCGGAACGACCTACCGGTGCGGTCGAGTCCGATGATCAGCTGGTTGGACGCGGCGATGCGCGAGAGCCATGCGGTGCCGTCGGTGGAGCCGGTCACCGCGTCGACGAGTGGGCCGGTCAGCCGGTCGAGGATCGATGTCTCGAGCAGACGCTGACGGTCCGCGGTCGGTGTCGAGGCGAGCAGTTCGTCGGTCAGGTAGTCGACGACGAGCCGATCGGTGCCACGGAACCCCGTGACGAAGTCGGTGGCGTCGTCGAGCCCGGTGAGCGAGAGCCCGGCGAGGACCAGTCCGGCCGCCCACCCCTCGGTCCGATCGCACAGCTCGTCGAGCAACTCCTGATCGAGCACGGGGGATCCGAGGAGGTCGGCGGCCTCGTCGTGGTCGAACCGGAGGTCCGCGGCGCGGATCTCGGTGAGTTGACCGCGTACGCGCATGCGCCCCAACCGGAACGGCGGATCGACGCGCGTCGAGATCACGAGCAGCACGTGCTCGGGACAGAGCTCGACGAGCCGCTCGACGCCGGTGTGGATCTGGGGGGTGTCGATCAGGTGGACGTCGTCGATCACGACGACGAGTGGGTCGGACGTCGCAGCGAGCGCGTTGATCAGCGCGGCGACGACACGGCCCGGTGAGCCGCCCGACGACACGATCGTGGGGGTGACCGCCTCGGCGATGCCCGGCCTGGCACGGTCGATCGCCGCTGCGAGATACGACCAGAACCGCACCGGGTCGGCGTCGCTGTCCTCCACTTGGAGCCAGGCGAGGTCGCCGTCGCGCTCCACGAGGCTGCCGGCGAGCAGGGTCGACTTGCCGGAGCCCGCGGGTGCGCTGACCAGCACGAGTCGGTGGTGTTCGTCGATGGCGCGATCGAGGAGCTGATCGAGGCGAGCGCGCCGCACGAGGTGGGTGGGCGCCGACGGTGGTTGCACCTTCGTGGCGACCAACTCGCCCGGGTCGTGACCGGCCATGGCGTCGAATCTAGACCGCCGGCCCGACGCCGTCGCCGGGACCTGGCCCGACCGGGCGCTGCGAATCACCCGGGTGAGATGGGGCCGGGTGCGATGCCGGCTCACCCGCATGGTCGAGATGGTGGAGCCATGACCGGACCGACGGGCTCCACCCGCTACGAGATCGAGATCGGTGGCCACGCCTCCGACCGCGTGCTTCGTCCGGTCGTCGACGAGTTCACCGTCGAGCTGACGGCGGCGGGTACCACCCGCCTGGTCGGCGACGTTCTCGACTCGTCGCATCTCAACGGGCTGCTCGCCCACTTCTCGTCGCTCAACGTCGAGGTGCTGGCACTCCGCCGGCTCGGCGAGGCGACCGGCAGGGCGACGGCAGCCGAGACGTCCACACCGAACATCGAATCCGAGAGGGAACAGCCATGACCGACCACCGACCACTCACCATCGCCGCCTCGGGCGTCGACGACTCCCGGCGCTCCGGGTTGCTCACACGCATCGGAGGGGCTGCCGCACTGCTGGCCGCCGGCACCTTCGCCTACGGGATCGCGCTGTTCGTCACGACGCTCGCCGACTACACCGACCCCGATGCCACGCCGGCCGAGTCGGTCGACTTCCTCGTCGCCCACCAGGGCACGCTGCTCGCCTGGTACATCGGCATCTTCATCGTGTTCGGTGCCGCGCTCGTGCCACTCGGCCTCGCACTGCGCCAGCGGCTCGCCGACGCGCCGATCCTGGCCAACCTCGGGGCCGTGTTCGCGATGATCTGGGCCGGCCTCATGTACGCCACCGGGATGATCTCGAACATCGGGATCGAGGCGGTCGCCGACCTCGCCGACACCGAGCCCGAACGAGCGATCACCGTCTGGTCGTCGATCGACACGGTCACCAACGGCCTCGGCGGCGGCAACGAGCTCGTCGGCGGTACCTGGATCCTGCTCGTGTCGATCGCCGGTGTTGCGACGCGGTGTCTGCCTCGATGGCTGAATGTCGTGGGCATCGTCACGGCGGTCGCCGGCGTCGTCACCGTCGTGCCGGCCTTCGAGGCGATCGAGATGATCTTCGGCCTCGGCTCGATCGTCTGGTTCGTCGGGGTGGGCATCACCCTGCTGCGTGGTCGGCGGCCCGCCGAGGTGACGTCGTGAGCGCAACGACGGCTACCTGGCGATGAACACCGTCGCGAACGCCACGTCGACGAGTGTGGTGGAACGTGTCGGGTCGTGCCGCGCAAGTCCGTCGACGCCCAGGCGAGAACAGCCACGAGAACCTGTGGATCGCCACCAGTGCCAGCCGTGCCAGCCGACTCGTCGACTCGACCCCCGACTGGTCGGCCGACGTGATCACACTCATCCGACCGGGGCGCGCTCGGTAGGGTCGTCGGCGTGGCGACCACGCTCCCGCACCGCTCGGCCGACCCTCGGGATCCCGCGCTCTACGCCGACCCGTACCGGCTCTACACCGAGATCCATTCCTCCGGGGAGACGACGTTCTTCTGGGAGGACTACGGGTTCTGGTGCGTCGCCGGATTCGACGACGCCAACGCCCTGCTCCGCGACCGCCGCTTCGGTCGGGCGCCCGGGCTCCCGGAACGCACCGAGCGGATCGCGAACTGGTGGGAGACCGAACGCTGGTCGCTGCTCGCCATCGACCCGCCCGAGCACACCCAGATGCGCGGCCTCGTCAACCGGGCGTTCCTGTCACGCCGCATCGAGCTGCTGCGTCCCCGCATCCACCAGCTCGCCGGCGAGCTGATCGACGGCTTCGCCGACGAGGGCTCCGTCGACCTGCTCCCGCGATATGCGGCCCCGCTCCCCGCGATCGTGATCGCCGAGATGATCGGCCTGCCTGCGGAGACGGCCCCGCAGCTGCTCGCCTGGTCGAACAGCATGGTGAAGATGTACATGTTCGGCGTCGACGACGCCGTCGAGGCCGAGGCCGATCGTGCCGCCGAGGAGTTCGTCGCCCACCTCGCCGGCGTGCTCGCCGAGCGTCGTGCCGAGCCACGCCCCGACCTGCTCTCGCACATGCTCGAGGCCGAGATCGACGGTGAACGGCTCACCGACGCCGAGGTCATCGCCACCACGATCCTGCTGCTCAACGCCGGCCACGAAGCGACGGTGCACACCACCGGCAACGCCGTGACGACCATCCTGCGCAGCGGGCTCGAGCCCGCAGCGCTGTTCGCCACGGACGAGCAGACCGAGGCCACGGTCGAGGAGTGTCTCCGCTTCGACGCCCCGCTCCACCTGTTCACCCGCTACGCGCTCGACGACGTCGAGCTCGACGGTGGACCGACGCTGCGGCGCGGCGAGCAGATCGGCATCATGCTCGGCGCCGCCAACCGGGATCCACGACGCTTCGACCAGCCCGACGAGTTCGACCCGTTCCGGTCCGACGGCGGCAACGTCAGCTTCGGCGCCGGCATCCACTTCTGCATCGGCGCACCGCTGGCCCGGCTCGAGCTCACCACGTCGCTGCGCCTGCTGTTCGAGCGCCTCCCCGCTCTCCGCCTCACCGGCTCGCCGACGTACCGCGACATCTTCCACTTCCACGGCCTCGACGCCGTCGACGTCGCCTGGTGACGTCACCCGGCGAAGGCACGATGACCGTGCTCGCGCCTCGCCCGCCCGATCGCACGCCTGGAAGGATTTCGGCATGATCAAACGGGTGGGCAAGAACCTCGCCGTGCGCTCCGACGCCGTCCCCGACGCGAGCGTCGAGCTCGAACGAAACGGCTTCGCGGTGTTGCGCGGCGTCTTCTCCGACGACGAGGTGCTCGCACTGCGCGCCGAGCTCGACGAGGTCTTCGCGACCAGCGGACCGGAGCGGGGTCGCACCGACGAGTACCGCTACGAGATGCTCAACCGCGGCCCGCGGTCGCAGGAGGCCGTGGCGAATCCCGCCGTCCTGGCCGCCATCGAGCCGTTGCTCGGCGACGACTGCCACGTCATCGCCAACACGGCGTGGCGCAACCCGCCGGAGTTCGCCGGCGGTCCGTGGCACTGTGACGCCGGCCCGCACGTCCCGCGACCGAAGGGCATCGACTGGGACGACCGCATCCCGTACCCGGTGTTCGCGATCGGCGCCCACCTCCTGCTGCAGGACTGCCGTCGCCTCGACGGGCCGACGGCCGTCGTTCCGGGCAGCCACCGCTCGGGCCGGCTTCCGCCGCTGTCGCAGATCGACGATCCAGAGCTCACCTACGACGGCCGCAGCCCCGTGCTCCTCGAAGGTGCCGCCGGCGACGTCGCGCTGTTCGTCGTCCGACGTCTGGCACCGTGGCACGCCGGCGGCGGGCGGCAACGGTCGCTGCTTCCTGCAGGTGCACTACGGCCGGCGCGACATCGCCCAACGCCTGCGCCCCACCGACGTCGTGAACCAGCTGTCGGACGAGGCCATCGAACGGGCGACGACCACGCGCCGGCGTGAGCTCGTCGGCTTGCACGCCCCGAACTTCTACGACGGCTGAGCCCGGCAGGACGTCGGGGCTTCAGCCGAGGCGCTGGACCCGCGCTCGGTGGTTGGTCTTGTTGTTGCCGTCGATGCCGGACTTCTTCGTGCCCTTGATCTCGTCGACCTTGGCGTCGTTGCCGGTGACCGACTGCGCAGCGATACGCGTCTCGCGCTCGTAGCTGTGCGACTGGTGGGTGTTGCGGTAGTAGCGCCACGACAGGTAGTACACGCCGGCTCCGCCGGCCGGCCCCAGGGCGAGCAGCCAGACGGGACCGCCGTCGTCCTCGGCAGCGACGAGCGCTGCGGATGCCAACTCGGCGAGCATCGCGGCGATCATCCGGCTGCCACCAGGATTGCGATGGCGATGACTTCGAGGACGCCACCGACGGCTGCTGCGGCCGCAAACAAGCGGCGATGCGACACCGGCACGCTGCCCATGACCTCGCCCGTTCGACCGTTGACGGCGATGTAGTGCACCATGCCCTTGCCACCCGACTCGTGGTAGTGCGAGTACAGCCACACGGGCAGATACATCGCCAACCAACGCGTGCCGTGGATGTCGATGCGTTCACGTTCCCAGCGCACCCCGCGGCCGTAGCGATCGACGCTCGACTCGACCTGCGACCTGGCGATCGACAGCAGCTGGTTCTCGACCACCGGCACGAGGTGGGACACGTCCTGGTCACGCTTTTCGGAGGTGTACCCGGTGAGGTAGCTGGCGTTCCACTTCACGGCGTTCTCGGTGTCGAACGGCAGGATCGTGTTGATGATGTTGTTCGTGTTGCGAGAGGCGTCGAGATCCCCCCGTTCGGCCGACGACTCGATCGTGAGATCGTCGACGGTGAAGTCGACGTGGCGTTCCACCTCGTACACGTCGGCGTCGTAGTAGGTCTCCTTGTCGTCGCCCGAACCCTTCGTGTACTTCCGTGTCTGGATCTCGCCGCGACCGTAGACGTCAGCGCTCGCGTTGCTGTCGACGACCATGTAGGGCATGTAGACACCGACGATGTTGTCGGGCTTGAAGTCGTGCAGGAACTTCCGGTCGGCGAAGAAGCGTCGCTTGCCGGCGAACGCATCGATCCTCGCGACCGCGTCGTCGTGGGTGATCTTGAACGGCAGCACCGCGTCGGGCACCGCGCCGTTGGGGATCTGCTCGTTGACCGTCAGCACGTGCCGGCACCAGTGGCAGCGAGATCCCATCTGCTCGGCGGTGTTGACGACCACCTCGGCGCCGCAGCCCGCGCACTTCATGGTCATCAGCGTGTCGGCGGCCGCGTCGATGTCGGAGGCGCCCGAGCCGACCGTGGTGCCCGTCAACGTGGTGAGGTCGCCGTTGTCGACCGTTTCGTCGAGGCGGGCCTCGGACCATTCGTGCCGGCAGAACAGGCAGATGAGCATGCCGGCGGACGGGCGGAGCTGGATCTCGGTCGAGCCGCACTTGGGGCAGCGGTTGACGCCGTCGTCCAGCCGCTCGTTGCGGGTGTCGATGACCGGATCGGCAGCCGGTGCGGTCGCCTCGCCGATCGCGTCGGCAAGCGGGTCGGGCAGCGGATCGGTGGCGGTGGAGGGTGATGGATCACCATCACCCGGAGGCGGCAGGCTCGTCATCTCGTCGTCTGTCTGCTCGGCGTCGATCGATGCTGGCTCAGAGTCCGAGCACCTTGTTCTTGGCGGCGTCGTAGTCCTCTTGGGTGATGAGGCCGTTGTCGAGCATCTCCTTGAACTTCGTCAGCTGCGCCATCGGGTCCTCCGCCGCGGGCGCGGCAGGTGCGGCGGGCGCAGGCGCAGGTGGGGGAGCGGCAGCTGCGGGCGGAGGTGGCGGCGTGCTCTGGCCGCCGATGCCCGGCACCGGCTGCTGCAGCCCGCCGAGACCGGTGGCGCTCGACGCGATGCCCAGGCCGACCAGGCCGGCGGCGCCGGTGTTCTCGCCGGCCGCTTCGAAGCCGGAGGCAACCGAGGCCTGCAGGTTCGAGTTGCCCCGAGCACCCGACAGGGCGTCGGCGCGCTGCACGTTGCGCAGCAGCTCGCGGGTCATCTCGTCGTACTCGATCGAGATGATCGCCGTGGCGACGATCTCGAGGCCGCGCCCCGACGACCACTGGTAGTTCTGCTCGACCGCCGCCGACATGCTCTGGGCGAAGCCGATCGAATCCTGCTGGATCTTGGTGATGCGGTTGCCCTTCGACGGATCGTTCGTGTACATCGAGAACGCCGGGGCGAGCGAGCCGACGACCTCGTTGAACAGCTGGGACGCGGCGTCGTTGTCGATGTCGGTGAAGTCGAACACCTTGCCCGGCTCGAGGTAGGTCGCCGGCACCCATGCCTTGACGAACAGGATCGGGTCGATGATCTTGAGCGTGTAGGTGCCGCGGGTGACAGCACCCACCTGGGCGTTCATGTAGGCGTCGTCCCAGTAGATCTCCGACTGGGTGCCGAAGCGGTTGTTCGGCAACTCCTTCAACGTCACGAAGTAGGCGCGCTGCTGAGCGCCGGGCTGGCCGCCGAACTTGAAGCGTTCCCACGACTGCTTGATCAGCGGGCTGACGATGCCGTCGCCGGCGAAGATCGACTGCGAGTTGATGTCGTCGCTGCGCCACTCGTAGGCGCCCGCCTCGGCGACGAAGCCGGTGATCGCTCCCTGTTCGAGCAGCACGAGGCCGTAGCCCTCGGGCACCACGATGCGGCTGCCGTTGGTGATGATGTTGTCGGAGCCCTTGGTGTTCGACCCGCGTCCCGCGTTCTGCTCCTGCTTCACCGCGGCGAACAGTGCCGCCGTCGGCGCCAGGCCGTCCGGCACCGTGAAGAAGTCCTTCCACTGATCGGCCAACGTCCCGCCGATTGCGCCAACTGCTGCCTGAATGAGCCCCATCGGATCAAATCCCCTTCGTGTCCGTGTCGTGAGGCGCTCAGTCTAACGATGTGCGCCACCGCTCGCGACGTGGCGCGTCCGCACGAGCAGACCTTTCGGGAACTCTTGCCGACGTCGGCGTCGGCTTACGGCGCAACCGCCCAGCGTCGGGCGGTGCTCTGGGTGCTCGTCGGTCTCGCTCTCGTTCGCCCGGACGCTGCATCCCCTTCGATCCACGACTGGATGGGGACGTTCGGCCGTTCCACGGCCATCACACCCGACCTACCATCGGTGAAAGGATTGTTCATCGAAGGGGATGTCTGAATGACGGATTCGCTCACGCTCGCAACCGGCCACGTCGTTGGGGGAGGTCTCGACACCGACACGCTGGTGATGATGCTCGACGCACTCGACGAGTTCGTCGGCCACTCGCTGCCGCCGAAACTCCAGCTCGAGCTCGACCACGAGGACCGCTGTCCGGAGGACATCGTCCGTGCGATGAGCGATCCGGAGCAGCTGGGGGTCCAGCTGATCTTCGTGCCCGAGACCTACGGCGGCATGGATGGTGGCGCATTCGACTCGTACCGCGTGTGCGAGGTGATGGCCCGCCACGACATCGGCCTCGCCACCGCGGTGTTCGCCACGTTCCTCGGCAGCGACCCGATCCTGGTCGGCGCCACCGAGGAACAGAAGCAGCGCTGGCTCGGGGGCATCGCCGAGCAGGGCCTGGTGTTCGCCTACGGGGCGACCGAACCCGACGCGGGCAGCGACCTCGGCTCGATGAAGACCACTGCGGTACGGATCGAGGAGGACGGTGTCATCACCGGCTACCGCATCAACGGTCGCAAGCAGTGGATCTCCAACGGCTCGATCGCCGACATGATCACCGTGCTCGCCCGCACACCCGACGGGCCGTCGTGGTTCGTGGTGCCGAAGGACACCCCCGGGTTCACCGCCGCACATCCCGGAGGACAAGCACGGCATCCGGCTGTCGAACACTGCGGCGCTGTTCCTCGACGATGTCGAGGTTCCCGCCGACCATCTGATCGGCGGCGTCGAAGGCCACGGTCTCGTGCAGGCGCAGCAGGTGTTCGGCTACACGCGACTGATGGTGGCTGCGTTCGGCCTGGGCGGCGGCTGGGAAGCGCTCGACCGGGCGATCGCCTACTCGCTCGAACGTGAGCAGGGCGGCGCACCGCTCGCCGAGAAGCAGGGCTTCACCCACAAGCTGATCGTGCCGCACGCCGTCCGGCTCGAAGCGGCGCGCAGCTACATCGAGGACGTCGCCGACAAGATCGACCGCGGCCTCGGCCAGGACGGCGCGATGAACACCGAGGGCGCGATCGCCAAGCTGATGGCGACCGAGGCCGGCAACGCCGCGGCCGACGCGGCCATCCAGGCGCACGGGGGCTACGGCTACACCCGCGAGTACGTCGTCGAGAAGATCAAACGCGACGTCCGCATCACGACGATCTACGAGGGCACCTCGGAGATCATGGAGATGACCATCGCCCGCGACCGATGGCAGCACCACCTCAAGACCCGCGGTGAGTACTACAACGACCGGGCCGCATCGCTCGAGTCGTTGCACCGAACGCACCCGACCGTCGGCGCCGACCACGCCGCGCTCGCCGCCCGGGCGCTTGCCGCCGTGCTCGAGTCGTGCCGGGTCGCCCGCCTGACGCGCAACCAGCACGTCCTGTTCCGCCTCGGCGAGCTGATCACCCACGCCGAGTGCGCCGAGGCGCTCGCCCGGCGAGCCGCCGCCGCGCTCGACGGCGCCCGACACGACAAGAGCGTCGATCGTTTCGACGGCGACGCGCTCGCCACGATGAGCCGGGTCTTCGGCCGCGAGGCCGCGCAGAAGGTCGGCCAGGAAGGCGTGCGCTGGGTGGCTGGTTCGGTCGACAGTGCCGAGGTGTCGGCGCTGCTCGCCACGATCCCGCACGATGCGATCCGCACCGCCCAGGCCGGGCCTGCTCGCCGACATGGACCGCGTCGCCGACGTGCTCTACGGCCGCTCCGCGTGATCTCCGCGTGATGGCCCGCTTCGCCCTCGCCTGTTCGTTCACCCACCCGCCCGCTCCAGGAGCACCCGACGATGTCTGAATCCGCCACTCAACCTGCCCAGCGTCCAACGCGCCGATCGCCGTGGTCGGCGTCGGCGCGATCATGCCCGACGCCCCCGACGCCGACGCGTTCTGGGCCAACATCACCGGCGGGCGCTACTCGATCTCCGACGTGCCGCCCGAACGCTGGGACCCGGCGCTGTACTACTCGCCGGACCACGCCGAGCCGGACAAGACGTACTCGACGATCGGCGGCTGGGTGCGCGAGTTCCCGTGGGAACCGGTCCGCTGGAAGCTGCCGATCCCGCCGAAGGTCGCCGACCAGATGGACGACGGCCAGCGCTGGGCGATCAGCGCAGCGCACTCGGCGCTCGTCGACGCGGGATGGCCCGACTGGAACGTCGACTCCGACAACGTGGCGGTGATCCTCGGCAACGCCATCGGCGGCGAGAAGCACTACGAGACGAACATGCGCATCGAGCTGCCCGAGGTGCTGCGCGATCTCCAGGACTCCGAGTCGTTCGCCGCGCTGCCCACCGAGCAGCGCGAGCAGATCATCGACGAGACCCGCTCGCACTTCCTCGCCCACTACGGCGAGATCAACGAGGACACGATGCCCGGCGAGTTGGCCAACGTGATCGCCGGACGGATCGCCAACCTGTTCAACTTCCGCGGCCCGAACTTCACCACCGACGCCGCGTGCGCATCGGGACTGGCCGCGATGAGCGTCGCCGTCGAAGGGCTCGTCGACCATCGCTTCGACGCCGCCGTCACCGGCGGCATCGACCACAACATGGGCGTGTCGGCATTCGTGAAGTTCTGCAAGATCGGGGCGCTGTCGGCCACCGGCACCCGACCGTTCGACGCCGGTGCCGACGGCTTCGTCATGGGCGAGGGCGCCGCGCTGTTCGTGCTCAAGCGCCTCGAGGACGCCGAGCGCGACGGCGACCGCGATCTACGCCGTGATCCTCGGCATCGCCGGCTCGAGCGACGGCAAGGGCAAGGGCATCACCGCGCCGAACCCGATCGGCCAGCGGCTCGCCGTCGAGCGGGCCTGGCGCATCGCCGGTGAGGACCCCGCGACGGTCGTGCGGTCGAGGCCCACGGCACGTCGACCCGCGTCGGCGACGCCACCGAGCTCGCAGAGCCTCACCGAGGTCTTCGGGCAGCGGGCGCCGGGCGTCACCAGATCGCCCTCGGTTCGGTCAAGTCGAACATCGGCCACCTCAAGGCCGCCGCCGGCGCGGCCGGCCTGTTCAAGATGGTCCGCAGCCTGCACGACAAGGTGCTCACGCCGAGCCTCAACTTCAACGACCCGAACCCGAACGTCGACTGGGACACCTCGCCGTTCGCGGTGAACACGCAGCTGCGCGACTGGCCGGCCCCGCCGAGCGGCGTGCGGCGCGGTGGCGTCAGCGCGTTCGGCTTCGGCGGCACCAACTTCCACGTCGTGCTCGAGGAGCACGTGCCGGGTCGCCACAAGCCGGCGCCGAAGGTGTTCGCCGGCGCCGCGGTCGAGGTCCGCGACGACCGACGCGGCCGCCACGGCGACTGCCTCCGCGACGGGTCCCGTCGGCTCGACGCCCGACCGACCAAGGCGCCGCTGCGCGGCGCCCTCGTGCTCGGCGCACGCGACGACGCCGAGCTGCTCGCCCAGGTGCGCCGCGCGCTGGCCGACGCCCAGGCCGGGCGGGCCCGGCCCCGCCGCGCCCCGACCCGACCGTCGGCCGCGCCGCCGTGCGCGTCGCCATCGACTTCGCCGACGCCGCCGACCTGGCCACCAAGCTCGACAAGACGGTCACCGCGCTCACCACCGACAACCCAGCGGTGTTCCGGATGCTGCGCCAGCAGGGCGTCTTCGTCGGCCGTGGCCCGGCGCCGAAGGTGGCCTTCCTCTACACCGGGCAGGGTTCGCAGTACGTCAACATGCTGCAGGACCTGCGCGCGCTCGAGCCGATCGTCGCCGACACGTTCGCCGAGGCCGACGCGGTGATGACGCCGCTGCTCGGCCGGCCGCTGTCGTCGTACATCTTCGTCGACGGCGACGACCCCGACGCGGTCGCCCAACTCGAGCAGCAGCTGCTGCAGACCGAGATCACCCAACCCGCGGTGCTGGCCACCGACGCGAGCATCAGCCGGCTGCTCGGCGCGTACGGCATGCGACCCGACATGGTGATGGGCCACAGCCTCGGTGAGTACGGCGCGCTGGTCGCCGCCGGCTCGCTCACCTTCGCGGCCGCGCTCGAGGCGGTCAGCGCCCGCGGCCGCGAGATGGCGAGCCTGTCGGTCGAGGACAACGGCGCGATGGCGGCGGTGTTCGGGCCGCTCACCGAGATCGAGCGGATCGTCGACGAGACACCCGGCTACGTCGTCATCGCCAACATCAACTCGAACAACCAGGCCGTCATCGGCGGCGCGACCGACGCGGTGCGCGCGGCGGTCGAGACGTTCGGCGCCGCGGGCATCCAGGCGGTCCGGATCCCGGTGAGCCACGCGTTCCACACCTCGATCGTGGCGCCGGCGTCGGTGCCGCTGGTCGCGACGCTCGAACGGCTCGACGTGCAGCCGCCGCAGATCCCGCTCGTCGCCAACGTGACCGGCGACTTCTACCCGTCCGACGCCACGAGCCAGACGATGCTCGACCTGCTCGGCAAGCAGGTCGCGTCGCCGGTGCAGTTCGTCAAGGGCCTGCACACGCTCTACGACGCCGGCGCCCGCGTCTTCGTCGAGGTCGGCCCGAAGCGGGCGCTGCACGGCTTCGTCGAGGACGTGCTCGGCGAGCACGCCGACGTCCTCGCGCTGTTCACCAACCATCCCAAGCACGGCGACGCCGCCTCGTTCAACCAGGCGCTGTGCGGCCTGTGGGCGTCGGGCGTCGGTCTCGACGAGCCGTCAGCACCGGCATCGCCCGTCGCGGCGTCAGCCGCCGAGGCCGTCGCCGCCCCGGCGACCGTGAGCGGTCACGCCGATGGCGCAGTCCGCACCCGACGATCGCATCGTGCAGCTCGGCCGGCTGTTCGCGGGCGTGATCGAGGAGGGGCTGCGCATCTACGGCGTCGACCCGGTCGCATCGGCCGCCGGTCCCGGCGACGCAGATGCTCCCAGGGCGGCGGACGTCTCGACACCGAACCGGTCGTGATCACCGGGGCCGCGCTCGGCCTGCCCGGCGTCGAGCAGGTCTTCGACGACGGCAACATCGGCCGCATCCTCGCCGGCGAGCAGTTCATCCACGCCTGCCCGAGTCGGCACGCGCCGCATGGCCGACATGCACATCACGCGGCTCGTCAAGAGCGAGTCCGGCGGAGCGAGCTTCGAGACGATCGACGACCCGGCCGAGGTGATCAAGCTCGCCGGCCGGCACGCACCGCTCGACGTCGTCGAGCAGTTCGCCGTCGACACGGCCCGCGACGAGGCGCTCGACACGTCCACGCGCCTCGCGATCGGCGCCGGGTTCGACGCGCTGCGCGACGCCGGCATCCCGCTCGTCATGCGCTACAAGACGACGACGCTCGGCACGCAGCTGCCCGACCGCTGGGGGCTGCCCGACGCGCTGCGCGACGACACCGGCGTGATCTTCGCCAGCGCCTTCCCCGGTTTCGACCGCTTCGCCGAGGACGTCGAGGCCTACGCCGCGGACCGCGCCCGCCGCGAGCAGCTGCTCGCGCTCGAAGGCATCGGTGCCGGATGGACGGCACCGAGCCGGCGGTCGCCGAGGTCGACCGACTGATCGCCAAGCTCCGCGCCGAGATCGAAGCCCACCCGTACGCGTTCGACCGCCGCTTCCTGTTCCGGGTGCTGTCGATGGGGCACTCGCAGTTCGCCGAGATCATCGGCGCCCGCGGGCCGAACACGCAGGTGAACGCGGCCTGCGCATCGACCACCCAGGCCATCTCGCTGGCCGAGGACTGGATCCGCGCCGGACGCTGCCGCCGGGTCGTCGTGGTGTCGGCCGACGACGCGACCGCGGACTCGCTGATGCCGTGGATCGCCAGCGGATTCCTCGCGAGCGGCGCCGCCGCCACCGACGAACACGTCGAGGACGCGGCCACACCGTTCGACCGCCGTCGCCACGGGATGATCGTCGGGATGGGCGCCGCCGCGTTCGTCGTCGAGTCGGCCGAGGCCGCACGCGAGCGTGGCCTGCAGCCGATCTGCGAGGTGCTCGGGGCGGTCACCGCCAACTCGGCCTTCCACGGCACCCGTCTCGACGTCGACCACATCGGCGCGATGATGGAGGCCGTGGTGCAGCAGGCCGAGACACACGGCGTGCGTCGAGACGCGATCGCCGCCGACGCGATGTTCGTGTCGCACGAGACGTACACGCCGGCGCGCGGTGGCTCGGCCGCCGCTGAGATCAACGCGCTGCGCCGGGTGTTCGGTGCCGACGCCGACCGCATCGTGATCACGAACACCAAGGGCTTCACCGGCCATGCGATGGGGGCCGGCATCGAGGACGTCGTCGCCGTGAAGGCGCTCGAGACCGGGATCGTGCCGCCGGTGCCGAACTACCGCGAGCCCGACCCCGACCTCGGCGACCTCAACTTGTCCACCGGCGGTTCGCACCCGGTGCGGTACGCGCTGCGGCTGGCTGCCGGCTTCGGCTCGCAGGTCGCGATGGCGCTGCTGCGTTGGACGCCGACGCCCGACGGCCGACGCCGAGCGCCCGACCAGCTCGGCTACGGCTACCGGATCGTCGATCAGGCGGTCTGGCAGCGCTGGCTCGACTCGCTCGCCGGCCACGATGGTGCTCGCCTCGAGGTCGATCATCGACGGTTGCGCGTCGTCGACATGGGCGCGCCGGCAACGTCGGAACACCACTCCGCGGTCCCGGTGCCCTACGCCGGTCAACTCGACGGGCAGGCATCGTCGCCGGTCGTCGCGCCACCCGCCGCTGCGCCAGCTGCCGCTGCGCCGGTCCCGCCCGTCGTGGCACCGGCGGCCGCACCACCCGTGACCGCACCCGTTCCGGCGGTCGCCGCCGCGCCGGCGCCTGCGCCGGCTGTCGATGAGGTGCTGGCGGCGGTGACGTCGGTGGTGGCGGAGATGACGGGGTATCCGTCGGAGTTGTTGGAGCCGGATCTGGATCTGGAGGCGGATCTGGGTGTGGACACGGTGAAGCAGGCGGAGGTGTTCGCGGCGGTGCGTGGTCGCTACGACGTGGAGCGTGACGACAACTTGCAGCTGCGCGACTTTCCGACGTTGCGGCACGTGGCGGCGTGGGTGCGTGATCGGGCGGGTCTCGACCGGCGCCCGCGGGCGCGCCGCCCGCTGCCGGCCGGCACCGGTGGCTGCGGCCCCGGCGCCGGCGCCGGCGGCGGTGGCGATGAGGTGCTGGCGGCGGTGACGGCGATCGTCGCGGAGCTGACCGGGTATCCGGCGGAGCTGCTGGAGCCGGATCTGGACCTCGAGGCCGATCTCGGCGTCGACACGGTCAAGCAGGCCGAGGTGTTTGCCGCGGTGCGCGAGCACTACGGCGTGGAGCGCGACGAGAACCTGAAGCTGCGCGACTTCCCGACGCTGCGCCACGTCGCGGCTGGGTGCGCGAGCGGGCCGGTCTCGCGGCGCCCGCGGGCGCGCCGCCGCTGCAGCGCCGGCACCGGTGGCTGCGGCCCCGGCGCCAGCGCCGGCGACGGCCTGGCCGACGAGGTGCTGCGAGCGGTGCGTCGATCGTCGCCGAGCTGACCGGCTACCCGGCCGAGCTGCTCGAGCCCGACCTCGACCTCGAGGCCGATCTCGGCGTCGACACGGTCAAGCAGGCCGAGGTGTTTGCGGCGGTGCGCGAGCACTACGGCGTGGAGCGCGATGCGAACCTGAAGCTGCGCGACTTCCCGACGCTGCGCCACGTCGCGGCTGGGTGCGCGAGCGGGCCGGTCTCGCGGCGCCCGCCGGCGGCGCGGCCCGCTGCAGCGCCAGCACCGTGGCTGCGGCCCCGGCGCCGGCCGCCGCCAGCGGCTGGCGACGAGGTGCTCGGCGGTGACGTCGATCGTCGCCGAGCTGACCGGCTACCCGGCGGAGCTGCTCGAGCCCGACCTCGACCTCGAGGCCGATCTCGGGGTCGACACCGTCAAGCAGGCCGAGGTCTTTGCCGCGGTGCGCGGGCACTACGGCGTCGAACGCGACGCGGACCTGAAGCTGCGCGACTTCCCGACGCTGCGTCACGTCGCGGGCTGGGTGCGCGAACGCGTTCAGGCGCGCGGCCCCGGCCGCCGCGCCGGTGGCCGCCCCGGTGGAACGACGGCGACCGCGACCCCGCGCCCGCGTCGTGCCGGGCGACTGCGCGCGATCGACGCATTGCCGCGGCGCGTGCCGGTGCCGTCCTTGCGCCCCGGCCCTCGGCAATGCCGGCCCAGCGGCGTGGCTCTCGACGGCGCGCGCGTCGTCGTGATGGCCGACGCCGGCGGCGTCGCCAGGCGCTCGCCAGGCAGCTCACCGCAGCCGGGGCGACAGCGCTGGCGCTCGATGCGGGCATCGCGACCGATGCCCTGCTCGAGCAGCTGGGCCTGGCAGGCGCAGTCGCCGATCCACGGCGTCTACTGGCTGCCGGCGCTCGACGCGGAGGGCGATCAGACGCTGGTGCCCGAGTCCTGGCGTGAAGCGCTGCGCCGCCGTGTGCACGCGCTGTACGCGACGATGCGCCAGCTCGGCGAGTCCGCCCCGTTCCTCGTCACGGCCACGCGCCTGGGCGGCCAGCACGGCTACGACGCCGCCGGTGCGCACAACCCGATGGGTGGTGCCGTGGTCGGTTTCGCGAAGTCGTACCACAAGGAGCGGCCGGACGCGTTCGTCAAGGCCGTCGACGTCGCCGCTCGAGCCGAAGCCCGGCGCCGTCGCGCAGATGCTGATCGACGAGACGCTGGCCGATCCGGGCTGCGTCGAGATCGGCCGCGCGACGAGCAGCGCTTCGGCGTCGCATTCGTCGAGGTGCCGTTCCCGCGCTCGACGCCGGCGGGCGGCGGCCGCGCGGCGGCACCACGCTCGGCAGCGACTCGGTCGTTCGTCGTCACCGGCGCCGCGGGCAGCATCGTCTCGGCGATCATCGCGGACCTGGCGGCGGCTTCCGGGGGCACCTTCCACCTGCTCGACCTGACGCCGGCACCCGACGCTGCCGATGCCGACATCGCCGCCTTCCGCACCGACCGCGACGGGCTGAAGGCGACGCTCGCCGAGCGGCTGAAGGCGGCCGGCGGCAAGCCGACGCCGGTCGCGATCGAACGTGAACTCGCGCGCCTCGAGCGCCAGGAGGCGGCGCTCAGCGCGGTGCAGGCGGTGGAGGCGGCCGGCGGCACGGCGATCTACCACGCCGTCGATCTGACCGACGCCCAGGGCGGTCGGCCGCGGCGATCGACGAGGTGCGCCGGGCGCACGGCCGCATCGACGTGCTGCTGCACGCCGCAGGGCTCGAGATCAGCCGCAACCTGCCCGACAAGGAGCCGCGCGAGTTCGATCTCGTCTTCGGCGTCAAGGCCGACGGCTGGTTCAACCTGCTGCAGGCCGCGCAGGACCTGCCGATCGGCGCCACCGTCGTGTTCTCGTCGGTCGCCGGACGGTTCGGCAACCGGTCAGACCGACTACTCGGCCGCCAACGACCTGCTGTGCAAGAACACGAGCCACTTGAGGCGCACCCGCCCCGACACGCGGGCCCTGGCGCTGGACTGGACCGCCTGGGGCGGCATCGGCATGGCCACGCGAGGCTCGATCCCGAAGATCATGGAGATGGCCGGCGTGCAGATGCTGCCGCCGCGAGGCCGGCGTCGCGTGGATCCGCCGCGAGCTGCTGGGCGGCGACTCGGGGCGAGGTCATCGTCGCCGGCGCCCTCGGCCTGATGGCCGACGAGCCCACGCGGACGGCGGTGTCGACCCGGCCGCACCGTCGACGGCCGCGCCGGACCGATGCTCGGCGACGTGACCCTCAGCGTCCACGACGGCGTCGTCGTACGACGACTCTCGACCCGACCGGCAGCCGTTCCTCGACGACCACCGCATCGACGGCACTCCGGTGCTGCCGGGGGTGATGGGCATGGAGGCTTCGCCGAGGCGGCGCGCGTGCTGCTCCCGACACCGGTGGTCAGCCGTCGAGGACGTCTGTTCGCCGCGCCGCTGAAGTTCTACCGCGACGAGCCGCGCACGCTGAGCGTGCAGCGTGGTCGTGCGGCCGGCGGTGACGAGTGGCTGGTCGCCGCATGCCGGCTGACCGCCGAGCGCCTGCTTCCCGGCAGGGACCCGCCACAGCGCACGGTGCACTTCACCGGCACGTGCGCCTCTCGGCGCGCGCGGCGGCGCAGACCCGCCGAGCCCGGCCGCCGAGCGGTCGACGCGACGCTGCGCGCAGGTGTACCGTTCTACTTCCACGGACCCGCCTACCAGGTGTGTCGCGCGGCGTGGCGCGCCGGCGACGAGGCGGTCACGGCGCTCGCGAATCCGCTGCCCGCCGAACCACGATCCGGCGGACGCGCGCTCACACGCGCCGCGGCTCGTCGAGCTGTGCTTCCAGACCGCCGGCTGTGGAAGGCGGGCAGCGAGGGACAGCTCGCGCTGCCGATCGGGCGTCGACCGGCTGCAGCGTGCGTCGGTCGTGCGCCGCCGACGCGACGGCCTGCACGCGGTCGCCCGCGAGGGCGGCGGCGTTCGACTGCGGGGTGGTCGACGGCGACGGCGCGTGGTCGTCCGGCTCGATGGCTACCACACGACTGCGCTGCCGTTGCCGATCCCCGACGACGTCGCCGCCGACCTGCGCGCCATGTCGTCGGAGCGTCCCGTGAGGCCAGGGAACGCCAGCGGACCGATCAACCGACTCGCAGTCATCGAGAGCGGCGAGGCGGCGGTGCGCGTCCTGCAGGCGTCGCGCCCAAGGGCACCGACGCGCGGCGCCATCACCACCGTGCTCGTGCACGACGCGCGACGCGCGCCGTGGTACGGCCGCGAGGCGGACGAGGTCGCCGTCGCCGACATCGCCGGACGATCGACGAGTCGTCACGCCCCTGATGGAGGCCGGGATCGACCTGGTGTGGCTCGGTGCCTGGCGCGCACGCTCCGCGCGCGCCGAGCTGGTCGCGGCCTGCCGAGCGGCCGGCATGGCGTCGTCGGTCCCGATGCGCGCGACCATCCGCCGGCTCACCGAGGCGCTGCTCGCACGACCGCGGCGCCGCCGTGTCGGCCGGCGAGCCGAGCCGGGCGGCCGGCGCTCGGCTCGAGGTCGACGTGCTCGCCGACGCTCACGGCACGGTCTGGGTGCTGGCGGCTGCGCGACGTCGACCTCCGCGACGCGGCCGGCCGCTGCTGGCCGAGGCGCCGAGCCGTTCGATCGCCGGCGATCTGGCGCGGCGCATGCGTGGTGCGGCGCGCGACGGTGGCCGGCCCGTCGGCTACGGCGGTGCGGGCGTCCTGCGCGTCTGCGCCACGACGGCCGGCGAGTTCGCGCTCAGTCGGCTCGACCCGGTCGCGCGCCCCGAGCACGCCGACCACGAGGAACGTACGGCGCTCAGCTTCGTCGGCTGGCGGCTGCGCATCGCCGCGCGGCGAGCGGCTGCGACGCGAGGACCCGCGGGGGACGGGATTGGCGGTGGAGGTGCGGCTGCTCGCGCAGGACCCCGACGACGGCGTACGCTGGCCGCGCCGGCCGCGTCGAGGTGCTGTCCTCCCGGTCGGAACCGGCGGTCCGCATCGACGCCAGCCGGCGCGTGGCGACGTCGTCGACGCCTCGTCGACCCGCGTGCTCGCGGCATGACCGCCTGGGGCACCGATCGCGGCCGGCGCTCCGACGCGGCTGCGCGGGCGCTCGAGCGCACCTCCGTCGTGCTCCGGTGCGGCACGACGAACCGCACTCGTCGCTGCTCGCGCTGCTGCGTCCCGAGCGACTCCTCCGGCGCGCGGCGACTCGCGGCTCGAGCGCGCGCGTGCGCCGGCGCGTCGTGCCCGCCGGCGAGCCCGATCGCGTCTGCTCGCCGCCGCGTCGAGGCCTACGAGGCCGACCGCGCGCGCGTCCAGGCGGCGTTCTTCGCCACGGCGGCGCGCGGTCGCCCCGAGAACCCCGTGGACGTCGGCGACCCAGATCGAGCTCGAGTACTGCGGCGCGACCACCGGCTCGCGTCGACCGCGTCGGTCCCGACACCTACACGATCCGCCACGGCAGCCGACGTCGCGGACGTCCCGTCGACGCGATCGGCCCGTTCGAGCGCCGGATCACCTGCGGCGGCGGCGTCACCGGCTCGTCGTGGCCCCGACAGTCGACCTTCCGGATCGAGCTCGCGCGGCGAGCCACCGGTCGTCCGCGGCGACGGCGCGTCGTCCGGGCCGCTGGCCGGCGCCTGGTCGCCGCGCCTCGTGGCCGGGCGCACGTCGCCGCGGCGACCCGATCGCCGTCCTCGAGTCGATGAAGATGGAGACGCCGGTGACGGCGCCGTTCGCCGGCGGGTGGTCGCCGTCGACGTCGTGGCCAACGCCCAGGTCGAGCGCGGCGCGCCGCTGGTGCGGGTCCGGCCGCAACCGACGGCCGACCCTGCGGGTGTCCGACGCGCCGCCGACGTCGACCTGTCGGGCCTCGAGGCCGTCGACCCCACGCGGCAAGCCGTGCGAGCGCGTGTACGGGCCGCTCGGCGACTACCTGCTCGGCTACGACCGCGTCGCGGGCGGCGCTGCGCGGCTGCTCACCGAACAGCGCCGCCTCGCGGAGGTCGCCCCTCCCGCGGACCGGCGCTGCTCGCCTGCGAGGACGGGTTGCTCGACGTGTACGCCGATCTCGGCGCGCTGTACCGCCCGCGGACCGAGGCGGAGCCGACGACTGATCGCGGTCAGGAGAACACCCAGGAGTACCTGCCGGCCTTCGTGCAGTGGCTCGACGCCGACCGTGCCGGTCTGCCCGACGATACCGCCAGCGCCTGGACGGGCGCTGGCCCGCTACGGCGTGCGCAGCCTGGAGCGCACGCCGGAGCTCGAGGCGGCGGTGATGTGGCTGTTCCGATCGTTCGCCCGGCTCGCGGAGCTGCACGGGGTCGTGATCGCGATCCTGCAGCGCCGCCTCGAGCACCGAGCGCGCTGCGTGGTCGGGCCGGCCGAGGCGCGTCCGGCTCGACCGGCTGGCCGCGCCACCCAGGGCCGCCAGCAGGCGGTCGCCGACCTGGCCCGCGACATGCTGTTCCACTTCTTCGACGAGCCGTCGATGGAGGCCGCGGCGAGCGAGGCGTCGCCGAGATGGGCGCCCACCTCGAGGACCTCATCGCCGAGCCGGACCGCACCGACCGCGCCGAGCGCCTCGACCGGCTGGTCTGGTGTCCGCAGCCACTGCGCACGTTGATGCGTGCTGGACATGTGGCGCGACGCAGCGACGTCTCACGGCACGTGCGCTGCTCGCTCGACGTGTACCTCCGCCGCTTCTACCGCATCCGTGAGCTCGACACGGCCGCTCCACGACGCGGCCGGCCACCACTTCGCCACCGCGAGGGCGTCGGCACCGGGCCGCCGCGTGACGCCGTACGTGCCGGTGCTGAGCTGGCGACCTGGCGGATGCGCTCGCGTCGGCGGCCATCGCGACGCGGTGCCGCACGGCGAGCCCCACCGTGGTCGACCTGCTCGCCTGGCGTGAAGGCGAGACACCCCCGATCGCCGACATGGCCGATGAGGTGTCACGCTGCTCCGGGCTGCGAACTTCGGCCGCGCTCGGCCGGCTCGACGTCACGGTGGTCAGCAGCGAGGGGGCGGCCAGGAGCGGGCACGCGCACGCAGCACTCGGTGCGCGGCCGACGACGGGCCAGTGGGTCGAGGAGCAGGTGTACCGCAACGTCCATCCGATGCTCGCGCGAGCGGCTGGAGATGTGGCGGCTCGCGAACTTCGACCTCGAGCGGCGCCCCTCGCCCGAGGACGTCTACCTGTACGCCGGGGTTGCCAAGGACAACCCCTCCGACCGACGCCTGTTCGCGCTCGCCGAGGTCCGCGACCTCGCTCGGCGCCGTCGACCCGGTCACCGGCGAGAGCACTACCCGCGGCTCGAGCGCACGGGGCTGCTCGCGCTGGCCGCGATGCGCGCCGAGCTGGCGCGGTACTCGCCGCGGGAGCGGCCGCTCGCCAACCGTCTGGTGCTCGACGTCACGCGCACCGTGCACGATGCCGCGCCAGCACGTCAGCGCCGTGGCGAACCGGATCCGCTCGCTCGCCGCGGGTCGGGCTGAGAAGGCGGTGCTGAAGGTCGCGCATCCCCGACGACGACCGCGCCCGACGGGCTGCGTCCCGCCGTGCTCCACCTCGAGGGCGTCGGCCAGCGGTGCTCGTCCGCGAGGACGTCGCCGGCAACGAGCCGGTGCAGCCACTCAGCCCGTACCGCCAGAAGGTGCACACGGCAGCTCGCGTTCGGTGTGCCCTACCCCTACGAGATCGTGCGCCTGCTGACCCGTGCGCGGCGACCGCGACGGGCTGCCGCCGGACGCGCTTCGTCGAGCTCGACCTCGACGACGCGACGGGCGATGACCGGCTGGTGCGTGGTCGCGAGCCCGGCGCGCAACAGCGCGCACATCGTGGTCGGCCTGATCACGCAACTACACCGACGTCGTGCCCGAGGGCATCACGCGGGTGGCGCTGCTGTCGGACCCGACCCAGGGGCTGGGCAACCTCGCCGAGCCCGAGTGCCGCCGCATCAACGCGGCGCTGGCGTACGCGCTCGAGCATCGCCTGCCGGTCGAGTGGTTCGCCGTGTCGAGCGGGGCGCTGATCTCGATGGACTCGGGCACCGAGAACATGGACTGGATCGCGCTCACGCTGCGTCGGCTGATCGAGTTCACCCAGGCGGGCGGCGAGGTCAACATCGTCGTCACCGGGATCAACGTCGGCGGCCAGCCGTACTGGAACGCCGAAGCCACGATGCTGATGCACACCAAGGGCATCCTCGTGATGAGCCCGGCGTCGACGATGGTGCTGACCGGGAAGCAGGCGCTGGACTTCTCCGGCGCGGTGAGCGCCGAGGACAACCACGGCATCGGCGGGTACGAACGGGTGATGGGCCCGAACGGACAGGCCCAGTACTTCGGCGCCGTCGTTCACCGAGGCGTGCGATCTGCTGCGTCGCTACTACGAGGTCACCTACGTCGTGCCGGGCGAGCGGTTCCCGCGCCGCCGACCGACCATCGGACCCGGTCGACCGCGACGTGTGCGCGAGTCCTCACGCCCGCTCGCCGAGTCCGTGTTCACGACGGTCGGCGACGTGTTCTCGGCCGAGCTGAACGGTGACCGCAAGCAGCCGTTCGACATGCGCTCGGTGATGGCGGCGGTCGCCGATGCCGACCATCGACCGCTCGAGCGGTGGCATGATCTCGACGACGGCGACACGGTGATCGTGTGGGACACCTCCGTCGGCGGCATCTCGGTGTGCATGCTCGGGATCGAGTCGCACAAGGTGCGCCGCCGGGGCTACGTGCCGGCCGACGGCCCGCCGTCGTGGACGTCGGGAACGCTGTTTCCCGCAGTCGTCGCGCAAGACGGCGCGGGCGATCAACGCGGCGAGCGGCAAGCGGCCGCTGGTGGTGCTCGCCAACCTGTCGGGGTTCGACGGCTCGCCGGAGTCGATGCGCCGCCGCCAGCTGGAGTACGGCGCGGAGATCGGCCGGGCGATCACGAACTTCGACGGACCGATCGTGTTCGTCGTGGTCTCGCGCTACCACGGCGGCGCGTTCGTCGTGTTCTCCAAGGCGCTGAACGACGCGATGGAGATCGCTGCGGTCGAGGGCTCGTTCGCATCGGTGATCGGTGGGGCTCCGGCGGCGGCCACGGTGTTCGCACGCGAGGTCAAGCAGCGCACCGAGAACGACCCGCGCGTCGTGCAGGCGGCCACGGCAGAAGCGACCGAGGCCACCGGCCCGGAGGCCGCCCGCACTGCGCGCCCGCGCTGGCGGCGGTGAGCGACGCAGGTGCGTTCGGAGAAGCTGCGGCGAGGTCGCCGACGAGTTCGACTCGGTGCACACGATCGAACGTGCGCTGCGCGGTCGGCTCGGTCGACCTGATCATCCCGGCCGCCGAGCTCCGGCCGTACGTCGTCGATGCGCTGGAGCGCGGGATGGCCGCCCAGCGGCTGGCGGCACGATCGTCGTCGGGCCACCCGACGGCGTCACGCCAGCGGTCGGCCGAGGAAGCTGTGCAGCGGCTCGGCGGTGCCGAGGTCGGCGCTGCCGGGGAACGCCGCGGGCGGATCGAGTGGGCGGCGTGTCGCGATCGTCAGCAGGAACGATCCGTCGCGACGCCACCACCCGGGAACTCACCGTCGGTGGTGACCATCATCGGCCCCATCCGTCGGGGCGGGTTCCGGCGTGGGCGACGTCGACCGAGCGCGTGTCGGCGCGCAACCCGATCTGGAGCACCTTGAGCGCGGCCTCCTTCGCCGACCACAGCAGGTTGGCGGCCGCGCGGGCGTCGTCGCCGCCCCGTCCCCGGACGTAGTCCTGCTCGGGCGCGGTGAGGAAGTCGCGGACGAAGCCGTCGCTGCGTGGCTCGACGAGCTCGAGGTCGACCCCCACCGCGTCGAGCCCGGCGCCGACGAGGCAGGCCGCCCAGCCGGCCCGGTCGGTCACCGACACGTCGACGCCGATCGGTCCACCGTCGACGAGCACGAACGGGGCCCCGCACGCGTGGTTCAGCACCTCGATCCGGGCGATCGATCGAACGATCGGTCGAGGTCGAGCACGGTGGCGACCGCGTGCTTGGTGGTCCAGCGTCGTGTGAGGTATTCGGTGCGCCGCTTGGTGAACCGGATCGAGTCGAGGTGCTCGCGCTCGTGCGACGTCAGCCAGCCCGTCGCGGCGGGCACCTCGTGCTCACCGTGCGCCAGCCACCACATCACGTCAGTCTGGCGTGCCCGACTCGGCGATGGAGCACGACACGCTGCCGAGGGCCCGTCGTCGGGGCTGGTGCTGACATCGGCGGGCGCGTTCGCGATGATCAGTGGAGCACTTCTCGTGAGTGCGAGTCCGGATCAGGGGTGTGCAGGGTGTCCGGTGGCGGCAGCGGCACCCCCGACGACGGCGCGGCGGGCGCCACACCCTTGTCGCTCTCGGCGGTGCCGTCGGTGCCGGAGCGCTCTCGGAGGCCGAGCACGCCGTAGACGATCAGGACGACGGCCCCGGTGGTCAGTACGACGCCCAACAGCGTCAGGACCACGGCGAGTGGCGCGATCAGACCGGACTTCGCACCGATCGTCATCGACACGGCGATGCCCGGTGTGCCGTCGGCGTTCATCACCACCGCCGCCCAGCGCCCGCTGGTCGCCGACCAGGTCAGCTCCTGTGTGCCCGAACCCGATGCGGTCGCGACCCAGAAGTCCTGCTCGGCCGGGTCGGGGATCGTGGCGACCCCGCGGCCCTGCTGGCGGTAGATCGGTGCGGTCCCGCGACGCGGACCACCCGGTCGTGGGCGACGTCGCCCAGATAGCGATCGAGGTCGCGCTGGGGTGCGATCCCGATGAAGATCGCCTGCTCGGGATCGAGCACGGTCGCGCGGAGTCGGACGTCGAGGTCGATCGCGTCGATCAACCAGTCCGGCGAACCGGGATCAGCAGCGAACTTCACGTCCTCGCCGGTGATCGCGGCCGTCGGTGTCTGGAGTTGGTCGATGGTGACGTCGAAATAGCCGTCGTCGTCGCGCTGGGTGGCATAGCCGAACGCCAGTGCCCCGCCGGCGGCCAGCAGGCCGAGCGCCGGCAGGATCAAGACACCACCGACGACGAGGGAAACGATTCGATTCGTCTTCATGGTCGACCTCCGTGCTCATTCGGCCCGCTTTTCCAGATCTATCGGTTACGCCGGTCGATCACCAGGGCACAAGGTCAGGGCACGCCGTTCATGTGGGAGCCGATGGTCAGCTGCGTCGCCGATCTACCCGGTCGGGATGCGCGGTCGTCCCGGCGGCGAGAACGACGCTGCCGTGATGCGGTATCGGAAGAACACGCCGTCGGACTCCGCTGCGGTGCCGAACGCCCACCCGACCGTGCCGCTGCCTGCGATGCGGACGCCGTTCGGGGCGGTGAACGTGGAGTCGATCGATGCGCCGAACGGCTCGAGACGTGGTGGATCGACCGAATCGTTCCACCTGTCGAGCCCGAGGCGACGGATCTGGCCGTCGCCGTCCACGAACACGTCGACGTCGACAGCGGCTCCGGCTGCGCTCAGCGTGACGATCGCTCGATCGTCGTCGACCGGCGTCCACCGCGCTCCCATCTGCGGGGTCAAGGCGTGAGGCAGCCACGCAGCGGTCTCCGCAGCGAGACGGCCCTGTGCGCTGCGCCGGACGTGGAGTCCGTCGACGCGAACCACCGGGATCAGACCGTGGAGCCGGAACTCCATGCGCGCGTCGTCGGCCGTGAGCAGATCGGCGCCGACGAAGCGGATCAGCCGGCCACCGACCACGGGCGCCCACACGAGGCCCTCGCCGGCCGTGATGATCTGTTCGGCAGTGAATCCGAGCCATCGACCACCCAGCTTGATCTCGCCGTCCATGGCGAGCTCGACGGTGGACGACAGGGCCACGCCGCTCGAAATGGCCCGAACCAGCAGACGTCGCGCCGGCGACGGCAGTTCGGCCAGCGTCGCCGGATCGAACGTGGCCGGATCGGCCGGCGGTACCTGGGACAGCGCAATCCAGGCCCTCGCCGCGATGTCGGGCAACGGCCGTCGACGATCGGTTCGGGTCGTCCCCACGACGATGGACCTCCTCCCTGCGAATGACGTCGGCAGCCCACGATCACGCTCGGTGCCAGAGCGGCGTAGGGGCGAAGGGCCCACGCGGCCCGTCGACCGCACGAGGGACCGTCGTGATGACCTCTGTTCGCGCGTCCGCCGGGTCGCCAGCATGGATCGCTCGGGCCATCGATGCGTCTAACGCCCGCCGCCTTCAGCGATCGAACCGTTGAAGCTCAAGGCCGAGAGAGTATCCCAGCCCTTCCGCCGGCTTCATCTCATCTTCATGGTGATCGCGGGACGCCCTTGATCCGGCTCCGGCCAAATGGATGGTGCAAGAACGAAGACCGGCGGAGACCCGGGAACAGGTTCCGGCAACGCCGTCGGCTCGAGACACTCGGAAAGGAGTGGTCATGCGAAAGATGATGTTGACACTCACAACGGTCGGACTGCTCGCCATCCCCGCAGGGATGGCCGCTGCCCAGTCCGACGCAACCGACCCGGCAGAGCCGGTTCCCACCTGTGTCGATCCCGAGCGTGCCCGGGATCGAGACCACCAGGACGACCAGGCAACGCCAGGAGCGCAGGATCAGGTGCGCACCCAGCAGCGGACGCAGGAGCAACTCCACGACGCTGACTGTGGTGACTGCCAGGGCGACCAGGCTCAGCACCAGAACCAGCACCAGATCCAGCAGCAGGACCAGGCTCGCACGGCCAACGGCGCGATGCAGCGTCACGGCTCGCCTGGCCGCGCCGGAAACGGCTGACGACGACGTGCCGGGACGACTCGTCCCGGCACGCCCCGTCGATGCCCTGGCAATCAACACGAAAGGAACGCGATGGACAGCACATCCAGGTGTCGGACCGCGAGCCGGTCGTTGGCTCTCACGACGACGGCACTGCTCGTGTTCGGTGCGTCCTGCACCGGCGACCCCGTGACGGTCGAGACGGTGCCGGACACCGAGGCCGTTGCCCCCGACTCCATCGCGGTCGCACCGGTGCCGGACGATGCCGCATTGACCGCCGAGGAGATCGCGGGATTGACGTGGATGCGCGAGGAAGAACAGCTCGCCCACGACGTCTACGTTGCGCTGGGCGACCTCTGGGGCTTGCGGGTCTTCGACAACATCAGCAGGGCCGAGACGGCGCACATCGGTGCGGTCTCGGAGCTGCTGGACCGCTACGGCCTCGACGACCCGGCCGAGGGAAACGACCCCGGCACGTTCACCGAACCTGCGCTGCAACATCTCTACGACCAACTCGTCGCAGACGGCAGTCGCTCGCTGGAGGACACGCTTGCGGTCGGAGCGTTGGTCGAAGAGCTCGACATCGTCGACCTGTCTGCTCGCTCCGCCACCACGGAGACCGCCGCGATCTCCGCGGTCTACGCCGACCTCGAGCGGGGCTCACGAAACCACCTGCGAGCCTTCGTCTCGCAGCTCCACTCCCGCGGGGTCACCTACGAGCCCACGCAGCTCGACGTCGCCGCCTTCGATGCGATCGTGTCGAGTGACACCGAGCGGGGCCCGGGCGACTGACGACGGTCGACCGGACCTGCCGGCTACCAACGTCCTCGGCGACGGGCCTTCTACGATGATCAACGTGCCGCACCAACAGATCCTGGTGGTGGACGACGAGGAGGCGATCCGCGAGCTGGTCGGCTCGTATCTGCGCAACGAGGGTTTCGACGTTCGCGAGGCCGTCGATGGCGACGATGCCCTCGCACAGATCGCGCGGAGCGTGCCCGACCTGATCGTGCTCGACCTGAGGCTCCCGGGCATCAGCGGGCTCGATGTCCTGCGCGAGATCCGCCGGACCTCGGAGGTCTATGTGATCGTCCTCACCGCCCGCGCTGACGAGACCGACAAGCTGATCGGGCTCGAACTGGGCGCGGACGACTACATCACCAAGCCGTTCAGCCCGCGCGAAGTCGTCGCCCGAGTCCGCGCGGTGCTCCGGCGTGGTCGCGCTGACGCCAGGGGGTCCGGCAACCAGGGTCAGTCCGATGCCGAGGTGATCCGACTCGACGGCCTCACCATCGACGTCGGGCGTCATGAGGTACGCGTCGACGACGAACCGGTGGAACTCACGACGCTCGAGTTCCAGCTGCTCGCCACGCTCGCAGAGGCACCCGGTCGGGTGTTCACCCGCGGTCAGCTCATCGAACGTGTCTGGGGTTGGGACTTCTATGGCGACGAGCGTCTCGTCGACGTTCACATCGGCAACCTTCGCCGAGCGCTCGGTGATGCCGCTGATGCCCCCGGTTCATCGGCACCGTACGTGGGGTGGGGTACAAATGCGTCGAGAGCGCGCCGTGAGCGGCGCGTTGGTTCCTCGACGCCTGCGGACCCGCCTCTTCCTGTCGTACGTCGTCGTCGTCGCTGCTGGCGCGATCGCGATGCTGGTCGTCGGTGCGGCGGTCACCAGGACGGTCTACGAACGACGACTGGGTGGGTTCGGACTCGGGCACGGGTCAGGCCAGGGCCGGTCGCGGCGGACCCACCGAAGCTCAGCTCACCGCCGTGCTCGACGACTCCCTGCTGCCTGCGCTCGTCTTCGGCGTGCTTGCCGCCTTGGTCGTCGCGGCGATCGTGGCGATGATCGTCGGCGCTCGGCTGCTTCGACCGATCGACGAACTCCGAGCGGCAACGCGGCGGATGGCGGCCGGTGACTTCGACACGCCGGTACCGGTACCGTCGGAGACCGAACTCGCGTCGCTCGCCAACGACGTGAATCACCTCGGTGATCACCTCGCCACGATCGAGCGTCGCCGCACCCAACTGTTGGGCGAGGTCACCCACGAGATGAGGACGCCGATCACGGTGATCCGCGGCCAGACCGAGGGGCTGATCGACGGAGTGATCACACCGTCCGGCGAGGTGTTCGCGCGGATCGCTGACGAGGCGTCGCGCCTCCAGCGAATCGTCGATGACCTGACGTTGCTGTCTCGTGCAGACGAGGGCACCCTCCAGATCGATCTGGCCGACCTCGACCTCGGCGCCGTCGCCGCGGGAGCGGCCGAGCGGCTGCGACCACAGTTCGAGTACGCCGATGTGGCGTTGGTCGTCGAGATGGTCGATGCCGATGCACCGATCCCGGTTCGTGGCGATGTCGATCGTCTGACGCAGGTGTTGTCGAACTTGTTGGGAAATGCGCTCGGTCATTCACCGACCGGGGCAACCGTCACGGTTCGCTGTGGCCGTCAGCACTCGTCGGCGTTCGTCGACGTGATCGACGAGGGTCCCGGCATTCCGGCCGACGAGGTCGATCGCATCTTCGAGCGGTTCTATCGAGGCGCTGGCACGGGCAGTGGGCGCGCGGGGCGTGGTATCGGGCTCACGATCGCTCGCAGCCTTGCGCGCGCCCACGGTGGCGACGTCGTCGTCGATGCGGTGGGTCCGGGAGCGATGTTCCGTCTGACGCTTCCCGTCCACTCGCCAATTCTGGACAGAATCCAGAAACAGTGATAGTCTGTCCTTCGTGTCGGACGTCGAACAGCTCCTCCGTGAGCGGGGCGTCCAGGTCACGGCGCAACGCCTGGCGATCCTGCGAGCGGTGTCGGAGCGGCCACATGCGACCGCCGACGACTTGATCGTCGATGTCCGGTCCAGGATCGGGACCGTCTCACGACAGGCGGTCTACGACTCGCTGGCCGTGCTGGTCGACAAAGGCCTGCTGCGGCGCATCGAACCTGCCGGTTCGCCCGCCCGCTTCGAGGACCGCACCGGGGACAACCATCACCACTTGATTTGTCGCAGCTGCCGCGCGATGTTCGACATCGACTGCGCGGTGGGGTACACGCCGTGTCTGACCGCCGACGACGACCACGGCTTCGAGATCGATGAAGCCGAAGTCGTCTACTGGGGCCGATGCCCCGACTGCCGAACCGCACCATCGGACTGACCATCAACAGCACAACATCCACCGAACAACCCTGAGGAGCACACCATGAGCGATTCCACCGACGTCTGGCAGATCAACGACAGCCAGGAGGGCTGCCCGGTCATGCACGGACCCAACAAGGCCCACACCGCAGTCGGCGCGACCGCCAACGAGCACTGGTGGCCGAACCAGCTCAACCTGCGCATGCTGCACCAGAACTCGCCCGCGTCGAGCCCGCTCGACGACGACTTCGACTACGCCGAGGCATTCAAGAGCCTCGACTACGAGGCGCTCAAGGCCGACCTGACCGCGTTGATGACCGACTCGCAGGACTGGTGGCCTGCCGACTACGGCCACTACGGCCCGTTGTTCATCCGTATGGCGTGGCACAGCGCCGGCACCTACCGCATCGAGGACGGCCGCGGTGGCGGCGGCAACGGCACCCAGCGCTTCGCGCCGCTCAACAGCTGGCCGGACAACGGCAACCTCGACAAGGCGCGCATGCTGCTGCAGCCGATCAAGCAGAAATACGGCAACAAGATCTCCTGGGCCGACCTGATGCTGCTCGCCGGCAACGTGGCGATGGAGTCGATGGGGCTGAAGATGTTCGGCTTCGCCGGCGGCCGCGCCGACGTGTTCGCCCCCGAGGACGACATCTACTGGGGACCCGAGACCGAGTGGCTCGGTGACGAGCGCTACCACGGTGACCGCGAGCTGGAGAACCCGCTCGGCGCCGTCCAGATGGGCCTCATCTACGTCAACCCCGAAGGCCCCAACGGCAACCCCGACCCGCTGGCGTCGGCGCGTGACATCCGCGAGACGTTCGCCCGCATGGCGATGAACGACGAGGAGACCGTGGCGCTGGTCGCGGGCGGTCACACGTTCGGCAAGGCGCACGGCGCTGGCGACCCGAACCTCGTCGGGCCCGAGCCGGAAGGCGCGCCGATCGAGCAGATGGGCCAAGGCTGGAAGAACAGCTTCGGCACCGGCAAGGGCGTCCACACCACCACCAGCGGCATCGAGGGTGCATGGACACCCACACCGACCACCTGGGACAACTCGTACTTCGACACCCTGTTCGGCTGGGACTGGGAGCTCACCGAGAGCCCGGCCGGCGCCAAGCAGTGGAAGGCATCGAACCCCGAGGCACAGGACATCGTGCCCGACGCCCACGACCCGTCGATTCGCCACGCTCCGATGATGACCACCGCCGACATGGCGCTGCGCATGGACCCGATCTACGAACCGATCTCGCGTCGGTTCCACGAGAACCCCGAGGAGTTCGCCGACGCCTACGCACGCGCCTGGTTCAAGCTGCTCCACCGCGACATGGGCCCGGTGTCGCGCTACCTCGGCCCGGAAGTGCCCGGCGAGGTGCTGATCTGGCAGGACCCGGTTCCCGCTGTCGACCACGAGCTGGTCGGCGACGCCGACATCGCGGCGCTGAAGCAGACGATCCTCGACTCGGGCCTGAGCATCTCCGAGCTCGTCTCGACGGCGTGGGCTTCTGCGTCGACCTACCGTGACAGCGACAAGCGTGGCGGCGCCAACGGCGCCCGGATCCGCCTCGCCCCGCAGAACGACTGGGAGGTGAACAACCCGCCGCAGCTGCGTCGGGTGCTCGCCAAGCTCGAGGAGATCCAGGCGGGCTTCGGCAAGCCGGTCTCGATGGCCGACCTGATCGTGCTCGGCGGCTGCGCCGCCGTGGAAGCCGCGGCCAAGGCGGCCGGCCACGACGTGACCGTGCCGTTCACGCCGGGTCGCACCGATGCCACCGAGGAGATGACCGACGCCGACTCGTTCGCCCCGCTCGAGCCGAAGGCCGACGCATGGCGGAACTACGTCGGCAAGGCGCCGGCGATGTCGGCCGAGGCGCTGATGGTCGATCGGGCCCAGTTGCTGACCCTGAGCGCACCGGAGATGACGGTGCTCGTCGGCGGCATGCGGGTGCTCGGCACGAACTTCGACGGCTCCGACCGCGGCGTGTTCACCGACCGTGCGGGTTCGTTGACGAACGACTTCTTCGTCAACGTGCTCGACCTGTCGACCGAGTGGTCGCCGACGTCGGCCGATGCCGAGGTCTTCGAGGGCCGCAGCCGGGCAACCGGTGAGGTGAAGTGGACCGGCACGCGTTGCGACCTGATCTTCGGCGCCAACTCCCAGCTGCGGGCGATCTCCGAGATCTACGGCTCGAGCGACAGCGGCGCCAAGTTCGTCGCCGACTTCGTCAAGGCCTGGAACAAGGTCATGGAGCTCGACCGCTTCGACCTGCGCTGATTACAACCCGGGTCTGACCCCTGATGTCATCCGATGACAACAGGGGTCAGACCCGCGATGTAACACTGGGTGCTGCTCAGAACGTCGTGATGGCTGGGCGGATGTCGAGGTCGTCGATCGCGGTGTTCATCTCGTCGATCGTCAACGGACGGTCCGCTCCGACCGCAGCGGTGATCAACGCCTCGGTCAGGTTCGTGCCGAAACTCCGGCCGTCGAAGCGAGGCGTCGTCGTGATCAACCGTGCCGCGCCGGCCTCCTCCAGCCACTCGACGTTCTCTGCCGTCGTGGTGTTCGTCAACACCGTCTTGCCCGACAGGTCATCGGGGGCGTACTTCGCGATGTAGAGGAAGTCGCCGCAGATCAGATCCGACGCCTCGAAGTGCTTGGCGAACTTCGGTTCGCGAACGGTCTGGTTCTCGCCGCTCGGATACAGCCACCGCAACGGGAGTCGACCGGCGACCGGCACCAGGACGTGCGCCATGCGCTTGACCTGCTTCAGGCTCCTCAGCGCGACCGGTACCCCGAAGCTGAACATCAGATCGCCGTAGACCACCGTCCGGCTGACCTCGCCGACGGCGAGCGCCATACCCCAACGGTCGAGCGCGATGTTCAAGAACGCCTGCTGGTAGCGCGGGGCCGCTTCGTGATCGAACTCCTGGGACGTGAGCTCGAACACGCGACGCTCGAGCGTCATCTTCACCCCGGCGCCGTCGACGAGCGGTGTCCTCGTGATGCCCTCGATCAGCTTGTCGGTCGATCGGAATCGCAGCACCTCACCGTCGACGTGGAAGGCGATCTCGGTGCCCCCGACGGACAGCACGTCGACGGTGCCGTCGAGTTCGCGCATCAGCCGATTGAACGCTGCGAGGTCACCGTCGACGCCTCGCCGCTCTGCTCGGATCTCCACGCCGCCGAGCTCGACGAGCACCGACTTGTCGCGCGTCGAACTCCCCAGTGACACCGACACCACGTGCTTCGTCATGCTCGCACCCCCACCATGATCATCGCAGGTCGGTCGTCGGGGCGATACTGCCAGTCATGGCCTCGTACGACACCGAGCGGATCATCGCTGCCGATCAACGACATCTGCTGCACCCGTATCAGATCTTCGACACCTACCTGACCGACCCGGTCCTCCCCATCGCCGACGGCGTCGGAGCGCGACTGCTCGACACGAACGGCAACGAGTACATCGATGCCGTGGGAGGGATGTGGTGCACGAACATCGGCCTCGGCCGTCACGAGATGGCCGACACCATCGCGGACCAGGTCCGCCAGCTCGCCTACGCGAACCCGTTCGCCGACATGACCAACGTGCCCGCCGTCGAGCTCGCCGAGAAGCTGGCAACACTGGCTCCCGGCGCGCTCAACCACGTGTTCTTCACCTGTGGTGGCTCGACCGCGATCGACTCGGCGTTCCGGCTCATCCAGTTCTACTGGGCTGCGAAGGGCCAGCCGGAGCGGCGCCACATCCTGAGCCGCGTCGACGCCTACCACGGCACCACCTACGCCTCGGCCTCGATCGGCGGCAAACCCGGCGACAAACCACCGGGCTTCGCGTTCATGACCGACACGATCCATCACCTCGGCTCGCCGAACCACTACCGCTTCGGCGCTGGCCGCAGCGAGCAGGAGTTCGCCGACGACCTGATCGCCGAACTCGAGGCGACCGTCGACGAACTCGGCGGCCCCGGGCAGATCGCTGCGATGTTCGCCGAACCGCTGATGGGCTCGGGCGGCGTGATCGTCCCGCCGGCCGACTACCTCCAGCGGGCCTGGCGATTCTGCAAGGACAACGGGATCCTGTTCGTCGCCGACGAGGTGGTCACCGGGTTCGGCCGGCTGGGTGAATGGTTCGTCTCCGAGGCGCTGTTCGGGATCCAACCCGACATGATCACGTCCGCGAAGGGGCTCACCTCGGGCTATCTCCCCCTCGGCGCGCTGATCTTCAGCGACGAGGTGTTCGACGTGATCGCCGAGGAGGGCCACGGCCGCTACTTCGCGGTCGGCTACACCTACTCGGGCCATCCGGTGTCGTGCGCGGCTGCGTTGAAGAACATCGAGATCATCGAACGCGAGGGCCTCCTCGACCACGTCAAGGACGTCGGGCCCTACTTCATGGAGCAGCTCCGCACGCTCGCCGACCTGCCGATGGTCGGCGACGTTCGCGGGTCGCACCTGATGGCCTGCGTCGAGTTCGTCGCTGATGCGGCGACCAAGCGGAACTACCCGGAGGAGCTGAACATCGGCAAGTGGGTGGCCAACCAGGCCGATCAGCTCGGTCTGATCGTGCGCCCGATGGACAACCTCAACGTGATGTCGCCGCCGCTGGTGATCACCCGCGACGACGTCGACGTCATCGTCGCCCGACTCGGTGACGCCATCGTCGCCGCTCGCGCCGAACTCGAAGCGGCCGGCCACCACTGATCCGCGCCACCCGCGCCACCCACCACCACGTCTGCGGCACGGATTCGGGTGGACCGCCCACCGGACACCCAACGCGAACGTTCAGTCGGCGGTGAGGGACGCGAGCGCGTTGCCGATGAGGCGCCGGGCCTCGGCGGCGATCGGGCCCAACTCGTCGACGCTCGTCATCGACACCATCAGGCCGGGGTCGAGCGCGTCGACGTGCACCGTTCCGTCCACTTCGTGCACGACGACGTTGCACGGCAACAGCACGCCGACTTGCGGCTCGACATCGAGCGCCGCTCCTGCCAGCTTCGGGTTGCACGCCCCGAGGATGACGTAGCGATCGATCTCCTTGTCGATCTTGGCCCGCAGCGTGCCCTGCATGTCGATCTCGGTGAGCACGCCGAATCCGTTGGCGGCGAGTGCCGCCTTGGTCGATGCGAGCACCTCGTCGAACGGTCCGTCGAGGACCACCGTCTCTTCGAACACCATCTGTCTCTGCCTTTCGTGAGCAACGGTCTGCCCCGACCGTGCCGCGTTCGGTGGGTACCGACCAGAGCCGGAAGTCCTCTCGTGGATCGGCGAGCGGCGCGCCTGCGCCGGGGGTGCCGCGTCGCCTCAGCCCGGCGTGGCTGCCGGTGACAGGACCGCGACGAGAAACCCCGAGTGATCGGTGAACGGCCGCAGGTCCCACGTCGACACCCGAAGGTCGATGTGCAGCCCCACTGCACCAACGTCGTCGAAGAAGGCGTCGAACGGATAGTCGCCGCCGGAACCGAAACCGACGACGAGGCGGCCCTCGTCGTTCAGCGCGGCCGCCAGGTTCACCAGCACCCGTCGCCGCGTCGCCGGATCGAGAAAGCCCATCACGTTGCCGGCGCACACGACGATGTCGAACCCGGGCTCGACGCCCAACGCGGTGAAGCCGTCGACGTCGAGTTCGGCGAGGTCGCCGACACGCCACACCGGCCCCGGGTGATCGTGCTCGGCAGCGGCGATCAACACGGCGTCCAGATCGATCCCGACGACGTCGTGTCCGAGCACGGCGAGCTGGCCGGCAACACGACCGGGACCGCACCCGGCATCGAGGATGCGCGCACCGCGAGCAACCATCGCGTCGACGAACCGGGCTTCGCCGTGAAGATCGACGCCGTCGGCCGCCATCGTGCGGAATCGCTCGATGTAGCGGTCGGAGTGGTCGGGGTTCTCGTCGAGCTGCTGCAGCCAGCGGTTGCCTGTCACGCCCCCAGCCTGCCGTTGTCGTGCACGAGTGCGCGAGGAGTCCGCGTCCTTGTTCACGGGAATCGGTGGTGTCGGCTCGGGGCGCGAGTCAGCAGCGAGCGCAGCGAGGCGTGATCGGTGTGTCCCTCGGGGTCGACGGCGACGACGGTGAGGTCGGGGCCTGCGATCTCGAGGGCGACCTGGAGGCATGCGCCGCACGGGAACGTCAGCTCGCCGGCAGTGCGCTTGGACGACACAGCGAGCACCGCGGGTCGGGTCCCGGTGGTGACGGCGGAGAACAACGCGACCCGTTCGGCGCACATCGCCAAGCCGAGCGAGACGTTCTCGACGAGCACACCCTGCACGACGGTTCCGTCGGCTGCGACGACCGCGGCACCCATCTTGAACCCGGAATAGGGGGCGTACGCGTGGGCTCGGGCCGCCGTCGCTCCGTCGGTCGCGGTCGCGATCAGCTCGGTCAGCGGGATTCCACGGTCGTCGGGCATGACTGCATGTTGCCGTTGTCGGTCTGGTCGAAACGACCTCGGCCCATCGGCGAGCGATGAGCGAACGGCGCGGTGGGTTCGCTCATCGCGGGAGTGGGTGGCGCGACGTCTCGGTCACCTGACTCAACTCGGCGGGGTTGCGTGCCGATGAACCGGTCATGCCGATGTTGGGAACCGCGTCTGCGACCGGGAACGATCCTGGTGAGCCCGTCGGGCACGCGTGCGCATTCTGCGCTCGAGTACCGCCGGCGACGACGGCTGGAACTGCTCCGACGGCGCAGCGATCTCCGACGATGCGGCGAGTGACCCCGAACGCTGGGGCGCCTACACACCCGAGGAACTCGCCGCTCGCCTCGCGCTGGCCGCCGAAGTCTGCGATCTCGGCGGCTTCAAGGAACTCAGCGGGGGACTCGCCACGTGGGACGCCTGCTCCGGCCGGCCGTGCGTGCTGCCCCGACTCGCTCGACTGATCCGCTGATCGAAAGCCGGCGCCGCCGCCGGCACGTCCACCGATGAGCGAAACCGGCGTCTCCGGTGGGTTCGCTCATCGTCGCGGGAGTTGGTGGGGGATCGGGGACGTTCGCCCCTGGTGTGCTGCGGGGCGGCGTGTCGCGATGGTCGCGAAGGAGTCGATCGAACCAGGGGGGTGTCTCATGCAGACCGAAGTGAGTGGACCGGCGTTCGGAGGCGTCGCCGCCGACGCCAACCTGCTGCGACCGCTGCAGCGGTTGCTCGAGACCGAACCCGACTGCGTGATCGCACTGGAGCGGCGGGCGACGACCTCGTCCACTGGACCGTCACGCAGACCGCCGAACAGGTCCGAGCGGCCGCCAAGGGGCTCGTGGCCTGTGGCATCGAGCCAGGGGACCGCGTCGCGCTCATGTCGCACACCCGGCTCGAGTGGATGCTCGCCGATCTGGCGATCATGTCGGCCGGGGCCGTCACGGTGCCCGTGTACGAGACGTCCTCGGCGGAACAACTCGCCTGGATCCTCGAGGACAGCGGCGCTGCGGTTGCGATCGTCGAGAACGACGACCTGCGCGCACTCCACGACACGGTGCGTGATCGCTCGCCGGCGTGTCGCGAGGTGTTCACGATCGCGCCGTCGGAAGGCGTGGCCGGGCTCGACCGGCTGGCCGAACTCGGGCGATCGGTCGACGACGACGTGATCGACCGACGGTCGTCGGCATTGGGACCGGACGACCTGGCGACGATCATCTACACGTCTGGGACCACCGGCCGCCCGAAGGGGTGCATGCTCACCCATCGCAACCTGTGCGCGAACGTGGCGCAGGTCGTCGACGCGATCGGCTCGGAGGTCGGTTCGGACGACCGCGGGCTGCTGTTCCTGCCGCTCGCCCATTCGCTCACCAAGGGCACGCTGCTGTTCTGCCTCGAGACGGGCGTATCGACCGGCTTCACCGCTGACCTCGCCCGTCTCCCCGAGGAATTGGCGGTGGTCCGCCCGTCCGTGATCGCCGCCGTCCCCCGGATCTTCGAGAAGGTCCACAACTCCGCCCACCACAAGGCGCATGCGACGCCGACCGGCCCGATCTTCGATCGCGCCGAATCGGTGGCGGTTCGATGGTCGAAGGAACGTCACGGTGCCACGGTGCGACCGTGGACCGCGGCCGAGCACTGGCTGTACGAGCGGCTCGTCTACGGCAAGCTCCGCCAGGCACTCGGCGGTGAGATGCGACTCGCATTCAGCGGCGGCGGCCCGCTCGGTGAACGGCTGACGCACTTCTTCGACGGTGCCGGCGTCTGCCATCTACGAGGGCTACGGGCTCACCGAGACCAGCCCCACCCTCACGATCAACCGACCGGGAGCGTGGCGTCCCGGTTCGGTGGGCCGGCCGGTCGCCGGGACGACGATCCGCATCGCCGACGACGGGGAGATCCTGGCGAAAGGACCCCAGGTGTTCAGCGGGTACTGGCGCAACCCGACGGCGACCGCCGAAGTGTTCGACGACGACGGCTGGTTCCACACCGGCGACATCGGCGAGATCGACGACGAGGGCTTCGTGAAGATCACCGGCAGGAAGAAGGAACTCCTCGTCACCGCTGCCGGCAAGAACGTGGCGCCCGCACCCCTCGAGGACCGGCTCCGGTCCCACCCGCTCATCAGTCAGGCCGTGGTGCTCGGCGACCAGCGTCCGTTCATCTCGGCGCTCGTCACGATCGACGAGGACGCGTTCGCCGACTGGGCGCCCGAGCACGGGCTCGCGGGAGCGACCGTGAGCGAGGCGGCCGACAGCGTCGAACTCCGAGCTGTCATCGGTGAGGCGGTCGCCGAGACGAACACGACGGTCTCACGTGCCGAGTCGATCCGGGAGTTCGTGATCCTTCCGTCCGATCTCACGATCGAGGCCGACGAGCTCACGCCGACGCTGAAGGTGCGACGAGCGGTGGTGCTCGCCCGCTACGAAGCAGCCATCGGGTCGATCTACGGCGCCTGACTACGCTGGCACCTTCATGGTCGAGATCGCCGACGTTGCTGCGCCCGACGGCGACGTGGTGACGCTCGCCGACGGTGGACGGATCCTGGTGCGTCCACTCGTGCCGTCGGATCGCAACGAGTTGGCCGAGCGCTATCTCGAGTTGTCGCCCGAGGCGCGCCGGCTGCGGTTCTTCAACGCCCCCGACCACTTGTCCGACCGGCTGCTCGACTACCTGATGGACGTCGACGGTTCCGATCGCTTCGCCCTCGTCGCGGTTGCTCTCGACGAGGAGGGCACCCCGGGCGTCGGTCTCGCTCGGTATGTGCGCAGTCGTGACGAGCGCGATTGTGCCGAGGCCGCGGTCACGGTGATCGACCGCCACCAGAACCGTGGCATCGCCACCACGCTGCTGCGTCGTCTGGCGGATCATGCCCGCGGTGATGGAATCTCGACGTTCACGGCGAGCGTCATGTGGGAGAACCGACAGCTGCTCGACGGGCTCCGCGCAGTCGGCGCCGAGGTCGCGGCGAGCGAACCCGGCGTTGCGTCGGTACGCATCGCCCTCCCGGATCCCGAGGTCGCCCTTCCCGAGTCCGATCTGCGAAGGGCGTTGCGGTTCTTCGCCGCTCGAGTGGACGAGATGATCGGCCTTCGGTTCGAGCGCTGATCGTTCGCGGTTGCGTCGGGGACCTCGTCGCGTCGTGGCGAGTGCCGGTCGATTCGGCCGACGGTCGACGGGTCGAGTGACGTAGGCCCCTGCCGGATGACGCGTCCAGCGGTCAGAGTGGAGTCGTGGCCGAGTCAGCGAGACGCTTCGTGGTCGTGGGGATCGACGGTTCGGACGGGTCTGCCACCGCGTTGCGGTGGGCCCTCGATCATGCCGACCATGTCGGCGACATCGAGCCGGTGATGACGTTCGTCAGTGGCCCGTTCGAGTACGGATTCGACGTCGCCGACGGGCCCGATCGGCCGGGCGAACCGTATCGGAGTGAAGCGGTCCTGCGCCTGCGAGCCTTCCTCGAGATGCACGCGCCCTGGCTCGTCGACGCGGGCGTGGTGATCGAGTACCGACCCGGCCCCGGCCTCGTCAAGGCGGCGACGGCCGCGGAGCTGCTGGTGGTCGGCACGCGGGGTTGGGGCGATCGGGTCGACCTGTCGGTCGGATCCGTCGGCGCCTACTGTGCGCGCCACGCAACGGTGCCCGTTGCATTGATCCCCCACGACGTCCCGGAGCCGCACGACCACCTCGATGTCGTCGTCGGCGTCGATGGATCACCGCACGCTCGCAACGCGCTGCGGTGGACGCTCACCCACCTTCGTCCCTCGGCCAGGGTGACCGCCGTCGCAGCGTTCACCGACGAGTTGGTCGTCGGCGAGCCGCTGATGCCCACACGCGGGACGGCGCGAGCCGCCGCACGAACCGACGTCGACGCGACGGTGGCCCAGGTGCTGGCTGATCTCCCCGGCCACCCAACGGTGGAGTCGATGGTGCTGCCCGGCGATCCGAGGGCGGTGCTGCGCAGCGCTGGTGCCGGCGCGGACCTCCTCGTCGTCGGCTCGCGTGGCCACGGCGCGCTCGAGCATCTGTTGCTCGGGTCGGTCGCCAGTGCGCTGGCCCATCACCCCACGGTGCCGACGATCATCGTCCCGCACCAACACTGAACCACCACTGAACCACCACTGAACCACCGTCGAGCGCAGACGCGCCGACCGCGCTGGCGCTCGTCCGTTCGGCCAGCGAGATCGTTGGAGGGCCCGACGTCACCGACGGACCGACTGCACTGATCGGTGCCCGGGCGAGGCAGGATGGGCACCGAGGCCTGGCCAAGGAGGATGGACATGACCGAGATCGAGACCGGAACCGACGACCTGCTGGGGCGGATCGAGGGCCACGTGGCCGTGCTGTCGTTCAACCGTCCGCAGCGACGCAACGCGTTGTCCGATGCGATGTACGACGGGTTCGGCCGAGCATTGCCCGTCATCGAACGGGATCCGTCGGTCCGGGTGGTGCTGCTGACCGGCGAGGGTGGCGCCTTCTGCGCCGGCGGCGACGTGAAGGGAATGCACGAACGGAACGCCACGAGCGGAGGTGGCGCGGGTGGCCCGCAGTCGTTGGAGGATCGTGTGGCCTGGCTTCGATCCCGTCAGGCGCTCGTCAGTCTGGCGTTGCGTCGACTGCCGAAGCCGGTGGTCGCCGCGCTGCCCGGTGCAGCTGCGGGCGCGGGGCTGTCGATGGCCCTGGCCGCCGACCTGCGCCTCGCAGCCGAGCGCGCGGTCCTGGTCACCGCGTTCGCGAACGTGGGCGCGAGCGGCGATTTCGGCACCTCGTGGTTCCTTCCCCGACTGGTCGGAGAGGCGCGAGCGAAGGAGCTCATGTTCCTCTCCCCGAGGCTCACCGCTGCGGAGGCGGCCGACCTCGGCCTGGTCAACCGGGTGCTCGCCGACGAGGGATTCGAGCAGGCGGCGCTCGCGTTCTGTCACGACCTCGCCGCTCGTGCACCGATCGCGTTGCGGTACATGAAGGAGAACGTCAATCGGGCGCTCGAGGCGACACTGCCCGAGGCGCTCGACGCCGAGGCCACCGCGATGATCCGCACGATGGGAACCGCCGACCATCGAGAAGCAGCCGCCGCCTTCGTCGAGAAACGCCCACCCGAGTTCTCGGGCAACTGAGTCGCCGCCGTGATTCAGATCCCGGTCGGATAGGTCTCGGGCGGTTCGAGCGGGTCCCACGCCGCGATGTCGTCGAGCGGTTGCAGGGCCGAGGTGTGGTCGAGGTGGATCACCACGTCGAACTGTTGGTCGAGGCGAGCAGGGAAGTAGTGGCTCGCCCGTTCGGTCTGTGGCCGATAGACGACGCCGATCGCGCGCTCCAGCCGCGGGGTCGCCAGCACCCGGGCAGCACCGGCATCGGCGGTCGGAATCCAGAACCGAGCCGGCGCCAGCGAATCGTTGACCACCTCGTGCAGCAGGTGCTCGTAGCTCTCCGGTAGCGCCGCCCGCACGGTCCGGCGACGAGCGGGCCGGCCCCAGTCGGTGGCTGCGGTCACCTCGCCGTCGTAGGTGGTCAGCCCGATCAGTGCCACGGCATGTGCGCCGTAGCGTTGGCGGGCGAGCTGGCCGACGTTGAGTTCCCCGCGGACGCTCATCCCGGTTGCTCGGGCATCACCGATGTGCGAGTTGTGCTCCCACACGACCACCTTGGCGCGACCGCCGCGCCGGTCGAAGTGATCGAGCAGCGCGTCGAGCGTGGCGGCCATGTGGCGGTCGCGCAGGTTCCACGACGAGACGTCCTGCCGGTACATCTGCTGGTAGTACTCCTCGGCGTCGCGCACGACCACGGCGTTCTGCTCGGCAGAGAACAGCTCGTCCTCCTCGATCCACCCGTCGCGCTGCAGGTAGTCGGACGCATGGCGGCGCAGTTCGACGAGCTGGGCGACCACTTCGGATTCGCACGGCACGGCGCGCTCGTAGGCCAGTGCGAAGCCGTACGCCTGACCCTCGGCGCCCACGTGGTCGAAGCATGCGTACCGATCGCGTGCTCGGCGCGCTTCGACGGGGTCGACACGATCGAGATACGCGACCACGGCGTCCATCGAGGCTCGAAGGCTGTAGAGGTCGAGGCCCTGGAAACGCACCTTGCGCTGCGGGTCCCGGCACCGGTCGTTGTGCTCGCGGAGCCACTCGATGAAGCGGGTGACCTCGGTGTTGCGCCACATCCACGTCGGGAACCGCCGGAAGTCTCCCAGTGCGTCGGTGATCGTGACGTCGTCGGAGCTGCCCATCACGAACCGGTTGGCGCGGTCGGCGTCGGGCCAGTCGGCCTCGACGGCGACGACGTTGAATCCGTGTTCCTCGATCAGGCGCTCCGTGATCCGAGCCCGTTCGCGATAGAACTCGGCGGATCCGTGGCTCGCTTCGCCGATCAGCACGACGCGGCGATCCGCCACGAGCGCGACCAACTCGTCGTAGTCGCCGGCACGTCCCTCGATCGGGCGGGCTGCCCGTCCCAGTTCCACGAGCGAGGCACGATCGGTGCTCCGGTAGAGATCCGGCAGCGCCGTCATCGGTCGCTCCGTCGGGCGGCGCGGCAGTGGCCGACGAACCAGTCGGCGGCGAGTGCGGCGACCGCTTCGAGGGTGCCGGGCTCCTCGAACAGGTGCGTGGCACCCGGCACGACGGTGAGTTGGTGCTCGCAGCGCAACTGACGTGCGGCGTCCTGGTTCAGGCCGAGCACGGTGGTGTCGTCACCGCCGACGATCAGCAGTGTCGGGGCGGCGACCCGGCCGAGGTGATCGCCCGCCAGGTCGGGTCGTCCGCCTCGGCTGACGACGGCGGCAACCGGACGTGACGGATCGCCCGCAGCCACCAGCGCGGCCGCGGCACCCGTACTCGCACCGAAGAGCGCGACCGGCAGGTCGGCGACGACGTGCTGCCGACGCACCCAGTCGGTGGCCAGCAGGAGCCGGGATGCCAGCAGCCCGATGTCGAACACGTTGCGTCGATCCCGAGCTTCGGCATCGGTCAGCAGATCGAACGTCAGCGTTGCCAGGCCGGCGGCGTTGAGGTGATCTGCGACGAACTGGTTCCTCGGGCTGTGCCGGCTGCTCCCGCTGCCGTGTGCGAACACCACCGTGCCGACCGCGGCCGGCGGCACGGTCAGGTGGCCCGGGAGCTCCCGTGCGCCGACGTCGACGTGGACCTCGGTGTCGACGGGAGTGGCCACCGCGTCCGGCGGCGACGGCGGCGTTGCATCAGCCCGACGGGCCCGTGCGAGCAGGTCGACGACCGTCTGATCGTCGACCTGCGTGAAGTCGTCGTACCACTGGCCGACCGACCGCAGCCAGGTGGGCTGCTCGACGCAGACGATCTCGTCGGCATCTTCCGACAGTGCCCGCACCGACTCCGGCGCGGCGACGGGCACCGCCAACACCACCCGGTCGGCGCCATGCGCACGAGCGACGTGGCAGGCGGCCCGAGCCGTCGAACCGGTGGCGATACCGTCATCGACGATCACCGCCACGCGTCCGGCCAGGTCGACGCGCGGCGCCACCTCGCGGAACCGGTGGGCTCGCCGCTGCAGCTCGTCCCGTTCACGCTGTTCGACCCGGCCGAAGTCCGCGGCCGACACGCCGGTGAGGCGGACGATCTCGTCGTTGACCACGCGCACGCCGTCCTCGCCGATCGCGCCCATCGCCAGCTCGGGCTGGCCGGGCACGCCGACCTTGCGGACGATGATCACGTCGAGCGGCGCGTCGAGCGCTCGTGCCACCTCGAACGCCACCGGCACGCCGCCGCGTGGGAGCCCGAGCACGACGACATCGGCCCCACGCAGGTGGCCGAGCAGCGCTGCCAGCGCCCTGCCCGCAGCTGGCCGGTTGCGGAATCTCGTCGTCACGTGACACCTCCTCGCGATCGTCTCCGCCCGGGGCCGTGCCGGCCAGGGCCCTCCGTCACATCGGGGTCGACCGCCGGCTTCGAGGGCGGATGGGCGACTCGCTACGTTCGTCGGGAAGGGGTGCCGGCGCACGACCGGACGACGAAGGGATACCGCATGAACTCGACCCCGAATCCGCAGGCGGCCGGCTTCGACGCCGGCCGTCTCGAGCGCGTCGACGAGCACTTCCGCACCGCGTACGTCGAGCCGAGCAAGATCGCGGGGTGCCAGGTGGCGGTCGCCGGCAGACCGCTCGACGGACCGCACGTCCTGTCCCGCCCGACGATCGATCTGATGTGTGCGAATCATCTTCCCGGTGGCGGCACCCCCAACTCCGCTCGATCGTCCATCGCACGATCGCGGACCGAGTCGTGAGCGGGTTCGAACTCACCGAGTCCGAGGTCGCGTCGTTCCGGCGCGACGGGTACCTGTTGGTCGAGTCGGTGTTCACGGACTCCGAACTCGACGCCTTCCGCGACGCCGCCGACCGCATCCTCGAGCTGTCGATCAACTCGACGGTTGCGCTCGGTCGGCGCCATCCCCGCCTCGACGCCAAACTGCACCCCGACGGTTCGGTGACGGTGCGCAAGATCCAACCGATCAACGACCTCGACCCGCGGCTGGCGGCGATCGCGAACGACGAGCGACTCCTCGGTCCGCTGCGCCAGTTGATGGGCGACGAACCGGTCCTGATGGAGGAGAAACTCAACCCGAAGCACACCGTCGACACGCGCCACCTCGACCTCGGCGTGCTGGCCGAGTCGTCGTTCAACCGGGAGATCGGCATGGAGGGCTTCCACCTCCATCACGATTGGGGCTACTACCGCCAGCAGGGCTACCCGGAGAACACGCTGTCGTCGGCGGTCGCGATCGACGAGTGTGCCGGCCGTGGACCACTGCGGGTGATCCCGGGGTCGCACCTCGTCGACGCGCCGCTGGCCGACGACGATCCCGACTCCGGCTCGGGTGTGGTCGTCGACGGGTTCTTCTCGCCCGACGACCTGGTGCCCCTGGACGTGCCGGCGGGCTCGGTGATGCTGTTCCACGCCAAGCTCGTCCACGACTCCGAGCCGAACCGGTCGGGGCTGCCCCGGCGGGTGATGATCTACAGCCACTACCCGCGTGCCCACGACCCCGACGGCGATCCCGACCGCCGCAATGGTCCGGTGCGCGAGTACTCCCGCCAGTTCGAGCAGCGCTACCGCGACCTCGTCACCTCGGGCGAGTTCGAGGCCCCCTTCACCCTGCCCTGACCGCCCCCGTCCGCGATGAGTCTTCGCGCGACCCGTCCGCGCGGAAACTCATCGCTCGGGTGGTCGATCGCTCGGAGGGGGTCAGCCGCGGTTGGCGAAGTACTTGCGGTAGCGCTCGGCGGCTTCCTTCAGCTCGGGATCCTGCTCGAACTTGGGCTGGAACGACTCCCAGGCCGCTTCCTTCTTGTACGGGATGTACTCGCGGGGGAAGTAGCCCTCGTGCGGGCGGTAGTCCTTGAGGACACGGCGGGCGACGGTCGACTTGTGCACCTCGTCGGCGCCGTCGGCGAGCCCCATCGTCGGTGCTCCCGCGTACATGTCCTGCAGCGGCGTGAGGTTGGTGGTGCCGAGCGACCCGTGGATCTGCAGTGCGTTGAACGACACCTCGCGCAGCACCCGCGACATCGTGAACTTGACCACGCCGATGTCGGTGCGAGCTTCCTGCGTGGAACTCTGGTCGATCTTCCACGCCGTCTCGAGCACCAGCAGGCGCAGCATGCGGATCTGGGCGTAGGAGTCGGCGATCTTCTCCTGCACCATCTGGTGCTCGGCGATGATCTTGCCGTGCGACTCACGGCTCAATGCCCGCTCGCACATCATGTCGAACGCCAGCTTGCACTGGGCGATCGTGCGCATCGCGTGGTGAATGCGCCCGCCGCCGAGGCGACGCTGGGCGAGCACCTTCGCCCCGTCCTCGGGGCCGAGCAGGTGGTCGAGCGGCACGCGCACGTCGTTGTAGATGATGTGATTGTGGTTGCGCGGCTCGGGCATGATCTCGACGCCCGGCGTGGTGCGCGGCACCACGAACATCCCGTTCGTGCACATCACGAACAAGATGTCGGCGACGCGTCCGGCGCTGGTGAACCACTTCTCGCCGTTGATCACCCACTCGTCGCCGTCGCGGGTGGCGTAGGTCTTGAACAGGTTCGGGTCGGAACCGCCCTGGGGCTCGGTCATCGAGTACGCCGAGAACATCTCCTGGTTCAGCAACGGCGTCAGCCAGCGCTCCTTCTGTTCCTCGGTGCCGTAGGCGGCGAGCATCTCCATGTTGCCGGTGTCGGGTGCCGCGGCACCGAACAGCTGCGGCGCGGCCGGGTACTTGCCGATGATCTCGTTGAGCAGGCCGAGCTTGAGCTGTCCGAAGCCGGGTCCGCCGAGTTCCTCGTCGAGGAAGATCGCCCACAGCCCCTGGTCCTTCACCTGCTGCTGCAAGCCACGCACGTACTCCTTGACCTTCGGGTCGGGCGAGCGCACCGCGTAGGGGAACACGTAGTGCAGCGGCTCGACCTCCTCCTTGCAGAACTGCTCGACCCAGTCGAGCTTCTTCTGGAATTCGGGATCTGTCTCGAACGACCACATGCGTGCGAACGTACTGCTGCTGCGGCGTCCGCGCCGATGTGGAGCAGCGGCGACCGTCTGACGTCGAATAGTCAGCTGGTGACTATTGTCGACGTGATGCGTCCCCGATCGATGACCGCCGTGATGCCCGTGCTGATCGTGATCGGCGTCGTGCTGGCCGCTGTTTCGTGCGGATCGGACGATGGCGGACAGCGCGACGCGACGTCGGCGAACGTCACGGTGTTCGCCGCCTCGTCGCTGACCGCAGCGTTCACCGAGCTGGGAGATGCGTTCACGGCGGCCAACCCCGACGTCGAGGTGACGTTCAGCTTCGCCGGCTCGTCCGAGTTGGTCGCACAGATCCGCGAGGGCGCCCCCGCCGACGTGTTCGCGTCGGCCGACCTGGCGAACATGGCCAAGCTCACCGACGCCGATCTCATCGACGGCGAGCCCGAGGTCTTCGCCACCAACGTCGCCGAGATCGTCGTCGAGGCCGGCAACCCCCGCGGCATCACTGAGCTCGCCGACCTCGCGAACGACGATCTCGTCGTGGTGCAGTGCGCACCCGAGGTGCCGTGCGGGGCATACGCCGAGCAGATCTTCGAGAACGCCGGCGTCGCCGTCGCCCCCTCGTCGTTCGAGCAGAACGTGAAGGCCGTCGCCAGCAAGGTGACGCTCGGCGAGGCCGACGCCGGAATCGTGTACCGCACCGACGTACTCGCTGCCGGCGAGGACGTGGACGGTGTGGCGATCCCCGCCGACGTCAACGTCGTCGCCGACTACCCGATCGCGCTCGTTGCCGACGGGCCCGACCTCGGTGGCGGCCAGGCCTTCATCGACTTCGTCCGCAGCGCCGCCGGCCAGGACATCCTCGCCGACTTCGGATTCGGTCCCGCATGAGTCGCCGAACGCGCGGCCGAGATCGCGCCCGCCGGCTGGCGATGCCGCTGCCCGCACTGGTCCTCGCCGGCATCGCCGTCGCGTTCTTCGCGTTGCCGCTCGTCGGCCTGCTCTGGCGTGCGCCGTGGTCGAACGCCTGGACCTACCTCACCGACGACTCGACCCTCACCGCGTTGCGACTCTCGCTCGTCACCTCGCTGGCCGCCACCGCGCTGTCGGTCGTGTTCGGGGTACCGCTTGCCTGGTTGCTCGCTCGCGTCGAGTTCCCCGGTCGCGGCGCGGTTCGCGCCCTGTGTCTGCTGTCGATGGTGCTGCCACCCGTCGTCGGCGGCGTCGCGCTGTTCTTCGCCCTCGGCCGTCGCGGGCTGGTCGGGCAGTACCTCGACGAGTGGTTCGGCATCACGCTGCCGTTCACCATCGCCGGCGTCGTCGTCGCCCAGACCTTCGTGGCGATGCCGTTCCTCGTGATCACCGTCGAGGCTGCACTCCGCCAACTCGACCCGCGACTGGAGGAGGCATCGAGAACGCTCGGGGCGTCGCGTTGGTACACGTTTCGGCGCGTCACGCTGCCCGCGATCCGCCCGGCCCTCGTCGCCGGCGCCGTGCTCGCATGGGCGCGGGCGCTCGGGGAGTTCGGCGCCACGATCACCTTCGCCGGCAACTTCCCCGGCACCACCCAGACGATGCCCCTGGCGGTCTTCTTGTCGCTCGAGACGAACCCGGAGGAGGCGATCATCCTCGCGCTCGTGATGATCGGCATCTCGTTCGCGGTCCTGCTGAGCCTGCGCGACCGCTGGTTCGGCGCCGTCAACCGGCCGGTGCAGGTGGCCGCATGACGCTTGCCGCGCGGATCGGGTTGCGGCTCGGGACGCTCGACCTCGACGTCGACATCGAACTGGCCCCAGGGGAGGTGGTCGCGCTGCTCGGGCCCAACGGAGCGGGCAAGAGCACCGTGCTGCGCTGCCTCGCCGGACTCGTGCCGATCGACGACGGGCAGATCTCGCTCGACGGCGCCGCGGTCGACGATCCGGACGCCGACGTGTTCGTCGAGCCCGAGCAGCGCCCGATCGGTTTCGTGTTCCAGGACTACGTGCTGTTCGAGCATCTCACCGTGCTGGAGAACGTCGCCTACGGCCTGCGCGCCCGCGGCGTCGCGAAGGCCGCCGCCCGCGAGCGGGCCGGGCAGTGGCTCGAGCGGATGGGCCTCACCGACTACGGGTCCGAACGGCCCTCAGCGCTGTCCGGGGGTCAGGCTCAGCGTGTCGCCTTGGCCCGCGCCCTCGCCACCAGTCCGCGCCTGTTGCTGCTCGACGAGCCGCTCGCCGCGCTCGATGTCGGGACGCGTGCGACCGTTCGGCGGGACCTGCGCCAGTTCCTCGAGACCTTCGACGGCATGCGCCTGATCGTCACGCACGATCCGGTCGACGCACATGCGCTCGCCGATCGCGTGATCGTGATCGAGGCGGGTCGCATCGTGCAGTCGGGCACCCTGGCCGAGGTGACCGCACACCCGAGGACGCGCTACGTCGCCGACCTCGTCGGGGTGAACCTCGTGTCCGGCGAGGTCGTTGCCGGCGTGCTGACGACGGCGAGCGGCGCACGGGTGGTGATCGCCGACGCGCCCGACGGTCCGGCGCTCGCCACCATCCGGCCGCACTCGGTGCTGCTCGGGCGTGGCGAAGCTCCCGGATCGAGTGCCCGCAACACGTGGACCGGTTCGATCGTCGACATCGACCGCCTCGGCGACCGGGTCAGAGTGGTGATCGACGGTGACGTGCCGCTGACCGCCGAGATCACGGCGGCTGCACTCGCCGAGCTGCAGCTGGATGTGGGCGATCGCGTGCACGCGTCGGTGAAGGCCACCGACATCGAGGTGGCGCCAACGTGACGCAGTCGTCGCGGGATCGTCGCCGTCGCGACCTGCTGCTGGGGGAGTGGGCATGCCTCGGCGTGCTCTACGACGAGCCGACTCACGGCTTCGCCATCGCCGCGACGCTGCGGCCCGGCGGCGAGTTGGGGCGGGTGTGGTCGTTGTCGCGGGCGCTCACGTACCGCTCGCTCGACCAGCTCGCTGAGCGCGGCCTGATCGCAACGGTCGGCCAAGAGCCTGGCATCGCCGGCGGCAACCGCACGGTGCTCGCCGCAACCCGCGCCGGTCGGGCGGAACTCAGGCGGTGGCTGTCGACGCCGGTCGAGCACCTCCGCGACCTGCGCAGCGAGCTGCTGTTGAAACTGGTGGTCGCAGACCGCTGCGGCGTCGACGTCAGCGACATGCTCGAGCGCCAGCGGACGATCGTCGCTGATCTCGCCGCCGTGGTGGCTCCTGATGCCGATGCCGATGCCGATGTCGTTGCGCTGTGGCGCCGGGAGACCTCCGACGGAGCGCTCCGCTTCCTCGACCAACTCCTCTCCACCCGCCGCTGAAGTCCCCCGTTTGGGTTGCAGTTTCGGCGGCCCGGGTCACCGGAAACCTCCCGCAAACGTGGGGTCGGACGTGCCGTGTCGGGTCGGGCACTGGCAGGCTGGGGGGATGCTGCCCGTGACGTTCGAGCTCACCCGACGATTCGATGCCCCGGTTCGGGAGCTGTGGGACGAACTGATCGACTGGCCGGCCCACGGCGAGTGGATTCCGGCGACGACCATCGAGGGGGAAGGCGGCGACCCCAACGAGGTGGGCTACACGTTCACCGCGTGGACCGGATTCCGGCCGGTGGCACTCGAGGACCGGATGCGCGTGACCCGCTGCGACTGGGACGACACCACACAGGTGGGCATCTGCGAGGTCGACAAGCTCGGTCCGGTGCTCGGCGGCGGCGCCGGGTTCACCGTGCGCGCCGACGGCACGGGTTCGACGATCGAGTGGCGAGAGGACGTCACCGTGCCCTACCTGCCGGCATTCCTCGCTCCCATCGGAGCATTCGTCGGCAAGGTCGGGTTCGGGCTCGCACTGCGCAGCCTCGCCAAGGTCCTCGCCCGCCGCTGAACGCCCTGTCGATTCTGGCGCCCGGGCACCTCGAGCCACGAGTAGCGTCGACATCGTGACGATCGATCATCGCGAGCTCACGCGGCTGACGGATCGTCGAGCATGGTTGAACCGCACGACGATCGGTGTCGTCGCCGCGACCGGATGGTTCGTCGTCGTCCTGCTGATCGGGCCCGAAGGCAACCTGAGCGCACCGGCAAGCCGGATGCTGGCGATCTTCGGCGCTGCGGTCGTGCTCTGGATCACCGAGGCGATCCCGCTCTCGGCCACGTCGATCCTCGTCATCTTGGCGGAGATCCTGCTGATCTCCGACGAAGCGCTCGTGGGGCTGCCCTCGAACTTCGACGCACCGACCTACCAGAGCATCTTCGCCACGCTGGCCAACCCCGTGTTGATCCTGTTCCTCGGTGGCTTCGTGCTCGCTGAGACCGCGGCGAAGTACCGACTCGACCGCAACCTCGCCGGCGTGCTCCTCCGGCCGTTCGGCAACTCGCCGCGGGCGATCACGGCCGGGCTGATGGCGATCACCGCAGTGCTGTCGATGTTCGTCTCCAACACCGCAACGACCGCCGCCATGATGGCCGTGGTGATCCCGGTGGCCGCCGGCCTGGCCCCCGGCGATCGGCTTCGGATCGGGCTCATTCTCGCGGTCCCGATCGCGGCCAACATCGGTGGGCTGGGCACCCCGGTCGGCTCACCCCCGAACGCGATCGCGTTGGGCCGGCTCCAAGACCAGGGCATCGAGGTGAACTTCGTCACGTGGATGGCGCTCGCCGTGCCGGTGGCGGTGGTCGTGCTTGCATTCGCGTGGTTCCTGATCGTCAAGCGCTTCCCGGCGTCGGCGGACACGATCGACGTCCGCATCGGCGGCGAGTTCGATCGTGGACGGCCGGCACTGATCCTGTACGTCGTGTTCGCCCTCACCGTGATCGGCTGGATCACCGAACCGCTCCACGGCGTGCCCTCGGCGATCGTCGGGTTCGGCGCGGTGGTGATCTTGCTGTCCACCCAGGTCTTCGCCGTCGACGATCTCCGCCGACTCAACTGGCACATTCTCTGGCTGGTCGGCGGTGGCATCGCGCTCGGCAACGGTGTCTCCAGCACCGGGCTCGATCAATGGCTCGTCGACCTCTTCGACTGGGGTTCGCTGTCGGCCGGCGTGCTGCTGGCCGCGCTCGCCGTCGTGGCGATCGGGCTCAGCACGATCATCTCGAACTCGGCGACAGCGAACCTGCTGATCCCGATCGGGATCAGCCTCGCGCTGTCCGACGCGGTCGACCTCGATCCGCTGCTCGTGGGCCTGCTGATCGCGTTGGCCTGCTCGTTGGCGATGGCGCTCCCGGTCAGCACACCGCCGAACGCGGTCGCCTACGCCACCGGTGAGATCGAGACGAAGGACATGGCGATCGTCGGGCTCTTGGTCGGTGCGGTCGGCATCGTCCTCATCGTGTTCGTCATGCCGCCCATCTGGGAGGGGTTGGGGCTGCTGTGACCGGTCGCATGGTCGTGCTCGTCGTCGCCGGCACCGACGCCGGCGAGCCCCTGACCGCCGACCTGCGGGCTCTGCTCGGTGGTCTCGCCGACGTCGAGATGACGTCGGGGGTCGACGACGCGATGCGCGCTGCAGAGTCGGTGCTCGCCGCCGACGGGTACATCCCGTTGGCGCTGGTCGACCTGGATTCGAGTGCGCACCGTGGCGCCGACGTCGTCGCAGCGCTCCACCAGCACCCTCGGTTGCGCACCACCCGCACGGTGCTCGTGGCGTCGCGCGCCTCGCTGCACGACGTCGATGAAGCACTGCGCCTCGGTTCGGTGAACGGCATGATCATCCGCCCGTGGACCGACGTAGGACTCGGCAGCCTGATCGAGGCCCAGCTCGCCACGTACCTCGTCGAGTGCGCGCCCCATCGGCTCGACGAGTTCAGCGAACTGCTCGACGACGCCGACATCGCCGCAGCCCGAGAGCGGATCGAGCAGCAGCGTGCCGCGCCGGCCATCGACGCAGCAGACCCTCACCCGTTGCTCGGCGAGCCGATCGACGACGACGAGATGACCCGACGGCTCGTCGAGCTGCTGGACCGTTGCCTCGGACACCCCGCTCGGATCCGGGTGGCGCCGGGCACGATCATGATCGAGGAAGGCGAAGACGTCGGCGGGATCTACGTCGTGATCGAAGGTCGGGTCCAGCTCACCTCGCACGCCCAGGCCGGCCGCAAGGTCATGCACGAGGAGTCGACCGGGGCGATCGTGGGCCTGCTGTCGCTGGCGAGCCGCCGGCGTGCGCTGCTGCGTTGCCGGGCGGTCACCGACGTTCGTGCCATCCCGATCACGCTCGATCAGCTCGCCCGGGCGCTCACCGTCGAGCCAGAGTTCGGCGGGTTGCTGGCGCGCATTCTCATCACCTCGCTGGCGCGCCGGTTGCGGCGTTCCCAGGAACTGCAGCTCGAACTCGACGAGAGTCTGGCGGCATTGTCGGAGGCTCGAGCCCAGCTCGTCGCCAGCGCTCGGTTCACGGCGCTGGGCGAGATGGCCGCCGGTATGGCGCACGAGCTGAACAGCCCGACGGCGGCGCTGATGCGCAGCATCGACCACCTCGCCGATGACGTGCACGCAGTCGTCGACGACGCGGCCGTCGCCGCGGCCGTGCAGCGTCGGCTCGACGCGCCGACGATGCCGTCGTCGGAGCGACGAGCGCTGCGCCGAGACGTCGCGGAGGCAGTCGGCGACCGGGAGCTCGCCGATCGACTGGTCGCCTGCGGCGTGACCAGCATCGACGAAGCGCTCGCCCTCGCCGAGGCTGGTGACGACGAACTCCGCCGCCTCGAGGCCTCGACGCGGCTCGCTGAGACGATTCGCAACATCTCGGGCGTTGCCGATCGGGTCCAGTCGCTCGTCGGAAGCCTTCGCAGCTACCTGCGTGGCGACGACGGTCGGGGCGACATCCACCCCGACGTCGATGTTGCGACCGGACTCGACGATGCGCTGAGAATGGTGTCGCACCGACTCGACCGGGTCGACGTCCTGCGTCAGTACGAGCCGGCGCCGACGATCGCAGCTCGCCCGGGGGCGCTCCAACAGGTCTGGTCGAACCTGCTGGTCAACGCGCTCGACGCCATGGACGACGAGGGTCAGCTGTCGATCAGGGTGGCGTCGGACGGTGCGATGGTGCGCGTCGAGATCGCCGACACCGGCCCGGGAGTCCCGCCCGAGATCCAGTCGCGGATCTTCGAGCCGCGGTTCACCACGAAGGACGGCCGCGTCCAGTTCGGCCTCGGCCTCGGCCTGTCGATCAGCCGCCAGATCGTCGAAGAGCACCGCGGTACGATCGGTGTCCAGAGCCGTCCGGGGCGCACGGTGTTCACCGTCGTACTTCCGGTGGATGAAGCTGCATGAGGGGGAACACGCCGTGGACGAGCTGGTGATTCTGGTCGTCGAGGACGAGCCGGAGGTGCGCGCCGAGGTCGTGCGTGACGTGGAGGCGTTCGCCGGACGGATCCGCGTCGAGCAGGCTGACGACGTCGCTGATGCCCGAGCCGCCATCGCTGAGGTGGCGCAGGCCGGCGACCACCTCGGGTTGATCATCGCCGACCACCGACTGCCGGGTGCCGAGACCGGTGTCGACCTGCTCGTGTCGCTGAAGTCGACCCCGGCGACGCGTGCGGTTCGGATGGTTCTCCTCACCGGCCAGGCGGGGCATCAGGACACGATCCGGGCAATCAACGACGCAGGCCTCGACCACTACTTCACCAAGCCATGGGACCCGAACGATCTGGCGGCGGTGTCCGTGCAACTGCTGACCGACTACGTGATCAGTGCCGGCCTCGACCCGCTCCGCTACGCCCGCGAGCTCGACGGTCCGCGTCTGATGGCCGCGTTCGCCGACCGCGGCCGCCCCGACTGATCTCTGCGTGCGATGAGGGCCGGCGCAAGCTGGCAGGATGCGCCGATGACCGATGTCCCGACCCGACTCGAAGTCGACCGAGCCATCGCTGCCGAGCCGTCGGCGATCTTCGAGGTTCTCCGGAGCCCTGACGGCCACGTGGCGATCGACGCGTCCGGAATGTTGATGTCGGCCGAGGGCGAACCGGCCGGGGCGGTCGGCGATCGATTCGTCGTGCACATGGACCGCGATTCGCTGCGCGACTTCGATCTCGGCGAGTACGACGTGACGGTCGTGATCGAGACGTTCGAGCCGGACAGCGAGATCGCGTGGAGCATCGACGGGGCGATGGACCCACCGCTCGGCCACATCTACGGCTACCGGCTCGAGCCGATCGACGGCGGCACCTTGGTGACGTCGTACTACGACTGGTCGAACCTGCACGAGGCCTACGCAGGCATCGCCGACCGGTTCCCGATCATCTGCCGAGTCCAGCCTGCGCGCCACGCTCGGCATCCTCGCCCGCACCGTCGCACCCGGCCGTTCGCGTCCCGGCGCGTGACGGCCATCGACCTCCGCTCCGCCGACCCTCGGGTTCGTCTCGCCGGGATCGCGACCTGACGCCGATGAGGCGCGGGTCGCTCACCGAACGGCTGCCCGCCTGGGCGCGCGCTCAGCTGGTCGATCCGGCGATCGGGTTCGTGTCGTCGATGCCGTCGGGCGGCCGGCTCGAGTTCGTCACCGACTCGACGTCGATCGAGCTGGAGGCCGTGTTCACCCGACTCGAGTACGGTGGCATCACGCCGCACACCGCAACGATCGACCTCGTCGTCGACGGCGAGTGGTCGCGAGCGAGGCGCTGACCGAGACCGACGTGATCCGATTCCCCGACCGCACGTCGCTCGACTTCGAGATGGTGCACATCGACCCGAGCGTCGTCCGCTTCGAGGGGCTCGCCGCCGGCCGCAAGCACGTCGAGATCTGGCTGGCGCAGAACGCGACGGCGATGCTGCGCGAGCTGCGCATCGACGACGACGCGACGATCGAGGCGCCGCCCGAATCCGATCGTCGTCGATGGGTGCACTACGGCAGCTCGATCAGCCACTGCATGGAGGCCGAGCATCCGACCGGAACCTGGCCCGCCGTCGCCGCCCGGTCCGCCGACGTCGACCTCTACAGCCTCGGTCTCGCAGGGCAGTGCCAGCTCGACCAGTTCGCCGCACGCACGATCCGCGACGCTCCCGGCCGACCTGATCAGCCTGAAGCTCGGCATCAACGTCGTCAACGCCGACACGATGCGCGAGCGGGTCGTTCGTTCCTGCTGTCCACGGCCTGCTCGACACGATCCGCGACGGTCACCCCGAGGTACCGATCGTGGTGATCAGCCCGATCATCTGCCCGGCCGCCGAGGATCATCCCGGTCCCACGCTGCCGAACGCCGAGGGAAGTTTCGAGGTCGTCGAACGCCCCGCCGAGTTGATGGTCGGTGCGCTGTCGCTGAACCGGATCCGCATGCTGCTGGAGCGGGTGGTCGATCAGCGCCGTGGGGCCGGCGACGATCAACTGCACTACCTGCACGGCCACGAGCTGTTCGGTGCCGACGACGTCGACGATCTCCCCGACGGGCTGCACCCCAACAGCGCCGGCTACCGGCGAATGGGCGAACGGTTCGCCGCGTACGCCTTCTCGCCGGGTGGTCCCTTCGGCTGACCGCAGGTGCGGCCACTACGGTCGGCGCCATGAAGATCTCCACCACCATCGGATTCAACGGCGACCCCAAGAAGCTTGCCAAGGAGGCCCGCGACCTCGAGTCGGCGGGCGTCGACCTCATCTGGGGCGCGGAGATCTACGGCTACGACCTGATCTCCACGCTCGGCTACCTCGCCGGGCAGACCTCGACGGTGCAGCTGATGACGGGCATCATCCCGCTGTACTCACGCAGCCCGGCGCTGATCGCGCAGACCGCCGCCACGCTCGATGCGTTGTCCGACGGTCGGTTCGTGCTGGGCCTCGGCACGTCGGGTCCGCAGGTGATCGAGGGCTGGCACGGCGTGCCGTTCGAGAAGCCGATCGGGCGCACCCGCGACACGATCGAGATCTGCCGCAAGGTGTGGAGCGGTGAGAAGGTCGAACACGACGGCGTGACCTACCAGCTCCCGCTCGCCGAGGGCGGCACCGGGCTCGGCAAGCCGATCAAGTTCATGAACCGGCCGCCGGCCAAGGACATCCCGATCTCGCTCGCGACGATCGGACCGAAGAATGTCGAACTCACCGCCGAGATCGCCGACATCTGGCAGACGATCCATTTCGTGCCCGATCGTTTCCAGCAGGTGTGGGGCGACGCGCTCGCCGCCGGCACCGCCAAGCGCGATCCGAACAAGGCGCCGCTGGAGATCATCGCCGGCGGCACGGTTGCGCTCGGCTCGGGCCCGCACGTCGACGAGGCCCGCGAGGCCGCACGCGGCTTGATCGGGTTCTACGTCGGCGGGATGGGGGCGAAGTCGAAGAACTTCTACAACGACCTGTTCGTGCGCTACGGCTGGGAGCAGGAAGCGGCCGAGATCCAGGACCTGTTCCTGTCCGGCAAGCGTGCCGAGGCGATCGCTGCGGTGCCCGACGAGTACATCGACCTGTCCGCGCTGATCGGCGACGAGGGCCACGTGCGCGAGCGCATCCAGGTGTTCAAGGACGTCGGGGTGACGTACCTCAACATCAACCCGCACGGCCCCGACCCGCTGGGGACGATCGAGAAGATCAAGGCCTGGGCCGAGTGAGCAGTTACGCCGTGCCCGGCACCGCGTAACCGAACATGTGTTCGTATACTGGGGCGGATGGTGTCGCCGGTTCGACTCGCCGCTCGTCAGTGTTCGTTGTTCGGCGCGCTCGAGCCTGAGGTCGATCACGCCTTCGGCGATCTCGATCGGGTCGATCTCGACGAGCGGTCGTGGGTGGACATCGCCCGAGGATGGCTGACCGGCGCCGATTCGGTGTTCGACGACCTGCTCGAGCTGTTGCCGCTGCGGCAACGCACCGAGATGCGGATGTTCGATCGGCTCGTCGACGAGCCCCGGCTCTCCGCGTGGTGGCACGTCGATGCGGGAGCGCCCGAACCGCTCCCGCTCCTCGCCGAGATGCGCGAGCTGCTGTCGGCGCGGTACGACGAGCAGTTCGACTCGATCGGCTTCAACCTGTACCGCGACGGCCGCGACTCGGTGGCCTGGCACGGCGACCGGCACCGGCACGTCGTGACCGATCCGATCGTGGCGATCGTCAGCGTCGGCGTGCCGCGCCCGCTGCGCATTCGACCTCGCGGCGGGGGCGAATCGCGCGGGTGGAATCTCGGCGACGGCGATCTGTTCGTGATGGGCGGGGCCTGCCAGCACGACTGGGAGCACACCGTGCCCAAGGTCCGCCACGCCGGCCCGCGCCTCAGCATCACCTTCCGCAGCGTCTGAGCGTCCATCGCGCCGGGCCCGATGTGGCGCTGATGTCCCGCTGCGCCGGTCGGGTGTGATTGACTTCGCCGATGAGCGACACAGAGAACACGGGCGAGATCGACATGACCATCGAGACCGAGGTCGTCGACGTCGACGGTGACGGCGTCGCCGACGCCGTGATCGAGACCACCACCACCGTCATCGACGTCGACGGCGATGGTGTCGCCGACATCGTCCAGGAGACCACGATCACGGCGATCGATGTCGACGGTGACGGCGAGGCTGACATCATCGACGAGACCACGATCACCGCGGTCGACGTGGATGGCGACGGCGAGTTCTCCGAGGACGAGATCGAGATCGAGGAGACCACCGCGGTCCGCGAGGACCTGCTCGACGAGGGCTGATCGCCGGGTCGGCGCCGCCGACCCGATCGTCAGAAGAACTGGTCGATCAGGATCGGGTTGCCGTCGGGGTCGGTCAGCGTGATCGATCCCGGACCGGTCGAGCCGCTCTCGATTGCGCTGTCGACAGCGAGGCCCGCATCCTCGAACGCCCGCTGCAGGTCGCGGATGTCGGTGAACTCGTCGATGCGCTCCATGCGGGCGGTCAGCCCCGGATTGAACGTGAGCATGTTGCGTTCGAACATGCCATGGAACAGCCCGAGGGTCGTCTCGCCGTTCTTGAGGATCAGCCAGCCGTCGTCGGGGTTGCCGCCGGTCTCGACGAAGCCGAGCTTCGTGTAGAAGTCGCGCGATGCGCCGAGGTCGGCGACGCTGAGCGAGAGCGAGAACACCCCCAGTTCGAGCGTGCCCGGCAGTGATGGATCGGCAGCACCGACCGTTGGCAGCGCCTCGGGATCGAACCCGCCATCGTCGTCGCCCTTGCCCTCGCCGTCGCTCACGACGCCGGCCCTGCCACTGGAGGCGTCGACTCGCTGAGGTTGTTCCACAGGTCGGCGTCGGGCATGCCCATGATCGCCTCGCGGATCGCGTCGGGGTAGTGCAGGTTCGGCCTCGACGCGTCGTACGGCGGCTGCGGGACCGGTTCGGCCGGCCGCTCGAAGCCGGCGGGGCGTGTGAGCCGGGCGAGTTCGTCGTCGTCGATGCCGCACAGCGACTGGACCTCGGGGTCCACCCACTGGCGCTCGTCGATGTCGCTGCCGACGCACACCTCGAGGCTGAGATGCTCGGGCCCGGCGAAGTAGATCGACTGGATCATGCCGTGGTCGAGCGGGCCCATCACCTGGATGCCGTGGCTGCGGATGCGGTCGCGCATCGTGAGCAGGTCGTCGATCGAGTCGACGTTGAAGGCCACGTGCTGCATCGTGCCGGCGGTGACCGGGTTGCCGGCGTTGCCCGAGTGCGTGACGCCCCACTGCGGCTCGGTCGGGTTGCCGGGCGACTGCACGAAGGCGATGTAGCTGTTCCCGGACAACTCGACGAAGCCGTGGAACGTGTTCGCAACGCCGTGCATCCAGTACAGCGCCCGGGTCGGACAGCCGAGCACCTCGGCGAAGAAGGTGAGCTGCGCCTTCATGTCGGCGGTGGACAGTGCCAGGTGGTTCACGCCGTTCGGATGCAGGTCGGGCGATGGCTGCTCCCCGGTCGCGCGGTACAGCGTGAGGTGGGGTGCCGGCTGCTCGGTGATGCTCATGGCTCAAGTTGAGCACAGCCGATCGGTCGACTCGTGACCCGGACGTCCGGAAGGGCGCCGCGAGCGGGCGTCTGGCAGGATGCCCACATGGCCGACCAGAGGATGACCGAATCAGAGCGCCAGGACTTCCTGGCTGGACTGCACGTCGGCGTGCTGGGGATCGAACGAACCGACGGCCCGCCGCTCGTCGTGCCCGTCTGGTACTCGTACGAGCCCGGCGGCGACGTCGAGGTGCTGACCAGCGCGTCGTCGATCAAGGGCCGCCTCGCCGCGGCCGCCGGCCGGGCGTCGCTGTGCGCGCAGCAGGAGGAGCTGCCGTACAAGTACGTCAGCGTCGAGGGGTCGGTCGAGATCGTTGCGCTCGACGCCGAGGCATCACGGGCGGCGATCGAGCCGATGGCGATCCGCTACCTCGGCGAGGAGATGGGCCGCGGATATGCGTCGACGAGCGTCGGCCCCGACGACATCCTGATCCGCCTGCGCCCCGATCGCTGGTTCAGCGTCGACTACGCCAAGCCAACCGGCTGAACACGCAGGCGTCGTACGCTCGCTGTCGTGGACAAGCGAGTGATGGGGTGGGCTTTCGTCGTCGGCCAAGTCGTGCTGCTCGTAGCGCTGGTCGTGCTGCCCAGCGGTGACACGTGGCCGACGGGGACTGCGGTGCGGACGATCGGCCAGGTGCTGCTGATCGCCGGGTTCGCAGTGATGATCACCGCCTCGCTCCGGCTCGGTACCGGGCTGACCCCGACGCCGGTGCCCAGCGAGCGTGGTCATCTCGTGACGGGCGGGTTGTACCGCTACGTCCGGCATCCGATCTACACCGGCGTGATCCTGATCGTGATCGGCCTGACGGTCCGGTCCGGGAGCGTCGTCACGTTGGCGGTTGCCGTCGTCGCCGTGGTGTTCTTCGACCGCAAGGCACGGTGGGAGGAGGCGCAGCTGAGCGATCGCTACGACGGATACACCGAGTACGCAGCGCGAACCCCGCGTTTCGTCCCGGGATGGCCGAAGCGCTGACGCTTCCCCGCATCCATCACGCACACGAGTCGTGAACCGAATGTCACGACCAGCGGATGACGTTCGTCCCTGGTCCCCGCTCCGATCGGGGAGTGAGATCGAATCGAAAGGAGGTGATCAGCATGCGCAGAGTTCTTGTGGCGGCGTTGCCGCTGTTGGTGCTGACGGCGTGCGGGGGCGACGACTCCGCTGACGACGGTCCGTTGACGCTGACCTTCGATGGTTCGAGCTGTGTCTACGAGGGCCCCGACACGCTCTCGCCGGGTCCGGTCGAGTTCTCGTACTCGAACGAGACCGAGGAGATCGCGAGCCACGGAATCGTGCACATCACCGCTGATGACATCACGCTCGACGACATCCAGCGACTCAGCGAAACCGATCCGGAGTGGACCGGAGACCCTGACTCACTCGGAGAAGGCGGAGGGGAGACCGTGACCGTCGGTGTGACGACGATGCCCGGCCGCCGTTTGGAGTCCACGGTCGACCTGACGGCCGGCCTGTACTACTTCGTCTGCATGTACAACAGCATGGAGAACTTCACCTATGGAGGTGGCATCACCGTTGAGCCCTGAGCTGAACGGTCTCGTCGACGACACCCGATGCGCCCGCCGACTGAGGTGTCGATCGGGTGGATTCAGGTGAAGCCAGGGGCGTGGAGTGGCCAAGGTGAGGCCTGCTCGAAGATCCGGGCGAGGCGAAGGCACTGGTCTTCGCGATGGCGTGCGGTGGTGATCATCAACCCGACCGGAAGCCCGTCGGCGGTCATGCCGGCGGGCACCGTGATCGCCGGCAGGTTGGCGACGTTGGCGAGCATCGTGAGCAGTGCCGCGCTGCCGGCATGGCAACGCTGCCCGGCGATCTCGGTCGGCATCGGGCCCTCCGCCGCGAATGGCGCGCACGGGTTGGTGGGGGTGAGCAGCACGTCGATCTCGTCGAACAGCGAGGCGACCTGCAGCTCGAGGTGCCGGCGGGCCTTCTCGACCTTGGCGAACTGCGGCAACGTGACCGTGCGGTTGCGCCGCCAGTCGCCTGCCACCAGCGGGTCGAGTTCGTCGAGGCGGTCCTCCCAGTCGTCGGGGACGTCGACGAACGCATCGGCGCTCTCCATGAACGCATAGATGCGGATGAAGTCCTCGATCTGCACGTCCAGGCCGGTGTCGACGAGCGACGCGGCGTCGACCAGCACCGCCGCCGCCCGTTCGACCAACCTGACCACCTCGGGATCGGTGGTGGCGAATCCCAGATCGGCCGACCACGCCGATCGCAACCCGGCGACGTCGAGCTGCTCGATCGCGTCGATGGCCGCGAGACCCGAAGCGGGGAGGCTCGTGCGGTCGCGCATGTCGGGTCCCGCCGCGATGTCGTACAGCAGGGCTGTGTCGGCGATGGTGGTCGCCAGGGCGAAGTTGACGGCGTTGCCTGCGTGGCGTGTGACGCCGAACGTCGGCACCCGTCCGAAGGTCGGCTTCAATCCAGGTAGCCCGCATGACGCGGCGGGTCCCCGGATCGATCCACCGCCGTCGCTGGCGGTGCCGAAAGGAATCACCCCGGCCGACACAGCAGCGGCAGTTCCGCCACTCGACCCGCCCGGTGTGCGCTCGGGATTCCATGGGTTGCGGGTCACGCCGTGCAACGGGCTCGCCGTGTAGCCGAACGCCCCGAACTCCGGCGCCGCCGTCTTGCCGATCGGGATCGCACCCGCAGCGCGGAAGCGCTCGACGTGGATGTCGTCGCGGGTCGCCGGGGCCGCGTCGGCATACCAACGCGAGCCCCGGGTGGTCGGCATGCCCAGGCAGTCCTCGAGGTCCTTCACCCCGAACGGCACCCCGGCGAGTGGGCCGAGCCGCTCGCCGGCTGCCCGGGTACGGTCGACCGCATCGGCGGCCGCCAGCGCACCGTCGGCGTCGACGGAACGAACGCGTTGAGCGCCGGCTGCTGTTCCTCGATCTGGTGCAGCGCGTGTTCGACGAGTTGTCGAGCCGTGATCTTGCCAGTGCGTACCGCAGTGGCGGTTCGTTGGACGTCGCCGAGTGTCATCGCCGGATGGTACCGAGTCGGGGCCCTCCGTTTGCGCTGCAATTGCGGCGACCCGGTCCTCCGGAATTGTCACGCGAACGGGTGGGAGGCGTGAGCGATCAGTCGAGGCTGGGGAAGTAGATCTGCCAGGCGAGCAGCGACTTCGCGGCGAGGGAGAGCACGAGGTACGCCTTCTCGCCGTAGATGTAGTCGGTCCACTTGCCGATGCCCCGGTACTGCAGCCACTGGTTGAGCCCGAAGCTGAAGAACAGCACGAACTGCACGATGACGATGCCGTAGACGAAGCCGGGCACGGTCTCCGATCCCACGATCTGGATCAGGATGCCGACCCATGGAGCGATGCCGGCGAGCGTGCCGAACCAGAACGGCATCATCGTGGTGGTCTCACGGCCGGGCGGGTTCATGCGCTCCTGGATCCAGCCGAACAGGATCATCGCCACGTTCGCGCCGATCACGGCGACGACGGCGGTGATGTTGGTGATGCCGCTGTAGAAGCCGATCAGCAGGATCATGATCGTGGCGCTCACCGAGTACTCGACCCACCTGAACCGGTTGATGCCGCCACGCAGATCGTTCTCGTACGTCGATCGCGCAAACGTCGAGGTCACCAGGTGATCGATGGCAGCGAGGGCGAGGAAGAGTCCGATGGCGAAGCCGACGCGCACGTCGAACAGCGGCTCGGCGGTCGGCACCCGGGTTCCTGGCGGGCCGTCGGGGAACGTCGAGACGACCTGGATGACGAAGTCGCCCGAGAGCACCACGATCAAGACGGCCTGCACCGCGTGGAGGATCGTGAGGCCGATGTTCCAGATGCGCAGGTTGGCGAGGCGCTCGGGCGTCACGCCGGTGGCGACGACGGGGCCGTCGTCGGTTGCCTCGGGCTGGCGAGGGTTGTATCCGCTGTCGGTGATCTTGGTGGGCATGTGGAGGAACCTTCCCCGTCGTGGCCGATCTCGAACGGATCGCGTCAGAACCAGTCTCTCGCACCTGTGCCAAGCTGACGTTGATGAGCGCTTGTTGTTCCCCGTCGAACGAGTCGGACTCGTCGCGTCGGCCCGAGCGGTCGGCGGTCTCGGCAGGCAGCGGCGAGGCCGATCCCGTCGTCGACCTCGAACTCGTCGAGTTGGCGGGCGGCGAGTTCTGGATGGGCGCCGCTGACGGCGACGGCTACCCGACCGACGGTGAGGGTCCCGTCCATCAGGTCCAGCTGGGGTCGTTCTCGATCGCGCCGACGACCGTCACCAACGCGCAGTTCGCTGCGTTCTGCGACGCCACTGGGTACGTCACGCTTGCCGAATCCGACGGCTGGTCGTTCGTGTTCGGCGGTTTGTTGCCCGACGACTTCCCGCCCACCCGCGCCGTCGCCGCAGCGCCGTGGTGGCGCCAGGTCGACGGCGCCGACTGGCGCCACCCCGCCGGTGCCCACACCACGTTCACCGACGTGGCCGACCATCCCGTCGTGCACGTGACGTGGGACGACGCCATGGCCTACTGCCGCTGGAGCGGAACCCGCCTGCCGACCGAGGCCGAGTGGGAGTTCGCCGCCCGCGGCGGCCTCGACCGTCAGCGCTTCCCGTGGGGCGAGGACCTCGAGCCTGGCGGCGAGCACCGCATGAACGTGTTCCAGGGCGAGTTCCCCGGCGTCAACACCGCGGCCGACGGATTCGCCGGCACCGCGCCCGTGCGCTCGTTCCCGCCCAACGGGTTCGGGCTGTACGAGACCTCGGGCAACGTGTGGGAGTGGTGCGCCGACTGGTTCTCACCCGACACCTACCGCGAGAGCGAGCGACGCTCACCCCGAGTGAATCCAGCCGGCCCGCCCGGCGGCACCCACCGGGTGATGCGCGGTGGGTCGTATCTGTGCCACGACTCGTACTGCAACCGCTACCGCGTCGGCGCCCGCAGCGCCAACACCCCCGACAGCGCCACCGGCAACATCGGCTTCCGCGTCGCCCGCTGACACCCCGCCCCACCCACGTTCGGGTTGCATTCCCGGCGGACCGGGTCACCCAAATCTGCCCACAAACGGGTTGGAGCGTGACGTTCAGGTGCCGCAGAAGGTGCGGTAACCGGCCATCGCGTCGCTGGGCGCGGGTCGGGCGTAGCGGTCGAGGCCGGGTCGTTCGTCGAACGGGTGGGTGACCACGTCGAGGAGTTCGTCGAGCGCATCGTGGTCGCCCCAACTCGCGGCGGTCAGGACCTCTTCGACGATGTGGTTGCGAGGGACGTAGATCGGATTCACGCCATCCATCCGCTCGGCGATCGCGTCGCGATCGTCGCCCACCAGCGCCAGCCAACGCGTCGACCACGCATCGAACGCCTCCGGATCGGCGAACAGTGATCGAGCGGGCGTCTCGTCGCCACGCACCGCCGACGACAGCGCCCGCAGGCACATCGTGTAGTCGACACGCTGCTCGGCCATCAGCGCGAGCAGGTCGCCGATCACGTCGTCGCCAGCCGGCACGTCGGCGGCGAGGCCGAGCTTGGCATGCATCTCGACGCTCCAGGCGGCCTGGAAGCGCGCGGGGAACGTCTGCAGCACCTCGGTTGCGGCTGCGATCGCTGTGTCGGTGTCGGCGTCGAACAACGGCAGCATCGCCTCGGCCAGACGGGCAAGGTTCCAGGTGATGATCGCCGGCTGGTTGCCGTAGGCGTAACGGCCGCCGTGGTCGATCGAACTGAACACGGTCGCCGGGTCGTAGGCATCCATGAACGCACACGGCCCGTAGTCGATCGTCTCGCCCGAGATCGTGGTGTTGTCGGTGTTCAGCACACCGTGGATGAAGCCGACCGCCATCCACTTCGCGACGAGCGACGCCTGCACCGACACGACGTGGTCGAACAGTGCGAGCGCCGGGATGTCCGCATCGGCGGCCTCCGGAACGTGACGTCCGATCGCATAGTCGGTCAGCTGCTCGAGCAGCTCGCGCTCGCCGGTTGCGGCTGCGAACTGGAACGTGCCGACGCGGAGATGGCTCGACGCGACCCGCGCCAGGATCGCGGCGGGCACCTCCGCGTGGCGTCCCTCGACCTCTCGGACGATCGTGTCACCCGTCGCCACGACGGCAAGCGCACGCGTGGTCGGGATCCCGAGCGCGTGCATCGCCTCGGCGATCACGTACTCGCGGAGCATGGGCCCGAGCGCGGCGCGCCCGTCGCCGCCACGTGCGAATGGTGTGCGTCCGGAGCCTTTCAGGTGGAGGTCGCATCGAGTGCCGTCGTCGGCGACGAACTCGCCGAGCAGGAGCGCCCGCCCGTCACCGAGCCGCGGCGAGTAGCCGCCGAACTGGTGGCCGGCATAGGCCTGCGCAACTGTGGTCACGCCAGCGGGCGCGTCGTTCCCGGCGAGGATCGCCACACCGGCCGGCGAGCGGAGTGCCTCCACATCGATGCCGAGTTCCAAGGCCAGCGCCTCGTTGACGATCACCAGCATCGGGTCCGACACCGGTTCGGCCCGCCACGGTTGATGCAGCCCGACCAGCTCCCTGGCGAACGAATCGTCGAGTGCGAAGACGGCAGCGGTCATGCACTCAGCCTAGGAACCTCCGCCACACCGAAACCCGAGTGCGATGAGTTTCCGTGCGGACAGGTCGCGCGGAGACTCATCGCATGGGGGTGTGGGCCCGGAGCGATGAGTTTCCGTGCGGACAGGTCGCGCGGAAACTCATCGCTCACGGTCGAAGCTGCGCCCTCGTGGAGGTGGTGTGCAGCGTCGCCGGCCGGGAACACTCGACCAGACCGCATCGAGTCGGCGACGGTGGCGTGGAAGCGGTACACCACGGCACGAATCCGTTCGGCGTCGTCGGTGCTCAGCCACGGCGACAGCCACTCCCACACCCGCTCGTCGGCGACCTTCTCGTCGCTGGTCTCGCCCATCATTCGATCTACGTTGTCCAGCCATGGGGTTGCACCGGCTGACATCGACCACCTTGGGCGTGCCTGACGTGGCGGCATCATCTGCGTTCTTCCGCGACTTCGGCCTGTCGGGCTCGCCGTCCAGGCCGCGCCTGTCGCCTTTCCGCACCACATCGCGTTCGAGGTCGACGACGTCGACGACGTGGTCCGCGGCGGCCAGGCAATGGTCGACGCCGACCCAGGCCGACACATGTGGGGCGTCGGGCGCCACGCCATCGGCTCGAACTGGTTCTGGTACCTGCGTGAGCCCGGTGGGACCTTCATCGAGTACACCTCGGACATCGACCGCATCTCCGAGCAGGACAAGTACCAGCCGAAGGACTGGCAGGGCCACGAGTACCTCTACTCGTTCGGGCCCCCACCGCCGCCCGAGTTCCTCGAACCCGCCGACATGGCGGACCTGATCGCTTCTTCCACCTGATGATCACGCCTGGGGTCTGACCCCTGGCGTGATCGTCCCGTTCGAAAGGTTCATCCACCATGGGATTCCGACTTGGGAACGTCAACGGACGGGCGGTGCTCGTCCACGGCAATTCCTACACCGACATCGCCACGCACTCCTCGGGAGCGCTCGGCTCCGACCCGATGGAAGCGCTGACCCGACCCGACCTGCTGTCCGAGTTGTCGGCAACACTCGACGAGTCGTCGGTCACCGGACTGCTCGCCGACGTGGTCCTCGGACCACCAGTGCCGCGGCCGCAGAAGTCGTTCGGTGTCGGACTCAACTACGCCTCGCACGCAGCGGAGGCCGGACGCGAATCGCCCGACAGCCCACTCGTGTTCACCAAGTTCCCGTCGTGCCTCGTCGGCCCGACTGCCGACGTCGAGATCCGCAGCGATGGCTGCGACTACGAGGGCGAACTCGTCGTCGTGATCGGCGAGGGCGGTCGCGACATCACGATCGACGACGCCTGGAACCATGTCGTGGGCGTCACGATCGGCCAGGACATCTCCGACCGCCCCGCCCAGTTCGCCGCCACACCACCGCACTTCGACCTCGGCAAGTCGTTCGACACGTTCGGCCCGACCGGCCCGGTGCTCGTGTCCACCGACGAACTCGCCGACCGCGACGCCCTGCACATCGTGTGTTCGATCAACGGCGAGGTCCGCCAGGACGGCACCACCGCCGACCTGATCTTCGACGTACCCACGCTCGTCAGCTTCCTGTCGTCGATCACCACGCTCGTGACCGGCGACATCATCTTCACCGGCACACCCGAAGGCGTCGGCGCCGCGCAGGGCAAGTTCCTCGCCGACGGCGACGTGATCACCACCACCATCGACGGCATCGGCACGATGACCAACCGGGTCGTCCGCATCAGCGACCCACGCCCGATCCGGGGCTGACGGCGGGCTCACCGCTCGGCTTCGGCCTGGAGCATCTCGCCGCGCAAGGCTGGGAGACGGGCAAGTACGCCCACCAGTGACCGATCACGCCAGGGGTCTGACCCCTGGGGTGATCCGAGGAGCGACGATGACCAAGCGACCGACTGCACCACGAATCGAACCGATCGACCTCGACGACGTCACCGACGACGAACTGCGCGAGACCCTCGCCGGTGCGCTCACACTCGATGGCCGTCCGCTCAACATCTTCGGTGTGCTCGGGCATCATCCGAAGCTGCTCAAGCGCTTCAACCTGCTCGGCGGGTTCATCCTGAACAAGGGTCTGCTCCCCGAACGCGAACGCGAGCTGGTGATCCTCCGCATCGGTTGGAATGCGCAGGCCGTCTACGAGTTCGGCCAGCACACCGTGATCGGGAAGCGCTGCGGACTCACCGACGACGAGATCGCCGCCCTCACGAGGTCGCCCTACGAACACCCGTGGAGCCCCGACGACCGCGCCCTGATCGCGCTCGCCGACGACCTCTCCGCCGACGACTGTGTCAGCGACGGCACCTGGCTGGCGTTGACCGATCGTTGGTCGGAGGCCGAACTCGTCGAACTCCTGGTCGTCGCCGGCTTCTACCGGTTGGTGTCGGGCTTCCTCAACTCTGCCGGCGTCCAACTCGACGAGGGCGTCCCGGGTTTCCCGGACTGACGGCTGCGTCGCAGGTCAGGCCCGTGATGTCGCGGCCGGCTCGTGGAGTTCGATCAGGTTGCCGGAGGGGTCGCGCAGGAAGCATTGGCGACTGGACGCGACCGGCTTGGGGTCGCTGACGCCCACGCCGCAGCCGCGGAGTTCGGCCACCGCAGCATCGATGTCCGCGACCTGAATGGCGAAATGCTGGCCGCAGTCGTTCGGGACCGCCGACTCGATCAGATGGACCTGCTGGCCGCCGATGTCGAGCCACGCACCGCCGAAGCCGAAATCCGGTCGATCCTCGCGCGGCGTCAAGCCGAGCACCTCGGTGTAGAACCGAACGCCCTCCGCGGCGTCGCCCACGTTGATCGACACGTGATGGACACCCAGCGGCTGCATCACGACGTCATTCCGCCGAGGCCGACCAGGCCGCGTGCCAACTCGATCTCGCCCATGTGACGCAGGCCGTGCTGGTACAGCCAGCACTCGAACGCGTCGAGCACGGTGATGCCCTGTGGTCCGGCGCAGCGGGCACTGTAGGTGGACGCGATCATCGGCGGATACGGCTTGGCGATCAGCACCCGGCTCAGGTCGCTCGGGTCCATCGAGCGCAGGTGCGCCTCGGTGCGCTCGAACACGGCCCGCTGGTACTCCTGGTAGGCGTCGTAGTTGCCGATGCGCTGCGCCACCATCTCGTCGACGGTCTTGTGTTTGCCATGATCGGCGATCGTGAGCTGCACCCGCTCCTGCCAGTCGTCGTTCCAGATCGGCGCCTCGCCCGTGATCATCATGAACGACCCGTCGTGCACGTTGACGTAGTGGAACAGCGAGAACGCGATCGGTAGGACGCCCTCGCGTTCGAAGTGGTTGACGTGCTCGAGGTCCATCGTTTCGACGGCCTGGTAGTACAGCGAGTGCATCGTGCGCATCCGCCGGTACAGCGAATCCTGCATCGGGTCGGCCAGCGGCGGGCCGCTGTTCAGTTCCAGATCGATGAGAGCGTCGGTGTCGGCCATGGCTCGACCGTAGTCAGACCGTGGTGTCGATCACGGAGCGGTGATCTCGGGTGGCCCGAGGCGACGTCGGCGAGCCGTGAAGCCGACGTGCTGCCACATCGAGCGACAGGCGAAACGTGCCCGGACAGCGAGGACTGCGCGCGTCAGAGTCCGTCGAGGTCGTAGATGCTGCGGGCGGGTTCGTCGGCGGGGTCGATCTCGAGGTCCTCGAGCAGCCCGTGGCGCAGGTCGTAGGCCCAGCCGTGCACATGGTTGCGCATGTCGTCGCCCCACCGTCGCTGCACGAACGACGTCGAGCACAGCCGGTACACCTGCTCGCGGACGTTCAACTCCACCAGCCGTTGATGGCGCAGCACCGGGTCGTCGATGGCGTCGAGTTCGTCGTGGTAGATCCGGTAGACGTCCTTGATCGTGCGCAACCACTTGTCGATCAAGCCGTGGTACGAACCGTCGACTGCAGCAGCGACGCCGCCACATCCGTAGTGGCCGCAGACGATGACGTGTTCGACATCGAGCACCTCGACCGCGAACTGCAGCACCGACATCAGGTTCATGTCGGTGTGGACCACCAGATTGGCGATGTTGCGGTGGATGAACATCTCGCCGCTGCGCACGCCGACCATCTCGTTGGCGTTCACGCGGCTGTCCGAACACCCGATGAAGAGGTACTTCGGGCGCTGTCCGGCGGCGAGGCGTTCGAAGTGGTCCGGGTCGTTGGCGAGCTCGTCGGCCACCCACCGGCGGTTGTTCTCGAACAGCTGCTCGTAGCTCGGTGTGGGCACACCGAGAGCCTGTCACACGGCTGTGAGAATACCCATCACCAATCAACGGAAGTTGAGTTCCGGTAACGATCTTCGTAGCATGACCTCATGACCCGCCCCACCGGTGCCTCCGTCGCCCCGTCGGCACCGCTCGTCGACGACGGCACCTGGACCTTTCTCACCAATCACAGCCACGTGCTGATCTGTCTCGCCCGTGATCCGCAGCTCCGCCTGCGCGATCTGGCCGAACAGGTCGGCATCACCGAACGTGCGGTGCAGGGCATCGTCAAGGATCTCGAGGCCGCCGGCTGCCTCACTCGTCATCGCGAGGGGCGACGCAACCGCTACGACATCGTCACCGACCGCCCGATGCGTCACCGGGTCGAGCGCCAGCACGTGGTCGGCGACCTGTTGGGCGCGATGGCCCCGATGAAGCCCTGAGCCGGCCGCCGGCCGTCAGCGTCAGGCCGGTGGCGGAGGTGGCGGCGGCGTCGTTGGCGGAGGTGGCGGCGGAGCAGCCGGTGGCTCGCTGATCGAAGGCGGCGGTGCCATTCCCGGTGGGGGTGGCGTCATGCCCGGTGGGGGTGGGGGCGGTGCGTCCGTCGCCATCGGCGCGGCAACTGCTGTCTCGGGCGAGTCCGGGCCCTTCCCCTTCGAGCGCTTGACCAGCACGATGGCCACTGCAGCGACCACCGCAACGATGGCGATGATCGCCACGATGATCCAGATCGACGAGCTGTCGCTTCCGCCGCCGGGGGTCCACTCGGCGTTCATCGTGGCATCACCGTCGACGACGAAGTCGGCATCGGCCTTGATGTCCCAGGTCGCGGTCGAGCCGGAGGTCGACGATGCGTTGTTCTCGCCGAGCGATCCCGGTGCTGTCACGACGAACCGGATCGTGAACAGGTCGTCGAGGCTGACATCGAGCAGCTCGGTGATCATCTCGGTGTCGGACGGATCACCGGTGAGTTCGTCGACGCCTTCGAGTACGGCGTTGAAGCGCGTGCCGGCTTCGTCCTGCACGACCGAGAACGACGACGTGTCGTCACCGAGCGAGGTCAGTTCGGTGACCGGGACCCCGGTCACCGTGCAGCCGACGCCGGCCTCACCACCTTCGTTGATCTCGCGGGTGCTCACGTCGTACTCGGTGAGTTCCGACGTGAGGTCCGCGCACGGATCCTCGCCACCGAAGAACTCGTCGAGCAGCGCGTCGCTGGACAGATCGCCCACGTCGCCGAGGCCCTCGCCGAGCAGGCCCGAGAGCTCCTGGAGTTGATCGGTGTCGATCAGGATGAGGTAGTCGAGGTCGGCGGTGGCGTCGTCGTTGATCGTGAACGTCGCCTCCAGCGTGAAACACCCGGCGAGGAGTGCGCTGGCGGCGACGACGGCGAGCGCCGTGGCAGCGGTTCGAAGTGATCGACGTGGCATACCGGAGACCGTACTCTCGTGGGGGAGGCCGACCGGGAATACCTACCCCATGGGGTATGTTGGATCGGGCATCGTGGTCGGCGACGTCAACGTCGACCTCCAGTCGAAAGGTGCAACCATGAAGTTCACGCAGTACTACCTCGAGTGTCTGTCGCAGGCCTCGTACCTGATCGGCGACACGTCCACCGGACGGGCGGTCGTCGTCGATCCGCGTCGTGACATCGACGAGTACGTGCGCGATGCAGCCGCAGACGGCCTCACGATCGAGTTGGTGATCGAGACGCATTTCCACGCCGACTTCCTGTCGGGCCACCTCGAGTTGGCCGCAGCCACCGGTGCCGAGATCGGATTCTCGGCAGTGGCCGAAACGGAGTTCGCGTCGCGCAAGCTCGCCGACGGCGAACGCATTTCCCTCGGCGACGTCCAGCTCGAGATCCGTCACACCCCGGGCCACACGCCCGAGTCGATCAGCATCGTCGTGTGGGAACACGCCGACGACGAGGTGCCCTACGGCGTGTTGACCGGCGACGCCCTCTTCATCGGCGACGTCGGGCGTCCCGACCTGCTCGCTTCGCTCGGCTACACCCGCGACGAGCTCGCCCACAAGCTCTACGACAGCCTGCACAACCAGTTGCTCACGCTGCCCGACGCGACCCGCGTCTACCCGGCCCACGGCGCCGGCTCGGCGTGCGGCAAGAACCTGTCCACCGAGACCTGGTCGACGATCGGCGACCAGCGGGTGAACAACTACGCCCTGGTGGCTCCCGACAAGGAGACCTTCGTCGCGCTGGTCACCGAGGGGCAGCCACCGGCGCCGTCGTACTTCGTCTACGACGCCGTCCTCAACCGCAAGGATCGTCCGCTGCTCGACGAGACGTCACCGCTCGAGGCCCTCGATCTCGATACAGCCACACGTCTGATCGACGCCGGCGCGATCCTGCTCGACGGCCGCTCGCCGGAGGAGTTCGCCCGCGGGCACCTGGTCGGCTCGGTCAACGTCGGCCTCGACGGCCGGTACGCGGAGTTCGCCGGCTCGGTGGTGCCGAGCGACGTCGACATCGTGCTCGTCGCCGACCCCGGCTTCGAGATCGAGGCCCGCAACCGCCTGGGTCGTATCGGCTTCGACCGCGTCGTGGGCTACCTCGCCGATCCGCTGGCAGTGATGGCGGAGCATCCCGACCGAACTGCTCGTGCGTCGCGTCTCACGGTCCCCGAGTTCGAGCGCCGCCGCGCCGAGGTCGCCGGGCTCCAGCTGATCGACATCCGCAACCCCGGCGAGGTCGCCATCGGCAGCATCGCCGGGTCGGTTCCGGTGCCCGTCGGACAGCTCCCTGCTCGCCTCGATGAACTCGACGCTGGCGCCCCGACCGTCGTGTTCTGCGCGGGCGGCTACCGGTCGTCGGTCGCTGCCAGCGTGCTGCGCCGGGCCGGCTTCACCGACGTGTCCGACCTCGTTGGCGGCTACGGCGCCTGGCTCGAGTTCGCCGGGCCGTCGCTACCCGCCCCGGTCTGAGCGACGGCGCCTAGCATCCACCGGGTGATCGTCGATCGGGTTCGTGACGCCGTTCGCGGTGTCTGGACCCTCGGCATCGACACCTACGAGCAGTGGCGCGATCACCGAACGATCCGCCTCGGCGCCGGCATTGCCTACTACGGGCTGTTCGCCCTGGTGCCCCTCCTTGCGCTCGCGCTCGCCATCGCAGGGCTGGTGATCTCGCGAGGCGACGTCCAGTCGTACCTCACCGAACGGATCTCGGAGTGGCTCGGCATCGACGCCGACAACGTCGCGCGGGCCCTCACCGACGCGCTCGACGGCACGGGAACGCTGACCGGCCTCGGCGTCCTGGGTGCCGCGTCGTTGTTCCTCACGGCATCGGTGCTCGTGGTCGCCGTGCAGGACGCGTTCAACACGATCTGGGAACGGCCGGTGCGACCGGGTTTGCGTCACACCGTGATGCGCCGTCTCCTCGCGTTCGCCGTCGTCGCCGGAGCCGGTGCCGTCGTGGTCGCGTCGTTCGTGCTGAACGCCGTCGCCGGCCTGCTCTCGCGGCTGATTCCCGATGCGGCATTCGTCGAGTCACTCGAAGAGCTGTTCGGCGTCGCCACGTCGTGGGTGCTCGGCATCGGCGTCATCACCCTGCTGTTCCGATTCCTCACCGATGCAGACATCCCCTGGCGGGCCGCGCTCGTCGGCGGTGCCGCCACCGCCGCCGTGCTCGCCGTGGGCACCGTGCTGGTCGGCGCCTATCTCCAGCGCTATGCGGCGTCGTCGCTGGTCGGGGTGACCGGGAGCGTGTTCATCGTGCTGCTGTGGATCTTCTACGTCGGCCAGATCGTGCTCGTCGGCGCCGAGTTCACCCGCGTGCTCACGCTCCGGGGAATCGGTGTGGCGGATTCGTCCGCGCGGTCATCCGGTGGTGACGGGCAGGCCGGCGCTGGACCAGGCGAGGATGCCGCCGTCGACGTCGACCGCTGAGCTGAAGCCGAGCTGCTCCATCACCCCGAGGGTTTCGCCGCTGCGGTTGCCCGATCGGCAGTAGACGAGGTACGGCACGTCGGGGTCGAGCGCGGCGAGTTGATCGACGAAGTCGGCGTCGTAGAAGTCCACCAGTACCGCACCGTCGAGGTGGCCCTCGGCGAACTCTTCCGGGGTGCGCACGTCGAGGACGACGAGGTCGTCGGGCGGATTGTCGGTGATCGCTGCGGCCTCGTCGACCGAGATCGTCGCGATCCCGCTGATGTCCGCTGCGCTGTCGACGCTGCGCGTGCCTGTCTCGAGCGATGTTGCGGTGCTCTCGCTCGCCGGTTCGTCGCTGCCACACGATGCGAGCAACAGGCTGACCCCGGCGACGCCGGCGATGAATCCACGCGTGATCGTCATGACATCGATGATACCCCGAGGGGTAGACGACCGTCCCTGCTGGCCTCGGAGACGACAGAATGGCTGCAGCATGGGCGACGTCACCCCCTCCGAGGTCATCGAGTTGGCAGGTGGCGCCCGCATGGAGGTGCGCCCGACCTCGGCAGCCGACGCCGAGCGCATCCAGACCCTGTACGAGACCCTGTCGGTCGGCGATCGTCACCGCCGGTTCTTCGGCGCCTTCAAGCCGCACCTCGCCTGGTGCCGGCAGTGGGCCGACATCTCCGAACAAGGCGGGTTCGGCGTGATCGCGATCGTGCACCGCGACGGCCTGCCCGACGAGGTGGCGGGCGAGGCGGGGTACGCGAGACGCGACGACGGCGACGGCGACCTGGCGGTGACGGTGGCACCCAACTGGCGGGGCTGGCTCGGGCCGTACCTGCTCGATGTCCTGGTCCGACATGCCGGCGCCGTCGGGCTCGAGAATCTGCAGGCCGACGTGTTGCTCGAGAACGGCCCGATGCTCTCGCTGCTCAACCGGCGCGGCCCGGTCGCCTTGGGTCACGACAGCGGTGTCGTGCGGCTGTCGATCGGCACGACCGGTCCCGTCCCGACGTGGCCACCGGCCGACGAGCGGCCCCGGGTGCTGGTCGAGGTCGCCGGTCGACGCTGGGCCGGCGAGCGCGCCGCGGAGGCCGCCGGTGTCGCCACCGCGATGTGCGCCGGACCGGCATCGCGTAGCGGCGATGCCTGCCCGGTGCTGCACGGCGGTCGTTGCCCACTCGCAGACCAAGCCGACGCGATCATCGTGTTGCTCGACCCCGACGACGAGCGCAGCGCGCAGCTCGTCAGGGCGCATCGAGCGCAGTCGCCCGGCACCCCGGTCCTGGTGCGCCACCACACGCCGACGCCGGACGGCGTCGATTCGCTCGGCTGCATCGACGTCGAGGCCGACGGCGCAGCCGCCGTTGCCCAGGTGCTGTCGCTGATCGGGTCGCGGGCCGAGCCCGATCAGGGATAGAAGATCCGCATCGCCGAGGCTTCGACGGTCGAGCCGTCTTCCGGGCTGAGCGACAGCATCACCAGTGCGCCGCCGGTCTGTCCGGGGCTCGTGAACTCGAAGGTCTCGGTGAACGGACCGGCGTCTGGGCCGCCGCTGCCGGTGACGAATCCTTCGAAGATCGGCTCGCCGTTGCCGTCGGCGCGGAGTTGCACGTCGACGGTGCCCTCGAATGCCAGCGCCGTTCCGGACACGGTCAGCGGGCTCGTCACCTCCGACAGCGCGGCCGGCTCGTCGATACGGATGTTCTCGCCCACGGAGCCGAGAACCCACCAGCTGTCGTCGGCGGTGAGCTGGCGGACGAAGACCACCGTCGCCGGGCCGTTCTCGAACGATCGGATCTCGACCTCGCCGGACCGGTTGTCGCCGGCCATGAACTCACTGGCGATCGGGTCGAGGAACCCGAGGTAGTCGGTGGCGAATCCCACGGCCGCGTCGACCGGCTCGGCATAGCGCAGGTCGGTCGGGAACCACGGCCAGATTGCGGTGCTGACCTCGTCGGGCACCGGGGGAGCGACTGTCGTGGGCGCATCGGTGCTCGGCGGTTCGGTGGTGGGCGACGTGGTGGGTGGCGTGGTGGCCTCGGTGGTGGTCGCGGCGTCGGTGGTCTCCGGCGTCTGCGTGGTTGCCGGTGCGTCGGTGGTGTCGGTGACCGCGGTGGTCACCGGCGCCTCGGTGGTCGAGACCGAGTCGGCGGTCTCGTCGTCGTCGTCGGAGGTGATCACGAACAGCGCGACCACGAGCGCGGCGATCAACACGACCGCTCCGGCCACCAACGCCCACTTCTTCGTCCCGTCGCCGGAGCTGTCGAGGTGGGTTCCGGTGGTGTGTCCGGTGTGTCCGGTGTCGATGGTGTGTCGGTCATGGGGAGCTCCCTCTGGTCGTGGTGGGTGTTGGGTGGTGGGTGTGGGGTGGGTGGGGTGGTGGTGGGTGTGGGGGGTGGTCGGCTGGGATGAGGTTGCGGTTCAGTGGGTGGCGAAGCGGAGAACGGCAGCGACGCCGTCGGCGACGCCGAGGTCGCTGGTGACCACGACGGTGCCGCCGAACAGCAGCGTGTCGCGCGCCAGTACGTCTACGTCGGCAGGATTCATGACGGCGATGGATCGGTCGAAGAAGGTGGTCGCCGCCCGACTCTCGGCGATCGCCGTGGCGGTGGCGGCACGCCCCTCGACGCCGAGCGCATGGCGACCGAGTTCCTCGCGGAGGTGGCTGACCGCGTCGGCTCGATGGGATCGACGATGTGCGAGCGACTGCTCGATCGCCGCATGGCGTACTCGCTCGGCCAGATGCGGGTCGTGGCGCGCGCCTGCCTGCACGGTGACGACGGTGAACCGGTGGGTGTCGAGATGGTTGGTCACCGATGCCGCTTCACGGTCGTCACCGGTGAGCACCACGAGGTGCGCCCCGACGCCGGCGGCGTGGTCGGTGATGTGGTGGGCGATCGTGTCGGCGTTGCGTTCGTAGATCGCGTCGGCCCGGCGTTGATGGCCGGCCTGGTCGCCGCTGGTGTGTCGATGCGTCTGGACGTGATCGCCCTCGACCGAGCCGATCTCGGCGATGTCGAGGTGGTCCAGTTCGAACAGGTCGGCGCCGAGGTGGTCGACGACGGCGACGATGACCGGTGATCGATCGGTGAGTTCGTCGAGCGCGGCCAGCATCGCCGGGCAGGGGCCGACGTGGGCCAGGTGTTCGACGTCGTGGTCGATCAACCAGCAGAACGATGCATCGTGGTCGTCGGCGGTCAGCAGCACGCAGTTGCCCCGCGGCTCGAGCCCCTCGACCAGTGTGTCGAGATGGCCGAGTGCTGCGGTGCTCGCGCCGGCGGCAACGAGTTCGGATCGGCGGACGTGCCAGCGCACCATCCGGTCGTCGCCCGCCCGCCCGGGCGCCGGGAACTGCATGATCACCGTCGCATGGGGTCCGGGCCGCTGGTAGCGCGCGAGCACGTCGTCCACGCCCATCAGTTCGTTGATCGCGTGCGTTGGGTCCGTCCTCGTCATGCCCCCCAGTGTCGACACCGTCGAGGCCGCTCGACAGGGCCCAAGGTCATGGGCCGGTCGCGCAGGGCTCACATGCGGTTCGCGGCGAGGAAGTCGCGGAGCGCGGTGACCGTGGTGAGGCGCGGGTAGTCGCGTTCGGCGATGTCGACGCCGGTCTGTTCCGACAGTCGGGTCATGACGGCCAGGTGGTCCATCGAGTCGAGCTGGAGTTCCATCCAGAAGTCGACGTCGTGGTCGAGGTCCGCCAGCTCCGACTCCAACTCGGGGGCCACATCGGCGATCGCCGACAAGATCATCGTCACGAGGTCGACGTTGTCGTGGCTGGCGGGGAGTTGGTCGGTCACAGGAGTTCCTCCGGTCGGTCGATCAGTTGGGCAAGTGTCGCAACGAAGCGGCTACCGATCGCTCCGTCGGTGGCGCGGTGGTCGGCGGCGAGCGTGGTGGTCACGATGGGTCGAACGACGACGTCTCCGTCGATCGCCCAGGGTCGATCCCGCGATCGTCCGAAGCCGACGAGTGCGACCTGGGGTGGCGAGATCACGCCGTGCACCAGGTCGGCGCCGGTGTCGCCGAGGTGGGTGATGGTGATGGTTGCCCCGGTCATCCAACTCGCACGGAGGTTGCCGGCGCGTGCGGCCGCGACGAGTTCGCCGAGTGCGGCCATGACCTCGTCGAGGGAACGTTCGTCCGCTCGTTCGATCTGTGGGGTGACCAGCCCGCCGCGTCGCAGGGAGATCGCCATGGCAACGTTGACCGAGTCGGCGGGCTCGAAGTGATCGTCGACCCAGTACCCGTTGAGTTCGCGGTGGCGGGCAGCGGCGAGCGCGACAGCTCGGATGTAGCAGGCCGCTGGCAGGATCCGCTCTGCGATCGGACGCGCTGCGTTGCGATCGACGAGCCACGACTCGAGCACACCGACGTCGAGGTCGCGTGCCAGGTGGTAGTGCGGGATCTCGCGGTTCGCCGTCGTCATTCGCTCTGCGATCAGCGAACGCATCGTGTCGCTCGACCGTCGCCGGACCTCGATGGGCTCAGCGCGCGGAGCAGCCATGTCATCGACGGGCGGCGCGTCGATCGCAGTGGCTCCGAGGACGTCGGCTTCGATCACGGCGCCGCCCGGCCCGGTGCCGCTCAACGTACGGAGATCGATGCCACGCTCGGTGGCAAGGCGTCTGGCGATCGGGGAGGCGGGGACGCGGCCGGCGCGAGCAGTGTCGGCGGGAGGTGCTGTTGTGCGAGCGGTCGGTGCGGGAACCGCGCCGACGCCGATCGCTCGAAGTCGGGCGATCGGAGTGCCGACGTCGACGAGCTGGCCGACGTCGACCAGGAACTCCTCGACGATGCCGTCGTGCCAGATCTCGATGTCGATGTCGGACTTCTCGGTCTCGACCACGGCGACCAGGTCGCCGCGATGGACGGTGTCGCCTGTTGCAACCCGCCACTCGATGACCCGCCCTTCGTCCATGTCGGCACCGAGCGATGGCATCACATAGTCGAACGTGTCGGAGTCGCTCACGACGTGCCACCCACCAGTTCGGTTGCAGCCGCGACGATGTCGTCGACCTGCGGGATCGCGGCGGTCTCCAGATGCTTGGCGTACGGAATCGGCACCTCGAGGCTGGCGAGTCTGCGGACGGGCGCGTCGAGGGTCCAGAAGCACTGCTCGGTGATCGACGCGGCAAGTTCGCCGTTCAAGCCCCCGGTGCGCCAGCCTTCGTCGACGACGAGCGCGCGGTGGGTTCGTTGCACCGACTCGCCGATCGTGGAGAGATCGAGGGGACGCAGCGACCGCAGGTCGATCACCTCCGCTGACACGTCCGACGCGGCGAGTTGTTCGGCGGCAGCGAGGGCCTTCGGGACCATGCCCGCCCAGGCCACGATCGTCACGTGGTCGCCGGTTCGGCGCACGGCGGCGCGGTCGATGTCGACGGGCCCGCCGTCGGGGTCGACGGGCCCGCGGTCGTTGTACAGGCCGGAATGCTCGAAGATGATCACCGGGTTCGGATCGGCGAGTGCGGTTGGGAGCATCCACCGTGCGTCCGCGGGCGTGGCCGGCGCGATCACCTTCAGCCCAGGGACGTGGGCGAACCAGCCCTCGAGGCTGTGCGAGTGCTGGGCTGCCAGCTGGCGTCCGGCGCCGGTGGTCGTGCGGACCACCAGCGGTACGTTGAACTGGCCACCGGACATGTGCAGGATCGTCGCAGCGGTGTTCACGAGCTGATCGAGGGCGAGCAGGCTGAAGTTCACCGTCATGATCTCGACGATGGGGCGCAATCCGCCGAGCGCTGCACCGATGCCCGCGCCGACGAACCCTGACTCCGACAGCGGCGTGTTGCGAACTCGGTCGCGGCCGAACTCCTCGTGGAGGCCCTTGGTGACGGCGTACGTGCCGCCGTAGTCGGCGACGTCCTCGCCCATGATGAACACGCGATCGTCGGTGGCCAGCGCGTCGCGCAGGGCCTCGCGCATCGCCTCGCGGTACGTCATCTCCACCGTGGTGCTCATGGCCACACCTCATCGGCCTCGCCGGGGCCGATCTGGTTCTCCGAGCCCAGGTCTGCGGGAACGACGGCGGGTTCGACCGGGCGGGTGACATGGTCGAGCAGCGTGCCGACGGCCTCGAGCGGGGCCTCGTCAGCAGCGACCACGGCGGCCTCGGTCTCGTCGCGAGCAGCCGACCACATCGCGTCGAGGTCGTCGGCGTCGATCACGCTGTCGGCGAGCAGGCGGTCGGCGAAGGTCAGGATCGGGTCGCGCTGCTTCCACCGCTCGACTTCGCCGGGATCTCGGTACAGATCGGGATCGAACATCGAATGCGCCCGGAAACGGTAGGTCTGGAATTCGATGAACATCGGTCCGCCACCGGCGCGCACCGCCGCCAGCGCCTTGGTGGTCGCCCGGTGCACCTCCATCACGTCCATGCCGTCGACGCTCCAGGCAGGGACGGCGTAGCTCGCCGCTTTCAGCGCCAGGTCGACCTGCGACTCGCTGGACTGCAGCGACGTCCCCATTGCGTAGCGGTTGTTCTCGCAGCAGAACAGCACCGGCACGTTCCAGAGTGCGGCGAGGTTCATCGCCTCGTGGAACTCGCCTTCGGCCATCGCTCCCTCGCCGAAGAAGCAGACGGTTGCTGCGCCCGTTCGGCCGAGCATCTGGTCGGCGAGGGCGAGGCCGACGGCGAGCGGCAGGTGTCCACCGACGATCGCGTTGCCACCGAAGAATCGTGTCGAGGCGTCGAAGAGGTGCATCGAACCACCACGGCCGCCGGAGCACCCGGTGGCCTTGCCGAACATCTCGCTCATGATCGACTCGGCGGACACGCCACGCAGTAGAGCGTGGGCGTGTTCGCGATAGGTGGCGAGCACGGCATCGTCGGGCTGCAGACAGCGCATGACACCGGCTGCGACGGCCTCCTCGCCGATGTAGAGGTGGAGGAATCCGCGGATCTTCGACTCGCCGTACAGCTCCGCGCAGCGTTCCTCGAACACGCGGATGCGGATCATGTCGGCCAGCAGGCCCGGCAGGAGGTCGTCACTCATGATCGCGGATCCTTCGTGTCCGGCGGCGTCTCGAGTGTCGAGGTGTCGCCCTCGTCCTCGCCGAGCTCGCGGGCCTTCAGCACGCGGCGCATGATCTTGCCGCTGCGGGTGTGTGGGAGGGCATCGACGAACTCGATCTCACGTGGTGCGACGGCGGCGCCGAGTCGGGCTCGCGCATGGCCGATGAGCTCGCGGTGGAGTTCGTCGGTGGGCTCCTGGCCGCGGGCGAGCACGACGAACGCCTTGACGACGGTGCCGGCGGTCGGATCGGGTTTGCCGATCACGCCGGTCTCGGCGACGGCAGGATGATCGTTGAGCGCCGACTCCACCTCGAACGGTCCGATCAGATGGCCCGAGGTCTTGATCACGTCGTCGCCGCGGCCGACGAACCAGTAGTAGCCGTCGGCATCTCGACGGGCGAGGTCGCCGCTGCGGTACCAGCCGTCGACGAACGACTGGCGGTAGCGCTCGTCGTCGTCGAGGTAGGTCCGGAACATCGACGGCCAGCCGGCGCGGAGCGCGAGCTCGCCGGACTGTTCGGAGTCGTCGACCATCACCGGGGCACCCGCGTCGTCGGTGACGACCTCGCCGTCCGCGTCGCGCGCCAGCAGACCGGCCTCGACACCGGGCACCGGGCGTCCCATCGATCCCGGTTTCACCGGCTGCGACAGCTGATTGGAGATCATGATCCCGCCGGTCTCGGTCTGCCACCACGTATCGATCACCGGGACGCCGAACGTTCGCCGGCACCACTGCACGGCGTCGGCGTCCAGCGGTTCGCCGACGCTCGCCACGAGTCGGAGTTGAGACAGATCGGCTGCTGCGGCCACGTCGTCGCCGGCTCGTTGCAGCAGTCGAATCGCCGTCGGCGCGGTGTAGAACACGTCGACCGCGTGGCGTTCGAGGATGTCGTACCAGCGCTGCGCATCGAATTCAGCCTCGTCGACGACGCTGGTGACGCCGTTGGTGAGCGGTGCGATGATGCCGTACGACGTGCCGGTCACCCAGCCCGGATCGGCGGTGCACCAGAACGTGTCGCCGTCGTGCAGGTCGAGCACGAGGCGGCCGGTCATGTGATGGGTGACCACGGCGGCATGGACGTGCACGGCACCTTTCGGTCGGCCTGTCGTCCCGCTCGTGAAGTGCACCAGTGCCGGGGTGTCCGGATCGGTCGGGCCGGGCTCGAACGTGTCGCTGCCCTCGGTGAGAAACGCCCCGAACGACATCACCTCGGGCCGCTCGCGGCGGGTGCGTCCGGTGCCGAGGTCGTCTTCGGTGCTCCCGCAGACCAGCACGAGTTCGAGGTGCGGCAGACGCTCGAGGATCGGCGCCACCTTGCGGCGGTACAGCAGCGGTGTGGTCACGAGGACCTTGATGCGCCCGAGGTTCATCCGCTGCGCGATCGGGTCGGGGCCGAACGCCGAGAACAACGGCGTGAAGGTGCCGTGCGCCTTGAGCGTGCCGAGCGCTGCCACGTACAGGTCGGGGATGCGGCCGGCGAGCGTGGCCACGCCCGTGCCGGGCCCGAATCCTCGGCGACCCAGTGCGTCGGCGAAACGGTTCGTCCGCCGGGCCAGTCGGGCGTAGGTCATGTCGACGGGCTCGTCGATGTCGCTCGGCTCACGGCCGATGAACCGGAACGCCACCCGCTCGCCGCGGCCCTCGCGGACGTGTCGGTCGACGGCGAGGTCGGCGATGTTCACACTGTCGGGCCGACCGGTGCGCCCGTCGGAACGCAGCGCGCCCCATTCGTCGTTCCAGTCGAACGACGCGACCGGGGCGTCCTCGTCGACCGGCGATGGCGGAGTCGGTTTCGAGATCATCGTCGGGCCGTCATCGATCGTCACAGGGTCGGGGTGCCACCTCGGACCGCGCCTACGGCTGTGCGCTGTACTGCTCGAGGGCGCGCATGGCGTGCGTGGCATACGTCGACGCTGGGCCTCCGCCCATCAGCAGGGCGACACCGATGGCCTCGTGCACCATCTCCGGGGTGGCGCCGGCGCGAAGCGCGTCGTGCATGTGCAGGGTGATGCAGTCGTCGCACCGCGTGCAGATGGCGATCGCGACGGCCATCAACTCCTTGGTGGCCTGCGTCAGGGCGCCGTCCTTGACCGCTGAGCGGTGGAGGTCGCCGAATCCCTTCATCTGGTCGGGGATTGCCTGCATCAGGTCGCGGTAGCCCTGGCGCAGTTCGTTTCGCAGGGCGGGAAAGTCATCGGTCATGGCGTCTCCTGGTCTCGGTCGAAGGGTGGTTCCATGGTGGAGCGCCGTGTCGCAGCCGACCAGGGGCCAAGGTCCGTGCGTCGCCGTCCCGACGGGCTTGCGTGACCTTTGGCCCTGCCGATGCGGGGCGCCGGACGGTTCAATCGTCGCAGTGGACGTGGATGCGTCGCAGACGACGGGGGCGGGGGATCCCCGCAGGGAGAGAGGCCCAGCCATGCTGATGACCAACAGGGAGCGGACCAATCTCGTGCCGGACTCGAATCCATCTCGCCCGGTCGATCGCAGCATGTGGGTCGTGGGACTCGACGGGTCGGAGTGCGCCACCAACGCGCTCGACTGGGCGGCAAGCAATGTCGAGGGTCGAGCCACCGCGATCGAACTGGTGACCGCATGGCAGACGCCGGTGGCCGGCACCTATCCGATGTCGGCGCCGTTGGCGGTCGGCGTCGACGATGCCGACATCCACGACGCAGCGGCCCAGGATGTTGCCGAGGTCGCTGCGGGGCTGGGTGAACGGCTCCACCTGCCCGTCACGGCATCGGTCGGCCGCGGTGGTCCCGCACAGGTCCTCCTCGAAGCGTCCGACTCCGCGTCGCTGCTGGTCATCGGCAGCCGAGGTCGTGGCGGTTTCGCCCGGCTCCTGCTCGGCTCGACGAGCACCCAGTGCGCCACGCATGCCTCCGTGCCGACGATCGTGGTGCCCGGCGACGCCGAACCCGGCCCCGTCGGGACGATCCTGGTCGGCTGTGACGGCTCGCCGAACTCGATGGCGGCACTGCGTTGGGCGATCGAGTTCTCCTCGCCTGGCGGCACGGTCGTGGTCGCCTGGGTGTGGGACGCGACGCCGCTCGCCGTCGGCGCCGACGCCTTCTTCTTTCCCGATGCCAGCGACCTCGCCGCCGATCGATTCCACCATCTCGTCGACACGGTTGCCGATCTGGCGCGAGCGCGCGAGGTCACGCTCGAGCGTGAGTTCGTGCGAGGGACGCCGCGCTCGGCGCTCGCCGAGCATGCCGAGGAAGCGGATCTCATCGTGGTCGGCGCCCGCGGCCACGGTGCCGTCGGTGCTGCGCTACTGGGGTCGGTGTCGACCTGGCTGCTCCATCACGTACACCGCCCGATCGCCATCGTGCCGTTGACCTCGTGATGCCGTATGGCGCCGGATGAGCGGCGCATGAGCGATGATGGCTCCATGATTCGTGTCTTCCTGCTCGACGACCACGAGGTGGTCCGACGAGGCATCGCCGCTGCGCTCGACGCCGAGGACGATCTCACGGTGGTCGGCGAGGCCGGAACCGCCGACGAGGCGATCGCCGGCATTCGTGATGTCACGCCCGACGTCGCGGTCCTCGACGTGCGCCTCGGTGGCGGCGAGCACAACGGCATCGATGTGTGCCGCGAGATCACCACCGAGTTCCCGGCCGTCAAGGTGTTGATCCTCACGTCGTTCGACAGCGACCGAGCACTGGTCGACGCCGGGCTCGCTGGGGCGTCGGGGTTCATCCTCAAGCAGATCCGCAGCAACGAACTGGTCGATGCGATCCGGGGCGTCGCCGATGGCCGTCGCTACCTCGATGACGCCGAGGTGCGGCTGGCGAGCCGGCGGTTGCGCGACAGCGAGGAGGGGCGGCTGGAGGACCTGACTGCCCAAGAGCGACGGATCTTCGACCTGATCGGCGAGGGGCACACCAACCGCCAGATCGCGCAGGAGATGTACCTCGCCGAGAAGACGGTCAAGAACTACGTGTCGAATCTGCTCGCCAAGCTCGGCATGTCGCGACGTACCGAGGCCGCTGCGCTCGCCGCCCGCCTCGTCGAACGCCACCGCAACGAGATGTGACCGACGCATCGGCTCACCGTGCAGCTCAGACCGGGACGTGCCAGTGCAGCTGGGTCCCGGCAGGTTCGTTCGGGCCGACGGTGCAACTTCCGCCGAGTTCGGCAGCGCGCCACATCATGTTCGACAGCCCGCCCGATCGCTTGGGCTCGTCCGGGAGCCCCACGCCGTTGTCGCTGATCCGCAACGACAAGGAGTCGGCGACGCACTCGATGCGAATCTCGGCGGTCGTGGCGCTTGCGTGTCGAACCACGTTGGACAGTCCCTCGGTGACCGTCGCGACGAGCTGGTCGGCGATGAACACCGGGAGCAGGTCGACATCGCCGGCGATGCGGAGGGTCGGCTCGAACCCGAGGTGGCGGGCGCGTTCGTGGACGAGTTCGGTGATCTGCGCCGACAGCGTGCGCCGTTCGTCGTGCTGGCCGAGTCGGAAGATCGCGGCACGGAGCTCGCGGATGGTGTCGTCGAGTTCCGAGATCGTCGACCCGATGCGGTCTGCCACCATCTGCGGCTGCGCAGACGACTGCACGGACTGCAGGTTCATCCCGGCGGCGAAGAGGCGCTGGATCACCATGTCGTGGAGGTCGCGGGCGATGCGCTCGCGGTCCTGCAGCATCGCCATCTGCGACGCCGACTCCTGCCGATCGCTCACGTCGCGGATCGTGGCGATCGTGAAGAGTGTGTCGTCGATGGTGCACGGGCTCAGGCTGATCTCGACGGGGAACATCTCGCCCGACGAGTGTTGGGCGAACAACTCGAGACCGGTGCCCATGGGTCGGCTCGTGGGCGCTGCGGTGTATGCGGCGCGCCGAGCGGGGTGCGTCTTGCGGAATTCGGGGGGAACGAGCTGATCGATCGACGATCCGACCAGGTCCGCTTCGGTCAGGCCGAACATCTGTCCGGCCACCGGGTTCGCCAGCTGGATCAGGCCGTCACTGGCGATGAGCAGCAACCCGTCGGGGCAGGAGTCGATCAACGCTCCTGCGAGCTCGGCGCGGTCCATGGCATCTCCATGCTATTGGTACGCCGGCTCAACGTTTCACTGGACGTCACTGCGGGAGATGGGGCGGGCGAACGAGCAGCACGGGACACGGCGCATGGCGAACGATCGCCGCGGCGGTACTGCCGATCACGAACCTCGACATCCCCGTGCGCCCGCGGGTGCTCGCGACGATCATTGCTGCGTCGATCGACCGAGCGAAGTCGGCGATCTCGTCGTGTACGTGCTCGCCGTGGAGCACCTCGAACTGCACGGGGTGCCCCGAGTCCTTGGCCAGCTTGCGGGCGAGTCGGGCCGGGTAGGCCGACTCGTTGACGTCGCGCGACACCCCCGTGTCGGGATCGGTCACCTCCACGATCCAGGGCTCGCTGCCGAGCTCGATGCCCCAGGCCGCTGCGAGCGGCAGCACCGACTCCGACGCCCGCGACCCGTCGATGGTCGCGATGATCGGCCCCTCGAGACTGCTGTGGGTGACGTGGGGTCCAACGACGAGGATCGGGCCGAAGGTTCGCTCGAGCAGCTCCTCGGTCACGCTGCCGAGGAGCGCCGCTGAGCGACCGCGGCCGTGCGACGCGAGCACGACGGTCACTTCCGGGTGTTGCTCGACCTCGTTGCCGATGGCCTGAGCAACGCTCTCGGCGGCAACGTGCGCGCTGGTGGTCACCTCGACCCCCGAGGTCTCGTGCTGGTCGAGGCGTTCTGTCAGGCGGGCCTGCGCCTCGGCGACGTCGTGTTGGTCGAAGACGACTTCGACGATGTCGACCGACGCATCGCCACGGCGGGCGAGCGCCACCGCGACGTCGGCGGCTCGCCACGACGCGTCGGACCCGTCGACCGGGACGATCAGGTGCTGAACCATGGGGTCTCCTTGTCTTGCGTATCGGATGATGCGGTCATTGATCGTGGCCGATGCGGAACCGTCGACCGGACACCGTGATCGGGACCAGGCGGATGAAGTACGGCTTGTTCGAGACGTGCCACGGCCGCACGACGAGCTCGAAGCTGTCGAACAGATCGGTCTCGATGGTGATCAGCTCGGCGACACCGTGCACGACCACGCTCCACGGATCGTCGCGCTGCTCATCGTAGGTGGGCGCAGCGTTGTCGGCCTCGAAGGCCACCTCCTGTGCCTCGACGGCGTCGGACACCTTGGTGCCCATCGCGGTGCGGAACACGATCGAGCCCTGGTCGACGAGGTGGTTGACGGGGAACACGTCCACGCCGCCGCGAGGAGTCGGGGTGGCGAGACGACCGACATCCACCGTACGTAGCAGCGTCCAGCAGTCGGACTCGGACAGCTCCTCGAGCGGTTGGTAGTCCACGGCGATCCTCCCTCCATGTTGATCGTCCATCACGTGGGTCCGTCGCCGCCAGGGCCCAATGTCACGGGTCTTCGGACCCTTGGCGGGCGTGGGGAAGCGGCAGATACTCGGTGCCATGGTGGATCGCTGGGTCGTGGGAATCGATGGGTCGGATGCGGCGGTCGACGCGCTGCGATGGGCGATCGTTCACGGCGCCGATCGCCCGCCCGACGGCGTCGAGATCGTCGCACTTGCGGCGTTCCATGTGCCGACGATGATGGCGATGTTCACCGCCAAACGGGGCTTCGGGGTCGACGAACTCGGCCTCGCGGCCACGGCAGGCAACGATGTCGACACCGCGATCGAGGTGGCGATCACGACGATCGAGGCCGGCGCCGACGCGGATGCGGTGCCGGTTCAGCCGTTGGTGATCGAGGGACAGGCGCAACACGTGCTGGTCGATGCGTCCGTCGACGCGGACCTGGTGGTCATCGGTCGAACCGGAGCGGGCGATCTGCGTCGTCATCTTCTCGGCTCGGTGAGCCGCTACTGCGTGACCCACGCTCATGCACCGGTGGTGGTGGTTCCGGTTGGCACGTTGCCGCGTGCCGGCTCCTCGATCGTGGTCGGATTCGACGGCAGCGACCACGCCGGCGAAGCGCTGCTGTGGGCGCTCGATTTCGCGGGCGCCACCGGACGGGTCCGCGTGGTCTCGGCGATCGAGGTTGCACCGTGGATCGACGAGGGCCTGACTCGCGATCTGTTCGCCCGCGAGATCGAGGCCGAGGAACGGCGGATCACGCAGGCGCTCGACGCGATCGACCCCGACGGCCGCGCCGAGCGCTCGACCGCGTTGATGGGGCCTCGCCCGGCGCTCGCCGACGCACAACCGGGGTGCGACCTGATCGTGGTCGGCACACGCGGTCGCGGCCTGGTCGCGGCAGGGCTCCTCGGTTCGGTGAGCAGCTGGCTCCTGCACGAAGCGACCGTTCCGGTCGTCGTGGTGCCGAACCGGTAGTTGCCCTCCGGAGGGGGCACCATGCGGCGCCGCTCAGTCGGCGCGCAGCTTGGGCTCGCCGGGGTGGAACGGGGTCCCCGGTGTCGGTTCGGCGGCGAGCGACTCGGCGTGAGGGTCGGAATCGGTGCTCGACCAGCCGATCGAGCCGTCGGGAGATGCGTCGTCGACGATGTGGAAGCGGCGCCCGGTGACCACGGTGGGCTCGATTCGCACGAAGTTGGGCTTGTCCCACGAGAGCCACGGGAACAGCGGGAGATCCTCGGCGTCGAACACCTCCTGCATCCGCTCGATCGCTTGGGCCTGACCCTTGACGACCACGCTCCAGGCTGTGCGATCGTCGGGCTCGTAGCCGTCGATCTCGAACGCCACCAGCCGATTCAGTACGGCGCCGGCGAGCTTGGTTCCCGCAGCGCTGCGAAAGACGATGCCGCGCTTGTCGACCACGAAGTTGATCGGGAAGATGTCTGGCTGCCCGGCGATGTCGACGGCGAGACGACCCACCGTGGCATGGTCGAGCAGGTCCCAGCATTCCGACTCGCTGAGGATCTCGGTTGCTTGCTGGCGTTCATCCATGTTCCCATTCAACACGAACGCTCCTGCCGACTGCAGGGCCCTAGGTCACGGGCTGCACGGCATGCGCTCAGTCGAGCCGCACCACCTCGAACTGGGTGGGCACCACGGCGTTGATGTCGTCGTCGACGAGCCGTGCTGCCAAGGCGGCACTGGCCGACGGCTCACCGTGCACCACGAACACGGTGAGGGGTCGTCGCGGCAGCGCAGCGATCCACGAGTGCAACCCGTCGGCGTCGGCATGCACCGACAGCGACCGCAAGACGTCGACGTCCGCTCGCACTGGTACGTACCGACCGAGCATCTTGATGCTGCGCGCGCCGTCGGCCAGCGAACGTCCGCGCGTCCCGGCAGCCTGGAAGCCGCACAACACGACGCTGTTGCGGTGATCGGGGAGCAGCCGAGCGAGATGGTGGAGCACCCGGCCCCCCGCTGCCATCCCGGATGCCGAGATGATGATCGCTGGGGCGGTGAGTTCGTTCAGCGACTTCGAGTCCTCGACGGTGGGACACTCGTACAGACCGCCGCCCGGATCGAACAGGTCGGGCGGAGCGTCCTCGGGTGCCGGGTGACATTCGGAGGGATCCGCTGCGCGCATCGCCGCCCGGTAGACGTCGAGGACGCGCAGCGCCATCGGGCTGTCGACGTACACGGGCAGCGTCGGGATGCGTCCCGCCGCCATGAGCTCGCGCAGCACGACGAGCAGGACCTCGGTGCGATCGACGGCGAAGGCGGGGATCAGCACGATGCCGCCGCGCTTCGCGGTACGGCTGACCACGCCGGCGAACTCCTCGATCTCGGCGGACTCGGGTGGATGCGTGGAGTCGCCGTAGGTCGACTCGATCAGTACCGTCTGCGCTGCCGGTGCGACGGCGGGGCCGGGGATCAGCGGATGGTTCCCGCGGCCCAGGTCGCCGCTGACCAGCAGCGTGGTGCCGACACCTGGATCGGTGGCACGGTCGGTGATCGTGAGATGGACGCTGGCCGAGCCCAGGATGTGGCCGGCCGGGACGAATCGCACGACGATTCCCTCGGCGACCTCGACGGGGTGATCGAACTCGACGCCGTGGAGCAGCTCGATCGCCGCGTCGGCGTCGTCGGAGGTGTAGAGCGGTTGCGCGGGACGGTGCTTGCTGAAGCCACGCTCGTTGGCGAAGCGGGCCTGTTCCTCCTGGAGATGAGCGGCGTCGGGCAGCAGGATCTCGCACAGCTCGCAGGTGGCGTTGGTGGCGTAGACCGGCCCCGTGAACCCGTCACGGGCAAGGCCGGGCAGCCAGCCGCTGTGGTCGATGTGGGCGTGGGTGACGACCACCGCGTCGATCGTGGTCGGATCGACGGGGAACGGCTCCCAGTTGAGAAGACGATCGCGTTTGGCGCCCTGGAAGAGCCCGGCGTCGACGAGCACGGTCGCCTGCTCGGTGCGCACCAGGAACCTGCTGCCGGTCACCGTGCCGGTGGCACCGAGGAATTGCAGGGTGGTCACGACCTCGACTCTAGGATCATGGGTGATGGCCGACTCCGATCCCACTCCCGGCAGCATCATCAGCGCAGGCCCGGTGATCGTCGGCGTCGACGGCTCGAACAACGCGCGGCGGGCGTTGGCGATGGCGGCCGAGATCGCCCGTCGCTTCGATCTCGACCTGGCGGTGTTCCACGCGATCGGCCTGATGACGGTGATCGAGGGCGAGCACGTGCCGTCCGAGGGCCACCGCGACGATCTCGAACGGCTCCTGCGCCTCGAGTGGTGCGCGGCGCTCGCCGGCGATCGAGCGCTGCGTTGGCGAGCCGAGCTCGTGTACGGCAGCCCCGCCGATGTGCTGATGAAAATGGGGACCGGTCTCGACGCGTCGTTCGTGGTGGTCGGCTCGCGTGGCGTCGGCGACGAACTGGCGCTCGGCAGCACGAGCCACCACGTCGTGCACCACTGCGACCGACCTGTCGTCGTCGTGCCGCCGGTCGACCGCACGGCCTGAGCTGCGTCGGCCCGTCCTGGCGCGACGCCACCGGATACGGTCGGCGGCCATGAGTGAGTTCAGCGGACGCGTCGCCATCATCACCGGGTCGTCGAGCGGGATCGGCGAGGAGACCGCCCGGCGGCTCTCGGCGCTCGGGGCCACCGTGGTGGTCAACTCCTCGTCGTCGGTCGAGGCGGGCGAGGCGGTGTCGGCGTCGCTGCCGGGCGAGTCGTGCTACGTGCGCGCCGACATCAGCATCCAGGACGAAGCCCACGCGCTGATCGACACCACGATCGAGCGCTACGGGCAGCTCGACTTCCTGATCAACAACGCCGGCTGGACCACCCAGGTGCCCCACGATCGTCTCGACGACCTCACCGACGAGATCTTCCGCAAGACCTTCGACGTCAACGTGTTCGGCACGTGGTGGCTGACCAAGCGGGCCATTCCGCACCTGCGGAATTCCGACGACGCGAACATCGTCAACATCACCTCGATCGCCGGGCTGCGTCCGGTCGGTTCGTCGATGGCGTACTCGATGACGAAGGCGGCGCTCAACCAGATGACCCTGCTGCTCGCGAAGAGCTATGGGCCGATCCGGGTCAACGCCGTGGCGCCGGGCCTCGTCGCCACGCCGTGGACGAAGGACTGGGGGTCGATGCACGAGGCGATCGCCGCGATCGCCCCGGTGCCGAGGTCGGCGACGCCCGACGACTGCGCGGAGGCAGTGCTGGCGCTGCTGCGCAACAAGTACACGACCGGCGAGATCTTCGTCGTCGACGGCGGCTCCACGCTCAAGATGTGACCGTGTCGACAGGGGTGTGTCAACTGGGGTCAGACCCCGGTTGACACGTGTCCGGTCAGGCGGCGGACTTCTCCAGGATGTGCACGCCGCAGGCCGAGCCGAGGCCGATCACGTGGGCGAGGCCGACCTTCGCGCCTTCGATCTGCCGGTCGCCGGCTTCGCCACGGAGGTGGTGGCAGACCTCCCAGATGTTGGCGATGCCGGTCGCCGAGATCGGGTGGCCCTTCGACTGCAGACCGCCCGACACGTTGACCGGGAGCGACCCGTCACGCCACGGTGCGCCGGAGTTGAAGAAGTCGACGGCACCGCCTTCTTCGCACAGCCCGAGGTTGTCGTAGTGGACCAGTTCGGCGGTGGCGAAGCAGTCGTGCAGCTCGACGAGGTCGAGGTCCTCCGGTCCGATGCCCGCCTGTTCGTAGGCGGTCTTCGCTGCGTTGCGGGTGAGCGTGTTGACGTCCGGGAGCACCTGGCAGGCCTCCTGCCACGGATCGGACGTGAGCACCGACGCCGACACCTTGACCGCACGACGCTGTTGTTCGAGCGACAACGTCTTGAGTTTCTCGCCGCTGACCACGACCGCCGCCGCCGCGCCGTCGCAGTTGGCGGAGCACATCGGGCGGGTGTTCGGGTAGGCGATCATCATGTCGCCCATGATCTCCTCGAGCGTGAAGCGCTTCGAGTAGGCAGCGAGCGGATTCAGCGTCGAGTGGGCGTGGTTCTTCTCGGAGATCTTGGCGAACAGCTCGAAGTCGGCACCGCCGTACTTGTGGCCGTACTCCATGCCGACCTGGGCGAACACGCCGGGCATCGTGTCGGTGCCGATACGTCCGTCGGTGGAGGTGACCGCGCCGAAGCGGCCCTGCGGTTCCCATTCGTTGCCGTCCTTCTTCGCTCGGCCGCCGCCGCCGAGCAGGCCGACGCCGGCGAGCTTCTCGACGCCGACCGCCAGATCCCATGTCGGACTCGCCGGCCTTGATCGACATGATCGCCGTGCGCAGCGCGGTCGCGCCGGTGGCGCACGCATTCGACACGTTGTAGACCGGGATGCCGGTCTGGCCGACCTGCTTCTGGATCTGCTGGCCGATGCCGCCCGATCCCATCAGGTTGCCGGCCGCCAGCACACCCATGTCGGCCATCGTGACGCCGCCGTCGGCGAGGGCCGCCATCACCGCTTCGGACGCGAGGTCGACGACGTCACGATCGGTGTGCTTGCCGAACTTGGTCATGTTGATCCCGAGGATCCAGATCTCGTCGCTGCTGCTCATGGTGGTGCTCCGTGTTGGTGCTCGATCACGTTTGTGTTGCGGTTTCGGTGGACCGGGTCACCCGAAGTGCAACGCAAACGTTGGGTTGGCTGGTGCTGATGCGTTTGTGTTGCGGTTTCGGTGGACCGGGTCACCCGAAGTGCAACGCAAACGTGGTTGGTGGTTCGTGGGTGGTCGGGTCAGGCGGGTTCGAAGGCGAAGCCGACGGCCTCGGTGCCGTGGTCGTCGGTGCCGAGCGAGTACGTGGTGAGCTGCACCTTCATCCCGGTGTGCACGTGGTCGGCATCGGGCTCGACGTTGCGAAGGTTGCCGCGCACGCTCGTGCCGTCGCAGTCGATCACGCCGGACACGAACGGCACCTCGACGCCGGGTGCGGCAAACGCGACGATCGTGAACGTGCGCAGCTCGCCCTCGGTGGCGATCTTCACCCGACGGAACTCGGTGCCGAAACACGCAGCGCAGGCGTTGCGCCGGTCGAAGAAGCGGGCCCCGCAGCTCGTGCACTCGTTTGCGGCGAGATGCGGGTCGCCGTCGTCGAGCACGAGGTAGTCGACGAGCGGAACGCGGCTCGGTGTTGCAGTGTCAGCCATGTCGCGAACGTACCCACCGCTCCGCGTTGCGCGACGACCCGGCCGGGTCAGCGTCCGGCGGCCATCGCAGTCAGCCAGGCGGGCAGCCGTGTCGGTCGGCCGGCAGTGGTGACGCACCCGTGCACGGTCACGCCGGTGGCCCGCAGGCGCGCCACGCCGTCGTCGTCGTCGACGGTGATCAGGTACGCCATCTGGAACGTGGCCCGGGTGACCTCGGCCAGGCGCAGGTGCACGGTGATCTCCTCGTCGAAGGCGAGCGGCTGGCGGTACTGCACGAACGACTCGAGCACCGGCGACTCCAGACCGGAGTCGCGCCATTCGGTGAACGGATGCCCGATCGCCCGGAGGTACTCGACGCGGGTCTCCTCGAAGTAGGCGAGGTAGTTGCTGTGGTGCACGATGCCCATCGCATCGGTCTCGACGAAGCGGACCCGGATTCGATGTGCGAACTCGTAGTCGTCGGGCGAGGTGGACGGATCAGCGGACAGACGCACGCAGCGACCATACAAGTGCAGCTCGACAAGTGACGGCCGTCCCGGCTCTACAGTCGCACGCGTGACACCAGCAGTCGTCGCGCTCGAAGCCGCAGGCATCGCCCACACGATTCTCGAGTACGACCGCGGCGACGACCTGCACGACTTCGGGCGCGAGGCCGCCGATTCGCTCGGGCTCGATCACGATCAGGTGTTCAAGACCCTGGTGGTCGTGGCCGACGACGAATTGGTCGTGGCGATCGTCCCGGTCAGCTGTCAGCTCTCGATGAAGCGCATCGCGTCGGCGCTCGGCGCGAAGCGGGCCACGATGTGCGACCCCGCGGTCGCCGAGCGATCGTCGGGGTACATCGTCGGCGGAATCAGCCCGATCGGCCAGCGCAAACGGCTGCGGACCGTGATCGACGAGACGGCTGAGTTGTTCGACACGGTGTACGTCTCCGGCGGCAAGCGAGGCATGGACATCGGCCTCGCGCCGAGTGACCTGATCGCGGTGCTCGACGCGATCGTCGCACCGATCACGGCGTGATCACGGCGCGGCCGGGGGCTCACCGCGCCGGATGGCGCATCAGTGCCTCGATGCGCGCCACTCGTGTCCGCGCGGGGGGATGCGATGCGGCGAGCCGCGCCCGCCAACCGATCGGGCGCTGGCCGGTCCCTCGCGACAGCAGCTCGCGCAGCGCGCTCGCCAACTCGCGTCCGAATCCCATCCGCACGGCGCGTCGGTCGGCCTCGAACTCCGAGGAGTGGCCGACCAGGTTGGCAACCGCGTCGCTGCCGCGCAGCGCAGCGGTGAAGACCCACGACAAGGCATGCATCAGCACGGCGATCACCGAGCCGATGGCGCTCACCGCCGGGGAGTCGCGACCGAAGCTGCCCGCCGCGGCTCGCCCGACGTTCTCGAGGAAGAACCCCACGCGTGCCAGCAGCACCACCGGCGCCGACAACCAGTGCCCGATCGTGATCGCCACGGTGTGCAACCCGAGGTGGTGGCTCAGTTCGTGGGCGAGCACGCCGCGCAACTGGGCCTGGCTGAGGTCGTGGACGGCGAAGCTCGTCACCAGCACGAGATGCCCGCCGCAGGCGAACGCGTTCAGTTCGTCGGTCGGCAGGACTCGCACGACGTACCGGGTCGCCGGGAGCCCGTTCGCCTGAGCGATCTGGGCCCAGAGGGGCTCGATCACGGCGGCCTCGTCGTCGGTCGGGCGCCGTGCGCGCAGCAACGGGGTGAGCACCCACACCTGTAGTGGGCGAACGAAGAGCAGCAGTCCGGCGGCCCCGAAGCCGACGACGACCCACCAGTAGCGGATGTCGCTGAGCCACCCGATCGGTAGCCAGATCAGCAACAGGGCGAGCAGCGTGAAGGGCAGGATCGCGACCACGGGCATGAACGCCCAGATGGCCCCTCGTTCGACGCTCCGGGCGCCCTGGCGTGCTCGCATCGCGGTGGTCACGATACGCACCGTGACCATCGCTTCGTGGCGCTCTGGACTTGCTCAAGATCTGTTCGGACTCTCGCACTGCCACGAGCCGTCGCGTTAGCTTCGGGCCAAGTCACCCGACTGAACCTGTCGGGCGGCGGGTCGACGAGGAGATCGGGTGCAGGAGTCAGCGACAGCCGCGCGGGAGCGCGAACGGGAGCGTACGCGTGCGCTGCTCGACGATGCGGCCCGCTGTCGCACGGCCGACCCGATGCGGTCGCGCCAGTTGGCGTTGGATGCACGGGTGCTCGCACGCACGTCAGCGCAGCCGGCGTTGGAGGCCGAGGCGCTGTACCACCTCGCTTCGATCGCCCATCAGCGCGGACGCTCCGAGTACGCATTCGCGCTTGCCACCGAGGCCGTCGAATTGGCCGAACCCAACGAGGTCAGCCTCACCCTGGCATGGTCGCTCCATCTGATCGGCGTGGTGCACTACCAGGCGAGCAACTACCCCGATGCGCTCGCACACTGTCTGCGAGCACTGCAGGTGTACCGAGCGACCGACCACGGCGTCGACGAAGGCCGGATCCTGCACACCGTCGCCGCGATCTACCAGTCGATGGCCGACTACGACCGTGCGATCTCGACCTACGAGACGGCCCTGGCCGTCAACGAAGCCCTCGCACGCCCCGACGTCGATGCGATGGTGCTCGGCAATCTCGCCCGCATCCGTGGTCGGCGGGGCGAACACCGCGCCGCCGTCGAACTCGGCGTGCGCGCGATGTCGCTCGCACGACGCGATGCACCGCACCTGGTCGGCAGCCTGCTCGCCGATCTCGCCGAAGCGCACGCCGGGCTCGGCGACCCGGTCGCCGCCGACGCCTGCTTCGAAGAAGCGCGTGCGAACTGGCGCGCCCGGATCGAGTCGGGTGAGGAACTGCCGGTCACCGAGCAACTCGGCGTGATGGTGTCCGAGGGACGCATCGCGCTGCGCTCGGGCCGCACCGACGAGGCGATCGCCGCGCTGCTCGCCGCGCTCGACCTCGCCGACCGGACCGACCAGCGCGAACTGGAACTCGAACTCCACGACCTCCTCGCAGTGGCCTGCAAGCAGGCAGGTCGGCTGGCCGAAGCGCTCGAACACCGAGAGCGTCACTTCGCGCTCCATCGGGAGATCTTCACCGACGCTGCCGACCTGCGGATGCGGACCGTGCAGGTCGCGCACGACCACGAGAACGCGCGCCACCTCGGCCAGATCACCCGACTGACCACGAGCGGGCTCGTCGCTGACTACGCCGCCGGACACGCCGACGCCGATGCGTATCACCTCGAGGCCTACGAACGCCTCGCCGCGCTCGCCGAAATGCGAGGTGGCAGCACGACGCGTCACACCAGCGGTGTCGGCGACCTTGCGGCCGAGATCGGCCACGCGATCGGCCAGCAGCCCGAGTGGTGCGAGCGCCTCCGGCTTGCCGCGCGCCTCCACGACATCGGCAAGGTTGCCGTCAACGACCAGTTGCTGCTGAAGCCCGGTCCATTGACCGTCGAGGAGTTCGACGAGATCAAGCAGCACACCGTGTTCGGTCGCCGGCTGCTGTCGGGGGTCACCACGGACCTGTTCGCCCTGGCGGCCGAGGCGGCCTGGTCGCACCATGAGTGGTGGGATGGCACGGGCTACCCGAACGGCCTCGCCGGGCGGGCAATTCCGTTGTCGGGTCGGATCGTGGCGATCGCCGACGTGTTCGACTCACTCGCCACTCGGCGGGTGTACAAACGTGAGTGGACGCGCGACGAAGCGGTCCGGTTCGTCGTGTCGGGGTCGGGCTCGCAGTTCGACCCCGAACTGGTCGATGCATTCCGCAAGGTGCTCGTGGCGCGATACCCCGTGCTCGACGCCGACGAGCCGTAACCGGCGCTGTCGTCGCCGACGCCTCAGCGAAGAGCGTTGACGACCCAGCGCCGCACGAAGACGGCGAGGTCGTCGACGGTGATGTCGTCGCCCAGCCGACCGTTGCGATACGAGTTCGAGAACGACGACACGGTGCCCAACACGCCGACCGCTACCAGATCGGAGGGCGCGTCAGCGATCGTTCCAGCGCGTTGGCCGTCCTCGACGAGGCGACGCACGTCGTCGAGATACACACCTGCGCCTTCGGCGAGGACGTCGGCGACCTCGGGATCGGTGCGCTCGACGTCGAGCAGCGCGAAGTACGCGGCGTGGTCGGCCATGAACCGCACGCTCGCCTCGGCGCCGTCGGCGATCCGCGTGACCGCGTCGGCGGCGGGATCCATCGCGGTGCCCTGCGCGCGCCGCAGGCGCAACCGCATCGTGCGAACCAGTTCGGCGAACAGCGCGCCCTTGGTCGGGAAGTACCAGTAGAAGAGGCCCTTCGCGACGCCGGCGGCGTTGCAGATGTCGGCGATGCGCGTCGCGGAGTACCCGTGGGCGGCGAACAGTTCGGCGGCGGCGTCGAGGAGCTGTTGCTTGCGTTCGAGGCCGTGCTCGGTGTGCTGGCGCTCGTCGGCACTGGCGAGACGTTCGGCGCTGGCACTGGTCACCACCCCAGTCCAACCGAAACTTGACCCGCCGGTCAAGACGGACACGATGTGCCAGGCAGGTCGTGGACGACCCGCCGGTCCGGATGTGGCGGCGGCTCGCAACTACCCTCGAACGAGATGGCCGCCACCCGTGATGACCGGATCGCCACCCGCACCCGGAACGAGAAGTGGCAGAACGTCCCGTTGCGCATCGAGATGTCCGAATGCATCAACTGCGATGCGTGCCTGCGTCATTGCCCGCCGCATTTCGGGGCGATCTTCAACCATGGCGCCGATGTGATCATCCTTCCCGAGCTGTGCAGCGGCTGCGACAAGTGCCTGCCGGTGTGCCCGGTCGACTGCATCTACCCCGACCCCGACTGGCAGGCGACACCGGTCCCCGCCGACTGGTGGGACGAGCCGCTCAGCGACAACGACCCCTACCGTTGACCCGACCGCCGGCGAACTTCGCGGCGTGAGGTTCCGGAGTGGGGTTCGACCGAGTAGAAACGGGTCCATGACGAACGCCCCCGTCCTGCCCGGCGCCGAACCGCTCTCGCACATCGGGACCACCAACGTCGGCGTGCTCGTGATCCACGGGTTCACCGGCAACCCGATCTCGATGCGCGGTCTCGCCGACACCATGATTGCGGCTGGCCACCATGTCGAGATGCCGCTGTTGCCGGGCCATGGCACGGTGATCGAGGAGATGCTCGACACCACGTGGGCTGACTGGACCACTGAGGTCGCTGCCGCCCACGCCCGGCTCACCGATCGGGTCGACGATGTGGTTGTCATCGGCTTGAGCATGGGCGGAGCGCTGACGCTGTGGGCCGGGCTCAACCTCGACGCCGTCACCGGCCTGGTGTGCATCAACGCCGTCACGGTCCCGCTGCCGGCCGACGCGAGGGAGATGATCGCCGAGATGGTGGCCGACGGCACGGAGGTGGCGCCGGCGATCAGCGGTGACATCGCTGATCCGGAGGGTTCGGAGAACGGCTACGACGGCACCCCGCTGCGACCGATGCTGTCGTTCATGAACGACGGTATGGCGTCGATGACCGATCGCTACGGCGAGCTGACGATGCCGCTGCTGATCATCACGTCGCGTCAGGACCATGTCGTCGAGCCGGCCAACAGCGAGCATCTCGCCGCTACCCACGGCGGCGACGTCGAGCACGTCTGGCTCGAGCGCAGCTACCACGTCGCCACGGTCGACTTCGACGCGGACGAGATCAACCGCCGCGCCGCCGACTTCGTCGCCCGCGTGACGGCGAGCTGACGCACCTACTGATGTCCGCCACCCTCTTGGCCTCGATTCCGAGCCCGTCGTTCAACTCGATCGACATCGGGCCCTTCAGCCTCAACATGTACGGGTTGATGATCGCGCTCGGCGTGGTCGCCGCCGTCTGGTTGTTCGGACGGCGACTCGAAGAGCGCGAGATCGGGACGCGCGACGACGCCAGCTCGATTGCGATCTGGGCCGTCCTGGCGGGCGTCATCGGGGCGCGGCTCTACCACGTCGCCACCGACTGGGATCTGTTCGCCGACGACCTCGGCCGCATTCCGCAGATCTGGAAGGGCGGTCTCGGCATTCCCGGTGGATTGCTCCTCGGCATCCCCGTGGGTCTGTACATGGCCAAACGGCGCAACATTCCGCTGGCCGCCGCTGCCACCTGCGCAGCTCCCGCGATTCCGCTCGCCCAGGCGATCGGTCGATGGGGCAACTACTTCAACCAGGAGCTGTACGGCCGGCCCACCGACCTGCCGTGGGCGCTCGAGATCGACGCCCAGCACATCGACACCACGGTCTACGCCGTCGGCACCACGTTCCATCCGACGTTCCTGTACGAATCGCTGTGGAGCCTTGCGCTCTGTCTGCTGCTGCTGTGGATCGACAAGCGGTTCCGGCCGGCCCCCGGCCAGCTGTTCGTGATGTACATCATCGGCTACGGCATCGGGCGGTTCTGGGTGGAGGGCCTGCGCATCGATCGCGCCGACGAGATCATCGGCCTGCGGTGGAACCAATGGGTGTCGCTGATGGCGATCGTCGGGGGCTCCGCCGTGCTCGTGTGGATGCGTCGCCATCCGATCCCCGAGCCGGTCACCGCGGTGCCGCTCGACGAGGAACGTCCGCTCGACGAGGTGCTGGCCGTGCCCGATGACGACTCGCCCGTGGAACCCCTCGACGATGACCGAGATGATGACGCCGACGCCGCCGACGCCGCTGCCGAGTCGGTCGACGACCCCGAGCGTTCAGGCGGGGAGCCGAGCGCCTGACTTCGTGTCGAACAGGTGGACTGCGGTGGGTCGGGGCACCAGGCTCACCTTGTCGCCGCCCCGCAGCTGGCTGAGCCCGTCGGTACGGGCGACGATCTCCTTCTCGGTGCCATCGGCAACGCAGTAGAGGAAGGCCTCGGTGCCGAGTTCCTCGACGAACTCGACGGTGGCGTTCAGCCCGCCGTCGGCGCGGATGTCGAAGTCGTTCGGCCGGACCCCGACCGTGACCGCCGCAGAACTCAGCGTTTCGAGCTGTTCGGGTGTCAGTGGCACACGGAGTGAGCCGTAGGAGGCATCGGCGCCGTCGGTGGTCGGAGGGCAGGAGGTTCATCGCCGGCGAGCCGATGAACCCGGCAACGAACTCGTTCACCGGGTGGGTGAACAGCTCGCGCGGCGACGCGCACTGCTGGAGGATGCCGTCGTTCATCACGGCGACGCGGTCGCCCATCGTCATCGCCTCGGTCTGGTCGTGGGTGACGTACACCGTGGTGACCCCGAGGTCGCGCTGCAGCGCAGCGATCTGCGTCCTCGTCTGCACGCGCAGCTTCGCGTCGAGGTTGGACAATGGTTCGTCCATCAGGAACACCTGCGGCTCGCGAACGATCGCGCGGCCCATCGCCACTCGCTGACGTTGTCCGCCGGAGAGCTTGGCCGGCTTGCGGTCCAGCAGTTCATGGAGGTCGAGGATGCGCGCGGCTTCCTCAACTCGCTGTTCGCCGCTCCTTCTTGTTCATCTTCTTCACCTTCAGGTGGAAGCCGATGTTCTCCGCCACGGTCATGTGCGGGTAGAGCGCATACGACTGGAACACCATCGCGATGTCTCGGTCCTTCGGTGCCACGTCGGTGACGTCGCGGTCGCCGATCATGATGTGGCCGTCGTCGACGGGTTCGAGCCCGGCAAGCATCCGCAGCGTCGTCGACTTGCCGCACCCGGACGGGCCGACGAGCACGAGGAACTCGCCGTCGCCGATCTCGAGGTCGAGGGCATCCACGGCGGGCGCATCGGTGCCGGGATAGGTCCGGCTGGCGTGCTGGAACGTGACGGTGGCCAAGCGATGCTCCTGGTGTCGTGCGACGTGGGGACGTCTCGTGTCGTCCACCATCATGGCCGCTGCGCCGGGGTAGTGCCTGCACTACCCCGGATTCGTCCCTGAGCACTCTGTCGCCGAGCCGGCCGGTCGCGGACGATGGTTCCCATGAACCAACCAGCCCAGCATCCACCCACCCCGAACCCGACGACCGGGCACTACATCAGCCGGAACCAGGTGTACGTCGCGATCGCCATCGGCGTCGTGCTCGTGCTCGCGTTCGTCGTCGCGGCCGCCGCAGCGCTGAGTTCCTCCAGCACCGCCTCGGGCAGCGAGGCGTTGCCGCCTGCCGTGGCGCCGCCGACGACCGTGGCGCCGCCGACGACCGAGCCGCCGGCCCCGCCGACGACGGTGGCGCCGCCGTCGACCGAGCCCCCGCCGCCGACCGAGCCGCCTCCGCCGCCGACGACCGCACCGCCGGCCCCTCCGACCGTGCCGCCTCCGCCGCCGATCGAGCCCCCGGCCCCGATCGAGCCCCCGGCGCCGATCGAGCCCCCGGCGCCGATCGAGCCCCCGGCGCCGATCGAGCCGCCGCCTCCGCCACCGATCGAGCCGCCGGCGCCGATCGAGCCGCCGGCGCCGATCGAGCCCCCGGCGCCCGAGCTCTCGCAGATCGTGGTCGAGGTCACCCGTATCGTCGGTGAGGCCTCGTTGCACCTCGACGGTCGACGGCTCGATGGCACCGGTGGTCGCCTGAGCAGCGGCGCCGAGTCGATCGATCGCATCAACCTCACCGAACTGTTGGGAGACCGCACCGGCACGCTGATGTTCGACTTCTGGAAGTTCCCGTGCTGGGGAGCCGAGTTCCGGATCGACTTCTACGTCGACGGTGCCTCCCACCCCAGCAGCGACAGCATGCGCGACTGCGTGGGCGACCTGAACTGGGAATGGGACGTCGACCCGATCGCGGGCACGATCACCCGGTCGTGACCGAACAGTCCGACGTGGCGGTGTTCCTGGTCGACGACCAGGTCCCGTTCCTCCGAGCCGCCGCAGCGGTGGTGGGCGCAACCGACGGCTTCCGGGTCGTCGGTTGCGCCATGTCGGGCGTCGAGGCTGTCGAGCAGATCATCGAACGAGGCGGTGAGCTCGGGTTGGTGCTGCTCGATGTGCACCTCGGCGACCTCGACGGCCCAGCCGTGCGAGCCCGAATCGCTCGGACCTGGCCGGAACTCCCGGTCGCCTACCTGTCGACGACCGATCGAACGGACCTTCCCGACGACGCCTGGCAGCATCCGATGGTCGCCTTCCTGTCCAAGTCGACCTTCGGTCCGGAGGCGCTGCACCGGGTCTGGACGATGCTCGGTCGTTCACCACAGCGGTGAGGTTTCCTACGATGAACCGATGCGAGCGGGTGCCGAGGCCATCGACCCCACGCACGCACCGATGACGCGATCGACCCGAGAGCAGTTCCGGGCGGCAGTGCTGTCGGAGCAGCGGATCTCGTGGGTCGCGGTGGCGTTTCCGCTCGTGCTCTGGGTGTTCGTCGACCAGGAGCCGTGGCTGTTGGTCCTCAGCGGCGTGTTCCTCGCGTTGAGCATGGTGCGCCGTCGAGCGATCCCGGCGATCGACCGCGGCGACATCGAGCGGGCGATCGTGCTGTTCACGGCGACCAAGTGGCTCGTGTCGCTCGTCTTCGTCGTGGTGCTCCCGATCGTGTTGCCGATCGCAATGATCAACATCATCATGCCGATCGCGCTGGTGTCGACGCAGCTGCCCGAGCGACGATTCCCGCTGATGGTCGGCGCGGCGATGTTCGTGACGCTGCTCGCCGGCATGGCGGGCTACCTGCAGAACGTCTTCGAGCTCGAGACGCGGGTCGAGCCGTGGGTGTGGCAGTGGCTGTGCATCGTGGTCCTGGTGGCCCACATCCTCCCGCTCAGCCTGATCGTCTGGCGGTCGAACCGTCAGCAGTCGATCGTGCTCGACGAGGCGCTCGACGCGAATGATCGCCTGCGAGCGTCCGATGCCGAACTCCGGCGGTCGCGTCGCCGCCTCGTCAGCGCCGCCGACGCCGAGCGGAGTCGGATCGAACGCGATCTCCACGATGGCGCCCAGCAGCGACTCGTCGCCGTCCTGGTGCAGCTGCGCCTCGCTGCCCGCACCGCTCGCAGGAGCGGCGACGTCGACGTCGACGCCGTCGACGCACTGGCCGACGACCTCGAAGACGGAATCGAGGAGCTTCGTCGGCTCGCCCACGGGATCTATCCGCCGCTGCTCGAGATGCGCGGTCTGCCGTCGGCGCTCACCGCCGTCGCCCGCCGGAGCGGAACGCGAACGAGGGTCGACGACGGCGGGGTCGGCCGATTCGACCCGGCGATCGAGTCCGCGGTGTACTTCTGCTGCCTCGAAGCCCTGCAGAACGCCACCAAGTACGGCGGCGCGGATGTCGAGGTGACGATCCGTCTCCGGTGCAGCGCCGCCGCCGACGAGCGGATGCTGGTGGCCACGGTGATCGACACCGGTCCGGGCTTCGACCCGACCGGTATCGCCGGCACCGGGCGCGGCATCGAGAACGTTCGTGACCGCCTGGGAGCGGTCGGCGGCGAGTTGGTCATCGACAGCGAGATCGACCGCGGGACCACGGTGGAGCTGAGGGTCGCCGTCACGCCGGCCCCAGCGGCCGGTGACCCCGATCTCGGCGACGCTCAGGCCGCCTCAGCGACTCGGGGCGGCCGATGACGCCGCTGCGCGTCGTCGTGGCCGACGACAACGTGTTCGTCCGCAACGGCATCGCGGCGATGATCGACGCGATCGACGACGTCGAGCTGGTCGCCGAGTGCGCCGACCTCCCCGAACTGCGCACCGCCGTGGCCGATCACGCTCCCGACCTGGTGGTCACCGACATCCAGATGCCTCCGACGCTGACCGACGAAGGGATCGTCGCGGCGATCGAGATCCGGGCCGACCGCGACGATGTCGGCGTGCTCGTGCTGAGCCAGTACGTCGAGCCGGAGTACGTGATGACGCTGTTCGAGGACGGCTCCGACGGGCTCGGGTACCTGCTCAAGGAACGCGTCGCCGACCTCGACGAGTTCGAGCGAGCGATCCGGTCCGTGGCGTCGGGGCAGTCCGCAGTCGATCCGAAAGTGGTCGAGGTGCTCGTGTCATCGAGGTCGCAGCGACCGTCGGAGATCGACCTGTTGACGCCACGCGAGACCGAGGTGCTCGGTCTGATCGCCGAGGGTCTCAACAACGCGGCGATCGCCGAACGCCTGGTGCTGGGCGACAAGGCGGTCGCCAAACACATCAACGGGATCTTCTCGAAGCTCGGGCTGAGCGAGGAGAACGAGGTCCATCGGCGGGTGAAGGCGGTCCTGCTCTGGCTCGCCATGTGAAACTGCGACCGTGCCCGACCTCGTCCACCTCAGCGGAACCTCGTTCGACCTCGTCGTCGACGTCGCGACACCCGTGCCGACCATCGTGCACTGGGGCGCACCCCAGGGCGACTCGCCGGAGCTCGGAGCGCTCGGGCTCGCACTCGGCCGACCCGCCGTCGCTGGAGCGTTGGGTTCGGTTGCTCCGATCAGCGTCGTCCCGCTCCACGCCGAAGGCTTCGTCGGCCGGCCCGGACTCGCCGGACGCCGAGGCGGTGGCCGCGACTGGGCGCCGCGGTTCGTGCCGACGTCGCATCGTCGCGATGGCGACAGGCTCACCGTCGATGCGCTCGACGACGTCGCCGGTCTGGCCCTGACGACCGAGATCTCGGTCGGTGACGTCCTCGTCGTGCAGGTGACGATCACGAACGTTGCCGACCGTCGCTACTCGCTCGATGCGCTGACGGTCAGTGTGCCCCTGCCCGACGGTGCCGACGAGCTGTTGACGTTCGAAGGCCGCTGGGCGCGCGAGTTCCACCCGGTGCTCACGCCGTGGCATCGCGGCGCGGTCGTCGCCGAGCATCGACGCGGCCGTACCTCGCACGAGCACGTCCCGCTGCTGTTCGCGGGCGCCACCGGGTTCGGTGAATGGACCGGCGAGGTCCACGGCATCCACGTCGCGTGGAGCGGGAACCACACGATGCTCGCAGAACGGCTGGCCGACGGCCGTCGCTACGTGCAGGCCGGCGAGCTCCTGCACCCCGGCGAGGTCGTGCTGGAGCCAGGCGAGTCGTACACGACCCCGAAGGTCATGGGGGTCTACTCCTCCGATGGGCTGACGCCGGCCACCTGGGGCTTTCACCGAGCGGCGCGATCGAGCCCGTCGCATCCGACGTCGCCGCGGCCGGTGCTGCTGAACACGTGGGAGGCGGTGTACTTCCGCCACGACCTCGACACGCTGCTCGCGCTGGCCGACGTCGCCGCCTCGGTCGGCATCGAACGGTTCGTGCTCGATGACGGATGGTTCGGGTCGCGTCGAGACGACACGTCCGGCCTCGGCGACTGGTGGGTCTCTGCGGAGGTGTACCCCGACGGTCTCGGCCCGCTGATCGAACACGTCACCGGCCTTGGCATGGAGTTCGGGATCTGGGTCGAACCGGAGATGGTCAACCCCGACAGCGAGCTGTTCCGAGCCCATCCCGACTGGGCGCTGACGACCGACGGCTACGAACCCGTGCTCGGTCGAGGCCAACTCGTGCTCGACATCGGCCGTCCCGACGCGTTCGCTCATGTGCTCGGTCTGCTCGATGCGCTGCTCGCCGACCACGACATCAGCTACGTCAAGTGGGACATGAACCGCGACCACGTGCAGGGCTCCGGTGCGGGAGGAGCGGCGGGCACCCACGTGCAGACAGCGGCGCTGTACGCGCTGCTCGACGAGCTGCGACGACGACACCCTGACGTCGAGTTCGAGTCGTGCGCGAGCGGCGGTGGTCGGATCGACCACGAGATCCTGCGCCGCGTCGAACGGGTCTGGACGAGCGACTGCAACGACGCACTCGAACGCCAGACGATTCAACGCGGCGCCTCGATGCTGATCCCGCCCGAGGTGATGGGCGCCCACATCGGACCTACTCGGGCGCACACCACCGGCCGCGTGCACACACTCGCGTTCCGGGCGGCCACGGCGCTGTTCGGACATCTCGGCGTGGAGTGGAACGTCGCTCGTCTGGACGAGGACCGTCAGGCGGCGCTCACCGACGCGATCGCCGTCCACAAGCGGTTCCGACCACTGTTGCACTCGGGTGACGTCGTTCGGTTCGACACCGAGTCGTGCTACTGCGCGCACGGCGTCTACGCATCGGACCGATCGGAGGCACTGGTGTCGTTCGCCCAGCTCGCCACGGCACCGAGCCTCACGCCCCCGGCGCTGCGACTGCCCGGCCTCGACCCCGACGGGCGCTACCGCATCGAGCACGTCGCGCTTCCCGACGAGCGGTGGGGGATGTCGCTCACCCAGCCGGAGTGGCTGACCGAAGGCATCGAACTCACCGGTCGCCAACTGGCCGCCCACGGCATTCGCCCACCGGTGATGCACCCCGAGTCGGCGGTCCTGTTCTCCCTGACGCGCCACCCCTGACGCACCGAGCCCCGACCCACCCCCCGACAGTCCACCATCCGAAAAATGTCGCAACATGTGCGCTGCGCGCTCAGATCTGTGCACATTTCGCCCGGATTGGGATGTCGCGGGCGGCTACCGTTCCATTCGTGGCGTGTTGTCACCGACCCGAGACGCTGCAATGACCGAGCGCAAGCCGACCGGGCTGAGCTGGGAGTCGTGGACCGAGAAGCAGATCGAGGAAGGCCGCCGCGCCGGCCTGTTCGACGGGCTCGACGGCGAGGGCAAGCCGATCGAGGGACTCGACGGTCGTCGTGACGAGGACTGGTGGGTCAAGGCCAAGCTCCGACGCGAGGAGATCGAGTACCTCCCGCCGACGATCGCCATCCGCGGTGAACGCGACGCAGCGGTCGCCGCAGCGCTCGCCGCCGACGACGAGCACGAGGCTCGTCGCGTTCTCGAAGAGATCAACGAACGCATCCGGTACATCAACAGCCACACCGTGACGGGGCCGCCGTCGACCGTGTGGGTCGTCGACATCGAGTCGATCCTCGAACGCCGCCGCCTCGAACGACCCGACGCGCCGCTCGACGCCGCTGCACTCAGCGCGCCAACGACCACCATGCCAACGACCACCATGCCGACGACCACCATGCCGACGACCACCATGCAAACGGAAGATCGCGCCCGTCGCCGATGGAACTGGCTGCGCCGGCGCACCTGACCGCCGCGGTCGGACCGGGAACTCTGTGACAGGCAGGTGTCAGAGTCGGCGGTGAGGAGTCGATGCGTCGGCTCCGACTCGTCGCCCGAGCGACCGACTGCCAGCACGAGCCCGGGAGGAACCCATGGGCAAGAACAGCCGTCGACGCCACGTCGACAAGCAGCGCCGAGCCGCCGAACGTCGCCGTCGCCATCACAACGCCACCGAGCGGCCGCCGGTCGAGTCCGCCCGAGTCGACGCACCGCCCGCCGATCGTCCTGACGAGCGTCGTTCAGACCGTTGCGTCGATGCGGTGCTGGCCGCCTGCCGCCAACTCGAAGAGGCCCTCGGGCTGGTGCTGCGGGATCGACTCTGGCCGAACGGATGGCAACCCGACGAAGTCCTGCGCCACGTCCGGCGCACGTCGGGCAACGGCGCCGCCGCAGTCGTGGCGATGGCGATCGTTGCCGACGCCGCCCGTCACGACCGACTCGACCGTCCGGTGTGCGATTCGTGGCGACGCCAGGTCGGCCGGATCGTCGCGCAGTGCGACCACGAGCCGGACCGTGTCGGGTGGCTGGCGCGCTGGGTCGACGCGGGCAGCGACGGCGTCGGCCTGCCCACCGTGCGCGCACTCCTCGATCGCCTCCTGGGCCTTCCACGCCTGCCGACACTGATCTCGCCACCCGGCTCGACCGACGGCGTCGAGGTCGACCTGCTCGATGACGACGCTGCGCCCAGCCCGAAGCTGGTGACCATCCGAGGCTTGCTGGCGAAGGCCGAGTCCACGGAATTCCCCGCCGAGGCCGAGGCCTTCACGGCCAAGGCGCACGCGATGATGATCGAAGCCCGCCTCGACGAGGCCACCGTCCGGGCGAGTTCGGGTGGGCGTGCGTCGGGACGCGTGTCCGCCATCCGCATCGGGATCGACGAGCCCTACATCACCGCGAAGCGATCGTTGCTGCACGTCGTCGCCGAAGCCAACGACGTGCGCAGCGTCTTCCATCGCGGCGTCGACCTGGCCACACTCGTCGGGCCGGTCGGCCAGCTCGCCCACGTCGAGCTGCTGTTCACATCACTGCTCATCCAGGTCCAATCGGCCCTGGCCGCCGATGCAGCGGAGGCACCCGCCGGCAGCCACGTGAGGAGTCGGGGGTATCGCTCGTCGTTCATCGTCGGGTTCGCACATCGGATCGGCGAACGGCTGAGCGCGGCCCGCGACACGTCGCTCGCCGAGGCGCACGCCGACGCACTGCCGGTCCTGGCGGCAGACGATCGAGCGACCGCCGAGCTGTGGGACCGCCTGATCGGCTCGACCACGAGGTTCCGCTCATCAGCGAGATACGACGTCGTCGGCGCTCGAGCCGGTGAGCGCGCCGCCGATCGGGCGACCCTTCGTGAGGGCGGCCTCGGCGGGACGGCAGCGAACGGGCCGCGCCAACTTCGCGATGCCGGTTGATCGGCGCTCTGCAGGCCGGACGGTCAGCGGGGGCGGGCGACGCCGCGGAAGCGCAGCGGTGCCTCCTGCAGTTCCTCGTCGTAGTGGGCGGCCCAGCCGGCGATGCGTGCCACGGCGAACAGTGGGGTGTCGGGCTCGAGGCCCCCGGCCCAGGTCAGCGCGCCGAGTGCGAGGTCGACGTTGGGTTGATGGGGGAGCACCCGGCCGACCTCTTCGACGATCGCGTCGACGAGTGCCAGCGAGCCGGCGTCGATCGGCCGGATCGCCTCCATCAGGGGGCTGAACCGAGGATCGACCCCGCGGTACACCTTGTGACCGAAGCCGGGGATCGGCGCACGGGAGGTGCGCAAGTCGGCGACCGCCGCCTCCGGGCTCCGCTCGGCGCACCGGTCGAGGAACCGGTGGACGGAGGCCGACGCCGAGCCGTGCAGCAGCCCTTCGATCGAGGCGAGGCCGGCGGCGAACGCTGCGTAGGGGGAGGTGCGGGTGGATGCAGCGACGCGCACCGCCAGCGTGCTCGTCGCGAGTTCGTGGTCGGCCAGGAGGGCGAGCGCGGTGTCGACAGCGGTCACCAGGTCGGATGAGGGTCGTGCGCGCCAGGCCGAGATCAGCCGGAGCGCGAACTCGCCGCTTCGCCGCCGAGAGCCGAACAGCGTCGGCGTCGCCAGGAGCAGACGGCGGGCGGCCGCCGGCGCGTCGTCGTCGTGGATCGCATCGAGCACATGGGCAGCGATCGCCAGTCGTCCGATCGGGGTCGCGTCGACGTCGGCGAGTCCAGCGAGCGCATCGATGTCGACGGTGTCGGCCTTCGGCCACGTCGTGCCGGTCGGTGGGTCGCTCGTCTCGTCGGCCCAGAGCAGCTCGGCGATGTCTTCGAAGTGGCGGCCACGGATCAGCTCGACGAGGTCGTGGCCGCGGAACTCGAGCGCGTCCTCGTGCATCGTTGTCACGTCGGAGCGGATCTGGACGTCGATCGTCGGGCGGGGTCCGGGCGCCGACCGGCGACTCCGGGCGCTCAGGCGCTCCACTTCGTTTCGCTCGAAGAGCGAGGTCCGGCCGTCTGCCGCAGTCCTGCGCGTCAATCGTCCCCGGCTCACGTAGGCGTACAGGGTCGGCTTCGAGACGCCGAGGATCTCGGCGGCCTCAGTCGAGCGGATCAGGGTGCTCATGTGCCCAGCGTCGTCGAACTCGTTGACGTGGTCAACGTTGATTCGATCAATGTTGATCGGCGGGGTTGATCGACGGACACTGGCGTCATGACACAACTGATCGATGTACCTGCCGGACTCAATGGTGTGGTCGCCGCCGACACGGCGATCGGCGCCGTCGACGGCGATCGCGGCTTCTTCCACTACGGCGCCCACGACGCCACCGCGCTGGCCCGAACCCGATCGTTCGAGGACGTGTGGTTCCTCGTCCGAACCGGCCGCTTGCCCGACCCCGACGAGGCTGCCGCGTTCCGGACGGAGACCGCGGCCCTCCGCTCCATTCCCGCCGAACTCGCACCCGTGATCGAGACGATGGGCCGCACGGACGCCTCGATGCTGTCGAAGCTCCGCTCGGTACTCTCGATCGCCGCCGGTCCGCTCGGGCTGAGCCCCGTGATCGACGTCGACGACGCCGCCCGGCGGGCGCAGACCCTGCGGCTCGCGGCGCTCGTACCGTCGCTGCTCGCCGCGCTGCATCGCGTCGGCTCCGGGCAACGCCCGGTCGACCCGAACCCATCGCTCGGCCATGCAGCGGCGTACCTCCATCAGACCACCGGCGTCGTGCCGACGCCGGTGGCCGCCCGAGCGGTCGAGCAGTACATGATCCTGACGATCGACCACGGCTTCAACGCCTCGACGTTCACGGCGCGGGTGGTCGCCTCGACCGGAGCCGACCCGGCCGACGCCGTCTGTTCGGCGCTCGGAGCTCTCGCCGGGCCGCTGCACGGTGGTGCTCCCAGTCGAGCGCTCGACGCGCTCGACGAGATCGGAACCGTCGATGCAGCAGCCGACTGGGTGCGCGGCGAGGTCGCTGGAGGAAGGCGGATCATGGGCTTCGGCCACGCCGTGTACCGGGCGCCCGATCCGCGGTCGGCGCTGCTGCGCGAGGTGGCCGAACGACTCGGTGGAGACCTCGTCGAGCTGGCGATCGCCGTCGAGGCCGAGATCCTCGTCACGCTCGCCGAACTCAAGCCCGGCCGCCCGCTGCCGAGCAACGTCGAGTTCTACGCCGGCGTCGTGATGGAGACCGCTGGGCTTCCCCGAACGATGTTCACCCCGACCTTCGCCGTCAGCCGCACCGTCGGCTGGTGCGCCCACATCGTCGAGCAGGCTGCGGCCGGCAAGCTGATCCGCCCGTCATCTCGTTACGTCGGCCCGCCGATCGACCTCGCCGACCTCCGCTGAGGGTCGGATCCCGGCCGGGGCGACCCGCAGACGGGATCGCCGATGTCGGGAAGACGTCGGGAAAAGGGGGGTGCCAAACGATCGATGGTTCGCTCAGGCCTCGAAATCGCATACGGTCGAGGTGTGACCGAACCCCGCAACGACTTCCCCGCCGGCGTCCTCACCGGCGACGCAGTGGCCCAGCTCTTCGCCCATGCGAAGGCCCAGCAGTACGCGGTGCCCGCCGCCAACTGCATCGGAACCAACTCGATGAACGCCGTGATGGAAACCGCCGGACGGCTCAACAGTCCGGTGATCATCCAGTTCTCCACGAGCGGATCTGCGTTCGTCGGCGGCAAGAACGTGCCGGTCGACGGCGACCGAGCGTCGGTGCTCGGCTCGATCGCCGGAGCCCGGCACGTCCGCACGATGGCAGAGGCCTACGGCGCCCGCGTCGTGTTGCACACCGACCACTGCCCGAAACCCAAACTGGGTTGGATCTCCGGTCTGCTCGACGTCGGCGAGGAGCACTTCGCGCAGACCGGTGAGCCGTTGTTCAGTTCCCACATGCTCGACCTGTCCGAGGAGCCGATCGAGGAGAACCTCGACATCTGTGTCGAGTACCTGAAGCGCATGTCGACGATGGGCATGACGTTGGAGATCGAGCTCGGCATCACCGGCGGAGAAGAGGATGGCGTCGACAACTCCGATGCCGATCCGGCGGACCTGTACTCGAAGCCGGAGGAGGTCGCCTACGCCTACGAACGGCTCTCGGAGATCAGCCCGAACTTCACCATCGCCGCTGCGTTCGGCAACGTCCACGGTGTGTACAAGCCGGGCAACGTCAAGCTCACGCCGACCATCCTGCGCGATGCCCAGCAGTACATCGCCGACAAGCACGGCGTCGGCGACAAGCCGGTCAACTTCGTGTTCCACGGCGGATCCGGTTCGACGGCGGCCGAGATCCAGGAGGCGCTGAGCTACGGCGTCATCAAGATGAACATCGACACCGACCTGCAGTGGGCCTTCTGGGACGGAGTCCGGGGCTACGAGGCCGACCAGCACGACTACCTCCAGGGCCAGCTCGGCAACCCGAGCGGCGCCGACTCGCCGAACAAGAAGCACTACGACCCGAGGGTGTGGCTGCGCGCCGGGGAAGTCGCGATGAGTGCCCGCCTCGAGCAGGCGTTCGCCGAGCTGAACAACGTCGGCACCCTCGCCTGAACCCAACAACACCCGAAATGGCGCGGCGGTGTTGCGCTCAGCGCAACACCAGCGCGATTTTTCGGGCTGAGCGGGGCGCGGGTGGGCCGGTAGCGTGGGGTGTCGTGTCCGACCGCATCACTCCAGAGGCCGTGGCGAAGGTGGCCAAGCTCGCTCGGCTGTCACTGAGCGACGACGAACTCGACCAGGCGACCCACCAGCTGAGCGACATGCTCGACCACTTCGCCGACATCGACGCCCTCGACCTCGACGGCGTCGAGCCCATGACGCACCCCACGCCGATCGCCAACGTGATGCGCGAGGACATCGAGATGGACTGCCTCGACCGCGACGAAGTGCTCGCAGCGGCGCCCGCCGCCGAGGACGGACGCTTCCGCGTTCCGCCGATCGTCGGGCTGGAGGACTGAGCGTGAGCGACGCGAACGCCGACAAGATCCCGACCAGCGCCGCCGACATCGCCTGGAACGTCCGCAACAACGTCACCAGCGCGGCCGACGTGCTCGAACGTCACCTCGCGGCGATCGACGATCGCGAGGGCGACATCCACGCGTTCAACCTGGTGCTCGCCGACGAGGCGCGCGTCCGCGCCGCCGAGATCGACCAGGCCGTCTCGGTCGGCCGCGATCCGGGGCCGCTTGCCGGTGTGCCGATCGCGCTGAAGGACAACATGTGCACTCGCGGTGTCCCCACGACGTGCTCGTCGAAGATCCTCGAGGGTTGGCGCCCGCCCTACGACGCCACGGTCGTCACCAAGCTGCGCGAGGCCGGCGCGGTCGTGATCGGCAAGACCAACCTCGACGAGTTCGCCATGGGATCGAGCACCGAGAACTCGGCGTTCGGTGCCACCCGCAACCCGCACGACACCACCCGCGTGCCGGGCGGGTCCAGTGGGGGTTCCGCGGCCGCCGTCGCCGCAGGGTTCGCCGCCGTCAGCCTCGGCTCCGACACCGGCGGCTCGATCCGCCAACCCGCGGCGCTGTGTGGCGTCGTCGGCGTCAAGCCCACCTACGGAGCGGTCAGCCGCTACGGGCTCGTGGCGTTCGCGTCGAGCCTCGACCAGATCGGTCCGTTCGCCAACGACGTCGCCGACGCGGCGCTCGTGCTCGAATCGATCTCCGGCCACGACCAGATGGACTCCACCTCGATCCGCCAGGGCCCGCTGGAGATCACCCGACAGCTCGAGATGGGCGTCGCGGGACTCCGCGTCGGTCGCATCACCGATCTCCCGGAAGGTGCCAGCCCCGACGTTGCTGCTCGACTCGACGAGGCGTTCGACGCACTGCGTGATGCGGGCGCCGAGATCGTCGACGTCGAGGTCCCCGCCTTCGGGTACGGGCTGACCGCCTACTACCTCATCGCCCCCGCCGAGGCCTCCAGCAACCTCGCCCGCTACGACGGCGTCCGCTTCGGCCATCGCGTCGAAGCACCCGACACCAACGCGATGTACATGGCGACGCGCACCGACGGCTTCGGCGCCGAGGTGAAACGTCGCATCATGCTCGGTACCTACGCGCTGTCGGCGGGCTACTACGACGCCTACTACGGCCGTGCGCTCAAGGTCCGCCGACGCATCGCCGCCGACTTCGCCGCGGCCTACGAACGCGCCGACGTGCTGCTCACACCGGCGTCGCCGACCGTGGCGTTCCACCTCGGTGACAAGACGTCCGACCCGATGTCGATGTACCTGTGCGACACCTACACGATCCCGTCGAACCTCACCGGTGATCCGGGGATGAGCGTGCCGTTCGGCACGGGCGACGACGGACTGCCCGTCGGCGTGCAGGTCCTCGCGCCCGCCCTGGAGGAATCGCGGATGTTCCGCACCGCTGCCGAGCTCGAACGGAGGGCGCCACGATGACCGAGATCGCGACCAACACCACCAGCGACACGAGCACCGAGACCTGGACCTTCCGTGGCTACGAGATGGTCGTCGGGCTCGAAGTCCACGTCGAACTCGCCACACGCACCAAGCTCTTCTCGGCGTCGCCGAACCGCTTCGGCGACGAGCCGAACACCAACATCGACCCGGTCACGCTCGGCCTACCGGGCGCGCTGCCGGTGCTCAACCGCCAAGCGGTCGAGTTGGCGATGCGCCTCGGGCTCGCCCTCAACTGCACGGTGCAGCGCTCGACGTTCGCCCGCAAGAACTACTTCTACCCCGACATGCCCAAGGCGTATCAGATCAGCCAGTACGACGAGCCGATCTGCATCGACGGGTGGCTCGACCTGCCCGGCAGCATCCGCGTCGGCATCGAGCGCGCGCACCTCGAAGAAGACACGGGCAAGTCGACCCACGTCGGTGGCACCGGCGGACGCATTCATGGCAGCGACTTCTCGCTGATCGACTTCAATCGAGCCGGCGTCCCGCTCGTCGAGATCGTCTCCCGCCCCGACATCCGCACGCCCGACCAGGCCAAGGCCTACGTCAGCGAACTGCGCGCCATCCTCGTTGCGGTCGGCGCGTCCGACGCGAAGATGGAGGAAGGCTCGATGCGCGTCGACGCCAACGTCAGCGTCCGGCTCCCCGGCGCCGAGTTCGGCACGCGCTGCGAGATCAAGAACGTCAACTCGATCCGTTCGGTCGGCCGGGCGATCGACTACGAAGCTCAGCGCCAGGTCGGCATGCTCGAAGCCGGCGAGTCGATCCGTCAGGAGACCCGCCACTGGGACGAGACCGACGGCCGCACCCACACGTTGCGCTCGAAGGAGGACGCCGACGACTACCGGTACTTCCAGGAGCCGGACCTGGTGGTCGTCGATCCCGATCCCGAGTGGATCGAACGAGTCCGAGCCGGCCTGCCGGTGTTGCCGGCGGCGCGTCGTGAACGCCTTGCGCAGGCGACCGGCCAAGCGACCGACGCTGAGGCAATCCTCGTGGTCACCGATCGCGACCAGGACACCTACGTGCTCGCCGTGGAGCAGGCGGGCGGTGACGCCGCCCGTGCGCTCGTGCACGTCAAGGAGGCCTTCGCCGAGCAGGGCGAACGTCCGGCGGTTCCGGCGACGGACCTGGCGAGGCTGACCCGGCTCGAAGTCGACGGCAAGCTCACCGCGACGCAGGCCAAGCAGGTGTTGGCCGAGATCGTCGCCAACGGTGGTGGCGACGCCGAAGCGATCGCCGCAGCGAAGGGCTTCGAAGCGATGGACACGAGCGAGCTCGAGTCGATGGTCGACGATGCCATCGCCGCGCAGCCCGACGCCTGGGCGAAGTTCTGCTCCGGTGAAGCCAAGGCGATGGGTGCCCTCGTCGGCGCCGTGATGAAGGCGTCGAAGGGTCAGGCCGACGGCAGAGCCGTCACCGCGCTCCTCGAACAACGCCGCGCTGCTCCCTGATCGCCAGCGGCCGGAACCTGCTTTCGTGCGACCGAATCGGGACGTTTGACCTGGCTGATTCAGTCGACTGACTGACATACTCGTCGCCGTGAGTGACTTCGATCTGAGCGGGCGTGTCGCAGTGGTCACCGGGGCTGGTCGAGGGATCGGTGAGGGCATCGCCCGGGCGTTCGCCCATGCCGGCGCCTGCGTGGTGCTCGCCGCGAGGACCCAGCGCGAGATCGAGTGCGTGGCGTCGACCATCCGCGAGTGCGGCGGCCATGCCATCGCCGTGCGCGCCGACGTCACCGACACGTTCGCGCTCGGATCGCTCGCCACGACCGCCGTCGAGGAGTACGGCCATCTCGACATCTGGGTGAACAACGCCGGTGGCGCCGAGGTCGGCAAGCCGCTCGCCGAACTGAAGCGCAGCGAATGGGACGAGGTCGTCGACCTCAACTTCACTGCCGTCTGGAACGGCGCGATGGCTGCCGTCGAACAGATGCACTGGGGCATCGATCATCAACGTGTCGTCGATGGCGGCCTTCGGAGCGATGCCGGGCAAGGGTCACTACGCGGCGTGCAAGGCGGCGGTCATCTCGCTGACTCGGACCATGGCCGTCGAGCTCGCACCCGGACATCCGGGTGAACGCGATCGCTCCCGGCATGATCCCGACCAAGCTGCTCTTCGATGCCGCCGACGTCGAGGGACTGAAGCTCGACGATCTCGCTGCGAGTGTCCCGCTCGGACTCGGCACACCTGCCGACGTCGGCGCCGCCGCGGTCTACCTGGCGTCGCCGGCAGCCAAATGGGTGACCGGTCAGACGATCCAGGTGTCCGGCGGCATGACGATCGTCTGAGCGTCGCAGGTTGCCCGAGTCGTCGCCTGACTCGTCGGCGATCGGAGCGGCTGGACACACTCGGGCGATGGACTTCGAGATCCCCGCCGACATCCAGGACACCCTCGATCAGCTCGATGCGTTCATCGATGCCGAGATCAAGCCGCTCGAGCAGCAGGACGACAACATCCGCTTCTTCGACCACCGCCGCGAGTGGGCGCGCACCGACTTCGACAACGACGGCGTCCCCCGCGCCGACTGGGAGGAGCTGCTGCGCGAGATGCGGCGACGCGCCGATGCCGCCGGCTGGTTGCGCCTTGCGTTGCCGTCCGAGTTCGGTGGTCAGGACGCCAGCAATCTGAAGATGGCGATCATCCGCGAGCATCTCGCGCACAAGGGCCTCGGACTGCACAACGATCTCCAGAACGAGTCGTCGATCGTCGGGAACTTCCCGACCGTGCTGATGATGCGCGACTTCGGCACCGAGCAACAGAAGCTCGACTGGATGCCCGGCTTCCTCGACGGCACCCGCCGCCTCGCGTTCGGTCTGACCGAACCGAACCACGGAAGCGACGCGACCTACATGGAGACCACCGCGGTACGCGACGGCGACGAGTGGGTCATCAACGGGATGAAGCGGTGGAACTCCGGGCTCCACCACGCCACCCACGACATCATCTTCGCCCGGACCTCCGGCGACCCCGGCAGCCCGAAGGGCATCAGCGCGTTCCTCGTGCCGACCGATGCGCCCGGCTTCCAGGTCGACTTCTTCTGGTGGACGTTCAACATGCCGACCGACCACGCCGAGGTGAGCCTGACCGACGTGCGCGTCGGCGCCGACGCACTGTTCGGCGAGATCGATCGGGGGTTGGAACTTGCTCAGCACTTCGTGCACGAGAACCGGATCCGACAGGCCGCGTCGTCGCTCGGCGCAGCGCAGTACTGCATCGACGAAGCGGTCGCCTATGCGAACAGTCGCACCACGTGGGGCAAGAAACTGTCGGTGAACCAGGGCATCCAGTTCCCCCTGGTCGAACTGCACACCGAGGCGGCGATGCTGCGTCAGCTGGTGCGATACACGGCGTCGATGCTCGACAAGAAGCACCACATGGAGGTGACGCACCTCGTGGCGATGTGCAACTACCGCGCCAACCGGCTGGCGTGCGACGCTGCCGACCGGGCGATGCAGACCTGTGGCGGTGTCGGCTACTCACGGCACATGCCCTTCGAACACATCTACCGCCACCACCGCCGCTACCGCATCACCGAGGGCTCCGAGGAGATCCAGATGCGCAAGGTCGGCCAGCACCTCTTCGGCTTCGGTCGCAAGTGACGACGACAACAGGGGTCAGACCCGCCATGTAGTCCAGGCGTGGGAGCGCCTGATCATGTTGTCGGCAGACCGATCGAGGCGGCCATCGCCGCCGAAGCAGCACGGAAGAGTGCTTCATCGTCGCGTACGAAGTTGCGGGTCTGGCCGAACAGCTCGAGCGTCAACAGGCCGAACAATTGGGACCAGGCCGTGATGACGGCGAGCGTCCTCGCGTCATCGACGTCGAGGTCCAACTCGTCGCGGAGCGCGACGAACGACTCAGCGAGGATCGGTTCGACGGGTTGGCCGACGATGGGCTCGAGACGGTCTGCTTCTCGCACGATCCCGACGAGCGCGCGCGACACCCGGGTTCCTGACGCGACGGTGTCGTCCGGAGCCGCATAGCCGGGGATCGGGGTCCCGTAGATCAGCGCGTAGTCGTTCGGGTGTTCGAGCGCCCAGCTCCGCACGGTCATCGCGGCGTCGACCCAACGTGCTGCCGCCGGTCGGCCACGGGTGGACTCGACCTGTGCTTCGACGAAGTCCCCGAGCGAGTCGTAGGCCTCGATGATCAGCGCGGTGAGCAGGGCATCTCGACTGTCGAAGTATCGGTACACCGCCGACGACACCATCCCGACGTCGCGTGCGACGGCACGCAGGGACAGATCGTTGGCCCCGTCTTCGGCAACACGTCTCGCTGCTGCGGCCAGGATCGCCGGCACGGACCTCGATCCGAGCGCGCGCACGGATCCCTGTGGGCAACGGCTCGGCATCTGGCATCAACACAGTCTGCCAGAAACGAGAGCAGTGCTCTTGATTTCTGGTGGGAAGGTGTGTACGGTGATCTCGAACGAGAGCAGTGCTCTCTCAATTGGAGGTTCATCATGACCATCGACCACCGCACACCGCATGCTCACTACGTGGCGCCGGACCGATTCACTCGGTACGTCTTCAATCCGCTGGTCGCACGATGCACTCGCTGGGGGCTCAGCCTGTGGGGCTCCCGCGTGTTGTCCGTGCCCGGACGTGTCTCCGGCGAGATCCGCTCGACACCGGTCAACGTGCTCACCATCGAGGATCGTCGTTACCTCGTCGCGCCACGGGGCGAAACCCAGTGGGTACTCAATGTGCGTGCAGCTGGGGAGTGCTCGCTCCGAGTCGGTCGCCGCGTCGAGACGGTCCGACTGCAGGAACTCGACGATCGTGACAAGCCGTCGGTCCTGCGACCGTACCTGCGACGCTGGAAGTGGGAGGTCGGACAATTCTTCGACGGGGTCGGACCCGACAGCACGGACGACGAACTGGCAGCGGTGGCCCCGAGGCACCCGGTCTTCGAGCTCCACGCGCTCGCCCCGCAGGGTTGACCCCTGTCGTCAGCCGGGTCACCGCGTGTTCGGCTGCCAGCGCTCCCAGGCCTCGAGGTTCGATTTCGACATCTCGCGGTGCTCCTTGGCGAGCGCTCGGCTCTCGGCGTCGGGTACCCGGCGTCCGATGGCTATGGCGCCGAACATGTTGCCGCGGAAGTAGGCCCCGAAGTCCGCGGGAGGGAAGGAGCCGCGCAGGTCGTCGGGCACCTCGACCTCTGACGACCACGGTGAGGGTTCGACGGGCGCCAGTGCCAACCTGTCCAGCGTTGCCCAGATGTCGTCGTCGTTCGTGCGGTCGGCGAAGTCTCGGCCCTGGTAGCGGTACACCTCGCGGCCGTCAGGGTCGACGATCACCATGCCGGGCAGGGCGATGCCACCGCGTTCCTCGGGATCGAACAACTGCAGCGGTTGCAGATACCGCTCACCGTCGGGGTCCGACACGAACGTCGTGTGGGTGAAGCCCCACCGTTCAGCCATGCCCGCCTGGCGGATGTCGTCGTCGACGCTGACCGCGGCGAGCTCAGCGCCACCCTGATGGATCCGGTCGTACTGGGATGCCAGCTTCACGAGCTGACCACAGCAGTACGGTCACCAGTCGCCTCGGTAGGTCATCAGGATGATCGCGCCGTTGGCGCGGCGCAGCTCGAGCAGGTCGGCAACGGTCATGTCGAGAAGCGAGAACGTGCGAGCGTCCGTGCTTCGATCAGGCCGTTGCCCGGGCGGTTTGGCGCATCAGGCGGGTCGGCAGTGGGATCCGATCGGCGAACTTGGCGACGATCGGGCCGACCATGGCCGAGATCAGCACGTAGCCGGCCGCGAGCGCACCGAGGTCCGGTCCGTCCAGCAGTCCCGATCCGAGCGCGGCGATGACGATCGAGAACTCGCCGCGAGCGATCAGGACGGTGCCGGCACGCAGTCGTCCCTTCGGGGCAGCGCCCACCCGTCCTGCCGCATACCAGCCGGTCGCGACCTTGGTGAGCGCCGTGACGACGAACAGCGCCACGGCAGGAATCGCCGCGTCGATCAGGTCGGCCGGGTCGATCTGGAACGAGAAGAACAGGAAGAACGTCGCCGCGAACAGGTCACGCAGCGGCGAGATCAGCTGGCTGGCGCGCTGCTCGGCCCGCCCGGACAAGGCCAGGCCGACGAGGAACGCACCGATGGCGCCGGACACCTCGAGCTGCTGGGCGATGCCGGCGACGAGCAGCGTGATGCCGAACACGGTGAGCAGGAAGGCCTCGTCGGTGCCGCCGGCAACCAGCCCACTGATCCGGCGGCCGTAGCGGAGCGCGGCGAGGAGGATCACCGTGACCGCCGCAAGCGCGATCAGCACACTGGTCACCGTGGCGGTGAGGCTGCCGCCGACGATCAGGGCAGCGACGACCGGTAGGTAGATCGCCATGGCGAGATCTTCCATCACCAGGATGTTGAGGACGGCCGGGGTCTCGCGGTTGCCGAGTCGGCCCAGGTCGGACAGCACCTTGCTGACGACACCCGACGAGCTGATCCACGTGACGCCACCGAGCAGGATGGCGGCGATGGGGTCCCAACCCAGCAACAGGCCGAGTGCCACGCCGGGGAGTGCGTTGAGCAACATGTCGACGGTTCCCGGGACGAGCCCGGTTCGGAGTCCGCTGCGGAGTTCGGTATCGGAGTACTCGAGTCCCAGCGCGAACAGCAACAGCAGCACGCCGATCTCGGCGGCGATCTCGAAGAAGTCGACCGACACGTCGAGCTGCACCAGGCCGCCCTCGCCCATCGCGAGTCCGGCGATCAGATACAGCGGGATCGCCGGGATACCGAAGCGACCGGCGAATCTCGCCAGCAGTGCGAGCGCCAGGATGAGCGCGCCGATCTCGACGAACGCGAGCGCAGCTTCATCGGTCCCGGCGGCGAACAACATCGATCAGGGTGTCAGACGCGGATCAGGTCGCGCATCGCTGCGAGTCCGTCGACCGTGCCGACTGCGACGATCACGTCGCCTTCGAGCATCGGGAACTCCGGACCCGGTGCCGGAATCGACTCGCCACCACGGATGATCGCCACGATCGACGAGCCGGTCTTCGTGCGGTACATGCCGTCGCCGATGGTGGCGCCCGATGCGGGCGACTCGGGGGTCAGCTCGATCCACTCGATCGCCAGGCCCTCGATCTCCTGTTGGACCGCGGACACCGCTTCGGTGACCCGGCTCGCCCCGAGGAGTTCCGACACGGTGCGGGTGTCGGCAGCGGACAGGCTGACGAGGGTCGAGCACTTGTCGGGATCGTCCGAGTCGTACATCAGGATCTCGCGGCGCCCATCGTGGTGCACGAGCACACCGATGTCGTCGCCGGACTCGGTGGTGAACTCGTGGCGTACCCCGACGCCCGGCAGTTTGGTCTCGCGCACGTCGGCCATCGGTGCAGTCTGGCACCCGGCCGATCGACTCGGCCATTGCGGCGGGTCGGTCAGAGCACCGCGCGTAGCTCGTCGCGGCTGCCGACGCCGAGCTTTCGGTAGACCGACGCGAGGTGGTTGTCGACGGTCCGGACCGAGATTCCGAGCGTCTCGGCGATCTCGCGGTTGCGGTGACGCTGCGCCGCCAGTGCGCCGACCTCGCGCTCGCGCGCGGTGAGCACGACCAGGGTGCCGAGCCCTGGAGTTCGCACGTCACACAACGGTTCGACCAGCTGTGCCGCCAGCCGGCGCGCCTCGACTGCTGCCTGCGTCTTGTTGCGTGACTCCGAGATGCGCGCCGCTGTTGCGGCACATTCGGCCGCGGAGATCCGGAAGCCCAGACTCGGGAGCCGACCGGCCAGGTCCAACAGGGCGTCGGGGTCACCCGAGTCGAGTGCCCGTGCGTGCTCGACCAGCACGGGGGCGAGCGCCCCTTCGACGGTCGCCGCCGCGTCGACGAGGACGGGAAGCGCAAGGGACGGGTGGCCGAAGCGCGCGGCATCGTGGGCGGCGAACATCGCCAGCGGCGCGTGTTGCGCGTCGAGGGCGACACGCGCTGCAGCTGCCGCGCGTCGTGCGCCGACCTGACTTCGTCCGGACATCGTGAGGATCCAGGCCTCTGCCAACTCGGCCATCAGCCGGGCTTTGGTCTCCGAGCGCCAGTCCTCCTCGACGTGATCGAGGGCGCGTCTGGCGTCGTTCGGGCGGTTGAGCTGGGCAAGCGCCGTGGCCTGGATTCCGAGCGTGAAGGGTCGCAGCAGCGAGATGTCGACGTCGGCGAGTTCGTCGGCGGCGCGACCGGCGTCTGTTGCGGCGAGCACCGCATCGCCATCGAGCAGCCGCCCGAGTGCCCGCATGGCGAGCCACGAGCCGGCGATCGCGCTGCGTCCGACGCTACGTTCGAGTTCGGCGGCGACGGTCGCCTGCGCCTCCTCCGCCCGGCCGGCAGTCGCGAGCCAGATGAAGCGCGACAGATTCAGGAGCTCGCGAGCAGTCGGGACGTCGCCCACCAGGAGATGAGCGAGGGCGAGCCCCTCTTCGACGAGGGCTTCGGTGTCGTTGCCACGCCCGGCCAACGCCGCGACCACGGCGCCGACCAGGCATTCGTTCGCACGCGCCGCACCGGTGGCGTCGCTCGTGGCGGTGGTGACGTCGCTCGGTAAGCCGAGGGCGAGCTGCAGGTACGACCGGTCGGCGTCGAGGAAGGCCTTCCAGTGCGGGTCCGAGATCGAACGTTGCGCCTCGGCGATGACCTCGATCGCCTCGGCGAACCGTGCTCCGCCAGTGCCGAGGCTGTTTGCTCGTCGGCTGGCCGCGCGGGCGCGATGCTCGTCGGTCACCGCCAGCGACATGGCGGTCGCGAGCGCTTCGTTCGCTGCGGGGACGTCACCGCTCACCGCAAGTGCCGTGCCGAGGAGGAATTGGCTGTCCCAGGTCGGCACCTCGACCCGATCGATGAGGCGGCGAGCGAGTCCAGGGTCGACGGCGTTCAGTGCCTGACGGGCGGCGGGGACGACGAGGTCGTCGGGCACGAACAGGTCGTGGACCAGGCAGTGCACCGCAATGCGCAGTTCCCTGTCGGGATCACCGGGCGGCAGTTTTTCGAGCGTGGTCCGCGCCAACTCGGCAACGGCCCGACGTCGAAGTGGGCCGTGGCGAGCCGTCACGGCCTCGGCGAACAGCGGATGCGCGAACCGGATCGATCGGTGATCGCCGACCTCGGTGGTGATCAGACTCATGTCCTCGAGCGCGGCGAGGTCCGCGATCGGCAGTGAGGATGTCGGGAGCGGCTGGACCATTGCCAACACGTCGAGGAACGACCGTTGCTCGTCGGTGACGTCGTCGGAACGAGAGTTGACGAGTTCGACCAGCGTCGGCGGCACTCCCGGCGGCGTGGTGAACTCCCATGCGCCCTCGTGGAGCACGAGCGAGCCACTGGCAACGTTCGCGGTCACGTACTCGCGGGCGAACAGGGCGACACCGCCGGCGGCCGCGGTGATCGATGCCGCCGCGGCGGGTGCAAGCGGGCCGTCGAGAAAGCGCTCGGCGGCGACGATGACCTCCTGGTCGGTGAGCGGGCGGATCTCGATGGAGTCGAAGGTTCCGTCGACGAGCATCGGGCGGAACACTGCCGGTCGGCTCGAGCTGCCTCGGGCTGTTGCAACGACGAACACGAGTCGTCGCCGGGCGAGATGGACGAGCAGATCGAGGTCGTCGGCGTCGAGGCCCGGAGCGTCGTCGATCACCACGAGCATCGGCGCGCCCGGCGACCGCGCCGTGATCACCTGCTCGAGCTCGTGGAGCAGATCGACGCGGGTGTGCACGGTGGTGCCGGGCTGACGCAGCGGCGCCAGCCAGGCGAGCGGCGCGCCGGTGGTGCTCGGCGCGGTCAACCACTCGGTCTCGAACCCGTCGGCTGTTGCTTCGGCAGCGATGTGGCGAGCCACCGATGTCTTGCCGATCCCAGCAGGTCCGTGGAGCACGACACCACACACCGTGGCTGCTGATCGGGCCTCGTGTAGCAGCTGCACGACGGTGTCGACGTCGCGGGACCGCCCGACGATGGGCCACCGGCGGTTCATGGTCGGCTCAACGTGTCGGAAGGAGTGCGGAACACGGCGTGGCGAAACTATCCAGCGGGGACCGCCATGGCACCGTGGAGCAGGGGATTGCCATCTCGCGCTCGACGGCGGCTGAGTAGCAATTACTCATGGGGATCATTGCGTGGGCCGTGGATGATGTCGCGATGACGACATCACGCAAGATCCGCCACGCTGCGGTGCTCATCCCAATCCTCGCACTCGGCCTGACGGCGTGCGGAGCGGCGCAGGAAGCCGTGAGCGAGAGACTGGTGGAGCAGGCCGTCGGCGGCGACGTCGATCTCGAGTTCGGCGACGACGGCCAGATCGCATCGATCGAGACCGAGGACGGGTCGCTCGAGATCGTGTCCGGTGGGGACGTTCCAGAGCAGTGGCCCGGGGACGTGCCGACCTTCGACGGCGGTGAGCTCGTCACCAGCTACGCCGCTACGTCGGATGGACAGACGGTCGTGTCGGTCGACTACGTCACCGACAGCAATGCCGAGGACGTGATGGCCGAGCTGATGGCCATCTACGAGGGGGCGGGATTCACCACCACGTCCGAGTCGACGATGGGCGACGGTTCGGGGGGCCTGCTGAGCTACGTCGGCGAGCGCGACGGCACGACCATGACGGCGTCGGTGACCTACGGGGAGGGTTCCGACACGATGGTGATCCTCGGGGTGATCTTCCCGGCCGGCTGACGGGCGACTCGACGGCAAGTGGGGTGCGCAGAGCACCAGGCTCGCGCCCGGCGGTCGGTACTACCGTTCACGACATGAGCGATGTCTCGAACGCAGCTGGCACTCCCGTCGACGTCAAGCCGCGGTCGCGTGACGTCACCGACGGCATGCAGAAGGCGCCGTCGCGGGCGATGCTGCGGGCGGTCGGGATGGGCGACGACGACTGGGACAAGCCCCAGGTGGGCATCGCGTCGTCGTGGAACGAGGTCACGCCGTGCAACATGACGTTGCGCAAGCTGGCCGAGCATGCCAAGACAGGCGTGCGCGAGGCGGGCGGGTTCCCGATGGAGTTCGGCACCATCACGGTCAGTGACGGCATCTCGATGGGTCACGAGGGCATGCGCGCCTCGCTGGTGTCCCGTGAGGTCATCGTCGACTCGGTCGAGACCGTCATGCACGCAGAGCGCTTCGATGGGTTCGTCGGCCTCGCCGGGTGTGACAAGTCGATCCCCGGCATGTTGCTCGCAGCGGCCCGCCTCGACCTGCCGAGCGTCTTCGTCTACAACGGCTCGACGATGCCGGGCGACCACAACGGCACCGCGCTCGACATCACGAGCGTGTTCGAAGCGGTCGGCGCGTGCGCTGCCGGAACGATCACCGAGGACGAACTCCACGAAATCGAGTCGAAGGCGTGCCCGGGCGAAGGGGCGTGTGGCGGCATGTTCACTGCCAACACGATGAGTTCCATTGCCGAGGCGATCGGCATGAGCCTGCCCGGCACGGCGTCACCGCCGGCGATCGACAGTCGCCGCGAAAGCGACGCCGAGCGCGCCGGCGCCGCGGTCGTCAACCTGCTGCGCCTCGGGATCACGCCGCGCCAGATCATGACCAAGCAGGCGTTCGAGAACGCCATCGCCGTGACCTCTGCGCTCGGCGGGTCGACCAACGCCGTGCTGCACCTGTTGGCGCTGGCGAACGAGGCACGGGTCGATCTCGACCTCGACGACTTCAACCGCATCGCGGACCGTGTGCCCCACATCGCCGACATGAAGCCGGGCGGCAAGTTCCACATGAGCGACCTCGATCGCGTCGGCGGCGTCCCGGTGGTCCTCAAGCTGCTGCTCGACGCAGGGCTGCTGCACGGCGACGTCATGACCGTGACCGGCAAGACGATGGCCGAGAACCTCGCCGAGCTCGACCCCCCGGCCGCCGACGGCGTGGTCGTGCACCCGCTCGACGCCCCGATCCACACCGCGGGCGGCATCAACATCCTCACCGGCTCGCTCGCCCCCAAGGGTGCCGTCGTCAAGGTCGCCGGGCTGTCGGCCGACCAGATGCAGTTCGAGGGGCCGGCGCGCGTGTTCGACGACGAGTCGTTCGCGATGGAGGCGATCCTCGCCGGTTCGATCCAGCCGGGCACCGTGATCGTGATCCGCTACGAAGGCCCCAAGGGCGGTCCGGGCATGCGCGAGATGCTCGCGATCACCGGCGCGTTGAAGGGCGCTGGTCGCGGTTCGGACTGTGCGCTGATCACCGACGGTCGCTTCTCCGGTGGAACCTGGGGGTTCTGCATCGGCCATGTCGCTCCCGAGGCCACCGACGGTGGACCGATCGCGTACGTGCGCGACGGCGACACCATCCGCATCGACGTGCCGACCAAGTCGCTCGACCTGCTCGTCGACACCGCCGAGTTGGCGAACCGGATGGACGGCTGGCAGCCGAACCCCCCTCGCTACACCACCGGCGTGCTCGGCAAGTACGCCAAGCTCGTGCAGGGCGCCGAAACCGGCGCCATCACCAACACGCTCTGACCCCAGGTGAGATTCAGTCGACGAGGGCTTGCTGGACGAGCTGGTTGAGCTGCGACCGGATCGGATACGTGCTCGACGGGAGCAACTGGGTGAGGAACAGCGCCACGATCTCGTTGACGGGATCGACCCAGAAGATGGTGCTCGCCGCCCCGCCCCAGGAGTACTCGCCCTCGGAACGCAACACCTTGTTGGCTGCTGCGTCGAGCACCACGGAGAAGCCCAACCCGAAGCCGACGCCGTCGAAGCTGGTCTCGGCGAACAGCGGGCGACCGTAGGCCTCGAGGTCGGCGTTGCCCGGCAGGTGGTTGCGCGTCATGTAGTCGACCGTGCGGCTCCCGAGCAGGCGGACGCCGTCGAGTTCGCCCTTGTTGAGCAGCATGTGGGCGAACCGCAGGTAGTCGTGCGCCGTGCCAACCAGCCCGCCGCCGCCGCCGAGCATCGCCGGGGGCGTGGTCGACGCCCGCCCGAGCGCGTCGGGGGCCTTCACGGCCTCGCCGGTCGCCGGGTTGCGGACGTACAGCGTCGCGAAACGGTCCATCGACTCGTCGGGCACGTAGAAGCCGGTGTCGGTCATCCCGAGCGGCTCGAAGATGCGGGTGCGGAAGAACTCGTCGAGCGCCATGCCCGACACGACCTCGACGAGGCGGCCCAGCACGTCGGTGGAGACGCCGTAGTTCCACTCGCTGCCCGGCTGGAACGCCAGCGGCATCTGCGCCCACAGCGCGCAGCACTCCGCCAGCGTGGCGCCCGGCGGGTTGCCCCACTCGAAGCCGCCGCGACGATAGATCGCGTCGGTCACGTGGGTGTTGTGGAATCCGTAGGTGAGGCCGGCCGTGTGGGTGAGCAGGTGCCACACCCGGATCGGTTCGACCTGCGGCTCGGTGACCGGCGCCAGGAACGAACCCGACCGGTACACACGGGTGTCGGCGAACTCGGGCAACCAGTTGGAGATCGGCGATTTCAGCTCGAGCAGCCCCTCCTCGTAGAGCATCATCGCAGCGACCGAGGTGATCGGCTTGGTCATCGAGAACAGCCGCACGACGGTGTCGTCGGTGAACGGCGCATCGGTGGCGATGTCACGATGGCCCGCGGTCGAGGAGTGGACCAGCTTGCCGCCCCGGCTGACCGCGATGTGCCACCCGGCGAGCTTGCTCTGCTCGACGTATCCCTCGAAGTGGCGGTCGATCCTGGCGAGTCGGTCAGGCGCGAATCCGGCGTCGGTCGGGTCGGTCTCGATCTGGAGTCCTGGCATCCGGCGAGCTTGCCGTACGGACGGCATCGCTGACGAGCCCGCCGCACGCGGTGTAGCTTCCGGCCATGTCAGACATGCCGCCACCGCCGCAGAATCCACCCAGCTCGGACGTGCCGGCCGCACCGCCGCCTGCAGCTGCACCGCCGCCTGCAGCTGCGCCGGCGGCCCCGACCGTCCCAGCAGCGCCGGGCGGCGCTGGTTCGCTCGGTCGGCCGCGTTCGATCGGGCTGATCATCCTGCTCACGATCGTGACGCTCGGGATCTGGACGCTGGTGTGGTCGTACCAGAACGGCGACGAGATCAAGCGCTATGCCAACACCGGCCTCGGCGGGGTGCCGTATCTGTTCATCACGCTCCTCATCTCCCCGGTCACGATGTTCCTGATGGCCGGCGAAGTCGAGCAGCTGTATCGGCGCGAAGGCAAAGAGCCGCCGATCACCACCATCTGGGGCCTGTGGTTCCTGCTGCCGATCATCGGCAACCTCATCTGGTACGTGCGTATCCAGAAGTCGATCAACGACTACTGGACCTCGCACGGCGCCCCCGCCTGACCGGCCCCCAGCCCTCGCGTCGCGAGCTCGCGCTCAGGCCGTGCCGGCGGAGGCACGCGTCGAGCGTCGCTCGATCGCAGCGAACGCCAGTCGCCACCCGATCAGGAACAATGCCAGGAATGCTGCGGCGACGATGATGAACGACGTCGCCGTGCCGTCGCCGAACACGACGCTTCGCAGCAGCATCCCTGCGACGAGCGTGATGGCCCAGACGCCGATGCCGGTACGCCAGTCGGTCGGGCGCTTCCATGCCCGGAGCACGAGCCAGGCCAGGCCGAGGGCAAGGAGGAAGGGTGCCGCTGTGCCGATCAGGCCGGCGATCTCCGAGCCACGTTCGTGTTCGCGTCGCCCGACCGCCACGAACAGCGTGACGGAGAAGATGTCGATGCCGAGGGCGAGCGGAGTTCGTCGATCCATCCCCTCAGTCTCGCAACCCGTCCCACCATTTCCGTTCTCGTGAACAACTGCGCGTCCAGAAGGTGCAGTTGTTCACGAGAACGTCGGGGTGTCAGCCTTCGGCGGAGAATCCGCCGATGGTGCCGCGGTAGAACACCAGCGGCTGCGGCGGCAGGCCGTCGTGGTCGGCGTCGGCGTCGAGCGAGGTCACACGGCCGAGCACGAAGTAGTGGTCGCCCATCTCGTAGACCTCTTCGACCTGGCAGTCGATCCAGGCGACGGCGCGCTCGAGCACGGGAGCACCGGACGGAGCGGCGTGCCACTCGACGCCGTCGAATCGGGTCGCCTCGGCCCCGCTCTTGGCGAACTTCCAGCACAGGTCGCTCTGCTTCTCGCTGAGGACGTTCACACAGAAGCTGCCGGCGTCGGCCATCAACGCCCACGTCTCGGAATCGGTCTGGGGGAGAAATCCCACCAGTGGCGGATCGAGCGACACCGAGGTGAAGGATCCGATGGTGAAGCCGTGGGGGCGGTCGCCCTCGGTCATCCCGGTGATCACGGTCACCCCGGTGGGGAAGTGGCCGAGCACGCTGCGGAAGTGTTTCGAGTCGAAGGGGACGGCGTTGGCCTCGGGGAGTTGCGTCGGTTCGCTCACGTGCCCAACTGTACGCTGCCGGCCGATGACGGACCGCACGGCGTTGCCCTCGGTGCCCGACGCGAAGTCGGTCATTCGGTCGGAGATGAGGACGCTGCGCCGCTCGTTGGTCGATCGTCACGCCCGCTCCGAGGAACTGTGGCGGCACGTGACGGCGATGCCGGCGGTTGCCGTCGCTGAGACCGTGCTCGCCTTCACGACAGTGCCCGGCGAACCGGAGACCCGGGAGTTGCTCGTGTGGTGCGCCGCCACCGGGCGTCTCGCCGCGGCGCCCGAGGCCGACGTCGAGCCCACGTGGCCCGACGTGGTGATCGTCCCCGGTCTGGCCTTCACCGCAGCGGGGGATCGGCTCGGGCAGGGCGGCGGGTGGTACGACCGTTTCCTGGCCCACGTGCGAGCGGACTGCACGACGGTCGGCGTGTGCTTCGCCGAGCAGCTCGTCGACTCGCTTCCGGTCGAGCCGCACGACGTCACCCTCGACCACGTGGTCACCGACCGAGGTGTCGTCCGGTGAGGTTCGAACGCCACGAACTCGATGCCGCGACGACGATCGTGCGTCGTCACGTCCCACCGACGCCGCAGTACTCGTGGCCGCTGCTCGACGAGGTGGCGGGCTCGCACGTGGTCGTCAAGCACGAGAACCACACACCCGTCGGCGCCTTCAAGGTTCGTGGCGGGCTGGTCTACATGGACCGCCTGGTGCGCGAGCGCCCCCACGTGACCGGGGTGATCAGCGCCACCCGCGGCAATCACGGGCAGAGCCTTGCGTTCGCAGGTCGCCATGCGGGTCGGGCCGTCACCATCTTCGTGCCGCACGGCAACAGCACCGAGAAGAACGCGGCGATGCGGGCGCTCGGCGCCGAGGTCGTCGAGTTCGGCGCCGACTTCCAAGAAGCCCGCGAGCGTTCGCTGGAGGTCGCGGCCGAACGGGGTCTCGAACCGGTGCCGCCGTTCCACCGCGACCTGGTGCTCGGCGTTGCGACCTACGCGCTCGAACTGTTCGAAGGCGCAGGACACCTCGACACGGTGTACGTCCCGGTCGGCATGGGGTCCGGCATCAACGCGCTGATCGCGGTGCGCGACCTCCTCGGCCTCGACACCAAGATCGTCGGGGTCGTGTCGGAACTGGCGCGCTCGACCCAGCTGTCATTCGAGCATCGGGCGGTGGTCGCCACCGACTCGTCGGCGACGTTCGTCGACGGTGTCGCCACCCGCTCGCCCGATCCGGTAGCGATCGACGGCATCGTCGCCGGTGCCGAGCGGATCATCGCCGTGTCGGACGACGCGACGGCCGAGGCGATGCGGATCATCTTCCGCACCACACACAACGTCGCCGAGTCGGCCGGGGCGATCGCACTCGCAGGTCTGCTGAGCGAGCCGGTCGCACGACGAGGCGAGCGCAGCGCCTTCGTGCTGTGCGGCGGCAACGTCGACACAGCGCAGTTCCGCCAGGTGCTCGGCGGCGTCACGCCGACGGTCTGACATCGCATCGAACACACGGCGAGTCTGGCAAGATCTGCCGAATGCGTCCCCCCTCGACCACCCGCCGCGCGTTGACCGGCATCGTCGCCATTGCTGCGCTGCTGGCAGGGTGCGGCGGCACTGACGACGACGCCGCTGACGAGGTTCCGGCCGCCGTGACCACCGAGACGACGACGCCGACCGAGACGACAACGGCCACCGAGACGACGACGGTCGCCGAGACGACGTCGGTCGCCGCCCAGGCGACGTCGGCCACGACCGAGGCGCCCACCACCGCTGCTCCCGTCGACACGGATCTCCCGACGACCGAAGCGCCCGAGCCGGACACCGGCGAGTGTCTGGTGGGCGACTGGGTGATCACCGAGGGGCAGATGGACGCGTACTACGCCGGCGTGATGAGCACGCTGGAAGCACCGTTGACGATCGAGTCAGCGGGCTCGGCGCTGCTGTCGTTCGCTGCGGACGGCACCTACGAGTGGGCGCCGGAATTCGCGTTGACCGTCGAGGTCGCCGGCGTCACGGGAACCGGTGAGGTCGTGGGCGCGGTCACCGGCAACTGGACCGCTGTCGAGGGTGTCGTCACCACGTTCTCCGACCTGAACGCCGTGGTCGTCTCGATCTCGGTGAACGGGGTCGTGTTCGAGGGCCCTGACCTGGCCAACGGGTTTCTGAACAGCACGCCGATCAGCGGGGTGACGTACTCGTGCGACGGGTCGACGCCGGTGCTCGACTTCCAGACCGCCGACCCCGCCGTGACGGTGCCGGTGACGTTGACGCCTGCCTGAGCTGCTCGGCGAACTCATCGACCACCGGGTCGCGCACCGAGTCGCGGCGAGTTGCCATCACCAGTTGACGACTGGTCAGCGGTCGACCCGGCGGGAGCGCTCGATCGCCGTGTTCGGCCTGAATGGTCGGCAGCACGGTCCAGCCCGAGCCGAGGCGGACCATCTCGCGAACCACTTCGGGTTGGTGACTCTCGGCGGCCACCTCGAGGGGGGCGCCGAGGCGTGCGAGCGCCTCCACGACGACGGTCCTCGTGTGCGAGCCCGTGGGAAACAGCACCCACGGCCCCCAGGTCGCCGGTCGGCTGAGGTCGCCCTCGGGCGGGCCGTACACAGCGAGTTGCTCGGTGAGCAACGGGACGGTGTCGATGCCGGCGGTCGGCTCCGGCGGCTCGACGCACACCACCAGGTCGAGTTCACCCGAGATCAACAACTTGATCAATGGCGCGGACGGCGCCACTCGCAGCCGCAGGTCGATGTCGGGGTGCTCCTCGCGGAAGCGCCGAACGACCTCGGTGTGGTGGCCGATCGCCGCAGCGTCGATCATGCCGAGGCGCAGACGGCCGGCCGTTCCACGATTGATCCTGGTCGCCCAGTCGGCGAGGTCGCCGGTGAGGCCCAGGACATGACGTGCGTGGCTGACGGCGGGCTCGGCGCTCGTGCGGATCCGGCGGCGCCGCCCGTCGCGTTCGAAGAGCGGGACACCGAGACGGCGCTCGAGTTCGGCAAGGCCCTGCGAGAGCGCGGACGCACTCACGCCGACCTCGTCGGCGGCGACGGCCCACGACGGTGCATCGGCGACCGCGACCAGGTACTCGAGTTGACGGATCGAGAGGTCGGGGAGTGGTCGCACCCAGAGCAAGATACATCGGATTTGCTTCACAATTCACTGCTGGAGTGAATCAAGCCTTATCATCGCCACAATGACCGCACGACAGATCGCTCCCGCCACCGGCAAGCTCGGTGTCCTCACGCCCGGCATGGGTGCCGTGGCCTCCACCTTCATCGCCGGCGTGATCGCCGCACGCAAGGGCCTCCATCCGCCGATCGGCTCGATCAGCCAGATGGCCCACATCCGCCTCGGCACCAAGGAGGAGAACCGCAACCCGATGATCAAGGAGTTCGCGCCGCTGGCCGGGCTCGACGACATCGTCTTCGGTGGATGGGATCCGATCTCGCCCAATGCGCTCGAAGCCGCACGCACCGCCGGCGTGCTGAACAACGAGGACCTCAACGAGATCTCCAGCGAACTCGAAGCGATCGTGCCGATGGAGGCCGTGTTCGACCAGCGCTGGGTCTCCCGTCTCGAGGGCGTCCGCGTCAAGAAGATCGACAACAAGTGGGACCAGGCCATGGCCCTCATGGACGACATCGCCAACTTCAAGTCGGCGAACGGCTGTGATCGCCTGGTGATGGTGTGGTGCGGCTCGACCGAGGCCTACCAGGAGCCGTCGGCCGTCCACGAGACCGTCGCTGCATTCGAGCAGGGCCTCAAGGACAACGACGACAACATCTCGCCGAGCCAGATCTACGTGTACGCCGCGCTGCAGTCCGACGTCCCGTTCGCCAACGGTGCACCGAACCTGTCGGTCGACCTGCCGTGCATGATCGAGCTGTCGAAGACCCGCAACGTGCCGATCGCCGGCAAGGACTTCAAGACCGGCCAGACCTGGATGAAGACCATCCTCGCTCCCGGTCTCAAGGCTCGCATGCTCGGCCTGCGCGGCTGGTACTCCACCAACATTCTCGGCAACCGCGACGGCGAGGTGCTCGACGATCCGGAGAACTTCAAGTCGAAAGAGGTCTCGAAGCTCGGTGTGCTCGACGGCATCCTGCAGCCCGAGGTGTACCCCGACCTCTACGGCAACATCGACCACGTCGTACGCATCAACTACTACCCGCCGCGTGGCGACAACAAGGAGGGCTGGGACAACCTCGACATCTTCGGGTGGCTCGGCTACCCGATGCAGATCAAGGTCGACTTCCTGTGTCGCGACTCGATCCTGGCGGCGCCGATCGTGCTCGATCTGGCGATCTTCATGGACCTCGCCCACCGCGCTGGCGAGTCGGGCGTACAGGAGTGGCTCAGCTTCTACCTGAAGGCCCCCCAGGCCGCCGGTGAGAGCCCCGCCGAGAGCGACCTGTTCATCCAGCAGACCAAGCTGAAGAACACCCTGCGTGAGTGGATGGGCGAGCAGCCCGTCACCCACTCCGAAGCGGGCTGAGCGGGCGGGGGCACCCGTCACATCAGAGTTCTGCTTCAGAACGTGCGCTGACCTGCCGAAGCACTCCACTACCGGCGGGCGGACTGCCGGGTTCGAGGAGAGCAGGATCTGGTGTCACACGCGCAAACGAACAGCTTCGTGTCCCCGCGGACGCTGGCGCGGCTTGCAGCGTCGACGGCAGCGCTCGCGATCGTTGCGGGCTCGGTCGCCCAGGCCGGCCCTGGCGACGCCCCCGTCACCGGCGTGGTGTTCCGCGACTTCGACGCCGATGGTGTTCGCGACGCCCGCGAGCCGGGCGAGGCAGGCATCACGGTGCGCGCCACCGACCGCGCCGACCGCAGCGTGACCACGATGACTGGCGGCGACGGTTCGTACACCCTCGACGCCACCGCACTCGACGCCGGGCCGTATCGCATCGAGTTCGACATCCCGGCTGCGTCGACGTGGCTCGCCGAGGGCGCCCACGGTGCCTCGAACGGCACCTCCGTGCAGTTCACCGCGCCCGGCGGCACGGCAAACTTCGCCGTGGCGAACCCGGCCGACTACTGCGAGGCCAACCCGCGGATGATCACCACGTGCTTCACCGGCGGTGATCCGCTTGCCGGCAACGCCGCAACAGCGAACCGGCCGGCGCTCAAGTCGTTCCCCTACGACGAGACGGGCAACCTGGCCTCGAACCCGGACATCACCGACGAGGCCACGGCGGTCGAACTCGGCGCCACATGGGGCCTCGCATCCGATCCGGTGTCCGGCGACGTGTTCATCGCGTCACTCGTCAAGCGTCACGCCGGCCTCGGCCCAGGCGGCGTCGATGCGATCTATCGTCTTCCGGCGGGAGCGGGATCGCCGACCGTGTGGTTCGACGGTGTCGCGACCGACGACGGGAGCGTCCCCTCCAACAGCGCGCGTGGCCTCGCCGGCGCCGCCGCCCCGAGCTACGACACCGACGTGTTCCCCCTCGTCGGCACCCGCGGATGGGGCGACATCGACATGGCCGAGGACGGTGGCAGCGTCTACGCAGTCAACCTGTTCGATCGCCTCGTCTACGAGATCGACCGGTCGGGAGCGTCGGCGTCGGCGCTGCCCGCACCCAACTACCCAGCGTGCACCAACGGCGTTGCTCGGCCCTGGGGCCTCGGCGTCCAGGACGGCGAGGTGCTGCTCGGCGTCGTGTGCACGGCCGAGAACGGTGGGGACGCTGACGACCTGACCGCACAGGTGCTCCGCTACGACGTTGCGGCATCGACGTGGGGGCCCGCGGCGTTCGCCTCGCCGATCCCGCTGAACTACACCAAGGGGTGCGCCTCGCTGTGGACGACCCCGGACATCGGTTGCGAGTGGAACCCGTGGGTGAACGCCTGGGACAGGTCGACCTTCGCGCCGATCCCGGAACGCTCGAACAACGGCGACCAGGGACGGCGTGTGAGCTTCCCGGTGCCGATCCTGTCGGACATCGAGATCGACGACGACGGATCGCTGATCCTCGCCTTCATGGACCGTTCCGGGCACATGTTCGGCATCGACAACTACGCCCCGGCGCCACCGCTCACGTCGCTGTTCACCAACGACATCGGCGGCGACCTCCTGCGGGCCGCGCCTCCCGCAACCCGTGGCGGTTCATACACGCTCGAGTCGGGCGGCAGCGCAGGCGTCGGCGCTGGCCTCGGCGGTGGCACGATCAGCTCGGGCTCGGCGAACAACCAGGGCCCCGGCGGCGGAGAGTTCTACCGCAACGACAACTTCAACAACACTCACCACGAGACGAGCGAGGGATCGGTCGCATTGATTCGCGGCCGCGGCGAGGTCGCTTCGACGCAGATGGATCCCTTTGCCGTCCATTCGGCCGGGGTCGTGCGGTTCTCGAATGTCAACGGCGCCCGGACCGGTGGGCTCGAGATCCTCCCCAACAGTCGCAGTCCTCTCGGGTTCGGCAAGTCGAACGCGATCGGCGACCTCGAGGTGCTGTGCGAACAGGCGCCGATCGAGATCGGCAACCGGGTGTGGGTGGACCGCGACGACGACGGGATACAGGACCCGGATGAGGCACCGCTGGCCGGTGTGCCCGTCGAGCTCTTCCTCGACACCGATGGCGACGGATCGCCGGACGGCGCCGCGATTGCGTCGGCGGTCACCGACACCGACGGCAACTACTACTTCTCGGCGGCGACCGGGACCTCGACGACCAGCGCTCGATACGGGATCGAATCGCTCGTCGCCGGAGCAGACGTCGTCGTGCGTGTGCCGACATCGGTACCGATCGGTGCGTCGGCGACCGGCGTGCTGACCCGCCGGAACGTGGGCGCAAACGACCGTGTCGACTCCGACGGCGAACTCACCACCGGGATCACGGCGGCCACGCTCGCCGGGCCCGGACGCAACGACCACTCACTCGACTTCGGCTACATCGAGACCTACTCACTCGGCAACAAGGTGTGGTTCGATGCCAACAACGACGGCCGCTTCGGCAGCACCGAGCGCGGGGTTGCCGGTATCAGCGTCCGCCTGCATCGCGCTGGACAGGTCGCCGCGATCGCCACCACCACGACCGATCCCGACGGCTCCTACGTGTTCACCGGCCTGCGCCCCGGCGACTACGAGGTGTCGATCGTGCCGCCCGCCGATCGTCGATCGTCCACCGGCGTCGACGGGTCGACGACCGGACCCTACGAAGGGCCGGACACACCGGATCCCGACACGGACATCGACAGCGACGACAACGGCTCGACGATCGCGGATGGCACCATCTGGACGTCGCCGATCACGCTCGGCAATGCGGCCGAGCCGATCGACGAACTCGATGACGACGTGCTCGTCGACACCACTTCCGACAACCGTGCCAACAAGACCGCCGACTTCGGCCTGATCACCGTCGCACAATCAGAACCGCCACCGACGACGACCACCACCACCACCACCACGACGACCACGACGACCACGACGACCACGACGACGACGGTGGCACCGACCACGACGACGACGGTGGCGCCGACCGACGACGACGGTGGCGCCGACCACGACGACGACGGTGGCGCCGACCACGACGACGACGGTGGCGCCGACCACGACGACGACGGTGGCGCCGACCACCACCACCACCACCGTGCCGCCGCTGCTCGAGGAACACTCGACGACCACGACGACGGTGCCGCCCGAGGCATCGCCGCCGCCGTCGTCGACCGTGCCGCCCGAGGCATCGCCGCCCCCGTCGTCGACCCCGCCGCCCGACACGACGCTTCCGGCTGCGACAACCACGGTGCCCGGCACGACCGTGCCGGCACCGCCGACGGCGCCCGCCACGTCGACGGCCGATTCGTTGACGTCCGACCTGCCCGCCACCGGGTCGTCGGGAATCGTTACCATGCTCGCCATGGGACTCGGATTGATCCTGCTGGGCGCTGCTGCCCGACGCGTCCGCCGGACGTGATCCCCCGAGCGCTGTTCGCCGCTGCCGTCGTCCTGGTCGCGGTCGCGACAGGGTGCGAGGGTGAACGTGAGCCGACCATCATCGACGTCGATGCGTCCGAGTCGATCCAGGACGCCGTCGACCGGGCTCGCCCCGGAGATCTCGTGCTGATCGGCGCCGGGACCTACGACGAATCGGTCGAGGTCACGACCGACGACATCGTGATCCGTGGCGTCGACCGCAACGAGGTCGTCCTCGACGGTGGCAGCGAGTTGGAGAACGGCATCGTCGTTCGTTCCAACGGCGTCGCCGTCGAGAACCTGACCGTCCGCGGGTACCGGGCGAACGGCGTCCTCTTCGTCGGTGAGCTCGATCAGCGCGGCGCCTCGGGCGACAGCTACGGGGCGGCGCCCGACAGCGTGCAGCTGCAGGGCTACCGGGCGTCGTACATCACCGCACACGACAACGGGCTCTACGGGCTGTACGCCTTCGCCGCCCAGACCGGAATCTTCGAGCATTCCTACACTGCGGGCCACCCCGACGCCGGCGTGTACATCGGGCAGTGCAAACCGTGCGACGCCGTGGTCACTGACATCGTGGCCGAGCGCAACACCATCGGCTATCAGGCGATCAATGCCTCGGGCGTCGCAGTCGTGTCGTCCGATTGGAGCAGGAACCGTATGGGCATCGAGGTCGGCAGTCAGGACGCCGAACGCCTGGCGCCGCAGATCGGCCACGACATCGTCGGCAACCGGGTGATCGACAACGACAACGCCGATGCCCCGGGAACTCCTGACTCCGCGTTCGGCGTCGGTGTCGCCATCTCCGGCGGGCAGGACAACGTGATCCAACGAAATGTCGTGAACGGCCATCCGCTCGTTGGCATCGTCGTCACCGACGCCGACGTCTACGTGCCCCGAGGCAACGTCGTCAGCGCCAACTCGCTTGCCGACAACGGTGTCGACCTCGTCCGGGTGGTCTCGACGACCAACCGCGACGGCGACGAGGGGGACTGCTTCGAGGCCAACAGCGCCACGACCGCCGACCCTGTGTCGCTGCTCGACGAGGTCTGCGTCGACGAACTCGCCACCGCCGAGGAGCTGGTGGCCCCGTCCGGCCCCGCCACCGTGACGTTCTCCGTCCGACCGGTCGATCCGCAACCGTCGCGTCCCGGCGACCCGCGCGGACCGTGGACGTCCGCTGCTGCCGTCGACACCTCGATCGACCTCGATCGCATCGAGCTGCCGAGCTGATGATCGTCCGCCGCGTCGCCGCCGCCGTCGTGATGATCGCCGTGCTGGCGGCATGTGCCGACGACGATCCGCAACCGCTCACCGACGACCAGGCGGCAGCGCTCTCGCAGGTGCTGGTGCGCAATTTCGACGCCGGTGGTGCCGAGTTCGCCGCCTCCGTCCCCTACGGCGTCGACGCCCGACTCGAGTTCGACGGCATCATCGACTGGATCGATCATGGCGGACTGGGCGAGCTGACCACGACCGTCGATGGGTCACCGACCGAACGGACCGAGATCGCCTGGACCGAGACCGAGGTCGCCGTGCGACCCACCGGCGCCGCGGACGACGCGTGGACCCTGCGTCCCGCCGATGCCGACGGCGTGCCGCTCGACCGGGTGATCGCACTGATGGTCGCGTCGGCGGGCCCGGAGCGCGACAACCCGCTGCTCGTCGCCCAGTCGGACGCTCGCTGGTTGCGAACGGATCGGATCGACCTCGACGGGACCAACGTCGACGTCGACGTGTTCGACAGTGGTGGCCGCCTCGAATTCTGGGTCGGCATCGACGACGGGTTGCTCTACCGGCTCGCTGCCGACATCGACGGATTCGACGGGATCACCACCATCGACTTCCGTGACCACGGGCCCGTTCAGCTCGAGCGCTGAGCCACACCGGTCGGACGACTGGTGGGCGATGAGCGAATCCCACACCGGTGGTGGGTTCGCCCATCGGCGTGCCGGGTCTGGGTTGCCGAGTGCCGGTGACAGGGCCGGACAGCAAGTCAGGCGGGGAAGACGCCCTGGAGCTGGGCGGCGGTGAGGGTGTTCTCGAGCAGGCAGGCGATCGTCATCGGGCCAGTACCGCCCGGCATCGGGGTGATCAACCCGGCGACCTCGGCAACGGGATCGAAGTCGACGTCGCCGACGATGCCCGACTCGGTGCGCGAGACGCCGACGTCGATCACGGTGGCGCCGGGCTTGACCATGTCGGCGGTGATCATCCGCGCCTGGCCGGCGGCGCCGATCACGATGTCGGCCTCCCGCACCACGGCGGCCATGTCCCCGGTGCGCGAGTGGGCGAGCGTCACGGTTGCATCGACTCCCTTACGGGCGAGCAACAGCGACAGCGGCAACCCCACCAACGTCGATCGACCGATCACCACGGCCCGCTTGCCGCTGGTGTCCACGTCGTAGCGCTCGAGCAGGCGCATCACGCCGAGCGGGGTGCACCCGACGAGCCCTGGGCGTCCACGAACCAGTCGTCCCATCGAGCGTTCGGTGAGCCCGTCGACATCCTTCTCGGGCGGGATCAGATCGATCACCGGCTCCGGATCGAGACCGTCGGGCAGCGGCAACTGCACCAGAATCCCGTGGACGGCGTTGTCGAGAGACAGCCCGCGTACGACCGATTCGACTTCGGCCTGTGTTGTCGTGGTCGGCAGGTCGACATGTCGCGACACCAACCCGGCCTCGGCGGCCTGCTTGTGCTTCATGTTGACGTAGCGCTGGCTCGGCCCGTCGTCGCCGACGAGGACCGTGGCCAAACACACCGCTGGCTTGCCGGCCTGCTCGATCCGTGTGCGAATGCCCGCGACCAACTCGTCGCGCAGCGCGTTGCCGTCCATCAGCGTTGCAGCCATGGTCGGGAACCCTAGAGCGTGTGTGGTGCCCCTGGGCGTGGTGACGAATCGGTCGGCATCGGCGGGCCGAGATCGATCGTGGGGAACGGCAGACCGACACGTGCGTTCATGTCGATCACGAACGACACCCAACCGGCGATGAGGCGATGCTGGAGGATCCCGGCCACGTCGTCGGGGTCCAGGCCCGACGGCGAGGCGGCGGCGGAGGGGAGGAGGCACAATGCGCCACGGCGTGCGCATCGTCGTGGATCGCGCGTGCATGCGCTCGCAGCGCCGCCATGTCGCGTTCGGTGAGCGGTTCCTCGCCTCCGAACTCGATGCGCCAACGTGCCTCGAGCAACAGCGCGACGAGGTCGCAGGTCTCACCGATCACCTTGCGGATGCCGGTTCCGAGGGCGCCGTCGACGAACCGCCAGTTGGCGATGACCTCGAAGGACCGCTGGTTGCGGATCATCGAGTCGACCAGGTCGCGACACAGGCGGCCGATGTCGCCGAGATCCTCCCAGTCGGTGTCCGGATCGACGAGGATGTCGCGCAACGACCGAGTCAACTCGGCGACGACCGACTCGGCGGCGAGCTCGGCGAGTTCGTCCATGTTGCGAACGTGTCGATACACCGCTGACTGCGTGACCCCCATCCGCTCGGCAACCGCAACTGACGTCAGCGCCGTCGGGCCGCCCTCGCGCAGGAGGTCGGCGGCGTTCGCGATCGCCTGGTCGCGCCGGGTGGGCTTCGCGCCGGGCTCCGACTCGCCGGCCTCGTTCACGCGAGCGCATACTCCGGCGAGGAGAGGGTGGGCCCGCCGAGTTCAGGGATCGGGAGGCCCAGTCGCGTGTTCATCTCGAGGACGTAGCCACACCAGCCTGCGAACATCCGCAGCCCCAGCGTGCGGGTGACCAGCTGATGCTGGTCGGGTCCGGCGCCGAGCGCAGGGCGGGCCACGGCGATCACGTCGTCGATCACGAGTTGGGCGTGGGCGAATTGCGCAGCGACGGTTGCGTCGTCGAAGGGTGTGTCGCACTCGAAGTCCTCACGCCACGCCTGTTCGAGTTCGGCGGCGATCAGGTGCGCGCCGACGTCGAGCATCGACCTGATCCCCTCGCCGAGGGGGCTGGCGTCGTATCGCCAGTGGTCGATGGCCGCGATGGCCTGGGGGTGATCGTCGAGCAACCCGACGACCCGACTCGCGAAGTTTGCGATGTGGGTGCCGTCGCCCCACTCGGTGTCGGGCGACGTCACGGCGTCCATCATCACCGTCGAGAGGTCGCCCACCACGGCGTGGGTGGCGATGGTGGTCAGCTCGTCCATGTCGCGGATGTGGCGGTAGATCGCGGACTGTGTGACGCCGAGCTGCTTGGCGACGTTGACCGATGTGAGCGCGTTCGGGCCGGACTCGCGCAGCAACTCGATCGCTGCCGCAATCACGTCGTCTCGTCGGCTCACCAGCCGAACGGTACCGCGAAGATCTGTCGGTGTTCGTGACGCGGGCGGCACATCCCCCTCATGACTTGCCAACTTCGCGCCGATGAGGACTATGATGTTCTCCGTGTCTACGACCACCCCCTCATTTCCGAGCCTGCTCGTAGTACTTATCCAGTAGCACGCCCGGCCCTCCGCTGCGCGTGCTCCGACCTCCCAGACGGGAGGTCGTTTGCGTTTTCGGCACCGTTGCGATCCGGCCCCGACACCTCCATACGACCACACCCACCCGAACACTTCTCACCGAACACCCGACACAAAGGCACTGACATGACCGAACGACTCACCGGCGCCCAGGCGCTGATCCGAGCACTCGAGCACGAGAACGTCGACCTCATCTTCGGCTACCCCGGCGGCTGCATCCTGCCGGCCTACGACCCGCTGATGGACAGCTCGATCCGCCACGTCCTCGTGCGCCACGAACAGGGCGCCGGCCACATGGCCGAGGGCTACGCGCATGTCTCCGGCAAGCCCGGCGTGGCGATGGTGACCTCCGGTCCGGCCGCCACCAACCTGGTCACCCCGCTGATGGACGCGTACATGGACTCGGTGCCGATGGTGGCCATCACCGGCCAGGTCCCGACCGCGGCGATCGGCTCCGATGCGTTCCAGGAGTGCGACACCGTCGGCATCACCCGGTCCTGCACCAAGCACAACGAGCTGGTCCTCAGCGCCCAGGACATCCCGATGGCGGTGCGCCAAGCGTTCCACATCGCGACCACCGGGCGCCCGGGCCCGACGCTGATCGACGTCCCGAAGGACTGCCTGCAGAACGAGATGGACTGGTACTGGCCGACCGACCAGGAGGTGCTCGACTCGCTGCCCGGCTACCGGCCGAACGTCAAGGGACACCCCCGCATGATCAAGGAGGCCGCCCGGCTGATCATGGCGTCCGAGCGCCCGATCATCTATGCGGGCGGCGGCATCCTCAAGTCCCGTGCCGCTGAAGCGCTGCGCGAGTTGGCTGAACTGATCGACACCTACGTCGTCACCACGCTGATGGCGCGCGGTGCGTTCCCCGACGATCACCCGCTCTGCCTCGGCATGCCCGGCATGCACGGCAACGCCACGGCGGTCACGTCGATGCAGAAGAGCGACCTGCTGATCACACTCGGCGCCCGCTTCGACGACCGCATCACCGGCAAGGTCGACGCGTTCGCGCAGGCGGCCAAGGTGATCCACGTCGACATCGACCCCGCCGAGCAGGGCAAGGTCCGCCGCCCCGATGTCCCGATCGTCGGCGACGCCAAGTACGTGATCGAGGAGATCATCGCCGAGATCAAGGCGCTGATGGCCGCTGGCACCGTCCAGGCCGACACCTCGGCATGGAAGAGCAAGGTGTCCGGGTGGCGTGAGCAGTTCCCGATGACCTACGAGCAGTCGGAGCCCGGCGCCGCGCTCAAGCCCCAGTACTGCATCGAGGAACTCAACCGACTCGCTTCTCCGCACACGATCGTCGCATCAGGCGTCGGTCAACACCAGATGTACACCTCGCAGTTCTTCGAGTTCAACGAGCCGTACACCTGGGTCAACTCCGGTGGCCTCGGCACGATGGGGTTCTCGATCCCTGCAGCGATCGGCGCGAAGGCTGCGAAGCCCGAGTGCGATGTGTGGGCTGTCGACGGCGACGGCTGCTTCCAGATGACCGCACAGGAGTTGGTCACCGCCACGGTCGAAGGGCTGCCGATCAAGGTCGCGCTGCTCAACAACAGCTACCTCGGCATGGTGCGTCAGTGGCAGGAGATGTTCTACGACGAGCGCTACTCCGAGGTGTATCTCAACGCCAAGGTTCCCGACTTCGTGATGTGGGCCGAGTCGATGGGGTGCGTCGGCATCTTGGTGGAATCACCCGAAGAGGTCGGCCCAGCGATCGAGAAGGCGAACTCGATCACCGACCGCAGCGTCGTCATCGAGTTCCGCACCGACGCGTCCGAGAAGGTCTTCCCGATGGTGCCCGCCGGTGCGAGCAACGACGACCTGATCCTCCATCCCACCCAGCACGACCGAGCCGAGGCCCTCAAGTCATGACCACCATCAATCAATACGGGGGCCAGACCCTGAACCACCACATCTTGTCGGTGCTCGTCCAGAACCGCCCCGGAGTCCTGGCCCGGGTGGCCGGGCTGTTCGCCCGCCGCGGGTACAACATCTTCTCGCTCGCGGTCGCTCCGGCCGAGGACGAGGGCATGAGCCGCATCACCATCGTCGTCGACGTCGAGTCGACGCCGCTCGAGCAGATCACCAAGCAGCTGTTCAAGCTGATCGACGTCGTCAAGATCTCCGAACTCGATCCTCGCCGTTCCGTCGAGCGCGAGCTGCTGATCGCGACCGTGAAGGCGCCCGACGAGCAGCGGGCCAAAGTGGTCGAGCTCGTCAACATCTTCGAGGGCAAGATCATCGCCGTTGCCGAAGCGGTGCTGACGGTGAGCCTCGAAGGCCACCCCGACAAGCTCGACGATTTTGAGGATTTGCTCGACGGTTATGGCATCGTTGAGCTCCAGCGCACCGGACGGGTGGCGCTGCCCAAACTCGATCGCGGCGCACGACTGCGCGCCGTGAACCCCACTCCCACAACTGGAAAGGCTGGCTGACATGGCCGTCACCGTGTACTACGCCGAGGACGCAGATCCTTCGATCATCCGAGGCAAGAAGGTCGCCGTCGTCGGCTACGGCTCGCAGGGTCACGCCCATGCGCTCAACCTCAAGGAGTCGGGTGTCGACGTCGTCGTCGGCCTGCGCCCCGAGTCGTCGTCGGTCGCGAAGGCCGAGGCCGCCGGGCTCACCGTGATGACGATCGACGAGGCCGCCGAGTGGGCCGACGTGATCATGCTGCTCGCGCCGGACACCGAGCAGAAGGCGATCTACGACGCCCACATCGCCTCGCACATGATCGATGGCAAGGCGCTCGCGTTCGCCCACGGCTTCAACATCCGGTTCGATCGCATCCAGCCGCCCGCCGGCTGTGACGTGATCATGATCGCCCCGAAGGGCCCCGGCCACCTCGTGCGTCGCACCTACAGCGAAGGCGGCGGCGTGCCGTCGCTCATCGCCGTCGAGCAGGACGCCTCGGGCCATGCACGCGACATCGCCATGTCGTACGCCGACGCGATCGGCGGAACTCGCGCCGGTGTGATCGAGACCACCTTCGCCGCCGAGACCGAGACCGACCTGTTCGGCGAGCAGGCCGTGTTGTGCGGCGGTGTCACTGCGCTGGTGCGTGCTGGGTTCGAGACGCTGACCGAGGCCGGCTACGCCCCCGAGATGGCCTACTTCGAGTGCCTCCACGAGGTGAAGCTCATCGTCGATCTGATGTACGAAGAGGGCATCGCCGGCATGCGGTACTCGATCTCCGACACCGCCGAGTACGGCGACCTGACCCGTGGCCCTCGTGTCGTCACCGACGAGACCAAGGCCGAGATGAAGAAGATCCTCGGCGAGATCCAGAGCGGCCAGTTCGCCGCCGAGTGGATCGCGGAGTCCGAGGCCGGGCGCCCGAACTACAAGCGGATGCAGGACGAGGGCAAGGCCCACCCGATCGAGGAGATCGGCGGCGAACTGCGCGACATGATGCCGTTCATCGGCGCCGGCAAACAGAAGGTCGCCGACATCTCCGGCGGCTGAGGAGCACCTGAGCGATGAGCGAACACCCCATGTCTGCGGGTGTCGCTCAGTGCTCTGAAGGTGTGAGTCGGTGAACGACACGGCGTGGGTGTTCGCGGCGATCTTCGCGGCTGCGGCGGGCGCGAACTGGTGGAGCCGGCTCGACGACGGCCGTCGGCGGACGGAACTCTGGAGCAAACCGCTTGCGCTGATCGCGCTCATCGGCGTCGCGGTGGCGCTGGAACCGGTGGATCAGCTGGTCCGGGCGTGGTTCGTTGTCGCGCTGCTGTGCTCGCTGGCCGGCGACGTGCTGCTGCTCTACGGCGACAAGTACTTCGTGCCGGGGCTCGTGGCCTTCCTGCTCGCCCATCTCGCCTACACGTTCGGCTTCCTCGCGTTCGCCGACTGGTCGTCGGCGGGGTTCCTCGTCGGCGCAGCGATGATGGCGGTCCTCGCCGCGACCGTGGGCGTGCGGATCGTGCTCGCCGCGCGCCGAAAGGAACGCGCGCTCGGTCCCGCCGTTGCGAGCTATCTCGTCGCGATTTCGTTGATGTTCTGCGCCGCGATGGCCACGGGCAGCACGTGGGCGATCCTCGGAGCTGCGCTGTTCGTGGCATCCGACTCGGTGCTCGGCTGGCGCCAGTTCGTCGCCGATGCCCGCTGGATGCCGGTCACGATCATGGTCACGTACCACCTCGGCCAGGCCGGACTGGTCGCTAGTTTGATCTGACGCTCCTGCCCCGATGAGCCAGCGGTGCCGCCGGCGGCCCGTTCGCTCATCGCGGGTGGGGAGCGTCACGTTCCGATGAGCCAGCGGTGCCGCCGGCGTACCGTTCGCTCATCGCGAGGTGGGGACGACGCAGGCGGAACGTAAACCTGACTTGTGTGGTCGGGAATTGGGGGATAGCGTGCGGCGCCTATGAGTGACTCCTGGGGTTTCGAGACCAAGCAAGTTCACGTCGGCGGCGAGCCCGACCCGACCACGGGTGCCCGGGCGGTGCCGATCTACCAGACGACGTCGTACCAGTTCCGCGACACCGACCACGCCGCCAACCTGTTCGGCCTCGCCGAGATCGGCAACATCTACACCCGCATCATGAACCCGACGCAGGCGGCGCTCGAAGCCCGCGTCAACGCGCTCGAGGGGGGCTGCACCACGGCGGTCGGCCTGCCGGGCACCCTCGCCGTGGCGTCGGGTCAGGCGGCCGAAACGCTCGCCTTCATGACGCTCTGCGAGGCGGGCGACCACGTCGTGGCATCGCCGTCGCTGTACGGCGGCACCTACAACCTGCTGCACTACACGCTGCCGAAGTTCGGCATCGAGGTCACCTTCGTCGACGACCCCGACGACCTCGCCGCAGTGGGAAGCGGCGATCAAGCCGAACACCAAGGTGTTCTTCGGCGAGGTCATCCCGAACCCGAAGAACGACGTGCTCGACATCGAGGGCATCGCCGGCGTCGCCCACGCCAACGGCATCCCGTTGATGGTCGACAACACGGTGCCCACGCCGTACCTGATCCGTCCGCTCGAGTGGGGCGCCGACATCGTGATCCACAGCCTCACCAAGTTCATCGGCGGCCACGGCACGTCGATCGGCGGCGCGATCGTCGACGGCGGCACGTTCGACTACGCCGCGTCCGGTCGCTTCCCGAACTTCACCGAGCCCGACCCCAGCTACCACGGCCTCGCCTACTTCCCGGCGCTCGGCCACGGCGCGTTCATCCTCAAGGCTCGCGTGCAGATGCTGCGCGACCTCGGCCTTGCGATCTCGCCGTTCAACGCGTTCCTGATCCTGCAGGGCCTCGAGACGCTGAGCCTGCGCATGGAGCGTCACTTCGCCAACGCGCAGAAGGTGGCCGAGTACCTCGACGCTCACGATCAGGTCGAATCCGTCAACTACTCGGGTCTCGCATCGAGCCCGTGGCACGAGCGGGCCACCAAGCTCGGCGGCGGCAGGGGTTACGGATCGGTGCTGGCGTTCGAGATCAAGGGCGGCCTCGAAGCCGGCAAGAAGTTCGTCGAGGGCGCCGAACTGCACAGCCACGTCGCCAACATCGGCGACGTGCGCAGCCTGGTGATCCATCCGGCGAGCACCACCCACAGCCAGCTCACCCCCGAGGAGCAGGCGGCGTCGTCGGTCGATCGCCGGTCTCGTGCGCCTCAGCGTCGGCATCGAGTCGGTCGACGACATCATCGCCGACCTCGACACGGCCTTCGCCGCCGCCAACGCCTGAACGCGGATCGATCACGTCGGGCGTCTGAGCCCGGCGTGACGGTCAGTCGTCGCGTTGGTCGCGGAGGAAGTCCTCGAACGCGCTGCCGAGGTCGTCGGCTGACGGGATCTGCGCTTCGGCGCGCCGGTCGAACTCGGCCTCGAGGAGCTGCCACGTACATCTTGAGCTGCTCGTCGTTGTCGGCGATCTCGTCGTGGACGTCACGCCAGCTGTCGACCTGATCGCTGAAGTCGGTGGTGTTCGGCACGTCGAGCACGTGGCTCAGATGCCGCACCAGCGCCGACGTGGCCTGCGGGTGCTCGGCGTTCATCAGATAGTGCGGGATGCCGACGCGCAGCGACACCGATGGGATGTCGCGGGCCTCGAGCTCGGCCTGCAGCACACCGACCACGCCGGTGATGCCCTGATAGCTCGGCGCAACGAGACCGAGACGTTTGGCCAGGTCGGCGTTCGCCGTGCTCCCGGTGACCGGCGGCGTGCGCGAGTGGGGGATCGCTTCGGCGCCGGAGCCGACGGTCACGACCGCTTCGCAGCCGAGCGCTTCGGCGACCACGACGATCGCTTCGACATAGGTCTTCCAGTACAGGTGCGGCTCGACGCCGATCAGGCCGATGACGTCGCGGTGGCCCTGGTTGCGTTGGAGGACGAATTCGTTGTTCGGCCAGACGATCTCACGGATGTCGTCGTCGATCGACACGTGCGGCCGTTGCTGGGTGAAGTCGTAGAACGGGTCCGGATCGATCGAACCGACCGTGACCGCGTGGTCGTCGCTGATGAACGCGTTGACTGCTTGTGTTGCGGCGCTCGCCACGTCGAACCAGCCCTCGAGGCCCACGAGCATCACCGGACGTTCGAGCGCGCCGATGTCGCCGGTGCCGAACTCGAGAACCTCCATCGCATCCACGTCGATCAGCCGAACGGTCAGCTCAGTGCAGCGACCACGTGGTCGATCGAGCGGGTGAGGGCTTCGACGTCGGACGGATCGATCGCCGGGAACATGGCGATGCGCAACTGGTTGCGGCCCAGCTTGCGGTAGGCGAACGTGTCGAGCACGCCGTTCGCTGCGAGGACCTTGTTGATCGTCGTGGCGTCGATCGACTCGTCGACGTCGATCGTGCCGACGACGTTCGAGCGCATCGAGGGGTCAGCGACGAACGGGGTCGCCCAGTCTCGTGCCTCCGCCCAGCCGTACAGGATGGCGGCCGACTCGGCGCTGCGGCCGGCGGCGAAGTCCATGCCGCCGTTGTCGAGCATCCAACGGACTTGCGCATCGAGCAGCACGAGCGTGGCGAGCGCCGGCGTGTTGTAGGTCTGGTTCAGCACGGAGTTGTCGAGCGCGATCTGCAGGTCGAGCGATGCCGGACGCCACCGGTCGCTCGCCCCGATCGAGCGGATGCGATCGAGCGACGGCAGGTGAGCAGGCCGCCAGCCACAGTCCGCCGTCGGAGGCGAAGCACTTCTGCGGCGCGAAGTAGTAGACGTCGACCTCGGACGGATCCCAGCGCAGTCCGCCCGCAGCCGACGTCGCGTCGACGGCGACCAGGGCCGTGTCGGCCGAGGTGCCCGGGGGCCGCCGCAGCTCCATCGCCACGCCGGTCGAGGTCTCGTTGTGGGTGAGTGCATAGAGGTCGACGCCGTCCTCGGCCGTCGCGACCGGATGGCCACCTGGGTCGCACTTCACGATCGTCGGCTCGCCGAGATGTGGTGCCGCGGAAGCGGCCTCGGCGAACTTGGACGAGAACTCACCGAACACCAGATGCTGGCTGCGGCTCGAGATGAGGCCGAAGGTGGCCACGTCCCAGAACACGGTGGAGCCGCCGTTGCCGAGCACGATCTCCCAACCGTCGGGCAGGGAGAACAACTCCGTGAGGCCCGAGCGAACCGAGCCGACCAGATCCTTCACGGGTGGTTGGCGGTGTGACGTGCCGAGCACCGTGTCACCAGCGGCAACGAGGGCGTCGAGCTGCTCGGGCCGGACCTTCGAGGGGCCGGATCCGAAGCGTCCGTCGGCGGGAAGCAGGTCGGCGGGGATCACGATGGTTGCGGGGTCGGCGCTCACGGCCACCAGCATGGCGCCTGCGCCCCCCGATCCCACGTCCCGCACCACCCTGCGCCCTGTACGCACCCCCGGGCGATGAGATACCGCGTGACCTGTTCGCGCGAAGACTCATCGCGTGGGGTGGGGATCGGGCGGGTGTGAATCGTCGTTGGGATGAGGGGTCGGCTGTGGCAGGCTGGCAGACGTGAAGCGCACCTCCGAACGACTCGCCGCGATCGCCCCCTCCGCCACCCTCGCCGTCGATGCCAAGGCCAAGGCCCTGCAGGCTGCGGGAGAGAACGTGATCGGGTTCGGGGCCGGTGAACCCGACTTCCCGACCCCGGCGCACATCGTCGAGGCAGCCGTCGAGGCGTGCCGCGATCCGAAGAACCACAAGTACTCGCCGGCCGGCGGCCTCCCCGATCTGAAGCAGGCCATCGCAGCGAAGACCCTGCGTGACTCCGGGTTCGAGTGCACCCCGTCGCAGGTGCTGGTCACCAACGGCGGCAAGCACGCCGTGTACACCGCGTTCGCCGCGCTGTGCGATCCGGGCGACGAGGTCATCTGCCCGGCGCCGTACTGGACCACGTATCCCGAGGCGATCACGCTCGCCGGTGGCGTGCCCGTGGTCATCGACACCGACGCGGCGAGCGGATTCCAGGTCACCATCGAACAGCTCGACGCCGCCTACACCGAGCGCACCAAGGTGTTGCTGTTCGTCAGCCCCGACAATCCGTCGGGTTCGGTGTGCCCGCCCGAGATGGTCGAGGCGATCGGCGAGTGGGCCCTCGACAAGGGCGTCTGGGTGATCACCGACGAGATCTACGAACACCTCACCTACGGCGACAACACGTTCGTCTCGATGCCCACGGTGGTGCCCGAACTCGCCAACCAGTGCATCATCGTCAACGGCGTCGCCAAGACCTACGCGATGACCGGGTGGCGCGTCGGCTGGATGATCGGGCCCGACGACATCATCAAGGCGTCGACCAATTTCCAGAGCCACGCCACCTCGAACGTCGCCAACGTGTCGCAGCGCGCTGCGCTCGCCGCAGTGTCGGGTTCGCTCGACGACGTGGTCATGATGCGCACGGCGTTCGCCCGCCGGGCTCAGACGATGTGGACTGCGCTCAACGCGATCGACGGCGTCACGTGTCTCGAACCGCAGGGCGCGTTCTATGCGTACCCCGACCTGACCGGTTTGCTCAACCGGCCGATCGACGGCGTCACGGCCACCAACACGTTGGAACTCGCCGATCTGGTGCTCGACAAGGCCAAGGTGGCGTTCGTCCCGGGAGAAGCGTTCGGCCTCGCCGGCTACGGCCGGTTCTCGTTCGCCCTCGGCGACGACGACCTCGTCGAGGGCATCGCCCGCTTCGCGGCGCTCGTCAACGGCTGACGGTCATCGTTTGCGAAGAATCCCGAAGGTGCTCGTCGACCAGCACGCATCGAAGGACTCCGACGAGTCGCCTACGGCCCGATGATCGCCAGCACCGTCGCACTGCCGTCGCCGGACGGTTCGAGGACCATGACGGCGCCCTCGATCCACGACACGTCACCCTCCGTGGTGACGAGATCGGCCACCGCGGCGTCGTCGAACTCGTCGAGTTCGATGACGGCACCGCCGCACTGGGGCGGGAAACTCTCGGCGATCGCCGCACACAGCTGCGCTCGATCGCCCTCGATCAGCAGGAACCCCTCGACCTCCACCGGTTCGGTCGGGGGTCGCTGCGTGAACTCCTCGACGGTGACCCGCTCGGCGGTGTCCGAGGAGCCGCACCCGACCAGTGCGGCGGCGGCCACCACGAGCAGCCCGCTCGCTCTGCGGCGGGGCGTGATCACCGCGCCGGTTCGGCCTCGTGTTCGTGGAGGGGCTCCACCTCCACGAACCGCACGGCGAGCAGGTCGACGATCACGACGACGGCGGCGCCGACCACGATGATCACGAACGGGATCACGACGTCGTCGCGAGGCAGCGTCATCGTGGTGGTGTTCGTGCCGTTCGGCCACGGCCACAGCACCCGCGTGGAGCCGAGCATCAGGCCGATCATCGCGGCCAGAACCCAGCGGTGGTAGCGCTCCAACAGCCAGTTGAGCAGCGTCGAGAACAGCGCGAGACCGACGACGCACCCGACCATGAAGGCGATCAGGACGGTGAAGTCACGGTCGTTCACCGCGCCGAGCACCTCGGTGTACATGCCGAGCATCACCAGGATGAACGACCCGGAGATGCCGGGCAGGATCATCGCGCAGATGGCGATCGCTCCGGCGAGGAAGAACACCCACCACGGCCTGGTGACGATCTCGGCCGCGGTGTCGGCGACCTCGGTGTCGGAGCGCAGGCCGAGCAGCAGGAACATCGTGCCGCCGATACCGAGCATGAGGGCGACGGAGATGCCGTCGACCTTGTCCAGCATTCTCAGCGCCACCCAGATCGACCCGAGGATCAGGCCGAGGAACAGTGCGGACATCCGCACGGGCTGCTCGTGCAACAGGGTTTCGATCACCGACGACAGCGCGATGATCGCAGCGAAGATGCCGGCGAGCAGCGAGAACAGCCAGACCCACTCGATGCGCTTGAGCGTCTCGATCCCTCCGCTGATGTCTCGGGTGAGCAGCTGTTTGAGCGCGTGGGCGCCCTGGCTGATGTTGCGGATCAGTTGGTCGTAGATGCCGAGCACCAACGCGACGGTGCCGCCGGAGACGCCGGGCACGATGTCGGCCGATCCCATGGTGAAACCACGGACGACCTGGGCGACGGGGGTGGGAATTCGCACGCAGCGAGGTTAGCGACCGAACCACTCGTCGTACGTCGGCACCTTGGTGACACCGGCACAGGCCATGGCGACGAGTGGCACCGCCGCCATCGCTCCCGAACCCTCGCCGAGACGCATGTCGAGGTCGAGCAACGGCCGCTTGTCCAGACGTTCGAGGAGCTTGCGGTGTCCTGGTTCGGTGGAACAGTGCCCCACCGTGCAGTGATCGAGCGCTGCGGGGTTGACCATCACCAGCGGCAGCACGGCCGAGGTGACGACGTACCCGTCGAGCACCACCGGAATCGACCGATGACGTGCCGCCACTGTTGCCGCAGCGATGGCGACGAGTTCGGACCCACCCACCTCCCGCAGTATCTCGAGCGGGTCGGTGATCCCGGCGATGCGGCGCACCGATTCTTGGACTGCCGCACGTTTGCGATCCAGTCCCTCGTCGTCGACGCCCGTCCCGCGACCCACCCATGCGGCGGTCTCGCCGCCGGCGAGCGCAGCGGCGATCGCCGCCGACGGCGTGGTGTTGCCGATGCCGATCTCGCCGAGCACGAGGAGATCGCAATCGAGTGCCCCGATCGCGTCGAAGGCGAGCTCGACGATCTCATCGAAACGCTCGGACGTCAGCGCTGCCTCGTAGCGGATGTCGCCGGTCGGCTGGCCGATGCCGACGTCGATTGCTCGAACCGACGCTCCGGCGATGTGTGCGAATGCGGCGATGGTCGAGCGTCCCTGCTGGAACGCACCGAACAGGGCCTCGGTGATGCCGGTCGGGTAGGCGCTGACCTTGGTCGCCGCGGCGACGCCGTGATCGGCAGCGAACACGAGCGCCGCTGGCCGATCGACAGTCGGCGACGTCGTGCGCTGCCAGCCGGCCACCCATGCTGCGATTTCGTCGAGCCACGCAAGCGCCCCGCTCGGTCGCAGGAGGTGGGCGGCGCGCTCGTGGATCGCATCGAACGCTGCTCGGTCGTGATCGGGAAGGTCCGCCAGACGGTCGCGCAACACCGTGGACATGTCGTGGATCGCCTCAGTAGTCGATCCCGCGCATCGCGCGAATGCCCTGTTGGTAGGCGTGTTTGACCTCGCGCATCTCGGTGACGGTGTCGGCGAGTTCGATCAGCTCGGGCGCGGCGTCTCGTCCGGTGATGATCACGTTGACGTGACGGGGTCGTGCGGCGATCGCGTCGACGATCTCGGCGACGTCGATCCATCCGAACGAGGGGAGGTAGGTCAGCTCGTCGAAGATCACCAGCTGGTGCTCGCCGGCCTGCATGATCTCGGCCGCCTTGGCCCAGCCCGCCGCGGCGTGGGCGCGATCGTTCGTGAGGTCGTCCGAGTCCCAGGTGAAACCGTCGCCGAACGCGTGCCAGTCGACGCCGAGCTGACGGCCGATCTTCTCTTCGCCCACCTTCCAGTCGCCGGACTTGATGAACTGCACGACGGCAACGTTCCACCCGCGTGCGACGCCGCGGATCATCATCCCGAACGCCGACGACGACTTGCCCTTCCCATTGCCGGTGTTGACGACGACGAGCGAGTCGGCGCTGCGCAGCCCATCGGGCCGAGGATCTTCGGTGGGGACGGCGCCTGCGTGGTCGGCGTCCTGGTCGATGGCCAGCTTGGGATCGTGGTCGGTCATGAGCTTGGGGAGCGTACGCACACCGAAGTACGATGTCGAACTGTCGCAGACGCAGCGAAGTCCGGTGAGATCCCGGCGCTGTCCCGCAACGGTGGTTTCCCGCACTGATCCGTGAATCGGTGTCGGGGGCGAGCCCGGTCGCCTGCCCTGTGACGCGACCATCACCCTCGAGGCAAGGGACGGCTCGCCGGTCGAGATTGCGACCTGCACCCAGCTTGTCCTCCAACCACATTGGAGGCATTCCATGAACACCCACCCCCGTCGGTTCAGCCGACGATTGTTCGGCGCGGTTGCCGGGTTCGCACTGCTCGCTGCAGCCTGCGGTTCCGACGACGCATCGAGTTCCGACACCTCGAACGTGTCGACCTCTCCGTCCGTCGACGCGACGACCGCACCCGATGCGACAACCGGCGACACGGTCGACGACGCAGGCGTTGGCGTCGAGCGGGTGGTGTCACTCAGCCCGACGCACACCGAGATGATGTTCGCCATCGGCGCCGGAGATCTCCTGGTCGCCGTGGACCAGTTCTCCGACTATCCCGAGGAGGCGCAGGCGCTGCCGAACGATCTGTCGGCATTCGACAACAACGTCGAGGCGATCGCCGCCTACGAACCCGACCTCGTGCTGATCGGCGGTGACTTCAACGGTCTGGGACCACAGCTCGACGAACTCGGCATCGGCTGGTGGGATGGCCCCGCAGCGACCACGATCGATGACACGTTCCGCCAGATCGAGGAGCTCGGCACCGCGACGGGCCGCGAGGCCGATGCAGCCGCGCTGGTCGAGTCGATGCAGACCGAGATCGACGAGATCGTGGCGGCGACGTCGACGCCCGACGAACCGCTGACCGTCTTCCATGAGCTCGACGAGACGCTGTTCTCGCTCGACTCGACGACGCTGTTCGGTGAGCTGTACGGCTTGCTGGGGCTGCGCAACATCGCCGACACCGCCGAAGGCGACTCGGGCGGCTACCCGCAGCTGAGCGCGGAGTTCGTCGTCTCGGCCGACCCCGACCTCATCTTCCTCGCCGACACCAAGTGCTGCGGCCAGTCGCTCGAGACGGTCGCCGCCCGCGACGGATGGGCCGACATGACCGCAGTGCAGACCGGCAACGTCATCGAACTCGACGACGACGTGGCATCACGCTGGGGTCCGCGCATCGTCGACTTCCTGCGGGCGGTCTCCGACGCCGTGAACTCGGCGGGCTGATCGGAGCCGAGGTGGCCGTCGTCGGTGTCGATGCGGAGGCGGCGCGGGGCGACCCGTCGCTTCGGACGACATTGACGTCGGCGCGCCACGGTGACCTTCGCTGGTACCTCGGATCGGGAGCGATCCTGCTCGCAGCGATTGTGCTCGGCGCGTCGATCGGCCCTGCGGGTCCGGAGTGGTGGCGGGTGCCGCTGGCGCTGCTCGACCACCTGCCACTGATCTCGGTCGACTCGGGTGTCACGACGGCGGAGTGGAACATCGTGTGGCGCATCCGGATGCCGCGGGTGATCCTCGCTGCGCTCGTCGGTGGCATGCTGTCCGTCGCCGGAGCCGGATACCAGGGCGTGTTCCGCAACCCGCTCGTCGACCCCTACCTGCTCGGCGCGGCCGCTGGCGCCGGGCTCGGTGCCACCATTGCGCTCACCGCTGGACGTGGCGTCACCGCATCGTGGCCGATCGATCCGGTCATCGGTGCGGCCTTCCTCGCCTCGCTCGTCACGGTGGCGGTGACCTATCTCGTCGGGGCGTCCTTCCACGGCTCGGGCCCGAGCGCTCGGTCGGGTGTGACGCTCGTGTTGGCGGGCGTTGCGGTCGTGTCGTTCGTGACGGCCGTGCAGACGTTCATCCTGCAGCGCAACCAGGACGTCGTGCGCGAGGTGTTCCAGTGGATCCTCGGACGGCTCTCGGGTGCGACGTGGTCCGACGTACGCCTGATCCTGCCCTACGTGGCGATCAGCGGCATCGTGCTGATGCTGCACCGCCGCCACCTCGACGTGTTCCGTGTCGGCGACGAGGAGGCGGCAGCGCTCGGGGTGTCGGTCAGTCGCACTCGACTGGTGATCGTGATCGGCGCCACCCTCGGTACGGCGGCGGTTGTGTCGGTGAGCGGTCTGATCGGGTTCGTCGGCCTCGTGGTGCCGCATGCCATCCGCCTGATGGCCGGTGCGGGCTATCGCCGGCTGATCCCGCTGTCGATGCTGCTCGGTGCGTCGTTCCTGATCCTCGCAGACATCCCCGGACGAATGCTGTCGAGCCCCGCTGAGACCCCGATCGGCGTGGTGACGGCGTTCATCGGTGCACCGTTCTTCATCTACCTGCTGCGCACGCGGAGGATGACGTGAGCGCGCTCGAGTTCGACGCCGTCAGCGTGAGCTACGGCAAGCGTCGGGTGGTCACCGAGTTCACCGACCGGGTCGAGTCGGGGGAGTGGCTCGGGGTGATCGGTCCGAACGGTGCCGGCAAGTCGTCGTTGTTGCGTGCCGCTGCTGGGCTCGTGCGATTCGAGGGTGACGTGCGAGTGGGCGGGGACTCGTTGTCGCCGATCACCGATGCGGCGCGAGCGCAGCAGGTGGCCTACGTCGCACAGGATCCGCTGATCCCCGACGACATGTGCGTGTTCGACTACGTGTTGCTCGGTCGGACCCCGTACGTCGGCTACTTCGGCACCGAGTCGGCCGACGATCGCCAGGTCGTCGTCGACGTGATCGACCGGCTGCGTCTCGGGCCATTTGCCACGCGCATGCTCGGGTCGATGAGCGGGGGCGAGCGTCAACGAGCGGTCCTGGCGCGTGCGCTCGCGCAGGAGGCACCGGTGCTGCTGCTCGACGAGCCGACCTCGGCGCTCGACATCGGCCATCAGCAACAGGCGCTCGAGTTGGTGACCGAACTACGCGAAGACGGTGGGCTGACCGTGGTGTCGGCGATGCACGACCTGACGCTCGCGGGGACCTACACCGACCGGCTGGTCCTGCTCGATGACGGGCTGGTGGTCGCCAACGGTTCCGCCGCTGAGGTGCTGACCGCTGAGCGGCTCGGCGCGGTGTTCCACGTGTGCGTCACCGTCGACATCGACCCCGACGACGGCGCCGTCATCGTCGTCCCCCGCCGCGGCTTCCCCGCCTGACCTCCCGCCCGACGTGGTTTACGCTCGGGGGATGAGCGAGTCGCCGTATCCGACGTTCCCCGGCGTCGAGCCCTTCGACGCAGTGCGCACGCCCGAGGCCGAACGGGCACATCGCAAGCGGATGTGTGCACTCGGCTACCGGGCCTTCGGCGCGATGCGGTGGGGGCAACTCGGCGACGGTCACGTGTCCGCCCGCGACCCGATCCTGACCGACCATTTCTGGCTGCTCGACTGGGGCGTGCCGTTCCACCGGGCGACGGTCGACCAACTCGTGCTCGTCGGACCCGACGGCCGGGTCACCGACACCGACGGCAATCCGACCGGCGCCGTCAACACGGCGGGATACAACATCCACGCACCCGTGCTCGCCGCTCGCCCCGATGCGGTGAGTGCCGCCCACACGCACACGCAGTTCGGCACACCGTGGGCGGCGAACGTCCAGCCGTTCCGTGCGCTGAGCCAGGAGTCGTGCGCGTTCGTGTTCGACCAGGCGCTGTTCGACGACGAAGAGGTCGAGGTGCTGTCCTACGACGGCGGCAAGCGCATCGCCGCCGCGCTGGGCGACACCAAGCTGTGCATCCTGCGCAACCACGGGCTCCTCACGGTCGGCGGATCGGTCGAGGAAGCGGTGGGCTGGTTCGTGATGGCCGAACGGGTCGCCGAAGTTCACGTCAAGGCGCCGAACGGCATCGCCATCTCCGATGCCGCGGCGGCGGTCGCCGCCGACACGTTGGCCGTTCCGTCAACCGGCTGGCGGCTGTTCCAGTGGCTGGTACGCAGCACCATCGACGACCCCACCGTCGTCGACTGACGGACTCCTCACGCCGGGCTCACTCGCGCTCGAGGTCGGGTGCCGACGTCCCTCAGCCGTCGCGGGGGATGCCGAGGGCCTCGGCGAACCGGTCGGGCTTGTTCGCCATCGGGAGCTCGATCCCCGTGTCGGAGCCGTCGTCGAAGGCGAGGTTGAGCACCGAAGCGACCTTCTTGGAGGTGTACGACCAGCCGACGAGATGTTCGAGGGGGATGTCGACGAGCGGATCGAGGATCTTCGTCGAGAACACGCCCTGCTTGTACGCGAACACGATCAGCCGTTGATCGGTGATCGCCAGGATCCCCTTGTCGTCCGGCACGGCGGCGGCCACGGAGCCCTCGGGTCGGTGGAACCCGTCGCGGCTCCGCTCGAGATGGGCGTTGCGCTGGTCGAATGCGATGCGGTTGGCGATCGCACCGCCGACGATGCCGGTGACGGCACCGAACATGATCTGGCCGGCGGCGCTGCCGCGCCCTTGGAAGTAGGTGGCGGCGATGACCTGTTCGCCGGCGCGCAGATCGTTGGCGCGCTCCTTGGTCACACGGGCTTGCCAGTCGGGCATGTCGGTTTCCTCCTCTGAGCTGTGGATGGGTGGGTGTCGGCGTCGTTGAACGACGTCGGGTCGCTCGGCGACGCCGGTGGTGGGGATGGTGTGGCGGCCGGTGATGGGGATCTCGATGGTATGGCCGGTGCTGAGGCGTCCGGTGCCGGCGTATTGGCCGTCGATGGTGGGTGCGCCGGGGCGGGTGTCGAGCAGGCGCGCACGGACGGTGGTGACGACGAACACCGATGCGTGGGGGCGCTTCGCCATCACGACAGCGTCCCGCCACCGCGCTAACGGGCGCGAAACCACGCCCCACTTGCGACCAGATCCGGCGCGAACTCGCTCAGCCGAGCGCGACCACGCCGACCACGCCGGCGAGCACGAGCGCGCTGGCGACGTACTCGGCGCGGGTGTGCCGCTCGTGGAGGACCCAGGTGGAGATCCCGAAGGCGATCACGATCTCGACCTGCCCGAGGGTCCGCACCTTGGCCGCATTGGTCAGCGTCACGGCGACCGCCCAACCGATCGACCCGCACAGGCTCAGGATCCCGACCGGGAGTGCGAGCCGCCACGCCCCGGCCACTCGGGTGAGTTCGGCCCGGTCGGTGGCGGCGAGCTGTGCAGCGTTGACCGCCGCCTGGATCCCGAGCATCACGGTCAAGGTGAGCAGCGCCCGGTTCCACGTCGGACCGTCGAGCGACGTCGAGGCGCCGCGGATGCCGACGGCGGCCACGGCGAACCCGGCGGCGGCCAGGACGCCCATCAGGGCTGCGGGATCCCGGGCGTTCCCCAGCACGTCCAGCAGGCGGGTGGGGGCTGCCAGCCAGGCCACGCCCGCCATGCAGACGAACGCCGACACCCATCCCAGCGGCGCCAGCGGCTCGTCGAGCGCCACCGCAGCGACGATCGCGACGAGGATCACCTCGGTCTTGGCGTACACGGTGCCGATCGCGAAGTCGCGCAGATCGAACGCGCGCAGCAGCGCCAGCGTCCCGAGGATCTGCGCGATCCCGGCACCCGCCACGATCGGCCAGAAGCGCCACGGGACACCCGGAATCGGTTCGCCGACGAGCCCGAAGGTGACGAACGCGACGAGCACGGCGAGCGGGAACCCGTACGCGTAGCGCACGAATCCGGCCCCGTTGACCGACAGCACGGAGCGCAGCTGGTGCTGCTTCGATGTCCGCAGGATCTGGAACGTTGCGGCGGCGAGGGTGATCGGGATCCACATGGTGGTGGTCTGAGTGTGTCAACCGGGGTCAGACCGCAGTTGACACGTTCAGGTGCGGTCGGGGGTGGGGAGGAACCAGGTGTCGTTGTTGACGAGGATGTCGTCGGCGTCGGCAGGCCCCCACGAGCCACGGAAGTACGGCACCACGTCGCCGGGACGGTCGAGTGCCGGCTGGACGATTCGCCACGTGCCCTCGACGATGTCCTGGCGGGCGAATCGCCGCAGCGACCCGATCAGCGCATCGCCGAGCAGCCGTTCGTAGGCGTCCTGCCGCTGGCCGAGCGCAGCGGCGAAGTCGACGTCCACGTCGACCTCCTGGCTGTCGAGGTCCGGACCCGGCGTCTTCGCCTGGAGCGCGAACGTGACGCCGTCGTTGCTGCCGAGGCGCAGACGGATCAGGTTGCGGCCCGGCGGTGGCCCACCCGACTCGTCGAACAGCATGCGCGGCGGCTCGCGCAGCTCGATCACCGCCTCGGTCGCACTCTGCGCCATCGCCTTGCCGACGCGCACGTACCACGGCACCCCGGCCCATCGCCACGAATCGATCTCGAGGCGCGCCGCGGCGAAGGTCTCGACGTTCGACTGCGGATCGACGCCGGGCTCGTCGCGGTAGCCGACGTACTGTCCGCGCACCATCGTCGAGCAGTCGATCGGGCGCATCGCAGCGATCACCTTGGCCTTCTCGTCCTGGAGAAACCCGGAGTCGGCGCCCGCGGGCGGTTCCATCGCCAACAGCGACACGACCTGCAGCAGGTGGTTCTGGAACACGTCGCGGATCGCGCCCACGCCCTCGTAGAACGAGCCGCGGCCCTCGACGTCGAGCGTCTCGGACATCGTGACCTGCACGCTGCGCACGTAGTTGCGGTTCCACACCGGCTCGATGAGGGTGTTGGCGAAGCGGAAGACGAGGAGGTCCTCGACCGCTTCCTTGCCCAGATAGTGGTCGATCCGGAAGATGTGATCCTCGGGGAAGATCTCGTGCAGGGTCTTGTTCAACTCGATCGCCGAGTCGAGGTCTCGTCCGAACGGCTTCTCGACGACGATGCGACCGCGTCGGTGGAGGCCGACCGACGCCAGCTTGGTGGCGACGGTCGGGAACATGTTCGGCGGGATCGCCATGTAGAACACGGCCACGAGCGAGTTGTGTCGGTCCAGCGTGCTGCGCAGTTCGTTCCACGTGTTCTCGTCGGCGTAATCGCCCTGCACGAGATCGAGGCGGGCGCACAACGAGTCGACCACCGTGGCATCGGGGTCGGTGACGTGTTCGGCGATCGAGTCGCGGGCGTGGCGGCGGAAATCGTCGTCGGTCCACTCGCTTCGCGCCACACCGATCACCGGGACGTGAAGCGTCCCCGACTTCTCCAGCCGGTACAGCGCCGGGAACAGCTTGCGGACGGCGAGGTCGCCCGTTGCGCCGAACAGCACGAGTGCATCGGCCTCGGGTTGGCTGTTGCTCATCTGGGTGGTGTCGATGTGAGCGGGGCCGAGATCGCTCATCGGGTCGTGTCCGTGCGCTCGATGTGGCCGCCGAATCCGGCGCGCATGGCCGACAGCACCTGGTCGGCGACGTCGGATCGGCCACGAGACGAGAACCGCTGGAACAGTGCGGCGGACAGCACCGGCACCGGCACGCCCTCGTCGATGGCGGCGTTGACGGTCCAGCGTCCCTCGCCCGAGTCGCTGACCACGCCGGCGTAGGCGCTGAGTTCGGGGTCGGCGTGGAACGCCTCGGCGGTCAGGTCGAGCAACCACGAACTGATCACGGAGCCTCGTCGCCACACCTCGGTGATCTTGGCGAGGTCGAGGTCGTAGCGGTAGTAGGGGGCGGCGTCGAGCGGTGCGGTCTCGGCGTCGACGGGATGGTCGACCGCACCGATGTTCGCCTTCGCCAGCACGTTGAGCCCTTCGGCGTAGGCGGCCATCAGCCCGTACTCGATGCCGTTGTGGACCATCTTCACGAAATGCCCGGCGCCGCTCGGGCCGCAGTGCAGCCACCCGTGTTCTTCGGGCGCTTCGCCGTCGACACGCCCCGGTGTCCGGGCGGTCGCGCCGAGGCCGGGTGCGAGCGACTCGAAGATCGGTGCGAGCCGCTCGACCGCGTCGGTCGGCCCGCCGATCATCAGGCAGTAGCCGCGCTCGAGGCCGAACACGCCGCCGCTGGTGCCGACGTCGAGGTACTCGATGCCGGCCGGCGCGAGTGCCTCGGAGCGGTCCACGTCGTGGCGGTACCACGAGTTGCCGCCGTCGATGATGGTGTCGCCGGCGTCGAGCAGCGGGGCGAGCGCGTCGACGGTGTCGCCGACGAAGGCGGCCGGCACCATGATCCAGATCGCCCGCGGCGTGTCCATCGCTGCGACGAGGTCGCTCAGCGAGCGAGCGCCGGTGACCCCGAGCTCGGTCTCCAGCGACGCGATCGGTGCCTCGTCGACGTCGTGGACCACGCAGTCGTGTCCGTCGTGGTGGAGCCGTCGCACCATGTTGGCGCCCATCCGGCCGAGCCCGATCATCCCGAGTTGCATGGTCACAGACTGCCACGGTCCACCATCAGCGAACCTCGCGTGCGACCGATCCGCCCTCGTGTCCGAGATCGCTGGGCGCGTCGTCGTGCGGCATGGAGCTATTCGCCGGTCTGGCCGTCGACCGTTTCGCGCAGCAGATCCGCGTGGCCGTTGTGGCGGGCGTACTCCTCGATCATGTGCACCAGGATCCACCGAAGCGACGGTGACTGGCCGTCCGGCCCCGGTGTCGACGCCAACCGGTCGAGCCCGCCGCCGTCCAACGCCGCGGTCGTGAGCGCTCGGGACCGTTGCGTTGTGCGCTCCCACAGCGCACGGAGCTCGTCGGGGCCGTCGTGGGTGGCCGAATGCCACTCCCAGTCGGGGTCGGCGGCCCAGTCCACGTCCACCCACGCGGCATCGGGCTCGTTGCCGTGCAGTCGATACGAGAACCAGTAGTCCTCGACGAACGCCAGGTGTTTCAGGAGCCCACCGAGCGTCATCGTCGACACGCCGACCCTCGCATCGAGGCCGGCGCGATCGATCCCGGTCGTCCGCCATGCCAGCGTGGCGCGTTGGAACTCGAGGAACCCGAGCAGCGTGTCGACCTCGCCCGATGCGATCGGTGGCTCGGTGCGGCCCTGGTCGTCGATCGTGGACACGTCGCAAGTGTGTCAGAGACCGCAGGGACTCGAGGGAGCGCCGGCCCGGTACCGTGCTCGCGAACATGATCCTCGTGGTGCTGGCGCTCGTCTCCGGGCTCTCCTTCCTGCACTACGGCAGAGAGGTCCTGTCCGAGACCAGGTTGGAGGAGGAGTTCTCGCGCTACGGCCTGTCGGACGTGCGCCGACTCGTCGGGGTGCTCGAGGTGCTCGGCGGCGTCGGCGTCATCGTCGGGCTGTTCGTCGCTCCGCTGGGGGCGCTCGCCGCGCTCGGCCTGGCTGTGCTGATGCTGCTGGGCGTCGTGGTCCGCATCCGCCTGCGTGACGCTCCTCGCCTGATGGTGCCTGCCGCGCTGCTCTGCGTACTGAACGCAGTGCTGGTGGTCCTCTTCGTCAGTTCGTGACGACGGGTGCCGGCGCCGGACGGCTGCCGCCGAGTACGGCGGAGGTGGTCGCCAGGGTGAACACCGACAACGCCGGGAGGTACTGCTTGATCCGGTCGCCGGCCTTGATGTGCATGCCGATCGCTCCGAGCATGAAGGCAGCGAGACCGATCGAGGCGGGTCGGACGAGTTGCGGTTTGGCGTGCCCGGCCAGCATGAGTCCGGCCAGGGTGACCTTCGCCGCACCCACCGCGTACATGGTGGTCTCCGAGAGCCCGTACACCGCGAACTCCTCTTTCATGTTGGTGGCGTTGCCGCCGCGGTAGCCGGTGTCCTTGTTGAACCGCTTGAACCAGACATCGAGGATCCAGAGTGCAGCTGCGGTCTGGGCGATCTTGCCGATCGACTTCATGGGCGGGAGTCCTTCCGATGGATGACCGACTCGACTCTAGGAGCAGATCGGAGTTCTCGGGAACGCGAGGTGGGGAGTCGCCACATTCGTTCGACGATCACCATGTGCGGCAGCGTCAACGCGCTGATGAACACGACGACGATCGGGACGAGCAGTTCGCTGCGTCCGAGCAGGGCCGCCACGGCCGAGACGGCCGCGAGGCCCGCCAGCGAGATCGCGGTGAGCGGCGCGGCGAGGCGGGCGATCGAGCGGACCGGGTGCGGTTCGGTGCCCAGCAGGCCGGCGAGGGCGAGCAGGTGGGCGAGCGAGTGCCACAGTCCGAAGTACACGGCGAAACCCAGCAGAGGATCGACGGTGAGGAACAGCACGGCCAGCACGGCCATGGCCAGGGCTTCTCGTCCGACGGCAGCCCGATCAGTGACCCGTCGTGAGATCACCGCGCCGATCACGAGGTGCTGAGCGACGAGCACGACGCACCACAGCCACGCCGCGTCGACGAGCCATGGCCAACTCGCCGGGTCGCCGCCGCCGAGCCGACCGATGATCGGCGCGACGGTGTCGACGTGCGCGACGAGCACGAGCCCGACGAGGAACAGCCCGCGTGACCACTGCAGGGCGACCTGCTGCCGTCCGCCCACGCGCGAGATACGCGAGGTCGGACTGCCCGAAGTGGTGGACGGAGAGCAGGAGGAAGAACGCGAGCGCGAGCGGGGGAGCCACCAGCCAGATCACCCCGACGCCGGCCATGGCGGCGCCGTAGTTGCGCACGAATCGAACCCGGTCGACGGGTCTGGCGCCAGCGTCGATCTCTTCGGCGACGAGGTGGTCGAGCGAACCGTGGGGGATCCCGAGCGCAACGATCACGACGACGACGGCGGCGGTCGACAGCCAACTCGGTGGCGGCCAGACGGCGGCGAGCGCGGTGAGCCCGACGGTGAGGGCGACGACCGGCCAGAAGACCCGGTCGTCGTGGAAGGTGACGACATCCGGTCGCCGATCGACCCCAGGCGACGTGCTCGTGCTCACGGTGCGACGAGTCGACGAGCAGCCGAGATCGAACCGGCCGCCACCTCGGCCGACGCCGACCTCAGGAACGGCAACCACGGGAGTCGCGAGAACATTCGTGCGTCTTCGGTGAGGGTCGTGTCCTCGTCGAGGAAGGTGAGGACGTCGTCGATCTTGGTCGTCTGGAACAACCGCTCGAAGACCGGACGGCCACGTTCGGGATGGTGGTGCAGGAGGTGGAGCAGCGTCCGGTCGGCGAAACCGAACCGGCGGGGAGGAGCAGGAAGCGGCCGCAACGGCTCGCCCGCTGCCCACGCCGTGACGAGATGGCGGGTCTGGGCGTGGATGCGCTGGAACGTGTAGCCCGACGTCGGCTTCGTCATCCCGCCGACGGTCCCGAGATTCCAGACGTGGTCACCCCAACGTTGCTCGACTCGACGGTCCTCCATCGGGATCGATCCGTACTCGGTGCGGATCACGGTGACCTCGCCGGCGCCGAGCCGCTCGAGGTGTGATCGGATGTGATCGTCGTAGAACTCGTGGCGCTTCGGGAGGATCGAGAACATCGTGTGTTCCACGAGCGCCCGGTCGGGAGTCTCCGGCAGGACGTAGAAGAAGGCGGTGCCGTCGTGCTGCTCGGTGTCGAAGTCCATCAACGTGACGACCTGTGGGTCGAACACGGGGTACTGGGTGTGCACTTCCCAGCCCCCGAAGTGCTGACGCAGCGGATGGCGGACGGGCCGACGGAGGTCGTCGGGCGACAGCCGTGCGCTCTGGAACACGACCGGTGCTCGGAGCTCGCCCTCCGGCAGCACGACCGTGGCGCCGTCGGCGTCGTTGCGGATGTCGGTGATCGGCTGGGCGATGAAGCGCACGTTGCGGTGCGTGGCGGCCCGGTCGAGGATCTCCTGGTCGTAGTCCCGCCGGCGCACCCGGAGGTACTGGCGCTGGCCGGCCGACCTCGCCGACCCGCGCAGCCTCGCTGTCGTCTCCCAACCGGGGAACCGGACCCGCACCGAGGCCCAGCCTCGGTCGGCGAGATGCGCGAAGGGTGTGTTGCTGTTGCCCCAGAACGCCCAGGTCCGGTCGTCACCCGGGCCGATCTCGCGATCGATCACGATGATGCGACGGTCCCGGGCAGAACTGCCCAGGGCGTGCGAGAGCGCACTCAGTCCGGCGCATCCGGCGCCGGCGATGATCAGGTCCGCGTCGTTGCGAGACACTGGTGACTCCCGTCGCTCAGAATTCCGATCGGACCAGCTCGATGGCGTGGTCGATGGTGGCGTTCGTCTCCGAACGGGGGCGGTCCTGGTCGGGGACCAGTTCGGGCTGCTCGTCGAGCTGGCGGTCGGTGAGGAGCAGGCCGCCGGCGACGACGGTGCCGTAGACGGTGATCAGGAACACGAGGACCCCGATGACAAAGATTGCAGTGCTCATGACATGACCTTCTCTCGGGCGCTGCGGGCGGCGGGTGCGTCGACCGGGGTGAGCAGCAAGGTGCCGAGCGAATGGATCGACGGGACCCACAGGCCCACGAAGATGCCGGCAGTGGTCTCGCCCTGCACGAAGTAGAGCCAGACGGAGAACAGGAACGACAGGAAGCCGGCGATCAGGAACGGCAGCTTCAGTTTGAGGGAGGTTGGCAGTGATTTCATGGATCTTCCTTTCGGTTCGATCCGTTTAACACGATTTAGTCCGAATAATTCCCAACGCCTCGGAATTGTTGCGACCAGTGGCGCTGCCGAGTTCGCCTCGAGTGCCGAGCGGGCGCTCGGCCGGATCGGTGCGGTCGCGACGTGCCGAGCGGGCCGCTCGGCTCGCTGATCGCGTCCCTGCGCAGCCACCGGCGATGAGCGGCGCGGTCGCCGGCATCGGTCCGCGCTGCAGATCCCCAACTGCTCAACACACCGATGCGTGATGGTGCCGAGACCGAACGGGGGCCGGTGCCGATCGGTTCATCACGAACCACGCCTCGGACTTCACCGAGGCCATCACTGAGAGCGAGGTCATCTCCCCAAATTTAATACGGGACGTCGACGACCGTGGCCGCCTTCATCGTCTCTGGATCCAGATGAACCCCGACAAGCTCGCCCACATCCACCAACCGAGCAGCCGTTCGTAGAACTCGGCGAGTCGAGGGGTTCGTGGCGTCTACCAGGCGTAGGCCTCGGGCGCGGTGCCGCCGGGGCCGGGGAAGATGGTGTCGATCGATGCCAGCGTGTCCGCATCGAGGGTGATCTCGAGGGAGCGCAGCGACGCACCGTCGAGCTGACCGAGCGTGCGCGGGCCGATGATCGGGCAGGTGACGCCGTCCTGGGCGAGCAGCCAGGCCAACGCCACCGCGGCGGGCTCTTCGCCGAGATCGCCGCACAGCTGCTCCCACTGCTCGAGCTTCGGGCGCAGCTTCTCGATCCGCTTCAGCGACTGCGGCGACTGGCGACGAGCGCGATCGGAGTCACCGAGGACGCCGCCGAGCAAGCCGCCCGACAGCGGACTCCACGGGATCACGCCGACGCCGTACTCGCGACATGCCGGCAGCACCTCGAGTTCCACGGTGCGCACCAGCAGGTTGTAGTGGCTCTGCTCGCTGACGAGGCCGAGCGTGTGACGACGGGCCGCAGCCTCGTTCGCCCGGGCGATGTGCCACCCGGCGAAGTTGCTGCTGCCGACGTAGGTGATCTTGCCCTGCTGGACGAGCGTGTCCATCGCCTGCCAGACCTCTTCCCACGGCGCAGTGCGGTCGATGTGGTGCATCTGGTAGAGGTCGATGTGGTCGGTCTGCATCCGCCGCAGGCTGTCCTCGCACGCCATCCGGATGTGTCGTGCCGACAACCGGCCGTCGTTCGGCCACTCCGTCATGGCGCCGAAGAGCTTCGTGGCCAGGACGACCTTCTCGCGCCGGCCGCCGCCCTGGGCGAACCATCGTCCGATGATCGACTCGGTGGCACCGGCGCCCTTGTCGCCGCCGTAGCGATTGGCCGTGTCGAAGAAGTTGATCCCGAGCTCGAGGGCGCGATCCATGATCGCAAACGACTCGTCCTCGGGCGTCTGTGGCCCGAAGTTCATCGTGCCGAGGCACAGCTCGCTGACCTGGAGAGCGGTGTTGCCGAGTCGTCGATAGCGCATCGGCCCAGCCTCGCAGACGCCGGTGTCCGAGTCCGACGTCGAGCGCCCGACGAACCAGTCCGCCGATCAGTGGTTGGTGATTCCTTCGGCTCGTCGTCGAGACCGGATGATGTCGGCGGCGCCGTCGACTCTTGCGCGAGACGGCTCGGCTGCGGCGCTGCGGGCGCGGGTGACGAGCCATGTCGTCAATCTCGATGCCCACTCGTTCCGGCCGGTGTGGTCAGGTGCTGCTGTCGGTGTCGGAGGAACGATCGTTCCGATTCGTTCGTGCTGCACTCGATCGCACGGTCCAATGCGACGGCTGCGTCATCGAGACGATCGAGTCGGGCCAACACGTCAGCTCGAGCGGTGTGGAAGTACACGTAGCCGGTGACGTCACCGGTGAGGTCATCCGCCTGGGGAATCGCATCGAGCGCGACGAGTGCAGCGGTGGGTCCGTGGACGTGGTCGACGGCGATCGCACGGTTCAGCGCCACCAACGCGCTCGGCTCACGCCGCAGGAGCACGTCGTAGAGGCGCATGACGGCAGGCCAGTCGGTGGCCTCGAAGGTGGGCGCAGTGGCGTGCAACGCGGCAATCGCCGCTTGGAACTGGAAGGGTCCACCATGGTGGAACGAGTGTGCCCTCGCCAGCTCGGCGAGGCCGCGAGCGATCATCGGTTGGTCCCACAGTGCGCGGTCCTGGTCGGCAAGCAGGATGGGGCGACCGTAGGCGTCGAGACGGCTGGAACGTCGCGCATCGGTGAGCAGCAACAGCGCATGAAGTCCTGCGACTTCCGGATCGGTCGGGACGAGCTTGCTCAGGAGCTCAGCGAGCCAGATCGCCTCCTCGCAGAGATCTCCGCGGATGAGCGCCGTGTCGGTCGCGCTGGCGTGGCCCTCGGTGAAGATCGACGAGATCACCCCGCACACGGCGCCGACGCGCTCGGCAAGCGTGTCGATCGTCGGTGGGTCGAAGGGAATACGTGCCGCCCTGATCTTGGCCTTGGCGCGGGTGAGCCGACGCGTCATCGTCTCTTCGGACACCAGAAAGGCACGGGCGATCTGTGGCGTCGAGAGCCCGGCCACGATCCGCAAGGTCAACGCGACCTGCGCCTGCGGGGCAAGGGCCGGGTGGCAGCATCCGACCAGGAGCGCGAGTTGATCATCGAGCGCTCGCTCACCGTCGAGATCGACGTCAGCCGATTCCGTACCGTCGGCGAGGACGGTTGCTGCCTCACCAGCCAGCGCCGGGAGACGATCCTCGAATCGCCGCAGTCTGCGGATCTGATCGATGGCTTTTCGTCGCCCGGTCGTGATCAACCAGGCACCCGGTCGGTCCGGGACCCCATCGACAGGCCACCGTCTCGACGCCTCGATGAACGCGTCCTGTGCGGCATCCTCGGCAATGGTGAGGTCGCCGACGTCGCGCATCAGTGTGGCCACCAGCGGTGGCCACTCTGCGCGGAAGACGTCGGCGACACCCATCAGATCCACCAGATCGAGCCGGTCGACGGGTCAGCCGTCGAACTCCATGACCGGACGAACCTCGATCGTGGCGAAGTGGGAGTTCGGGATCCTGGCGGCCCAATCGAGCGCTTCGTCGAGGTCGGCGACGTCGATCACGTAGTAACCGCCGATCACCTCCTTCGACTCGATGAACGGACCGTCGCTCACGATGCGCTTGCCATCGCGAACTCGAACGGTGCTCGCAGTCTCCGCGTCCTGCAGCGCTTCGCCGGCGACCATGGCGCCCGCCTCCACGAGCGCCTGGCTGTAGGCAGCCCATTCAGCCATGTACGGACCGAACGCCTCACTGTCCGGGCCCGGTTCGTCGGCGGGGTCGCTTGCGAGGATGAGCATGTACTTCATGTCGTGACGTCCTTTGTGTCGGTGTTCGTTGTCGATTGTCACAGATACGACGAACGAGCTCGTCCGATCCGGACACCTGTGAAGCGTCCGCACCCAATTCGGTTGCCCCGAGCCAGCCGAGTCAGCGCCGACAGCCGTCGCGAGCTGAGAGTGCGAGTCGGCGGCGCCTCGCCATCGGGTGGTCGGCGTCGTGCTCCCGCCATCGGGACATCAGAGCGTGCGGTGGACGTCGCCTCGGTGGTCGATCCTGAGCACGGTCACGGTTCGCTCGGTCTCGTCACGTCGATACAGGACGCGGTAGCTGCCTCGTCGGGCACTGTGGATGCCAGCGAGCTCGTTGCGGAGCTCGCGGCCACCAGCGGGCGCCCACACTGCCGCTGGAACGAGCTCGAGAGTCGCGGCCCCGACGTGGGTGCCGTCAGGTGTCGGGGTCGGCGTCGTCGTCGGATTCGCGGAGGTCGTGGAGGCCAGGGGCCTTGTGGAGTTCGAACAGGTAGGTGGACAGCGCCGGGACCTCGTCGTCGATCCACTCGTAGAGCCGTTGGGCGGCGTCGGTTCGGCTGCGGGGGCCGTTCGCTCGATCGAGCTCGTCGAGGCGGCGATCGACCTCGTCCCACTGCGACTGCGTGACCGAGTCGAGCCCAGCGACGTGCCGGGTGGTCGGGTCCCGCTGCATGGCGGTGATCGCGGCGACGGTGATCAGGTCGAACGGGTCGAGCACGTTGCGGACCTGGGGGACCTCGCCGGGCGTCACGGGAGCGAGCCGGCTGGCGACCGTGTCGAAGGCCAGGTTGACCGCTGCTCGGGCGGTCGCACCGACGCCGCCCGCCAGCAGCAGCACATTCGTGCCGGAGCCGACCAGGTTGCCGAGCTGGCGGTTCCGGGCCTCGTCGGCGGCGGCCGTCAGCAACAGTTCGCCCTGCTCGTTGCGGCGGGCGTCGCGGAGCAGGTCGGCGAACTCGACCACGTGGCCGACCTCCTTGCGTGACGGGGCGTCGCCTCCGATCCGCTCGAACACGCCGGTCGTGTACGTCGCGAGCGCCCGGCCGAGCTGGCCCGCCGCCTCGGGCACCCGCACCAGGGCACCGAACAGGTCGACGACGTCGTCGTAGGTGCCGAGCTCGACCTCGGGGGACACCCGACGCACGGTGACCGGGGCGTCGCCCTCGGCGTGGATCGCCGGCGCCAGGGTGTCGATGTAGACCGTCAGGGCAGTGGCGACACCGATCGCCATGCCAGGACTCATCCCGTCGTCGAGCGGACCGTTGGTCGCCGCCGTCAGGAACTGCACCACCTCGTAGCCGTCCACCAGTCGCTCGGCGTCACGCTCGACGGCGGTCAGCAGACCGCTCGCCACGAAACTCCCGAGCGGCCCCGGGGGAAGGAGATCCCAGGCGGCCAGCGAGTAGGCGGTCTGCGGGTCGAGCAGGAGTTCGAGGCACGCCTCGGGGTCGTCGACGAGGCTGTCGAGTGCGACACCCAGCGACGCCGCATAGCGATCGCGATCGACCCCGCTGTCCGGGCCGTTCGGCACCGCCATCTCGCGCACGATGCGTGAGCTGAACGTGGACGGAAAGCTTCCCGAGCCGAGCAGTCGGGCAACGGTCATGTTCGTCGTCGAGAGCTCGACGATCTCCGTCGCGAACGCATCGTCGCGCTGCACCCAGAACGCCACGTCGTCGGCCAGGTCCGCCAGTTCCTGAGCGGTCGGTGCGCCCGGTTCGGTGTCGCCGTTGACCGCCGTTCGTTCCAGCCAGTCGAGCCGACCGAGCAGCTCCTTCCGGCGGGCCGCAGTGCTCGCGACGGCGACGACCGGGCCGGGTCGGAGGTGGTCGGGCAGCGCCTCGCCGAGCGCGGGCAACGACCGCAGGCCGAGCGACCCCAGATGGCTCCTGCGCCAGCGGACCATCGGCGCGCGTCGCTCGATGTCGCGCAGCGCCGGCATCCAGTGGTCCTCGAGGTTGGCGCGGGTGAGGCGTACGGTGCGAAGCGCGTCGGCGGCGACGGGATCTGCGGAGGCGAGGGCGTCGAGCCGGTCGATCGCCTCCAGCGTGTAGCGCAGGAGAGCGTGCACGCGGCCGGGGTCGTAGCCGGCGTCCATGTCAGCCCGCCATGCCGATCTGGGCTCGGGTCACCGCATCGAGCTCGTCGGCCTGTCGGTCGAGACGCCACGCATGCTCGCGCAGGTCGTCCGCTGCGGCATGGAGCTGATGCTGATTGTGCGCCAGGGTCGCCCGGCACAGATCGGGCCGGGGTCCACGCCAGGTGTCGACGTCGCCGTGGCGGTCGAGCCGCATCACCGGTGACGTCTCGATGGCGTCGGCGAGACGTCGGAGGTGTCGGGCACGTTGGCGGAGTTGGTTCGATCGGGCGGTCGCAGTCATCACCTCGCAGTGGGCGCGCACGGAGCCGGAACGGAAAACTCAGAGTTCGGCGAGTTGCACCGTGCGGTCGGCGATCGTGGCCGCCTCGTCGTGGTCGTGCGTGACGAGCAGCGCCGTTGCAGTGGCGTCGCGCAGCAGGTCGGCGAGGTCGACGGCGAGCCGATCGTGGAGTTCGCGGTCGAGGCCGGTCAGCGGTTCGTCGAGCAACACGACCGCCGGCTCTCCAGCGAGGGTGCGGGCGAGCGCCACCCGCTTCGCTTCGCCTCCGGACAGGTCGGTGACCCGTCGGTCGTCGAATCCCGCGAGCCCGACGCGCCGCAGCCACCTCGACGCTCGTTCACCTCGCTCGGATCGCGACACGCCGGCCATCTTCGGTCCGAATGCCACGTTGTCGAGCACGGACATGTGCGGGAACAGCTGGTTGTCCTGGAACACCATGCCGACGCCCCGGCGGTGCGTCGGCTGGTCGGTGACGTCGACACCGTGGACGACGACCCGACCGCTGTCGGGTGTGATGATCCCGGCGATCACACGGAGCAGCGTGCTCTTGCCGCTGCCCGACGGGCCGAGCAGCGCCACCACGTCACCCGCTCCAACCGACAACGACACCCCGTCGAGGACCGGATTCGCCGACTCGGCGTCATCGACGCCGCCGAAGGTGACAGCGACGGAGCGCACGTCCAGCCCGGGATGGTCGTTGGCAGGATGGTCGTTCACGCCCGACTCCGGCCGGTTCGAGGGGCTTGCAGGCGTTCAACGGCCACGACGAGGAACACCGTTGCCGCGGCGAGCAGGGTGGCCAGCACGAAGCCCTGCGCTTGGAGCACGGACCCGGTTCGGCCGAGGAGTGCCTCGATCGCGATCGGCATCGTCTCGCCGCCCGATCTCGACAGCAGGCTCGTCGCGCCGAACTCCCCGAGCGAGATCGCCGCGGCCAGCGCAGCACCGACGGCGAGCGGACGCCACAGGAACGGCACGATCGTCGCCCACCACGCCCTGCTGGGTGACGCGCCGAGTGTGGCCGCGGCGTCGGTCATCGCCGGGTCGACCGAGCGGAGCACGCCCACGCAGGTGCGCACCACGAACGGTACGGCGATCAGCGCGTGGCCGACCGGCACCAGCCACCACGACGCTCGCCAGTCGACCGGGTCGGTGTCGAACGTGATCAGCATCCCGAAGCCGATCGTCACCGCCGAGGTGGCGAGCGGCAGCATCAACCCGCCGTCGAGGAGTCGTCCGGCGGCGCCAGCGCCGACGATCGCCAGGCTGGCGAGCGCGCCGAAGACCACGGCGATTGCGGTCGCCCAGGCTGCGTTCACGAGCGAGTTGGCCATCGCATCGACGGGGTCGACGCCGATGCGGATCCCCGGGCGGATCTCGGTGCGCCCGAGGTCGGTCCACGCGGCCACCGACCAGCCCGTCGGCGTGGAGAAGGAACGCACCACGAGCGCAACGAGCGGTGTCGCCGCAACCAGCAACGTGGTGCCGGCGACCAGCGCGACGAACCGACGCTCGCCGCCCGGGCGAGGGCGACGCCGTGCGGCGACGGGGAGCAGGCCGAGGGCCCGCGCGTGACGGCGTTGCGCCACGGAGGACCACCACACCAACCCGACGAGGACGCCGAGCTGGATCAGCGCAAGGACCGCAGCGCCGCCGATGTCGCCCAGCTGCGTGGCCCGACGCCACACCTCGACCTCGATCGTGCGGGTGCCGGGTGCGGCGAGGAGACGGATCACGCCGTAGGAGGTGAACGTGAACAGGAACACGATCGTGGCGGCGGCCACGATGGCCGGCCGCACGAGCGGCAACGACACCTGCCTGGCCACCTGCCAGCGCGACGCGCCGAGCGTCGCTGCGGCCGCCTCCAGGTCGGTGGGCAGGTGCTCCCACAGCGAGCCGACGACCCGGACGACCACTGCCAGGTTGAACACGACGTGCGCCCCGAGCACTGCCCACACCGTGCGATCGAGCGAGTCGGGGAGCAACGCGAGGATCGCTGCGCCCATCACCACGGTGGGCAGGACGAACATCGCCGTCAGCAGGCCGACGATCAGGGTGCGGCCCCGGATCTCGAAGCGCGCCAACACGTACGCCGGTGCGAGCCCGATCGCGATCGTCGCCACCGTCGACGCCACCGCCTGCCACGCCGTGAACCACAGCACCTCCCACGTCGACGATCGTGTGAACGTGTCGGCGATCGCCGTCGCCGTCACCGCTTCGGTGACGAGCGTGACGAGCGGCCACGCGAAGAACACCACCAGTCCCACGGCCGGTCCGATCGCCGAGCGCGACGATCAGCCACCGGGGAAGCCGGTTCACCCGAGCACCAGCTCCGTCCACTCGTCGATCCACGTGGACCGCTCGGCATCGATCAGGACCGGATCGAGCGCCCGCGACGTCTCGGGTACGACAGCGAAGTCGACGAACTCCTGGGGCAACTCGACGGACCGGTTGGCGGGGTACACGAAGAGGTTGAGCGCGAGCTCGCTCTGGAACCGCTCCGACACGAGGAAGTCGACGAGCTGGCGAGCGGCATCCGGCGCTTCGGTGCCACGCAGCACACCGGCGAACTCCACCTGGCGGAAGCACGTGTCCTCGATCACGCCGGTCGGTGCGTCGCGACGGGGCGGAACGGCGAAGATCACCTCCGCCGGCGGGCTGGACCCGTAGCTGACCACCATCGGTGTCGGTCCGCCGCCTGCCCACGTGAAGCGCTCGTAGTACGCCTGCGTCCAGCTGTCGACCACTTCGATGCCGTTCTGGCCGAGCTGGCTCCAGTAGTCCTGCCATCCCTCGAGGCCGTACTCGTGGATGGTCGCAAGGAGGAACGCCAGGCCCGGTGACGACGAGGCCGCGTTCTGGACCACCAGCTGGCCGGCATAGTTCGGGTCGGCCAGATCGGCGAACGACGTCGGCGGGTCGAGGTCGCGTTCGGCGTACCAACCGATGTCGTAGTTGACGCAGACGTCGCCGTAGTCGACGGGTGTCGCTTCGCCGTTCGGCACGAGTTCGAGCAGCTCGGGTGCGATGTCGATCGAGCCGTCGGCGATGCCAGGTACGACGTACGGCTCGAACACCTCGTCGTCGATCGCCCGCGACAGCAGTGTGTTGTCGATGCCCCACATCACGTCGCCTTCGGGATTGCCCGCGGTGAGCGATGCCTTCGACAGCATCGTGCCGGTGTCACCGGCGACGAGGATCTCGACGTCGATGCCGGTGTCGGCGCTGAACTCGGCGAGTGCGTCGTTCAGCGACGTGTCGGCCGCGGGGAACGAGTCGTAGGTCACCAGCGTGATCCCGGTCGGTGGCCCTGCCGACGTGGTCGAATCCGGTGCGTCGGACGCACCGTCGTCGCTCCCACACGCCGTCGCGGCGACGCCGAGGGCCACGAGGACGCCAACCACCCGAAGCGATGAGTTTGCGTGCGGACGGGTCGCGCGGAAACTCATCGCTCGCCGACGATCTGGTCGGTGGCGGGTTCGTCGAAGATCGTGAGGACGCCGCCCGACAGGGTGACGTCGACGTCGACGGGACCGTCGGCCCCATCCCCACTCGGGACCTCGTTGCTCACACCCATGCCGACCAGCGGCTCGAGGTCGAACTCGTTCAGCGTCCAGCGGGCCCCCGACAGCGTGACGCGCACGCATGGTCCGTGGAGGGCGAGCAGCGACAGCGTCGAGCCGGGCACGAGTCGCAGCGTCGCTGCCCCTGGACCGTGCAGCACCCGGAGGTGTTGGTCGTCCCACCAGCCGTCGAGCACCGGCACGCTGGTGAGCCCGAGCGCGCCGAGCGCCCCGATGCCGGCGATGGTGTGGTCGAGACGATTGCCGCCGCCCACCAACGTGATGCGTTCGGGGTCGTACTTCGACGCAAGGGCCAGCGCCAGCTCGGTGTCGGTCTGGTCCTTGTCGGCGGGGTGGCGGGAGATCTCGGCGTTGCGGGCGGCCCACGCCAGCGATTCCTCGGTGACCGAGTCGAGGTCGCCGACCAGGTGCGTCGGCTCGAGGCCGGCGGCGAGCGCGTGGTCGAGGCCGCCGTCGACGGCGATCCAGATGGTGTGGTCCGTCGCCTGTTCGCGGAGTCTGGTGACCAGGTCGGAACCGAGCGGCGATGCCCCGGTGATGATGACGATGTGTTCGTTCACGATTCCTCCGCCGGCATTACCCGGATCAGGTTCTCGGGTCGATGACGGCGGTCACCCTCTCAGCCCGCCGGTCCAGCGAGCTCCCCATGTGGTTGTTGTCCGAAGTGGACTGGAAACGCCAGGGTACTAGAAGAACGTCTGGAGCAACAGGGCGAGGGCCGAGATGCAGAGCATGCCCACGATCGCGAGGTCGAACCCGCGTATCGACACCGAGTTGCGCAATCGCGTCCCGATCGGGATCGCAGCGAACACCGGGATGCACGCCAGCAGGGTGGCGACCACGCGTCCGGACAGTTCGCCGGAGCCGATCAACACCACGAGCTGGGCGAGGCCGGTGATGAAGAACAGCGAGGTCACCGACAGGATGTGGGCGCCGCGGGGGAGCCGGTAGCTGTGGATCCACGAGCCGACGATCGGCCCGGAGATGCCGACGGCGCCCTGGAACACGCCGGCCACGCCGCCGACCGCCGGGGCCAGCTGCTTCGACCGGGCCGGTCCGACACGGAACTCCGGATGCGCGAAGAACAACACGACGTAGCCGAGGATCGCGACGATGACGGCGACGACCAGCGGCGTCTCGGGGATGTTGACGAGCAGGAGCGTGCCGGCAACGGCGCCGACGACTCCGGCGATGGCGAGCACCGGGAGGTCTCGGGTCTCGGCGTAGCTCGATCGTTCGCGCCCCGCGAGGTATGCGTTGGCGAGCACGTTCGGGAAGGCGATGACGACGATTGCGGTGTCGACGTCGACGAACAGCGACGCGATCGGAATCGCGATCAGCGGGAGCCCCATTCCGGTGACCGCCTTCGCGATCGCTCCGATCACGACGGCGACGAGGATGATGGCGAGTTCGGTGCCGGTCATCCAGGTCTGCTCATGGCGCCGCCCCGGTGGCGATCGGCCGGTCGGGGTCGGCCGTCCACCCCGACCACGACCCGACGTACACGCGAGGCATCGCGAACCCTGCGTGCTCCATCGCCAGCGCGTTGTGGCACGCGGTGACTCCCGAGCCGCAGTACACGATCGGTCGGTCGTCGTCGCCGACCACGGGAGCGAATCGGGCTCGCAGGTCCTCGGCGGGGAGGAAGCAGCTGGCGCTGTCGAGGTTGTCGGTGAACAGCAGGTTGACCGCGCCGGGCACGTGGCCGGCGACCGGGTCGATCGGTTCGAGTTCGCCCGCGTAGCGCGCCGGGTCGCGGCTGTCGATGACGACACCACCGGCGGCGAGGTGTCGTTCGACGTCGAGCGCGTCGGCGAGCGTGTCGAGCGGCCAGTCGATCACCGAACGTTCCGACGGTGCCCAGCTCACCGGTTCGATGTCGATGGTCTCGCCGGCTGCCTCCCACGCAGTGATGCCACCTTCGAGCAGCGCAGCGCGTTGGCCGAGGATCCGCAGCATCCACACGAACCGGCCGGCGAACGCACCGCCGCGTTCGTCGTAGGCGACCACGGCCACCTCGTCGTCGATGCCGAGTTCGCCGAGCGACGCTGCGAAGTCGGCCGGGGTGGGCAGCGGATGGCGGCCCGCCGTGCCGGACGGCGCGGCGGCGAGCACGTCGTCGAGCGACACGTACCGGGCCCCGGGAAGGTGCCGCGTGACGTACACCTGCTCGGGGTCGGGTTCGGCCATCGTGGAGCCGACGTGGCAGACGACGACCGACGGATCGGCGGCGAGCCGGGCGAGGAGCCAGGCGGCGTCGACGATCGGCGGGACCGGTGAGCGTTCGGGGGTGGACGTGGACATGGGATCACTCTGCCACGCGTGCCACGATGAGGCGATGAGCGACACCTTCACCGCCCTCGTGCTGCGCGAGACCGACGACGGACACGTCGGCGCGCTCGAACAACTCACCGACGCCGACCTCCCCGACGGCGATGTCACCGTCGCCGTCGAGTACTCGTCGCTCAACTACAAAGACGGCCTCGCGCTCGCCGGCAAGAACCGGATCGTCCGCAGCTACCCGATGGTGCCCGGCATCGACCTGACGGGCACGGTGATCGCCAGCGACTCGCCGGACTGGCAGGTCGGCGACGAGATCATCTCCACGAGCTTCATGGTCGGCGAGCGGTACTGGGGCGGCTACACGCAGCGCCAGCGGTTGCGGTCCGAGTGGCTGGTGCGTCGCCCCGAGTCGATGAGTGCCCGCACCGCCATGGCCATCGGCACGGCCGGCCTGACGGCGATGCTGTGCGTGATGGAGCTCGAGACCGCCGGTGTGCAGCCGAGCGACGGTCCGGTGGTGGTGACCGGGGCGGCCGGCGGCGTCGGCTCGGTGGCCGTGGCGCTCCTGTCGGGGCTCGGCTTCGAGGTCACCGCCGTGACCGGACGACCCGAGACGCAGGACTACCTGCGCAACCTGGGCGCATCCGCCTTCCTGACCCGCGAGGAGATGAGCGAGCCGCCCCGCCCGCTCGAGTCCGAGACGTGGGCGGGCGCGATCGACACCGTCGGCTCGACCATGCTCGCCAAGGTGCTCGCGCAGATGAAGTTCCGCTCGACCGTTGCCGCCTGCGGGCTGGCGGGCGGCGCCGACCTGCCCACCACGGTGATGCCGTTCATCATCCGGGCGGTGCGTCTGCAGGGCGTCGAGGCCGTGATGGCCCCGATCCCGATGCGTGAAGCGGCGTGGACCCGCCTCGCCACCGACCTTCCGTCCGACGTCGTCGACACCATCACCGAGGTCGTCGCGCTCACGGAGCTGCTCGACCGTGGCCTGACGATCCTCGACGGCCAGGTCCGCGGCCGCTGGGTCGTCGACACCAACGCCTGATCAGGCGCCATGACGTTCGCCTGGGGTCTGACCCCAGGCGACATTCATGCGGCGGGTTCCTCGACGGGGGCGCGGTTCTCGTAGTCGGCCCACTCCCACTCGCTGCCGTACTCGTCGAGCAGGTCGAGGAACGGCATGGGGGCGAGCGCCTCGGGGCCGACCACGCCGGCGCGGTGCCACACACCGGTGGCCATCAACTCGATCGCCACCGCGGGCATGACCGCGGTCTGCCACACGACGGCCTGGTGGCCGAATTCGCGCATCGACCACGCGTTGTCGACCACGTGGTACACGTACACCTCGCGAGGCTGGCCGTCCTTGCCGAGCCCGGTGACCCACGTGCCGGCGCACGTGCGCCCGTGCATCGCGTCGCCGAGCGTCGCCGGGTCCGGGAGCGTCGCCGCCACGACGTCACGCGGCGACACCTGCACACCCTTGACCTCGACGGTCTCGGTCGAGTGCAGGTCGAGCTTGCGCAGCGTCTTGAGGACGTCGATGAACTCCTCGCCGAGGCCGTACTTGAACGTGACGCGCTGGGTGTCGATCCACCGCGGCATCAAGATGACCTCCTCGTGCTCGACGTTGACGCACTGCAGCGGGCCGATGCCCTCGGGGAACGTGAAGATCTCGGGTTCGGAGAACGGCTCGGTCGTGAACCAGCCGCGCTCACGCTCGTAGATCACCGGCGGGTTGAGGCACTCCTCGATGGTGGTCCAGATCGAGAACGTCGGCGCGAAGTCGTAGCCGTCGACCACCAGGTCCGCTCCGTCACGGACGCCGATCTCGTGGATCTCGCTGAACAGCTCGTCGGCGGCGTAGCGAGCGGCAACGTCGGAGAAGCCGGGCTCGACGCCCATGCCGCACAGCGCCATCAGCCCGCGGGCCTTCCAGATCGGCGACTGGGCGAACTGGCCGTCGCCGAGGCGGATGCCGGTCTTCTCGTACGGCTTGGTGGCGTGCGGGACCGACAGGTTCATCGCCATGTCGACGTAGTGGCAGCCTGCGTCGAAGGCCCCCTCGAAGATCGGCGGGTTGAACCGCGGGTCGCAGGCGTTGAGCACGACATCGGCGCGCATCTCGCGGGCGAGCGCTGCCACCGACTCCTCGGACGATGCGTCGATCCAGGCTGCGACGACGCGACCACCATCGGCGTTGGTTGCCGTGTCGACGGCCGCTACCGCCTTGTCGAGGTCGATGTCGGCAACGGTGATGTGGCCGTACGCCTCCCGCTTCGAGGCGATCGCCACGAACGCCGACCCCACGCCACCTGCACCGACCACGAGTACTCGCATGCCGGCAATGTACTCGTCCCGTGGGGTTGCTCGGGCGGTGGAGCAACGGCGCTCGGTACGCTCGGCGTGTGGACGACACGGCGCTGCGATCGAGGTCGCTCTGGCTCGACCAGCTCGACGGGCCGCTGGTGGCGCGCACGGCGCTCGCCGGTGACGCGGACGTCGATGTCGCGATCGTCGGTGCGGGCTACAGCGGGTTGTGGAGTGCCTACGCCCTGCTCCGAGCCGATCCGTCGCTGCGGGTGATCGTGATCGAGCGTGAGATGGTCGGATTCGGCGCGTCCGGGCGCAACGGTGGCTGGTGCGTGGGTGAACTCGCGGGCGGGCTCGGCGGCGCCGTTGCGTCGTGGGGTCGCGAGGCCGGCGTTGCGATGACCAGGGCGATCATCGACACCGTCGACGAGATCGGTCGCGTCGTCGACGCCGAGGCGATCGACTGCGGATTCGAGCCCGGTGGGGTGCTCCGGCTGGCCCGAACGCGGCCGCAGCTTCGCCGTCAAGCTGATGAAGTCGACGAGTACCGCCACCACGGGTTCGGCGACGAGGTGCTTCGTTCGTTGGACGCCGACGAAGCACTCGATCGCCTGTCGGCCACCGACGTGCTCGGCGGGCTGCACTACTCGCCAGGGGCCCGGGTGCAACCGGCGCAACTCGGCCGCGGGCTCGCCGACGTCGTCGAGCGACTCGGCGGGACGATCGTCGAAGCGACCGCCGTCGTCGACGTGCTCCCCGGCTCGCCCGTCACGCGGCCGACCGTGATCACCGACCACGGCGTCGTGCGCGCCGACGTGGTCGTGCGTGCTGTCGAGGCCTACACCCGCGATCTTCCCGGGCTGCGACGGGCTCTCGTTCCGCTGTACTCGCTGATGGTGGCGACCGAGCCGCTGGATGCGGCGACCTGGGAGTCGATCGGGTTGCGTCACTGCGAGACGTTCGCCGATGACCGCCGCATGGTGATCTACGGCCAGCGCACGACCGACGACCGCATCGCGTTCGGTGGGCGCGGCGCGCCGTACCGGTTCGGCTCCGGCATCGACCCGATCTCCGAATCGACGTCCGACGTCCACGACCGGATCGCCGCCACGCTCGTCGGCCTCTTCCCGCAACTCGACGGTTTCGAGATCACCCACCGGTGGGGTGGGGTGCTGGGCGTGCCACGCGACTGGCGTGCCTCCGTCGGCCTCGACCGTTCGACCGGGCTCGCCTGGGCTGGCGGGTACGTGGGCGAGGGCGTGGCAGCGGCAAATCTCGCCGGTCGTACGATCGCCGACCTCGTCGTGCGCCCGGACTCCGAACTCGCAGCGTTGCCGTGGGTGCAGCACCGATCGCGCCGGTGGGAACCCGAACCGCTGCGGTGGGCGGCCATCAACGGGGCACGTCGCCTCGCCGGGTGGATCGACGACCAGGAATCCGCTCACGGACGGACACCTCGTCTCGCTTCAGTTCTCGACCGGATCGTGGGATGATGCACCGATGAGCGCCGACAATCTGTCTCATGTCTGGTTCAAGGTGACCGACCTCGAGGTCGCGTCCGGCGAGGGGTCGTGGGTCACGACCACCTCCGGTGAGCGGTACCTCGACTTCAGCGGCGGCATCGCCGTCACCTCCACCGGCCACAGCCATCCCCACGTGACCGCCGCGATCGCCGCCCAGGCGCAGCGCTTCGTGCACGCCCAGGCCAATGTGTACACCCACGACCTGATGCAGCCCCTCGCGGCGCGGCTCGCCGAGATCACCCCGGAGGGGATCGACACGTTCTTCTACGCCAACTCCGGCGCCGAGATCACCGAAGCGGCAGTGAAGCTCGCCAAGCAGGCGACCGGGCGACCCAACATCATCGTGTTCCAGGGCAGCTTCCACGGTCGTACCCATCAGGCGATGGCGATGACCACCTCGAAGACGGTGTACCGCGCCGGGCACGCCCCGTTGCCGTCGGGGATCTTCATCGCGCCCTACCCGAACGTGCGCGCCGACGACCTCAGCGACGAGATCGCTCGCGCGCTCGCCGGGTTCGACGAGTTGCTCACCAGCGTGACGGCCCCCAGCGAGACCGCGGCGGTCATCATCGAACCCGTGCTCGGCGAAGGCGGCTACATCGCTGCGCCCGCCGAGTTCCTCGAAGCGATCGATCGACGCTGCAAGGACCACGGCATGTTGTTCATTGCCGACGAGGTCCAGTGCGGCTTCGGCCGCACCGGCAAGATGTTCGCGATCGAGCACTACGACATCTCGCCCGACATCGTGTGCATGGCCAAGGGCATCGCGTCCGGGTTCCCGTTCTCGGCGCTCGGCACGCGACGCGAGCTCGACGATCGGTGGCCGACCGGTTCGCACGGCGGCACCTACGGCGGCAATCCGATCGGCTGCGCCGCTGCGCTGGCCACCATCGAGGTGCTCGGCGCCGACGGGTTCCTCGGGCAGGTGAACGCCCGAGGCGACCAACTCGCTGACGGGTTGCGACGGCTCCAGGAACAGCACCCGGCGCTGGTGCAGGTCCGTGCGCTCGGGCTGATGGTGGCCGCCCAGTTCGACACGGCCACGCGCACGTCGGCGATCGTGTCGCACTGCCTGCGCGAGGGCAAGCTGATCACGATGACCGCCGGTGCGGCCGGAACGACCCTGCGATTCATGCCGCCGCTCACCGTCACCGCCGACGAGATCGATCTCGCACTGACCGCGCTCGACAAGGCCCTCGTCGAGGTCGAACTCACCTGAGTTCGGCAGGAAAGCGAGACGCGGGCGTCACGAACCGCGCTGGGAGGCGACGCCCAGCCCCCTGGGCCGCCGGCGAACGACCGTGGCAGCACGTTGGCGAGGTGCCGGGGTCGTGACCATCGACCCTTCTGCCTACCGAGCTGTTCTTGGGACGATGACCGAGCACGAGTCGACGAAGGGATTGCGGGTGTGGCCGTCTGCCAACGGTGCGGGTCTACGTCATGCGTGGGACACCGGTTCCGGTTGCAGCGCCTCGCTCGCATGTGAGGACGGTGAGATGACATGAGCAGGTTCTGCACCAACTGTGGGGTTGCTCGCGGTGCGGGGGGCAGGTTCTGCACCAGGAGTGCGGGGCCCGCCGTTCACGCCGACGCCGCCTGTAGCGACACCGGCTTCGTCTCGCGCTCCGGAAGCCGTGGTGCCGCCCGCGCTGGGGAAACCGCCGCGTCGGGAACGCCGCATGGGTCGGCGGGTGCCCTTGGCGGTCGCGGGCGTGTTCGCCCTGGTCGTCGCGGTGATTGCGGTCGTCATGGTGACGTCCGGCGGCGGGGAGGACAGCTCGGGTCCGGTGACCGGGTCGGGGTCGGCGGAGTCGGCCCTGCCGGTGGATGTGCTGGTGGATGTGGGAGTGGCGGAGGTGGCGGCTCCTGATCCTGCTGCGCTGATCGTGGACGGGTCGGGGACGGTGGTGCCGGGCGATCAGGTGTTGGTCAGGCCTGCAAGCAGGGTCGGACCGTGCCGTGGCCGAGCGGGTGGCGGCAACTGTTGGTGGTGAGGTGGTCGGCCAGATCGAGTTGATCGACCTGTGGCAGATCCGCATTCCGCCGACCGACCTCGTCGGCCTCGAGGCTACTGTCGTCGCACTCGGCGCTCTGGACGACGTCGAGCTGGCATCACCGAACTCGACGTCGACGTCGCAGGAGGAGATCTGGGGTCGAACGTCTCGACCCCATGCGTGACCCTCCCTACGACGCCAGCCTCGGTGACGGGTTCCGGATGATCGGCGTCGAAACGGCCTGGCAGTTGCTGCGCGGCAGCGGGCTCCCCCGGAATGCGGTGATGTCGGTGTCACCGACGAGCGGGCTGTACCGGGGTGCAGATCCGGCCCTGAGCGAGTTCCCGACCGGACCGGCCGGGCAGCGTCAGCGTCGAGTTCCCCGACCCCGACGCCGGCGACATCGACCCGGCGAATGTCCGCCGAGGGCTAGCACAGGACGTCGCCGATGGAAAAGGCAGCCACGGCACCGGGGTGCTGACCGTGCTGGCGGGCAACCCCGACGACGGTGGGGCCTACGGCGTCGCCGGCACGCTCGGCGACGACCTCACCGTGTCGTACACCAACGTCTTCACCTCGCCGTACGGCGACAGCGACTGGCAACCGTGCTACCGCCAGCGCCGCCGACCGACACGGCGCTGACACGGACACCACCGCCACCACGTTGACCGGTCGAGTACGTCGAGTGGGTCCCACGGCGCGACTCGTACACGACCGGGACCTTCAAGGCCATCGCCGACCAGGTACGCAACGGCGCGCAGGTGATCAACATGTCGTGGAGCTCATCGGACGGTCGACCGGGCGAACCAGGGCACCAGCACTGCTGTACCGGCGGTTCTTCGAGCAGACTGGCACAGCGCCACCCCGAATGTGCTGTTCGTCGCCTCAGCCGGGAACAACGGCGCCGACATCGACGGCACCCGGTACTGGCCCAGCGGACTCGCGCTGCCCAACATGATCACCGTCGGCAACCTGGAGAACGATGGAACCACACGCACCTCCAGCAACCGGGCCGTCTGCGAACTACGAGGTCACCCTCGCGGCGCCCGGCAACGCAGCGGTCCGCGGCTTCGGCCCCGACGGCACACCGATCGCCGACGCGCGGCGGCACCAGCAACGCCGCCCCACAGGTGTCGGGCGCCGCCGCCCTGCTCCTGTCGATCAAATCCGACCTCTCCGCCGCCCAGATCAAGGACCTGCTCACCTCCACCGCACGCACCACCATCACCCGCAGCGACGGCACCGACCACACCATCGCCGCCGACGTCGGCGGCCGGGTGCTGGCGGTCGACCTCGCCGTGTTCGAACTGATCAAGCAGGAACGCCTGCGTCTCGGACTCGACGAACCCAACCCCGACGGCTCCTCACCGCTCACGATCGAACAACTCAGCGCCAACGGCGTGCTCGACGCCGTCGCCACCTCCACCGACGACGGATGGACCGTGCGCGGCATCGTGCCCGGATGCGCCCCGAACTGCACCTCGGTGACGATCAGCGTCAGCGAGGGATCAGCCATCGCAGGCGACACCACACAGGTGCTGACGGCTCCAGGGGAGGCCACGTGGTCGGTGTCGTTCACCCGTCTTCCCGGCACCATCGTCGTCCGCCGTACCGACAACGGCGCCGGCAGCCGCATCGTCGTCCCCGAAGCCGACCCGGCATCCGCGTTTGCCGGCAACTGGACCGGCGACTACGCAATCACCGGTCATTCCTGGGACGACGCCACCGATGGCGATGCGCTCACCCTCGAGGATCTGCTGGGCGGCGAACCGCTGGCGGGGCTCGGCGTGTCGTTCGTCATCTCAGCCGCGCCCGACGGAGGCGGCCAGGTCAAGGTGGACGTACCCCCCGTCGCCCTCGGGGACCTCGGCTGGATCGTACGTGGGGTCGATCGCCTGGGAGGGCAACAACATCACCTTCACCACCGACCTCATCGAGACGCAAGAACCGGCATCGGTCTCGTGGTCGGGTTCATTGTCGCCGGACGGATCGACGATCACTGGCTCGTGGACCGCATCCGATGGCTACAACACCGTCAGCGGGACGTTCACCGTCTCCCGGGCCTGACGGGCGACGTTTGCGTGCAGATTTCGGGTGGACCGCCCCACCTGAAATTGCACGCAAACGTGGTGGTGGGAGTGGGCGTGGACGTGTCAGTTGTCGGCGATGTAGACGAGGGGGACCTCGACGCCAGCGGTGGGTGCGTCTCGGGTGATCACGGGGATCACCGTGTCGCTGATCATCAACAGGTCGCCGCTGGAGGTGACACGGGCGGCGACGCGGTAGGTGTTCGATTCGGCGATGTCGCCGAGTTCGTACGGCAGCTCGAACGCCACGGGGAAGCTCTCGCCGGCCAGCTCGATCTCCTGGGCGGACACCAGCGTCGAGGGGGCGTCGGCCCGGCTGATGTCTTCGAGCGTCACGGTGAGCACGGCGTTCGGTGGGAGCTGGTCGACCGGGGGAGCCTCCGCCGGCGACACCACGGTGCCCGTGACGGTCGGCGACTCGGTGTCGTCGCCACCACAGGCGGCCCCGGCGAGTGCACCGACGGCGACCGCGACGGCGACAGCGACGAGTGTCCTCATGGGCGGCAAGCTACCGCCCGGTCAGGGGCGGTCGATGGAACCGTCGGGCAGTCCGAACAGCGCCAGCGATGCGTTCGTGTATCGCCCGTCGTCGGTGACCTCGCGGCCGAACCAGGTGGGCGGCTCGAAGTCGTCGCTCGCCTCGACGTCGTCGAACTCGACCTCGGCGACGACCAACCCCTCGAGGTCGCCGGCGAACACGTCGAGTTCGATGACATGGCCACCGTGCGGGATCCGGTGCCGCGTCTTCTCGATGCGACGTCCTTCGGTGTGAGGCCACGCAGCCTCGAACTCGCCCCGTGTGATCGGCCATTCGAGTTCGGTCCGCTCGAGTCCCAGACCGGCCTTCACGGTGAGGGTGCAACCCTCCGTGCCGGCATCGCGTATTCGAACCGACCGGCCGTCGTCTGCGGCAAGGTAGCCCTGGCGAAGCGGAACGGGTCTCGACGGGATCAGACCCTCGGGTGTGGTCTCCACGAGGAACCGGCGCTCGCGTTCGATGATCGATCGCGCCGGCTTCGTCGTCGGCGACCGGTTCGACGTCCGGGACCGAGATCTCGTGCGAGCCTCCAGTACCGGGCGATTCGTCGGGCGAACGCTTTGGCGGGCTCGGCGTAGATGGTCGCGCCCGTGCGGATCGCAGCGGTCGCAGCTGGTGCTGTCGGCGGCGGGCGAGCTCGCGGACATGGGCGACCTCGGTCGGCGTGCCGTAGACGTCGGGCCGATCGTCGAGGAGTTCGACCAGGACGGCGAGGTCGTGGTCGTCGCCGAGCGCCTCGGACAGCACATCGAGCTTCGCGGCGAGCGGGCCGAGCACGCTGGGCGCAGCGTCGTGGACCAACTGCACCTGATACCAGAGGTACTTGACCGCCTTGCGCCACTCGTGAAATTCGTGATCGGTGGGGTCGGCCCGTACCAGGCGCAGTGCGGTCCGTCCTTGCCGGTAGGTCGCAGCGATCCCGTCCTCGATCGTGTCGAACGAACGCGGGATCTTCCAGCGAGCCGAGGCCGCCCGCGCCTCGACGAGCAGGGAGCGAGCGGTCGCGATCCGATCGTCGCCGGTGGCGAGCGCATCGCGGGTCGCCAATGCCGAGATCTCGGCCTGGCGCTGGCGGGCTGCGCCGAGCGCAGCGTCGTGGGGGGCGGTCGCGAGCAGCGCATCGAACGTCGCCACGATCGCATGCGCGTCGCGTAGGGCGGAGAGCTGGTTCGCCGCGTCCCGGACGGTTCGGTCGAACCAGCGGAAGTCGTCACCCAGCGCCGGGCGCACCAGCCGGGCGAGGCCGCGTGATGCCTTGCACCGTTTGCGGGCCTCGTGGACGGCCACCTCGACATCGGTGTGATCGGGGTCGGTGAGCGCCCGGTCGAGGTGTCCGATGGCCTGGTCGAGACGCTCGGCCGCCACGCGTCGTATCTCGCGCTGCAGCCGTTCGCCGGGATCCAGCACGTAGCCCACGGATCAAGTCAACCGGTTGCCGTGCGCAGGGTCAACGCGCTGGCCGTCGAGGTGACGATCGGCCCTAACCGTTGCGTCCGAGATTCCGTATCGTGCAGACCGTGGGGAACAGCGTTGCCATCTGTCCATCGTGTCGGGCGAAGAACCGGGTGCCGACGACAGCCGCGGGCTCCCCGCGCTGTGCCAAGTGTCAGAGTCCGCTGCCGTGGCTGGTCGAGGCCGGCGACGCCGACTTCGACGGGGCTGTCGCCACCAAGCGGTTGGTGCTCGTCGACCTGTGGGCCCCGTGGTGCGGGCCGTGTCAGCGGGTTGCGCCCGTTCTCGAAGCGCTGTCCGGCGAGTTCGTCGAGACGCTGAAGGTCGTCAAGGTCAACGTCGACGAATCGCCCCGCACCGCGCAGCGCTACGAGGCGCGCAGCATCCCGATGCTGTTGTTCATGCGCGACGGCGAGCTGATCGACACCGTCGTGGGGGCGCAACCCGAACACGTGCTGCGCGCACGAATCGAGCAGTTGACGTGACCGAGCCGCGCTTCGTCTATTCGGTCGTCGCCTCGACCCTGCACGATCAGGACGCGGTCGACACACTGACCGCGCCCGTTCGCACCCTGCTCGACGATCTCGGTGGCGCGTTGCTCGACGGCAGCCAGCCGACCGCCGACGCATCCTCGCCTCCCCGGCTCTTCGTCGTCGCGACGGGTGGCACCGAGCGGATGCTCCTCGACGCCATCGGCGAACGTGCTGACGGTCACCCGACCGTGCTGGTCGCACACCGCGGCCACAACGCCCTGCCCGCAGCGCTCGAGGCACTGGCTGCGATCCAGCAGGGCGGCGGGCGCGGACGCATCGTGTCGATCACTGGTGACACCGCCGCCGACCGGCGCGCCCTCGACGAGGCGATCGGCGATCTCGAAGCGGTGGTGGCGATGCGCTCCACCCGCTTGGGGGTCATCGGCGGCCCGTCGTCGTGGCTCGTCGCGAGCAGCCCGACCCCTGACGTCGTCCGTCGCCGCTGGGGCCCGGAGGTCGTCACCGTCGATCCGGCGCGGATGATCGAGCTGACGCGTACGCCGGTCACGCCGACCGGCGTGTTGGCCGAGCGGTTCACCAGGGTCGCCGATCCGGTCCGTTCCACCGTCGACCGCCAGGCGGTCGACAGTGCAATGGGTGTACGCGCGGCGCTCACCGACGTGATCGACAACGATCGGCTCGACGCGGTCACGGTGCGGTGCTTCGATCTGCTCGGCGACCCGGGAACCTCCGGGTGTCTCGCGCTCGCCAGCCTCAACGACGACGGCATCGTCGCCGGTTGTGAAGGCGATGTCCCGTCGGCACTGGCGATGCTGTGGGTGCGTCACCTGCTCGGGCAGCCGACGTGGATGGCCAACCCGGCGAGCCTCGACGTCGATCGCAACGAGCTGCTGCTCGCCCACTGCACGGTGGCGCCCTCGATGGTCGAGAGCTTCGCCCTCGACACCCACTTCGAGTCGGGCATGGGCGTGGGAATCAGTGCCCAGTTCTCCGCCCAGCCCGTCACCCTGATCCGCCTCGGCGGCGCCGACCTCGACGAATGCTGGATCGCCGAGGGTGCGATCGTGGCAACCGGCGACGACGCCGACCTGTGCCGCACGCAGGTGACCGTCGAGCTGTCGAGCGGGAACGTGGGCGACCTGCTCGACGCGTCCGCTCGGCAACCACCTGGTGCTCGCCTCGGGCCACCACGAACGGCGTCTTCGTGCGTGGTGGTCGATGGCCGTCAGCGGCGGAACGCGGTGAGGACCTCGGCGAGCCACTCGATCGAGTCGCGAGTGATCGGGTCGACCACCAGCTGGACGTGTGCCGCTCCGGCGGCCTCGAACTCGCGGAGCTGATCGGCGAGTTCGTCGGGGGTGCCGGTCAGGGGCCGCACGGTGTTGAAGTCGTCGTAGTCGCCCATCTGGCGGCCGAGTCCGCCCGCGAGCTGGACGAGTACCGCAGCGGTCGCAGCGACCTCGCCGGTGCGGCCGGCCGCGCTGATCAGTTCGTCGACGCGCTGTTTCTCGGCGCGGAACCCGTCGACGGTGTTTCCGTACTGGCTCCACCACATGTTCCACGCGTCGACGTGGGGGAGCGTGATGTCGAGCATCCGAGCGCCGATCGAGCCGACCATCAGCGGCGGTCCGTTGGGACGAGAGCGAGGGTGCAGGACGCACCGGTCGGCGTCGTAGAACTCGCCGTGGAAGTCGATCGAGCCCTCCCGCAGGAGCGTGCGGATGATCGTGAAGGCCTCGGCGAACCGGCCGACGCGATGGTCGTACGGGAACCCGAACGCGTCGTATTCGCGCTGGTTCCACCCGGCGCCGAGACCGAGGATCAGGCGTCCGCCGGAGATCGCGTCGACGGTCGCAGCCTGCTTGGCGAGCATCGCGGGAGCGTGAAAGCTCGTCGACGCGACGAGCGGCCCGAGCTCGATCGTCTCGGTCGACGCAGCGATGGCGGCCAGCGACGTCCAGACCTCCCACGGCCCTCGATCCCCGACGTCCAGGGCGTACAGCAGATGGTCGCCGAGCCAGAGCGAATCGAACCCGACCGCCTCGGCGGTCTGCGCCATTGCGATCAACTCGGCGAACGGCACCTCCCATTCGACTTCGGGCAGTTGGACACCGATTCGCATTCGGCTCTGGGACATCGTGGCGAGCGTACCGGCGGCGTGCTCTGGCCCCCGCCGACGGCCACCTCACCCGCTTCGGATGATCTTGTGATTTCGCGCTCAAGTTGCCGGCCTCGGCTGCCGATAGGCGAGTACGTTTCAACTGCGGTCGCCATCACCGCCAATTTCCCCCGCCAACGGCACGGTCTCCGAATGATGGTCCAAGACGTGGAGGCGACCGACGAGAATTCGAGGAGTGGTCATGGTTCGTAGGAGATGGAACCGTCCCGTCGGTGCGCTGATCGCCGCTGCTGTCATCATCGCCGGCTGCAGCAGCGACGACGACGACACGGCGCCGACGACGGAGGCCGCCCCCGAGACCACCGAGGCCGCGCCCGAGACCACCGAGGCAGGGCTCACCGGAGAAGGCCTCGACCTGGCACTCCTCGCGCCGTCGCCCGGTCTGCTCGCCACGCTCTTCCAGGGCCAGCAGCGCGGGGCTGACTTCGCCGTCGAGGACGTCAACGACGGCGGCGGTGTGCTCGACGGCCCCCTCGCCATCAGCACCTCGGTCGCCGAGGCCGGCGCCGAGCCTGCCGCCAACGTGATCGCAGCGGTCGACGGTGGCGCTCAGGCGCTGATCGGTCCCGCCGGTTCGTCCGGTGGCGACGAGGTGCGCAACGAGGTCGTCGAGCTCGACTCGACGATCTGTTCGGCATCGGCCACCCTGCCGAGCCTCACGCTCGGCCAGGACCCACTTGCGCTGTTCCGCACCGCGGTGCCCGACGATGTCACCGCCGCCTACCTCGCCGGCCAGATCATCAACCGGCGCGACGAGGTTGCGCCGGAGGCGCCGTGGAACGTCGCGATCGTCGCCCGAGGCGACTCCTACGGCCAGTCGGTCGGCAACACCCTTGCCGCGGTGCTGCGGTCTGCCGGTCTGGTCCCCAACGTCGTCGACTACAACCCCCGGCGGGTGCAGTTCAGCGGTATCGCCCAAGAGGTCGCGGCGCTCGCGCCCGACGTGTCGATCCTGGTCACGTACGAAGAGGGCGCCAACCTGCTCTCGGCGCTCGTGTCAGCGGGTCTCGACCCCGCCACCATGATCGGTCTCGAAGCGTTCTTCGCGCCGCGCATTGCCGACCTGGCGACCGCCGGCACCGAGGTGACCGCTGTCGACGGGTTCCAGATGCTCGGCACCATGGGCACCCGGGCCTTCCTCGAGCGCCTGTACGAGGACGACCCGAACGGCCAGGTCGCCAGCGCGCCGCAGGCGTACGACTGCGCCGTGGTGCTCGCGCTGGCAACCGCCGTCCTCGATGCCGGCGACGCCGACACGCTCGCCGAGGCGGCGATCGACGTCACCGGTGACGGTGTCCCGTGCACGAGCTACGCCGACTGCCTCGAGAATCTCGATGCCGGCGACGACATCGACTACGACGGCGTGAGCGGCCAGATCGCTCTCGACGACAACGGTGATCCCGACGTTTGCTCGGTACACCTGCGGCCAGCCTCGAAGCCGGCATGATCACGAACATCGAGAGCGCCGACGTCGACATCACGGTGCTGCGCCGTCAGTTCGAGGCCTACGCGTCGGCCTCGTTGAACACCCAGATCCAGCAGGCGCTGACGTTCCTCGGGTTCTACGACGGCCCGATCGACGGCCTCGACAGCCCGGAGCTCACCGCAGCCATCGCCGCCTTCCAGACCTCCGTCGGCCTCCCGCCGACCGGTGTGTGGGATGCAGCAACCGACGCGGCGATGCGAGAAGCGCTCGGCGAGGCAGCAGAAGGCCTCGCCAACTCGACCCGAGAGGTGCAGATCCTGATGACCGAACTCGGGTTCTACACCGGCCCGATCGACGGGATCTGGACCCAGGAACTCACCGACTCGATCAAGGCGCTCCAACGTGAGCTCGGCGTGCCGGAGACCGGCGTGCTCGACACCGCCACGCTCCAGGCGGTGTACCTCGCCGGCGTGGCGAGCGGTACCCCCACCACCACGGTCCCGCCGGCGACCACCACGCCGCCCGAGACCACGGCTCCGCCTGAGACCACGGCTCCGCCCGAAACCACGACCCCCCCGGCGACCACGGCTCCGCCTGCCACGACGGTCCCGCCGGCCCCGCCCGAGACGACGGTTCCGGATCAGGAGCCCGGCACGTTGCTGGAGGAGCTCGGCAAGGTGCCCGAGTACTCGACCTTCGTCTCGATCGTCAACAACGCGCTGCCGCTCCTGCAGGAATCCCTCGGTGCCGTCGCTGCGTTCACGGTCATCGCCCCGCAGAACGCTGCGTTCGTCGATCCGGCGTTGGTGGCGTCGTTGACGGATCCCGCCAACCAAGAAGCCGCAGCGGAGTTCGTGGAGGGCCTCATCAATGAAGAGCCGTTCTCGCTCGATGAGCTGGTGAGTTCCGCCGTGTTCGAGCCCTTCCTCGGCGGACTGTACCCAGTGGTCCGTGAGGCCGACGGCTCCGTGACGATCGGCGGCGCAGTGGTCGTCGATCCCAACCGTCAGGCGAGCAACGGCATCATTCAGGGCGTCGCGGCCCTGCCGGTGCCGGCCCCGTAGCGGTCCTGAGACCCATCTCGTGAACAACTTCACCTCTCAGAGGTGAAGTTGTTCACGAGAACGCAGGTGGCGCCCGCAACCGCGCCGGTGTCCACCGCCTAGTCTCGCGACCATGTCTCGACAGGTCGCTGCCGTGTTCGATCTCGATCGGACACTGATCACGTCGTCGTCCGCGACCGTGTTCCGCAAACATCTCGCAGAACACGGTCTCGGCGGCGCTCACGACCTGCCGCTCGTCGACGTGTTCACCCGGTTCTACGAGCAGTTCGGCGAGAACTGGCTGCTCATGCAACCGGCGCGGCTCGCGAGCCGGGCGTCAGCGGGATGGAGCACCGCTACCGTCGAGCAGGCGATGCGAGCGGCCGCCGACGAACTCGCGACCCTGTTGCTGCCCGGCGCGGCCAAGGCGATCGAGGAGCACCGCGCGGCGGGGCGCCTGCTCGTCATCGCGACCACGTCACCGATGCCGTTCGTCGAGCCGTTCGCCGAGCGCCTCGGGTTCGACGCCACCGTTGCCACGCAGTGGGAACGCGAGGACGGCCCCGACGGTGAGGTGTTCACGGGTCGCATGCTCGGGCCGTTCGTGTGGGGACGCACCAAGGCCGATGCCGTGAAGCAGTGGGCCGACGAGCACGGTGTCAGCCTCGCCGAGTCGTGGGCGTACAGCGACAGCTACTTCGACGCTCCGCTGCTGGCGAAGGTCGGCCACCCCGTGGTGGTCAACCCGGACCTGCAGATGCGGATCACCGCGACGATCCGCGGGTGGCCGGTGGTGCACTTCGATCGCTCCGAGGGCGTGTCGAAGATCCTCGGGCGCGAGCTGCAGGAGTGGGGCCGCCCGTTCATGCGCCAGGAGATCGTCACACCGAACGCTCGCATCGAGTTCGAGGGCCTCGAGAACATCCCGGCGTCCGGCCCGGCCATTCTGGTGTTCAACCATCGTTCGTACTTCGACCCACTCGTGATGGGCCTCGTGATCGCCAAGACGGGACGCAACGTCCGCGGCCTCGGCAAGAAGGAGGTGTTCGACGTCCCGATCCTCGGTCGCTTGATGAAGGCCTCGGGAGGGATCCGCGTCGATCGCGGCACGGGCTCCGACGAGCCGCTCGACGCCGCGATCGCTGCGATCGAAGCCGGCGAGCTGCTGATGATCGCCCCCGAGGGCACCATTCCTCGCGGTCCCGCCTTCTTCGACCCGGTGTTGAAGGGGCGTTGGGGTGCGGCGCGCATCGCCGAAGCCACGGGCGCCCCGGTCATCCCGGTCGGGCTCTGGGGCACCGAGAAGGTGTGGCCCCGCAGTTCGCGGCTGCCCAAGGTCTCGCTGACCGACCGCCCGCTCGTGACCGTCTCCGTCGGCGGGCCGGTCAAACTGAACCATCGCAGCCCCGACGCCGACACCAAGAAGATCATGAAGGCGCTGAGCGCGCAGTTGCCGTCCGAGGCCCGGGTGCGCCGCACCCCGACGCCCGAGGAATTGGCGCTCACCTATCCACCCGGGTATCACGGAGATCCCGAGGCCGAGCTCGAACGCCGCCCCGGCACCGACACCTGACGAAGCGAGACCAACATGGCCGAGACCCGAGAGCGCGAGACACGGTTCAGCGACCGTATGTCCGACCACGAAGCCCTGATGTGGAACGTGGAGAAGGATCCGTGGTTGAACCCGAGCGGCGCATCGCTCACGCTGCTCGACGGACCGATCGACAAGGAACACTTCCGTCGCACGATGCGGCGAGCGGTCGCCAAGATCCCGCGTCTGTACGAGCGCGTCGTGCCCGGTCTCGGCCGACTCGCGCCGCCGGCATGGGTGCCGGACCCCGAGTTCGACGTCGACTTCCACGTCCGCCACGTTCGGCTGCCCAAACCGGGCACCGAGCGCCAGCTGTTCGACCTCGCCGCGCAGCTCTACCAGGAGCCGCTCGACCGCACCCGCCCGTTGTGGCGTTTCGTGCTGATCGACGGGCTGAAGGGCGGGCGCTCTGCGATCTGGGCGATCGTGCATCACGCGGTCAGCGACGGCATCGGTCAGTTGCGCATGGCCGAGATGTACCAGCAGTTCGAGCCCGATGCGCCGATGCCCGACGACATCGATCTCGAGGCGATCGTCACCGAGGCTGTCGAAACCCACCACGCCAAGCAGCTCGGCGGCGACCTGACCGACGGGTTCCCCACCGCCGTCGGGCAGTCGCTCGCTCACTTGGTGCGCCGTCAGCTCGGCGTCGCACGCCGCGTCGCCGGCGAGGTCGTGATCTGGCCAGCCGACCCGCAGCGGGCGAAGGACTCGATCGACGGCGTCGTCGAGATGGTCTCGTCGACGCTCGGTGCCCTCACCGGTTCGGGCAACGAGGTCGAGGGCGGGTCACCGCTGTGGAAGGAGCGCTCGCGCCACCGTCAGCTCGAACACGTCTCGGTACCGCTCGACGAGCTGAAAGCGGCGTCGAAGCGATTCGGTGTGACCGTCAACGACGTCTTCCTCGCCGGCATGGTCGAGGGCGCGGTTCGCTACCACGCCGACCGCGACATCGAGGTCGACGCGTTCAACACCAGCTTCGTGCTCAGCACCCGTCACGACAGCGCGATCGGTGGCAACTCGTTCACGCCCGTGCCCGTGCAGGTGCCCGGCACGTCGATGCCGCTCGCCGAGCGCGTCGCCGACATCCACACCCGACTCGCCGAGAAGCGCGAGGCGATGGAGCACAGCGGTGGCGGCATGAGCGCGCTGTCGGGCGTCGCCAACTGGCTGCCGACGTCGGTGATCACCAGCGCCGCTCGCGCAGCGGCTGGCAAGATCGACTTCGCCACGTCGAACCTGCGGGGTGCTCCGATCCCGCTCTACGTGTCGGGCGCCCGCGTGCTGTACATCGTCACGATGGGTCCCGTCGCCGGTACGGCGTGCAACGCGACGGCGCTGAGCTACGAGAACAGCTTCGACGTCGGCCTGTTCATCGACCCGACCGCCATCGAAGCACCCGGCGACTTCCGCGACGCCGTCGACTCGGCGTTCCAGGACCTCCTCGCCCTGTCCTAGCGTCAGACCGTGCGGGCTCTGTCGTGACGCAACGCCACCGAGCCCTGGTGCTGTCCCAGCCCGGCCCGCTCACCGACGACCGGCTGCACCTGGATGACGCCGGCGCGTCGAATCCTGGCCCAGGTGAGATCGCCATCGAGGTTGCTGCATGCGGGGTGTGCCGCACGGATCTGCAGTTGGTCGAAGGGGATCTGGCCGCACGTCGACTGCCGATCGTTCCTGGCCATCAGGTGGTGGGCCGGGTGGCTGCCGTCGGCGAGGGCGTGGATCGCTGGGCCCTCGGTGATCGTGTCGGCGTCGCTTGGCTCGCCGGCGCCTGCGGGGCGTGTCGCCACTGCCGAGCCGGCAACGAGAACCTCTGCAACCGAGCGGAGTTCACCGGTTGGGATCGCAACGGCGGCTACGCGGAGTCGATGGTCGCACGCGCCGACTTCGCGTTCCCGATTCCGGATTCGTTCTCCGACATCGACGCCGCCCCGCTGCTCTGCGGTGGCGTCATCGGCTATCGCTCCTTGCGGATCTCCGGGATACGTCCCGGCGGTCGACTCGGGCTCTACGGTTTCGGCGCTTCGGCCCTCCTTGCGCTCCAGGTCGCTCGGCACCAGGACTGCGAGGTGTACGTGGCAACGCGATCGGCCACCGAGCGTCAACGGGCGCTCGAGTTCGGCGCGGCGTGGGCGGGCGGATACGACGAGGTGCCACCGGTCGAACTCGACGCCGCCGTCACGTTCGCCCCGGTCGGATCGGTGGTCGTCGCTGCCCTGCGTGCGATCGCACCCGGTGCGACCGTCGCCATCAACGCCATCCACCTCGACGAGATCCCAGCGTTCGACTACGACCTGTTGTGGCGCGAGCGCGGGGTGCGCAGCGTGGCCAACTTCACCAGGCGTGACGCCGAGGAGTTCTTGGCCATCGCGTCGGAGATCCCGATCCGCACGGTTGCGGACGTGTATGCCCTCGGCGATGCGAACACGGCGCTCCGTCGCCTTGCGGCCGGCGAGGTCTCCGGTGCAGCCGTGCTGACGATCTGACGAATACGGTCGGGAACATGCACGTCTCCCAGCTCTGGCGCTACCCGGTGAAGTCGATGCTGGGAGTTCGAGTCGACTCGATCGACCTCGACGAACTCGGCATCGTCGGCGATCGCACGTGGGCGGTGCGGGATCTCGAGCGTGGCGGCATCCGCGGTGCCAAGAAGATCGGTGCGCTGATGCGGCTCGCCGCGAGCGACGTCGCCGACGGCCACGTCGAGATCACGCTGCCCGACGGCTCCACGGTTCGCACGACGGACGCCGACGTCGACGAACGCGTGAGTGCGGCGCTCGGTCATCGGGTGCGACTCGAACGCCTCCGGCCGGCGGACGACCTCGAGCACTACCGCCGGGGAGCTCCCGACTCCGACGATGTCGTCGCCGAACTCCGCGGCATCTTCGGGCGCGACGACGACGAGCCGTTCCCCGACTTCTCGGTCTTCCCGCCGATCATCGCCGAGTTCGAGTCGCCACCCGGCACGTACTACGACGCCTTCCCCCTGATGGTGATGTCCGAGGCGGCACTCACCGCGCTCGCTGCGGCCCTGCCCGAGTCGAACACCGACATCCGCCGGTTCCGACCGTCGTTCGTGGTCGACACCGGCGACGACGGCTCCGACGCGGCGACACCCGGCCACCCCGAGTTCGACTGGACCGGGCGCCGAGCGACGATCGGCGGCGCGACGATCGAGTTCGGTGCGCCGTGTCCTCGCTGTGTGATGGTGACGCAGGAAATCAACGACGAGGTGCCTGCCGATCGGGCCGTGTTGCGTCACATCGTGCGCGACCTCGATCAGAATCTCGGGGTGTATGCGACCATCGTGGTCCCCGGCGAGATCCGCGCCGGGGAATCGATGACGTTCGTCTGAGTCCGAGCCGGTTCAGGGGCTGGCGACGAACGAGTTGAAGATCTCGTCGGCGGCGTCGAGGTCGCGCGGCTCCACGGCCTGGATGAGCACGCGGGCCAGGAACGTGCCGTCCTCGGGCGTCACCGCGACGACGAAGATCGAGGTGCTCGTTCCTCCGCAGTTGGTGTAGAGGTCGAGCGAACCGGTGTACAGCACGTCGCTGTACGGACTGCGTCCCTCGTAGGTGCACTGATCCGACAGGTCGAGTTCGTCGAGCGTCAGGTCGATGTCGGCCGCCGTCCGAGTCCCCGTTGCTTCGATGATGACGCCGGGCGTGTCGAAGGTGTTCAGGAACGAGTCGAGGCTCGGCGCGGCGTACAGGCTCGGCCCGAACGACTCGATCGGCGTTCCGTCGATGTCGCTCCACTCGACCGGGACCGATGCGGTGATCGAACCGGAATCGTCGCTGACCGAGACGTACTCGGTGTAGGTCTCGGCCGCAATGGCGGGGTCGTCGCCGACGGCCACGTCCTCGTCGAACTCCTGGGCGAACGAGAACGACAGTTCGAGCGGCGTGCCGTTGAGCTGGCCCTCGTAGACCTCCTCGGTGGCGAAGCGGAGGACCTCGATGCTCATCGTGGCATCCGCGCCGTTCGTGCGGATCACGTCGCAGTAGTCGCTCATCGTGCCGTCGACGGCGAGGTCGAGCCCCTCGAGGCGGGTGATGATGTCACCCGGCTCGATGCCTGCGGCATCGGCAGGTGAGCCGCTGTCGACGCTCGCCACCCAGATACCGCTCGTGCCCGCTCCGTCGTTGACGGCTTCGCCGTTGATGCCGATCGACTCGACGTTCTCGCCCGCCGCCAGCCGTTCGATGATCGGTCGGGCGTCGGCGGCCGAGATCGCATAGTTCTGGTCGCTCTCGTCGATGCCCGAGTAGTTGATGCCGACGATCTGTCCTTGCTCGTCGAGCAACGGGCCGCCCGAGTTGCCACCGCGGATCCGCGCATCGTGCTCCAGCACCTCGTCGACCGATGCCCACGATGTCTCGCCGCTCGCCGTCGTTGCACTGACGATGCCGCGGGTCAGCGTGTAGTCGACGTCCTCGATCGAGTTGGCATCGCTGGCCGGGAACCCGGCGGCGTACACATCGAGTCCCGGAGCCACGTCGTCGGTGCGGTAGTCGAGCGGGGTGTAGCCGTCGCCTTCGAGTCGGATGACCGCGAGGTCCGAGCACTCGCTGACACCGAGTACCTGCGCATTGATCGGGTCATTCTCGCCGGACACGAAGACACGCAGCAGCGCAGCGCCGGTGACGACGTGGTTGTTGGTGACGACGAGTCCGTCGTCGGAGATGATGACCCCGCTGCCGACGCCGGCCGAGTTGCGCTGTTCGCCCACCTCCGGGTCGATGAAGGTGCCTTCCGCCGCGATCTTGACGACCGACTGCTCGGCCTGGGCGATGTCGAACACCGCCGGCTCGGTGGTCGTTGGTTCGGTCGCCGATGGTTTGCTCGTGTCGGACGGCGCGTCCGTCGCCGTGGTCTCGACGGCCACGTCGGCGCTTCCACCGCCACACGCCGCAAGGAGCATCACACCCGCCGCCATGATCATCCGACTCGCCCGCACGGCTGCCTCCCTGGTTGTGCTGATCGATCACTCGTGAACGTACGCCCGCGTCCCGACTGGAAACATAGGCGAACGTCCCGAAGAGTAGCCAGCGTCATCGGGGCCTGGCGACACCCCAGTAGTGGTACGACGCGATCTTCGGGCCGGGCAGATACGCCGAGTCGGACTCGACGAGTTCGAAGCCGCCGGACTCGATCAACGCCGGGATCGGCCGGGTGATGTGGCACCCGCCGGCGAAGCGGGTCCAGACCGGATCGACGCGGTGCTGCCATCGGCGCACGGACTCGTCGGGTGCTTCGCCGTGCTCCGAGAACACGAGCTCTCCGCCGGGCTTCAGGACCCGGTGCATCTGGGCGAGGGCTCGATCGGCGTCGGCAATCGAACACAGCGTGTAGGTGAGCACGACCGTGTCGACGCTGTGGTCGTCGAGGGGGATCTCTTCGCCGGGCAGATCGAGCCAGCGCACGTCGAGGTCGGTGGCTGCCAACGCATCGGCGGCCTTGCGGCGCATGCCCGCCGACGGTTCCAGTCCCCAGACGAACTCGACGGTCGACCGGTCGTAGAACGGCAGGTTGAACCCCGGCCCCATGCCCACTTCGAGGACCCGACCGGTGGCCCGTGGGACGACCCTGCGTCGCTGCTTGGCGATGTCGCCGCCCCCGCAGGCGAGCCCGACGAGGTGTGGCAGTACGTGGGTGCCGTAGATGCCCATTGGTTCATTGGTTCTTCTGGTACGGCGACATGTCGAGCCGGGGATAGCGCTGCTGCACGTCGCGGCGGGTCTGGTCGTTCCAGTAGGCGTCGCCGGGTCGGGGGAAACCGAACAGGTCACGTTCGCGCACCGTGGTGCGCTCGATCACCTCGACGAAGCCGGGATGCTGAGCGTGGTTCGGCCACGCCATCTTGCCGGCCCATGCCGGGCCGCGTGCTTGGTAGTCGGCGAGGATGGCGAAACGGGAACGGCCCGGTTCGGTGAAGTCGGTCCCCCGGTGGAACACGTCGGTCCGGTAGACGAACAGCGATCCCGCCGGGCCGGTCACCGGGACCTCGACGTCGGCGAACGTGCCCCGCGGTACCGAGAACGGCCAGCCCGGTTCGCATTCGTCGGGCACCATCGGCACGTGCGCAGTGTGGCGGGTCGGGACGACGGCGGTCGGACCGTCGAGCGCGGTGACGTCGGAGAGCAGCACGAATGACGTCAGCTGGGTGCCGACGCCATCAGCGCGGGGGACCACCAACGAGTGGTTGCCGAAATCGCGGTGGTGCGGCTGGTCGTAGTCGATGGCACCGGCGTACTTGGCCCAGATCTCGCACTTGTAGAGCTGCAGGTCGTGAGTGCCGAGGTAGCGCTCGACCAGGTCGACGAGGTCGGGATGGAAGGCGAGCCGGTTGAGTGCCCACCCCATCGTGGGGAACAGGCGCAGCCCGGCGAATTGGCTGCGCGAGTAGCGGGCGTGCGCCGACGGATCGGCGAAGAACTCCGCCGGTCGGGGGAACTCGTCCCAGAGGCTCGCCTGTGCGGCGGCGAGTTCGTCGTCGTCGAGGAAGCCCGGCACGAGCGTGTAGCCCTGTGTGCGAATCTCGTCGAGGTGGGTGTCGCCGACGTGCATGGCACCAGTCTTCCAGGTGCGGTCAGGCCGCCGAGGGGTACGAGCGTGTCATCACCCGGGTGCCGTGGCGGACGACCACGGTGCCGACCGGATAGGTCGCACAGATCTGATGGATGCAGTCGACGTGTTCGTCGATGATCGACTCGATCAGGTCGTCGACATCGCCGCGGACGTCCAGCTCGTCGTCAGCGTCGGCGAGATCGAGCGACGCCCGGTCGTGGGCGGTCTCCTCGAACAGCTCGATCCACCCGGTTCGATCGAGCCAGTCGAACACGGCGTCGCGAAGGTCGTCCTCGGTCACGCCGGGACGCTCGGCAACCATCGCCGTGGTGGTGGCGAACCCACTGGCCAATCCGGGAAAGCCCCGAACGCAGCCGCATCGGTCGCCGGAGGTGCACTCGGCGGCCAACGGTGTGACCAGCTCACCTTCGACGGTGAAGCTGTAGTCGTCGGGGCTCGTCCCCTGCAGTTCGTTCGTGGCGATCAGGACCAACATGGCGTACTCCTCGTGGTGCTCGTGCCACCCGGTGGATGGCGGCGTCTGTGGCCAGTGTGAACGAGGGGTGTGCCAGAGTTGCCCCGATGCCCTACCGACACGTCCAGCGTGCGCCAGCGATGTATGCACTGGCCGCCGCCGGTGTCATCTCGGTCGCCCTGTGGGCGATGGCCGATCGACGCAGCGATGTGGGCAGCTGGTGGTTTGCGGCGCTCGGCGTGCTGCTGATTGCGATCGGGCTGGTCGCCGCCCGCCTGACGGTCACCGTCGACGATGTGTCGGTGACCGCCACGTTCGGTTGGGGCTGGCCGCGACGACGCATCGACCGCGACGAGATCGAGGCGGCCGTCCACGTCCGCAACAGTTGGTGGACCGGCTGGGGTCTGCGCAGGGTTCCCCGAGGCTGGATGTTCAACAACGCAGGGCGCGAGGCGGTCGAGCTGGCGCTGAGCTCCGGCAAGGTGTTCCGGATCGGAACCGATCAACCCGCCGAGCTGCTGGCAGCGCTCGATCGGGCCCAGACCGCGTAGAGCGGATCGCCTCGAACGCCCGGATTGCGGAGCTGGACCCGAGGATCGTCGAAGCCGTCGGTGAGCTCGAAGTAGGTGCTGACGATGGCGCAGTGCCCTTCGTCGTTCGTCGACAGCCACCCGCGGATCGCCTTGGTGGGAAAGCATCGGTTCGAGAACGTGCACACGAACACACCGCCTGGCCGCAGCACGCGCACCACCTCGGCGAACACCTCGAGCGGCCGCGTGAGATAGTCGACCGACACACAGCACGTCACCGCGTCGAAGGACCCATCGACGAACGGCAGCGACGGGTCGACGTTCAGGTCGTGAACGAGCCACTCCGTGGCCGCCTCGTTGGCCGCCAACTCGGTGGGGTTCATCCCGAGCGCGACCAGGCGCCGCGGCGGCTCAGACATGTGCGAGATCCACGACGAGCAGAGGTCGAGCACGTCGCCGGCCACGCCCAGTTCGTCGTACAGCTCGGTGACCGCCGCAATCGCCCCGTCGTCGATGTGCGTGAGGAGCCGATCGACGGCGTAGAACCGGTCGTCGCTCGAGTCGTCGGCCCGATCGAAGAAGCCCTGCGGGAACGGTGTGCTCATGGCATGGGCGCAGGGCAGGCGCCCACCAGCGGAATCGTCATGGGACCATCATGGCGAAGCGTCCCGGTTGCCGGGCGCTCAGGTGGTGAGTGCTCAGTTCGTGGAGGCGACGTCCGCGACGGTGTCGGCTGCGGTGTCGGCAGCGTCAGCTGCCTTGTCGGCCGAGGAGTCGACGGTCGAGGTGACCTTGGCCTTGGCGTCGTTGGCGAACGTGCTCGCCTGCGAGGACGCTTTCTTGGCGCCTTCCTTCACGTCGTCGCGACGGAACGCGGCGGCCGCTGCGGCGGCGGCACCGATGATGGCGATGATGAGCAGGAGCTTCTTCATGTGATCGACCGTACCTTGCGCCTGGCTCGCCCACAACGGCGCTGTCGGCTACAGCACGAACCGCATGGCGCCGACGAGCGCACCGGGGAGGCGGGCGCTGTCGGTGGATCGGCGTTCGTAGGTCGAGGTGTCGAGGAGGACCTCGGCGGTGTCGGTGAGCCCTTCGAGCTGGTCGCCGAGCAGGTGATAGGCGGTGTCGTCGAAACGCAGGACGTTGACCGGTGCGACGATCTCGCCGTCGTCCATCCAGAACGTGGCGAAGCGGGTCATGCCGGTGGTGCGACACGCCGCCTGATCGGAGAAGTTCGTGTACCACAGGTTCCCGACGAACAGTCCGCTCCCGAGCGCATCGCCCACCGCATCGGACGCGATGGTGCCGGGCGCGATCGCCAGCGACTGCGGGTACTCGTGGCCGACCGCGCCGTTGGTGGGCACGCCGAATTCCTGTGCGGAGCGGGGCGACACGAGCGTCTGGGCGTACGCGCCCTCGACGATCAACGGGACCTCGTCGGGTCGCAGGAAGCCCGCCGACTGGAAGTTCGGCGCGACGCCGTGCGCGGTGTCTTCGCTGATGTTGACCAGCGGCGACAACGTGGTGCCCTCGACCAGCATCTTCAGCAGCGGCGTCTGCCTGGTCTCGTGCGCACGAATCCCGAACGCGCCGGAGTACGACAGCAGCTGTATCAGTTCTTCGAGTGCCCGCGGCGCCAGGTAGGTGCGGTACTCGCCGGGCGACAGGCTGATCGGCTCACGCTCGAGCGCCTTGACCTGGCGGGCCGACCAGGCGACCTTGGCGGCGAACGCGTCGTCGTCCCAGTCGACTCCGGCGTAGAGGTTCTTCGCCGCCTTGTCGGCGCGCAGGTAGAAGCACCAGTCGAGGTTGAACGTCGACGACTCGAACCAGTTGCGTTGCCCGAGGCTGTTCGCGAACCCCTGGAACGTGTCGCCCGATGCGTAGATCCCGACGAGGTCGCGGCCCTGTCCCGCCGAGCGGATCTCGGCGAGCGCTGCGTCCGGTTCGGGGATCGAACCGCGTTCGACGCGTTCGGTCGATGTCGGCTCGGTGTTGTACAGCAGGAACGGGTCGTCGTCGACGAAGGCGCGCTGCTCGCGCAGCTGACCGAGCAGTTCGCCGAGGCGGGCGTCGTCGACGCTGCGGTCGCCGCTGAGCCTGATGCTGCCGCCGGTGTGGCGTTGACCCTCGATGAGATCGACGCCCAGCGTCCGCTGGTCGACCGTGCCCGCTTGGCGGACCTCGGAGTTGTTCAGCCGGATGAAGTCGGTGCGTTCACCCGACACGTTGGCGAGCAGGACCTCGTCGCCCGTGAGCGTGCCGGTCGCGGCCGTGATCAGTTCGTCGAAGTACGCCTGATCGCCCTTGCCGCCGCCGGTCACGATTCGCCTCCGAACACGTCGATGTTCGAGAACCTGCACGCCGGCGACGCGTGGCCGGTGCCGATCACCTGGTTGAGCTCACCCTTGCCGCAGTTCGGGGTGCCCATGACGGTGAAGCTGTCGCGGTCGGCGACGCCGGTGAGGCTGCGCCAGAACGTCGAGGAGATCCCGCGGTAGCCGGGGTTGCGTACCGCTCCCACGATCTCGCCGTCGACGATGCGCTGGCCGTACTCGCAGCCGAACTGGAACTTGTTGCGGCTGTCGTCGATCGACCACGAGTTGTTGGTGTGGAGGTACACACCGTGCTCGATCGACGCGATCAACTCCTCGACGGTCGAGTCGCCGGGTTCGACGTTGAGGTTCGCCATCCGGTCGATCGGCGGGCGGTTCCAGTTCTGCGCGCGCGAGTTGGCCACACCAGGCAGCCCGCTGCGCTCCTGTGACACGGCACCGCCGAGACCGCGCACGAGGATGCCGTTCTCGATCAGGTACTGGCGCTCGGCCGGCGTGCCGTCGTCGTCGAAGCCGTACGACGCGAGCTGGCCGGGCACGGTGGGATCGAACGTGACGTTCAGCAGCTCGGAGCCGTACTGGTAGGTACCGAACATGTCGGGCGTGACGAAGCTCGTGCCGGCGTAGTTGCGTTCGTCGCCGAGGATCCGGTCGAGTTCGAGCGGGTGGCCGATCGACTCGTGGATCTGCAGGATCATCTGATCGGGTGCGAGCAGGGCGTCCATCACCCCGGTCGGGCAGTTGGGGGCGGTGAGCAGTTCGAGCGCCTGCTCGGCGACACGCGACGCGGCGTCGCCGAAGCCGTAGCGGCCGAGTACCTCGGCGCCCCCCTGGCCGCAGAAGGCGTGGCCGCCGAATGTGCGGGTCTGGGTGTTGGTGCCCTCGTTCGCGGTGGCGTTGAGGCTCGGATAGACGAAACGGAAGCGCTGCTCGATGCGTCCGGCGTCGCCGCTGCGTGAGGCGGTGAGCAGCAGTTGGTCGACGTCGCGCCGCACGAGCGAGGCACCCCAGTTGACGATGCGGTCGTCGATGCCGAGCAGACGCGACTGCTGCTGGAGCAGGTCGAGCCGGTCGTCGAGGGGCAGGGTGTCCCACGTGACCTCGACCGGCGACTCGTAGGTGCCGACCGCATGGCTGGTGGGTGCTGCGGTGGTCACCATGGCCCCGGCGGTGACCCCTGCCCAGTAGCGCGCACGGTCGACAGCGGCCGCCAGGCCCGACTCGCTGAGGTCGGTGGTGGCGGCGTACCCCAGGCCACCACCGTTCCAGACGGTGATCATCACGCCGGTGTCGAACTCGGTGTGGATCGGCTCGAGCTGGTTGCGTCGCACGTTCAGGTGCTCGGAGCGCTCGTCGACGAGCCGCGCCGAGGCGTAGTCGACGTCGCTCGGCAGCGCGTTTCGCAGTCGCTCCTCGATGACGGGCGATTCGATCAGCAGGTCGGTCATCAGAGCAGGTTACGCGGTCGGTGCCGTCGGCGGCAGGGCGCGCTCGGACAGGTGGGGAAATTGCCGGCGAGGTTGTCGGCGGTCACCGAGCAGCTTCCCCAACGGTTCGAGTCCTGGGTCGCGCACCGATCGATTCACTGGGCGCGCAGTACGGTTCACCGCATGAGCGAGACCATCCGGTACGGCGTCATCGGGAGCGGGATGATGGGCGGCGAGCACATCCTCGACCTCAATCATGTCGACGGCGCGCAGGTCGTGGCGTTGGCCGATCCCGTGGCGACCAGCATCGAGTGGGGCCTTGCTTGCATCGCCGCCGGACCCGACGGTGACGCCGCCAAGCAGCGCACGGCCGTCTACAGCGACCACCGCGACCTGCTGGCTGACCCGAACGTCGACGTCGTCGTCATCACGTCGCCGAACCACACGCACGCCGGCGTGCTCGCCGACGCCCTCGTCACCGACAAGCACGTGCTGATCGAGAAGCCGCTGTGCACCACGGTCGACGACTGCAAGCGGGTCGTCGACGCCGCCGCCGACCGCGATGCCATCACCTGGATGGGCCTCCAGTACCGCTTCATGCCAACGCCGGCGGCGATGCTCGAACAGCTGCAGGCGGGGGTGTGTGGGAACCTGCACATGGTGTCGATCCGCGAACACCGCAACCCGTTCCTGCAGAAGGTGGGCAACTGGAACCGCTTCACCCGCAACACCGGCGGCACCCTCGTGGAGAAGTGCTGCCACTTCTTCGACATGATGCACCTGATGGCCGGCGCCGAGCCCGTGCGGGTGATGGCGAGCGGGGGACAGGACGTCAACCACCTCGACGAGGAGTACGAGATCGACGGTCGGATGGAGCGCTCCGACATCCTCGACAACGCGTTCGTCATCGTCGAGTTCGCGAACGGCGTGCGGGGCGCGCTCGACCTGTGCATGTTCGCCGAGGGCGGACGCTTCGAGCAGGAGATCACCGTGACCGGCGACCGTGCGAAGCTCGAGGGCACGGTGCCCGGCGATCGCATCTGGGTGGGCGAGCGCGACAAGGCAGCCGGCCACACCCACCACATGGGTATGGGCGTCCGCGAGGTGCCGGCGCCGATGGATCCGCGTGTCCCGTACCCCGAGTTCCACGAGGGCGCGAGCTACATGGAGCACGTGGCGCTCGCCGAGGCGATCCGCAGCGGCCAGCCGGAAGCGGTCACGCTCACCGAGGGCATGTGGGCGGTTGCGACCGGGGCGGCGGCGCACCGCTCGATCGACGAGCGCCGCCCGGTCGAGCTGTCCGAGTTCGGCCTCGGCTGATCAGATCGCTGCGCCATCTGCGTCGGCGTAGGCAGCCGCCACGATGGCCAGCGCGGTGCGGCCGACCTCGGCCGACGCGATCGGAACGGCCCCGGAGCGACAGGCTGCTGCCACGTCGGCGAGTTGCGCGGCGTACATCGGCACGTCGCAGTGGACGTAGTCGTCGGGCGGTGGCAACGGCATCGTCCAGATACGGTCGGCGCCAACGGTCCCGAGCACTTCGGTGTCGGCCTCCAGGCCGCCGAGACGCGGCTGCCACCAACCGAACTCGACCGACGAGCGCACGCCGTTCGCCCAGTCGATGATGACGATGCCGTCGTCGTCGACGTCGTCGTCGCCGTAGCGGCCGACGCCGATCGAGGCGCTCACCCGATCCGGCGTGGGGTCGCCGAGCAGGAAGCGGGCGGTGTCGATCGCGTGGATGCCCATGTCGATCAGGGCGCCGCCGCCGGCCAGCGCCGGATCGGTGAACCACCCCGACGGCCCCCATCCGGCGTGCACGCCCCACCCGTGCGTCCGCACGATCTCGCCGAACCGGCCGGCTGCGATCCGGTCGCGCAAGGAGATGACGGCTTGGTGGTACCGCCACATGTGCCCGACCGCCAGCGTGCGCTGCGCCCGATCGGCGGCGGCGATCATGCGGTCGGCATCGTCGACGGTGGTGGCCATCGGCTTCTCGACCAGGACGTGCTTGGCGTGGTCGAGTGCGTGGATCGCTTGCTCGGCGTGCAGCGCATTGGGAGTGCCGACGATCACGAGGTCGATGTCGGGCTCGGCGCACAGTGACGCCCAGTCGGTCGTCACCCGACCGATGCCATGACGACTCGCGAACTCGCTGGCCCGGTCGAGCCGATGACCGGCGACACCGACGACCTCGACGTCAGCGATCGCTGCTGCAGCCCTGGCGTGCATGTCACCGATGAAGCCGTAGCCGAGCACGACGGCGCGCAGCGGTGCGTTCATCCAGCCACACGCGGCAGTGTCGCCGCGAAGTCGTAGGCCTGGTTCGCCGCGTCATCGTCGATGTCGGTCAGGTCGGCGACGCCGACGTCGAGGCCCTCGGCGTGGGAGTAGGCGCGCAGGCCCACCAGGTTGTCGACGAACTCGGCGCGGCTGATGCCGAGGTCGTCGGGATGTGCCCGAACACCGGCGCGCGACACCACGCCGTGGACGTACTCGGGGTCGTTGTCCTGGACGTGCGCCAGCGCGACGACTGCGAACGAGATCAGTTCCCCGTGGACGTGGTGGACCCCGGTGGCATGTTCGTAGGCGTAGGCCCAGAAGTGCTCGGAGCCCTCCTCGAAGCGGCTGTGGCCGAGTGCCGCGCAGGCCGCTCCGATACGGCGGTAGGCGTCGGCCAGCCATCGGATCCCCTCGGCGGAGCACTCCCGGATGTCGACGATCACCGAATCGAGCTCGGCCAGCAGCGATGCCCCGAGATCGGCCGCGGCGTCGTCCCAGGCGACGCCTGCGCCGACCTCGACCGCCGCACGCCAGTCGTGCAGGCCGGTGTGACACGACAGCACGTCGCCGATGCCGGCCCGGTTCAGCCGCGCCGGCGCCGAGCGGATCAGCTCGATGTCGAGCACGACCTCGTCGGGGACGATCGCGCCGACGTAGCGGACCCTGCCGTCCGACCGGACGCCGATGGCGTCGGTGAACCCGGCGTCGACGGAGGTGATCGTCGGGATCTGGATCAACGGCAGCCCGCGCTTCCAGGCGAGGTACTTGGCGGTGTCGAGGGCCGTTCCACCACCGAAGCCGACGACGGTCTCGGCACCGTCGTCGGCGGTGTCGTCGACGTCGCGATCGAGCTTGGCGAGTTCCATGTCGTGCGCCGCGAGGACGGTGACCGGCACCGGGACCTGGTCGGCGATCGACGACCACGGCGGGTCGTTGACGGCGATCAGGTACGCGCCGAGCGAGTTGAGTGTGTCGACAGCGCTGCGCTCGACGCAGTCGAACGGTTCGCCGAGATCGGTCGGCTGGTCGTCGTCGCTCATGACAGCGCTCCCGCGTTTCGTTGCACCTTGTCGAGGGCACGAACGACGTCGAGTGCGTCGTCCTCGGAGCCCATCAGGACCGACGTCGTGAACCACAGCGTGGTCTCGGCGAGCCGTTCGGTGACCGGCAGCGACAGCGATGCCCAGTCCTGCATGCCGCTGCGATCGCGGTAGCGAGGGGCGAAGCCGTCGGGGTCGCGGAACACGTCGAGGTGGTGGACGGGCGGGTACGACATCGTGAGCGAGATGCCCTCGGCGGCGAGGGCGAGGCGGATCGGTTCTCGCTCGGCGCCGAACTCGTCGGGGTCGATGCGAACGACGTAGCAGTAGTTGCCCTGACGATCGCAGCGGGGATCGCGGGTCTGGGGATGGACGCCGGGGATCGTTGCGAGCTCGGCGTTCAACAGCGCGGCGTGGCGGTCGCGGCGCTGCTGCTGGTCCTCGAACCGGTCGAGTTGCGCGAGCAGGACCGCGCCCTGCCATTCGGTCATCCGGTAGTTCCCGCCGAGTGCGTAGTGCGAGTAGAACCACTCGCCGGGCCGTCGCCCACAGTTGGCGAACGATGCCGCCCGTTCGATGACCTCGGTGTCGGTCGACACGACAGCGCCGCCCTCCCCGCCGGTCATCAGCTTCGACGCCTGGAACGAGTAGCTCCCAGCCGCGCCGAACGTGCCCACCATCTGTCCGTTGAACACCGACCCGTGCGCGTGGGCGCAGTCCTCGATGAGCACGAGGTCGTGGCGGCCGCAGATCTCGGTGAGCCGGTCCATGTCGGCGGGATGCCCGGCGATGTGGACGGCGATCACGGCCCGCGTGCTCGGTGTGATCGCCGCTTCGACGGCGTCGGGATCGATGCAGCCGGTGCCGAGGTCGACGTCGACGAGCACCGGGCGGGCGTTGACCATCAGCACCGACGCCGCCGTCGCCACGAAGGTCCAGCTGGGCAGGATCACCTCGTCGCCCTCGCCGACTCCGGTCGCGAGCAGTGCCACCTCGATCGAGTGTGATCCGTTGGTGACGGCGACCGCTGGACCGGTGGAGTGGTACGCGCCCCATCGACGTTCGAACTCGCGCACCTTGGTGCCCTGTGACGACCACCACTGACCCGAGTCGAGGACGTCGAGCAGGTTGGTGCGCTCGGCGTCGTCGTGGGCCGGCCATCTCGGATACGCCTCGGAACGGATCGGCGTCCCTCCGTGGATCGCCAGCTCACTCATCGCCACATCCTTGCATCGTGAACCCCACGTCCACGATGCGCCTGGCACATCGTGGGCGTGGGCTGGTCGGATACGTTCCGGGCAATGGCAGCGACGGCGGCGAGTGCGGCAAGGGTGCGAACGATCGAACCGGGCGGGGGCAGGGTGGTGCTGCTCGTGGTGGCGCACGCCGACGACGTCGCACTGTTCCTCGGCGGCACCGTCGCTGCCTGGGCCGACGCCGGGTGGCGCGTCGTCGTGGCCCGAGTGACCGACGACCGATGGGACTCCGTCGGCTCCGACGAGGTGTCGACAGCGGCGTCGAACCGATCCGAGTTCGAACAGGCAGCGACGATCCTGGGCGTGCACGAGATCGTCGAGTTCGGCTACCCGACCGACACGCTCGGTGACGTGTCGACGGTCGAGTTGCGCGAACGAATCATCCACTGCGTGCGCACGCACCGCCCCTACGCCCTGGTGTCGTTCGACCCGTACGCGATGTACGGCGAGGACAACCTCGACCACGTGACCGTCGCCCGTGCCGTCGACGAGTCGTTCTGGACGAGCCAGTTCGACCTGCACCACCCCGAACACTTCGACGAGACGTCACCGCACACCGGAGAACCGCTCGCCCCGCACGGGTGTTTCGAGCGGTGGTACTTCGGCCGCCGCGTCGTCGAGGTCACCGACGTGATCGACATCGTTGCCACGCTCGATCGCAAGATCGCGGCTGGGTGCTGCCATCGCACGATGATGCGCAACTACTTCAACCAGCTCCGGCTGCAGGCCCAGACCGGCGGTTGGCGCCTCCCCGCGATCGACGACGCACTGACGTCGGGCGATGTGGAAGCGACCTTGGCGATGTTGCTGCGTGCCGGCAGCGAGGGGGTCGGTGCCACGTACGGCGTCGGTGCTGCCGAGGAGTTCCGCGTGGTCACCTTCGGTGGCATGCAGAAACTGCTCGACCGGTTCGGCGAACGGATCTGACGCCTCCGGTACTCTCTGGCGATGCGTGTCGAACCGATCGATCTGCGTCCGTTCCGCACCGGTTCCGACGCCGACCGCCGACGCGTGGCCGACCAGTTCGATCAGGCAGCGCGGACCTCCGGGTTCTTGGCGATCACGGGGCACGGCGTCGACGCCGACCTGTGCGCTGCGATGCTCGACGTGACCGCCCGGTTCTTCGACCTGCCCGTCGCCGAGAAGATGGCGTACTTCGTCGAGGACCGCTCGGCGAACCGCGGCTACGCACCCGAAGGCTCCGAGGCGCTGGCCTACTCGCTCGGTGAGGCCGACCTGCCGACCGATCTGTTCGAGGCGTTCAACTGCGGGTTGGAGCTCTCCGACGAACAGCTCGCGGACCCGTACTACGCAGCCCGGCGCGACACCCTGTTCGCGCCGAACGTGTGGCCGGCGGCGCCCACCGCGTTCCGTGACACCTGGCTCGCCTACATGCAGGCCGTGGACCAGGTGGCGAACGAGGTCATGTCGGCCGCCGCCGTCGCGCTCGGGATGCCACCCGAGCACTTCGTGACGTACCTCGACAAGGGTCCGACGGTGATGCGAGCGAACAACTATCAACGTCGCCCGGGCGCTGGTGATCCGCTTCCGAACCAGATGCGGATGGGCGCCCACACCGACTACGGCAGCATCACGGTGTTGCTCGCCGATCCCGTTCCGGGACTGCAGATCTGCGACGACGCGGGTCGTTGGCACGATGTCGTGCCGACGCCGGGGTCGTTCGTCGTCAACGTCGGCGACCTGTTGGCCGAGTGGTCGAACGACCGATGGCGCTCGACGATGCACCGTGTCGTGCCGCCACCGCCCGACGCCGACGGCGCGGTGCGCCGGCGGTCCGTGGCGTGGTTCCAACAGCCGAACTGGGACGCGTCGATCGAGTGTCTGCCGACCTGCTCCGACGAAGCCAACCCGCCCCGGTACGCGCCGGTCACCTCCGGCGAGCACCTGATGGCCAAGCTGATGGGACCACGCCTGCTCGAACCGTCGACGCCGTCGGTCCGACTCACCGACCCGTCCACTTGACGCGGAATTGACCGTGTAGCCGGTTTCTTGAGTCAAGCCAGTGCCCCTCGCCGCCGAGACCAGAACATGCAACTCGCTGCGATGGACACACTCACCGAGGATTTCTCATCGATCGTTCAGGTCCCGGCCCCCGAGGCCTCGATCGACAGCGTCGTCGAGTTCTCACACACCTACGACGCGTACGGCGTCCACGGGAGCCTCGAGCGGATCTCGATCGTGGCCAGCCGTGTCTGGGACGCCCGTGCGGCGGGTCGGCTGGCCGAGTGCGAACTGGACGACCTGCGCACTGCGCTGTTCATGACGCAACGCGGCTGGCACAGCGATCTCGCATCGATCGAACTCGATGTCGGCGTGGAGTGGGAGCTCATCGAGGCGATCAACGACGCCTCCGGCGGCCTCGTGCGCGACGACCGCCCGATCCTGCTCTGAATCGAACGTCCGGCGTCCCGCTCAGATCAGCGGGGCGAGTTCCCGAGCAATGTCGATCACCTCGTCACCGTTGCCGGTGACCACGAGGAACGACATCGTCGCCCCGTCGACACGCACGAGCACCGCCTGGGTGAAGTCGCTGTCGATCGTGTCGAGCTCGACGCCGAACACCGAATCGGGCAGCCCGTCGACCGGTCGTTGATCGGCATCGGATCCGGAGCAGTCCATCGTCGCCCACGTGTCGAGCACGGCCTGGGCCGTGTCGGGTTCGCTGCTCAGCTCGACCACGGTGTGGTTGATGCCCAGCTGCCGTTGCTCATCGCCGAACTCGATGCTGTCGGCAGCCGCGAGTTCGACGACGGGAATCTCGCCGTCGAACGGGCACGGTGGCGCCACGGTGCCCGGCAGCAGCGCCACGTCACCGGGGTCGCTGGCCACCCAGCCGTCGCCCAGTTGTTCCTCGCTCAACAGCGGCGGCAGCTCGGCGCCCCCGGAGTCCGGCGAGCCGTCACAGCCGACGGCCAACACCGACGCTGCGACGATCGCCAGCCCCGCGGACACCAGCCGCTGCGTGACCAGCCGCCGCCTCACCAGTTGCTCCGGCGTTCGCGTTCACGAGCCCATCCGTCGGCGGCGATGCCGGCAAAGGCGACACCCGCACCGAGCACCACACCGGCGCCGACGAGCAGGAGCATCGAGGGCACCGCGTCGTTCCACACGGTCTGCAGCATCTCGCCGAACAGTGTGTCGGCGGCGAGGCCGATCGCCCAGCCCGTGACGAGCAGCCCCGCCAACCACGCACCGCTGACGATCATCGCTGCGATGCCGATGCGGCGGAGCCCGCGGCCCGGCCGCGGGTGCACGACCACCGCTGCGAAGCCGAACACGAACAACGCCAGCGCGGCGATGATCCGCGTCGTCTCGGCGACGCGCAGCAGGCCGAGCTGGGGTACGTCGGTCGGTACCACCGACGGCAACCCCACCGCCTCGACGGCGGTGTCGAGCCCGAGCTGGTCGAGGCCCGTCTGCTCGAGGCCCGTGAGGTCGATGCCCGCAGCTGCCGGGTCGAGGCCAGCGGCCGTCGCCGTGTCGAACACCGAGCGGGCGATCGCGCTGCGCACGGCCACGTTGCCGTCGGGCACGCTGCCGATGTCGGGATCGACGATCAGGCGGTGCGCTCCCATCAGCGAGGAGCTGACGGCGCTCGTCACCGCTGGATCCGTGCTCGTCGCGGTGGCCAGCTGCGAGGCGATCTCGGCGCCGGCGATCGGGGCGACCGCGCGCTCGACGGTCTGCTCGATCACGTCGGCGGTGAAGCGCGACGTGGCGATCTGTTCGGCTGCCTGCTCGGCGCGCGCCTCGTCGAGCACCGACATCAATGCGAGTTGTGAGCTGATCAGAGCGCCGAGCGCGATTGCACACAGTGCGAGGCAGAACCCGGCGATCGTCCGCTGTGTCGTCGAGCCCCGACCGTCGGTCATCGCCCCATCGTGACCGATCGGGGTCACCCGAACGTGTCGCTCAGAGCAATCGGTCGAGCAGGGCCGCCGCGGCGGCCACCGGGTCGGTGACCTGCATGGTCTGCAGTCCGACGGCCTCGGCGCCCGCGATGTTCCACGGGAAGTCGTCGAGGAACAGGGTGCGTTCGGTCGCCGTGCCGAGCTGCTCGATGGTGAACTCGAAGATGTCGGCGTTCGGCTTGCGCATGTCGACCTCGCACGAGTCGACCACGACGTCGACGAGGTTGTCGGCGTCCCACAGCGTGCGCCAGGCGCCCCATTCCTTGATGTTGTTGGTGAGAATGGCCGTGCGATAGCCCGCGTGACGCAACGCTTGCGTCGCGTCGATCATCTCGGGGACCTTCGACATGCCGGTGAGCAGGTCGCCGCCCCGCGGTGGCGTCGGGAAGGCGTCGAATCCTGCCGTTCGCCACAGCGGTTCGATCCCGGCGACGTACTCGTCGAAGTCGATCCGACCCCGTTCGAGCAGGTGCCACGGGTGCTCTCCCTCGTTGGCGAGGGGGCCCATCATGATCTCCACCAACACCATGGTGTCGATGTCGGCGTCGATCCCGCTCGCATCGATCTGCTTGCGCATCATCGCGCCGGGACTGGTGCTGAGCACGCCGACGAAGTCGAAGATCACGGCATCGACGTCCGGGTTCGGTCTCGTCACCGAAGCGACGCTATCGGTCATGCCGCGACGGCGATCATGGCGATCGCCGCGGCGCCACGGACGGTCCATGCTGCCGTGCGGATCCAGTTGGTCCTGACCAGACGTCGGTGGACGACCGGGTCGAATCCTGTCGACAGGCGCATGTGCAGCGGCGCGTAGAACAGCAGCGTCGACAGCCAGAGCGCGAACAGCAGCGCTGCTGCACCGACCGACAGCCATCCGGGCACGTCGTCGACGAACACCACCACACCGGCGGTCGCGATGACCTCGATCGGCGCCAGCAGCGCCAGCAACGCGGTCACCCGGTTGCGGTGCATCAGCTCGTACGCGACGAACCCGTCGGCGGGCACCGCCGCCATCATCGGGTACACCAGCAGCTGGATCGTCCAGATGAATCCGACCATCACCGCCGTGCCGGCGAGGTTGGCGACGAGCCAGCCGTTCATCGGATGATCTGGACCGTGCCCCGACGGCCGTCGACGCGCACGCGGTCGCCCGTGGACACGTTCGCCGCAACACCGCGGGCGTTGGTCACGGCGGCCAGGCCGAGCTCACGCAGCACGATCGAGCCGTGCGAGAGATCGCCGCCGAGTTCGATCGCCACGCCGCTGACGAGGCTGAACGTCGCCATCCAGCCCGGGTCGACGCTCGGCGCCACCAGGATCGTCGTCGCCGGGTCGAACCCGTCGGGCAGCTCGTGAGCGGGCTCGTGGAGCACCCAGGCCCGACCCTCGGCGCTGGCCGCAACCAGGCCCATGCCGTGGAACTCCGACGGTGGCGCTCCGCCGTCAGCGTTGGGGGAACCCTGCGTCGTTGGCGGGTCGAACCGGCGGATCACCTCGGGGATCGGCGTCGATCGACGCCGTTCGGTCGCGGCGCGACGCTCGACCAGCAGGGCCTCGTCCGGGCGCCAGCCGTCGTCGAGACGGCGTACCTCGTCGGTGTCGAGTAGCCACAACGACTCGGGATCGACACCCGCTGCCTCGGCGTGGCGGAGCAACTCGCGACGAACGGCAAGGAACGAGCGCATCGAGGTGCTGCGGAACTCCTCGCGGGCGGTGATCGGTCGGCGGGCCACCAACCACAGCGGCAGTGTCAGCGTCCCGAGCACCGACCGCGGTGGGAGCCTGCGCGGCGTCGGCGATGTCCGCGGCGTGCGCAAGCTCGCGAGCACCGGTGCCGGCTCCTCGACGTAGCGCGGGCGGGCGAGGTCGGACTCGTAGATGCCTCGATGTCCGTTGCGGGCGAGCCAGCGATCCCACGCTGCCGTGGCGTGCGCACCGAATGCGGCCGGGTCGATCGGTGCTGCACCATCAGTCGCTGAGGCGGCTGCGCCGGCCGGCAGCGTCGAACGCACGTCGTCGAGTTCGCGGAACATGCGCGTCGCTGCGGTTTCGTTGCGCGCGGCGTGCTCCTCGAGCACCCCGAGCGATCGCAGCAGCGACGTCGGCAGGCTCGCCGCGGTGTTGAGCGCAGTCATTGCATGCACGGTGGCCACGTAGTTGCGGCAGGCCCGGTCGACTGCGTCGCCGAACGTGATGGTGGGCACGGCATTGTCGTTGGCCATCGTGGCGGCGACGTCGTCGGCGAAGCGGAGCGCACCCGCCTGCGCCCAACCGAGGCGCGCGAGCACCGGAAGTCGTCGGACGATGCGTCGAGGCCGCACTCCGGACCCGCCCTCGTCGGTGCCGCCGATCGAGTCGGTGACCAGCCGGGTCGGCAGGCCGAGCGAGCGCATGAAGTCGACCATCAATGACAGGTTGATCAGCGGTCGGCCGTCGAACACCTCGATGAAGTTGCGGTCGGTCGGCAGGCTCGGATCGAAACGGCGGTAGTAGTCGAACAGCTCGGGAGAGCCGTCCGCGATCAGCGAGGTCATGAAGACCGACGGTGGGTCGGGCAGGATCTCGCGATGATTGGCGATGGTGAAGGTCTCGTTGCGCAGCGGTGACACCGTGACCGGCCGGATCTGCACCAGCCAGCACCTCACGCCGTCGTCGGCCCACTCGATGTCCCACCGCTCGTCGCCGAACTCGGACCGCACGTCGCGGAGCAGTTGTGCGAGGCGGTGCTGCCAGCCGGGTTGGCCGGGTTCGGGTGGTTCGCTGCCGACGCGTCGGGCCAGCGAGATCAACTCGCCCTCGCGGGTACCGCCGACGAGCCCATCGGCGAGCCCGTCGACCCACTCGACCAGGTCGTCCTGCCATCCGGCCTCGCTGAAGGCGACGCCGGCGACGACCGCCGGGACCATCTGCATCACCATCACGTCGGCGCGGTGGACCGAGTCGTCCGCGGAGGCGCGCACGTCGCGCACGGCCGCGCTGAACTCGTTCGAGTCGTCGACGGCGACGTCGAGCACCGTCGTGTACCGCCCCGCGTTCGACGCGGTGGCGCCGTCCTCCGACGAGAACGCCGAGCGCACCGCCACTCGACCGGCCAGCGCGTCAGGCGCTTCGGTGGCGGAGCCCGGTGCGAGCACGAACGCAGGTGGCACCGGGAGACCAGCGGCAGCGGCGCGATCGAGCAACGCAGCCTTCGGTCCGACGCCCTCGGCGGCGAGCAGACCGGCGCCGACCCGCAACGGGGCCGGTCGGTCGGCGACGAGCCGTTCGGCCCAGTCGGTGATCACGTTGGCGTAGTCGGCGGGCCCTTCGACCATCGGGAAGTGGCCCCAGCCGGGTACGACGTCGGTCCACGCCCGGGGGAGCAGCGCCCGGTAGTCGGCGACCTGGTCGGCGCCGAGCACACGGTCGTCGGAACCCCAGAGCATCAGCGCGGGCATCTCGACCGGCGCCAGCGCGTTCCACCACTCGGCGGTGATGATGTCGAACATCTGCGAGAACGAATCGGCGCGTCCGTACTCGTCGAGGAATTCGTTGCGGTAGTCGACCGGGACGTCGCGTGAGAAGAAACGTCGCCCGACGAGCGGCCTGGTGAGGCGCGAACTGATGCCCCACTTGATCAGCGACCGCACGGGTTCGGGCTTCATCAGACGCGGGAACCAACGCTGCTCCAATCGGGTGCCGACGGGGGCGTGCAGGATCAGTGCGTCGATCTCGTGGCGTTGCACCATGTCGAGCGCGATCGATCCGCCGATGCCGTGGCCGAGTACCACGAGCGGCCGTGGCAGGTGCTCGATCTCACGCCACAGCGCTTCGGCGTAGTCGGGGAGCGACCGAAGGGTCGGGTCGCCGGGTCGGCCACCGAAGCCGGGCAGGGTGATCGCTTCGAAACGGATCCGGTCGGAGACGTGCGGTTCGACGCGAGCGAACCGGAACCCGCCACCACCGTTGCCATGGACGGCGACAAGCGTGATCATGACGTCCCTCGGTTCACGATGGGGATGTCGGAGAGATCGGGTCGGTCGCCGGCGTGCGTGCCGACCCATCGCCACAGCACCTGGTCGCCGTCGATGACGGTCCACACGGGCAGCGTCCAACCGTCGCCGACCTTGGCGCCGATGAACTTGCCTCGACTCGTCGCTCGCACCCCGGCGATCCAGGATCGCAGGCCGAACATCTCGCGCCATCCGCCGCGCGGGACTGCGAAGGCCCGATACAGCACCTGGTCGGGGTCGGCGATGCCGCGTGCGGTACCCCGAGCGGCCGACACGACATGGGCGTCGAGGAACCGTTCGCCCACCTCGGCAGGCGCCATGAAGACGAAGACGGGGTCGGGGATCCTGGTCATGTGGGGACGGTCATGTCGGGCGTGTGGGTCATGTCGGGCGTGTGGGTCGTGTCGGGCGCGTCGCGCACGGCGATCGCACTGAGGTCGTGGAGCACCTCTTTGGGGAACAGTCAACCGAAATGGCGCAGGAACACCAGCAGCACGGGCCCGCCGGAGGTCAACTCGCGCACGGTGGCCGCGTCGGTGCGCACGCCGTCGATCGGAAGGTCGAGCACCGAATCGGGAAGCGTCATGCACTGAGCATGCGCCGGTGGGCCGGGGAGTGCGCAGTCCAGCGCCAAGAGCGGCCGCCGATGTGACGGCTGACCGTTGCAGCGTCGGCTGGCCACCCGGGCGTTCACCCCTCGATCGGTCGAACGGCATCGCGAGCTTGCGGCGTCGCTTGCCGACAACGAAGGGCGCCAGATCCTCGGCCGCAGCCCAGCACACCTCCCGGTGACGGTCACGGCCTGATCAGGTCGGCGGGCGCCGGTCGGCCCAGGGGGCGGCCGCTTCGAGTTGGCTGGCGATGCGGATCAGCAGGTCCTCGCGGCCGTACGCGGCGACGAGTTGCACGCCGATCGGGAGCCCATTGTCGTTCCAGTGCAGCGGGAGGCTGATCGCGGGCTGGCCCGAGGCGTTGAACTGCGGGGTGAAGGCCACGAAGCGACCGGCGCGGATCGATGGCGCCATCGGATTGTCGGGATCGATGCCGTCGCCCTGTTCGCCGTAGAGGCCGCCGATCGGGAGCGGGGGAGCGGCCAGCGTCGGCGTGAGGAGCAGATCCCACCCGTCCGCCCACCAGCCCTGGACGTGGCGCCGGTACTGGCCGACCGCGGCGAGCGCCTTGGCGTACTCCGACGCCGACAGATGCTCGGCGTACGCGCCCTGCGCCCAGTTGACCGGCTCGACGTCGTCGGCGGTGAGCGGGCGGCCGAGCGTCTGGCCGAGCGCATCGATGCCGACCGCCATCAATGCCGCCCACATGGCAGCGAAGCGACGCGGGAACTCGGCGTCTTCGAGGATCGGCGGATGTCCGAGCGAGACGTCGTGGCCGAGCCCCTCGAGCAGGGCGGCGGCCGAGCGCACCGCGGTGACGCAGTCGGCGTGGAGTTCGCCGCCGATCGGATGCCGATCGAGCATCCCGATGCGCAGCCGGCCGGGATCGACCCCCAACTCGTCGGCGTAGGGGCGGGTCGGTGCCGGGGCGATGACGCTGTCGCCGACGCCGGGGCCGTGGACGGCGTCGAGCATCCTTGCGGTGTCGCGCACGGACCTGCTGACGCACAACTGCGTCGACAGCCCGGACTCGTCGCGTTCGGGCCCCATCGACACCCGGCCCTGAGACGGCTTGAGCCCGACGAGGCCGCAGCACGACGCCGGGATCCGGATCGACCCGCCCCCGTCACTGGCGTGTGCGATCGGGACCATGCCGGCGGCGACCGCGGCGGCGGCGCCACCGCTGGATCCGCCGGGCGTGTACTCGGGATCCCATGGGTTCCGAGTCGGGCCGTAGGCGAGCGGTTCGGTGACCGGCAGGCTCCCGAATTCAGGGCTGTTGGTGCGTCCGAGCGTGATCAGGCCGGCGTTGCGGAAGTGAACGACGAGGTTCGAATCGTGCCGCGACAACGGTGTGTCGTCGCGCGCCGCACGGTTGCCGGACGTGAGCGGCAGCCCGGCGACATGGTTGCCGAGATCCTTGAGCAGGAACGGCACACCGGCGAAGGCCCCGTTGCGATGCTCCGACTCCAACGGGAGTTCGTCGAACGCTTCCGCCTGGTGGCGGGCACGTTCGAACCAGCGCATGATCACGGCGTTGATCGGGTCGTCGAGCGCTTCGATCCGACGGATGGAGGCGTCGACCAGCTCGGTGGACGTCGCCTCTCGCGTCGAGATCAGCTCGGCCTGCGTCGTTGCGTCGAGCCAGCGGGTGTCGTCAGCGTTGTTCCCCATGCGGAGGTGCTATCACGCCGGCAGGCTCGGTGGGTGCGTCAGACGGTGTCGCGCTTGGCGATCTTGCGGAACATCCACGACCCGACGGCCACGACGATGATCGCTCCGATGATTGCGCCGATGATGCCGCCCCAGTCGAACTTGTCGTCGTCGCCGATGCCGAACAGCCCGGTGAAGATCCAGTAGCCGATGAGCGATCCGATCAGGCCGAGCAGTGTCGAGATCATCCACGACTGCCATCCGCTGAACGAACGGAAGGCGTCGCCGGGCACGACCGCCCGCCCGATCACTCCGGCAACGAAGCCGAGTGCCAGTGCCGCCAACAAGCTGCCGATCTCCATGTGTTGCTTCCCGTCTGTCCGTGTGGTCGAGCGTGTCGAGCCGACATGTTCCCGCTCGATCCCGGCGCCAACCCTAGGATTTCCGACCGCTGCCGGTGTGTTCGGGCGTTGTTCGACGAGTGATCACCGACTGGCAACTCGGCGGACATCTTGGCGACACATTCGACGCGTACCGTCCTGCGGGCGACGTCCGGTGGGTGCCGGCCGTGAACCCCCCTCCACACGGCACCCACCCGGACGGCAAGCAACCTTCCACCCGCCGCGACGATCAGAGCGCGAAGCGTCTCGCTGTCGGGAACATGTCGCCCACTGATCGCCGGATGGCTCGAGCGCAGTGGGCTCCGACGGGATCAGGCGTCGATGCGTGCGAAGAAGGCGGCGAGCATGTCGGCGTCGAACCGAGCTGTGAGGTGCCCGTCGTGGTCGTGGCCCAGGTCGAGTGCCGGGCAGAAGAAGTCGTCGTCGGCGACGAAGAAGTGCGGCGACCCCTTCACACCGCGCTCGCGGCCGATGTCGTAGTCGGCGTGCACCGCAGCGCTCGCCTCGTCGGCTGGAGCGGGAAGCCCGTGCGCAGCAGCGATGCGGGCGAGCACGGCCGGATCGTCGACGTTCTCGCCGCGTTCGAACACTGCTGCACGCAGGTCGAGGCTCGTCGCCAGGCCGGTCGCGTTGTCCCGGGCGTAGGCGGCGGCCGCAAGATTGAGCGCCGGAATGGTGCTCGACGGCCACGCATCGGCACGCAGCCCGTCGAAGTCGTCGACGCCCAGCTGTTCGGTGAGCGCCCGTGCCTTCACCAGCACAGCATCGACGGCGAGTGGTGTGCCGTTGACCCACTCCAGCGGCCACGCCCGCACGATCACCTCGGCCGGCTCGGTCATTTCGCTCACGTGCTGCATCACCCGCTTGAGACCGACGTGGGTGAACGGGCAGGTGATGTCGGCGTACACCTCCACGATGTGCCTGGGGACGATCTGCATGGGCTCAGTCTGCCGCCATCGCGGCTGTCACACTGACGGGATGCCCACGCGGAAGATCCACGACATCGAGTTCAGCGAGCTCCTGCAACTGGAACCGCACGGGCCCGACACCTACGTCGGCATCGCGGCCCGCTACCCGTGGGGCGGTCGACTGTTCGGCGGGCAGGTGGTCGCCCAGGCACTGCGAGCCGCCGCCCGAACCGTCGACGCCGACCGCGCCGCTCACTCGCTGCACTCGTACTTCATCCGGCCGGGCGCCACAGAGGAGCCGATCCGCTACGAGGTCGAGCGGCTGCGTGACGGCCGATCGTTCAGCACCCGCCAGGTGGTCGCCCGCCAATCCGCTGGCGCGATCCTGAACCTCTCCGTGTCGTTCCACGTGCTCGAGGACGAAGCCGACGTTCCCGTCGCCACGCTGCCGCCCGGCCTCCCGGGGCCCGACGATCCGTCGCTGCTCGATCACTCGTGGGCAGGGCTCCTCATGCGCAAGGCCACCTTCCTCGACGACGGCACGATGGGGTACTGGATCCGACTCGATGCCGACATGGGCGACGATCCTGCGGATCATCAGTGCGCGCTGGCGTTCATGTCGGATGCCGCTCCGTCACGGGCGGCGCGATCGTCGCATCCCGACTTCGCCGGCGACACCGGCGATCGCAAGCTGTTCCAGGGAGCGAGTCTCGATCACTCCGTGTGGTTCCAGCGACCGACCGATCCGTCGCAGTGGCACTGGTTCGCCACCCAGTCGCACGGGGTCAACCGCGGACGGGGTCTCGTGACCGGCGACGTGATCCGCCACGACGGCCTGCAGGTGGCGACGATCGCCCAGGAGGTGCTGGTTCGGCGACGTCGCGACGCCTGAGCTGGACCGCCGGATGTGACGTCGGGTGGCGACGTCGTCGCTCATGGTCACCTCGCCTAGCCTTGGATTCGTGCGCCGCCCGACTGCTCTGCTCGTTGCTGCTGCCGCAGCGACGGTCGGCGTGCTCGCAGTGGGTTCGTCGGTGTCGGCTCGGCCCGAGGCGTCCGCGCCGCCGTCGCTGCAACGGATCGAGCGGATCGTGACGCTCGGCGACTCGTACAGCTCCGGCAGCGGCATCCATCGCAACGCCTCGTCGTACGACGATCACGGCCCCGAAGCGCATTCGTTCGATCGGTCGACCCGGCTCGGTTCGAGCGCCTGCCAGCGTGAACTCGACGAGACACCCGGCCCGCGGTTGGCCGCGCAGCTCGACGCCGAGTCGGTGTTCATCGCATGCGCCGGCGCCGTCATCCGAGAGATCCCTGCGCAGGTGCTCGCCGCGGAGATCCCCGGCGACGGCGACGGCACCGTGGTCACGATCACCATCGGCGGCAACGACCTGCGCACCGTCCGCGACGAGAACTGGCCCGATGCGCTGACGCGGTGCATCACGTCGATGCGCTGTCACGACTCGTCCAAGAACCAGCTGGCCAACCTCGACGAGATCCGCGAGGATCTCACCGCGCTCTACCGGGCGATCGGCGAGCAGTATCCCGACATCACGGTGCGCGTGCTCGGCTACCCGCAGCTCATGCAGGGCAACGGCCGCTGCGACGGCGTCACCGGCATCAGCGGCGACGAGGCCGACTGGATCGACGACCAGGTCGATCTGCTCAACCATGAGATCGACGTCGCTGCCGCTCGCGCTCGTGGCTGGACGGGTGCCGACATCCGCTACGTCGATGTCGCCGGCGAGTTCGACAATCACGGCGCCTGCCGGTTCTGGCAGCGCGACCGGTTCGTGAACGATGCCGTGTTCGGCGACAGCTTCCGACGCAGCCAGCTCGCCGATGGCACGGTGCGCGAGCACTGGACCGATGGTCCGCTCAACGTGTCGACCGCGTCGTTCCACCCGAGTTCGAAGGGCTACGACGCCTACCTCGTCGCCCTCCGCGCGAGCCTCCCCCCGCACCTCCTCCCCACCCGCTGACACCGTTCCCCCGGGTCGCGATGAGCGAAGGGTGCCGCCGGCGCACCGCTGGCTCATCGGTGCCGGGGGTCCACGGGTCGCGATGAGCGAAGGGTGCCGCCGGCGCACCGCTGGCTCATCGCGGCTGTGGGGGCACCCCGACGAGTGGGCGTGGCGTGTGTGAGTGAGTGCTCACTCAGTTAGGGTGCCGAGCATGTCGCCCACCGCCAGTGCTCCTTCGACGTCCAAGCGGGCGTCGGCGCTGCCACCGTTGGAACGCCGGGCGGCGATCATCGAGGCGGTCCGGCCGCTGCTCGCCGAGCACGGCGAAGCGATCACCACCAAGCAGATCGCCTGCGCCGCGGGGATCGCCGAGGGCACGATCTTCCGGGTGTTCGCCGACAAGGACGAACTGCTCGACGCCACGCTCGACGCAGCGCTCGACCAGGAACCATTCGAGACCGCGCTCCGAGCGATCGATCCCGCGCTCGGCTTCGAGGAGCAGTTGGTCGAGGCCACCGAGTTGATCCAGCAGCGCGTCGTCGATGTGTGGACCCTGCTGTCGCATCTCGGCCCGAAACGTCACGAACAGGTGCGGCGCCCGATGACCGACAGTCCTGCACTCACGGCGATCTTCGAGGCCCACGCCGACCAGATCCGTGTCGAACCACTGATCGCCGCCCGCCTGCTCCGCGCGCTCACCATGTCACTCACCCACCCGATGATCGCCGCGGAAGCGTCTGCGGCGTCCGACATCGTCGACACCGTGCTCCACGGCGTCGGAACAGGAACTCCCACGTGAAACTCTGGCAACTGATCAAGAGCCATCTGGGTCCGTACCGCAACGTGTTGTTGATGGTCGTGGTCCTCCAGGCGATCGCCACGTTCGCCTCGCTCACGCTGCCGACGATCAATGCACTGCTGATCGACAACGGCGTGCTGCAGGGCGACAACGACTACATCTTGACGATGGGCGGGGTGATGATGGGGTTCACCATCGTCCAGATCATCTTCACCGTCGGAGCGGTCTGGTACGCCTCGCGAGCGGCGATGGGTTTCGGTCGCGACATCCGGCGCGATCTGTTCCACACGGTCACCGGGTACTCGGCGCGTGAGGTCGGACAGTTCGGGGCGCCGTCGCTGATCACCCGCACGACCAACGACGTCCAGCAGATCCAGATGCTCGTGGTCATGGCGTGCACGATGATGATCACCGCGCCGATCACGATGGTGATCGGCATCTTCTTCGCCGTCCGCGAGGATCCGGGTCTCTCGGTGATCCTGGTGTTCGCAATCCCGGCAGCGGTCATCGCGCTCGGCTCGATCGTGTATCGGATGATCCCGTCGTTCCAGGCGATGCAGTTCCGCATCGACCGGGTGAACCTGGTGCTGCGTGAGCAGATCACCGGCATGCGTGTCGTGCGGGCGTTCGTGCGCGAACCGCAGGAGGTCGAGCGGTTCACGCAGGCCAACGACGAGCTGACGCAGACATCGCTGCGCGCCGGGCGCCTGATGGCGGCCACGTTCCCCACGGTGATGTTGATCATCAACCTGTCGAGCGTTGCGGTGATCTGGATCGGCGGCGACCGCATCGGCGCAGGTGAGATGGAGATCGGCTCGCTGGTCGCCTACCTGAGCTACCTCATGCAGATCCTGTTCGCCGTCGTGATGATGACGTTCATGGTGTCGATGATCCCTCGCGCCGGTGTCGCCGCCGACCGCGTCGCCGAGGTGCTCGACACGCCGTCGACGGTGCGCCAGCCGGACAACCCGGTGACCGAGGTGTCCGAGCGGGGCACGCTCGAGTTCCGCGACGTCGGCTTCGCGTATCCCGGCGCCGACCGGCCGGTGTTGTCCAACGTGTCGTTCCGTGTCGAGGCCGGCACGACGACGGCGATCATCGGGAGCACCGGTGCCGGCAAGACCACGCTGATGAACCTGGTGTCGCGTCTGTCCGACGCCACGGAGGGATCGGTGCTCGTCGACGGTGTCGACGTGCGCGAACTCGACCTCGACCTGCTGTGGAGCAAGGTCGGCTACGTCCCCCAGAAACCGTTCCTGTTCTCGGGAACCGTTGCCTCGAACCTGCGATACGGGCGGCCCGACGCCACCGAGGGCGAGCTGTGGGAAGCGCTCGAGGTCGCTCAGGCGAGCGGCTTCGTTCAGGCGATGCCCGATGGCGTCGAGAGCCCGATCACCCAGGGCGGCACGAACGTGTCGGGCGGCCAACGTCAACGGCTGTGCATCGCCCGAGCGCTCGTGGTGAAGCCCGAGATCTATGTGTTCGACGACTCGTTCTCGGCGCTCGACCTCGCCACCGACGCTCGGCTCCGAGCCGCGCTGAAACCGCACACGGCCGATGCGGCGGTGCTCATCGTGGCCCAGCGGGTGTCGACGATCGTCGACGCCGACCAGATCCTCGTGCTCGACGACGGCGAGATCATCGGCCGTGGCACCCACGACGAGCTGATCGCGACATGCCCCACCTACGCCGAGATCGTCGAATCGCAGATCGGCCAGGGGGCCGTGGCATGAGCACCAATGGCACGAATGGCACGAATGGCACGAACGGCACCCACGGCACGAACGGCACGAACGGACGGGCTGGCGGCAACGGCGCCGGCGAGTCCGACGACGACAAGAAGCTGATCGCCACGGCCGGCACGGAAGCTCGCCGCGGGAGCTTCGGGCCCGGCGGCGGGATCGGCATTCCCACCGAGCGCAGCGACCAGTTCGGCTCGACGCTCAAGCGGCTCGGTGACATCCTCGGCACCGAGAAGCCCCGACTGTTCGCGGTGTTCCTGCTCACGGTCGTCAGCGTCGTGCTCGTCGTCATCGGCCCCAGGCTGCTCGGCGACGCGACCAACATCATCGTGCAGGGCGTCGTTCCCGGACCGGGCGGGACACCACCGCCGGGCATCGACTTCGGTGAACTGCACCGCCAATTGATCACGGTGATGCTGGTCTACGCCGGGTCGTTCCTCCTGTCGTACACGTCGTCCTATGTGCTCGCCGGTGTCGTGCAGCGCTCGATGTTCTCGCTGCGCGAAGCGGTGGAACGCAAGCTCAACCACCTGCCGTTGAGCTACATCGATCGTCAGCCGCGCGGCGATCTGTTGAGCCGGGTGACCAACGACATCGACAACCTGTCGCAGAGCCTGCAGCAGACGACCAGTCAGATCCTCACGTCGTTGCTGACGCTGATCGGCGTCACGATCATGATGTTCACGATCTCGCCGCTGCTGGCGTTGATCGCGCTCACCACGGTGCCGCTGTCGGTGTGGCTCATGAAGGTCATCGGCGGCAAGGCCCGCCCGCGGTTCATGGCGCAGTGGCGTCACACCGGCGACCTCAACGCCCAAGCCGAAGAGGTGTTCAGCGGTCACGCGATCGTGAAGAGCTTCGGCCGCCAGCGCGAGGCCGAGGCCAGGTTCCGCGCCGACAACGACAAGCTCTACGAAGCCAGTTTCAGCGCGCAGTTCATGGCCAACCTGATCCAGCCGGCGATGCTCTTCATGGGCAACATCCAGTACATCCTGATCGCCGTCGTCGGTGGACTGCAGATCTCGTCGGGCTCGCTGAGCATCGGCGACATGCAGGCAATGATCCAGTACGCCCGCCAGTTCTCCCAGCCGCTGACGCACCTCGCGTCGATGGCGGCGACGTTCCAGTCCGGCATCGCGTCGCTCGAGCGGGTGCTCGAGCTGGTCGACGCCGAGGAGCAGTCGGCCGAGCAGGAACTCACCGCCGACCCGCCGCCCGTCCGCGGGCGCGTGGTGTTCGAGGACGTGCACTTCGCCTACGACCCCGACAAGCCGCTGATCTCCGGCTTGAACGTGACGGCCGAGCCCGGCGAGACCGTCGCCATCGTCGGCCCGACCGGTGCCGGCAAGACCACGCTCGTCAACCTGATCATGCGGTTCTACGAGATCGATGCGGGGCGAATCACGCTCGACGGCCGCGACATCGCGAGCTTCCCGCGCCACGAATTGCGCTCCGACATCGGGATGGTGCTGCAGGACACGTGGCTGTTCGGCGGCACGATCCGCGAGAACCTGCGCTACGGCAACCCCGACGCCACCGACGAACAGATCTACGAGGCCGCCCGGGTCACCTACGTCGACCGGTTCGTGCACTCGTTGCCCGATGGGTACGACACGATCATCAACGACGAGGGCGACAACATCTCCACCGGTGAGAAGCAGTTGATGACGATCGCCCGGGCGTTCCTCAACGACCCGGCGATCCTGATCCTCGACGAGGCGACCAGCTCGGTCGACACCCGCACCGAGGTGTTGATCCAGGAGGCGATGAACAACCTGCGGGCCAACCGCACGAGCTTCGTGATCGCCCACCGGCTCTCCACCATCCGTGGCGCCGACGTGATCCTCGTGATGGAGGACGGCCGCATCTGCGAGCAGGGCAACCACGACTCGCTGCTCGAAGCTCGCGGCGCCTACTGGCGCCTCTACAACGCTCAGTTCGCCGGCAACACCATCTGACGTCGCCGCGTGCGACGAGCCGCCGTGCACTTCTGAACGGAATACGTCTCAGCAGCCGCGACTCATTCCGCGGAGAACTGCATGGGCGTGTGAAGACGCGGCAGATGGGGTACACCCACCGCATGCTCGGACTTCGTGGTCTTGCCCGCACCCTGCTCGCAGGGATCTTCGTCGTCGGTGGGGCGAGCGCGTGGAAGCGTTCGGCGAAGCTCGCCGTACCGGCCGGCAAGGTGGTCGATCCGGTGCAGGACGCCCTCCCGATGTCGGCGTCGGCGGAGCAATTGGTGAAGGTCAACGCCGGGGTCCAGGTCGTTGCCGGCGGTCTGTTCGCGCTCGGCATCGCACCACGGGTCATGGCGGTCGTCTTGGGTGGATCGCTGGTGCCGACCACGCTTGCCGGTCATCGATTCTGGGAGATGGACGCCGCCGCCGACAAGGCGCAACAGCAGATCCAGTTCCTGAAGAACGCCGCGCTGATCGGTGGGCTGATCTTCGCCGCGCTCGACACGGGCGGTCGCCCGTCGATCTTCTGGAGCGGCCGCAAGGCTGCGTCGGACCTCGCCGGAAGCATCTCTGCCACGTCACACTCTCTCAGCGACCGCCTTCCGTCGACCTGATTTCGCCGGGGGTCTGGACCCTGGCGCGATCAGCGGCGCTTGGCGAGGACGGCGAACTCGTGCTCGATCGCGGCGGCGACGTCGCCGAGATCCGGCATCACGTCGCGGTCGGCGGTGATGCCGAAGTGGAGCTGATCCTCGTACGACACGACCGCAATCGTGAGGCCCTCGTTGTCGATCACCTCGACGTAGGGGAACACCCGCAGGAACTTCGCGCCACGTAGATACAGCGGGATCGGCGGGCCGGGGATGTTGGTGATCACGAGGTTCATCGGGATCGTGCGGCTGACGTAGCGGGTCAGCGGCCCTGCCAGCGGCGTGATCGCGTCGGCCAGGTCGAGGATGCGATGTGCGCCATCGACGAGACCGGAGCCCTTCAGCTCCGAGGTCACCGCATGGATCCGATTGAGGCGCTCGACGGGGTCGGGTTCGTCGACGGGCAGGTCGACGATGATCAGCGACACGAGGTTGCCGAGCGTCTCGCCGTGCTGTTCCTTGCCTCGTAGCGACACCGGCACCATTGCCTTGATGGTGCGGTGCTCGATGTCGCCGTCGCCGTGGTCGAGCAGGAACGTGCGCAGGGCGCCGCTGCACGCGGCGAGCACGACGTCGTTGATCGTCACGCTGTGCCGTTTGCGCACGGTGCGCACGCCCTTCATCGGCACCGACGCGCTGACCCAGCGACGGTGCTGACCGACCGGCACGTTCCACGGCGCCGGCGGCGGTTTGGCGAGGAAGTTGGCCACGGTGCGTCCGACGTTGGTCGCCGCGTCGATCATCGGTTGGGGGTTGCGGAGCGTGTCGAATGCGGCCTGGGCGAGGTGTGTCGGCCGCATCGCCTGCTCCTGGACGGAGGCCATCAGCAGCTCGTTCGGCGACGGCGCAGGCCGTGGTCGCCAGACCGGCGCCGGGTCGTCGGGCGGTGGGTCTGCCTCGAGATCGACGAGCGCCATCGCGAGGTCGACGTTGGCCATGCCGTCGCCGAGCGCATGGTGCACCTTGATGACCAGTCCGACGTGGTCATCGGCGAGGCCGTCGACGAACCACAACTCCCACAGCGGACGGGACCGGTCGAGCGGCAGCGCCTGGAGTCGGCCCATGAGGGTGGCGAGCTGGTCGTCGTCGCCGGGTCGGGGGAGCGCGGTGAGACGCACGTGGTGATCGATGTCGAAGTGGTCGTCGTCGACCCACACCGGCCGGGACTGGTTGTACGGCACCTCCATCACCCGCTGGCGCATCCGGGGAACGCGGTGCAGACGTCGTTCGACGTGCGCTTTGAGTTCGTCGAAGCGAACACGTCCGTCGGTGTCGCGCAGTTTCGCGCCTTCGATCACCGACAACGATCCGACATGTTGCGGCTCGTGCGGCGTCTCGATCCGGAGGAACACCGCGTCCGCAGCGGTCAGTCGTTCGTATGCCATACAAGACCCCTTCGTGTCGACCCGATCGTCAGTGTGGCCGATTGCGGTGCGCGTTGGGCAGGGTCAAACGGCACGGTTCGGGAGCTGGTGGATCCGCTCGCGCGAGCGCGAGATCAGAGGTGCTGCCACGGCGGCTTGTGCCGGTAGGTCTCTCGGTAGTAGTCGAGGTGGGAGAGCCCGGTTGCTGCCTCCTCGTCGATCAGCACGGTGACGTGCGCATGGAACTGCAGCGCCGACGCCGGGCAGTCGGCGCTGACGGGACCCTCGACCATCTCGGCGATCGGCTGCGCCTTCGACGGCCCGGTGGCCAGCATCACGAGGTGGCCGGCGTCGCCGATCGTGCCGAGACCCTGGGTGACGACGTGGCGCGGGACGTCGTCGATCGAGTCGAAGAAGCGAGCGTTGTCCCGGCGGGTCTGATCGGTGAGCGTCTTGATGCGCGTGCGCGACGCCAACGACGAGCCGGGCTCGTTGAAGCCGATGTGGCCGTCGCGGCCGATGCCGAGCAGCTGGACGTCGACGCCGAGGTCGACCACGGTGCGGTCGTAGGAGCGACACGCCGCGGCGGGATCGTCGGCGTGCACGTCGGGGGAGTGCAACCGCTCGATCGGCAGGTCGATGTGGTCGACCAACTCGCGGCGGATCACCGCCCGATACGACTCGGGATGGCCGGCGGGTAGGCCGACGTACTCGTCGAGCGTGGCGGCGCTGGCGTTGGCGAACGAGAGGCCCGAACGGTGGAGCTCGATCAGCCGCTCGTAGGTGCCGAGTGGCGAGCTGCCGGTGGCCAGGCCGATCACCGGTGCGTCGAGCCTCGCGACCGCACGGGCGATGATGTCGGCGGCGAGTTCGGCGACATGGTCGGCCGACGGTGTGATCACGACTTCCATGCGGGCTCTCCCGAGATGATCGTGCGGTGCAGGTCTCCGTCGTGGTCGACGATCGTCATGTCGGCGCGGGCGCCCGCCTCGATGCGTCCGCGATCGGTGAGTCCCAACAGGTCGGCGGGGGTGCTGGTGACCGTGGCGAGTGCGTCGGCCAGCGAGCAGCCGGTGAACTCGATCAGATTTCGAACCGCACGGTCGAGCGGCAGTGCGCTGCCGGCCAGCACGCCATCGACCGTGCGCACGCCCGTGTCGTCGTGGATCACCTCGAAGGCACCCAGCTGGAACCGTCCGTACGGTTCGCCGAGCGCCGGTGAGGCGTCGGACACGAGCGACATGCGGTGCGGCCCGAGCGATCGCCACACCATCTCGACGGCGACCGGGTCGACGTGGATGCCGTCGCAGATCACCCCCACGGTCACCGATTCGTCGGCGAGCACGGCCCCGATCGGGCCAGGTGAGCGGTGACCGAACGGTGCCATTGCGTTGAACAGATGGGTCACGTACGACACGCCAGCCGATCGAGCGGCGGCGAAGTCTGAGGGCGACATCGCAGTGTGGCCGGCGGAGACGACCACTCCTGCGGCGGCCAAGGTGTCGACGACGTCGAGTGCGCGCTGGAGTTCGGGCGCCAGCGTGACGAGCGCAACCACACCCGACGACGCCCACGTCTCGATCTCGTCGAGCAGTGCGCTCGGGTCGGCGGCGAAACGGGGGACATGGGCGCCGAGGTAGTTGCGAGAGATCATCGGGCCTTCGAAGTGGAGCCCGAGCGGCGCGGCGACCGGGCCACCCGTGGTGGTCTCCTCCAACCGCTGCATCGTCGCGATCGCGGCGGCACGAGTTGACGCAGGCGCAGTCACCACCGTCGGCAGGAACGCCGTCACCCCAAAGCGTGGGAGCTCGGCGGCGACGTCGAGGATGCGGTCGGGTTCGGTGGTGATGTCGACGCCGATGGCACCGTTGCACTGCAGGTCGATGAAGCCCGGAGCGATCACGAGCCCCCCGCAATCGACGTCGCCGTCGACGAGCTGGCCAGGTGGCGGATCGACCACGACCTCGGCGATCAGCCCGCCGTCGACCACGAGGTCGGCACGAACGAGCCCGCCGTCGACCAGCACCTGCGCGCCGCGGTAACGACGCTGGGTTGTCGGGTTGTCAACGGCGGACTGCACCTACGAATCATCGCAGAGCGATCCGGTGGTCGCAGCGGTTCGGCCGATGGCGCCCCCGGCGCTCGCCCGCCAGGCCAAATAGACTGTGCACATGTCGGGTGGCGCTGTCTCTGGGGTGCAGGTGGCATGCGAATTGGCCGAAATGGGTGCGCACATGGTCGAAGCCCGATTTCGGCGAGAGCATCCCGAAGCGTCCGACGACGAGGTCACCGCTCACGTCCGCGCCTGGTGGCTCGATCGACCCGGCGCTCCCAGCGGCGACGCGGTCGGCATCCCCCGGTGAACGCGCTCGAACAGAGTCTGCAGGCGATCGTCGGGCAGCTCCGTCGACTCGATCGTCGGTTCGCGCTGGTCGGTGGGCTGGCCGTGTCGGCTCGCGCCGAGCCTCGGCTGACTCGTGACGCCGATCTCGCAGTTGCGGTGAACGACGATCGCGATGCTGAGGCGTTGGTGCGCGATCTCAGAGCGGCCGGATACGAGGTTGCAGCGTCGGTGGAGCAGGAAGCCACCGGGCGGCTCGCAACGGTCCGCTTGCTGCCTCGAGATTCCGCGGATCGGCTGGTGACCGATCTGCTGTTCGCGTCGAGCGGCATCGAAGCTGAGATCGTCGCCGCAGCTGACGACATCGTGGTGTTCGACGGGTTGACGGTGCCAGTTGCGAGCGTCGGTCACCTGATGGCGATGAAGTTGCTGGCCAGGGACGACCGGCGACGCCCGGCCGACGCCGACGATCTGCGCGCCCTCGCCGCGGTTGCGCAGGAGGACGACTGGATGCAGGCGCAGGTGGCGGTGGGTCTGGTCATGGAGCGTGGATTTGCTCGTGATCGAGACCTCGTAACCGGACTCGACGAACTCCGAACCAACGGCGCCTATTGAGCGCAGCGACCTCGGTCGCTCGGTGGGGCGAGGTTTGCTCGCCGGTCGAGGTTCTCGTGCACAACTGCGCTGTCTGGGCGCGCACTCGTTCACGACAACGTCGGGGCGATCCGCCGATAGGAAGAAGGCATGGAAGGTTTCGTACATCCCGACTTCGCTCCGGTGACCGAGAAGGTCCAGGCGATCATGGCGAAGAAGTCCGCTCGTGGCGGCATGGCGGTGGCCGTGTACCACCACGGTGAGCTGGTCGTCGACGCCTGGACCGGCGTCCGCAACGCCGCCGGCGACCCGTGGGAACGCGACACGATGTCGATGAGCTTCTCCACCACCAAAGGCGTGGTGGCGACGATCGTGCAGCGCCTCGTCGATCAGGGCCTGCTCGACTACGACGTCCCGGTCGCCACCTACTGGCCCGAGTTCGCTGCGGCAGGCAAGGACACCATCACCCTGCGACACCTGTTGACGCACCAGGCCGGTCTCCACGACGTGCGGGCGATCGCCGGCTCCGCCGAGGACCTCATCAACTGGGAGCACATGACGAAGCTCCTCGCCGAGACCGAACCGAAGTGGGACATCGGCACCCGCTCCGCCTACCACGCCCTCACGTACGGCTATCTCGTCGGTGAGGTGATCCGTCGGGTCACCGGGCTCACGGTGAACGAGGCGCTGCAGCGCGAGATCGTCGAACCGCTCGGCCTCAGCGGGATGTACATCGGCGCGCCTGCGGGCGTGCGCGGCGACATCGCCGAGCAGCTCGTCGACCCGAAGGCGGTCACTCGGTTGTTCAAGATGACCAAGACGCTGGCCAAGGCGAAGAGCTTCCAGCCGATGTACCAGGCGCTGGTCGTCGACGACATGCTCGACGTGGCCACGACCGATCGCATCCACGACGGCGAGATCCCTGCGGCCAACGGTGTGTTCACCGCACGCTCGCTGGCTCGGATGTATGCCGCACTTGCGACGCCCGCCGACTTCGATGGCCCGCCACTCGTGTCGGCGGAGACACTGCGCGAGGCGACCCGCGTCCAGACGACGCTCGGCCCGAGCGGCGACGGCCGCAGCGGCGAGAAGGTCGGCCGTGACGCCGGCGTCGGGTTCAACATGCGGTGGCGTCTCGGCTACCACCTGGTCGGCACCACCAAGGGCGTGCTGCCGCAGGCGTTCGGGCACTTCGGGTTCGGCGGCTCCGGAGCGTGGGGCGACCCCGAGTCGGGCCTCGCGATGGCGATGATCCTCAACCAGGTGGGCGGGACGCCGTTCGGCGACACCAAGATGCTCCGCCTCGGCGCCGCCGCCGTCCGTTCCGCCGAACGCCGCACCGGCTGACCGAGACAACTCGGGTCAGACCCCGGTTGCCTCGGGTTGCTCCTGACTACGGTGTGGCGATGTCAGCTCTGGACGTCGCCGACCGGATCTTCGCTGCGATCGAGGCGGGCGACGCCGCAGCGGTAGCGGCGATCTACGCCGATGACATCGCGGTGTGGCACAGCAACGACGGCGTCGAGCAGACCAAGGAGCAGAACCTCCGGGTGCTCGACTGGCTGGTGCGGAACACGACGAGCCGCGAATACCGGGCGGTCCGCCGGTACGAGATCGACGGCGGGTTCGTGCAGCAACACGACCTCCACGTCGAGCTGCCCGGAGGCCGCTCAGCCGACCTCCCTGCGTGCATCGTGGCGAAGGTGTCGGGCGATCAGATCACCCGCATCGACGAATACATCGACAGCACCGCCGGCGACGCCTTCACCTGACGGTGTGCGCACGGGGCGCGACGAAGGACCATGGCCCGTGGCCTCCGAGCTCCCGGGATGCGCAGAATTGAGTGATGAGGACGTGGATCGCCGCGGTGGTACTGGGCGCTGCACTCGTCGGGTGCGGTGACGATGGCGGGTCGACGGTCGTGCTCGATGACGGCGACTCCCTGTCCGAGGTGGCGCTCGACGTCGGCGATCAGCTCGACGTCCAACTCGAGTCCAACCCGACGACGGGCTACAGCTGGGAGTTGGGTCCGTTGCCCGACGGGCTCCAGTTGGTGAGCAGCGACTTCGAGGAGCCCGGCGGCAGCGTCGTCGGTGCGTCGGGAACGCAGGTGTTCGTCTTCGACGCCGTGGGTCCGGGCGATGGCATCCTGCGATTCGAGTACGTCCGCGTGTTCGACGACCCGGTTGTCGCCGCGCGGATCGTCGAGTACGTCCTGACGATCACGCAGTAGCTGCGCGTCAGGTGCGGGCGGGCTGCGCCGGTGGCGTGGCTGGCGTGAGTCCGCGCGTGGCGGCGACGTCGTCGTCGTGGATGAACCACGAGATGATCGCCGCCGGCGCCATGATCAGCCCGACGGCGAGGAACCCCGCCTGGTAGGCCGACAGCAGCTCGGCATCCGACGCCACGTCGCTGCCGTTCGGGAGCATCGCGGCGATCACGGTGGCGGCGAGCGCGACGCCTGACGCGTAGGCGACCTGGCGTTGGGTGTTGAACAGGCTGGTCGCCCGCCCGGTGTCGGCCATCGACGTCGTCGCGTACGCGGCGGTCTGGATCGACACGAACACCATGCCGACGGCGAGGCCTCGCATGAACGAGAACCCGGCGATCGTCGACAGCGGCGTCGTCAGGCCGGCGGTGGCGTACAGGCACGTGATCGCCGCCGTGGCGGCGGTGCCGACCACCATCAGCCGGCGCGGACCGATCGTTCGATAGAGCCGACGCCCGAGCAGGTTCGACACGAGGAACACGCCGACCGCCTGGGGCGACTGAGCGAGGCCACTCTCGAAGGCGGTGTAGCCGCGCAGGCTCTGGAGATAGAGCGGCAGCACGAAGATCATCCCGAAGAACCCGGCGTAGGTGAGCGCGGCCGAGATGTTGATGATGCGGAACAGCCGGTCCTTGAAGAGGCGCAACATCAGGATCGGGTTGGGGATCCGCAGCTCGATCACGATCAGCGCGATCGAGGCAGGCGATGCCGATGGAGGCGAGGGTGAGGGTGTAGGCGGAGAACCACCCCTTCTCCGGTCCGATCGACAGCGTGTACAGCAGGATCGCCACCGACGAAGCGGACAGTACGAACCCGGCGAGATCGAAGCGGCCGGGCGTGTCGTGCTTCGTCTCCTCGAGCCAGAGGAACGACAGCACGATCGCGACCGCGCCGATCGGTCCGTTGATCAGGAAGATCCAGTGCCACGACGCCGCGTCGACCAGGATCCCGCCGAGCATCGGCCCGATCGCCGGGGCGATCACCGCCACGCTGAGCACGCCGATCGCCGCCTTTGCCCGATCCTCCATCGAGTACGCCCGGTAGAGCATCGCCGCCCCGACCGGGGTGACCAGGCCCGCGCCCACGCCCTGCAGCACGCGGAAGATGATCAGTTGATCGAGCGTCTGCGACAGCCCGCAGGCGAGCGAGGTGACCACGAAGGCGATCAGCGCGCTGGTGAACACCCGCCGGGTGCCGAAGCGGTCGCCGAGCCAACCCGCCGCCGGGATCACCGCCGCGTAGGTGAGCAGGTAGCCGACGGCGATCCACTCGATGTCCGTGGTGGGCACGCCGAAGTCGTCCGCCATCGTCGGCAGTGCGACGTTGACCATCGTCCCGTCGATGATCGTCATGAACAGACCCATGATGTAGACGGTCATCACCTTCGACGGATACGTCATCGGAGCCCGACGCTACGCCTCACCGCCGCGTCACCCCGACCCCAGCGATGAGCGAACCGACCCGTAGACGGCCGTTCGGCTCATCGGCGGGGAGAAACTCGGCGGTGGGAGGGACGGGGCGAGCTGCGAGGCTGATCGGCCGAGTACGCCATGACCGACACGACGACCGAGCATCCACGTGCCGCCGCGGCACGGGCCATCCTCGGTCGGTTGGCGTACCCGGACACGTTGCCGATCACCGAGCGGCGCGACGAGATCCTCGACGCCATCCGCGAGCACCAGGTGGTGATCGTCGCCGGCGAGACCGGTTCGGGCAAGAGCACCCAGCTCCCGAAGCTGTGCCTCGAAGCCGGGCGCGGCGTCGACGGCATGATCGGCCACACCCAGCCCCGCCGCGTGGCCGCCCGGACCATCGCCGAGCGCGTCGCCGACGAGGTCGGGTCGAAGCTCGGCGACGACGTCGGCTACACGGTCCGCTTCACCGACCAGGTGGGCGAGGCGACGCTGGTCAAGGTGATGACCGACGGCATCCTGCTCGCCGAGATCCAGCGCGACCGGATGCTGCGCCGCTACGACACGCTGATCATCGACGAGGCCCACGAGCGCAGCCTCAACATCGACTTCATCCTCGGCTACCTGAAGCAGCTCCTGCCGCAGCGCCCCGACCTGAAGGTGATCGTCACCAGCGCGACCATCGACACCGAACGCTTCGCCGAGCACTTCGCTGCCGATGGCGTGCCGGCGCTGGTGATCGAGGTGACGGGGCGGACGTTCCCGGTCGAGCTGCGGTATCGACCGTTGATCGACGACGAGTCCGACGAACCCGATCGCGACCAGGTGCAGGGGATCGTCGACGCGGTGGAGGAACTCTCGCACGAGGGGCCCGGCGACGTGCTCGTGTTCCTGTCGGGCGAGCGCGAGATCCACGACACCGCCGATGCGCTGCGCCAGTTGAACCTGCGCAGCACCGAGGTGCTCCCGCTGTACGCCCGGCTGTCGTCGGCCGAGCAGCACAAGATCTTCGAACGGGCACCGATGGGCGGCCCGGGTCGACGGATCGTGCTCGCCACCAACGTCGCCGAGACCTCGCTGACGGTGCCGGGCGTGCGCTACGTCGTCGACACGGGCACGGCGCGCATCTCGCGCTACAGCCGCCGGCTCAAGGTGCAGCGCCTGCCGATCGAGGCCGTCTCGCAGGCGTCGGCCAACCAACGCGCCGGCCGCTGCGGGCGCGTCGCTCCCGGCATCTGCATCCGGCTCTACGCCGAGGACGACTTCGACGCCCGACCCGAGTTCACCGACCCCGAGATCCTGCGCACGAACCTGGCGTCCGTCATCCTGCAGATGACGGCGATCGGCCTCGGCGACGTCGCGCGCTTCCCCTTCGTCGAACCGCCGGACCGTCACGCGATCCGCGACGGGTACGCCCTGCTCGACGAACTGGCCGCCCTGCAGGCGCCGATCGACGGCGTGAAGGACGGACCCCGCAAGCTCACCAAGGTCGGCCGCTCGCTGGCCCGTCTTCCCGTCGACCCGCGGCTCGGGCGGATGGTCCTCGAAGCCGACCGGCTCGGTTGCGTGCGCGAGGTGCTGGTGATCGCGTCGGCGCTGTCGATCCAGGACCCTCGTGAGCGTCCGCGCGAGAAGCCCGAGCAGGCCAACGAGTTCCACAACCGCTTCAAGGTCGACGGCTCCGACCTGCTGTCGATCGTTGCGCTGTGGGACTACCTGCGTGCCCAGCAACGCGAGCTGTCGGGCAACCAGTTCCGCCGGATGTGCCGCAAGGAGTACCTCAACTACCTGCGCGTGCGCGAGTGGATGGACCTGTTCAGCCAGCTGCGCCGCATCGCCGGCCAGCTGAAGATCCGGCCGACGACGAACGAGAGCCACCCCGACCACATCCACCAGGCGGTACTTGCGGGCCTGCTGTCGCACATCGGCATGCGCGACCGCGAGACCCGCGAGTTCATCGGCGCCCGCCAATCGCGGTTCGTGATCGCGCCTGGCTCGTCGCTCACACGTCGCCCGGCGCCGTGGGTGATGGCAGCGGAGCTGGTGGAGACGAACCAGCTCTACGCACGCCGGGTGGCCAAGATCGAACCGAAGTGGGCCGAGCGTGCCGGCGCGCACCTCGTGAAGCGCGCCCATGAGAACGTGCGGTGGGACCCGAAAGGCGGCCGTGCCGTAGCCACCGAACAGGTCACCCTGTACGGCCTCCCGATCGTCAGCGATCGCGTCATCGGCTACGACCGCGTCGACGAGGCGCAGGCGCGGGCGTGGTTCATCACGAAGGCGTTGATCGAACGTGACGTCGCCGACACCGCGTGGATCGGCCGTCAGAAGTTCCTCACGCGCAACGGCGAGTTCCTCGAACACCTCCGCCGGATGGCAGCACGGGTACGACGCCTGGAGTTGGTCGACGACGAGATGCTGTTCGACTTCTACGCCGATCGCGTCGGCGCCGAGGTCACGTCGGTGCGCCACTTCGACAAGTGGTGGAAAGCCGAACGCCAGCGACGTCCTGATCTGCTCGACCTGACCGACGAGCTCGTCGCCGGCGGTCGTGGCCACGGCGTTCGCCTCGCCGACTACCCCGACGTGTGGACGCAGCAGCGCGGGACCGCCGCGATCGAGCTGCCGCTCACGTACCGCTTCGCGCCGGGCGAGCCGCTCGACGGCGTGACCGTCCACGTCCCGCTGTCCGGCCTCAACCAGGTGAGCGCGGACGGCTTCGACTGGCAGATCCCTGGTCACCGGCCCGACCTGGTGGCCACCCTCGTCAAGTCGCTGCCGAAGGACGTGCGGCGCCAGCTGATCCCGCTCGGTGAAACGATCGATGCCGTGCTCGAACGCATGTCGAGCGTCGATCCGACGACCGGCCCACTCGTCGATGCGCTCGCTCGTGCGGTGAACGAGGTTGCCCACGTCAACGTGAACGCCGCGTCGTTCGTCACGTCGGTGGTGCCCGACCACCTGCGCGTGCACTTCGTGGTGTCCGACGACGAGGGCACGGTCCACGCGGTCGGCGACGATCTCGATGCCATCAAGGCGCAACTCGCCGGATCGGTCCGTGAGTCGATCGCCGCCGCCGCCCCGATCGAGGAGCGGCGAGGGATCGTGTCGTGGGACGTCGGCGACCTGCCGCGGGTGGTCGAGTCGACCGACCGGGCGATGGACGTCAAGGCGTATCCGGCGCTGCTCGACGTCGGCGACAGCGTGGCGCTGCGGGTGGTGACGACGCCCGAGCTGCAGCAGCGGATCATGCGCGGGGGAGTGCGACGCCTGCTGCTCCTGAACGGCGCGCCGACCCGGTCGTCGATCGTGCGCACGCTCGACAACGCCGATCGGCTGGCGATCGCCGCCGGCGACATCGACCTCGGCGAGGCGAGCGGCGATTGCGTGGCGGCCGCCGTCGACCGGGTGATGTCCGACCACGGCTCGCTGCCGTGGACCGAAGCCGAGTTCGAGTCGCTGCGCCGGGCCGTTCGCGACGCTGCACCCGGCCTCGCCGCCAACGCGCTCCACAAGGCAGCTCGGGTGATTGCGGCGGCGTCAGAGGCCCGTGACCGCCTCGCTCGTCTGCACGCGTCCGCACTGCGGCCGTCGGTGGACGACGCGAACCTGCACCTCGGCCGGCTCGTGCATTCGGGGTTCGTCCTCGGGGCGGGCATCGATCGACTCGACGACATCGAGCGCTACGTGCGAGCGATCGTGTACCGCCTCGACCACCTCGCCGGCGCCGGCGAACGCGATCAGCGACGCATGGCCGAGGTGCTCCCGCTGGAGGGGCGCTACGCCAACGTCGTCGACACCGCCGGGCCGGGCAAGCTGTCGCCCGAACTCGTCGACGTCCGATGGCAGCTCGAGGAATTGCGGGTCGCCACGTTTGCGCAGCCGCTGATGGTCAAGCGCCCCGGCCAACGCGCTGTCAGCGCCAAGCGCATCGCCGCCGTGCTCGCCACCGCCCGCTGAGCGGCCCGCTCCAACCACGTTTGCGTTGCACTTCGGGCGACCCGCCCCACCAGGAATGCAGCGCAAACGTGGGAAGCTGGGGTGATGGCGCCACACCTCGACGACCGGCAGCACGACGGGATTGACCGACGAGACGGTCGAGCTGTTGCAGGTGTTGATCCGCAATCGTTGCGTCAACGACGGCACTGCCGAATCGGGTGGCGAGGTCCGCAACGCCGACGTGCTGCAACAGGTGATCGAGGGTCCAGGCGTCGACGTCGAGCGGTACGAGGCGGCGCCCGGGCGCGTGTCGATCGTCGGGCGCATCGCCGGGTCGGATCCCGACGCACCGAGCCTCTGTCTGATGGGCCACACCGACGTCGTGCCGGTCAACGAGTCTGGTTGGAGCGAGGACCCGTTCGGCGGCGAGATCCTCGACGGTCCCCACGGGCCGGAGGTGTGGGGTCGTGGCGCGGTCGACATGCTCAATCTCACCGCCTCGATGGCGGTGACGTTCCGAAGTCTTGCGTCGAGCAGCTTCCGACCGACCGGCGACCTGATCTTCTTCGGGGTCGCCGACGAGGAGGCCGGCAGCGCGTACGGCGCCCGCTGGATGGCCGACCACCATCGTGATGCGATCATGGCCGACTACGTGCTGACCGAGAGCGGCGGGCTCCATTCCGGGGCCACCGAGGCTCCCTTCGTGAGCGTCAACGTCGCAGAGAAGGGCGTGGCGTGGCGACGTCTGCGGGTGAAAGGCACACCAGGCCACGGCTCGGCACCGTTCCGGCGGGACAACGCGCTCGTCAAGGCGGCCGGGGTGATCCAGCGGCTGCACGACTACCGCCCGTCACCTCGCTTCCACGAACTGTGGGGCCAGAAGGTCGAGGCGCTCGGGCTGCCCGACGATGTGAAGGCGTCGCTGCTCGACCCGGCGGCGATCGACGACCTGCTCGACACGTTCCCGTCGGCTGCGGCGGCGTCGCACTTCCATGCGTGCACCCACACGACGTTCTCGCCCAACCTGATCGACGGCAGCGAGTCGGGCGGCGGTCGGATGAAGGTCAACGTGATCCCCGACACGGTCGTGATCGACGTCGACATCCGCACGCTGCCGGGGGAGGGTCCCGACGACGTGGAGGCACACCTGCGCGCGGCGCTCGGCGACCTCGCCGACGAGGTGCAGGTGGAACCGTTGATGAACGACGCAGCGACGATCAGCCGGCTCGACACGCCGCTGTGGGATGCACTGGAGCGGGCGGTGCACGTGCCGTTCCCGACTGCCCGGCTCACACCGCAGTTCGTGGTCGGTTTCACCGATGCCCGCATCTTCCGCGAGCTGGGGGCGGTGGCGTACGGCGCCGGACTGTTCAGCCCATCGCTCGACTCGAGCGAGTACGGCTCACGCTTCCACGGCAACAACGAACGCATCGACATCGAGTCGCTCGGGCTCACCACCCGCCTCTTCCACCACGTCGCCACCGACCTCCTCGGCTGACGAACCCCGGCGCCAGGGGTGTGTGCTCGGACGGGACGCGCAACAGTGCGCAAGTCGTCCCGCACTGGGGAGTCCTTGCGCACTGTTCGCAGGGGGTCGGGGTGACCGATGGGAGATCAGTTCCGGAACTGCGGGCCGACGCAGTAGGGGACGGCGAAGCCCTCGGCGTCGGACTCCTGGTTCGGCGACATGACCTGAATCGTGAAGACGCCCGACCACGTGTCGGGATCGACCGCCACGGCCTTGTTGGAGAGCCCGCCCGGGCTGGGGGGAGCGGTCGAGCTCGACGGGACGTCGACGGGCAGGTTGACGAATGCCGTGTTGGACGCGCCGACCTCGACGGTGTAGGTGCTCGAACGCTGGCCGTTGGGGCCGACGAAGCGGTAGTCGACGCTGGTCTCGCCGTTGGTGAGGATCGTCGCCGACAGGTGCACGGTGCACGGATCGGCCGGATCGGTCACCACCGCCAACTCCACGTCGGTCACCTCGGCGGCCATCGTCAGGCCACCGGAGCGGGTCTGCCCGCCGATCGGGGCCGGGACGTTCGCGCCCTCGAACTCGATGCTCAGCGGCACCTCGATCGACTGCCACTTCTCGTACTTGAAGTGTGCGCCATTGTTGCCGCGACACACCACCTTTCCGGTCAGAATGAGCGTCCCCTCGGCGTCGAACGGAAGCGCGCGAGCTGCGGCGGCCGACATGCCGTTCGCCATCCGGTCGGCGATGACGTCTTCGCCGAAGTCGAAGAGTTCCTGCTTCATCGTCTCGGTGAACGTGCCGTCGATCGACCAGTTGACGGCGACCCGCTTCACTGGCATGGAGTTCGCGTCCGGAACTGAGATCGAGGTCCATTCGTGGGCAATTTCCCAGGCGTAGTACATCCCATCTCCCGATCCACCCTCGTTGCTGATCTCCGCTTTCCACAGCGAGTAGCCGGCTCGACAGTCGGCGCCGATCTCGGCGCCGAGCCAGATGTCGTCCGGGTGGGTGGCGTTGGAGGCGAGGCCGTTGAACTGGTGGTAGCCGTCGACCATCGACTGCGTCACCCGGATGGTGTTCGACTCGCCCTGGCCGGCGCCGGGTGTGCACGGCAGCGCCTGGCCCGGCAGGCACGTGTCGATCACTCCGGCGAAGTCCAGGCTGTTGACGCCGGGGTTGTAGGCGTGGCTCGTGCCGGCGGGGACACCGACGAAGCCTCCGGCGAGTGCGGTGGCGCCGACCAGGATCTTGGCGCCGAGTGAAGTGAGGGATCGTGAGGTGATGGACATCGGATGCTCCTTGTGGATCTCGGTCGGCGACCTGCCGACACCCGTCCTGACGATCGACCCGGCGGCTCCTTACGCGCCCACCGAAGAATTTCTCCGTCGCCACGATCCCGGGCCGGAGCGCTGCGTGTAAGGAAAGGTCGCGTCGATCGTCAGGACGAGCATGAACCAAGAATCGGTACACACCGATGGGTCGATGTGGGACGCTTGAGGGCGTGGCGAGCGACGAACGGTCGGATACAGCGCTCGTCGCTGCGGTGCGAGACGGCGATCGCGACGCGTACGGCGTGCTGTTCGAGCGTTGGTTCGATCGTGTCTACGACGTGGCGCGCAACATCGTGCGGAGTCCGGACACCGCAGCCGACGTGGCCCAGGACACGTTCATCTCTGCATGGGAACGGTTGGACCGGCTCGAGAACGTCGATGCGTTCGGAGGATGGCTCCTGCGCATCGCCCGGAACCGTGCACTCGACCGTCTCGAACGCGAGGGCCGCAGCCGGCCACAGGCGGACGACGTCGTGACCGGGCTCCACGACCGCGGCGCACCGGATCTGGTCGGGTCGCGGCGGACCCTCGATCCTGAGGAGATCAGTGCGAGCCACGATCGCGACGGGCTGATCGGCGCTGCGGCTGTCGCCCTCGGCGAACGCGACGCCAGCATCCTCGACCTCCATCTCCGCCACGGTCTCAGCCCCGCAGAGATCGCCGCCGAACTCGGCGTCACCCCCAACAACGCGCACCAACTCCTCTTCAGAATGCGCAACAAGCTGGGTGATGCCATCGGTGCCTACGTGCTGTGGCACCGTGGCCGCCCGGCGTGTGAGACATTGCGGGCCAACGTGGCGTCGACGTTCGACGCCGACACCTTTGCGATGGTCGAACGCCATCGTCGTGGGTGCGAGGAGTGCACCGAACGCCGCAGCGCCCTCGTGGCGCCCGAGCAACTGTTCAGCGCCGCTCCGATGTTGGTGGCGCCGTTGCTGCTCCGCTCGGCGGTGAAAGACGCGCTGCAGTCGGCCGGCGTGCCCGTCGGAGCGGCCACGCCGACCAGCGGAGGCATCGATGGCGGCGGTGGCGTCGATGGCGGTGGCGTCGATGGCTGATGGTGGCGGTGGTGGTGGCGCGTCGCCCAGCACTGCAGGCGCAGGCGATGGGTCAGCCGGGCCCGACGCTTCGCACGGCCCTGCCGACAGCGGCCCCACGTTGGTCCCCTCCGTCGTCGAGCCTGGGGTCCAGCCGGACTCGGCCGATCCGGACACCCTCGGGATCGAAGACGGCGTCGCAGCCGAGCCGGCCGCCGAACCCGACCGCGATCGCCGCAGCGGGCTCCTCGTCCTCTGCGGAGCTGTGGCGGTCGTGCTGCTCGCCACGGCAGGGGTGGTGATCGCACTCGATGATCCCGGGCCGGACCCGGGTGTCTCCGTGGCATCGGTCGAGGGTGACCCGGCGCCATCGGTGACAGCGACGGCAACCACGGTGTCGAGCATCGCGCCGGCCCCGACGACGGCCCCGACCACGACGCCGACCACGACGATGGTGCAAGCCCGTGAAGGCACGGTGCCGATCAACGATGACTTCGCGCCGACTCCCAGCGACGCGCCGTCCGATCCGGTCCCGGCCACCACGGCACGGGATCGAGTCGTGACACCGCCCAGCGCGCAGGCACCAAATCCTCAGCCGCCCGTGGCGCCCCCGGCTCCTGTGCCGCCGACCGCCGCGCCGGCGGTCACGACACCACCGGTGACGACTGCAGCGCCGGTGACGACGGCACCGCCGCCACCGCCACCGCCGCCACCGCCGACCACCGCCGCCGCCAACGACTGGGGCACCAACGGCGCCGCCACCTGCCGCACCCACGATCGTGCGCTTGTTCTTCGGATCCGCGCCGGCGGGCGTGCTCTGCCCCGGTACCCGGACGCCGCGGCGGATCGGTTGGACCTCGACCGATGCCACCTCAGCAACGCTCGCCGTCGGTTCCAACTCCCGGTCGGTCGCGGTCGTCGGGCAACTCGACACGTGCGCGACGAGTGGCGATGTCGTCACGCTGACGGTCAGCGGTCCGGGTGGATCTGTCAACGACTCGATCGTCGCCCCGTGACGCTCAGCGCTTGCGGGAGGCGAGGTATGCGCGGGCGGCGGCACGGGCGTCGGGGTCGCGCATCGCAGCGCCGAGCTGGTCGGCGTCGGCCCACGATCCGGCGGTGGACGCGACGTCCTCGAGCGCTTCGTTGACCTGACGCTTGGTTGCCCGGACCACGCTCGGTGCCTTCTTCGCCAGCTGTTCGGCGAGTTCGTCGACAGCCGATTCGAGTTCGGCGCGTGGAACGACGCGGTTGACGAAGCCGATCCGCAGTGCCTCGTCCGCCGAGAACGGGCGACACGTGAGCACCAGCTCGCGTGTGAGTGCTGGCCCGATCTCTCGCACCAATCGCGGGATGCCGCCCCACGCGAGGGGGATCCCGAGATCGACCTCGGGGATCGAGAACACGGTGTCGTCAGCCGCGATCCGCAGATCGCACACACCGGCGAGCACCACGCCTCCGCCGACGCACGGACCCTTGATGGCCGCGATCGTGAGCGCCGACATCCGGTCCATCGCCTCGGCCATCAGCCGTCCGAGATCCGCCTGGTCTCGGCTCGACGTGGCCGTCGCCGAGTCGGTGCCGGCGAACTCGCGAAGGTCGAACCCGGACGAGAATCCCCGACCCTCGCCGGTGACGATCACGACGTGGGCGTCGATGGTGTTGAACCACCGCGCCGCCTCGGCGATCTCGCGCAGCGGCACCGTGCCGAGCGGGTTGAGTTTGTCGCCTTGCGTGAGCGTCATCCGGCCGATCGGCCCGCTCGCGCCTGGTGACGAGGCGGCGTCGACCTCGACGCGCAAGGTGGAGAACTCTGGAGCATCCGTCATGCCCCGCATCCTCGCAGGCTCACGTCGTCTGGAACCGGCCCGGGGCGACCTCGACCGCTTCGCCGCGGCGGAGCATGCGCTGCACGTGGAGCTCCGCGCTACGAGTCTCGACCGACTCGACGAACGCCATGTCGACGTGCGGGCGATAGATGAACCGGTGCTCGCGCATCTCGTCGATCGAGCGCGGTTCACGGAGGTACTCGAGCATCGCGTCGTGACGACGACCGATGACGGCGGTGAACGCATCGATCATCGCGACGAAGGTCTCCCGTCCCTCGATCACACCCTTGTGATGAAAGGTGACGTAGAACTCGGCGTCTTCGTCGCGCACCTTCGCCAGGCTCGCCTCGAAGTCCTCGAGGTCACTCCACACATCGCCGTAGTACGGCCCGAAACCGGTCAGATCGATGTCGGACAAGAAGAACACGCCGTCCATCCGGAACCCGCTGTGGCCGCGTGTGTGGCCGGGAAGGTGGACGGCCTCGACCGTCACGCCACCACCGAGATCGAACACGTGGCCATCGGTGAAACCGTGGGCGTCGGGGCGCGGCACGTAGTGGAACTCGTCGAGGATCACCCGCTCGAACGCTTCCCGAGCGTCGCCCGTCAACCCGTACACCGCCATCAGCCCCTCCATCGACTGTGCACCCGGAAGGTCCTCGTCGTGGATGTGCAGCCGAGCCGACGGGAACGTGCCGTTGCCGGCCATGTGGTCCTCGTGCGAGTGGCTGTTGATCACGGCGTCGATCACCGCCGGCACGCCGCCGCGGGCGACGACGGTCACCGATGGATCGATCAGCACCGTCTCGCCCGCGCCCCGCACGAGCAGCGTGTTGCCCGATGGGTACGCGCCGTTGGCGTCGCCGACGAGCACGCTCACCGAGTCGGTCAGTCGTCGCTCGTCGTTGCCCCAGTCGCAGATCATCTGGCCGAACCTACCGACGATCACGCCTGGGGTCTGACCCCCGGCGTGATCTCGCGATGCGCCGAGGTGTGCCCCTCGCCGCAGTCAGTCGGCGGGCTCGAGCTTGAGCGATGCCGAGTTCATGCAGAAGCGGTCGCCTGAGGGGCCGGGGCCGTCGGGGAACACATGGCCGAGGTGGGCGCCGCACGTGGCGCAGATCGCCTCGGTGCGCACCATGCCGTGTGACCGATCCTCCTTGAGCGTGACCTTCGCGGGATCCATCGCCTCGGTGAAGCTCGGCCAACCCGAACCCGAGTCGTACTTGGTTTCCGAGGAGAACAGCGCCTCGTCACACACGATGCAGTGATACGTGCCCGGGTCCTTGACGTCCCAGTAGGCGCCGCTGAACGCGCGCTCGGTGCCGGCGCGCTGGGTCACCTCGTACTGCAGCGGAGTGAGCTTCTGCTTCAGCTCGTCGTCGGTGGGAATCGCTCGTTCAGCCATGGCACCAGGATGCCCGAAACGTTGGCAGGCCCTCGTACCGTCCGCGGAGTTTCGCTCGTGTTCCTCGCACCGTTCGAACGTGGCAATCGGCGCCTTCGTACCCTCATCACATGCGCCAACGGCCCTCCAAGCTCCTGCTGCTCCTCGTCGCCGGGATGCTCGTCACGGCCTGTGCGGCGGACTCCGATGACGCCGCCGGCGACGCAGCCGACGCCACGGAGCGCCCCCCGGTGTTCCGCTACCCGCCGGCACCGGCAGCTCCCGCAGCCGACGTCGCGGACGCGGCCGAGGTCCGCGATGCCATGGATCGCATCGACACGCAGTTGCTCGTCGGCGAGATCGACGAGGCGGCGCTGGCCGATCTGGTCGAGCACGGCGACGCCCGCCACGCCTGGTACGTCGTTGACCTCATGCGGTTCTTCGGCCCCGGCGAGAACGGCAACGAACTCGTCGACGCGTTCGAGTCGCTGACGGCCACGTCGATCGCCGACGACCCGGACAGCGAGCGCAGCGTGTGGCTCAGCACCACGAATCACCTGATCGCCTGGGACACGCCCGACTATCCCGACTACCGCACCGACAAGGCCGATCTGTTCCTGCTCGTCGAGGAGCGGTGGGACCCGTTCTTCGCCGACGACGACGCGGACATCGACTGGCGCCTGCTCAGCTGGGGTGGGGTCCTGATCGACGACCGTGAACTCGGCGACCCCGACGGCTGCTCGCGGGGCTGTATCCCGGCTCTCGACGACCCGGCGGTCACCGATGCCGCCGGCGGCGACTGGTATCCCGACGATGCGATCGTGTTCGGCATCGTCGAGGGCGACGAGGCGTTGGCGATCCCGAAGAACATCGCCGAGATCCACGAGATGTTCAACCTCACGTTGGGTGATCGTCGCTTCGGGATCCCGTACTGCACGCTGTGCGGCTCGGCGCAGGCGTACCGCACCGACGACGCCGTCACGATCGGTGGTGCCGACGAGGTGCCGGTGCTGCGCACCTCCGGCCTGCTGTCACGTTCGAACAAGGTGATGTACGACCTGCGCACCCAGTCGGTGTTCGACACGTTCACCGGTGCGGCGGTGTCGGGTCCGCTGCAGGAGCAGGGCATCGTGCTCGACGAAACCACCGTGCTGCGTACGACATGGGGCGAGTGGAAGGCGGCCCACCCCGACACGACGATCATCGCGGAGGACGGAGGCATCGGTCGGAGTTATTCGCTCGATCCGCTCCAGGGTCGCGACGACAACGGCCCGATCTTCCCGATCGGTCCGGCCGACGACCGCCTCGACGTCCAGGAACTCGTCGTCGGCGTCATCACCGACGACGGCACCCCGATCGCCTTCCCGGCCGGCGCCGTTCGAGCGGCACTCGCCGCCGGCGACACCGTCGAGGCGGCAGGCGTGGAACTCGTCGACGACGGTGGCGGGCTCCGCGCCGTCGACCAAGCGACGGGCGACCCGATCGCCTCGCACGAGTCGTTCTGGTTCGCGTGGAGCCAGTTCCACCCGACCACCGAACTCTGGGAAGGCTGAGCGCGAGTCTCGCAACGCTCGACGGATCTGGTTTCGACTGCCGCGACCAGATCGGTCGAGAACTGCACCGAGCGACTGGGCTCAGTCGGCCTGGCCGGTCTGGCGCAGGAACGTGAGCGAGTCCCACAGGTCGGTGCGGCGGGCGACGAGGCCGTCGCGCACGTCGAACCACATCACCCCGGCGATGTCGATCGGCGTCCCCTCGTAGGTCGCCTCGAACCGGTAGCGCACCACGACGTCGCCGGCGTCGGGCGGCGACGTCTCGGCGATCTCTGCGAGCGTCACGACCGAGTACCGGGCGCCGACGAATGTCGACAGGAACTCGTCGAGCCGACGCCGGTACTCGGCTCGGCCGGCGCATCCCGAACCGAGTTCGCTCAGGTGCTCGTTGACGAAGTCGTCGGTGACGCAGGCGGCGACCGCATCGGCGTCGCCGGTCGCAAACGACGCAAGGTAGGTGCGTGCGACGTCGCCACGAGTGTTCACCTGCGCGACGGTATCGGCACCGGCGTGTGGTCGAATGGCGTCGTGGCCGACGACAACCCCGACGACGCCTCGCCCTGGATGCGCGACGACTGGGTTCCCGACAGCACCGAGCCCGATACCGCCGTGTTCGCCACCGGCCGACGCCCGCCCGCCGGACCATCTGCGCCGAGTTGGAGCGGTGGGGCCGACGAACCACCCCCGGAAGACTTCGACGACCCCGGCGCCGACGTCGGAGCACCGAGGTCGAACGTCGGACGCAAGGTCATCGCCGGTGGGGTGGTCATCGCGCTGCTCGTCGGTTCCGCCGGAGCACTGCTGCGCGACGACGGCGAGTCGGAGACCGATCCTGACCCGACGTCGCCAGCGGTGGAGATCGACGACACCGTGCCCGTCACGACGACGCTCGACACGATCCCGCCGACCAGCGTGCGCACCCTCGACGCCCTGGTGACGCCGGAACCCGGCCGGACACCGAACTGCGCTGGCGCCGGCGCCGATCGTCGACGGTGAGGTGCCGGCGTGGTCGCAACGGACGATCACGGTCCCCGCCGCCTTGGCCTCGATGGCGCCGACCGAGGTGGTCACGCTCTCGCCGTCCGGCATCGTCAGCGTCACCGAGTTCCCGAGCGGCCAGACGCGCAGCATCGACGTGTCCGACATCGGTGTCGATCGGCAACTGGCGCTGGGCGACGGCACCGTCGTCGTGTTCGACTCGACGACGTTGGTGCAGATCCGCGACGACGAGCCGGTCGTCAAGTCCGAACTCCGTGACGGCATCATCTTCGTGCAGCCGTGGACGGGGACCGGGACCTTCGTCGTCACCTCGCCGACCACCGGCGACCGGGCACTCCAACAGGACTGGCTGCTTCGACCCGACGGCGACCTCGAGCTGTTGGAGAACCCGTTCGTCGACGAGACCAGTTTCTTCTCTCGCGTGTTCTCACCGTTCGGCGATGCACTGTTCACCGCTCCGGGCGGTGTCTACACGGCGGGTCTGGACGGCGCCGCCGAGCGGATCAGCACGGGCGTCCTGCTGGCGACGGGTTCGCGACACTGGGCGATCGAGGAGTGCGACGAGTCGCTCCGTTGCGCCTACTCGATCATCGAGTGGGACACCGGCACCGTCACCCCCGGCGTGCTCGACCCGATCGACGGATTCGGATTCCTCGACCCTGCCACCCACATCTCTCCGGACGGTCGCTCGATCGTGTTCCGAGGCGACTCCGACGGGTCCGGTCGCCGTCGGATCCTCGATGTCGCGACCGGCGAGTCGATTCAGGCGGGTCGCATCAACCAGATCGTGTATCCCGACTCGTGGGCCAGCGACTCGTCGGGGCTCTTCTTCGCCGACCAATCCCTACAGTTCGTCGAGCGAACCAGCGGCACCGTCACCGAGATCGACGACCTCGGCCCGATCCGAACTGTCGCCACCGGGTCGTTCTCGCAGTAGCCGCCCCTGGACCGGTTGCGGCGGCCCTGTCGGCAGCCACGTCGGTCGAGGGTCAGCCCAGCAGTGCGTCGAGCGACTTGGCGACCGATCCGAGGTCGGGCCGGTCGTGGTGCGACAGGCGAGTCAGGTAGGTGATCGCGACGTCGTTGCGCTCGATGATGCCGCCGTCGGTGTCCGGTGCCAGCTGCACCATGTCGCCCCAACCCATCTCGACGGTGAACGCGTCTTCGTGGCCGGGGATCGGCCTGAGCGTGGCCTGGGCCATCGAGCGTGGCGGCGCCTGGCCGACCTCGGCGAACTGCCAGGTGCCGAACTCCTCGACCGGGACGTCGGGCACGTTGATGTTGACCACGACCGGGTCGACCGGCATGTCGTCGACCAACGCCTGGGCCACGACCTTGGCGACGGCCGCGGCGCTGTCCCAGTGCTGGGTGGCGATCGACTCGTCCCAGCCCTGGCCCTCGACGCCGAAGCCGGTGACCGCCTGGCTGACCGCGATGCCGGAGATGCCGCCGTTGCGGCCCGTCAGCGCGGCGCCGACCGTGCCCGAGTGATAGACGGCGCGGCCCACGTTGGCGCCGGGGTTGATGCCGCTGACGATCAGGTCGAACGGTGCCCCGAATGCGCCGAGGCGGGCGAACATGACGCAGAGCGCCGGCGGGCCGCTGACCTTCCAGATCGCGGCAGCGCGACAGTCGTCGATGTGTCCCCGACGCACCTCGGGTTGGATCAGGTGCAATGCCCCGAGCGCGGCACCCGCCCCCGAGAACTCCTGGTCGGGCGCCACGATGTGGACCTCGTGGTCGCCGTCGAGTTCACAGATCGCTCGGGCCAGCACGTGCAGGCCGATCGAGTCGATGCCGTCGTCGTTCGTCACCAGGATGCGCATGGCTCCATCCTCGCAGGGCTGTCCGACATTCAGCTGAACGGAACATGAACGATCGGTGTGCCTCACGTTCCCCAACCCGAAAAATGTCCGTGACAGGTCGCAGGTGACCCTTTCGCGCGCACATTTCGGGCTGGATGAGGGATCTGTACGCTCGACGAGATGGAGCTGCGCACCGATTCGTTCTGCGCGGACCCGGCGATGCGCACCCAGTGGTACGTGGTGGCCGATGCCGCCGACGTCGCCGATGAACCGGTCGGAGTGACGCTGCTCGGCGAGCGCTTCGTGCTGTGGCGCGGCGCCGACGGCGCGGTCTCTGCTGCGCCGGACCGGTGTCCGCACCGCGAGGCACCGCTGTCGCACGGATCGGTTTCCGGTGGCTGCCTCGTGTGCCCGTACCACTCGTGGAGCTTCGACGGGTCCGGCGTGTGCGTCGAGGTGCCGTCCTCGGGCCCCGGCGCCCCGATCCCGTCGGCGGCCAACCTCCATCTCGCCACCGTGCGCGAGCGCTACGGCCTCGTCTGGCTGTGCCCGGGTGTACCGGCCGGTGAGCCACCCGACATACCGCAGGACCGTGATCCGTCGTTCCGTCGGGTGACCGCCGGCGTCGAGACCTGGCAGGTCTCCGCCACGCGCATGGTCGACAACTTCTGCGACGTCGCCCACTTCCCGTACGTCCACGCCGGCACCATCGGCCCCGACACCGATCCCGTCGTCGCCCCCATCCACGTCGAAGCGCTCGACGGCGGCTTCACCGGCTACCACTACACCGTCGACGTCCACGACGAACGCGGCGACCCCGTTCGTCAACGCATGTCGACGGCGTTCCACCTGCCCTTCGTGGTGCGCTCGAACACGTACTACGAGACCGGTCCGCGAACGGGGCACGATCGGGTGCTGCTGCTGTGCACCACCCCGGTCGACGACGTGACGTCGCTGTTCACGTTCGTGTCGTGGCGCAACCACGACCACCATCTTCCGGTCGACGAGTTCCTGGCGTTCGACCGCATGATCGGCGCCGAGGACCGGTCGGTGCTCGAACGCATCGGCGGCGTGTTGCCGCTCGATCAGACGCGCACCGTCAGCGTGCGCTCCGACCGGTTGTCGGTCGAGTGGCGTCGCCACTTCGCGACGTTGCTCGCCGGCTGACGGCGACGATCGGCGCGAGGTTCAGAGCGCTTCGACCGGCGTTGCCGGCGTGGAGACCGGCGCCGTGCGCGAACTGGCAAGCGTGAACAGTGCGAGGCCGACGATCACCAGCGCCATGCCGAGCACCTGCGGCGCCCGCACCTCCTCGCCGAGGATCAGGAACGCGAAGAACACGGCGAGGGCGGGTTGTGCGGTCTGCATGATGCTGATCGTGGCCACCGGGATGTGTTGTTGGGCGAAGACGATGCAGCCGTGGCTGAGCATGCCGGTGAGCAACGTCAGGATGCCCACGACGAGCCAGCCCCTCGCCGTCAACCCGAACACGTCCGACCCGGCGATGATCGCCGCGATCGGACCCGCGGTCAGCACGCCGATCGGCATCATGCACGCCATGAAGTCGAGCGTGCCGACCCCCGCCGCTCGGGCCTGCTTCGACGTGAGCAGGTAGGTGGTCCACAGCAGGATCACCCCGATCATCAGCAGGTCGCCGGACACCGACGATGCGCCCTGCTCCGGCCCGAAGAACAACACCAGGGTCACGCCGATGATCGAGATCACGCCCCACCGCAGCGCTGACCAGTTCGGACGTTCCGCGAAGAAGAACGCTCCGGCAGGCAGCATCACCAGCGGGGTCAGCGCCGTGATGAACTCGGCATGCGCGATGCTCGTCTTGGTGATCGCCGTGAAGAACAGGGCGATGTTGGCGCCGAACGCCAGCCCGGGAGCGAGCGCCAGTCGCCACGTTGTCGCGGTCGGCGCAGGACGGCCGGTGCGGACACGGGTGAACGCGATCACCGCCCACCAGCCGATGACGGCGCCGATCATTCGCCAGAACGCGATGACGGAACCGGTCGACTCGGACCACTTGATCAGCGCCGAGCTCGTCGAGAAGCTGATCACGGCGACGGTCATGGCGAACAGTCCGAGCGCGCGTCCGCTGAAGCGTTCGGCCATCAGCGTGCGTGCGGCGCGTCCGACCCGGTCACGAGATCGGGATGGTCGGTGCGGAGCAGATCGGGTTCGAGGTAGATCACCGTGGCGGCGGGAACGGCGGCCCGGATGGCGTCTTCGGTGGTGTTGATGGCTGCCACGAGTTCGTCGGCGCTGAGGTTCGAGGAGTACTCGACCTTGGCACCCACGAGGATCTCGTCGGGGCCGATGTGCTCGGTGCGGAGGTGGATCAGTCGGTCCACGTGCTCGCTCGACTCGATCGCCGCGACGATCGCAAGGCGCGACGCTGCCGACGCCGACTCGCCGATCAGGAGACTCTTCATCTCGACAGCGAGCACTGCGGCGATCACGATCAGCAGCACGCCGATGCTGATCGAGCCGACCGCGTCCCAGCGCGCATCCTCGGTGAAGTGGGCCGTCAGCACGCCGCCGAGCGCGAAGAACAAGCCGGTGAGCGCGCCGACGTCCTCCAGCAGCACGACGGGCAGCTCGGGCTGCTTGGTGCTCCGGATGAACCGCCACCAGCTCGTGCCCGGCTCACGGACGTGGTTCGACTCCTTCACCGCCGTGCGCAGCGAGAACGACTCCAACCCGATCGCCACCAACAGGATCACGACGGCGACGCCGAGGCTCTCGACCTCGTGCGGATCGCGGAACTTCTGGATGCCTTCGTAGAGCGCGAACATCCCGCCCATCGAGAACAGCACCAGCGCCACGGCGAACGACCAGAAGTACCGTTCGCGGCCGTAGCCGAACGGATGCTCCGGCGTTGCGGACCGGCGGGCGCGGTGACCCCCGAAGAACAGCAGCACCTGGTTCCCGGTGTCTGCCGCCGAGTGGATGGTCTCCGCGAGGAGGCTCGCCGATCCGGTGATCAGGAAGCCGACGAACTTGCTGATCGCAATGCCGAGGTTGGCGAAGAACGCTGCGAAGATCGCTGTGCGGCTTCCGTCGGTCACCCGTCGAGCGTAGGTCACCGGGTCGTGCGGCCAACGATGCGTTCGTCGGCCGGCGTTCCCCCCGGGAAGGGGCGCCGGTAGCCTCGACCAGATGAGTCCCCTCGAAGCCATGGCCGCGGAGACCCCTGCATCGAGTGGCAGCGAGCCGATCATCTCGGTCACTCCCGAAGCGCTCGAGCACCTGCGCGAGCTGCGCGACGACGAGGCCGACGGTGACAAGCTCGGTCTGCGCCTGGCGATCGCATCCGATGCCGGCGAGGAGTTCCGCTACGACCTGTCGTTCGAGGAGTACCTCACCGCTGCGTTCACCGACGAGGTGCGCACGCACGATGGGATGAAGGTCATCATCCCCGGCGACGACGTCGCGCTGCTCACCGGCGCCACGCTCGACTACACCTCCACGCAGGGCCTCGTCATCCGCAACCCGAACCGACCGCTCGCTCCGTCCGTCGAGGGGCTGACCGCCGACGACGAACTGTCTGCGGAGATCGACGCGATGGTCGCCTCCGAGGTCAACCCCGCGCTCGCCGCCCACGGCGGCTTCGTCACCTACGTCGGCCACGACGGCGAGGGCACCGCCTACCTCACGATGGGCGGCGGCTGCCACGGCTGCTCGATGAGCAAGCAGACCATGCTCGACGGTGTCCAGACGATGCTGGTCGATGCCATCGAGGGCGTCGAGCGCGTCCGCGACCTCACCGATCACTCCACCGGCGAGAACCCGTTCTATTCCTGATCGCTCGGCCTCACGGCAGGCCGGTGACCGTCAGGTCAGGTCGCGCCGTGCCGACCGGTCACGTGGTGCGTGGCACGTCGGTCGTGAACGGCTCGCTCGGCGGGCGATGCGGCGCAGGGGAGGGTCCTGCTTCGGGGGTGTCTTGCGGGGTGGGAGCTCGGCGAGCAGGCGAGTGGTGATCGCAGTGATCTCGGCGACGGCGCGCTCGAAGGGTTCCTCGGTGGCAGCCGAGGTCTGCTGCACGCCGCTGATCTTGCGGACGTACTGACGGGCTCCGGCTTCGATCTCGTCGGCGGTTGCCGCCGGTTCGAGGCCGCGCAGGGTGGTGATGTTGCGGCACACGTCAGCGCACCAGCAGCTCGGAGGCGTGGGCAGCGATGTGAGCGCGAGCGACCGGGCACGTCGCTCGAACCTGGATGCCGCGGGCGCGCAGATCGGCGATCACGCCGTCCATCAGCGTCGACGACCAGCCGTTGCCGCGATGCTGCGGTGCGGTCTCGATGTACGGGATCGTGATCGAGTCGACGCCGTGCGAGAACTCGGCGAAGGCGACCATCTCGTCGCCGACGTGGAGTTCGTAGCGGCCACGGTCGTCGTGACGGGTGACGGTTGCGGAATCCATGGCCAGAGTGTTGCGCCGAGGGACCCGCTTCACACCTGTGGCAGGCTCGGGCCATGGCCGACCTTCCCGGGACCGCCGAGCTGTACCGGCTCGCACACGCTTCCTTCCACGAGTTCGCAGCGACTCGCAGGTGGAACGCAACCGCCACGCACGGGTCGACGAACTGCTCGACCGCTGGGCGCAACAGGCGCCGGGTTTCGCCGACGCACTCCAGGCGATGGGCGAGACCCGCCCGCCGATCGACGTCCACAGCCACGAACACGATCTTCGCCAGGCACTCGGTCGTCCCGGCGCGCGCTCCAGCGTGATCGTCGAGACCGCCGGGTCCTCCTTGGCGTCGCTCGACGGTGTGGCCGTGCGGTTGACCGTCGAACTCGATGACGGGCGAGTGGTCGCCAGCGGTGATCCCGACAGCACCTCGACGGTGGTCCTGCGAGGTGTGTCGGTGTTCGAACTGTTCCGCTCGCGGCTCGGCCGTCGCAGCCGGGAGCAGGTGCGGGACGACGACTGGAACGGCAGCGATGCCGACGTCGAGGCGATACTGGTTCGATGGTTCAGTTTCGGTCCCTCGCCGTTGCCGATCCACGAGTGACCGGCCCAGGAGGGACGGTCGTCGACGCGCCGGTCGCGTTCAGACCGGCGTCTCGAGGGCACGCTCGAAGTCGGCAACCACATCGCCGGTGTCCTCGAGGCCGACCGACACGCGCAGCAGTCCTTCACTGACACCGGCGTCGGCGCGCTCCTCGGGAGTGAGGCTGGTGTGGGTCGACGTGGACGGGTGGCAGACGATCGTCTCGGGCCCGCCGAGCGACGTGGCGACGCGAGCGACACGCAGCCGACCGAGCAGCGCCGACGCCGTGTCGCGGTCGGCGACCTCGAACGACAACACCGTGCCGTACTGGCGGAGCTGCTTGGTGGCGAGCGCGTGCTGCGGATGTTCGCTCAGCCCGGGATAGTGCACGGCACGAACTTCGGGATGGTCGGCCAACGTGATCGCTAGTGAGCGGGCGGTGTCGTTCTGCTGTCGGGTGCGAACACCCATCGTGCGAAGACCGCGCAGCGCGTTCAGCGCGTCGAACGGTGACGGCGTCGACCCGTGCAGCACCGAGTAGGCCCAGATCTCGCCGAGGAGGTCGGCGTCGCCGGAGATCACTCCGAGCGTGGCGTCGTTGTGGCCGGCGATGCCCTTGGTGGCGGAATGCAGTGAGATGTCGACACCGTGGGCGAGCGGCTGCTGGCCGAGCGGTGTGGCGAACGTCGAGTCGACGACGGTGAACGGACCCTTGATCGCGCCGAGCTCGTCGAGGTCGGCCAACTCGAGCAGCGGGTTCGACGGCGTCTCGGCGAGCACCAGCATCGTTCGGCCGGGCTCGACCGCGTCGGCGAAGGCGCCTGGCGTCGCGACGTCGACGAAGGTCACGTCGATCCCCATCCGACGGCACGGACCTTGGAGAAAGGCGAGCGTGCCGGCGTACAGCTGACGCTGGGCGACGATGTGGTTGCCGGTCGAACAGAGCGCGAACACCGTCGATGCGATGGCGCCCATGCCGGACGCGAACGCGAGCGACTCCTCGGCGCCTTCCAGCTCGGCCATTGCCTCCTCGAACGATCGGACGGTGGGGTTCGAGTAGCGCGAGTAGAAGCCGTCGTGACGCAGCGCGGTGGCGCGTCGGTGGGCGTCGTCGAGGCTCTTGGACTCCCAGGTGCTCGACGCCCACAGTGCCGGCGCAAGCGATGATCCGCTCGATGAACGCCCGGCGGTGATCGCCAACGTCTCCGGCGCCAGGTCGGAACGCGTCGGAGTCTCGTACGGCGACGGTGTCTCGCTCGACATGGCGGTCGACGCTACCCGCGCCGAGGTCCACGACGTGCCCGGCACGTCCTGGACATCACGCCCCGAGTTCGGCGAGGACGACGTCGTGGAGGAGGCGGTTCGTGCTGATCGCGGTCTCGTGCTCGTGGGTCGGATTGCCGAAGCGGTCGGTGAGGCTGCCACCGGCCGCTTCGACGATCGGTTTGACCGCCGCGATGTCGTAGGGCGCAACGCCGACGGCATCGACGGCGACGTCCATCGCCCCCTCGGCGACCAGCATGTGCTGCCAGAAGTCGCCGACGCCGCGCGAACGGCGAGCCCGCTGCTGGAGACGTACGAGCGCATCGGTGAGACCGAGGGCGTCCCAGCCGTGGTTGTGGGTGATGCTCACCTGCGCCTCCGCGAGGTCGTCGACGGTCGAGACGACGATCGGCCGGTCGTCGCCGAACACGCTCATCGACGAACCGAGTCCGAGCCCGCCCCACCAGCGTCGGCCGAGTGCGGGGGCCGAGACGACACCCATCACGGCGCCGCGCTCGACGTGGGTGAGTGCGATCAGCGTCGCCCAGATCGGGATGCCGCGCACGAAGCCCGACGTGCCGTCGATCGGGTCGATCACCCATCGCCACGGCGACTGCTGGTCGCCGGCCAACCCGTGCTCCTCGCCGAACGCTCCGTGCCCAGGACGTTCCCGGACGAGCTGGTCGACGATCATCGTCTCGGCTCGGCGGTCGATCTCGGTGACCTCGGTCTGGTTCCGCTTCCAGTCGATCGTGAAGTCGGCCTCGTGGAAGTGCGGCAGCGTGAACGCGTCGACCAGGTCGGCGACGTCGAGCGCGAGCGCGAGGTCGTGCGACAGGTCCAGCTCTTGGATGTCCTTCACGACGCCGGCCCCGCATCGCCGCTGGCGGCCGCCCGGAAGTCGGGGCGACGCTTCTCCTGGAGCGCCGACAGTCCCTCGGCGGCATCGGGGCCGAGGAAGTTCAGCATCTCGTACGCCAACGACGCCTCGAAGTTCGGCAACGCCTGGCGCAACCAGTGGTTGAGCGCCCGCTTGGTCATCCGGGTCGCGTCGACCGGTCCGGCGGCCAGCTTCTCGGCGATGCCCATCGCCGTCGCCATCACCTCGTCGGCCGGCACCGCCTTCGACACCAGGCCGATCCGTTCGGCCTCGCGCCCGTCGAGGAAGTCGGCGGTCAGGAGGTAGTACTTCGCCTTGGCCATGCCGCACAGCAGCGGCCAGATGGCCACCGCGTGGTCGCCACCGGCCACGCCGATTCGGATGTGGCCGTCGGTCAGCCTCGCGTCCTCGTTGATGATGCTGATGTCGGCCATGAGCGCCACGGCGAGGCCCGCGCCGACAGCGACGCCGTTGATCGCCGACACGATCGGCGTGTCGCAGTCGATCATCGTGCGCACGATGTCGCCGGCCTCGCGCATCACCCGGATGGTCTGCGTGTAGTCGCCGACCTGTTCGGCGATCCAGTCGAGATCGCCGCCGGCGGAGAACGCCGTGCCGGCGCCGGTGACGACGACCGCCCGCACGGATGGGATCGTCGTCGACCGTGCGGAACACCCGCGACAACTGCAGGTGCATGTCGGCCCCGGTTGCGTTGAGGCGTTCGGCGTCGTCGAGCGTGATCAGCAGAACCCCGTCGCTCGGTCGGTCGAAGCGCAGATGGGTGTAGGCGGCGTACGGATCCGGCAGTTCGCTCACGTCGCCAACCTTACGAGACCCCGCCCGGGGGACCAGCCCGAGCGGACTCAGCTGCGGGCGAGGGCGACGACGCTGGCGACGTCGAGTCCGCACCGCGCCAGGATGGCTTCGGACTTCGGGTCGTGCGGGATGAACTTGGTCGGCAGACCGAGGACGTCGACGTGGGTCGACTGATCGACCGCACACACGCCGTCCGCGATCGCCATACCGATGCCGCCGTCACGCATGCCGTCTTCGATCGTGATCACACGATCGTGCGCAGCAGCGTCGGCGATCATCTCGGGGTCGAGCGGGGCGCAGCAGCGGGCATCCCACACCGTCACCTCGATGCCGTCGGCGGCCAATGTCGCGGCGGCCTTCTCGGCGACCTCGAGCATCTTGCCGACGGCGACGATGCACGTGCCCGAACCCGCAACCGCTCTGCGAGCCGACAGCCCCGAGCCGACCTCGTGCTCGCTGACCTGGCGAGCGGCGCCGCGGGGATAGCGGATCGCGATCGGACCGGCCTCGACGAGGCTGGTGGCGTCGTGGAGCATCTGGGCGAGTTCCTGTGCGCTCGACGGCGCGAGCACGCGCATGCCCGGCACCTTCGACAGCAACGCCATGTCGTACACGCCGTGGTGACTGGCGCCGTCGGGTCCGGTGACGCCGGCACGGTCGAGGCAGAAGATCACCGGCAGCCGGTGCAGTGCCACGTCGTACACGACCTGGTCCCACGCCCGGTTGAGGAATGTCGAGTAGATCGCCACGATCGGTCGCAGACCGCCCATTGCCATCCCGGCCGCACCGGTGACCGCGTGCTGTTCGGCGATCCCGACATCGAAGAACCGGTCGGGGAAACGTTCCTGGAACGGCAGGAGCCCGGTCGGGCCCGGCATCGCGGCGGTGATCGCCACGATCCGTTCGTCGGCCTCGGCCTCTTTCAGGATCGCCTCGGCGAAGGCCTGGGTGTAGCCCGTCGACACTGCCTTCGGGGGCCCGACGAGCGGATCGAACACCGGCGCGTCGTGGAGATTCTTCTCGTCGTCGTCCTCGGCGGGGGAGTAGCCCCGGCCCTTCTGGGTGAGGACGTGCACGAGGATCGGGCCCTCCTCGGAGAGCTCGATCGCATTGCGGAACGCGTGCTCCATCTCCTCGATGTTGTGGCCGTCGAACGGGCCGACGTAGCGCACGCCGAGCGCCTCGAAGAACGACGGCGGCTGGAGGAACTCGCGCACGCCCGCTTTGAATGCGTCCATCGCCGACTCGGCCTGGTGGCCGACGACGGGGAGGTGTCCGAGGAACTCCTCGAGGCGACGCTGGCGCCGGACGTAGACCGGGTTGGTGCGGATGTCGGTGAGCGCGTGCGACAGCTTGTCGGTGACGCGGTCGGTGACGCTCGGATGGTTGGCCTGCTCGTCGCGGCCCTGCGCGCTCGCCGACAGCATCGACACGGTGGGTGCATACGAGCGGCCGTTGTCGTTGAGGATGATGATGACCTGCTTGTCACCGTGGCCGATGTTGTTGATCGCCTCGTAGGCCATGCCGCCGGTGAGCGAGCCGTCGCCGATGACGGCGACGATGTGGCGGTGCGGGTCGGTGCCGAGGTCGCGGGCGACCGCCATGCCGTACGCATACGACAGCACGGTCGACGCGTGAGAGTTCTCGATGTAGTCGTGCTCGGACTCTTCGCGGCTCGGGTAGCCCGACAGTCCACCTTGTTGACGGAGCTGCTCGAACTGCTTCTGGCGCCCGGTGACGATCTTGTGGATGTACGCCTGGTGGCCGGTGTCCCACAGGATCGCGTCGGTCGGTGAGTCGAACACGCGATGCATCGCGAGGGTGAGTTCGACAGCGCCGAGATTCGAACCGAGATGGCCGCCGGTGTCTGACACCGCCGACACGACGAAGTCGCGGATCTCACCGGCGAGATCGCGGAGTTCGTCGTACGACAGGTCCCGCAGATCGGCGGGTTGGCGGACGCGCTCCAGATACATGCGCCTTCGACGCTATCTCCACTGCTACGCCGGTGCGTGACGGGCCCGTACAGTCGGCGCCATGAGCCTTCCCGCCGGATCCCCGTTCGACCTCACCGGACACGTCGCGTTGGTCACCGGCGGCAACGGTGGCATCGGGCTCGGGATGGCCGACGCGCTCGCCGCCCACGGCGCCGATGTCGCGATCTGGGGCACCAATCCCGACAAGAACGATGCGGCGATCGAGCAGCTCGGGCACCACGACGTCGAGTTGCTGTCGATCGTGTGTGATGTCGGTGACGAGGACGCGGTGACCCAGGCGATGGCCGACACGATCGGCGAACTCGGACGCGTCGACTCGTGTTTCGTCAACGCCGGCATCGGTGGTCGAGCGCCGAGCTTCGTCGGGATGACATCGGACGAGTGGCGCCGAGTGATGCGGGTCAATCTCGATGGCGCGTTCTTCACGTCGCGCGAAGCGGCCAAGCACATGGTGTCGCGCCACGGCGATGGGGACGAAGCAGGTGGGTCGATCGTGTTCACGACGTCGGGGTCGGCGTTCTTCGGACAGCAGTCGGGTCAGCACTACGGCGCGTCGAAGGCCGGCGTCAACTCGATGATGAAGGCGATCGCCGTCCAGCACGCCCGCCATGGCATCCGCTGCAACTCGGTGTTGCCCGGCTGGATCGAAACCGACATGACCGCCGGCGCCTTCGGCTGGGACAAGTTCGTCGACGAACGTGCTGCCACGCGATCCCGATGCGTCGCTGGGGTACCGCCGCTGACTTCGGCGGCCTCGCCGTGTACCTCGCGAGCCGGGCATCGAGCTATCACACCGGCGACGTGATCACCATCGACGGCGGCTACCACTCCTTCTGACCCCGCCGACCCGACCCTGCCCTTCACGTTTGCGTGAGGTTTTCGGTGACCCGGTCCACCCGAATCGTCACGCAAACGTGGGTTGGCTCGTGCTCGGACCTGCCCTTCACGTTTGCGTGAGGTTTTCGGTGACCCGGTCCACCCGAATCGTCACGCAAACGTGGGGTTTGGGCGGTGGGGTGGGGTGGCTGGGTCGGCCATCCCGGCGGCGGCGGGGCGCGGCGTCCTAGATTTGGGCGATGTCCGACTCGCAGCTCGCGCCCACGCGCCCGCCCGCCATCGCGGCTGGCCATGTTGCGGTGATCACCGGCGGCGCCAGTGGCATCGGACTCGCCGTCGCCGAGGCGCTGATCGCCGAAGGGATGACCGTGGTGCTCGCCGACATCGACGCACCGAAGCTGCGCGACGTCGAGGCTCGACTCAGCGAGGACGGCGCGTCGGTCGCCACGATGGTGTGCGACACGACGGCCGACGCCGAGGTGAACGCGCTCGTCGAGTACGCACTCGAGCAGTTCGGGGCGGTCCACGTGATGTTCAACAACGCCGGTGTCGTCGGCGTCGGTGACGCCTGGAGCGACCCGGTCGACCTGTGGCGCCGCGTGCTCGACGTCAACGTGCTCGGCGTCGTCCACGGCATCCGGGCCGTGCTGCCCGTCATGCAGCAGCAGGGCGTCGGCCACATCGTCAGCACCGCCTCGCACGCCGGGCTCAACGGTGCACCGGGTATCGCTCCGTACGTGGCGAGCAAGCACGCCGTCGTCGGCCTGAGCGAGAGCCTCTTCCTCGAACTCGAACTGCTCGGTTCACCCGTCGGTGCCAGCGTGCTGTGCCCGGAGTTCGTCAGCACCGACCTGATGAGCAAGGACAAGGAGCCCGAGACCGTCGACTCGCCGATGGCGCAGCTGATCAACCAGGCGCTTGCTGCGGGAGTCGACGGTGGCATCCCGGCCGGCGACGTCGCCGCTGCGGTCGTCGCCGGCATCAAGGCCGACCGGTTCTGGATCCTCACCCACGACTCCACCCGCGAGGCATCGGTGGCACGGGTGCAGCGCGCCGCCGACGGCGTCAACCCGTCGATCAATCTGCCCGTCGCCGCCGACGACGCGAGCTGACAGAGTTCGTATGGGTACGTCCACCTCGTCGTTCGGTGTCGGCAAGCGCGAGTCGCACGACTCGACCGACTTCTACGCCCGCTTCGCGCCGCCCGAGGTGAGCGACGACGACACCCTCGGCGAGCCCGGCGAACTCGACGTCATCCACGTCGGCGACGCTCGGGACATGTCGGCGGTGCCCGACGCATCGGTGGCGCTCGTGGTCACCTCGCCGCCGTACTTCGCCGGCAAGGAGTACGAGACCGCACTCGGCGAGGGTCACGTCCCCGGCGACTACCTCGACTACCTGTCGATGCTGCGCGACGTGCTGGCCGAGTGCGTACGAACCCTCGAGCCGGGCGGGCGCATCGCCGTCAACGTGGCCAACCTCGGTCGCCGTCCGTACCGCAGCCTCGCCGCCGACGTCACCACCATCCTCCAGGATGACCTGCGCCTGCTGCTGCGCGGTGAGGTCATCTGGCAGAAGCAGCGCGGCGCAAGCGGATCGTGTGCGTGGGGGTCGTACCAGTCGCCGGCCAACCCGGTACTGCGCGACACGACCGAGCGGGTGATCATCGCCAGCAAGGGCCGCTTCGATCGCGTGGGACGAGGGTCGGCGTCGCCCGGCGAACCGGGTGCCGCCACCATTCCCGGCGACGAGTTCATGGAGGCCACCCTCGACGTCTGGGAGATCCCCGCCGAGAGCGCCACCCGTGTCGGCCACCCCGCCCCGTTCCCCGTCGCTCTGGTCGAGCGCTGCATCCAGCTGTTCACCTACGACGGCGACGTCGTGCTCGATCCGTTCATGGGGTCAGGCACCACGGCAGTGGCCGCGGTGAACACCGGCCGCCGCTACGTCGGTTACGACACCGACCCGGACTACGTTCGCCAGGCCAGGGAGCGGGTGTCGTCGATGGTGTCGGTCGCGGCCAACGACCGGCGAACGTTGAAGGAGATGGCTCGCACGCTGCTCGACGCCGCCGGCTTCGTCGATGTCGAGGACAGCGTCCGGATCGCGCCCGGCGTCACGGTCAGCTTCCGTGCGACCGGCCCCGACGGCGTGACCCGGTTGTTCGAACTCGGCGGCACCCACACGCCGGCGCGTCCCGGCCTGTCGCGGCTCGACGCGGTCTGGCGCACCATCGCCAAGGCGGCAATCGCCCAGCAGACGGCACCGGCGACCGCCTTCGTCGTGCTCACCTCCGGCTCGGTCCGCGGGGGACCGCTCGCCGCTGTTGTCGGCGATGGAGGTCCCATCGCCGCAGTCGTCGACGTCACCGGCGCCGAGGCTCTCCAGCGTCTCGTCGCCGTCAGCGGCGGGTGAACGCCGAGGCCGAGGAACCGGCCGACGCAAACGACGCCGTCGACCGGCGGGCGCTGCGATCGGTGGCGGTGCAGTTCTTCGCGAACGGCACGGTCTACGCAACCGTCATCCCCCGGCTGCCGGACATTCGCGAGCGCGTCGACATCTCGATCGGCGCACTCGGGCTCGTCCTGACGCTCGGCAGCGTCGCCAGCCTGGTCGGTTCGTTGCTGGCCGGACGTGTGATCGCTCGCTTCGGGAGCCGTCGGGTGATGATCTACGGCGCCGCGAGTTCGATCGCGTTCCTCCCGCTGATCGGGTTCGCCACCGCGCCGGTGGTGCTCGTGACGGCGCTCTTCGGATGGTTGTTCTTCGACGTGTTCATCGACGTCGCCATGAATGTCCAAGGATCGGCGCTGAGCGCCCGACGGCACACACCGGTGATGAACCGGCTGCACGGATTCTGGAGTCTCGGGACGGTGACCGGCGGAGTGGTCACCGTGCTCACGCTGCGAGCCGGGGTGAGCACGCCGGCGCACCTGACGACGGTCGCCATCCTGCTCGTCATCGCGCTCGCCTTCGTCGCTCCCGGACTGTTGCGTCGCGATGAGGCGCCCGAGCTCGCTGAGGCAGCGTCAGCAGCGAGCACCCCCCCGCTCAGACGGGCGCTCAGCTCGGCGTCGTTGCTCCTCGCGGTCGGTGGCGCGATGGCGATGACGATCGAGGTCACCAACGGCGATTGGGCGTCATTCCGACTCGGCGATGATCTCGCATCCCGACCGAGCATCGCGGGTCTCGCATTCCTGATGTTCACGTCCGGCATGACGATCGGCCGCCTCGGCGGCGATTGGTTGCAGGTCAGGATCGGCCCGACCGATCTGTTCCGGCTCTCGGCGTTGATCGCCGGAACAGGCTCGTTGCTCGCCACGCTGATTCCCAACGTGGCGGTGTCGATCATTGGCTTCCTGATCGCCGGATTGGGGACGTCGGTGCTGTTTCCCCAGCTCTACGATCGTGCCGCTCGCTCGCCGGGGCCGCCTGGTTCGGGGTTTGCGTCGATGCTGATCGGCCAGCGCAGTGCCGGGTTGTTGACGCCACTGGTCGTGGGATGGCTGGCAGACACCGATGCACTCGACGTCGGCCAGGCGATGGCGATCGTCACGATCCCCGCTGCAGTTGTCGTCTTCCTCACCACCCTCGCACCCCGGTCGCAGTCCACCTGAGACGTCCATCGGGCGTCAGCCACCAGATGGACGAGCGCTCAGAGCGGCTCGATCAGGAGGTCGAACTGAGGATGGCGCCAGGACTCGATCGCATCGACGCCCTCGGTGAGGATGGAGCGGGCGAGTTCGCCCTTGGCGGCTTTCGCGAAGTGGCCGCCGGGCTTGCCGGTCGGGTCGACCAGCGTGAGCGACACGCCGTCGAGGCCGCCGAGCACGACCGCTGCGCGGTGTTCCTGGGGGAGCAGGTCGACGACGAACCGTCGCCGAGCGATGCGGGCGAGTTCGGCCGACAACGCCTCACGCCACCACGTCGACAGCTTGCCGAGCGGACGGAGATTGGCTCCCATCTTGAGGCGGTAGTCGGGCACCGGATCGTCGCCGCGCACCAGCCCGAGCAGTCCCGACACGACGACGAGCTGCTTGTGGTTCGCCGGGGTGAGGGACGCAGCATCGAGGTGGTCCCACACGACGCCGGTGTAGCGCTGCCACGCCGGCAGCACCGCAGCGCCGACGAGCGAGGCGTTCGCCGACTGGGCGCGGAGCAGATGATCGCCGCGCACGCCGAGCAGTTTCTCGTCGCCGCCCTGAGCCGCAGCGAGCGCCTGGACCACCTCGGCACGTCGATCGCCCAACCGGGACCCGAACGAGCCGACGTCCGGAGCCCACGCCGCCCGTCGCCGGTTGCCGCCGTCGGCCTTGCCCTCCGACGGCGGCAACAGCAGCATTGGAACATTGTTCGAAAAAGTTTGCCGCTCGCTGGTCACGACCCCACTCTGGCCTCTACAGTCGAAAAGATGCGTGTACACCTCGATGCAGAGAAGTGCCAGGGCCACAACCGTTGCTACGCGTTGGCGCCGGAATTGTTCGATGTCGACGACTATGGCCAGGCCATGCTGCTCGTCGAGGGCGATGTGCCCGCGGAACTGCACGACAAGGCCCGTCTGGCCGCATCGAACTGCCCGGAGTACGCGATCACCATCACGGAGAACGGCTGACATGACCGACACCCTCGACGAGACGACGCCCACCGACACTCCCGCTGAGCCGACGGTTCGTATCGATCCGGAGACCGGCAACAAGATCATCAGCCTGGTCCGCAACGGCGAGACGCTCGACTTCATCATCGGGTCGAGCCCGGAGGGCACGAACATCTGGCAGCGCAAGCCCTACGACGCGGACGACTACGGCACGGTCGAGGACTTCGCCACCGATTTCGACCACGCCGACCCGGCCTACAACCCGAAGGCGCCGGAGGTCTGGAAGGAGCTCCGCGAGTCGGGGTGCCCGGTGGCTCACTCCGAGCGCTACGGCGGCATGTGGGTGCCGCTCACGAACGACACGGTCAACGAAGTCGCCTACGACACCGACAACTTCACGAGCCGCAACGTGGTGGTGAGCGTCGGTCGCCCCGGCGACCTCGCGCTGCCGGCACCCATCGGTGTGGCCCCTCCGATCACCAGCGACCCGCCGTTCCACAACATGGCTCGCCGGCTGCTGCTGCCTCCGTTCGCGCCGAAGAAGATCGAGGAGTGGGAGCCCAAGGTCCGCACCCAGTGCCGCAAGTTGCTCGACGACATGGGCGACATCACGCCGGGTGAGACCGTCATCGACGCCGCCGTGCAGTACGCACAGCACATCCCGGTCAACGTGATCCGTCAGATGCTCGGGTTCCCGGAGAAGGACGAGGAGCTCTTCCGCAAGTTCGTGCACGACACGCTCGAGCGGATCGCCGAAGAGCCCGGCACGCGCATCGGCGGCGACGACCTCGGCAACTACATCACCGACCAGATCGCCGATCACCGCGCGAACCCTCGCGACGACCTGACGAGCTACCTGCTCGACGAGGTCGAGATCGACGGCAACAAGCTCGACGACGAAGTCGTCGGCGGCATGATCATCCTGCTGTTGGTGGCCGGCATCGACACCACCTGGTCGGCGATCGGTTCGTCTCTGTGGCACCTGTCCCAGAACCCGCAGGACCACCAGCGGATGCTCGACGACCCCGAGGTCATCCCGTTCGCCATCGAGGAGTTCCTCCGGGCCTATGCCCCGGTCACGATGGCGCGCATGGTCGCCAAGGACAACGACTTCCACGGCTGCCCGATGAAGAAGGACGACTGGGTGCTGCTGCCGTTCCCGGCCGCCAACCGTGATCCCAAGAAGTTCGAGGATCCCGACACCTTCATCGTCGACCGCGAAGAGAACCGCCACGCGGCGTTCGGGCTCGGCATCCACCGGTGCCTCGGCTCGAACCTCGCCCGGCTGGAGCTGCGGGTCGCCGTCGAGGAGTTCATCCGTCGCTTCCCGAGCTTCGAGCTCGCCGGTGACACCCGCTGGAGCGTCGGTCAGATCCGTGGCCCACGCGAACTCCCGGTGCGCATCCTCGAGACGTCCTCGTGACGATCACGCCAGGGTTCAGACCCCAGGCGTGATTCACACGAAGGTGGTGCCGAGCGATGCGGCCGCGCACGCCGACATCACGGTGACACCGGCGTAGACGCTGCCCCATCGCCAGCCGAGCGCTCGCGTCTCCATGGCGAACGACGAGAAGGTCGTCAGCGCGCCGCAGAACCCGATGCCGAGCACCGTTCGTGCGTCGGCGCCCAGGTCGGACGCCGCGATGAGCCCCAGCAGGCCGGCGCCGATCGAGTTCACCCACAGCAGCGACACCCACGAGCAGGCGAACTGCGCCACCACGTGGCGCCCGACGGCGCCGAGTCCAGCGGCGACGACGAACAGCAGTGGCGTCACTCGCCGACCTCGACGGGGCGATGGGCGACGAACGTGGCGCCGATGCCAGCGGCGAGCGTGACCGCTCCGTAGAGCACCGCCAACGGAAGACGCTCCGCGTCGGCGAGGTCGTTCAGCTCGACGGCGAGGGCAGAGAACGTCGTGAACCCACCGAGCACGCCGGTGACGACGAACGCCCAGGCGGCGGTGCCAGCGGCCAGGTTTCGTGCGGCGAGGCCGATCAGCAGACACCCCACGACGTTCACGGTGAGCGTCGCCCACGGCCAGGTGCCCGGCACGAATGGCGTGCCCGCAGCGTTGAACAGTTCGGCGACCGCCCAGCGGCCGGTCGCGCCGATGGCGCCGCCGACGGCGATCGCACCGAGAGCCAGGGGAGCGAACGGACGGTCGGCGATCTGCACCTCCCGTTCGTAGCAAACCACCGGACGTCGACCCTGCATTTCGAGGCCGGGTCAGAGCAGGCCGTGCACTCCCCGTCTGGCGGTCACACCGGATTCTCACCGCATGTGAGCAGACTGAGACCGTGAACGACACGTCCAGTGCCCGCATCCTCGTCGCCGAGGACGACCGCGCCGTGCGCGAATCGCTCGTGCGGGCGCTGCAGCTCGAGGGCTACACGGTCGCGGCGGCGAACAATGGTGCCGAAGCGCTCGAGACCATCCGGCAGTCCGAGCCCGACGTACTGCTGCTCGACGTGTCGATGCCGATCGTCGACGGGCTCACCGTGTGTCGTGTGCTGCGATCCGAAGCCAGCAAACTCCCGGTGCTGATGCTGACCGCCCGCACCGAGACCAGCGATCGCGTGGCGGGGCTCGATGCCGGTGCCGACGACTACCTGCCCAAGCCGTATGACCTCGACGAACTGCTCGCACGCATCCGAGCGCTCCTGCGCCGTTCCGGCTACGGCTCCGACGACGCCGAGCAGCCCGAGGGTGAGCTGATCCTCGGTGACCTCCGCCTCGACACGTCGGGCCGACGAGCGTTCCGCGGCGAGCGCGAGGTGCAGCTCTCCAAGACGGAGTTCGACCTGCTGGCGCTGCTGGTCGCCAACCGCGGCATCGTGCTCGACCACTCCACGATCTACGACCGGATCTGGCACTACGACTTCGGCCCCGACTCGAAGAACCTCGCCGTGTACATCGGCTACCTGCGTCGCAAGACCGAAGCCGAAGGCGAGGCGCGGGTGGTGCACACCGTGCGTGGTGTCGGTTACACCGCCCGGATCGACGACTGATGGGACTGCGCTGGAAGATCGCGCTGTCGCTTGCGCTGGTGGCGATGATCGCGACGTTCACCGTCGGCCTGATCGGATACCGCACCACGAGCGCCCGGCTCGTCGACGAGGTCGATCGTTCGATCGCCCAGGCGACCGGCCAGATGATCGGACGTGCGGTCGACGGCCGCATCACCATGCCGACGCGAAGTCTGCTCGAGGTCTATGCCGTGCGCGTGCTGGACATGAGCGGCGCGTCGGTTGCGTCGTCGTTTCCCGACGATGCGCCCATCGATCAAGGAGCGTTGGCGGTGGTCGGTGCGCCCCGTTCGATCGACCGGGAGACGCTCACCGTCGCCGACGAGTCGTTGCGGATCCACACGATCGGGCTCTCGAACGGCGCGCTGCAGGTCGCCCGGCCGCTCGACGAGGTCGACAGCGTGCTCAGTGACCTGCGCCAGCGAACCTTGTTGCTCGTCGTGCTGGTGTCGATCGCAGCGGCGTTGGTCGGGTGGCTGATCGCCGGAACGGTGGCGGCGCCCATCCGACGCTTGACCGGCGCGGCCGAGGACGTCGGCTCGTCGGGCCGCCTGGACGTCGAGGTGCCCGGCACCGGCACCGACGAAGTGGGCCGACTCGGCTCGGCATTCCGCAACATGTTGGGCGCCCTCGCAGTGTCGCGCGCCGAACAGCGGCGGCTCGTGCAGGATGCCGGTCACGAGCTGCGCACCCCGCTCACGAGTCTGAGGACGAATCTGTCGGTGTTGCGCCGCCATCCGGAGATGTCGCCGGAGATCCGCGACGGTGTCCTCGACGACCTCGACAGCGAGGTGCACGAGCTCACCGAGCTGGTGAACGAACTGGTTGCCGTCGCGTCGGGCGAGCTCGAACAGCAGCCGAACGAGCGCATCGAGCTTCCTGCGCTGGTGCAGGAGGTCGCCGAGCGCGTGGGTCGGCGCCGCTCACGTGAGATCGCCGTGGTGGTGCGCACCCGAGCAGCGGTCGATGCGCCGCGATCGGCGCTCGACCGGGCGATCACCAACCTGATCGACAACGCCTGCAAGTTCGACCAGAGCGGTGCAACCATCGAGGTGCTGGTCGACGGGGGTTCGCTGACGGTGCTCGACCGCGGCCCCGGAATCGAACCCGGTGACGAGGAACGCATCTTCGACCGGTTCCATCGCTCCGAGTCGGCGCGCACGATGCCCGGCTCCGGCCTCGGCTTGTCGATCGTTCGCGATGTGGTCGTTCGGGCAGGCGGCACGGTGGCGGCGAGCTGCCGCGAGGGCGGT
>CAVQSI010000028.1:0-46724 GCA_963715825.1 Ilumatobacteraceae bacterium
ATAATCTCGCGTTCGGGTCCCCTCTCGGGCGAGGTTGTCTATCGGCTGAGCGACTGGCCTCTCCGCTCGTTCGTCAGCCGTCGGAGTCGCTCGGCGGCTTCTGCCGCCCGGGAGGAGGGGATGTTCGTCGGGACCGGGCCCTCGCCGTCGTTGCCCTGGTCTCCTCGGGTCTGTTCGACGGCGCCGTTGACGAGGTCGCGGAGCTGGCGTCGTCGTGCGATCGCACTGGTGGCATCGGGCTGCCTGTTCAGCGCGGCAGCAACGGCATCACGAGGCAACCAGTCCTCGTGGTCGCTTGCGGGGCCGTGTTGGTCGGGATCGAACGCTGGTGGTGCGGTGTGGATGTGGTTGGCTCGCCGTCCGCGGGTGGCGGCGACGTAGAGCTGGCGGTTGTTGGTGCGGTCGTTGATGATCACGTGGGCTTCGTCCACCGTTGCTCCTTGAGCCCGGTGGATGGTGGACGCGTAGTTGACGGTGAGGTTGCCTGCTGCGATGTACTCGGCCGGCAATGCGAGCCGATCGCCGGTGGCCGTGTTGGTGAGGTACAGCTCGTCACGCGTGCCTGCGTTCACGGTCCAGCGGTCGCCGTTGCGGACCCACTCGTCGGCTCCGTATCGAAGGGTGCGGTTGTTGGCTCGGGTGACGACGGGTTGGCCCGGATAGAAGACGTGGCCTGCGATGTCGATCCGGGCCGCGGCGTCGAGCCGTCCGGCGGCGAGCAGTCGTTCGGTGAGCGTGGCGTTGAGCTCGTCGACGGCCGCGTTGGTTGGTGCCATCACGAGCACGTCGCGTCCCTCGACCAGTCCGACATATGCGGCGTCGGCGACGGCGTCGACTGCTGCGGCGTGGTCGAGGTGGCCGTGGATTCGTCCGTGCGAGTCGTATGCGTCGATTGCCGCGTGATCGCCGTCTCGAAGTTTGAGTGACGCGTCGGCTTCCCAGTCGTGATGGAACCGGTGGAGCGTGTCGAGTTCGACGGTGACGACGTCAGGGTCGTGGACGAGTTCGGCGAACATGCCACCGGCATCGACAGCGTCGAGCTGGCGCTGATCACCCACCAACACCGTGCGCCACTGCTTCGCCTGCGCGATCTGGGAGTAGTCGTGGAGGAGCCTGGTGTCGACCATTCCGCTCTCATCGACGATCACCACCGACCGTGTCGGTAGATCCCACATTGCGTCGGCGGGGCCGCGTCCGGTGGCCTGTTTGTGGCGGTGTTCGTAGACAAGTTTGTGCAACGTGTCCGCGACAGTCCCGGCACCGTCTCGGAGCTGCCGGGCGGCAGTCGCTGACGGCCCGACCCCGAACACGCTGATGCCGGCGCGCTGCCAGGAGGTGACGGCGGCGGCGAGCATGGTCGTCTTGCCTGCACCGGCTGGGCCGACCACGGTGATCACCGGACGCGGCTCGGTAAGCATCGTCACGACGGCTGCGACTTGGCCGTCGTCGAGACCGTCGAGGAGTTCGTCGTCGACCGTCACGGCACGGTGTTCGCCGCTGCCTGGCGCGGCTGGCCCAGTCGATGATCGCGACCTCTCTTCGAGATGACGGCGGGTCGTGTAGCGGACCGCTGACGGTGGGACATGGACAGGTCGGCCATCGGATGCTCGCAGCCGGTCACCATCCTCGACGGGTGGGGTGAGGTCGACGACACCGAACGATCCCATCGCCTCGGCACGCACCTCGTCGATGACCTCGGCGATCGTGGCGGGGTCGGGACCGGTGACGCGGGCGGCGATCTCTTCGAGCAACTGCGCCTCAGCCCACTGTGCATGCTTCGTCTCGACCGCATCGAGCACCTCCTCCACCGTCGGTCGACTCACCGCAGGCGGCGACGGGTCACCCAACACCTCGGTGAGCATCCGTTCGACGTCCACGATGCCGTCGGCACGTTCGCGCCAACCCGCACGCAATGTCACGGTTGGCAACCCAGCGTCGGCTGGCTTCGCGGTGCGGGTGGCGAGCGTGATCGTCTTGTGCGCTTTGCCGAACTCGACCGCCGACGGTGGCGGCCTTCGCGCTCGACGAACCCGGACACCCAGTTCTCGAGCTCCGATTCGATGTCGACACTGCGCGTCGAGAACTCCGCCAACACCGCGTCGTCGATGCCGACGATGTCGGCCTGACCATTCGCGTCGACTTCACCGAACTCGACACCGAGCGACGCACGTAGCCCGGCGCGGAGATGGGTCTGGTACTCGACACCGGCCGCCTTCGCCTGCCGATACAAACCGCGGGCGTCGAGTGTGCGCCACTCACCATCGGACACGGTCCGTACCGCGTTGGAGATCAACACGTGATCGTGAAGTTGCGGGTCCAATGCTCGGCTCGTGCGGTGCCGGTACCGAATCCCCAACACACCCTCAGCGTCAACCACTGCGACACCGGCATGACCGGTTCGTGTGTACGCAATCCTCGGCGACAGCGACGCAACCGACTGCAGCACCGCGACGGTGTGCGCCGCCTCAACAGCAGCCACCACTCGCGCCTCGCCGAGGGCGTACAGCACGCTCACCGACTTCGGTGCCGAGAACGTCAGATCGAACGCCGTCACCGAACGCTCCGTCACCACGGATTTGCCGAGTCGGCTGCCGTCCGGCGCGGCCTTCGCCTCCAACAGCAACCCGGCCTCGACCGCCGTCGCCACGCTGCCGACAACAGCACCGACGAGATCCGCTCGGCCGACCCATCGGCCGGGGGCGTCGCCGTCACCGGCGTAGTAGTCCTCAGCCCCCTGCACCACAGCCGACTGGTAGTAGCCGGCACTCGCAGGGCCGACCTTGCCGACGCTCAACACGACCGCACCCGATCACCCTGGTGCAAATGTCTGAACTGCCTTCCCCCACAGCGAGCGAACGCGCCCGCCGCCGGGCGGACGACCACCGGGCCGACACGCCGAGCCAGCCGGGCCGACGAACGGACCACCGCGCCAAGACCCGCGGGGCGCGAGCGGCCGGACACCCTGCCGAGGACAACGCACGGCGACCAGACGCACTGACGACCTGGCGCGGACATGCCGCAGCTCTGCCTCAGGGCGTCTGCTTGCTCGACCGCCAGGCGCCTGGACGCGCGACGAACTGCTCCGTCGGCTGCAGCCTCATCCTGGCCAGCGCGGTTGCCGACCTGCGCGGGTCGACGGTTGTACCCCATACCGAGGTAAAGGCGGCCCGCGCCACAGAACGCGACAAACAAATCCGAGACATGTCGACACGGCCGACGAGCCCGGCCTCGGCTCCCTCGCTCGAGTCGACGGATGGGCGCCGTGTGCGAGAACCTCAGCGGCGGCGAACGCAGCGCTCATGTCTCCCGCCCGCAGTCGCCCGACAGGGGCGACGTGCTGCCTCGCACGACGGTTCGCACGATCGTGCGCGTAGCCGATTCGCCAATCGTGTTCGGTACGAGCCGATTCGTAGTTGTCTCACATCGTGTGCCGCGGTGCCTTTACACGGACATGACAACAACATCGGCCACGCCCACCGACCACGACCGGGAGACCCGCCCCCTGCTCATCAGCATCGCTCAGGCTGCAGCGATCCTCGCCGTCAGTCGGTCATCGATCTACCAACTCATCTGGAACGAGCAGCTCACGCCGATCCGCATCGGGCGCAGCGTCCGCTTCACGATCGAGCAGATCGAGGACTTTGTCGCTCGTCGGGTCGCCGAGAGTCACCAGTGACCCGTTGCAGGAACAGTACGTTTTTGGTACTGTTTTCGCAATGCCGGGGAAATACTGGAGCGCCATCATCGAGGCCGCCGTTGACAATGGCGGCTACGTCACTCCATCGATGGTCGACGTCCCCGCGGTCGAGCTCCGCAAGATGGTTGCCCGAGGCACACTCGAATCAGCCGCGCACGGCGTCTACCGCGTGCCCGAACTTCCTCGTGACCGGTACGACGAGTTCATCCTTGCCCGACTCTGGGCGGCGGGTCGCGGCGTGATCTCACACGACTCAGCACTCCTCGTTCACGAGTTGTGCGACATCAACCCGACGGCGATCCACATCACCATCCCGACCAGCTATCGGATCAGCCGCGCCGGGGGCGACCAGTACGAACTCCACAAGAGCGACCTCGCCGACAGCGACATCACCCGGCTCGACGCCATTGTGCTCACCACGATCCGAAGGACGCTCGACGACTGTGTCGACCTCGTTCCCGAATACCTCCTGCGCCAGGCCATAGACACTGCAGCCGGTCGCGGCGCCATCAACAAGAGCGACCGCGAGCGCCTCGTCGAAGCGATCGGCGCGACGACCGTGTCATGAACGAGCGGCCACGGAGTTCGAAGGAGTTCCAACGACTCCTGCAGCGCCACGCCGACGAGATCGGACAACTCCCCCAACGAGTCATGCACCTCGTCCGCGTTGCCGCTGTGTGCGCGCTGCTCGACGACGTCCGCCACGACGACGGTGGCCATCTGTTCATCGTGAAGGGCGGCACGGCGATGCAACTCCGGCTCGGGATCTCGGCCCGCGCCACCACCGATCTCGATGTGGCGTTCCGGGGCCACTTCGACGACTGGCTCGAACGTTTCGACGCCGCGACCGCCGACACGACGTGGAGTGGGTTCGCAGTCAGTCGCAAGTCCGAGCCGACTCCGATCGACATCCCAGGACTTGGCTACACCCCTTGGCGGGTTCCCCTTCAAGTTCGCTACGAAGGTCGGGAGTTCGGCACGATCGCGTTCGAGGTTGCGATCGACGAGACCTCGGCTCGCCACCACGAACTCGTCGAACCAGCAGGGATTGCGCTCGCCTCGTTCTCGATCGATCCGCCGGGGCTGGTGCCGTGCCTCGACATCCCGTACCAGATCGCTCAGAAGCTGCACGCCTGCACGGAGCCCCGAGCGGGCGGCAACGACCGTGTCCGCGACGTGATCGACATCTGGCTACTCGAAGCTCTGCTCGAGCCGCAACAGCTCGCCGACGTGAAGGCCGCCGCGCTGCAGACGTTCGCGCGCCGCCAGCTCCACACCTGGCCGCCGGCAGTCGAAGCCTCGACCTCGTGGCGACGCGACTACCCACGCCTCAGCGACGCACACCCCGATGCCCCGAGCGACGTCGACGCAGCCGTGGGCTACCTCGCCGACTTCATCGCCCGCATCGACCAGGCGGACTGAATACGGGCGCGCCCGTCAGCTCATCGACGGGTCGAGCAATTGAGCTGCCTGGCGAGCAGTGTCCGACGGGCGGTGACCGAGGCTGCGGACGTAGCCCGCCGTCGTCGACGGGTTGGCGTGTCCGACATGTCGGGCGACGTCGGCCAGGTCGAGCCCACCGTGGGCGTAGAGCGCTGTCACCACGGTGCGCCGACCGCTGTGGCTGGCGAGACCGGTCGGATCGAGGCCCGCCGCCTTGGCGGCGCGTCCGATCTCCTTGGTCACCGCCTGGCGGTTGGCAAGTCCGCCATGGCTGGTCGTGAAGACCATCGACACGACCTCGCCCTCGTAGCGATGCTCGGGCCACTCGGCCCCCATCAGTGCACGCTCTGCCTCCTGTTCTTCCCGGCGCTGGCGCAGCCGCTCGACCGAGATCGGCGCCAGGTAGTGGATGCCCTCGGCGCCGGAGGTCTTCGTCGAGCCGAGCGCAGTTCCGACGGACGTCGAGTACGAGACGCCGCGCCGGATCTGGGCGGTGCCGGCCTCGAGGTCGAGGTCCTCCCACGCAAGACCGAGCACCTCGCTCGCTCGCCAGCCTTGGCAGAACAGCAGCGTGACGGCCGCACCGAGCCGCAGTGGTTCGGCGGCGCGGATGAGCGCCTTCGCCTCGTTGGGTGTGAGCGCTCGGCCGGCGTTCACCCTCCTGGCTTTCGGGGCCTTCACCAGATCGAATGGGCTGGAGGCGATGAGGCCGACCTTGACCGCTTCCATGAACGCCTGGCGACAGACCTTGCGGCAGTTGAGCACAGTGAACGGTGCGTATCTGTCGAGCAACTTCGACTGCCAGGCGGTGATCGTCTCCGGGCCGACCTCGACAACCGTCAGCGCGCCGATGTCGTCGGCGAGGTATCCGGCGAAGCGTCGGTAGCTGTCGAGCGTCGAGGTCTTCACCTGATGCCGTGCGACCGAGTCGAGCCACCACTCGATCAGCTCTGCCACCGTGGTGTCTCGGGAGAAGCGGCTGCCGACCTTGGGGGCTGCTTCGATCTCGGCGAGCTTCTCGGCGCGTCGAGCTTCGGCCTGCGCACGTGTCGACGCCGACACTCGCTTCGTCGCTCCGGAGGCGTCGCGATACGTCGCTCGCCACACCCCCTTGCGGACCCGACCGCCCTTCTCGGTGCGTCCGGGCTCGAAATAGACCGAGCCATCGCCGTTCGAGTTCTTGGACACGACGGCGAATTCGTGGTCATCGGACCCGATTCGCTTGCCCCGAGGCTGCTTCGGCACGGCGTGACTCCCCTCTTGCTGGGTTGCTCCACCATCGAAGGCGGTGGAGTAACCGGTGGAGTAACGCTAGCGGGTGGTGGAGTAACCGGTGGAGTAACGCCCCAGCAACGGCTTCGCACTTCGACGCATCTCAGCGGACGTTTCCCCTGGTCGGGGGCCTATTTTCCGGACGTTCGCGGAGTTCGGCGAACGTCCGGAAACGGACTTGTGGAGCTAAAGGGAATCGAACCCTTGACCTCGTCATTGCGAACGACGCGCTCTACCAACTGAGCTATAGCCCCAAATGCTCCCGGGAGTGTAGCGGCCGACCTGGCGAGTCGGCGCCGACGATCGACGCAGCGATCAGCGCTGTTCGAGCCAGCCGTCGCCCCAGCCGGACGCCTCGCGTTGGCGCAGCTGAGCGAGCAGGTACACGTAGCCGCACAGTGCCAGGAATGCCAGGGCGAACACGTACAGCATCACGGTCGACGACGTCGTGGCCGCCAGGAACAGCGTGCAGGCCGTGGTGACGACGAGCAGGAACAACACGTTGCTGCGCCGGCGGCGAACGTCGGCCCGTGGGCCGGCCGCACGAGCGGCCTGCGGCGAGTGATGCGGCCGTTCCATGTGGGTCTGGCGGTGCGCCGGCTCGCTGCCACCGTGCGAGCGGAACGTCGGCTGACTGGAACGGTCGGCGGGGCGAGGGCCTGCCGGACGGGTCCGCGTGGTGGCGCCGGCGCCGTGGACCGCTGCCTGGCGATGGTGCGGATGTCCGGGGCGGCCGGCGGCGGCCGGTCGCTGGAGTGGTGACGGCGCCAAGGGGCGACCGATGGTGCGCATCCGCGGCGTCGAGGTGCTCTGCAGCGTGCTCAGCTGCCGGCGGAAATCGGTGACCGACGAATTGGGTCGGTTGTCGACCCGGGACCGCAGCATCGGGGGAATCAGCACAGCCGCCCAAGCGGCGGCGACGACGAGGAGAACGAGTTGAGCCATGGGTGAGGTGTGAGTCAGTGTCGAGTCGGTGTGATGTGTCGTCGGTTCGGAGTGACGGTGCCCTCGGCAGGTGGGACCGGAGCGTTGTATGACGATTCTACGACGATTGTGACGATGAACGCAATCATTGGTGAGACGTCGGTCACGTCGCCGGGCCGTTGTCGAGGCCTTCGATCACGCCGTCGGCGCCGCCGTCCACTGCGTCCGCAACGCCGTCGCTGCGTCGGTAGACGCCTGAACGACCACCGGTCTTCTCCCACAGCGCGAGTTCGCCGATCACCATGCCGCGGTCGGCGGACTTGCACATGTCGTACACCGTGAGCGCCGCGATGCTGCATGCGTGGAGGGCTTCCATCTCGACGCCGGTGCGGTCGACGGTGTCGACGTGCACCTCGATCGCCACGAAATCGTCGCCGATCTCGAAGTTGACCGAGACCGCCCCGACCAGCAGCGGGTGACACAGCGGGATCATGTCGGAGGTGCGCTTGGCGGCCTGGATTCCGGCCACGCGAGCCACCGACAGCACGTCGCCCTTCTTCACCTCTCGGTTGGCGATCGCCGCAGTGGTCTCCGGCTTCATGAAGACCTTGCAGCGAGCGACGGCGCGCCGGTGGGTGGGTTCCTTCGGCGTGACGTCGACCATCCGGGCACGGCCGAGCGGGTCGAGGTGGGTGAACGACAGATCACTCATGTGGCCCGCAGGCTAGCCGGGCGTGCGCGGGCGCCGCGGGCCGGGGTACCGTCGCCCCCATGACCGACGCTGTTGGCTCGTCACCCACCGAGCTCCCCTACGACCCCCACGCCCACCTGCGCACCGACGCCGTGCGGTTCCTCGAAATCGTGGCCGATCACGGATTCGACCATCCGGTTCCGTCGTGTCCCGGCTGGAACCTGGGCGACCTCGCCTGGCACCTCGGCAACGTCTGGAACCGCTGGGGTCGAATCGTGTCCGAGGGCATCACCACCCTCGAGGGCGTCCAGGCGATCGGCACGCCGATCCGGCCGGCCGACGACCTGCTGCTCGACTGGGTCACCTCGGCGCACACGTCGATGTTCTCGGCACTGGCACGGACGAGCGACGACACCGAGGTGTGGACGTGGACCGGTTCGAATCAGCCCGAGATCTGGGTGGAACGTCGGATGACCCAGGAGACCGCAGTGCACCGCTGGGACGCAGCGAACGCCGTCGGCATCCCCTACGACATCCCCGCCGCCGTCGCCGCCGACGGGATCGACGAGTTCCTGATGTGGTTCGCTGCACGTCGGGTCAGCGAGCACGCGGCGCCGGTCGGCGGCAGCGTCCACCTCCACTGCACCGACGCACGTGCCGGCACCGGCGAGTGGCTGGTGACCCGGCTCGACGAGGCCGGGATCGAGTTCACCCGCGAGCACGCCAAGGGCGACGCTGCGGTCCGCGGCCGTGCCAACGACCTGTTGCTGTGGCTGTGGCGTCGAGACGCCGGCGCGGTCGAGATCATCGGCGACGCCGCCGTCGCCGAACGCTTCCGCGCCTTCCCGAAGCTCTGAACGCGCACGCTGGTCACGTTGGCGCCTGACACCGTCGTGACCGGAGCGGGTCAGCCGCCGATCTGGCTCATCGACTTGCCCGGGCGGGTGAAGTTCACCTGGTTGATGCGATGGCCGGCCCACTTGGTGGCGACCGCCGCCTCGATCCGGGCGGCGAGTTCGTCGTCGGACTCGCCAGCGCGCATCGCCGTCATCAGATCGAACTCCTTCGTGGCGAACAGGCACGTGCGGAACTGGCCCTCGGCGGTGAGCCGCACACGGTCGCAGTCACCGCAGAACGGCTTGGTCACCGTCGGGATCACCCCGATGGTGCCCCGGCCGTCGAGATAGCGGAACCGATCGGCGGGCGCCGCACCGCGGGCAGGCATCTGCTCGAGCGGATGGACGGCGTCGATCGCGGCGACGATCTCGTCCTGGCCGACGACCTTGTCGTTCATCCAGTGACCGTCGGCGTCGAGCGGCATGAACTCGATGAAGCGGACCTCGACGTCACGTCGGCGGCCGTAGTCGGCGAGCGCAACGACCTCGTCGTCGTTCACACCGCGCTCGATGACGGCATTGATCTTGACCGGGGAGAATCCAGCCTCCTTGGCCGCCTCGATGCCGTCGAGGACGCGTTCGAGTTCGTCACGTCGGGTCATCTGGTGGAACTTGGCGCGATCGAGCGTGTCGAGGCTGATGTTGACCCGCCGCAGGCCCGCGTCGCGCAGCGTCTCGGCGACGAGGCGCATCGTGGCGCCGTTGGTGGTCATCGCCAGATCGACCGGGCCGTTCGGCCCCTCGATCGACGCCAGCTTCTCGACGAGCACGGGCAGGTGAGCTCGGACCGTCGGTTCACCGCCGGTGAGGCGGATCCCGCGGACGCCGTAGCGCTGCACGAAGATTCGGGCGAGCCGCTCGATCTCCTCGAACGTCATGACCTCCGAGCGGGGCAGCCACTGCATCCCTTCTTCGGGCATGCAGTACGTGCAGCGGAAGTTGCAACGATCGGTGATCGAGATCCGCAGGTCCTCGATGAGGCGGCCGAACGGATCGATCAACTCCTCGTGTGCGTGGTCGCTTCCCCCGGCCATCCGAGCAGCCTATTGACGAACCCGGGGGTTCCGGGAGACCGGGGCTCGAGGAACCCCCGACGGTCGGCCTCAGGCGTTGCGCAGCAGCAACGCGGCCACGTCCGCTCCGGCGGGAACTCCGTCGCCGTCGGGGACCACGGCCAGTGCATCCGCCAGTGCCGTCGCGGCCAGCTGGTGACTGCCCTGCGCACCGACCGGACGGACGTGGTAGCGGCCGTCGTCGCCGAACTCACCGTTCACGCGCATGAAGTGGACCTTGCCGTCGGGTTGGCGTTCGAGCGCGACGTCGGCGACGGCCACGATGCTCGTGCGGGTGAGACGCCGATGGCCCATCATGCGCCGTAGCGACGGCCGGGCGAGCAACTCGAAGCTCACCAGCGAGCTGACCGGGTTGCCCGGCAACCCGAAGATCGGGGTTCCGTCGAGTCGCCCGAACGCGAACGGCTTGGCCGGCTTGATCGCGATCTGCATCCAGCTCATGTCGGCGATCCGACCGAGCACGGCCTTCACGACGTCGTAGTCGCCCATCGACACGCCACCGCTCGACACGATCGCATCGCAGTCCGCGGCAGCCGAACGCAGCACCCGTTCGAGCTCGGCTTCGTCGTCACGCACCACACCGACGTCGACGACCTCGCAGTCCGCGTCGGCCAACAGCGCCGCCAACATCGTCTTGTTGCTCTCGCGGATCTGGCCGATCTGCAGCGGTGAACCGTCGTCGACGAGTTCGTCGCCGGTCGACAGCACCGCCACCCGGGCGCGGCGATGCACCTGGACCCGGTTGGCGTTGACACTCGCCAGCACCGCAGCGACGGCCGGGGTGACGGTGGTGCCCGCGGCGAACAACTCGTCGCCGATGTGCACGTCGTCGGCCGCGCGCCGCACGGCCGCGCCGGCGGGCACCGATCTGGTGAGCCGCACACCGTGGTCGCCGATGCGTTCGGAGTCCTCGACCATCACGACCGCATCCGCGCCCTGCGGCATCGGCGCGCCGGTCATGATCCGGATCGCTTCTCCCGGCGCCACCGACACCGTCGGCGCGACACCGGCGGCGAGTTCGCCGATCACGCGCAGCTCGACCGGGACGTTCGCGACGTCGGCCGAGCGCACGGCGTAGCCGTCGACGGCGGTGTTGTCGAACGGTGGCACGTTCTCGGTGGCCACGACGGCGGCGGCGAGCACGAGCCCGACGGCGGCTCGCCGATCGACCTCGACGGCGGCGAGCGGTGGGCAGGATTCGAGCACGAACGCCTGGGCGTCCTCCAACGGGGTCACACCGGCAACGTACCGCACGACCCCGAGGGCGATGGCTCTAGCGTGGTGGGCTGTGGCCGACACGCTCACTGCCTTTCCGTCCGACGGCTACACCGCGAGGTGGCGCACGTGGGACCACCAACACCTCGAGACGTTGACGCTGCGCTGGGAGAACGAGGGGTGGACAGCCACCGGCGAGGTCGGCCGCGAGGCGGTCACCTACGTGCTCCGGCTGTCGGCGACCTGGCAGGTCCGCCAGTTCCTGTTGTTCCGCGACCTCGACGAACCCGACCTCTGGCTCGGCGCGGACGGCACCGGTCGCTGGGGCGAGATGAACGGCGCGCACCGACACGACCTCGCCGGCTGCACCGACATCGACCTGGCCGTCACGCCGTTCACGGCCTCGATTCCGATCCGGCGACTCGGCCTGGCCGTTGGCGACACCGCCGACGTCACCGCGGCGACCGTCGACGTCGACACGCTCGGTGTCCTCTCGGCGGCGCAGCGCTTCGAACGAGTCACCGCTCGCCGGTTCCGCCGCACGATCCTCGCTTCCGGCGAGATCACCGAGTTCGACGTCGACGAGTACGGCCTCGTGCACGACGAACCCGACGCGTACCGCCGACTCTGACCGTCGCACTCACTCGGGTCTCGGTGGGACGCGTCCCCTCGTCCACGACGAACGCGACCGAGATCGCGTGCGGCGCTCGTGTCAGAAGTGGAGGTGGCGCAGGAAGTCGCGCAGGTCGTCACTCGTTTCGGGGTTCGCGAGACCGAGTTCGATCGATGCGGTGAGGAAGCCGAGGGGTGTGCCGGTGTCGAGCCGGCTCTCGTCGGCGACGACCGCGTGGAACGGGGCGCGACGAGCTTGCGCCCGCAGTGCGTCGGTGAGCTGCAGCTCGCCGCCGCTGCCGGGCGTGAGCGCGGCGATCTCGTCCCAAGCGTCAGCGGTCAGCACGTAGCGCCCGGTCAGGATGAAGTTGCTCGGCGCGTCGTCGGGATCCGGCTTCTCGACCAGGTCGCGCACGGCGATCACGCCGTCGTGGGTCAGCTCGCCGGCAGGATCGATGACCCCGTACCGGTTGACGTGCTCGCGCGGCACGTTGACCACGGCCACGACGCTGCCCTCGGTGGCCGCGCACACGCCGTTCATCTGGGCGAGCAGCGCCGAACTCGACATCAGCTCGTCGGGCAGCAGCACGGCGAACGGCTCGTTGCCGACGGCCTCGCGGGCGCATCCGACGGCGTGGCCGAGCCCTTTCGGGTCGTCCTGGTACACGATGTCGACCCGCCAGTCGCGTCCGATGGCGCGCAACCGCTCGGCCGTGTCGGATTTGCCCTTGGCCTCGAGCGCGTCGAGCAGCGCCTCGTCGGGGGCGAAGTACGCCTCGATCGCCGGCTTCGAGCGACTGCTGACGACCACGATGTGATCGCAGCCGGCGCCGAGCGCCTCGTCGATCACGAGCTGGATCGCCGGCTGGTCGCCGATCGGGAACAGCTCCTTGGGAACGGCCTTGGTGGCGGGGAGGAAACGGGTCCCCAGACCAGCCGCGGGAATGACAGCACTGCGGACCTGCATGCGTCGGACGATATCCTTTTGCGCTCGATGCCAACCTACGTCTACAAGTTCGTCGACACCGGCGAGACCATCGAGGTCCAGCAGGGCTTCCACGACGACAACCTCACCGAGATCGCCCACCCCGACAGTGGTGAGGTCCTGCCGGTGAAGAAGGTCTTCACCCCCGTCGGGGTCACGTTCAAGGGCTCGGGCTTCTTCAAGACCGACAATCGTGGCAAGAAGTCTGCGACGTCGAGTGCGAAGGACTCGGGTTCGTCGAGCACCAAGGACTCCGCATCGTCGTCCGCGAGCAGCTCGTCGTCCGACGGCGGTTCCTCGTCGTCGTCCTCGTCCTCCTCCGACAGCTCGAGCACGACGTCGTCGACGAAGTCCGACAGCTCGGGCTCCGGCTCGAGCGGCTCGTCGAGCAGCTGACGATCAGGCCGCAACGTCGATAGCGTCGGCTCCGACCGACTCCCTCCGATCGTCCACCGATCAGAGGAGACACCGATGCACGTCGCGGCCCGAGCCCGACTCGTCCTCGCCCGACGACCCTGGATCTACTGGGTCGCCGTCGCCGTACTCGCCGGCCTCGCCGCGACGACCGTGCAGGGCCAGATCAGTTCCATTGCCGACGAACGCGCCCGCTGGGGCGCCTCGCGCACCGTGGTGGTGGCGACCCAGCACCACGAACCGGGCGACCCGGTCGTCGCCGAGTTGACGACGCTGCCCGTTGCGGCCGTGTCGGACGGGGCTCTCGACGAACTCCCCGACGGCGCCGTGGCCCGCCAGCGAGTGGCCGCCGGCGAGGTGGTGACCCGACTCGACGTCACCAGCCGCATCGGGCCGGCGGCCCTGGCCGAACCGGGCACCGTGGTGGTGGCGCTGTCGGACCCGCTCGCCCGCAACGTCACGGTCGGGCTGGCGGTGCAGGTGAGCGCCGACGGCCTCGTCGTTGCCGACGACGCCGTGGTCACCGGCATCGTCGACGACGTCGTGTTCGTGGCGGTCAGCGAGCGCGATGGGCCGATCGTGGCAGCCGCCGCCCAGCAGGGTGTCGCAAGCCTGCTCTATCTGCCCTGACCGCTCATCGACCGCAACCGGTGCGCAGTCAGCGGGCCCCGGTGAGCACGAGGATGATCACGATCACGCCGAGCACGATCCGGTAGATCACGAACGGCATGAAGCTGTGGGTCCGCACGATCCGGATGGTGCCCCACACCGCGAGCCACCCCGAGAGTCCGGCACTGATGATGCCGGCGATCAGCGGGGCGGCGAAGCCCTCGGGGATGCCGTCGCTGAGCAGGCCGCCGAACTTGAACACGACCGCTCCGAAGATCACCGGGATCGACATCACGAAACTGATGCGGACGGCGGCGTCGCGATCGAAGCCGAGGAACCGGCCGGCGGTCATCGTGATGCCCGAGCGCGACGTACCGGGGTTGAGCGCCAGCGCCTGCGCCGCCCCGACGAGCAGTGCGTCCTTCGCGCGGAACTCCTCGACGCGACGACGGCCCAGCGATCGGTCGGCGATGCCGAGGAGGATGCCGAACACGATCAACGAGATCCCGATGATCAGTGGGGTGCCGAGACGGTTGTCGATCTGGTCCTCGAACAGCGCCCCGACGGCGGCTGCGGGAAGGGTTGCGAGGACGAACAGCCACGCGAGCTTGCCCTCCGTGGTCGGGGGCACCTTGCGCTGGAACACGAGCTTCGTGCCCTCGACGATGTAGGTGCTGACGTCGTGGCGGAAGTAGCCGACGACAGCGACGAGTGTGCCGAGGTGGAGCGCGACGTCGAACGACTTCTTGAGCGACGGGTCGAGTTCGTCCCAGCCGGCGAGCCAGGGCGTGAGCAGCAAGTGGCCGCTCGAGGAGATCGGCAGGAACTCCGACAGCCCCTGCACGATGCCCAGAATGATCGCCTGGTAGATCGGCACGGTCGACCTGTCTACACCCCCACCACACCGAAATGTCGCGCTCGTGTTGCGTTGAGCGCAACCACACCGCGATTTTCCGGGCGGGTTCGGGGCGGCGTCAAGGTCAGTGGGGGGTGACGGAGGGCACGATGCGGGGGGTCCAGGGGCGCGGTTCGTCCCAGTGGTGGCCGGCCACGTCGGCGCCCGCGAGCGCGGCGAGGAACTCCATCGGCGTGGCGAAGTCGTCCATCTCGACGAAGGCGGCGCCGAGCGCGTCCGGGACGTGTCCGTCGCTTCCGGCGCCGCCGACGATGCCGAACTCGGCGGCGAACTCGACCGCACGCTGGTTGAGGCTCGGCAGTGACGTCTTGGCGTTGAACACCTCGATCGCGTCGATCAGGTCGCTCTCGGCCAGCTCGTAGAGCGCTGCTTCACTGATGTTGCGACGCAGTGGATCGAACGGATGCGGGATGTACACCACGCCGCCCTGGTCACGGATCGCCCGCGCCGCGTCGAGGTGCGACACCCCCATCGGAACCCGATCGGTGAGGAAGAGCCCGATGATCTCGCCGGCCGCCGTTCGCAGTTCCTCGCCCACGATCACCCGACACGTCAACTCGTCGGCCAACGCAACGGCGCCGGCGATCGCATTGTGGTCGGTGATGCAGACCACGTCGAGCCCGCTGGCGGCGACTGCGGCGGCGAACTCGTCAGGCGTGGTGGTGGAGTCGCCGCTCCACATCGTGTGGGTGTGCAGATCGACGCGAACGCGACCGTCGGCTTGTGGAACCGCCAGGTGCGGGTGGCGCTCGACCGCCTCGGGTGTCGCCGTAGCCATCGAGCGACCGGCCGACCTCAGGAACCCGACATCGTGACGTCGCGGATCACGAGGCTCATGCCCGCCGAGCGCATCGGCAGCCATTCGAGGTCGCCACCGATCTCGACGATGTCGAGCAGCATGCGCTGCAGCGTCGACGCGATCGTGATCTCACGCACCGGTGCGCCGACCGTCCCGTTCTGGATCAACAGTCCAGCGGCGCCCGTGGAGAAGTCGCCGCTGATCGGGTTGACGCCCGAGTGCAGCCCCTGCATCTGCTGCACGAGCAGTCCGTCGTCGACGTCGGCGATCAGTTCTTCTTGCGTGCGGGTGCCGGGCACCAGCGACAGGGCCAGGCATCCGACGCCGGGGGTGCCGGCGAACCCGCCGCGGGTGGCGTTGCCGGTGGACACCGTGCCGGCACGCCGGGCCGAGTACGAGTTGTGGACGAACTGGCGCAGGACGCCGTCCTCGATCAGCACGTTGCGACGAGCGGCAAGGCCCTCACCGTCGACGTCGGTGGCGGTGTAGGCCTTCGGGTTGGTCGGGTCGTCGACGAACGTCACCGACGTGGCAGCGACGGTCTCACCGATCCGGTCGCGGAACAACGAGCGGCCCTTGACGACCGCCTCGCCGTTGAGCGTGGAGGAGATCACCCCGAGGAACTGGGCGGTGACGAACGGGTCGAGCACCACGGTCACCCGACGGCTCGGTGGTTGCGTGGCGCCGAGCAGGCGCGTCGCCCGGTCGACGGCCTCGCGTGCTGCACGGTCCAGGTCGAACTCGTCGGGCGACCGGCCCACCGAGAACCCGAAGCCGGTCTGCGTTTCGGCGTCGTCGCCCTCGCCCTCGTCGGCGAGCGTGGACACCGAGACGTAGCAGCCGTTCTCGCGTCCGGACATCCGGATACCCGTCGTCGACGCAACCGCCGACTCGCCGTGAGCGTCGGCGTAGTTCGAGTCGTCGACGCGGACACGGGCGTCGGCACCGGAGGCGAGCTTCTCGAGTTCCTTGGCGAGATCGATCTTGCGGTCGGTCGGGAACTCGGCGAGATCGTCGTTCCACAGGCTCTGCTCGGTGACCGCCACGCCATCGGGTTCGGCCAGCGCCGCCCATTCGTCGACCGTGCCGAACTGCACGTTGTCGCGGGCATCGGCCAGCACCTCGCGGATCGCGTCCTCGTCGAGCGTGCCGGCGTAGGCGAAGCCGGTGCGGCCCTCGCTGATGACCCGGATCCCGATGCCCTCGCTCTGAGCGGACACGAAGTGCTCGACGTCACCGTCGTAGATCCGCACCTCGGTCTCGCCGCCGCGAGCGACGAACGCCTCGATCTGCTCACCCGGGCGCGCCTGCTCGACGACCCGATCGGCGACCGCCTGCAACTCGCTCTCGAACACGCTCACGCAGTTCCGCCCACCGTGAGCGACTTGACCCGCAGGGTGGGCTGGCCGTCGCCGACGGGGACGCCCTGGCCGTCCTTGCCGCAGGTGCCGGGGCTGCCCATCGCGAAGTCGTTGCCGAGCATGTCGATGTCGGCGAGCACCTTCGGGCCGTTGCCGATCAGATTGCCGTCACGCAGCGGTTCGGTGATCTCACCGTTCTCGATCAGGTACGCCTCGGTCATGCCGAAGACGAAGTCGCCCGATGCCGTGTTGACCGACCCGCCGCCGAGCTTGGCGACGTAGACCCCGTTCGGTGTGGAGGAGATGATGTCGTCGGGATCGTCGGGGCCGTCGAGCACGAACGTGTTGGTCATGCGCACCATCGGCAGGTGCTGGTAGCTCTGACGCCGACCGTTGCCGGACTGCGGGCGACCGTCCTTTCGGGCTCGCAGGTAGTCCCACATGTAGTCGGTCAGGATGCCGTCCTCGATCAGCACGTTGCGCTGGGTGATGTGGCCCTCGTCGTCGAAGCCGAGCGTGCCCCACTCGCCCGGCATGGTGCCGTCGTCGACGAGCGTGACCAGCGGCGAGGCGACCTGCTGGCCGACCTTGCCGGCGTACACGCTGGCGCCCTTCTGGATGTGGTCGGCCTCGAGGCCGTGGCCGCACGCCTCGTGGAACAGCACCCCGCCCGTGCCGTGCTTGATGACCACCGGCATTGCGCCCGACGGTGCGGGCCGCGCACGAAGCTTCGTGATTGCCTGACGCGCCGCCTCACGCGCCAACTCCTCGACGTCGACCTTGTCGAAGACCTCGAAGCCGATCGTGTGTCCCATCGACTGGTACCCGGTCTGCATGCCGGTGTCGCCGTCGGCCACCGCGCTGATGCGCAGCAGCGTCCGCACGATCTCGTCGTCGGTCAGCACGCCGTCGGTGTTGGCGACGAGCACCTGCTTGCGGCTGTCGCCGTAGCCGGCCGACACCTGCACGATCTCGGGGCCGAAGGAGCGGGCTGCCTCGTTCATCTGCTGCAACAGTTCGACCTTGGCCGCCTTGGCCACGCTGTCGGGGTCGCGTTCGACGGTGTTCGGCCGATGCGGCGCCGACGGGGTCAGCGCAATGGTGCGCACGCCGCCGCCACCCTGCTTCGCGGCGGCGGCTGCCGCACTCGCCGCGGCGGTCAGCCCGGACTCGGAGAGATCGGAGGTGTAGGCGAACCCCGTGGTCTCACCGGCGACCACCCGGATACCGGCGCCGCGGTCGCGACCACTCGACACCTGTTCGACGCGACCGTCGTCGAGCCCGGCCGACGTCGAGCGTTTGTCCTCGGCGTACACCTCGGCGAATTCCGCTCCCCCGCTGACAGCGCCGGCGAGTACTCGTTGCAGGACGTCTCGTTCGATCACCCTGTCGAGCCTACGTACCCCCCGGTGCCTGGCACATCTCGTGCGTCTGGCACATCTCGTACGTTCGTCGGCGCCTGCTTGTTAGCGTTGTCGAGGTGAAACTCGAAACAGGCATGCGCGGCGACGCCAAGCTCGTGGTCACCGAGGCCGACACGGCCCTGGCGCTCGGGTCCGGCATCGTCGAAGTCCTCGGCTCGCCGCGCCTGGTCGCGCTCTGCGAGGAAGCATGCTGCAACGCGATCTCGAACGCACTCGAGGACGGCTCGACGTCGGTCGGCATGCGCGTCCAGTTCGATCACCTCCAGCCGACACCGATCGGTGCCGAAGTCGTCGCCGAGGCCGTCCTCGAGAAGATCGACGGACGCCGCTTGAAGTTCACCGTGTCGGCGTCGGACCCCGGCGGACTCGTCGCCGCTGGCAAGATCACCCGTGTCGTGGTCGACCTCGACCGCTTCATGTCCAAGTGCTGCGAAGCCTGAACTGATCCACGTCCGCTCCACGTTCGGGTGAATCAGGCGAGGTTGCTGGTTCTCGGATAGACGTCGGCGGGGTCGGTGAGCACGTTGACGAGGTACGGCACGCCGCTGGCGAACGCCCGATCGAGCGCCGGGCCGATCTCGCCCGGTGACGCCACCGTCTCGCCGCCGCCGCCGAGCGCCTTCACGACGTCGTCGTAGCGCAGCTCGGGCTGCAGGTCGCATGCCACGTCCCACCCGTAGATCGCCTGCATCGGGTGCTTCTCGAGGCCCCACATCCCGTTGTTGCCGACGATCATCACCACCGGCAGTCCGTGGCGCACCAGCGAGTCGACGTCCATCAGACTGAACCCTGCTGCACCGTCGCCGAGCAGCAACACCACTTGCGACGACGGGCGCACGACCCGTGCGGCGATGGCATACCCGAGCCCGTTGCCGAGACATCCGTAGGGGCCGGTGTCGAGCCAGCCACCCGGCTCGTACACCTCGATGAACTTGCCGGCGTACGACGCGAAGTCGCCGCCGTCGCAGATCACCACGGCATCGCGTTCGAGCCGTTTGCGCAACTCGCCGTAGATCCGACTCGGCTTGATCGGCGCATCGTCGGCCTCCATCAACACCACTTCGCCGGCGGCCGCTGCCGACTCGGCCTCGCGGAGCTCGGCGATCCACCCGGCGTGATCGACCCGATCGCCGGCGTAGTCGGCGAGGCCGCGCAGTGTGAGGCGCAGGTCGCCCGCGACCGTCAGCACGTCGACGTGGCCGGCACGCTGCGATTCGGCATCGACGGCGTGGGCAACCGTCGCCTCGCCGAACCGGCCGAAGCCCAGCCGGAAGTCGAGTGGCGTGCCCAGCACGACGACCACGTCGGCGCGCTGCTTCAGCAGCCCGCGCGTGCGCAGGAATGCGAGCTCGTGATCGGCCGGCAACACCCCGCGACCCATCCCGTTGAAGAAGCACGGCACGCCGAGGTGCGCCGCCGCCGCCGCGAGTTCGTCCCAGGCGCCGTCCCAGTACACGTCGGAGCCGACCATGAACGCCGGACGTTCGGCACCGGCCAGCAGCGCGGCGAGCGCGGCCACGGCGTCGTCGTCGGGTGCGGCACCCATCCCGTCGCACGAGCCGACGTCGGGCACCTCGCCGGTCGACGGCCCGAACACGTCGAGCGGGAAGTCGAGGAACGTCGGACCGCGGTGCGGCTCGATCGCCAGGCGCGCCGCCTCGTGCACCATCGCGCCCGCCTGGGCCGCATCGGTGACGGTGGCGGCCAGCTTGGTGATCGACGACACGATCGGGACGTGGTCGAGCTCCTGCAACGACCCCGCACCCCACCGACCCTGCGGCGCTCGGCCACCGAGCACGACGACCGGCGAGCCGTTGAAGTGCGCCGACGTGATCGCCGACACCCCGTTGGTGATGCCCGGACCTGCGGTCAGCGCGGCGAAGCCGGGACGGCGGGTCAACTTGGCGTACGCCTCGGCCGCGAACGTGGCCGACTGCTCGTGGCGGGTGTCGACCACCCGCATGCCCTGGTCGCGTGCGGCGTCGTACAGCGGCCAGATGTGGCCACCGTTGAGCGTGAACATCACGTCGGTGCCGTAGGCGGCGATCGCAGCCACCGCTTGTTGCCCTGCATGCCCCGAGATTTCTGCCATGTCACAAGACCGTAACGCGCGCCTACAGTACGGAACCGATGCAGGTGGCCGACGCACCTCCGGCACCAGTGCGCGAACACCGAAGGTACTGGTGGAAGGAAGCGCTGATCGTCGCGGTCTTCTACGGCATCTACTCGTGGACCCGCAACCTGTTCGGCTCGAACGCCATCGCGGCCGACGGCGTGCCCGAGCAGGCGTTCACGAACGCCGAGCGCATCATCCAGTGGGAACTGAACATGAATCTGTTCCACGAGCAGACGATCCAGTCGTGGTTCCTGCCCTACGACTGGTTCATCAAGTTCTGGAACACCTACTACGGCACCGCACACTTCATCGTCACCATCGGCGTCTTCGTGCTGCTGTACCTCAAGCGCGCCGACGTGTTCCCACAGTGGCGCAACTCGCTCGCCGCGATGACCGCGCTCGCCATCATCGGCTTCGCCTGGTTCCCGTTGATGCCACCGCGCCTGCTCGACGAGCCCTGCCCCATCCCCGCCGAGATCGCCGAGGCGACCGACGCCAAGATCAGCTACGGCGGCGCCTGCATCCCGAGCGACCTGCGGCCCGAGGGCGGCTGGGGCTTCGTCGACACCCTCGCCGAGTACGGGGGACCTTGGTCGTTCGACTCCGAAGCAATGGCCTCGATCTCGAACCAGTACGCCGCCATGCCCAGTCTGCACATCGGCTGGTCGACCTGGTGCGCCATCGCCGTGTGGCCCCTGCTGCGGCGCAGGTGGGCCAAGGCGCTGGTGCTGCTCTATCCGGCCACGACGCTGTTCTGCATCGTCGTGACCGGCAACCACTTCTGGCTCGACGGTGTCGGGGGCCTGCTCGTGTTCGGGGTGGGGTCGCTCATCGGGTGGGGCCTGCATCGATGGAACCAGGACCGGCTCGATCGCAACCACGCGCGCCTGCTCGCCGCCATCGAGGCGGACACCAGCGATCAGCGGTCGACCGACACGACTTCGTGAGCAGTTCGTCACAGTGTCACGCATCGAGCGCCGAGTGGCCGTATCCTTGCCGGGACAATGAGTCAAATGCGCTTGAACCCCCTCAACGGCCGATGGGTGACCATCGTGGCCGAGCGGGCCCAACGGCCGAACGACTTCGCGCCGCGCGAGAGCAGCGTCGACGACCCGTCTCGACCCTGCCCGTTCTGTCCCGGCCACGAGGAATCGACACCGCCGGCCCTCGAAACCGTCGACCTCGACGGCGCCTGGTCGATGCGGGTCATTCCGAACCGCTACCCCGCGTTCGACGGCGAGGAGGCCTTCGCCGTCCACAACCTCGGGCCGGTGTTCGTCATGGCCGAGGCGAGCGGCATCCACGAGGTGTTCGTCTACACCCCTGATCACCGCTCGGGTCTGCACCTGCTCGACGACGACCATGCGGGCCAGTTGATGCGGGTGCTGCGCGACCGGTTCGCCGACCATGCCTCGACGCCCCAGGTCCGGTACACCCAGGCCATCGTCAACCACGGTCGCGAAGCCGGCGCGTCGGTGGCTCACCCACACGGCCAGATCCTCGGTCTGCCGTTCGTGCCCGGCGAGATCCTCGACGAAGAGCGTGCGTTCGCCCGCTTCGCCGGCGGCTGCCTGTTGTGTACCACCGTCGAGGCCGAGCTGGCCGCCGACGAGCGCGTCGTGTTCGCCACCGACGACGTCGCGGTGATCACGCCGTACTGGAGCGGCGCTCCGTACGAACTCCTCATCGTGCCGAGGCACCACGAACCCCACCTCCAAGACGCTCCGAACGACAGCCTCGAAGCGGTCGGCCGGGCCCTGCGTGACGCCCTCGGGCACCTCAACGCCGCCCTCGGCGACGTGGCGTTCAACCTCGGGTTCCACACCGCCCCGCACCAGCACACCGGCCAGTACCACTGGCATGCCCACGTCTGGCCGAACCTGGTCACCCAGGCCGGCTTCGAACGAGGCACCGGCGTGATGATCAACATCGTGCCGCCCGAACAGGCGTGCGACGCACTCCGCTCCGTGGCCGCCTCGGCCTGAAACTCCGTCCGATTTTCCCGACGTTCACCGAACTCCCACCTTCCGCACGCCGCCTTCCCCCTACGATTGAACCGCCCGATGAGCCCCCGATCCGCCCCTGACGACACCCGCGCCTGGCTTCCCGCCATCGCCGCCGGCCTCGTGCTGGCGTTGGTCGTCGGCGTCGGTGTGTTCGCCGGAGGAAGCGGATCCGATGTCGGCGCCGACGAGCCGACCACCGAGGCAACCATCGCTGCGGTCACTGCCACCACCGCCGTGGCGGGGACGCCGGAAGGCATCGCCACGCCATCGTCCACCACGACCGCCCTGCCGACGGCACCACCGCTCGCCGGGCCGCTCTCGCTCGGATCGACGGGTGACGACGTCCGACGCGTCCAGCAGCGCCTCACCGAACTCGGGTTCCAGCCCGGTCCGGTCGACGGACAGTTCGGATCCGGCACCCAGCAGGCCGTCTGGGCGTTCAAGAAGCTGATCGACAGCCTGGCGTGGGAAGACTTCGCAGCCCGCGACGACCAGACGGTGGTCACCGAGGACGTCTGGCAGCAGATGGCCAACCCAACGGTGCGATTCCTGCCCCGTCGCCCCGGCGCCGGCACCCATGTCGAGGTCTACCTGCCCCAGCAGGTCATGGCGGTGTTCCGCGACGATGTTCCGATCTTCATCTCGCACATCTCGTCGGGCGAGTTGGACGCCGACGGCCAACCGGCCACGTTCTGCGAGACCGCCACGTACGACACCGACGAGTACGGAGTCCCGTATCCCGAGCCCGTCACCAAGCAGGTCTGCGCCGAGGCGAAGTCGCCGGGCGGCGTGTTCCGCTTCAACCGCTCGTACGACGGACAGCGCATCAGCCCACTCGGCGGGATGAAGAACCCGTGGTACTTCAACTACGGCATCGCCATCCACGGTGCCATCAACGTGCCGACCGTTCCGGCGTCGCACGGCTGCATCCGGATCTCCAACTCGCTCGCCGACGTCTTCCCCGAACTCGTCGAGCGTGGCGACCGCGTGTACGTGTGGGGCCACGACGGCAAGGAGCCCGAGCAGTACACCGAGCGCGAGTCGTTGCCGTCCTTCAACCGTCCCGATCCCGACGCCACGACCACCACCACGTCGACGACCACCACGACCACCACGACGACCACTCCGCCGTCGACGACCACGCCGCCGTCGACCACGACGGCGCCGCCGACCACCGCGGCACCGACCACGGTCGCAACGACCCAGCCGCCGGTGCCGTCGACCACGGTCGCGCCCACCACCACCGTCCCCTGACGCAGCAGCGACGTCGACGTCGCGTCAGCCGGGGGATCGAGCGGCCAACCACACCATCGACAGCGGGCCGACGTCGACGCGAACCGACGAACTGCATCCGTGCCACGGGTCATCGGACGCCGTGACCTCTGAGGTGGTGTCGGCCGGTTGCCCGCTGCCCGTCCACGCGGCCGCATCGGTGTCGAGCACGACCTCCCACTTGCCGGCCCACGGCAGCCCCACCCGATGGTCCGCTCGGGCCGAGTCGGAGAAGTTCGCGACGCACACGACGGCGCCGACGCCGTCGACGTCCCACCGCACGAACGCGAACACGGCCTGCTCCGTCGCATCGACATCATCGTGGTCGGCATCGTCGGCGTCGCCGTCGAGCCACTGGAGGCCGCCAGGTTCGCGGTCACGCCGCCACAGCGCCGGCCAACGATCCGCGACGTCGTTGAGACGGACGATCAGGTCGTACACACCGCGGTTGGCGGGCTGATCGAGCAGCTGCCACGGGAGCCCGGCCTGTTCGGACCACTCCTGTCGGGACGCGAGTTCTGCGCCCATGAACACCAGCGGTGCTCCGGGGAACGCCCACTGCCATGCCAACAGCGCCCGCAGTGTTGCGAAGCGCTGACGCTCGTCACCGCCCATCTTCGACAGCAGGCTGCCCTTGCCGTGCACGACCTCGTCGTGGCTCAGTGGCAGCACGAACCGCTCGTCGTAGGCGTACTGCATCGGCAAGGTCATCCGGTCGCGTTGGTGTCGCCGATCGCCCGGTTCGAGCGACAGGTACCCGAGCGTGTCGTGCATCCACCCGAGGTTCCACTTGTGACTGAACCCCAGACCGCCCTGATCGACCGGTCCGGTCACGGCGGGCCACGCCGTCGACTCCTCGGCGATCATCAGGGCGTCGGGGAACTCCTCACCGACCACCGAGTTCAGCTCCCGCACGAACGAGAGCGCCTCGTGGTGTTCGCGACCACCATCGACGTTCGGGGCCCACTGGCCCGGCCCACGCGAGTAGTCGAGGTAGAGCATCGATGCGACCGCGTCGACGCGCAGCCCGTCGACATGGAACTCGTCGAGCCAGTACAGCGCGTTGGCGACGAGGAAGTTGCGCACCTGGTTGCGCCCGTAGTCGAACACGAACGTGCCCCAGTCGGGATGTTCACCGCGCCGCGGGTCGGGGTGCTCGTACAGTGCGGTGCCGTCGAAGCGGCCGAGGCTCCAGTCGTCGCGTGGGAAGTGCGCCGGAACCCAGTCGACGATCACGCCGATCCCTCGCTGGTGGAACACGTCGACGAGTCGCCGCAGCCCGTCGGGTTCGCCGAAACGCGCCGTCGGCGAGAAGTAGCCGGAGACCTGATAGCCCCACGATCCACCGAACGGGTGCTCGGCGATCGGCATCAGTTCGACGTGGGTGAAGCCGAGCGCTGCGACGTGGTCGGCGAGTTCGCGGGCGAGGAGGTCCCACGTGTCGACCCCGTTGCGCCAGGAGCCCAGATGCACTTCGTACACCCGCAGTGGTGCGGTTGCTGCGAGGACGGACCCCCGGGTGGCCATCCAGTCGTCGTCGCCCCACTCGGGATCGATCGCACGGGGGACGATGCTGGCGTCGCTGGGTGGGCGCTCGGTCTGGCGTGCCATCGGGTCGGCCTTGCGACGCACCACACCGGCGGCGTCGGTGATCTCGAACTTGTAGCGATGCCCGCTGGCGGCGCCGGGCACCGCCACCGCCCAGATCCCGGTCGGGCCGTCGGACTCGACACGGTGCAGTGCCACCGGCGCCCAGTCGCTCCAGTCGCCGACCACCGCCACCTCGCGTGCATTCGGCGCCCACACCGCGAATCGGACACCGGACACGGACCCGTCGGTGTCGACGTGGAGCGGCTGCGGACCCAGCAGTTCCCACAGACGACGATGGGTGCCCTCCCCGAACAGGTGCAGATCGAGCTCACCGATCGGGCGGGCGAGGTTGGCCATCGATCCCAGGGTACGGCCACCGTCGTCCATGGCGCGACCGACCGTCGCTGCGCTGGTGGGACACGGCTCACCGCGTCGTTGAGACACGGTGCGAGACACGGTCGGGACACGGTTCACGGCCCGCATCGACCGTGGGCGTCTACAGTTCGCGTCCGTGCGCGTGCTGATGTTGTCGTGGGAGTTCCCGCCACGTTCCACCGGGGGGATCGCCGCACACGTCGCCGGGCTCGGCACGGCGCTGGCGCAGGCCGGCCACGACGTCGTCGTGCTCACCGTCGCGGATCGTCCCGCCGAACTCGAGGCGCGACCACCCGACCAGGTCCGTGTGCTGCGCGCGCTCGTCGACCTCCCGTGGCTCCCACCGTCGGAGGAGGTGACCCGCATCGCGTCGGCGAATCATGCGATCACCAAGCTCGGCAGCCGCTTCGTCGGCGATCTCGACGGCTGGCGACCCGACATCGTGCACGGTCACGACTGGCAGCTGGGCTGGGCGGCCGACTCGCTCGCACACCGCTACGACGTGCCGTTCGTGCTCACGATGCACGGCACCGAACGCGTCCGCCACGGCGGGCAACTTCCGCTCGGGCACCCGACCGACATCAACTCGATCGAGTGGTGGCTCGCGTTCCAGGCCGACCGCATGATCTCGCCGACGCGGTTCATCGTCGAACAGCTGATCACCGGGTTCGAACTCGCCGAGGACCACGTCGCCCACATCCCCAACGGCATCGACCCGGAGCTGTGGCGCCCGGCGCACGTGCCCACCGTCCCGACCGGGCCGCGACAGCCCCTCGTGGTGTCGTGGGGGCGCGTCCAGTACGAGAAGGGCTTCCAGGTCCTCGCCCGAGCGATGCACCTGCTGCGCGGTCGCGTCCCCGACGTCGAGAGCGTGATCGCCGGGCGCGGGAGCTATCTGCCCGAACTCCAGACCCAGGTCGACGTCGAAGGCGTCAGCGACATCGTCGAGCTGCCCGGGTTCCTCAACGACACCGACCTGCGCCACCTGGTGCACCGGGCGGGGTGCGTGGTGATCCCGTCGCTCTACGAACCGTTCGGGATCGTCGCGCTCGAGGCCCTGGCCGCCGGCGCCCCACTGATCGTGGCGAGAACCGGCGGACTCGCGGAGTTGGTCACCGGCACGAATGCCGGCATCACGTTCGAGCCGGGAAATCCGGACGATCTCGCCGACGCGATCGCACACGTCCTGACCAACCACGACCTGGCGACGATTCTCGTCGCCAACGCACGAGACCTCGTCGAGCACAAGTACGCCTGGACGGCGATCGCCCGCACCACGTCGGATCTCTACGGTGACGTGGTCGCCACCGGCCGCCGCCTGACGACCTGAGCCGCCTGTCGCCCGGCATGTCGCCGGCGTCGCCGTCAGTGCGGTCCGTGACGGGCCGATGAACGTTCGTCGTTTCCCGGTCAAGGCCCGTCGCCGACTCGCTATCGTCACCGGGCGATGCGCCCCGTTCGTCACTTCACCGTCGTCAGCAACGTCCCCGAGTCGCTTCGGGCGATCGAGCCGCTGGCTGCCAACCTCCACTGGGCCTGGGACCGCGAACTGGCCCACCTCTTCGATCGCCTCGATGGCACCCGCAACGGCCGATCGTGGCGCGAGACGGGCCAACACCCCGTCGATCTGGTGCGACGCACCACGCCGGCCTGCTGGGACGCATTGGCAGCCGACGAGCACTTCATCGAGCAGCTCAACGGCGCCCGTCAACGCCTCGACGATGCGCTCGGTGGGTCGAGCTGGTTCAGCCGTCGGGCCGACGACGGCGACACCGCGCTCGAGTCGGTCGCCTACTTCTCGCCCGAATTCGGCATCACCGAGGCGCTGCCGCAGTACTCCGGCGGCCTCGGGGTGCTCGCCGGCGACCACCTCAAGGCGTCCTCCGATCTCGGCATCCCGCTCGTCGGCGTCGGCCTGCTGTACACCGAGGGATACTTCCATCAGCTGCTCGACAGCGAAGGCTGGCAGCAGGAACGCAACGAACGCCTCGACCCCGACTCGATGGGGCTGCACCCCACCGGGGTGGAGATCGTCGTCGACCTCGCCGACGTCGCCGTCACCGTCCGGGTCTGGCGCGCCGACGTGGGTCGAGTTCGCCTGTACCTCCTCGACACCAACGTGCCGTCGAACCCGCCCTCGGCGATCGCCATCACCGACCGGCTGTACGGCGGCGACGAGGAGCACCGGCTGCGCCAGGAGATCATCTTGGGCATTGGCGGCGTGCGGGCACTTCGGGCGCTCGACATCCACCCGCAGGTGTTCCACACGAACGAGGGCCACGCCGGCTTCCTCGGCCTCGAACGGATTCGCGAATGGATCGATCGGGGCCTGAGCTTCGACGAGGCGATCGAGGCGGTACGCGCCGGCAGCCTGTTCACGACGCACACGCCCGTGCCCGCGGGGATCGATCGGTTCCCGCGCGGGCTGTTCGAGAAGTACTTCACCACGTTCGCCGCCGACTGCGATGTCACGATCGACCGCCTGATCGCCGTCGGGCAGAGCGACACCGAGACGAAGAAGTTCAACATGGCCATCATGGGTCTGCGTCTCGCGGCCCAGTCCAACGGCGTGGCGCGGCTGCACGGCGAGGTGTCACGCGAGATGTTCGGCGATCTCTGGCCGAGCCTGCCGACGCGCGAGGTCCCGATCGGCCATGTCACCAACGGCGTGCATGCACGCACCTGGGTGAGCGACCGCGTCGACGAGCTGCTGTCGCAGATGATCGGCGACGGGTGGCACCTGGCCGACGAGAGCGACTGGGAGCGGGTGCGTCACCTCGACCACCGCGAGATCTGGGACGTGCGCAACGAAGGCCGACGAGAGCTGATCGACATGGTCCGCGACCGCCTCGGCGGTTCGCTGCTCGACCCCGGCGTGCTCACCATCGGGTTCGCCCGGCGCTTCGCCACCTACAAGCGCTCGACGCTGCTGCTCAGCCAGCTCGACCGGCTCAAGGCACTGCTGCTCGACGCCGATCGACCCGTGCAGTTCGTGTTCGCGGGCAAGGCCCACCCGGCCGACGAGCCGGGCAAGGCCCTGATCCGCGAGATCGACCGCCTCACTCGCGACGCCGAGGTGGGCCACCGCTTCGTGTTCGTCCCCGACTACGACATCGGCATCGCCCGCACGATGTACCACGGGTGCGATGTGTGGCTGAACACGCCCCGCCGGCCAATGGAGGCGTGCGGTACCTCGGGGATGAAAGCGGCCCTCAACGGCGGATTGAACTGCTCGATCCGCGACGGCTGGTGGGACGAGATGTCCGATGGCGTCAACGGCTTCGACATCGCCACCTTCGACGACGAACTCGACCTCGACCGTCGCGACCGTCGCGAGGCCGACGCCGCCTTCGAGGCGATCGAGAACGAGATCGTGCCGCTGTTCTACGGCCGCAACGACGACGGGCTCCCGCATGGTTGGATCGAACGGATCAAGGCCAACTGGGCCACGCTCGGATGGAACGTGATCGCCGGGCGCATGGTGCGCGACTACGTCACCCAGTACTACGAGCCCGCAGCGGTCGCCACCAGCACGATGACCGCCGACGGCGCCGCGAACGCCAAGGACCTCGCGGCCTGGAAGCAGCACGTCGGTGGCGCCTGGCCCGGTGTCAGCGTGCGGGTACTCGACGACGGCTCCGACCTCGACGGCATCGCCGCCGGCGAACGCTGCGACGTGGTGGTCGAGCTCGAGACGGGTTCGCTCGACCGGTCCGAGGTCGCCGTGCAGTTGCTCCACGGTCAGCTGCTCGCCGACGGTTCGTTCGACGAGGCCCTGCTGACGGTCGTGGCGATGACCGCCGACGACGACGGCCGCTTCCGCACGTCGTTCAGCCCGGACCGAGCCGGTCGGTGGGGACTCGCCGCCCGAGCGATGCCCACGCACCCCTCACTGCACGGTCCGTTCGACACCGGCCTCGTCACCATCGGCTGACCCTCCGGCGGGTCCGGCCGCGCCCGCGATGAGCCAACGGACCCGCCGGCGCCCGCTTCGCTCATCGCTCGGGCGGGAATCGGGCCCGTGACACCGGGGACGTGATCGGTAGCCTGCGGGCGATGACGACGTCACCACCCGACGTGGCGCCGGCCACCCGACGCGAACCACCGTCACCGCGCACGTTGTTCTTCGCCTTCGGTGGGTTGATGGCGAGCCTCGCGGCCGGATACGGCGTGTTGTTCACGATCGTCGACGACTATCGGGACGACTACGGCATCAGCGAAACCGCGATCGGCGTCGTGATCGGGATCGGCTTCGTCGCCGCGTTCCTGTCGCAGGTGCTGATCGCTCCGCTGGCCGACCGCGGCCATGCCCGTCACGTCGTGCTGTTCGGCGTCGGCATCAACGTCGTCGGGCTCCTGCTGATGGGGTTCAGCACCACGCTGACGCCGATCCTGATCGGGCGGTTCATCTCCGGTATCGGCATCGGCGCAGCCGTCCCCGCGGCTCGCCGGATCGTCATCCTCGCCGACCCGAACCATCTCGGACAGAACCTCGGCCGGCTCCTGGCCGCTGACGTGTTCGGCTTCGCGCTCGGCCCGGCCGTGTCGGCGCTGCTGGTGGGCCCCTTCGGCATCCCGGCACCGTTCGTCGTCGTCGCCGCGGCGACGGCGATCCTCCTGCCGTTCGTCGCCCGGGTCCAGGTCGCCGAGAGCACCGTGCCACCCAAGCGACGACTGGCCGTCGACCTCCTCGCGATCCGGCCATTCGCCGGCGCGGTCGTCTTCGGTGCGGCGGTCTTCGTGATGATCGGATCGTTCGACGCGCTGTGGGCGGTCGTCCACAAGGATCTCGGCACCAACGAATGGATCGCAAACCTCGGCATCACCTTGTTCGCGCTCCCGCTGGTCGTGCTCGGACCGCCTGGTGGCCGCCTCGCCCAGGTCCACGGGCCGTTCCGGATCGCCGCGATCGGATTGTCGCTGGGCGCGTTGTTCATGTCGCTCTACGGCCTCCTGCCGACCGGCACCTGGATCTTCGCAGTGGCGATGGTCCACGCGGTCGCCGACGGCATCACGGTGTCGAGTAGCGGTGTCGCAGTCGGCATGGTCATTCCCGAGGACCGCCAGGCCGGCGCGCAGGGCGTCCTCGGAGCGGCTCAGGCACTGTCGGCCGGAATCATGGCCGTGCTGACCGCCGCGCTGTACGAGAACTTCGGGCGCAGCACCGCCTATCTCGTGTGCGCCGCGATCATGATGGCGTTCGTCGCGACCGGCATCTGGCTGTCGCGATCGGCGTGGTCACTCAAGCGCCCGCTTCATCTCGACGACCCGGTCGACCTGCCCGTCTGAACGGGTGGGGCGCGCCGCAGCCGATCGGCAAGACTCGTGGCATGCCCGATCTGCTCACGCTCGAACGACGCCCCGACGGGGTCGCGCTCATCACGCTCGCCAACGGCAAGGTCAATGCGCTGTCCACCGAACTGCTCGGCGAGATCCAGGCGGCGGCCCGGGAACTGACCGAGGATCCGCCCGGCGCCGTGGTGATCACCGGCGGCGATCGGCTCTTCGCAGCGGGCGCCGACATCTCGCAGTTCGGCGGGCCGGACGAGGCGGCCACGATCGGTGCCGCGTTCCACGAGGCGCTCGACGCAGTGGCGGCAATTCCGCGCTTCGTGATCGCCGCGGTCAGCGGCTACGCGCTCGGCGGCGGCTGCGAACTCGCTCTCGCGTGCGACTATCGGATCGCATCCGACAAGGCGGTGTTCGGGCAACCCGAGATCCTGCTCGGCATCATTCCGGGTGGCGGCGGCACGCAGCGTCTGCCCCGTCTCGTCGGTGCAAGCCGCGCCAAGGAGATGTGCCTCACCGGCCGCCAGGTGCGCTCCGACGAGGCGTTGCGCATCGGTCTCGCCGACGAGGTCGTCGCCCCGGAGGCTCTCAGCGAGCGGGCGATGGCACTCGCCGCCGAGGTGGCCGCCGGGCCGCTGTCGGCGCAGGCGGTCTGCAAGCGCGTGATCGACGAGGGGCTCGACGGGTCACTCGCCGACGGTCTCGGACTCGAGCGAGCCGGCTTCGTCGAGGTCTTCGCCACCGACGATGCACGAACCGGAGTGGCCAGCTTCCTCGAACACGGTCCCGGCAAGGCCACCTTCACCGGCCACTGACCGGCTTGACGAAGGCTGGACTCCAGTCGGTCGCGATCGCGCCGATGACCAGACGTGAAGTCCAAGCTCCTCCACCTGCGCCGTCAGACCTCGTACGCGAGCCCGCTGCTGTTCATCGCGCTCGCCGTGGCGATGCTGTCGCTGTGATCGGGGTCTGACCGACTCAGGCGTCGACGGCGGCGAGCATCTCGTCGGCCGCGGTCCACGGGTCGGTGACGCGTTCGGCGACCTCGGCGGTGAGTTCGTCCCAGCGCTCGCCCGAACAGATCTGGCGTGCGCGGCGCCCGAGGCGTTGCGCAACGATCTCGCGCAGCTCTTCGCCGAGGCGGAATTCGCGGCGCTCGCGAAGATCGCCCGACTGCTCGGCGTACTCGCGGTGCGCCAGCACGGCATCCCACAGTGCCGGCACGCCCTCGCCGGTCGACCCGACCGTGGGAACGATCGGCGGGCGCCACGAATCGTGCGGCAGGTCCGAGAGGTCGAGCATCTGCATGAGGTCGCGGCTGGTCTCCTCGACGCCCTTGCGGTCGGCCTTGTTGATCACGAAAACGTCGGCGATCTCCATCAGGCCGGCCTTGTTGGCCTGGACACTGTCGCCCCAACCCGGGTTGACGACCACCACGGTCGTGTCGGCCTTGCCGGCCACTTCGACTTCGACCTGACCGACGCCGACGGTCTCGACGAGAATCCATTTCCGACCGATCGCATCGAGGAGACGGACGGCCTCGGGCGTGGCGAGCGACAACCCGCCGAGGTGGCCACGAGTGGCCATCGACCGAATGAAGACACCCGGGTCGGTGGCGTGATCCTGCATCCGTACGCGGTCGCCGAGGATCGCTCCGCCGGTGAACGGCGACGACGGATCGATCGCCAGCACGGCGATCTCGAGGTCCTGGGCACGCAGATGACCGATGAGCGAACTCGTCAGCGTGCTCTTGCCTGCGCCCGGCGCGCCGGTGAGGCCAACGGTGTAGCCCGAACCGCTGCGCGAGTAGGCCAGACGACCGACCGTACGGGCGTCGTCGTCGCCTCGTTCGATCAGCGACAGCAGGCGAGCGAGCGAACTGCGGTCGCCGTCGAGGGCTGCCTGGAACAGGTCGGGGGCGGGGAGTTGGCGGCGGCTCACGGGTTCGACCTCAGGCTGCGGCTTCGGCGACGTTCACCACGGCGGTGACACCGTCGACCCGATCCCGCATGATCCGTTCGACACCGGCCTTGAGCGTCTGGTTCGACGACGGACAGCCGACGCAGGCGCCGACCAGCTCGACCGACACCAAGCCGGTGACCTCGTCGACGTCGCGGAGCACGATGTCGCCACCATCGGCTTGGAGCGCCGGACGGATGATCTGGATGGTGGCTTCGACCTGTTCGCGCATGGCGACGCCCATTCAATCAGCACAGCCCGTACGATTCCCAGGTGTGAACGCGCTGTCAGCGACGAGTCCCGTGCTGGTCGCCCACCAGGGCGGCTGGGACGAGATCTTGCTGATCGCCGGCCCCATCGTCATCATCATGGGCCTGCTGTGGCTCGCCAAGCGCCGCGTCGACCATGCCGCGTCGCTCCACGGCCCCGGCGGCACCCCTCCCGACTCCGCCGACTGACACCAACACCACGTTTGCGTTGCGGTTTCGGCGACCCGCCCCACCACAACCTCGACGCAAACGTGGTGGTGGAATGTCAGCGGCGTTCGATGTGGGCGCCGACGGCGGCCAGTCGACCGACGAGGTCGTCGTAGCCGCGGTCGATGTGGTGGATGCCGGAGATCTCCGTCTCGCCTTCGGCCGCCAGTCCGGCCACGACCATCGCTGCGCCCGCTCGGATGTCGTGGGCCCGAACTGGCGCGCCCGACAGCCTCGGCACCCCCCGCACGACCGCGTGGTGGCCGCTGGTACGCACGTCGGCGCCGAGCCGCTGGAGTTCCTCGACGTAGCGGAACCGGCCGGGATACAGGTTCTCGGTGACGATGCCGACGCCGTCGGCGACCGCCAACATCGTGATGATCAACGGCTTGTAGTCGGTGGCGATCCCCGGATACGGCAGCGTGGCGACGTCGATCGATCGGAGCCGCTCGGGAGCGACGACGCGGAGTCGCTCGCCATCGCGATCCGAGACCGTCGACACGTCGAGGCCCATGTCGGCGAACCGGTCGAGCAGCATGGTCATGTGGTCGGCGCGGGCGCCGACCACGTCGAGCTCGCCCCCCGCCACGGCGACCGCGGCGAGATACGTGGCTGCCTGGATCCGGTCGGGCACGGTGTGGTGCGACACCGGCCGCAAGGCCGACCGTTCGACGCCATCGATCACCAGGGTCGATGTGCCGACGCCGGAGACGCGCGCCCCCATGGCGATCAGGAACTCGCACAGATCGGTGATCTCCGGTTCCCGTGCGGCGTTCTCGATCGTGGTTCGTCCGTCAGCGAGCACGGCAGCGGTCAACAGGTTCTCGGTGGCGCCGACGCTCGGAAAGTCGAACGCGATGTCGGCGCCGTGGAGCTGGTCGGCGGAGGCCTCGAGGTAGCCGTGGCTGAACTTGAAGGTGGCACCCATCGCCTCGAGCCCGGCGACATGCATGTCGATCGGGCGAGACCCGAAGTCGTCGCCACCCGGCATCGACAGCCGCACGTGCCCACACCGCGTGAGGAGCGGCCCGAGCACGTTGATCGACGCCCGGATCCGCTCGACCAGCTCGTAGGGCGCCACCGGGGTGAGATCGCCGGTGTCGGTCATCAGCAGTCGGTCCGGTGTGGGCCGCTCGATCGCCACGCCGATCGCGACCAGCAGGTCGCTCATGATCGCGACGTCGGCGATCGCCGGCACGTTGGTGATCTCGAACGTGCCGTCGCACAGCAGCGTGGCGGCCATCAGCTTGAGCACGGAGTTCTTCGCCCCCGGCACGACGACGGTGCCCGACAGCGGCCCGTTGCCCCGCACGGCGATCACGGGCGCGTCGAGGTTCGGCTCGAGGTTCTCGATCATGGCCCACCAGTATGCTCGGCTCGTGGAGTCAGGCGGGCGCATGCTGATCCGTCGCTGGCCCGACACCCCTGAGCAGCGAGCACGACTGCTGGAACCTCGCGACGACCTCGTCCTCGAGGCCCGCGACACCACCACGACCACCACCACGACGAGCACCACGACCACCGCCACGACGGCTCCGGGCGACCCGCAGCGCTTCTGTCAAGCCGACGGGCCCTTCACGTCCTACGAGCGGACGGTGACCGCCGACCCCGACGGACGACAGCTCGTCGAGACGACCCGCTACGCGGTGACGATCCCATGGTTCGGCTGGCTGTTTCGCTGGCCGGTCAGAAGGGTGCTCGCCCGCAACGGCTCACACCGAGCATGGTGGGCGCCACCCGACCGGCTCGACCAGACGCAGCTCCTCGTCGTCGGGTTGCTCGCCGCCGCATCGATGAGCGCGGCGTTCGTCAACACGTTGTTCACCCAGACGGTCAACTTCGCCGCCGACGAGTTCGGGATCAGCGACACCGGCATCGGCATCGCCGGCGCCGTGGTGCGTGCCGGCATTCTCATCGCGCTTCCGGCGGCCATCATCGCCGACCGCATCGGGCGGCGGCGTGTCATCGTCGCCGTTGCCTGGCTCGGACCGCTGCTGTCGCTCCTGGGGGCGCTGGCTCCCAACTTCGTGGTGCTCGTTGCCACCCAGACCCTGGCGCGCCCGATGGGCATCGCCCTCGCGTTCCTCGTGGGCGTGGTCGCGTCGGAGGAGATGCCACGCAACAGCCGCGCCTATGCGGTCAGCATCCTGGCGATGGCGGCCGGGTTCGGCGCCGGTGTCGCCGTGATGTCGCTGCGATTCGCCGACATCGGCGTGAACGGTTGGCGCTACGTGTACCTCGTGGCCGCGGTGTGGTGCATCGTTGCGCTCGACCTCACCCGGCGCCTGCCCGAGACCCGCCGATTCACCGTCGCTCACATCGAGCGGACCAGCCGGGCTCCACGCTTCAACCTCCGCCGGTTGGCCCTGATCGCCACGGTCGCGTTCATCGGCAACATCTTCATCGCGCCCGCCAGCTTCTTCCAGAACCGGTACCTCGCCGACATCCGCGACTTCTCGGGCGGCATGATCGGCATCTTCTCGATCGCCGTGGGCACCCCGGCGAGTCTGGGCCTCATCCTCGGTGGGCGGATCGCCGACACCAGCGGTCGTCGCCGACTGATCGCGTTCACCCTGCCGCTCGGCACCGCCGCGATCGTCGCCGCGTTCACCGTGAGCGGTCCCCCGCTGTGGATGTTCTCGCTGCTCGGCGGCATCCTGTCGAGCGCCGCCTACCCGGCACTTGCGGTCTACCGCAGCGAGCTGTTCCCCACCGGCAACCGCAGCCGCGCCGCCGGGTTGATCACCGCCGCAGCGCTCGTCGGCGGAATCGGCGGGCTGCTCGCAACCGGCTGGCTGCTCGACGCCGGCTGGTCGTACGGGCAGGTGATGGGCATGCTCGGGCTGTGCCAGGTCGCAGTCGCCGTGATCGTGGTGGTCGCCTATCCCGAGACCGCGCACCTCGAACTGGAGGCGCTCAACCCCGAAGACACCCCGATCGACCTGCACCACCTCGACGCCGAGGACCAACGAAACCCCAGAAGCCCGTGAAGCCCATGAGGCCCCTGAGGCTCATGAGGTCGCTCAGCAGCGTCGACCGACGAAGTCCTCGACGGCGGCTGCGATCGTGTCGTCGGCGCCCTTGAGGTCGTGGCGGCCGCCCTCGATCCAGATGTGCTCGACCGGGGCGGGAATCGTCGCCGTCCACGTCGCCAGTTCGTCGGGCGAGCCGAAGGGATCTCGGGTGCCGGAGATGAACAGGCACGGCACGCGGATGTCGGGAAGGTGCTCGACACGCAGGTTCTCGGGCTTTCCGGGTGGATGCAACGGGTAGCAGATCGAGCACGAGCCCGGCGAGGCGCGGCACGGGCCCGACGCCATCGACGTCGGCGGCGATCATCGACGTCATCCGGCCACCCATCGAGCGCCCGCCCATCACCACCGGGCCACGCCGACGCCGAACCAGTCGCAGGTCATCACGAATCGCTGCGAGCAGCTTGGGCGCCCGGTCGGGTGCTCGTCGGCCCTGCGTGCGGTACGGGAAATCGAGCCGCTCGACCATCGCAGCCACACCGAGGGCATCCTCGATCGCGACGAGACTCGACTGCGAACGATCCGATCCTGCACCCGGATACAGCATCACGGTGGGCTTGGCCATCAACGCACCGTCCCCATCGCGGTGATCACTCCGGTGCAGCGCTGAGGACCCGGCGCGCCTCGGCGAGGTCGCTCATCGCCTTTGCCGCGTCGACGCTGTCGCCGCCGTGGTCCGGGTGGACGTCGCGCATCCGCTCGCGGAACTTCGTCATCACGTCGCGTTTGGACGGCGTCTTGCCGCCGACCTCGAAGCCCAACACCCCCAGCGCCCACGCCCTCGGATCGGCGAGCGCTTCGAGTTCCAGCGTGCGCGAGCCGGCCAGGTAGGAGATCATCGCCGGGCCGATCGGGCCCCGCCACCTCGCCGCCTTCTGCAGCACCGGCACGATCTGACGCCGGTGCTCGGGCGCGAACCGCTCGACCGCGTAGATCGCGCCCAGCACCTGCGACAGGTCGGTGCCGACGGAACGGAAGTCGAACGAGATGTCGTCGCCGTTGCCGAGCATGCGGTGGTGGCTCTTGGCCAGCCCGTGGCGGTCGACCTGGAAGCGGTGCCGCAGCCGGGGCTGCACGATCCGGTCGTTGCGCTCGATCGAGGTGAGGAGCCGGTGGACGTCGGTGACGAGGTCGTCGTCGACGCCGTACAGGTACTCGGCCACGATGGCGCCCAGCAGGAGTCCGCCGAAGCCCGGTGCGGGATCGACCGGGAGGACGAGATGACCGAGCGCGAGCCGACGCGTCGGCTGCGCCGGCCGGGAATGCCAGATCTCGATCTCGGCGAGCAGCACGGCGTTCAGACGTAGGGCCGCAGCAGCGAGCGGAGTTCCTGCGCTGCGCCGATGAGGTCGGACTCCGCGGTGTCACCAGGCGAGCCGGTGTTCGCGTCGTGTTCGATCAACTCGACGATGGCATCGACGCCGCGCACGGCGCCGGCCCACGGCCGCTGCGCCATCCCGTACGGCGGCGACTTGGCGTCGACGAGCGGGGCGAGGTCGAGCAGATTCCGGCGGGCGCCGGCATCCATCGGATCTTTCGCCAGGCGGTCGGCCGAGAGGAACATGGTGCTCAACGCTCCCTCCGGCGCAGCAACGGCCTCGTCGCCACCGTCGCCGAGCAACTCGCCGGCTTCGATCGCGTCGAGGAGGTCGTCGACGGCGTGCTCGGCGTCGGCGGCGACCACCACGGTGGTGCCGTCCCAGCGGTGCGGAACCTCCGACGCAATCAGGGCGTCGGTCAACACCGACCGGTCGGCGTCGGACCATTCGTCGAGACCGAACTCGGTCGATTCGGCATCGAGTTCGAGCGCGATCGGGAACGGCCCGAGGAGCTTGTCGAGTTCGTCGAACAGCGCATCGACGTCGGCCTCGACCACCTCGGGGACCACGACCTCGTCGCCGTCCCAGGAATGGGGAAGTTCGGCCTCGGCCAGTGCCTCGGAGAGCTCGGCGCGTTGGTCGAAGTTCCAGGCCGACACGTCGTAGTGGACCTTGACGACCTCGGGGTCGCTGGGGTCGAAATCGATCGGTTGCCCGGATGCAGCGCGGTCCTGCTGCGCTTCGTCTCCGGACTGCTTGTTGACGAATGCCACGGGGAAACGCTACCGGCGTCCGGCACCCCCTCGAAGTCGTGCTCCAGGTTCTCTGCCGTCCACCGGTCCACGGCGGTCACCGGGCGACATGTGACTCCCTGGCACCCCACGAAGTACCGTGAGGTCATGACAACGTCGTCACGCCAACAGCCGGACCGCAACCTCGCCATGGAACTGGTCCGGGCCACCGAATCCGCCTGCCTGGCCGCAGCACGCTGGGTCGGTCGGGGCGACAAGAACTCCGCCGACAACGCTGCGGTCGAAGCAATGCGGTTGTCGCTGTCGACGGTGTCGATGGACGGCGTGGTCGTGATCGGCGAGGGCGAGAAGGACGACGCCCCGATGTTGTACAACGGCGAGCACGTCGGCGACGGCAGCGCCCCCGACGTCGACGTGGCCGTCGACCCGATCGACGGCACCACGCTCACCGCGCAGGGCAAGACCAACGCCCTGGCCGTCATCGCCGTCTCCGACCGCGGCTCGATGCTCGACCCCGGCCCGTCGTACTACATGGAGAAGATCGCCGTCGGTCCCGACGCGGTCGGAGCGATCGACATCACCGCCACGGCGACCCAGAACCTCCGGTGGGTCGCCAAGGCCAAGGGCGAAGAGGTCCGCGACCTCACCGTCGTGATCCTCGACCGTCCCCGTCATGCCGACCTCATCGCCGAGGTTCGTGCGAGTGGATGCCGGATCCGGTTGATCACCGACGGCGACGTGTACGGGTCGGTGGCCACATGCTGGCCAGACGCCGGCGCCGACGTCCTCATCGGCATCGGCGGCACGCCGGAGGGTGTCATCTCCGCGGCGGCGATGAAGGCGATGGGCGGCGAGATCCAGGCCCGCTTCGCGCCGCAGAGCGACGAGGAGCGCACGGCGATGCTCGAAGCAGGCTTCGACCTCGACCGGGTGCTCGGCCAGGACGACCTGATCCAGAGCGACAACTGTTTCTTCGCAGCGACCGGCCTCACCGACGGCGCGCTGTTGCGCGGTGTCCGCATCGATTCGAGCGGCATCCGCACGCAGAGCTTGGTGATGCGCTCACGCAGCGGCACCGTCCGCCTGATCGACGCTCGCCACCGGGTCTCGAAGCTGCGCGAGTTCGCCGCGATCGACTACTGACGTCCGCGACGTGCCCGGCACGTCGTGGACGTCAGCGGGTGATCGTGCCGCTGACCCAGCGGGTGATCGACCGGGGCAGGATGTCGCTACTGGTCACCGCCACCTTGTAGAGCGCGCCCGGCACCGAGATCGTCTTGTTCGACGCGACGTCGCGCAGGCCAGTGGACGCAACCTGCTCGACCGTCGTCCACGCGAGATCAGGGACCTTCGAAGCGAGACCGGTGGTGTTGCTGTGGTCCTGGAACTCGGTCTTCGTGAGCCCGGGGCAGAGTGCGGTGACGTGGACGCCGGCGTCCTTCACCTCGGCGTGCAGCGCCTCGGTCAGGCTCGTCACGTAGGCCTTGGTCGCGGCGTACACCCCGAGGCCGGGCGACGCCTGGAAGCTGGCGACGCTCGACACGTTCATCAGGTACCCGCGCCCCTCGGGACCATCGTGGCGAGTGCGGCGTGGCTCAGGACGGTGAGGGCCTTGACGTTCAGTTCCACCTCGTCGCCGAGACGGTCGACGTCGAGTTCGTGGAAGACGCCGCTGGTGCCGAAGCCGGCGTTGTTGACCACGAGGTCGATCGGTTCGTCGTCGGACGCGATGCGCTCGGCGGTCAGCGCCTGGCCCTCGACGGTTCCCAGGTCGGCTTCGAGCACCTCGAAGCCGTCATACCGGTCGGCGATCTCTCGGAGCCGGTCGCCGCGCCGGGCAACGAGCACGGTGGGCACCCCGGCCTCGCCGAGCAGGCGGGCGAACTCGGCGCCGATGCCCGAGGACGCTCCGGTGACGAGAGCAGACGTGAAGGGGTAGGTCGACATGCGCCGAACCTACCGGGTCGTACCTCTGGGTCCGACCCCAGGCGTGACGCTCAGGAGGTGAACGAGACGTTGGCCGCAGCGAGGCGCGCCTGCGCCCTGGACCGGCCCGCCATTGCTTCGGTGAGGACGCCCTCGTCGTGCTCCTGCTTGAGCACGAGCTGATGGCGCTCCATCGCGGCCTTGGCGCGCTCGACGTCGATGTCCTGCGCCAACTCGGCGGTGTCCGACAGGATCGACACGACGGTGGGATTGCCGTGGACTTCGACGAAGCCACGGTGCACGGCGATGTCCTGCACGGTGCCGTCGGTCTGGAAGATGCGCGTGTGGTTCTCGATCAACGCGCCGAGGAACGCTTGATGGCCGTTCTGGAACGCCACCTCGCCGCCCTCGAGCGTGCGGGTGATCACCATCGTGGCCTCGCCGGAGTAGAGGACCTGCTCCGGTGACACGATCTCGACGCGCAGTGCGTCCGCCATGATCAGGACTCCTGGAGCTTCTTGGCCTTGGCGAGCACCTGCTCGACACCGCCGACGTTCAAGAACGCCTGCTCGGGCACTTCGTCGAGTGCGCCGTCGATGATCGACTCGAACGACTCGACCGTCTCGGCGACCGGCACGTACTCGCCGGTGAGGCCGGTGAACACCTCGGCGACGTAGAACGGCTGCGACAGGAAGCGCTCGACCTTGCGGGCCCGGTTGACGATGAGGCGGTCCTCTTCGGACAGCTCGTCGAGGCCGAGGATGGCGATGATGTCCTGCAGCTCCTTGTAGCGCTGGAGGGTCTCCTGCACACGGCGGGCCACGTTGTAGTGGTGCTCGCCGACCACTTCGGGCGACAGGATCGTCGAGGTCGACGCCAGCGGGTCGACCGCCGGGTAGATGCCGAGTGCCGCCACCTGGCGAGAGAGCTCGGTGGTGGCGTCGAGGTGCGTGAAGGTGGTGAACGGCGCCGGGTCGGTGTAGTCGTCAGCAGGCACGTAGACGGCCTGCAGCGACGTGATCGAGCGGCCGCGGGTGGAGGTGATCCGCTCCTGGAGCTGGCCCATCTCGTCGGCGAGCGTCGGCTGGTAGCCCACGGCGGCGGGCATGCGGCCCAGCAGGGTCGACACCTCGGAACCTGCCTGCACGAAGCGGAAGATGTTGTCGACGAACAGCAGCACGTCCTGGTTCTGCACGTCGCGGAAGTACTCCGCCATCGTCAGCGCCGACAGGGCGACACGGAGGCGCACGCCTGGCGGCTCGTCCATCTGGCCGAAGACGAGCGCGGCCTTCTCGAACACGCCCGACTCCATCATCTCCAGACGGAGGTCGGTGCCCTCACGGGTGCGCTCGCCGACACCGGCGAACACCGACACACCACCGTGCTGCGAGGCGACCCGGTTGATCATCTCGGTGATCAACACGGTCTTGCCGACGCCGGCACCACCGAACAGGCCGATCTTGCCGCCGGCCACGTACGGGGTGAGCAGGTCGATGACCTTGATGCCGGTCTCGAACATGCGAGCCGACGGCTCGAGTGCGTCGAAGTCGGGGGCGTCGCGGTGGATGTCCCAGCGCTCCATGTCGGCGAAGCCCTCGGGGGCCTCGTCGAGCGGCTCGCCCCACACGTTCCACACGTGGCCGAGCACCTTGTCACCGACGGGCACCTGGATGCCGTGGCCGAGGTTGCGCACGGGCGTGCCCCGCACGAGGCCGTCGGTCGGCTTGAGACAGATCGCCCGAACGCGGCTGTTGCCGAGCTGCTGGGCGACCTCGGCGAGCACCTTGATGGTCTCGCCTTCGAGTTCGATGTCGAACTCGACCGCGCTGTTGAGCTCGGGCAGCGATCCACGGGGGAACTCGACGTCGACCACGGGGCCGGCGATCGCGACGACGCGGCCGTCCTTGGTGGCGGTTGGGGTGGCTTCGGTCATGGTCATGAAGGTGTGCTCCTGTGGCCGGTACTCAGATGGTGGCGCCGAAGGCGCGGTCGAAACTCTCGACGTCGTACGACGTCGACTTGCTGTCGGAGTCGAGGGCTTCAGCGCCGCCGACGATCTCCATGATCTCGGTGGTGATCGAGTCCTGGCGGGCTCGGTTCATCACTCGGCTGAGCGACTTGATCAGCTCCTCGGCGTTGTCGGTCGCCGACTTCATCGCCCGCTGACGGAATGCGTGCTCGGACGCTGCTGCGTTCAGCAGGGCCGCATACACGCGAGCCTCGACGTAGCGCGGCAGGAGCGAGTCGAGAATGGTCTCCGGGTCGGGTTCGAACGTGTAGTCGCTGCCGGCGCTCGACTTGCCGTCGCCGCCGGCGACCGTCTCGGTGCTCAACGGCACGAGGGGTCGCAGCACGACCTCCTGGCTGCCTGCGGAGATGAACCGGGTGTAGACCAGCTCGACGCGGTCGACTTCGCCGCTGACGAACAGGTCGACGACGTGCTCGCCGATCTGGCGGGCGTCCTCGTAGCTCGGCTGATCGGAGAAGCCGTTGAAGGCCTTGCCGAGGGTGTAGCCACGGAAGCGGAAGTAGCCCTCGGCCTTCCGGCCGACCGGGATGATCGTGTAGTCCTCGCCGGCGAGGATGTCGGCTTTGACCTCACCCTCGGCGGCCCGCTGGACGCCGGAGTTGTAGCCACCGCACAGACCGCGATCGGCGGTGATCACGACGTAACAGGTGTGCTTCACCTCGTCGCGCCCCGCCAGCAACGGCGAGTCCGACGACGCACCGCCGGCGGCGAGATCCTTGACGACATCGGTGATCAGCTCGGAGTACGGCACGGCCGCCGCGACACGAGCCTGCGCCTTGACGATGCGCGACCCCGCACGGAGCTCCATGGCGCGCGTGATCTTCTTCGTCGCCCGAACGCTGCGAATGCGTTCTTTGAGGATTCGCTCCTGACCACCTGCCATCTAGATCACTCCGTCGCGAGGGTCTTGTTGGACTTCGCGTCGCCGACTTCGTCGACGTCGAGCTTGGTCGGGTCGACGGCGTACTCGTCGGTGCTCGGCTTGAAGTTGGCCTTGAAGGCGAGGATCGCGTCCGTCGAGCCCGTCGGGCACGCCGCCGGTCTTGATCTCCGACAGCAGCCCGCCGTGGGTGCTGCGCACGTACTCGATCAGCTCGGACTCGAAGCGCTTGACGTCGACGACGGGCACGTCGTCGAGGTGGCCCTTGGTGCCGGCGTAGATGACCGTGACCTGTTCTTCGACGGGCATCGGGCTGTTGAGCGGCTGCTTGAGCAGCTCGACGAGGCGATAGCCACGCTCGAGCTGCGCCTTGGAGATCGCGTCGAGTTCGGAACCGAACGTGGCGAAGGCTTCGAGCTCACGGAACTGGGCGAGGTCGAGCTTGAGCGTGCCGGCGACCGACTTCATCGACTTGATCTGCGCGGCACCGCCGACTCGCGACACCGAGATGCCCACGTCGATCGCAGGGCGCACGCCCGACTTGAACAGGTTGTCCTGCAAGAAGACCTGGCCGTCGGTGATCGAGATCACGTTCGTCGGGATGAACGCCGAGACGTCACCGGCCTTGGTCTCGATGATCGGCAGCGCCGTCAGCGAGCCCGCACCCATCTCGTCGGAGAGCTTCGCGGCACGCTCGAGCAGACGGCTGTGGAGGTAGAACACGTCGCCCGGGTAGGCCTCGCGGCCCGGCGGGCGGCGCAGCAGCAGCGACAGCTGACGGTAGGCGTCGGCCTGCTTGGACAGGTCGTCGTACACCACCAGCGCATGCTCGCCGTTGTCCATCCAGTGCTGGCCGATTGCGCAGCCACCGTACGGGGCGAGGTACTTGAACGGTGCCGGGTCGGACGCCGAGGCGACCACGACGACGGTGTACTCCATGGCGCCGGCCTGGCGGAGCGTGTCGACGGTCTGCGCGACCGTCGAGCTCTTCTGGCCGATGGCGACGTAGATGCACTTCACGCCGAGACCCTGCTGGTTGAGGATCGTGTCGATGGCGACGGTGGTCTTGCCGGTCTTGCGGTCGCCGATGATCAGCTCGCGCTGGCCACGGCCGATCGGGGTCATCGCGTCGATGGCCTTGATGCCGGTCTGCAGCGGCTCGTGCACGGGCTTGCGGCCCATGATGCCGGGCGCCTGGATCTCCATACGGCGCTGCTGGGAGCCGATGATGTCGCCCTGGCCGTCGATCGGCTGTCCGAGGGCGTTGACGACGCGGCCGAGCATGGCGTCGCCGACGGGCATCGACAAGATGTTGCCGGTCGCCTTGACGGTCTGGCCTTCCTCGATGCTGTCGACGTCACCGAGGACGACGGCACCGATCGAGGTCTCGTCGAGGTTCAGCGCGAGGCCGACGGAGCCGTCCTCGAACTCGAGCAGCTCGTTCACCGCGAGCGTCGGGCAGTCCCGACCACGCGGGCGATGCCGTCGCCGACTTCGGCGATGCGGCCGACGGTTCAGCGGCCTCGACCGAGGGCTCGAAGCCTTCGAGGTTGGACTTGAGTGCCGATGCGATGTCGGCGGCGGAAATGGTCAACTCAGCCATGTGGGGTCTCTCTTTCGATCCTGATCAACGGCTCAGAGCCGGCTCTTCAGCTGGTCGATGCGGGTGCGGACGGAGTCGTCGATGACGGTGTCGCCGACGGTGGCGACGACACCACCGACAACGGAGGGGTCGACGACGGCTTTCAGGTTCAGCTGCTTGCCGGTGGCGTTCTCCAACGCCGCCTTGAGCCGGGCCTGCTGATCGTCACTGAGCGCGACGGCGGTGCGGACTTCGGCGACGTCGAGCTGCTTGGCCGACGACGCCCGCTGGACGAGCGAGTCGACGATGGCGGGGAGGTCCGGACCGCGGCCGGAGCCGACGACCATCGACACGAGCTGCACGGTGGTGGGGGTGGCCTTGCCGTCGAGAAGGTCCTCGACGATCGCCTGGCGCTTCTCGAGCGGGACGTGCTCGTCGGTGATCGCGTTGCGCAGGGCGTCGCTCGACTCGTACGAGCGGGCGAAGCGGAACAGCTCGTCTTCGACCTCGTCGAGGGTGCCGTCGGCCGCGGGCGATCTCGAACAGCGCCCGTGCGTAGCCTTCGATCTGGGCGTCGCTCATGATGTGACTCCTGTTGCTGCAGACGAGGCTCCGACTCGTTGGATGAAGCTCTCGATCAGTTCCTGCTGCGCCGCGTCGTCGAGCGTGCGGGCGACCACGGTGTCGATGCTCCCAGCGGCGTAGCGGCCGATCTCGGCGCGCAGTTCGTCGCCGCCACGAGTGGCGGCCGACGCGATGTCGGCCCCGGCGGAGCGTGCAGTTCGGCGATCTCGGCGTCGAGGCGGGTGCGCCCGTCGGTCAGGATCGCCTCGGCCTGCTGCTCGGCTTCGGCGAAGAGCCGTTGGCGCTCGCCGTCGATGTCGCCGAGCGCGGTGCGGATCTGGGTGGCGTTCTGCTCGGCCTCGGTGGTGCCGGCGGCCGCGGCGTCGAGTTCGCCCTGGATACGAGCGGTGCGGTCGCGCAGCGCCTGCTTCATCGGCGGCAGCGCATATTTCCACAGCGCGACGAACACGATCAGCGATGCAGCACCACCGATCCAGATCTCCTTGATCGGCGGCAGCAACGGGTCGGCGGAGGTGACGCCCTGGTCGTCGGTGTCCCACTCGACCTGGACGAGCCCGGCGATCACGTGGAGGCGATTCATGGGCCACCTCCGACATCGATCGCGCGACGTGGCTCCAGCACGGCATCGTCGACCGGTCGGCCGGTGGCGAGACGGGCTGCGTGACCGACCACGTCGACGACCGCCGCTTCGACATCACCACGAGCGGCGGCGCGTGCGGCGTCGACCTTGGCCATCACCACACCGCGTCGGTCGGCGATCTCGGCGTTGGCGGCGGCGAGACGTTCGGCGCGTTCGGCCTCGAGCGTCGCCCGAGCGGCCTCGACACGCTGCTGGGCCTCGGCACGCGACCAGCGGCGACCTGCGCCTCGTAGCCGTCGTCGCGTGCCGCCGCAGTGGCGGCTTCGGCAGCTTCACGTTCGAGACAGAGCCTCGGCTCGCGCATCCATGCCCTTGTTGAGCTTGGGATACAGCACGTAGCGCAGGATGAGGAACATCACGATGAACGAACCGAAACCCCAGACGAGCTCCTTCATCTCGGGCGCGATCGGGGTTGAGGTCGTTATAAGATCTTTTTCCTCTTTCGGCGGCCAGCCGAGGGCCTGACCGACGAGGCTGTCGCCGAGGAATGACACCTCGAGGCGTGGCCCCGGAACCGGTGACGACGGCTGTCAGCACGTCAGCTCCTTACGATTGATGGACGGAT